>CAWDAC010000015.1:0-84945 GCA_963800125.1 uncultured Actinomycetota bacterium | reverse complement strand
GCGGGTGGCCATCGGCCTCGGCGGGGTAGCGGCCACCCCGCTTCGGGCTACCGCCACCGAGGACGCGCTGCGCGGCCGCCCATGGACCGCCGCCACCGTACGGGAGGCCGCCGCCCTGCTCGGCGGCGAGGGCACCCCGATCGACGACCACCGGGCCAGCGCCGCCTTCCGGGCGGCGATGCTCGAGCAGTCGCTTCTCAAGTTCCATGCCGAGTCCGGAATACCAGAGGGGATCACGTCATGAGTGAACTCAGCACCCGCCCGCCGCGCCCGGTGGTCGGCATCGAGATGCCGCACGAGAGCGCGGACCTGCACGTCACCGGCCTGGCGCTCTACACCGACGACCTGCTCAGCCGCTACCCGGGGGTGCTGCACGCCTACCCGGTGCAGGCCCCGCACGCGCACGCTCACGTGCGCGCGCTGGACACCGCGCCGGCGCTGGCCGTGCCCGGGGTGGTGCACGTGCTCACCGCGGCCGACGTGCCCGGGGTGAACGACGCCGGGGTCAAGCACGACGAGCCGCTGTTCCCCAGCGAGGTCATGTACTACGGGCACCCGGTGTGCTGGGTGCTCGCCGAGACCCTGGAGGCGGCCCGGGTCGGGGCCACCAAGGTCGCCATCGACTACGACCCGCTTCCGTCGTTGATCACGATCAAGGAGGCCATCGCCGCGGAAAGCTACCAGGGTTCTCGGCCCGTGCTGCGCCGCGGCGACCCGGAGGCGGCCTTCCCGGGCTGCGCGCACGTCTTCGAAGGCGAATTCGAGTTCGCCGGGCAGGAGCACTTCTACCTGGAGACCAACGCGGCGCTGGCCAGCATCGACGAGAACGGGCAGATCTTCGTCCAGTCCTCGACGCAGCACCCGACCGAGACGCAGGACATCGTGTCGCACGTGCTGGGCAAGCCGTACCACCAGGTCACCGTGCAGTGCCTACGCATGGGCGGCGGCTTCGGCGGCAAGGAGATGCAGCCGCACGGCTACGCGGCCATCGCGGCGCTGGGCACCGTGGTCACCGGACGCCCGGTGCGGGTCCGGTTCAACCGAACCCAGGACATCACCATCTCCGGCAAGCGGCACGGCTTCCACGCGGTGTGGAAGGCCGGCTTCGCCGAGGACGGCACGATCCAGGCGCTGACCGGGACGCTGACCGCGGACGGCGGTTGGAGCCTGGACCTGTCGGAACCGGTGCAGGGCCGCGCACTCTGCCACATCGACAACGCGTACTGGATCCCGAACATCGAGGTGCACGGGCGGATCTCCAAGACGAACAAGACCTCGCAGACCGCGTTCCGCGGGTTCGGCGGGCCGCAGGGCATGATCGTGATCGAGAACATCCTCGGCCTGTGCGCGCCCGCGCTTGGCCTGAGCGCCCGCGAGCTGCGCCGACGCAACTTCTACACGACCGGGCAGACCACCCCTTACGGCCAGGAGGTGCGCCACCCGGAGCGCATCGAGCGGGCCTGGAGCCAGGTGCTGGAGACCGGCGACGTGGATCGGCGGCTGGTCGAGATCGAGGCGTTCAACGCCACCCACAAGCACACCAAGCGCGCGCTGGGCATCACTCCTGTCAAGTTCGGCATCTCGTTCAACCTGACCGCGTTCAACCAAGCCGGCGCGCTGGTGCACGTGTACAAGGACGGCTCGGTGCTGATCAACCACGGCGGCACCGAGATGGGCCAGGGCCTGCACACCAAGATGCTGCAAGTCGCGGCGACCGCGCTGGGGGTGCCGCTGTCGATCGTGCGGCTGGCGCCGACCCGCACCGACAAGGTGCCCAACACCTCGGCCACCGCGGCCAGCTCGGGCGCCGACCTGAACGGCGGCGCGGTGAAGAACGCCTGCGAGCAGATCAAGGCCCGGCTGGCCGAGGTGGCCGCCGAAGAGCTCGGCGTGCACCCGGCCGACGTCCGGTTCGTCGACGGCAAGGTGACAGGGCTAGGGGTCGACCGCGAGCTGATCTTCGCCGAGCTGGTGAACCTCGCCTACCACCAGCGCGCGCAGCTGTGGGCGGCCGGCTTCTACCGCACCGCGGGGCTGCACTGGGACCCCAAGCACATGCACGGCTCGCCGTTCAAGTACTTCGCCTACGGGGTGGCGGCCAGCGAGGTGGAGGTGGACGGGTTCACCGGTGCCTACCGGCTGCGCCGGGTGGACATCGTGCACGACGTGGGCGACAGCCTGTCCCCACTGGTCGACCTGGGCCAGGTGGAGGGCGGGTTCGTGCAGGGCGCCGGCTGGCTGACCCTGGAGGACCTGCGCTGGGAGACCGGCGACGGGCCGTCCCGCGGCCGGCTGGCCACCCAGGCCGCCAGCACCTACAAGCTGCCCAGCTTCTCGGAGATGCCCGAGGTGTTCAACGTGGCGCTGCTGGAGAAGGCGCACGAGGACGGCGCGGTGTACGGATCGAAGGCGGTGGGCGAGCCGCCGCTGATGTTGGCCTTCAGCGTGCGGGAGGCGCTGCGCGAGGCGGTCGCCGCGTTCGGCCCGACCGGGCACTGCGTCGACCTGGGCTGCCCGTCCACCCCCGAGCAGGTGTTCTGGGCCATCCAGCGCGCTCGCTCCACGGATGCCCCCATGCGCCCCAAGGAGGCGCCCGTCGCCCAGATCGCCGGAGGCGGCACCTGAGATGCACTGGATGAGCGCGATGGCGCGGCTGCGCGAGCAGCGGGTGCCCGGAGTGCTGGTGACCGTGATGGCCGTGCGCGGGCACGCGCCCCGGGAGGCTGGGGCGAAGATGGTCGTGTCCGCACACGACTGCTGGGGCAGCATCGGCGGTGGCAACCTCGAGCAGTCTGCGCTGCTGGCGGCGCGCGAGTTGCTGGCCGCGGGCACCCGGGAGCCGGAGACCCGGACCTGGGGCCTCACCGAGCAGGCCCCGGCCCGACACGGCGTCCAGTGCTGCGGCGGCGAGGTGACCGTGCTGTTCGAGCCGCTGCCCACCGTGCCCGCGGTGGCGATCTTCGGGATGGGTCACGTCGGCTGCGAGCTGGCCCGGATCCTGGCCCGGCACGACATCGAGCTGCACCTGGTCGACTCCCGGGCACAGCACGCCGAGCCGGAGCGGTTAGCCGCGCTCACCGCCGACGCCGAAGCCAGGGTGCACACATACCACGCGGTGGTGCCGGAGCTGGCGCTCGGCGAGCTGCCGGCCGGCTGTCACGTGCTGCTGATGACCCACGACCACGCCGAGGACGTCGCGCTGTGCGACGCCGCGCTGCGCTGCGGACACTTGGGCTCGATCGGCCTGATCGGGTCCTCGGCGAAGTGGCGCCGGTTCGCTAAGCGGCTCGCTGAGGAGGGGCACGACGAGGCGGCGCTGGCCCGCATCACGACCCCGATCGGGCTGCCGGAGATCACCGGTAAGGAGCCGGCGACTATCGCCGTGAGCGTGGCCGCTGACCTGCTGCTGCGTTTCCAGCGGGAGCGTCCCGCAGGCACCGATGCGAGCGCCGAGGCGGCCGAGGCCACTCGATGACGATCTATCGCGGGACCGTGCTGGACACCCCCGAGTCGCCGTTCACCGGCGGGGTGCTGCGCGCCGAGTCCGACGCCGGGGTCGCGGTGACCGACGGTGTGATCACCGACCGGGGACCGTTCGCCCGGGTCCGCGCGGCGCACCCTGATGCCGAGGTGGTTGACCTGACTGGCGGAGTGGTGCTGCCCGGTTTGGTGGACACCCACGTCCACTTCCCCCAGGTGCGGGTGATCGGCGCGCTGGGCATGCCGCTGCTGGACTGGCTGGACCGCTGCGCGCTGCCGGAGGAGGCCCGGATGGCCGACGCCGATTACGCGCGCGCGGTGGCCGCCGAGTTCGTCGATGGGCTGATCCGAGCCGGCACCACGACCGCGCTGGTGTTCGGGGCACACTTCGCGTCCGCGGTGGACTGCCTGTTCGAGCGGGCGGCGGCCAGCGGAATGCGGGTCAGCGCCGGGTTGGTGGTCAGCGACCGGCTGCTCCGCCCGGAGCTGCTGACCACCCCGGAGCAGGCGCACGAGGACGGGCTGGCGCTGGCCGGCCGCTGGCACCGCAAGGACCGGCTGCGCTACGCCGTGACCCCCCGGTTCTCGCTCTCGGCCAGCGCCCCGATGTTGGAGTCCTGCGCAGCACTGCTGCGGGACGTGGACGGCGCGCTGTTCACCTCGCACGTCAACGAGAACACCGCGGAGGTCGACACCGTCCGCGGACTGTTCCCCGAGTGCGACTCCTACGTGGACACCTACGGCCGCCACCGGCTGCTCCAGCGGCGCAGCGTGCTGGCGCACAACGTGCACCCCGGCGACGCCGAGCTGGACCAGCTGGCCGCGGCCGGCGCGAGCGTGGCGCACTGCCCGTCCTCGAACAGTGCGCTGGGCAGCGGGCTGTTCCCGTTGCGCCGGCACGTCGAGCACGGGGTGCGGGTGGCGCTGGGCACCGACGTGGGCGCCGGCACCAGCTTCTCGCTTCTGCGCGAGGGCCTCCAGTCTTACTTCATGCAGGCCCTGCTCGGGCCGGACGGGCTGCCGCTGACCGCGGCGCACATGCTGTACCTGGCCACCGCGGCCGGCGCCGCCGCGCTGGACATGAACGGCGAGGTCGGTGACCTGTCGGTGGGCAAACAGTTCGACGCGGTCTGGGTCAGCCCGCAACCCGGCAGCACCCTGGACGTAGTACTCGAGCACGCGGCCGATCCCGACGACGCCCTGGCCAAGGTGTTCGCGCTGGCCGGGGCGTCCGACGTCCGGGGAGTCTGGGTGGGCGGTGATCGGCTGCGCTGAGTAGGGCACTCAGGACCCGGACCGGGCGCGGCGGGCCGCGTGGAACGACCGCACGCCCATGACCAGGCAGTACAGCAGAGGAACATGACGGTGCTGGGATCACTGCGGCCGGGCTCTCGGCGGTGCCGGCCAACCCCAGCCCGAGCTTGGCCGCGGGCGATTCATCTGGGTTTCGGTGCCGGGCCGCACGCGTGCATCGGCATGAATCTCGCCCAGATAGAGATCCTTAATTCACCGCGCTGGCCAAACGCGTTCGGCGCTTCACGATCCTGGAGCAGGGGCCCAGACCTCGGGGCGTCACGACCTCGTCGACGGCGTTCCAACTTCCCGGCACCGTCACACCCCTGCACCTGCACACCCGTTAGGAGGAAGGCCCGGTCGTCTTGGAAGCGCCCAGCCTGTCGGTCGGCTCGGACATGGTCCAACTCCACCAGGGCGACTTCTACGTCATCCCCCTTCCTTCTTGTCGGCTTTCTCTGTGGATGATGGCGGGCGCGATCCTGCGCGGAAGGCGTCGCGGGCTGAACGCGCTGAGAGCAGTCGCCCGGTGCGCTGACGTCCGCCAACTGAGAGCCGGGATACGTCGTGGCACTGGTCGTTTCGCTGCTCGCGCGCTCACTTTTGCGGCATCACATGTTCGACTTGGATTGTCGCCGCCCCAATGGCACCACCAACCGGATGTAGCGCAACGACGCCCGCGCCTGGAACCGCCGCCGACAGGTGTGGGACCTCGACACGAGCCTGATCTGCGGCCCTTCTCTGTGGTGTTGCCGGGAATCGAACTCGGCACAGAAATCGCGTTGAACTGCGGGAACGCTGACCTTGGGTACTCGAAACAACGCGAAAGTACGCGAAGTGACCTGCCGATACGCGAAAGATGTTGACCACGTCAACACTGCCATCGGCGGGCTACGGCTCGGCGGCAGCCAACGTGCCCGGGCTGAATCAGTCATCTCGGTTCTCGTGACAGCTCCACCGGAAATGGACCCCTCGTCGGCGCAGTTCGCGCCCTACCTGTGCCGGTTTGTAGGCTTTCGGACATGCCGTTGAACAGCGGTGAGGTCTTCGCCGGGTACGTGATTCAGAGGTTGCTCGGCGCGGGTGGAATGGGCGAGGTTTACCTCGCCCAGCATCCTCGTCTACCTCGTCACGACGCGCTCAAGATCTTGTCCCTGGCCTCAACGGCCGACAGGGAGTTTCGGGAAAGATTCATTCGCGAAGCCGAATTGGCCGCGGCGCTCTGGCACCCACATATCGTCGGCGTTCTCGATCGTGGTGAGTTCAACGGCCGGTTGTGGATCTCGATGGACTACGTGGACGGCACTGACGCGGGTCGATTGATTCGAGAGTCCTACTCGGGCGGCATGCCGGAACAGGACGTCTCGGAAATCGTGACGGCGGTGGCCGATGCGCTCGACTTCGGTCATGAGCGCCGTCTGCTCCACCGTGATGTCAAGCCTGAGAACATCCTTGTGACCGCATCTGATGGCCGTCGGCGGAGGGTGCTCTTGACCGACTTCGGCATTGCTCGCCGAATTGATGACGTCAGCAACCTCACTGACGACAACGTCGCGGTGGGAACTATCAGTTACATCGCCCCCGAGCAACTCATGGGCAAGCCGCTCGATGGCCGGGCGGATCAATATGCGTTGGCTGCCACGACTTTCCACCTACTGACCGGCGCGCCACCTTTTCAAGACTCGAATCGCGCTGTCGTAATCAGCCAACATCTAGGTACGCCGCCACCGCGAATATCCGACCGCCGACCCGATCTCGTACACCTCGACGCCGTGCTGGCGAGGGCGCTGGCCAAAGACGCCAACGCGCGATACCCGAATTGCCTCGACTTTGCCCAGGCCCTCACGCAGCGGGGTCCACGCCGCGATGTCGCTTCACCGCATCCGCAAGCCGATTCGCAGACGAAGGGATCGGGCCGCACCGAGGACATTGGTTCGGAAGGCCGTCCACCCACGCAGCGTCTCGAGCGTTTGGTCGTTCATGGGACAGCACGCGGCGTCAAGCAAAGCGCGGTCGGCACCTTAGGTCAGCGTGGGACCCTGTCGTTCCATTTGGTGCCATATGACCCGATCGACAACGGGCGTGCTCCCATTCCCGTCGAGATACAGACTCAACTCATAGCGGGTCAGCTTGCAGACGGCGACGAGGTCGAGGTCAGTGGCGTCTGGGACGGCGACACCCTCGACGCCGACACTATCGTTAGCTTCTCAGCCGACGCTCCTCCGAAACGACGATTGTCCCCGTCCCGCGCCAAATCGCCGCGGGACAAGGCACCGAGACGCAGAAGGGGCCGGACGGCAGCACTCGTCGCACTCGTCGGTGTAATCGTGTTGACGGCGGCTGCGGTTGCGTGGTTCACCGACGGATTCGGCGCCTGGACTCGCCCTGGGCCGATCATCAAGCCAGTGAGTGCAACCGTTTTTTCACCCAGTGGTGCCCCGGACAACCCGGAGCAAGCCGGTTCGGCGATCGACGGCAACCCAGACACATCATGGTCCACCGTCACCTACAAGGATCCAATCCCGTTCCCAAATTTCGTCGAGGGAGAGGGACTGCTGCTGCATCTGTCCGATCCGACCGCGCTAAGTGCCGTCACTATCGACTTGTCCAGCACGGGAACCGAGGTGCAGATCCGCTCATCGCCCACCGAAACCCCGACCAAGTTGGCCGACACGACGGAGCTGACGCCAACCACGCCACTGCAACCGGGACACAACCGCATAGCAGTCCGTGACCGGACCAAGACGTCGAATGTGCTCGTGTGGATCACCAAATTGGGCACGACCGATGGCCAGAGTCGGACGGAAATCTCCGAGATCACGCTGCAGGCGGCTGCGTAGGGCGAGGCCGAAGACCTTCACCGCGGCCGACTTTCCCTTGAGTTCATGTGATCCCCGGTCGGTTAGTGGTTAGTCCGTGCGGTCGAGCGACTAGAGCGTCGACGGTGTCGTGGCGCGAGATTAAGCGTGCGCGTGCGATCCACGGAAAAAGGGCCGCATCCCTGCGGCCCTTCCTGTGGAGCTGCCGGGAATCGAACTCGGCGCAGAAATCTTCTTGACCTGCGTAAACACGGACCGCGACTACGCGAAAGTACGCGAAACCACGTGGAATGACCTGCGGATACGCGAAAGGCGTTGACGCCGTCAACAGGGTCAGCGCCTCTGTGCGTCGCATCAGGGCGATCAGGACAACGCCCAAGTCTGTGCGCCGGTGATAACGATTCTGGAACTGCATGTCTGCTCATTGCGCGGTCGTCTTGGGGTCAAATACGACATCAGAGTGAACGCGGGCATATAGCGCATTCGTGCTTAGTAATAGTCGCTTCCACGCCAACGTAACCGCTCCGCTTACTCACTCTCACGACTCCGTGCTGTGATGACAGTGAGGTCTTGCGCGGCAGGAATCTCACCAGTACCGACTGGCCGAGACCCAGCTTTGCCGAGAGCGTCCCGACGGACTCCCTCATTTCTAAGCCAAGGAGAGAGCTGTGAGTGTCCCCTAGAGGAATAGTCAAGACCTGTGGATCGGTGTGTCACGCGACTTGCTGATCACCTCCTGATTCGTCGGGTCGTTCGACGAGTTTGCCTTTCTCGAATCTCGCTCCGGCGCGGACGAGAGCGACGAGGTCGGGTGCGTTGACGGCGCGCCATCGGGCTTGTGCGGACTCGATGAGCTTCAATGCCATCGCTACGCCGGCTGCTCGTGAGCCCGGGCCGTTGGTGACTCGCTGCCGAAGTCTGACGGTGGCGAAGGTGGACTCGATCGAGTTAGTGGTTCTCAGGTGTATCCAGTGCTCGGCCGGGTAGTCGTAGAACGCCAGCTAGTCATCGATGTGCTCGGTGATCTTGGCGACCGCCTTGGGCCACTTGGCGGCGTAGTCGGCCTCGAACGCCGTGACCGCGGCCAGAGCGTGGGCGCGATCCTCGGCGTTGTAGATCTCGGCGAGCGCGGCTTTGGCACCGCGGTGCGCCGACTTCGGCAGGGCGGCAAGAACATTGGAGCTGACGTGGAATCAGCACCGCTGCTCTGCGGTGGCGGGGAACACCTCCCGCAACGCCTTCCAGAACCCCAGCGCGCCGTCGCCGACCGCCAGCACCGGTGCGGTCATCCCGCGCCGCCGGCACGAGCGCAGCAGATCAGCCCACGACTCGGTGGACTCACGGAACCCATCGGCAAGAGCCACGAGTTCCTTGGTCCCATCGGCGCGCACGCCGATCATCACCAACAGGCACACCTTGTCGGCCGCCAGGCGGACCTTGAGCTGGATCCCGTCGACCCACACATACACATAGTCCGAGCCGGCCAACGAGCGTTGGTTGAACGCGGCCGCGTCGTCTTGCCACTGCGCGGTGAGCCGAGTGATCGTGGCCGCCGACAGGCCCGCGGCCGACCCGAGGAACTGCTCCAACGCCGGGCCGAAGTCGCTGCTAGACAAACCATGCAGGTACAGCAGCGGCAGCACCTCGGCCACTTGCGGCGACTTGCGCGCCCACGCCGGCAAGATCACCGACGAGAACCGGCGACGCTCACCAGTTTCCGGGTCAGCACGGCGGTCGTTGACCCGCGGTGCTCGCACCGGCACCGCACCCGCGGCCGTGGCGACTTCCCGAGGCTGGTGATAACCATTGCGCACCACCAGCCGATACCCGTTCTCGTCGACCTGGCCGGCGTGGGCGTTGATGTAGGCGGCGATCTCGGCCTGCAACGCCGCCGCGAGCATCGCCCGGGCACCGTCGCGGACGATCTCGTCGAGCAACGACCCACCTGCCGTGGCGTTTTCGTTGGATGATTCCTGATCGTGAACTACCGTGAGCATGGGCGTACATTCCCGAATCATCGCGTCAACGCCGGTCCTGATCAGAGCTACTCGACTTTCAGATCATTGCCGGGAAGGTGCGCCCATCTCACGTCACCCCGCCGAGAACCCATCCACAGGTTCTGATCATTTCTCGTGTCCCCTACGTCCTGTGGCCCAACTCATCACTGGTTGACCAGCAGGTCCGGGCCAGCCAGTGGGCCACCAGGCTGTTGCATGCGGCCACCGTCGTTGAGGCCGCCGAGATCGATCGGCGCATAGCCGAGTTCGGTGATCAAGCGTTGGACCGTCTGCTTCGACGCGACGTCGTCACCGGAGACGAACAACACCCGTCTCGCGTCGCCCTGTCGAGGCCCCTTTTCGAAGTTCGCCATGGTGATCGAGTTGAACGCCTTGACCACCCGCGCACCAGGTGCATGCTCGGCGACGACAACGCTTGCGCTTCGGCCCTCAAGATCAGCGAGTTGCAAGGGATCGAACGCGACGAATGGGTTCGTGGCGTCGACGAGGATTCGGCCCTGCCAATCGGGGAGAGAGTCGAGCGCGTCCGGCACTGCGGACCAGGGCAGGGCAAGCAGCACGAGTTCTTGCGCTCCGGCTTCGGTGACCGAGGCGGCCTCGGCGCCGATGTCTTGGGCGACAGGCATTAGTGCACGCGGACCGCGCGCACTGGAAAGCATCACGCGGTGGCCCGCGCCGGTCAGCCGCCGCCCCACCGCGAGGCCGACTTGCCCTGCACCGAGGATTCCTATTTCCATGTTTATCTCCTAAGTGATCCGTGGATCAGTGATGTCGTGGCGTCGCGGGGCTGATTTCTGCACGATTGGCTCGGTTCAGAATGGTGTGGGCATGAGTGATCCGCTGGCCTGCACCAGCTTTCCACGTGTCTCCGGGGTCGGGCCTGGGATGGCGGGTGGGCAGGGGAGGTGGCGTTCATCCTGCTCGTGGGGTCGCCGGACTGTAGCCGATGATGTTGTCCCACAGGGTTTTCCACCCGATCTGCCATGGCCAGTGCGCGGGCAGGTGCAGCGTCGGCTTGCGGGCGGGCGCGGCGAAGCGGGCGGGCACGTTGACCAGGTCGCGGCGCAGGGTGGCACCGCGGGCGACGGCGTGCTCACCGCCGGCGAGCGTCCCGGCGGCGCGCAGCAGGTTGTGCGCGATCACCGCGCAGGCCAGCCACGCGCAGTTCGCGGCGAACAGCCCAGACGGGATATGCGCGAGTGGCCCGTCGATCAGGTCGGCGAAGGTGGTCTCCACGATCGCGTGTTTGCGGTGGGTAAGGTCGGCCTCGGCGGTGGGCAGGGTCGTGTTGGTGAAGAACGGGTGATAGCGCCACACCGGGAACAACGCGTCCGGGTAGCGGGCGTCCTTGACCCGACGCACCACCAGCCGGGCGGTGACGCGGCCATGGCCCCGCACGCTCAGGGTGTAGCTGGTTTCGGCGACCTCGGCGTCGGAGATCAGCGCCCCGGTGTCGGGGTCTTCCACCGCGCCCGGGTAGCGCACCGGGGTCCACTCGATATCGTCGATGGAATCGATCGCCTTGGTGACCCGGCGGTTGCGGCTCAGGGTCAGCGAGAATTCGACCTGCTCGTCGAGGCAGGCGCCGATCACCTTCTTGGTGCCGAACGCGGAGTCGCCCCGGGCCATGATCGTCGCGTCCGGGTCGACCGCTCGGGCGGTGGTGATCGCGTGCTTGAGCTGGCGGGCGGCGCCGCGCCCGGAGCCGGTCTTGCCGCCGCGCAGCCACGCCTCGGCGATCACCGGCGCCGCGGTCGGCGTGGACAGCGTGGTGATCAACGGGGACAGCCCTTTGCGCAGCAGCGCACGCCCGGCGATCTTGGCGTGCCCGAACGAGGCGCCTTGTTTCTGGTGGCCGTACACCGGGCGCAGCAGCGAGTCGATGTCCAAAAACATCCGCTCGTCGGTGCCGGGCAGCAGCGGGGTGCGGGCCGCAAGCGCGATCAGATGCGCGCGAGCCACCGCGGCGAGCTGGTTGGAATGCCCGAAGGTGAACTCGCGCAGCAAGATCCCCACTGTCGAGGGCGCGTACACCTCGTCGAACACCCGGGGCGTGCCGCCGGCGCGCAGCAGCTTCGCATCGTCGATGCTGTCCGCGCCGCACATCATGCCCGCGATGATCGTGGTGAGCTTCCCGGCCGGGTTGACCGCCCCCGACCTCACCCGCGTGCTGGGCAGCTCGACGTGCTCGCCGATCAACCACGAAAGACCGGTCTGCTCAGCCAGTTCCAGCACCGGCACCAAACCCCCGGCCGACACCAGGTTCCGCTCGTCGAACACAACGGACTCGATGCTGAACGTGTGCGATGATTGCACCGGAAATGCCTTCCGAAACAGGGCCACTACGACTTCGACAATCGTTATTGTCCCAGTTCAGAAGGCATTTTCGCTGTTCACACGCCGATCATCGCCGACCGACCATCCACGGATTCGGGCTAAGACTCATCAGCATCGCGCCCACGTGGGCCTAACGATGTGTTGAACGGCCGCACCGATTCGAATCGGGTGGATGGGCGCCGCTACGGCGAACTGGCCCAGGACATTACAGACCACCACGGCCACGTCTTGACGGATGGGTTTCACGAGCCTGCGATTCGTCACACAGTCCGCAGCTGCCCACTGAAACACGCCTCATCAGCGTACGAGAACGATACGGCCGCCAGCGTTATTGCTACCCGCATTGACGGCGTCGCCAACCTGGTCGAAAGATGCTGTGCGGCCGACATGGCTGTATAGCTGGTGCGCGGCGACCTTAAAGAGCAGATCGGCCAGCTTGTGCCCGCTCGGGGCGACGATTGTCGGAATGTATTCGGGGTCCGAGCGGATAGCCCCCGTTGCGGTGTCGGTGACCGAGGTGAACTTCCCACCCGGGCGCACCACTCCGGCAGCGACGGAAAGGTCGCCGGCGACGTGGATGGCGGTATCGACGCCGCCGCCGAAAAAGTCCCGCACCGCCTGGATTGACTGTGTCGCGTTTGCACTCTCGGGAATGACTACGTCGGCGCCGAGCTTCCACGCTAGATCCGCCTGCGCCGGCGGGGTGACTGCAGCGACGACGGCGCCGCGTGCCTTCGCCAGCTGGAGGGCGAATCCGCCGACCTCACTGACGGGACCGTGGATAACGGTGTTTCCGAGATTTGTGGCTCCGAGCGCGCCGACCGCGTCGAGCGCTGTGACCCCAGCCAAGCCCACACCGGCGGCTTGCGCGACGTCAATGCCGTCAGGGACCGGGGCAAGCAATTCCGCCGCAACCTCCACCATTTCGGTGAAAGTTCCTGACCGTCCCGGCGCCAGCGTCCCTGCTACATACATGCCGACGTCGATGTAGTCGACGTCGTCGCCCACAACAGCCACCCGGCCCACGAAGTCGCGCCCCAGCAGCACGGGATCTAGCTGGCCCGTCAAGCCGATGTAGCGGCCCTCTACCGCGGCTCGATCGAAGTCGTTCACGGAGGCGGCCATCACCTCGACAACGACTCCGTCGCGCGCTGCGACTGGTTCGTCGATGTCGAACAAGCGCGGCGTGAAGTCCGGCCCGGTCACTCCAACTGCCTTCATCACTGACCCCTCTCCTTGTCGCGAACACTTGATCCCATGCCCGGTTAAACACTTAAGTATCGTGAGAATTCCCGGTTCAACCATTAAGTTAGACTGAAGACATGAGCACTGCGGACAAGACTCGGTGGCTAGACGCGGAGGAACAGCGGACCTGGCGGCAGCTGTCGACGATGATCCTCAGGTTGCAGCCCGTGCTCAACGCACAGTTACAGCGCGAGTTCGGCATCAGCCACTTTGAGTATCTGATCATGGCGTGCCTGTCGGAAACGCCGGGATCGATGCTGCGGATGAGCGTACTGGCCACGATCACCGGCAGCTCGCTGCCGCGGTTGTCCCAGGCCGTCGGCCGCCTCGAGAAACGTGGCTGGGTGTCACGGCAACCCGACGCGGAAGACAGTCGTTACACCCTTGCGGTTCTGACCAGCGCGGGACTTCGCCAATTGCAAGAAGCCGCCCCCTCGCATGTAGCCGCGGTGCGCGAGATCGTCTTCGACCGATTGACGCAGGCCCAGACTCGCCAGCTGGGCACGATTTGCCAACGCATTCTCGATGGACTGCCCCCAGACGACAGTTGGCCTAGCACCACACCGTCCTGAGTCGGCGCGCCTGAGCGCCCACAACAGTCCCCGAGTTGGCCCCCGTTGTACCTCCTCGGCGATCCGCCCTTCCACAAGTGATGTAGATCACTTCGCTTCCCGGAATCGCAGATCCAGCCGCCCGCTTGTAAGGGGCAGGCCGCCACTTAAACATTGAAGTGAGTAGTGAACGAGAACAGGAAGAGGACCCAATCATGAGCACCGTCACACCATTGGTCGTCAGAATGGGCACGTTGACCATCCGTGCGGCACTGTCCACGATTTTCGCCGCGCTCGCCGTGGCCGCGATCCTCGCCGGCTCGCTTGCAGCCCCGACCCCGCCTGCGAATGCCGCTGACGACTCGTGTCCCAGCGTCGAAGTCGTATTCGCCCGCGGCACCAATGAGGCACCCGGTGTCGGCGCGACCGGGCAAGCGTTCGTCGACGCGCTCAACGCCCGCCTGCCAGGCAAAACGGTCGACGTGTATGCGGTCAACTACCCTGCATCGTTGAACTTCGGGCAAGCAGCCGACGGAATCGTCGATGCCAGCACCAAGATCGAAGCCGTTGCGGCGAGCTGCCCGACCACCAAGATCGTGCTCGGCGGTTACTCGCAGGGCGCGGTGGTAGCCGGCTACACCACCACCGATACCGTTCCCGCCGGATTCGCCCTGCCAGCCGGTATCACCGGCCCGATGCCTGCTGCGATCGCCCCGCACGTCGCGGCAGTGGTCCTGTTCGGAACACCGGATACCTGGTTTCTCAACCTGGTCGACCACAGCGCACCGCCCATCACCATCGGCCAGCTCTACACGGCGAAAACCCTTGAGCTGTGTGCAACCGGCGACCCGGTCTGCTTCCCTGGTGGCCTCGACCGGTCCGCGCACAGTTCGTACAAGGACAACGGAATGGCCGACCAGGCGGCCGATTTCGCCGCCCGCCAGCTGAACGCACCTGCCCCGGCGGCGGCGGTGCAGCAGACGGCAGGTGAGGTCGGCGCCAGCCAGCGCACCGACCAGCCGGCTGCGGCACCTACGTCCGAGCTTGACCCGCCGCTGGGCAACTGAATGACACCGTCACCACGGAACCGGTGGTGACCGACCAACGGCCGGAAGTGAGTCCCCAGGACCGCTCCCGGCCGTGGTCTATTCGCGCCGATCGCTCCGAGCTTCAACTGATTGACACATCACGTAAATCTACTACTGTAGCGCTCATGCCAAAAGCAGTGCAGTTCGATTCGTACGGCGGCGTCGACGTCCTCGAGGTGCGCGACGTGCCCCGCCCTGTTCCGGGAGCCGGGGAGGTTCTGGTTGAGGTCAGGGCGGCCGGCATCAATATCAGTGAGGCGGTGATTCGCGCGGGTGCCGTGCACGATCTGTTTCCTGCGACGTTTCCGTCCGGTCAGGGCAGCGACCTGGCGGGGGTGGTCGCCGAACTCGGTTCCGGCGTCACCGGTTTCGCTGTCGGCGATGAGGTGATCGGGTTCTCCATGCGGCGGTCCAGCCACGCCGAGTACGTGACGGTGCCGGCAAATCAGTTGACCGCGCGAGCCGGCCGCGGTTGCCGTGGGAGGTGGCCGGCTCGCTGTTTGTCGCGGGCGCCACCGCCTACGCCGCGGTGCGGGCGGTGCGCCTCGTACCGGGGGATACGGTAGCGATCGCGGGTGCGGCCGGCGGTGTCGGTTCGATCGCGGTTCAACTCGCCCGACGCGCCGGGGCCACGGTCCTCGGCATCGCCGGGCCGTCCAACGATTCCTGGCTCGCCGACCATGGCGCGGTCCCGGTCAACTATGGTGACGACCTGCCGGCCCGACTGCGCGCCGCAGCACCGTCCGGACACATCGACGCCCTGCTGGATTTCTTCGGTGGTGGATATGTCGCCATGGCGGTCGAGGACCTCAGAGTCCCGCGCGACAGGGTCGACACCATCACCGATTTCGCTGCCGTGGAGCGGTTCGGGGTCTTGTCGGCAGGCGGTGCGGATGCCGCGACCGCAGCGGTGGTCGCCGAGTTGGCCGACCTCGTCGCACGCGGTGAGCTGGAAGTGCCGATCGCCGGAGTCTTCGCCCTCGACGATGTGCGGGACGCGTACCGGGAGCTCGAAATGCGGCACACCCGCGGCAAGTTGGTGCTGCGACCGTGAGCGACGGAGGCATCGCCGGGCAGGTGCAAACCGGTTCGAGACGTAAGTCGATGTGAGGAGATCACGATGAGCGATGGCAACGACTTCAACGAGCGCAATATCGCCGAGTTCCGCGCCAACCACGGTCGCGTCAGTGGCCCGTTCGAGGGTGCGCCGATCGTCCTCCTGCACACCGTCGGTGCACGCAGCGGGAAGCCGCGGACCAACATCATGATGTACCTCGCCGACGGCGACCGGTATCTTGTGTTCGCCTCGAACGCCGGTGCCGACGATAACCCCGCCTGGTACTGGAACCTGAAGGCCAACCCCGACGCCCGCATCGAGGTCGGCGACGACATCGTCGACGTGCATGCCACAGAGCTGCAGGGCGCCGAACGGGACGACAAGTACGCGCTGCAGGCCGAGCGGTATCCGGGATTCGCTGAGTACCAGCGCATGACGTCGCGGACCATCCCAGTTGTCGCGCTCACGCCTACCCGTGGGGCGAACGCCGCGCGAATGAAGGTCCTGGCGACCGGCGTCCGAGCCCATTCCGATGTTCGTATCCACCGATTACCCCAGCATCAACTGATTGACACATCACGTAAATCTACTACTGTAGCGTTCATGACTAGGACAGGCTCGAGTTCCTCCCAAGAATCCTCCGGATCGCAGCACATGGATTTTGATGCCCTTTACCGTGGCGAAAGCCCAGGCGAAGGCATGCCGCCGATGACCACACCACCATGGGATACCAAGGCGCCCAATGAGAATGTCATCGAGTGGCAGACCGGCGGCTGGGTCCACGGCGACGTTCTCGACGTCGGCTGCGGGCTCGGCGACAACGCCGTCTACCTGGCCAAGAACAGGCACAAGGTGACCGGGTTGGACATCTCACCCACCGCGCTGATCACCGCCGAGCGGCGGGCCAAGGACGCCGGAGTCGACGTGAAGTTCGCGGTGGCCGACTCCACCAAACTCGACGGCTACACCGACGCGTTCGACACCGTGATCGACAGCGGCATGTTCCACTGCCTCGATGACGACGGCAGACGTCGCTACGCCGCCGCGGTGCACCGGGCCACCCGGCCGGGCGCCACCCTGTTGCTCAGCTGCTTCTCCGACGCCAACCCGGTAGGCGAGGAGTGGCCGCGACCGGCGGTATCCGAAGAGACGCTGCGCGACGTCCTCGGCGGCGCCGGCTGGCACATCGAGTCGCTGGAGCCGGCCACGGTCCGCGGCGAACTGGACGGCACGCAAGTCGAAATGGCGTTCTGGTACCTCCGTGCGCAACGGCGCTGAGCCTGAAGCTTAAGCCTTGACGATCACGGTGCCGATCTTTCCGGGGCGGTTGACGTGCTGGACCGCGTCGGCGATCTGATCGAGCGTGTAGGTGCCGGCAACGTCGAATTCTGCGGATAGCGCGATGGCGATTGCGGTGACGCTGGCGATATCGGAGGCGCGGCGTTCGGGTGCGACGCCACTGAGCCATCGGCCGATGGTTAACCCAGCCACCCCAACACCAAAGCTCTGGCTATGCTCCGTACACTCATCAGCATCGCGCCCACGTGGGCCTAACGATGTGTTGAACGGCCGCACCGATTCGAATCGGGTGGATGGGCGCCGCTACGGCGAACTGGCCCAGGACATTACAGACCACCACGGCCACGTCTTGACGGATGGGTTTCACGAGCCTGCGATTCGTCACACAGTCCGCAGCTGCCCACTGAAACACGCCTCATCAGCGTACGAGAACGATACGGCCGCCAGCGTTATTGCTACCCGCATTGACGGCGTCGCCAACCTGGTCGAAAGATGCTGTGCGGCCGACATGGCTGTATAGCTGGTGCGCGGCGACCTTAAAGAGCAGATCGGCCAGCTTGTGCCCGCTCGGGGCGACGATTGTCGGAATGTATTCGGGGTCCGAGCGGATAGCCCCCGTTGCGGTGTCGGTGACCGAGGTGAACTTCCCACCCGGGCGCACCACGCCGGCAGCGACGGAAAGGTCGCCGGCGACGTGGATGGCGGTATCGACGCCGCCGCCGAAAAAGTCCCGCACCGCCTGGATTGACTGTGTCGCGTTTGCACTCTCGGGAATGACTACGTCGGCGCCGAGCTTCCACGCTAGATCCGCCTGCGCCGGCGGGGTGACTGCAGCGACGACGGCGCCGCGTGCCTTCGCCAGCTGGAGGGCGAATCCGCCGACCTCACTGACGGGACCGTGGATAACGGTGTTTCCGAGATTTGTGGCTCCGAGCGCGCCGACCGCGTCGAGCGCTGTGACCCCAGCCAAGCCCACACCGGCGGCTTGCGCGACGTCAACGCCGTCAGGGACCGGGGCAAGCAATTCCGCCGCAACCTCCACCATTTCGGTGAAAGTTCCTGACCGCCCCGGCGCCAGCGTCCCTGCTACACACATGCCGACGTCGATGTAGTCGACGTCGTCGCCCACAACAGCCACCCGGCCCACGAAGTCGCGCCCCAGCAGCACGGGATCTAGCTGGCCCGTCAAGCCGATGTAGCGGCCCTCTACCGCGGCTCGATCGAAGTCGTTCACGGAGGCGGCCATCACCTCGACAACGACTCCGTCGCGCGCTGCGACTGGTTCGTCGATGTCGAACAAGCGCGGCGTGAAGTCCGGCCCGGTCACTCCAACTGCCTTCATCACTGACCCCTCTCCTTGTCGCGAACACTTGATCCCATGCCCGGTTAAACACTTAAGTATCGTGAGAATTCCCGGTTCAACCATTAAGTTAGACTGAAGACATGAGTACTGCGGACAAGACTCGGTGGCTAGACGCGGAGGAACAGCGGACCTGGCGGCAGCTGTCGACGATGATCCTCAGGTTGCAGCCCGTGCTCAACGCACAGTTACAGCGCGAGTTCGGCATCAGCCACTTTGAGTATCTGATCATGGCGTGCCTGTCGGAAACGCCGGGATCGATGCTGCGGATGAGCGTACTGGCCACGATCACCGGCAGCTCGCTGCCGCGGTTGTCCCAGGCCGTCGGCCGCCTCGAGAAACGTGGCTGGGTGTCACGGCAACCCGACGCGGAAGACAGTCGTTACACCCTTGCGGTTCTGACCAGCGCGGGACTTCGCCAATTGCAAGAAGCCGCCCCCTCGCATGTAGCCGCGGTGCGCGAGATCGTCTTCGACCGATTGACGCAGGCCCAGACTCGCCAGCTGGGCACGATTTGCCAACGCATTCTCGATGGACTGCCCCCAGACGACAGTTGGCCTAGCACCACACCGTCCTGAGTCGGCGCGCCTGAGCGCCCACAACAGTCCCCGAGTTGGCCCCCGTTGTACCTCCTCGGCGATCCGCCCTTCCACAAGTGATGTAGATCACTTCGCTTCCCGGAATCGCAGATCCAGCCGCCCGCTTGTAAGGGGCAGGCCGTCACTTAAACATTGAAGTGAGAGTGAACGAGAACAGGAAGAGGACCCAATCATGAGCACCGTCACACCATTGGTCGTCAGAATGGGCACGTTGACCGTCCGCGCGGCACTGTCCACGATTTTCGCCGCGCTCGCCGTGGCCGCGATCCTCGCCGGCTCGCTTGCAGCCCCGACCCCGCCTGCGAATGCCGCTGACGACTCGTGTCCCAGCGTCGAAGTCGTATTCGCCCGCGGCACCAATGAGGCACCCGGTGTCGGCGCGACCGGGCAAGCGTTCGTCGACGCGCTCAACGCCCGCCTGCCAGGCAAAACGGTCGACGTGTATGCGGTCAACTACCCTGCATCGTTGAACTTCGGGCAAGCAGCCGACGGAATCGTCGATGCCAGCACCAAGATCGAAGCCGTTGCGGCGAGCTGCCCGACCACCAAGATCGTGCTCGGCGGTTACTCGCAGGGCGCGGTGGTAGCCGGCTACACCACCACCGATACCGTTCCCGCCGGATTCGCCCTGCCAGCCGGTATCACCGGCCCGATGCCTGCTGCGATCGCCCCGCACGTCGCGGCAGTGGTCCTGTTCGGAACACCGGATACCTGGTTTCTCAACCTGGTCGACCACAGCGCACCGCCCATCACCATCGGCCAGCTCTACACGGCGAAAACCCTTGAGCTGTGTGCAACCGGCGACCCGGTCTGCTTCCCTGGTGGCCTCGACCGGTCCGCGCACAGTTCGTACAAGGACAACGGAATGGCCGACCAGGCGGCCGATTTCGCCGCCCGCCAGCTGAACGCACCTGCCCCGGCGGCGGCGGTGCAGCAGACGGCAGGTGAGGTCGGCGCCAGCCAGCGCACCGACCAGCCGGCTGCGGCACCTACGTCCGAGCTTGACCCGCCGCTGGGCAACTGAATGACACCGTCACCACGGAACCGGTGGTGACCGACCAACGGCCGGAAGTGAGTCCCCAGGACCGCTCCCGGCCGTGGTCTATTCGCGCCGATCGCTCCGAGCTTCAACTGATTGACACATCACGTAAATCTACTACTGTAGCGCTCATGCCAAAAGCAGTGCAGTTCGATTCCTACGGCGGCGTCGACGTCCTCGAGGTGCGCGACGTGCCCCGCCCTGTTCCGGCAGCCGGTGAGGTTCTGGTCGAGGTCAGGGCGGCCGGCATCAATATCAGTGAGGCGGTGATTCGCGCGGGTGCCGTGCACGATCTGTTTCCTGCGATGTTTCCGTCCGGTCAGGGCAGCGACCTGGCGGGGGTGGTGGCCGAACTCGGTTCCGGCGTCACCGGTTTCGCTGTGGGCGATGAGGTGATCGGGTTCTCCATGCGGCGGTCCAGCCACGCCGAGTACGTGACGGTGCCGGCAAACCAGTTGACCGCGCAAGCCGTCGGCGGTTTCCTGGGAGGTGGCCGGCTCGCTGTTTGTCGCGGGAGCCACCGCCTACGCCGCGGTGCGGGCGGTGCGCCTCGTAACGGGGGATACGGTAGCGATCGCGGGTGCGGCCGGCGGTGTCGGTTCGATCGCGGTTCAACTCGCCCGACGCGCCGGGGCCACGGTCCTCGGCATCGCCGGGCCGTCCAACGATTCCTGGCTCGCCGACCATGGCGCGGTCCCGGTCAACTATGGTGACGACCTGCCGGCCCGGCTGCGCGCCGCAGCACCGTCCGGACACATCGACGCCCTGCTGGATTTCTTCGGTGGTGGATATGTCGCCATGGCGGTCGAGGACCTCAAAGTGCCGCGCGACAGGGTCGACACCATCACCGATTTCGCTGCCGTGGAGCGGTTCGGGGTCTTGTCGGCAGGCGGCGCGGATGCCGCGACCGCGGCGGTGGTCGCCGAGTTGGCCGACCTCGTCGCACGGGGTGAGCTGGAAGTGCCGATCGCCGGAGTCTTCGCCCTCGACGATGTGCGGGACGCGTTCCGGGAGGTCGAACTGCGGCACACCCGCGGCAAGTTGGTGCTGCGACCGTGAGCGACGGATGCATCGCCGGGCAGGTGCAAACCGGTTCGAGACGTAAGTCGATGTGAGGAGATCACGATGAGCGATGGCAACGACTTCAACGAGCGCAATATCGCCGAGTTCCGCGCCAACCACGGTCGCGTCAGTGGCCCGTTCGAGGGTGCGCCGATCGTCCTGCTGCACACAGTCGGTGCACGCAGCGGGAAGCCGCGGACCAACATCATGATGTACCTCGCCGACGGCGCACGGTATCTTGTGTTCGCCTCGAACGCCGGTGCCGACGATAACCCCGCCTGGTACTGGAACCTGAAGGCCAACCCCGACGCCCGCATCGAAGTCGGCGACGACATCGTCGACGTGCATGCCACAGAGCTGCAGGGCGCCGAACGGGACGACAAGTACGCGCTGCAGGCCGAGCGGTATCCGGGATTCGCTGAGTACCAGCGCATGACGTCGCGGACCATCCCAGTTGTCGCGCTCACGCCTACCCGTGGGGCGAAGCCGCGCGAATGAAGGTCCTGGCGACTGACGTCCGACCCATTCCTATGCGTCGAATCTCGCCGATTGCCCCAGCATCAACTGATTGACACATCACGTAAATCTACTACTGTAGCGTTCATGACTAGGACAGGCTCGAGTTCCTCCCAAGAATCCTCCGGATCGCAGCACATGGATTTTGATGCCCTTTACCGTGGCGAAAGCCCAGGCGAAGGCATGCCGCCAATGACCACACCACCATGGGATACCAAGGCGCCCAATGAGAATGTCATCGAGTGGCAGACCGGCGGCTGGGTCCACGGCGACGTTCTCGACGTCGGCTGCGGGCTCGGCGACAACTCCGTCTACCTGGCCAAGAACAGGCACAAGGTGACCGGGTTGGACATCTCACCCACCGCGCTGATCACCGCCGAGCGGCGTGCCAAGGACGCCGGAGTCGACGTGAAGTTCGCGGTGGCCGACTCCACCAAACTCGACGGCTACACCGACGCGTTCGACACCGTGATCGACAGTGGCATGTTCCACTGCCTCGATGACGACGGCAGACGTAGCTACGCCGCCGCGGTGCACCGGGCCACCCGGCCGGGCGCCACCCTGTTGCTCAGCTGCTTCTCCGACGCCAACCCGGTAGGCGAGGAGTGGCCGCGACCGGCGGTATCCGAAGAGACGCTGCGCGACATCCTCGGCGGCGCCGGCTGGCACATCGAGTCGCTGGAGCCGGCCACGGTCCGCGGCGAACTGGACGGCACGCAAGTCGAAATGGCGTTCTGGTACCTCCGTGCGCAACGGCGCTGAGCCTGAAGCTTAAGCCTTGACGATCACGGTGCCGATCTTTCCGGGGCGGTTGACGTGCTGGACCGCGTCGGCGATCTGATCGAGCGTGTAGGTGCCGGCAACGTCGAATTCTGCGGATAGCGCGATGGCGATTGCGGTGACGCTGGCGATATCGGAGGCGCGGCGTTCGGGTGCGACGCCACTGAGCCATCGGCCGATGGTTAATCCGCGGATGCCGATTTCGCGGCCGAGGAGGGCTGAGGCGTGCAGAGGAATGTTCTCTTGGGCTATTGCTCCGTAGGTGATCAGCGTTCCGCCGGAGGACAACAGGGATATCAGGTGGCCGGCGATTGTGCCGCCAACGGGGTCTAGTGCCACGGGGATGGGGCGGCCGTCGGCGATGGTGCGAATCTGCTGGACCCAGTCGGGGCTGTCGGTGGAGACGACGGGCATGTTGGGGTAGCGGGCGGCGAGTTCGTGAGCGCGGTCGGCGCTGCGCACGACGCTAATCGTCGCGATCTGATGATGGTCGGCGCTGGCGGTGAATAGTCGGCCCACCGAGGAGTTGGCGGCGTTGTTGATGATGATTCCGCCGAATCCGACCGAGAAGTGTTGTAGGGCGGCGCGGTAGAGCAACAGGGCCGTTAACGGGTTGCAGACCATCTGCGCGGCGACGTCGTCGCTCACAGAGTCCGGTACGGGGACAGCGACTTCCGCAGCGACGTTGATGCGTTGCGCCCAGGACGCGGGGTTGGGGAAAACGGTCACGCGGGTGCCGACCGTAGGGGTGTCGACGCCGGGTCCTGTCGCAACCACGACTCCGGTGGCCTCAAGGCCGGGGACCGTGCGCTGTCCGGGATGTGGTGGGCCGAAACTGACGGCCACGAGGTCTCCTGGATGGATCGGGAAGGCGCGGACTTCGACCTGGATTTGTCCGGGCCCTGGCGTCGGCGGGTCGGGGATTTCGGTGGCTTCCAGGACGTCAGCGGGGTCGCCGGCGGTGGCGTAGGTGATGGCCCGTGTCATTGTTGGTCACATCCTTAATATGGGTGGTGGCGCTGGGATCTTTGATGTGGCAGTGCCTTTCGCTGCTGAGCAGATGGTCAATCCTTGCCGTCGAATAGTCGCATCGGGTCGCGTGGTGACCCCGTCGGGCGGAATTGGCTTAACCGGTGTTTATCGCACGGGTTTCGGTCCAATCGACCATCAGCTTGCGCTGGTTGAAGTACCAGATGCCATCATGTTTGACGAACGTATCGAGGTAACGGATCGCGGCGATCATAGACTGCGCTCTGAACCCTCGACCTTGACGTGGTGAGCCAGGCAGTACGCGACGCCCGCGGCGTGCTCCCCGTCGAGCACCGCAGTGCTTTGACCGTTGAAGTGCATGGTGGCCTCGTACACGTTGAGTTCGTCGAACACCGGAGCGAGCGCAGTACGCCCCTGAATGTGCTGGGTGGGTGTCGGATTGCTGGCGTCCATATACACCTGAAAATCAGTGTCCTCGGTGAACAGCGCCATCTGACCGCAGCATCACGCCGATCGGCACAGTAGGCGTAGGCGTCGACTAATTCTCGGATAGCCAGCGTGTCGACGCTCTGTCGAAGCGAAAGATCCGCATGCGGGGCGCGCCGGAGATCTCCAGAGTTAATAGTTTTGCTCCGCTCCGTCTAGATCAATTCGCGGCAGTCCGCATGCTGCGATCGGTGTTGTCGATTGCCCACGTTCCGGCGCCGAGTTGGTTAGTGACGGCTGTGCGGTCATGGGTGTGCTCCTTTGAGATGAGTGGTATCGGTTTCACAACGTGTTGGCAGACATCAGCTCGCAGTAGAACGGGCCCGGGCTGCAGTCCGATCCCATTCCCGATGCGTCGTATCTTGCCGATCGCCCCAAGCATCGATTGATTGACATATCATGTGAATCTACTTTAGTGTGGCGTTGCGTGACAAGTCACACACGATGAAGAGGCAAGTCAGTAAGAGGAGTTCTAATCGGCACCACGATCGCTGAATTGATGCACGCCAATCTTCTTGAGGTCTTCAACGAGCGTGATCGTGCGCGTCGCTGTGCGGCGATCGCGCGTATCTACTCCGACGACATCCGGTGGACCGACGACGACGGCGTGACCACCGGGCGTGCGGCATTGGACGCGAAGGCCGTCGAGCTGCAAGCGAAACTTGGCGACCTCCAGTTCATCGCAGCGGGACCCGCCTACCAAACATTGGGACTAGGTTACCTGGCATTTAACGTGGTCAAACCCGGCTGTGGCGCCCCGCAGAGCTCGGGCTTCGACGTCGCGATCGTGCGAGACGGCCTCATCGCCGAGCTCTACACGGTGCTCACCGACCAGCCACGATGAAGCGCTGGGGGTGCTCAAGGCGGTGGCGATGCTCGATGAGCCCGGCTTGGCTAACCACGTCGAATGCCTAATCTCCGACGGGACAAAGGAAGCCCTCACGAATCTGACAGCAGCATTCGTTGGGGCCGGCGCTGCCGTGCACTGCGCGATGCCACGAAGTGGCGCAACCGTTGCGATTCCAACCACCAATCCGTCGAAGATGCAACTAGCCAAAAGAGTGACCTCACCTACGCCGACGGACGAGTCCAGGCTCGACCATTAGATTGATATATCATGTAAAATGATGGTAGCGTTCGTCGCGCTGCATGGTTCCGACCGATCTCTGTACTCCGCGACCTCGTGGAAACGTATTTGCTTGCCACAACAAGCAGATACCGACATGTTGGGGAACCCGGATTGGTCGGCTACAACAGCCGTCCTTTGCCTACCAGCTACGGACGACGGAGTCCACGGAAAGGTAGCCATGGCAGAGCTGAAGATTGCGATCATCGCGGGCAGCACCCGCCCGGGCCGCCATGCCCGTTACGTTGCCGAATGGGTAGCCGGTCAGGCGGTAGGACGCCCAGATGTCCGCTATGACATCGTCGACCTCGCAGACCGCCCCCTGCCGCTGTATGACGAGGCCATACCCCCTAGTTACGCGCAGTATCAGAACGAGCACACCAAGGCTTGGGCGGCGACGATCGCGCCTTACGACGGATTCATCTTCGTCAGCCCCGAGTACAACGATTCGACATCCGCAGCACTCAAAAATGCCCTCGACTACCTATATGCCAAGTGGCAGAACAAGGCTGCCGCATTCGCTGCCTACGGCTCGCTGTCCGGGGCGCGCGCCGTCGAGCACCTGCGTTTGATCTGCCCGGAATTGCAGATGGCAACCGTCCGCCAACAATTGGCTTTCTCGTTGTTCACCGACTTCGAGAACTTCACCACCTTCACTCCGGCGACCCTGCACAACGACTCGGCCGCCGTCATGTTCGCTCTGCTCGAAAGCTCCGCAGGTGCATTGAAGACGCTCCGTCCCTGAGCACGCTCGCTACCGACGCGGCGCCACGATCACTGGCACCGAGGACAGAACACCTGCGGAGGACATCGACAATGAACACACTGACGGGTGACCGCTACCGCCTCGGGAATAAGCTGGTGCGCCGCGTCGGGTACGGCGCGATGCAATTGGCCGGTGACGGTGTCTTCGGTCCACCCCGGGATCGCGACGAAGCAATCGCAGTGCTGCGCGCGGCCGTCGATGCCGGTGTCGATCACATTGACACCGCCCACTACTACGGGCCCGGGGTGGTAAACCAGCTGATCCGGGAAGCACTCTTCCCCTATCCCCACAACCTCGCGCTGGTCAGCAAGGTCGCCGCGCGCCGAGACGACTTTGGCGCGGTCCGTCGCTACGACGACCCCGACCAGCTCCGCGCCGGCATCGAAGACAATCTTGCGACCCTGGGTGTCGAGCAGCTCACCGCAGTAAATTTGCGCGTGATGGACAACGCCGTGCCTGACGATCGGTTTGTCGAGCAAATCGGAGCGTTGGTAGCCGCGCGTGACGAAGGCTTGATCGCAGGTATCGGGATCAGCAACGTGACACTCCGACACCTCATACGGGCACTGGAGGTCACCGACATCGTTTGCGTGCAGAATGCGTACAACCTCGCGGATCGATCGTCGGACCCGGTCCTCAAAGAGTGCACCGTCCGAGGCATCGCCTTCGTTCCGTTTTGCCCGCTGGGCTGGCCGAAGAGCCAGCACGATGCGATCCGCACCAACCCGGTCGTCACTAGCATCGCCGCCGGCCACGGCGCTACGCCGGCCCAGGTCGCGCTCGCCTGGCTACTGGCCGTCGCCGAAAACGTGCTGCTGATCCCGGGGACCAGTAGCCGCGGCCACCTCGCGGAAAACCTTGCCGCGGGGTCATTGTCGTTGCGCGACGACGAAGTCGCCAGTCTCAGCTCGGCATTCGGCGAACGATGAGACGTCCTCGGCTACACCGGCGGCGACGTCGCTCGGCCGTCGTCTGCGCAACGCGAGGCGGCTCACCGACAACGGTTAGCGATCATCAACGTGTACGAAATTGGATGCGTCCCAACCAACCTGCCCATTCCCGCCACATAGGAGGACTTCATGAATTTGGCACTATGGGTTGCCGCGATTGTCTTAGCAGCTGCCTTCGCCGGAAGCGGACTAATGAAACAGTTTGTGCCCAAAGACAAGCTCGTGACGTCTGGCCAGGGCTGGGCACAGGACTTCAGCCCGACCAGCATCCGATTGATCGGACTCGTCGAGGTACTCGGCGCGGCCGGACTGATCTTGCCAGCCGTCACACACATCGCCCCAATACTGGTCCCGTTGGCAGCGATCGGGTTGGCTCTCGTAATGGTGGGCGCGGCCATTGTTCATGCCCGGCGCAACGAACCAACGAACGTCATCGTCAACATCGTGCTGCTGGCGCTGGCCGCCTTCGTTGCCTGGGGCAGGCTCGGCTTGTATACCTTCACGTCCTAGCCGACGCGAATGTCTGAAGGGGTAGGAAGGTCATCGTCATGACAATGCCCGCCGTGGTACTAACCGCTGAACGTGAGATCGCCCTCCAGGAACGCCCGCGTCCGAGGTTGCGACCTGACCAGGTCATGGTCGAAGTAGATCTGTGCGGGATCTGTGGGAGCGATCTTCACTCCGCTCAGCTGCCGCAGATCTACCACGGAGACTGCATCCTGGGTCACGAATCTACTGGCCACATTGCCGCGGTTGGAGCCGACGTTGCCGATTGGAGCGTCGGTCAACGCGTGGCGGTCAACCCCAACGGAAACGTCTGCGGGGTTTGCGAGTTCTGCAGGTCAGGTCGACCCAACTTCTGCCGTCAAGCAACACTCGAGACGGCGCTGGGTCTGCAAGCCGACGGCGCACTCGCGCCGCTGATGGCCGCATTTCCCTCCCATCTGCGGGCCATCCCGCATAGTCTCGCCCCACGTGAAGCCGCATGGGTCGAACCTGCCGCGACTGCGTTACGCGCGGTGGAGCACGCCGGCGATCTCCAGGGGCGCACGGTGCTGGTTACCGGTGGCGGCCCCATCGGCCAGTTGGCGTGTCGACTGGCTCATCTGAAATCTCCCGAGCGTGTTCTGCTGATGGAGCCCGCCGCCGAGCGGGCCGAGTTGGCCAGCAATTCGCACGCCACCGTAATCACCGCCGACGCGGCCGACAAGACCGACACTACGGTCGATGTCGCGATCGAATGTTCAGGCAATGAGGCAGCCACCGCAACGGCTCTGAAACTGCTCGCCCCCGGTGGCTCCCTCGTCGTGGTCGGCGCAGGGCGCGGTAGCGGACTCGACTCCGCAACCATATTGCTCAAGGAGATCACAGTGCACGGGTCCTATACGTACGCCGACGAGTTCGACCGTGCCATCGACCTGCTTGCAACGGGACAACTCGTGGTGGCTGACCTCACCAGCGTCGTGACACCACTAAAGGACGCCCTGACCGCGTTCAACGCATTACGAGCCGGCCGAATCATGAAGGCGCTCATCGCACCGAGCCAACTTCAATGGCCACCGCCAGCATCGGCTGATGGTGAGTCAGTCGGCAATACGCCGGATTCAACCGCGTGACCATCACCCTCCGACGGAGAGCAGGACATGACCGACGCGCCACAGACCAACATCGACCTGGTTCGGAGCTTGATCCGCGCCGTCGACAATGCAGACCACAACGCCATCGCAGCACGCACAGCGACAGACGTGCATTTCCGCTTCGGAAATGCCGCCCCCACAAGCATCCAGTCCGAGCTCCTCGCAGCAGCCGACTCCTTTCGTGCTGCGATCGCCGATCTGCGTCACACCGTCCTCGACATATGGGAGGTCGACGACACCACGGTGATCGCAATCATGGACGTCTACTACCGGCGACTCGACGGTCGCGAACTGAATTTGCCGTGCTGCAACGTTTTTCGGCTCCGCAACGGACTCGTTGACACTTACCTCATCTACATGGATGTCAACCCGGTATTCGAAACGTAGCAGCTGCCTGCGAACAGGCACAAAGTGTTCGCCACGACCCCCGATCTTCAGCCGCAGGCTCCGGCGGGCGTGACGACAGGAATTGGCACCGCAGCGGTGGGCTCAGTCGGGATGTCGGCAGAGTGGCCGAACCCGGTTGCCGCCCACGGGTTGACAGTCCAGAACATCTGAAACGGGGAGAGTCCGGTGGCTGATCGATGGATGATTCGTGGTACGGAGTTCACGAATTGCAACTGCGCCTGGGGCTGCCCGTGCCAGTTCGGTGCGAAGACAACCTATGGGCACTGCGAGACGGTGATGTGCGGCCACATCCATGAGGGAAACTTCAACGACACGAATCTCGACGGCCTGGACTGGGCGGTGCTCATGTACTGGCCGGGTGAGGTCGCCGAGGGCAACGGCAAGCAGCAGGCCATCATCAGCGAACGGGCGGATCCGGCTCAGCGAGAAGGACTGCGGAAGATCCTTCATGGCGAGTCGACTGCTCCCGGAGCGACGCATTTCTTCGTGTACCACAGCACGATGTCGACCGTGCTGGACACGCTGTACGCACGCATCGAGCTGTCGATCGATGTTGATCAGCGAATGGCCAGCCTCAAGATTGAAGAGCTAGTCGAGTCACGCGGGACGCCGATCATCAGTCCTTTCAGCGGCGAGCCGACCAGGTCACGCATCAACCTGCCGGAAGGGGTCCACTACACCTATGCCGAGATGGGCAACGGCAACACCATAGCCCGGGCGGGAATCGAGCTTGACCTGAAGGACAGCTACGGCCAGTTCAACGTTCTGCTCATGAACCAGGATGGAGTCATCCGCTGACCACGTCTTGGGTCTGGCGCCACCGAGACCGTCTGGCCGTAATGGCCGGTCTGGGCGGCATCACAGTCGTAGCCTGGGTTTACATCGTGGTGGCAGCGCGCCGAATGGCGAGCGGGTCTGCGGACATGAGGGGTCAATCGATGGCGCCGATGCTGCACGCCATGACCGGGGTGCAGCTGTGGACGGCAACCGAGTACGGCCTGAGACTGGCGATGTGGGCCGTCATGATGGTCGCCATGATGGTACCGACCGCGGCACCAATGACCCTGCTCTACGCCGCGGTCGCCCGGAAGGCCGCCGCCCAGCACAACCCGCTGGCCTCGACGTTCGTCTTCGTCAGCGGCTACATCGCGATGTGGACAATCTTCAGTCTCGTGGCCACCATCGCCCAGCATGCTCTTGATCAGGCCGCGCTGCTCTCCCCGATGATGGTGTCCAGCAGCGCCGTGTTCGGAGCCGCGCTGCTGATCGCGGCTGGCGTCTACCAGCTCACCCCGTTCAAGAATGCCTGCCTTAGGAACTGCCGGGCCCCAGTGCACTTCCTGTCCCACCACTGGCGCACCGGCAACCTCGGCGCCTTCCGCATGGGACTGAGGCTCGGCGCCTACTGCGTGGGCTGCTGCTGGATCCTGATGGGATTGCTGTTCGTCGGCGGCGTGATGAACCTGCTGTGGATCGCGGCGATCGCCATCTTCGTCCTACTGGAGAAGACGATCCCATTCGGTGACGTGAGTGGAAGATTCGCGGGCGCCGCGATGATCCTGGTTGGCGCGCTGAGTTTGGCCCTGTGAGAATTCGGGCCGTCGTGGACACGACTGTCCGTCCTCGCCAAGCTAACTGCCGGCCCAGATTCCGCTTCACCCCTTGAGGACGGTGCAGAACCCGTGGAACACCCTCGCACTCACACGGATCCATCGTCTCTTGCTAATTTCATCGATTATTTCACCGCGATCGATGCCGAGCGGGGGTCGCACGAGAGCCACATCGTCCCGCACTAGTCAGATCGCACGGTGCGTGCTCAGAGGGGTACGGGCGGCAGTGAAGAGTTGAGGTTGAGACTCGCCTGGATGTGTTCTAAGGCCGCGGTGAAAGGAGAAACAAGCTCGTCAGGCAACGGCTCAAAGAACAATTTCCGGACGAGCGCGACATGGTCCGGCGCGGCCGCGACGATGGCGCTCATACCTTTCTTGGTCAAGACCGCATCGGTCGCCCTGCCGTCGTCTTCCGACTGGACGCGCTTGGTGAGGCCACGCTCACACAGTCGCCGCAGGTGATGAGAAACCCGGCTGCGTTCCCAGCCGATTTGAGCGCCCAGATCGGTGACCTGGAGCCTGTGGTCCGGTGCACTGCTCAACGCGTTGAGCACGTGATAGTCGGCCAACGAGAGGTCACTGTCTCGTTGTAACTGACGGTTGATCTCATAGTTCATGCGCAACTGCACGCGCATGTAGGCAACCCACGCGCGTTTCTGTGACGGCGACAGCCAGGGATTGTCACCAGGGGTTGAGCGACGCGCGGTCGAGCGTGGCATTTCACGTTCTTTCTACTACTGGACTGTTCACGTTTATTATCCGCATCCTCTCGCCCGCCGCCGCGAACCACCCCGTTCGAACGCCGTTGATTCGCGAAACAAGAGTGGTCCATTCAGTGAAAGTTCATGCTCGAGCACCACGCAGTTGAATGGCGGGAACGCCACCTTTCGCTACTGCGACGTCAGCTCATGCCTCATCTAGCGACTTGACCTCGCTGAGGAACTCGCCATCAGACCCGCACCGTCCACCACCGAGCGACTCAACCTGTCCATCTTGGCCACCAGCAGGCCGGCGGCCTTGCCGCCGCGCACAACCTCCAGGGCAGCCAGAGCGGCAGGGCGCCCGTCAGGGATTTGGCACTGATGCCCTCAGCGTCCGACGCCGAGGAGGTCACTATCCGTCCACACATTGCCCTTGGCTATTCCCGGAGCGGCCCGCCTCGCCCGGCCCGTCTCGGCCCCGGCCGGCGCGTTACGGTGGATCGCCCATGCAGGTCATGACAGCTCCCGCGAGTTTCGGTCACTCGGACTGCGAGCGCATCGCAGGCGCCGCGCTGGCGCAGCCCGTCCTGGCCGTCACCAGCCTGGCCTATGTCGCCGCCGGGATGGCCGTGCTGTGCTGGGCGATGCGGGTCAGGGCGCCGCTGGCGGGGGCTGCCGGAGTGGCGCTCGTGGCGGTCGGGGCCGGCAGCTTCGCCTACCACGGGCCCCAGCCGTCATGGGCGGAGCTCGCCCACAACTGGCCCATCGTCGCCGCGGGAGCTGTGTACGCCGCCGGCCTGGCCCGGAGCCGGCAGCGGCGGTCGGCCTGGGCGACAGCGGCCGGCGTCTTCGCGCTGGGACTGGCCGCCTACGCCGCGGGACGCTCCGGGTCGCCGTTGTGCCGGCCCGACAGCCTGTGGCAGTACCACGGCGCCTGGCACGTCCTCTCTGCCGCTGCCGCCGGATGGGCCGCCCGGGCCATGGCGCCCGGCCCGCCGGCGAGCGCCAACCAGTTTGGATAGCCGCGGCTGTCGGTCGCTCAGTGGGCCCGGTAGAGCGCTCCCTTGTGAGGGACACCACCGTCCAGTTAGACGACGACGACGCGGTGCGCTGGGGTGTGAAAGAGCCAGTGCGGCAACCGAAGCGGTTGATAGGCACCGCTGAGCCAAGGGTAGATATCTTCTTTTCACTTTGTTCTCTTTCTCCCGGGGCCACTTTGACTTCTCCCGGGCCACTTTGACTCCAAGTCTCATTGCGGACAGGCGTCCGGCCACCACAGCCCGCGACTCTGGGTGCGAGCGTCACCCTCGGCGGTCTTGAAGTCCGCCCGGTAGCGATAGGGCAGGTCGTAGGTGTACTCGAAGGCGTAACCGTCGGCGATCATGTCCAGGTTGAACAGGCGCCCGGAGGCGGTCCAGACGTAGCCCAGCGTGCGACCGTATTTGTCGCTGGCCCGCGAGCCCGTCGCGCGATCCCCGCGACGCCGTCTCCAGAACGGTGCGCGAACCCTTGTCGGAACCTGCGAGGACGGTTCGGGACGGAGCTAGCGCCGTGAGCCTCCCACGCCTCATGGCCGTCTCATGGCATCCTCACCACCGTGGCGCGGCAACCGCATACGCCTCCCCGGAAAAGGGCCGCCAGTTTGGCCGCTGTTCCCGCCGCTGGCGCGCTGGCAGTGGCTGGCCGTAGCCTCCTGGTCACAAAATTAGACTTTCAGTCTGGAGTGAGGAGGGGATGCACCATACGTCAACTGCTGGTCGGTGGTGCCGCCGCGCTGGTGGTCTTCGCGATCGGGCACTTACTAGGCAAAGGCGTGCAGCCTGCCCTATCGAGTGGTGAGGATTATTTGCCGGGAGTCCGCGCAGGCATCGAAGCCGACAGCGACTCTCCTAACGAGCCGTTACGACAGGACTGACAATTGCTAGAAGAAACGCGGAGCTTGCGGCCACACTTCGAGGACGTGCAGGCCCACTACGACCTGTCCGACGACTTCTTCCAGTTGTTCTTGGACCCGACGCGGACCTACAGCTGCGCATACTTCGAGCGCGGTGACATGACGCTGGAAGAGGCGCAGATCGCCAAGATCGACCTGGCGCTGGGCAAACTCGGCCTGCAGCCGGGCATGACGCTGCTGGAGGTCGGCTGCGGTTGGGGGGCGGCGATGCTGCGCGCGTCGGAGAAGTACGACGTCGACGTCGTCGGCCTGACGCTGAGCAAGAACCAGAAGGCCTACGTCGAGCAGCTGATCGCGGTCTCGGATAGCCCGCGTTCCAAGCGGGTGCTGCTCGAGGGTTGGGAGCAGTTCCACGAGCCAGTGGACCGGATCGTGGCGATCGGCCCGCTTGAGCATTTCGGCTTCGACCGCTACGACGATTTCTTCAAGATGGCTTATGACCTGTTGCCGGCCGATGGCAAGATGCTGCTGCACACGATCGTTCAGGCGAGCAAGCAAGAGCTCAAAGAGCGCAATCTGCCGATCAGGATGCGGCACTTGCGCTTCTTCAAATTCATCATGGACGAGATCTTCCCCGGCGGCCGGCTGCCGACGGTGGCACTGGTCGAGGAGCACGCCACGAAGGCCGGGTTCATGGTGAGCCGGATCCAGCGGCTGCAGCTGCACTACGCGAGGACGCTCGACACGTGGGCGGCGGCGCTCGAGGCTCATAAGGACGAGGCGATCGCGATCCAGTCGGAAGAGGTCTACGACCGGTACATGAAGTACCTGACCGGCTGCGCCGAGCTGTTCCGCGACGGCTACACCAACGTGTGCCAGTTCACGCTGGAAAAGGAATAGTCCCACCTCATTGGGGGCTTAGCGGGGCTTCTTGGGCTCAGTGGAACGGTTTCAAAGTCCTGATCACATGGCGTCTGGCTCGTCGAGGAGGTGCCGCCTTCGCGCTGGCTGTGGAAATCCCTGCCGATACCAGGTGTGAACGGACGGCCCGGCGCTATTTTCGAGCAGCGCCGTATCGCCCCACCGTGTTAGGTGATGCCGCGTTGCGACGGAGTAGCCGGATGGTTAGTGCGCCCGCACTCTTGCGCTGCATACCGGCCAGGCGCCCCAGCCCTGCCGCGCCCGAGTGACCTCGGCGATCGCGATCTGCTCTTCTCGGGTGGCCAGGTCGGCGCGCGGCGCATAACGCAGTCCACCGTGGCGCTCCCAGGTGTTCTGGTTGAACTGCACGCCACCGTAGAAGCCGTTGCCGGTGTTGACGGCCCAGTTGCCGCTGGACTCGCAGGAGGCCAGCGCGTCCCACGCGGCGCTGTTTCTCACCGGCGGTACCTGGGTGCCCGGCTTGGCACCGACCCGCTGTACAAACGGCCGGGCGGGTGTCACGACATTATGGGCCACCAGCCGTCGGCCGGTTTCGACGCCGTTGACGGTCGAGACGGCGAAGGTGACGTCCTGGGTGCCGAGAGTGCCGGGGTCCTCGACGACGTGGCGGCTGATGTTCATTGTCGGGTCTTGGATGCGCCGCAGCGACGCCGGCAGTGGCATGCGCGCGGCGACATTGTGCACCCTGATGCGGGTGACCACGATCTGCATGCCCTCGATGACCGGCGTCGACGCCGGGGGTACCACCTTGTCGTCCTGCTGGAGCGGCGCACCGGCCGCTGCCAGCAGCAGGCCCACGGTGGGCGCCGCTAGGCGCTGGTCACTGGCCACACCGCCGTCGTTGATGTGCACGTGCTTCGCGCTGACCACCGGCAGCGCCATGCCGGCCAGCGGCAAGCGGCTGGCACGAGACGCGGCGGCGGGGGCAGCATCGCTCATCGACAGCTGCTTGAGGGCCTCATCGACGGTCAAGGCCGTCGTCCACACCTGCTTGCTTGGTTGGCCGTCGATCGACACCTGCAGCGGCCGGCCGCGTCGCAGCACGATGGTGTCGGACTGGCGGACCAGCTGATTGGCGCCCGGATAGAGATTGTCGTGCTCGCCGACGGCGAAGCCGTTTTCCCGCACCACGTCGATCACCCGCGACTTCATCGTCGACACCGTCATCGGTAAGCCGTCGACGGACAGCGTGACGGTCTTGTGCAACGCCACGGCGTAGCCGCCTACGAACGTCAATGCCAACAAGAGTGCACCGACCAGCGCACGCTGTGCCTTCGATTTTGCGGTGGCCTTTCCGCCGGTGCCCGCGCCTTCGCCGGCGACACTGTCATCATCGCCGCCGCCGGCGGGTCGCTGGGCGGCCTGCTCCAGCGCCAGCTGCCCAGCCCCGACCTCCAGGGCGGCTTTGGCCTCGCCGATCTCGGCCAGCCCAGTCTCGCGTCGCCGCGGCTGCTGGGCCACCTCGCAACCGCGACTGTTTTTACCCCACGTCGCGTCCTCGGCCTTGTCGATCCGTTCGGCTTCGGCCAACAGGGTTGAGACCTCCTGCGCCAGAACGTTGGCCCGCACCTTTGTCCCGTCCAGCGCGACCCGACCTAGCCGGACGACCCCCGCGGCCTGGCACAACACCCACGCCTGCACGAACAGCTGCCCCAACGCAGCCAGGTGCCGCCTGCGGAATCGTGCGATCGCTCGATAGTCCGGGACCGCCCCCGCGGCCAGCCACCGAAAGCACACATCATCGACGCATTTGCGTTCGATCACCCGCGACGAGCGCACACCGATGCTGTAGCCGTACAACAGGATGCTGACCATTCGCCGCGGATCACAGGGCGGCGCGCCGCGCCCCTCGGTGTGGGCGGCCCGAATGCGGACAAGATCCAAATGCTCGTCGACCAACACCGCAATTAACCGGGCCAGACGCTCGGCCGGCAACCAGTCATCCAGCGACGGCGGCAACAACGATCCCTCATCCGGGGCGAATACGCGGAACGCCTTGTCAACAGGGTCGCTTCGGCCTCGCGAGATGCGCGTCTGCCCGCTGTCCAAGATCTACCTCGAACAATCCACCATCACCGAGTTCATCAGCCACCTATCATCCCCCGCACCCCATCCCCAGCCGATCACCCCGCCCGGCGTGTTGCCTACCCAGGCTCCGCCAGCCTGCTGTTGCTCCCGGTCCTCCAGGCCCAATGGCGAGGGATCGCCGACAGCGCGACCGAGCGCCGAGAAGCGGAATCGCGAAAAGATGTGGCGTTCAATAGCGTTGACAAGTTCCGCAACACCGCCACCTCGCCTCGGCCTGCAGCACCGCGCGCACGACGCCATCGACTTCATCGAGGGGGCGCGGCACAGCGGTCACGCCGATAGCGTTGCACGAGAACGTGATTGGCGACCTTAACCGACGGATGTTGACGAGATGTCGCTGAAAAAGAAGACTGGCCAGAATTTTTGGCTCTGACCAGCGACCTCCTTGCTGGAGCTGCCGGGAATCGAAACCGCTGCATTAGCCGGTGTGACCCGCGGAAACCCTGAATTTGATTACGCGAAACGACGCGAAACGACGTGAATCGACCTGCGGATACACCGAAAGGTGTTGACGGCGTCAACAACACCAGACCGGTAATCGCTTGAGGCTTCTCCCTGCGCGAACACGGCGGACAGTAGCTGACGACCTACTCGCCCTTGAGCCGGATCTTCCAGCGGATGAACATGGCGTAGCCGATGCACAGCAGGGCAAGCATGCCCATGTCGAAGATCCACCGCTTCGGGGTGTGTTTCCAGAACGAATCGTTGGGCGCCGACGGCGTGGGGACAAGCTTGATCAGGTCCACCGTCGAGGCCGACGCGGCAAAGCCCCACCGGGCCGGCGTGAACCAGGACAGCTGGTCGACCAGGAGCCGGTGCGCCACGGGTATCATGCCGCCGCAGAACACCAGCTGCGAAATGACCAACACCACCAGCATTGGCATGATCTGCTCGTTGGACCGGGCCAGCGCAGACAGCGCTAACCCGAGCATCGCCCCAGCGACGGAGGTTCCCGCGACACTCAGGAACAGCCCGACGCTCGCGTTGCCGACCACCACATCGCCCTGTGTGGGGCCGCCTTTGCCGTACACAACGATCGCCACCAGGATCGCCGACTGGATGATCGCCGCGGTGGAGTACACCCAGATCTTGGCCAGCAGGTAAGCCGTCGTCGACAACCCCACCGCCTGCTCGCGGCGAAAAATCGCCCGCTCGCCGATCAGGTCCCGAATCGTGAGCGCGGTCCCCATGAAGACTGCACCCATGGTCAGCAGCACCAGAATCTGGATCGGCTCGCTGGGCGCGTCGCCCATCGGGTTGGGTATACCGAAGCCCACGGTCCCAGGCACGGCGAGCGACAGCACACCGACGATGAACGGCAGCAGCGCCAGGAACACGAAGTAGCCTCGGTCCGACATGACGAGCCGCACCTGCCGGCGACCGATTGTGGAGAACTGCCGCCGCAGGCTCGTATGCACCGGCTCGCCCAAGTCCGACGGCTGTTCCGTCTCCGACGGCGCCGGCGGCGGGTTGGCCTGCTTCAGGAACCGCCGATTCGCCGCATCGGGGTCGGCGCCGACCTTCGTAAAGATGTCGGCCCAGTTCGTCGTGCCCATGGCCCGGCCCATCCCGCTGGGCGGCCCGCAGAACGCCGTCTTTCCACCGGGAGCCAACAGCAGCACCTGATCGCAAACGTCCAGGTATGTCAGCGAGTGTGTCACCACCACGACCACGCGGCCGGCATCGGCGAGCTGCCGCAACATCGTCATCACCTGGCGGTCCAGCGCGGGATCCAGGCCAGACGTGGGCTCGTCGAGGATCAGCAGCGACGGGCCGGTCAGCAATTCCATCGCCACCGAAGCCCGTTTGCGCTGGCCGCCGGAGAGCCTGTCCACTCGCGTCTGCGCGTGCAGCGTCAGCTCGAGTTCCTCGAGCACCTGCGCCATCACCTGGCGCCGATCTTGCTTGGTGGTGTCCGGGGGCAACCGCAACTCGGCCGCGTAGCCCAGCGCCTGGTCGACGGTGAGCTGCCTATGCACGACGTCGTCTTGGGGCACCATGCCGATACGACTGCGCAACGAAGCGTACTCGCCGTGGATGTCGTGCCCCTCGAACGACACTTTCCCGCGGGTGGGATTCGTGGTGCCGACGATCACTTTCGCCAGCGTCGACTTGCCTGCACCCGACGGGCCGATCACCGCGGTCAGCGTGCCCGACCGCGCGGAGAACGAGATGTTGTTCAATAACGTAAGTCCGTGCTCGATCATCAGGCTGATGTGGCGAACCTCCAAACCGCCTGTGCGAATATTGGATTCGGTTTCGGTGCGACGAATTAGGGTGCCATTGTGGAACACCAGGTCGACGTTGCCGATCGTCACCACGTCGCCCTCGCGCAGCAGCGCCCCATCGACCCGGGTGCCGTTGACGAACGTCCCGTTGATGCTGCGCGCGTCCAGGATCTCGACGCCATCGGGGCTGGGCACCAACGTCGCATGATGACGCGACGCCAGCACATCGCGGATCACGATGTCGTTGTCGGTGGCGCGGCCGATAGTGGTGGTGGCCGGCCGCGGTGCCGGCGCAGGGGCGCGCAGGATCCGGATCATGCTCGTCGCCAGCTTCGACCCGTCGCCGCCACTGCGCCTCGCTGCCGGCCTCATCTCTGTGGGCGTCTGATAGTTCGATTGCGACGCCGGTTGTGAAACGTACTGTTGTGCCAGGCGCGGCACCGGCTGCGGGCCGCTGGGCGGTCGGACGGGCTTGGGGCCGCTCGGCGGCCGGCCGACGGCACCCATGCGGCGCCCGACCTCGAACGTCAGCCTCGGCCCGTCCGGATTACTGATGTTGATGCTCTGCCCGTCGCTGATGTCCACCGACGACACCCTTCGACGGTCAACGAACATTCCGTTAAGGCTGCCGTTGTCGATCGCCAGCCACCGGCCGCGGTCGAAGCGCAAAACGATGTGCACCCGCGACACCAGCGGATTGGCCACGCGAACGTCGGCTTGGAGGTCACGTCCGATGACGACGTCATGGCCCGGCGCAAAGGTGCGTTGCGACCCGGCGGTCCGCACGGTCAGCGCGGGCATCGGGGGACCCCCCTGTTTAGATGCGACTCACGACGCACAACTAACTCCGGCAACTCTGCTCAACAGAAGTCACATTTTCAACACAACGCGGTTACGGTTCACACCCTTAGGCGCTTCTTATCCCGATTACCGTGCGGTCTCCCTGCGATGCTTACCGGTTTGCCGTGAGCCCGCCGCCGCCGATTCGTCTGCCCCAGCGACGATTTCACGATTTTCGCCGGCGACACTGGCAAGACGATATCGGTTTCTCAGCACTGCAACCGGGGTGAAAGGCAAAAGCGTATCCGGCCCCGCCTCAATCTACCGGCAGCTTTTCACAGGAGATTCGTGGGTGAAACCGACCCATGGATCGTTGTCGACGGACGGGTGTGAGACCAGTTGTCCACAGAGAAGGGCCGCTCAGTGCGGCCCTTCCAGTGGAGCTGCCGGGAATCGAACCAGACACAGAATTTGTTCTGAGCTGCGGAAACATTGGATTTCGCAACGCGAAAGCACGCGAAACGACGCGCCGCGACCTGCTGATACACCGAAGAGTGTTGATGGCATCAACAGCGCCTTCACGCCCCTTCGAGAGGGGCCAAATCGGTGCTCAAGCGTCGCAGGGAGTGCGTCCCCGTGCGAGCGGCTGGTCGGCGATGGGCGAGATGGACGTACCGATCCACGGTCCCCGGTGCTTTAGCCAGACGCCGTGACTCCGAGCTCGCTCAGCCGGGTGTGGTAGGCCTCGACGCTGGCCAGTTTGACGTCCTCATAGCCCCGCACCATGTCCGCCAGGCCTGCCACTTCCACTGCCCGGTCGTAATTGGTCGGGTCCAGCTCGGCAGCGAGCCGCGTGACGACATCGACGTACTCGGTGAGCAGGCTGCGCTCGACCCTCCGGACGTGCGCGTAGCCGAACGGGTCGAACTTCGTGCCGCGCAGTCGCTTTCCCTTAGCGAGAATGCGCAGGGCGACGTGGCTTCGCGGACCGAGGCCGATTTTCTTCCTCCGCCCCATCGCCCGCAGCACGGGTGGGTGGAGCTTGTAGGTCAGGTTCTCGCCGGCCGGGACCTCAGATTTCACGTACGAGAGGAACTGAGGGCCGGTCAGCAGCCGCGCCACCTCATACTCGTCCTTATATGCGGTGAACTTGTAGAGCCCCTTCGCGACGGCCTCACTGAACTCGGTGCGATCGCCCACTGCACGCTCAGCGGTCCAGATCGACTGCAGCAGCGTCACGTATCGGCGCGCGACCTTCTCGCTTTGGAACTGAACTAGGTTCGCCGCCCGTCGTGAGATGAGGTCACCGACCTGCCCGCAGAAGGTGGCACCTTCAAGGACGCGTGCAGGCGGCGGTGCTGGCTGCCGGTCGCGCGCGGGTGACACCACGTCGTCGAAGCGGGCCGGGTCGGCAATGGCGACGCGTCCCCAGCGGAAGGCGGCGACGTTGGCCTTGACGGCAACGCCGTTGAGTTCGATGGCCTCTTCGATCGACGCCGCCGGAAGCCGCAGCGTCCCAGTCTGATAGGCAGCCCCGATGAGCAGGAAGTTGGCTGCGGCCGTGCTGCCGAACAGGTTCTGGGCGGCGGCCAGGGCGTCGAGGGAGTGCACGGTGCGCGACACCTGGCCAAGGCGGTTGAGCAGGTAAGCAGTTTCGGGGTAGGTGATCGTCTTGTCGTAGACCATGTCACCGGTCGGCGTCTTGCTGGTCGACACGACCGAGATCGTCTTGGCGTGATCGCCATATCCGAGGTTCTTGGTGTCGGCGGCTGCCAGCAGATCGAAGGCCACGATGCAGTCAGCACTGGCGGGGGTGAGACGGTTGGAAGGATCCAGCTTGCCTGCGGCGAATCTCAGGTGCGACACGACGGGCCCGGCCTTCTGACTCAGTCCGATCTGATCGAGGCTTTCGACGTCGTAGCCGGCACGCAACGCTGCCGTGGCGAGTACCTGATTCACCGTGACGATGCCGGTACCGCCGATTCCGGCGAGGAAGACGTTGTGGGTGGAGATGCTTGGCTCGACGTCAAGGTCGGGCAACGCCGGAGTCTCGTGGGCCGACGGGGTGCGCGGCTTCTTGCCAGGCTGCACCTCGACGGTGACGAAGGACGGGCAGTCGCCGTCAAGACAGCTGTAGTCGGTATTGCACGAGGTCTGCTCGATCCGCGTCTTGCGGCCGAACTCGGTGTCCACCGGCTGCACCGACAGGCAATTGGACTTGACGCCGCAGTCTCCGCAGCCCTCGCAGACCGCCTCGTTGATGAGGACTCGGGTGGTGCGGGTGGGCAGCGTGCCGCGCTTGCGTTGCCGACGCGCGTCGGCCGCGCAGTGTTGGTCGTAGATCAGAACGGTCACGCCCTTGATGTCGCGCAGTCTCTTCTGGGCGTCGTCGAGGCGGTCGCGGTGCCAGACGACGGTGCCCTTGGCGAGGGCACGCTTGTCGTGCCGCTTCGGTTCGTCGGCGCAGATGATGATCTGCTTCACGCCTTCGGCGGTCAGTTTGTGAGTCAGCTGCGCGACGGTCAGGGCGCCCTCGGCGTCCTGGGCGCCGGTCATCGCGACGACCTCGTTGTAGAGCAACTTATAGGTGATGTTCACGCCTGCCGCGACGCAGGCCTGCACCGCGAGTTGGCCGGAGTGGAAGAAGGTTCCGTCGCCGATGTTCTGGAACAGGTGGGGCACGTCGGTGAACGGGGCCTGGCCGATCCACTGGCTGCCCTCCCCGCCCATCTGCGTGAGGCCAATGACGGCGCTGTCCGTGCGGCCGGACATCGTCACCATGGTGTGACAGCCGATACCGCCGCCGGCCAGTGATCCTTCAGGCACTGCGGTCGAGCGATTGTGCGGGCAGCCACTGCAGAAGTACGCGGCGCGTTGGGCGGGAAGCACTTCCAGCGACAATGCCGGTGGCGGCGGCTTCTTCAGTTCCAGTCGGTCATTGAGCACGCGCCGCAGCGGCGCCAGCAGACGTCCTGCGGTGAGTTCGCCGCCAGCGGGGATGAGTAACCGACCGGTGGCGTCCTTCTTCCCGATGATCCGCGGCGCACCGGCTCTGCCGTAGAGGATTTCGCGCACCTGGGTCTCGACGAATGCGGTCTTGTCCTCGACGACGAGGATCTCCTCGAGCCCCTCGGCGAACGTTCCGACGGTGTCGGGCCCCAGCGGGGAGGGCATGCCGATCCGCAGCAGCCTTACACCGGCATGGTGCAGCGCGAAGTCGTCGGCGCCCAGATCGCGCAGGGCCTGTCGCACGGAGTCGAAAGTCGTTCCCGTGGCAGCGATGCCGATGGTCGCGTGGGGTGGATCGAGCTCGATGACGTCGAGTCCGTTGGCGGTACCGTAGGCGCGCACGACGTGGGCACGGGGTCCGTAGAGGTCAGCCTCGGCGTCGAGGCTGTCGGCAGGCGCGGCCATCGGCCGCTGGCGGTAGACGAACGGCCTTCCTTCCCACCGCACTTGGGGAATGACGATGTCGGTGTGGACGTCGCTGCCGTCGACGGACCAGGCGCCGTCGGCGACATCGGCGACGATCTTGAGCGCCACCACACATCCCGAGGCACGCGACATCGCCACGCCGTGCATAGCCATCGTGACGATCTCGCGGGCGTTGCGCGGGAACAGAACCGGGATTCCGAGAGCGGCCAACGAACGCTCGCTGACGGCGGGCACCGTGGACGACTTGGAGGCTGGGTCGTCGCCGACCAAAAGCAGCATCCCGCCGCGCGGGTTGGCGCCGTACATATTGGCGTGCCGTAGGGCGTCGGTCGCCCGGTCCAAGCCGGGCCCCTTGCCGTACCAGACTCCAACGACTCCATCGTGAGTGGCGGTGCCCATGGGTAGATCGGCTTGACTGCCCCACACCGAGGTCGCCGCTAACTCCTCGTTGAGGCCGGGGACGAAGGTGATGCCGTGTGCCGCCAGAACGTCAGGCATCGCTGCGAGCATCCGGTCGACACCACCGAGCGGGCTGCCCTGATATCCCGAGACGAACGTCGCCACCCGCAGGCCGGCACGCGCGTCGCGCTCGTGCTGTTCGACGAGTGCGCGGGCGATGGCCTGCACACCGGTGAGCACCACTGGACCTGATCCCGTGCGGTAGCGATCGCCCAGCTCGTAGGGCTGCCGGTCCGGTCGGCGGATGTCGAGATCTGTCATCTGGGCTAACCACCTAGGCGTTTGATGGGCGTATTGCTTCTTCCAGCGTTACAGCGGCATGCATAGTGAGCAAGCTAATAGGCTCTTATTGAGCATGTTGCCCATATTCGGCTGATTGTGACGTGCAATACTGAGCGACATGACGAGGTTGGACCGCACCGACGCCCGACTGCTCCTGGCGCTGTGTGACGCACCGCGCGCCACCGGAGTGCAACTGGCGACCAAGCTGAACCTGGCGCGGAACACCGTCCAGGCGCGGCTGGCTCGGTGGGATCACGAGAAGGTCCTCGCGCCGATCGACCGCTGCGTGTCGCCGCGCGACCTCGGTTATCCGCTAAAGGCATTCATCACCGCGGTGGTTGATCAACACCAACTCGAGGACGTCATCGCCGCGCTGGAGACCGTCACGCAAGTCACCCAGGTCACCGGGCTCTCAGGTGCGGCCGATCTGTTGATCGGTGTGGTGGCAACCGATGCAGACGACCTGTATCGCGTGGCCGGACTGGTACTCGCGGTGCCCGGGGTTGAGCGCACGACGATGTCGGTCGCGATGCACGAGGTCGTCGCCTACCGGACGCGACCACTGTTGGAGCAGCTCGCGCGCCGGCAGTGACCGACACGCCGATGTGCGATTCAAAGAAGAAGGGCCGCATCTCTGCGGCCCTTCCAGTGGAGCTGCCGGGAATCGAACCCGCTGCAAAAATCGAGCTGACCTGCAGAAACGCCGAATTTGACGACGCGAAACAACGCGAAACGACGTGAAACGACCTGCGGAGGCGCGAAAGGTGTTGATGGCATCAACATGTCGCAAACGCCTTCTGGCTGATATTCCGACGGACGCCGGCCCGCGGATCGCCGGATCGACCGGGCCGCGTCAGTGGGTCGATCGCCTTAACGGCGTGGGTGACCGATACGTGCTTTCGCCGTGTGGCGGCATTGTCGTATGAGGAATGAGCGAGGTGTCGGCGTCGCCGAGGTGACGCCGACACCCCCTCCCCCTCATGTTGGCGTGCGTTGGTGCCGCCTGCCTAGCCGGATATCGAAACGCCGTAGTATGCGACGACGGAGTCAGTGGTGGCGGTGTGTCGGGTGAGGATGGCGTACGAACGGATCATCGCGGGGCTCAGGCAGTCAACCTGCACCCGATGGTCGGTGATCCCCACCGATGCGTCGGCGCCATCGAAGTCCTCTTCGAGCACCTTCACGGTTACGCGGCGGGTTTCATCGCGGCTACCATTCCCCACCGACACACTGGATCTGATAACCAGCCTCGATGGTGCCCGATGGCGTCTGAGTGGTAACGCCCTTCGGTCCGCGCAGGGTCGAGTTGAACAGCCCACCGACGATGTAGTCGCGCAGCGGAGGAGCACCAGGAGCAAGCGGCGGGGATCGGGTCTGCCGCTCACTGTTCGCCGACAGTGTCAATGTCCAGCCGTCGGTGGTGGTGGACGCCAAGACTAGAACAGTAAGGAATCGGCTCCGCGCTCGTCGCCGTCCACGGTGGAGGGGGATCAGCGTTGACGAAGAGAGATACAGGTCTGGTCATCATGAGGTGAATGCTGGCGCCGAACCGTCCGGTGCGCGATGATGCCGCCCATGCGCAGCGTCTCATGTCTCGTGTCCGTGCTGGCCGTCATCGGTCTGGCAACAGGCACCGCCTGTGCTCCCGCGGACAACACGTCGTCCGGTCCAGCGCCGGCGGAACAGTGCAGCAAGGACTCCCTGACCACGCTGACGAAGGGGACCATCACCTTCGGCACGGATCAGCCGGCCTACCCACCGTGGTTTATCGACGACGACCCCGCCAACGGCAAGGGCTTCGAATCTGCGGTCGCTTATGCGGTCGCCGACAAGCTCGGATATGCCAAGCAGGACGTGAAGTGGGTGCGGGTGCCGTTCAACGCGGCCATTGCGCCGGGCCCAAAGACGTTCGACGCCAACCTCAATGAGTTCTCCATCACCGAGGAACGAAAGCAGGCCGTCGACTTCTCGTCGCCCTACTTCGACGTCACCCAGGCGGTCGTCACGGTGAAGTCCTCGCCGGCGGCGCAGGTGAAAACCCTCGACGGGCTCAAGGGCTTGAAGCTCGGCGCCCAGGTCGGCACGACCAGCTACACCGCCGCCAAAGCGCTCAATCCAGCCGTCGCGGTGTTCAACAACAACGACGACGCCAAGGCTGCGTTGACGAACGGTCAAATCGATGCGCTGGTGCTGGATCTGCCGACAGCCTTCGAGGTGCAGAGCGAACTGACCGACGGGGTCATCGTCGGCCAGCTGCCCGCCGGTACCGAGAAGGCGGAGCAGTTCGGCATCGTGCTGGACAAGGGCAGCCCGCTCACCGCATGTGTCTCCAAAGCCGTCGACGATCTCAGCAATGCCCGCGAGCTGGCCAACCTACAGAAGGAATGGCTCGCCAGCGCTGGTAACGCGCCGATGCTTTCGTGACCACGGCCGCCATCGACCGGGTCGCCTACCGGCAGTCCCGCGCCCGACGGTCCACGCTGATCGCACTCTTGTCGACCGTGGTGTTCGCTGCGGTACTGCTGTTCGCGGTCACGTCGTCCCCGGGTTGGCCGCGAGTCCGCGACTCGTTCTTCAACCTGCGCGTCGGCTGGGACAGCCTGCCTGCGCTGTTGGAGGGACTGTGGCTCAACGTCCGAGTGCTCGTGGTCTGCCAAGTGCTGATCCTGATCTTCGGACTGGGTCTGGCCGCGGTGCGGACGCTGCGCGGCCCGGTGTGGTTTCCGTTGCGGGCGTTGGCAACCGGGTATGTCGACCTCTTCCGGGGCCTGCCCCTGCTCATCTGCCTGTACCTCGTCGGGTTCGGACTGCCGGGGCTGCGGCTGTCGGGCATTCCGACGAACCCGGTGCTGCTCGGTGGTCTCGCGCTGGTGTTGATCTACTCCGCCTACGTGGCCGAGGTCTTCCGGGCGGGCATCGAATCGGTCCATCCGTCGCAGCTGGCCGCCGCCAAATCCCTGGGGCTCAACTATCGGCGCACGATGCGACTGGTGGTGCTGCCCCAGGCCACGCGTCGGGTGACGCCAGCGCTGCTCAACGATTTCGTCGCCCTGCAAAAGGACTGCGGTCTGATCTCGGTGCTCGGCGCCGTCGACGCGGTACGGGCCGCGCAGATCCAGGCCGCCACCACCTACAACTTCACCCCGTACGTTGTAGCCGGCCTGTTGTTCGTCGCGCTGGCGGTTCCGTCGGCACGTCTCGCCGATTGGGCGTCCAAGCGTGCCGGGATTCGACAGGGGGCGTTGTGAACTCCCCGGCGCCGATGCTGTCGGTGCGGGGGCTGGTTAAGGCCTACCACGGTCGGTCCGTGCTCGACGGCGTGGACCTCGATGTCGCCGAACACCAGGTCGTCGTCCTGATCGGTGCTTCCGGATCGGGAAAGTCGACATTGCTGCGGTGCATCGACCTGCTCGAGGACATCGACGATGGCCAGATACTCCTCGACGGCCGCGATATCAGCGACCCGCGCATCGACGCCGATGAGGCCCGCCAGGCGATGGGCATGGTGTTCCAGTCGTTCAACCTGTTCCCTCATATGACCGCGCTGGCGAACGTCGCGCTGGCGCCGCGAGTAGTGCACGGATCGACGCGGAACGACGCCCAGGAACGCGGCCGTGAATTGTTGGCCCGCGTCGGTCTGGCCGACAAGGCCGACGCCTACCCAGACAAACTGTCCGGCGGGCAGCAGCAACGGGTGGCCATCGCCCGCGCGTTGGCTTACGAACCTCGGCTGTTGCTGCTCGACGAGATCACCAGCGCGCTGGACCCAGAACTGGTCGGCGAGGTGCTGGCCCTTGTGGGCGAGCTGGCGACTTCTGGTCGCACCATCGTGATGGCGACCCACGAAATGGCCTTCGCTCGCGAGGTTGCGGACACGGTGTGTTTCCTCGACGGCGGCCGCATCGTCGAATCCGGTTCGGCCAAACAGGTTTTGACCGATCCGCAGCACGACCGGACTCAACAGTTCTTGCGGCGGTTCACTAGCGGACGCTAGTCGGCGGGCGGGGCCGTCAAACGGTCCTACCGAGGATCGGTACGGTCGGTGCTCGGCCAGTCCTTGCCGGGAGAACACCGCACTGCGATCCGCTCATGCTCGATACGGCACAGGCCCGTCTCGGGTGACGCCGAGCACGGTGTCGACTCTCGAACACGACGTTGGCCGGGGTGATGATCGCGCTGGCGCCGACGACGATGTCGGCCATCCTGCGGAACAGTTCGAACTCCCCGTTGCCCAGGGTGTGGTGGACCAGCGCGGTCGGCCTGGGTGGCGAGGTTGGGCATGCCCGTGAGGTGGAAGACCGGCAGGTGCTCGGCATAGGAGCCGGCCACCGCGCTGATCGCGCTGAGTTCGCCGACGCCGTAGGTGGTGCTGACGGCGCCGACACCGCGGATGCGGGCGTAGCCGTCGGCGGCGTAGGCAGCATTGAGTTCATTGCAGCTGCCAATCCAGTTGATATCGGGATGCGCGACGATCGCGTCTTGGACGGGGAAGGCGAAATCGCCTGGCACGCCGAAGATATCGGTCACACCGATGTCGTGGAGCCGGCCCAGTACATAGTCGATGACGGTAGTAGTGGTCATGATGAAATTCCTTCGTTCGGAAGTCGAACTAGGGACAGCGTCCTCCGATTCGACAAGCGGTCAACATCTGCGCCCAGTTCCCCGCTTCGTGATTTCTTGGCCGCGAATTCACGCTAAGAGAGCAGATGACATAAATCCAATGAATGTTTTCTATCTGTACATGCACTGTATCTATAATCTCCCACGTGGCTGAAACCGATCTCAATCTCGTGCGGACTTTCCTGCGCCTCTACGAAACCCGCAGCGTTACCCGCACCGCTGAGCAGATGTCACTGACCCAGCCGTCGGTCAGCCATGCACTGCGCCGGTTACGAAAGCAGTTCAACGACAACCTATTCAGTCGCTCATCGGGCGGTCTAGAGCCGACCGAGCGGTCACGACAGGTCTATCCTCTGCTGCGCCAAGCGATTGAAGCTGTCGAGGCCACGATGACCGGGGTGGCGTGGTTCGATCCCGAAACTGCGCGGCGGACGTTCCACCTCCAGGCCACCGACCTCGGCGAGATCAGCCTGCTGCCTCCCGTGCTGGCGCTCGTTGCCGAGGCCGCCCCAGGTGTGGATCTGCACGTCGCCCCGTTGAACGTCGAAACCGCCGCGACTGCACTGCGCCAAGGCCACACCGACGCGGTCCTGGCCACAACGCGCATCACGGCCGACGACATCTCGCGACAGGCCTTGGTTGACGACGTCTACTGCGGCATCCGGTCCGCGACACACCCGCGGATCGCAAAACGTCCCACGCTCGAAGACTTCCTCGCCGAACGACACATCGCCGTCGAGGCCTTGGCCGAGCACACCAACGTCGACGAGTCACTCGACTCCCTCGGCCACACCCGCGATATCGCCTTGCGCATCTCACATTTCGGGGCGTTGCCCGGTCTGGTCGCACAGACCAGTTACCTGTCGATCATTCCCACGTCAGTGGCCCCAGAGATGTGTTCGCAGGCCAACATCGAGACGTTCGAGTTGCCGTTCGCGGTGCCCGAACTCCAAGTGAGCCTTCACACCTACCGACGCGCGCTGCCCGATCCCGGGGTGGAGTGGTTTCGAGAGACGATCATCAGAGCGCTGCGCGACTGGAAGATTCGCAGACACAACGAGAACCAGTAGTCGTTTGCCCGCGTTGCAGTCACGGTTGCGCTTGCGGAGTAACGAGGAACTTCTCCCCGGTCGCTCGCTTGACGTAGCTGTTGAACGCATCGGGCCTGAGCATGCCGGCGAGTGAAACCTCCCGCGTGTAGGTACTCGCGAACGTCGTGGTGAGCTCCGCAGCCACCCGGGCTCGGAGCCGACCAATGGTTTCGGCGCCAGCGCTCTGAAGGAATGGGGTGAGCAGCCATCCGCCAACACCCCACGCCATTCCGAAGTTCCTTGTGAGCACTGTCGGGCCAGTGTCGAGTCCGCCGTAGATGTACACCTGCTTATGGACGGAGGACCCATAGCGCGAGTACTCCCCCGCCGTTGAGTTGGCCGTTTCCTCCATGCCATTGAGGATTTGACTTGCGAGCGTCCCCCCGCCCGTGGCGTCGAACCCAAGCGTCGCGGACGTCGCTTTGAGAGCCTCGACGAGATCTCTCGAGAACGACGTCGATGCGGTGTTGCACACGTGGATCGCGCCGAGTGATCGCAGCAGCTCCTCTTGGTCGGGCTTGCGGACGATGTTGACAAGCGGTACCCCGTCCGTCTGGCACAGCTTGACGAGCATCTGCCCAAGATTCGACGCCGCAGCGGTATGCACCAGGCCGGAATGACCTTCGCGGCGCATGGTTTCCAGCATTCCCAGAGCCGTCAAGGGATTGACGAAGGACGACGCGCCGTCCCTGGCAGTTGCACCCTCCGGCAAGACGAGACACGCAGAAGCATCGAGCACTCGGTACTGCGAGTACATCCCGCCTCCGGCAATCCCCACCCTCTTCCCCAGAAGGTCCCGCACCGCCGACGACGACCCCGCAGCGACGACTGTGCCCGCACCCTCATTGCCCACGGGAAGTGACTTGTCGACTCGCGCCGAAAGCCCTCCCAGGGCCCCCGCGCCCAACGATGCCGTTACGATGGGGCGCGACGGTGTGCCCGCTACCGTCGCAGTGGTCATGTCCGCGCCGGCGATGAGGACACCCAAGTCGGACGGGTTGATCGGCGAGGCTTCCACGCGTACCAACACCTCATTGGCGGCGGGGATCGGAACTGAGACGTCGTGCAATGACAGCTCCAGCGTCCCGTTCGATGTCACCATCGAACGCAGTTCCAATGCAGTGTCGGGCAAATCTACGGTCATGGGTTGCCTCGCTCCTGTTGTGGATGTGTCTCTCACCGTACGAACGCGCACCGCAGTCACCGATCTTCCCCGGCATCCGCCACCGTCGGTGGGGAGTCGAGGTACTAGCGTCGATCTCACCGACGACGGAGGTGCACATGGCCGGGCAAATACCCTTGGTCGACTATCTGGTGCTGGACGGCGACGAACCACACTTGGTGGCGCAGGAATGCACGAACTGCGGCGCCCGGTTCTTCGACCGTCGCAACGCCTGCGCGAACTGCTTCGCCACCGACTTCAAGACCGTGCCGATCGCGACCGAGGGCACGGTGCGCGCATTCACCATCGTCGCCTTCGCGGCACCGGGAATCCCCACCCCGTTCGTGGCCGCTGTCGTCGACTGCGACGGGACCCAGGTGCGCGCCAACCTGGTCAACGTCGAGCCCGATGCCGAGCACGTTCACGACGGCATGAAGGTCCGGCTCGCCACCCAATCGATCGGCACCGACTCCGAGGGCACCGAGGCGATCGGTTTCGGCTTCGAGCCCGTCGGCTGACGGTCCCGATATGCCAACTACCCAGATGACGAAGGAGCACCAGCGATGAGCGCGAGCGACGAGGTCTGGATCCTCGGAATTCAGATGACCAAGTTCGGCAAGCACCCCGACCTCGACACCGTCGACCTGGCGGCGCGGGCCGCCACCGGTGCGCTCTCCGACGCGGGCGTCACCATGGCAGACATCGGCGTGCTCGCGGCGGGCAACCTGATGAACGCCAGTGCCAGTATCGGACAACAACTTCAGAAGCAGATCGGCCAGACCGGCATCCCCGTCTACAACGTCGCCAACGCGTGTGCGACGGGCGCCACCGCGCTGCGGACCGCCATCATGGCGGTCAAGGCCGGCGAGGTCGACTACGGTCTCGCCGTCGGCGTCGAGAAGCTCTCCGGCGCAGGCCTGCTCGGCGGAGGCGGCACGAAGAAGAAGGACGCCGACACCTGGACGCCTGCGGGCCGTTACGGCGCGGTCGCACCGATCGACGGGCGGATAGGCACCGAGACCATGCCCGGCGTCTTTGCCCAGATCGGCACGGAGTACGGCCACAAGTACGGTGGCACGAGCTTCGAGTTGTTCGCCAAGATCAGCGAAAAAAACCACGCTCATTCCACCTTGAATCCGCTTGCGTCCTACCAGAAGAGATTCACGCTGGAGCAGATCATGAACGACGTCATGATCGCGTATCCCAACACGCGTCCGATGTGCTCGGCCAACTGCGACGGCGCCGCGGCAGCGGTCGTGTGCAACGGCGAGACGCTGAAGTCGCTGTCACTCGAGCAACGGCGGCGGGCGGTGAAGGTGTCGGCATCGGTGCTGACGACCGACCCGTACGAAGAGGGCTGCCAGGTGCTCCCGAACGTCAACACGCTGACCCGCAAGGCCGCCACCATCGCCTATGAGCAGGCCGGCGTGGGCCCGAGCGAGCTCGATCTGGTCGAGTTGCACGACTGCTTCGCGACTGCCGAATTGGTGCACTACGACAACCTGATGCTGTGTGACGAGGGCGGCGCAGCGGAGTTCTTCAGTTCGGGTGCCACGTGGCGTGACGGCTCGACACCGGTGAACGTGTCGGGCGGCTTGGAGTCCAAGGGTCACCCCATCGCGGCCACCGGTATCGCCAACGTCTGGGAGATCTGCCACCACCTCCGCGGCGAGGCCGGCGACCGCCAGATCCAGAATGCGAAAGTCGGCCTTGCCCACGTCATCGGACTCGGCTCGGCCTGCGGCGTACACATCCTCGAGAGGTCAGCGGCATAGTCTCTGCTCCGGCGAGCAGACTTAGCTTCATGCGCGCTGCGGTATTTGAGGAGTTCGGTGGTCCGGTGAATGTCCGGTACGTCTCCGATCCGGCACCATCGCCTGGAGGGGTGGTCGTTGAAGTGCGCGCTACCGGTCTTTGTCGGAGTGACTGGCACGCGTGGGCCGGGCATGACGACGGGATAGCGCTCCCACACGTTCCCGGTCACGAGCTCGTCGGAGTTGTTGCCGCGGTGGGCGCCGACGTACGACGATGGACCGTCGGCGACCGTGTAACCACACCATTCGTGTGCGGCTGCGGCACGTGCCAGTGGTGCGTGAACGGACAGGCGCAGGTGTGTCCGGAGCAGACCCAGCCGGGTTTCACACACTGGGGCTCGTTCGCCGAATATGTGGCCCTGCACGCTGCTGACGCCAACTTGGTCGCGGTCTCCGAAGTGGTCGGCGATGCTGCGGCGGCTGGACTGGGCTGCCGGTTCGCTACTGCCTACCGCGCGCTGAGTGCTCGGGCCGGCGTCAGGCCCGGCGAGTGGGTGACGGTCGTCGGGGTCGGCGGTGTGGGCCTCAGCGCCGTGCAGATCGCAGTTGCCTTCGGCGCCAAGGTGATCGCGGTCGACCGAACCCCGGCGGCTCTCGCTCTGGCGCGGAGCTTGGGTGCAGAACACACCGTGCTCGCCGATGCTGTCGACGTCGCGGGCCAGGTGCACGACCTCACGGGCGGGGGCAGCCACGTCGCGGTCGATGCGGTCGGCTCGTCGACCACCTGCACGGACGCCATCCACAGCCTGCGGCGCCACGGACGTCACGTGCAGGTGGGGCTGATACCCAACGTTGGCGGGCACCCCGCGGTGCCGTTGGACCGCGTGATCGCCTGGGAACTGGACGTTCTCGGCAGTCACGGGATGGCCAGCGTGGACTATCCCGGCCTGTTGCATCTTGTCGAGGCGGGCACGTTGCGCCCCGAGGCACTCGTCGAACGCGTCGTCGGACTCACCGAGGGTGCTCGTCTACTGCCCTCGCTCGATACCGCGGCGCCGGTCGGCGTCACCCTGATTGACCCGCGGCTCGGCTGACCTGCGGCTGCGTAACGTCGCCCGGGAAACAGCACCACCTGTGTTGACGCAGAAAGGCCCAGGCTCGGGATGTTCTCCCTGACCTGGGCCTTGAACTGTGGACCTGCCGGGAATCGAACCCGTTTCGGGGTGCTGGTCTCTAAGCCGAACCGGCGCTGAGTTGCAAAATGACATTGGTTGTGATTCACCAGAATTGATCTCGGTGGACAGTGAGTGTGCCCAAAATGTGCCCAGCCAGTTCCACGACTGACAGTGCAATTGCGCTCGCTTAGAGGGGCTTCGTCGAGCGGGTTTCCACCGGACTGGCCGCCTTGCGCGAGTTTGAGGGCGACGAGGGCCTGGTCTTCCTCGAGGTGGTCTCGCGTTGTCTGTGAAACGAAGGACCCGCCGTCATACAACGCGTACTATCCAGGCCGGTCGGAGGGAGACCCGCAGTGAAGATGTCGCCATTCGACTACCACCGACCGGACACGGTCGACGAGGCGGTCGCACTGCTCGAAACGTACGGCGGGGACGGCAAGGTGCTTGCCGGTGGGCAAAGCCTTCTTCCGGTGCTCGCCCTCCGGCTCACCCATCTCGGGCATCTCATCGACATCGGCCGGGTGCAAGGCTTGCAGTCGATCGAGGTGGATGACGACGGCACTGTCTCGGTCGGAGCGACAGTGACACACGCACGGGTCGAGAGGTCCGATGTCATGGCCGCCGCCGCGCCCGCGGTAGCCGGCGCCATGCCGCACGTCGGTCATCGGGCGATCCGGAGTCGGGGGACGGTGTGCGGGAGCTTGGCCCATGCCGATCCAGCGGCGGAACTGCCGGCAGTTGCCCTGGCGGTCGGCGCGGAGATGATCGTGCAGGGCCCGGCGGGACAGCGGACGATGGGCGCGGGTGACTTCTTCGAGGGATATCTGTCATCCGCGCTGGGCGAGGACGAGTTGCTCGTCGGAGTGCGCTTCCCCGCATGGGCCCCACGCGCGGGATGGTCGGTGCTGGAGGTGAGCAGGCGACACGGGGACTTCGCGTTGGTCGGGCTGGTGACGACGCTCGAGATCGACGAGGCCGGGTTGCTGCGGCGACCGGCGTTGTCGCTCTTCGGTGTAGCCAGCACGCCGGTGCGCGTCGCCGAGGCCGAGCAGTTGCTCGACGGCAACGCTCCCGACCCGGCGCTCTTTGCGGAGGCAGCGAAGGTCGTGTCGGGTGCATTGGAGCCGCCCGCTGACGACCACGCATCGTCCGAATACAGGGCGCATGTTGCGGGGGTGCTCACCCGCCGCGGGCTCGCCGAGGCCGCGGCGCGGGCCACGGAACGAGCGGGCGTGTGATGCGGGAGATCACCCTCCGGGTCAACGGTCGGGATGAGCACGCGGTGGTCGAGGGTCGCACGACCCTGGCCGAAGTGCTTCGCGACCACCTCGGGCTCACCGGCACGCATCTCGGTTGCGAGCACGGTGTGTGTGGTGCGTGCACGGTGGCGGTCGACGGTCAGCCCGTCCGTTCCTGCCTGATGCTGGCGATGCAGGCGGAGGGAGCGATCGTCGAGACCGTCGAGTCGCTCGGTGACGGTGATGGCCTGGGGCTCATCCAGCAGGCGATGTGGGAGCGCCACGCATTCCAGTGCGCGTTCTGCGCACCGGGATTCCTCATGACGGTGCGGTGCCTGCTGGCGGACAACCCGACGCCGACGACGGCGCAGATCAAAGAAGAGCTCTCCGGCAACCTGTGTCGTTGCACGGGATACGCATCGATCCTCGAGGGTGTCGCCGAAGCCGTGGCCAAGTTGGCCTCCACCGCGGGAGGTGCGAACGATGCGTGAACAGATCATGGGGCGATTCGTCGGCGCCCGCGTCCGGAGGGTTGAGGACCGCCGCCTGCTGAGCGGGCGCGGTCGGTACGTCGACGATGTCGTCGTCCCGGACATGGCGCACGCGGCATTCGTCCGGAGCCCATGGCCCCACGCCCTGATCCGCGGTATCGACACCACCCGCGCCGCCGCCGTTCCCGGGGTGTACGCGATCTTCACCGGTCCTGACATCGCTGCGATCACCAACCCGCTGATGGGGATGCTCGACCTTGCCGGGCCTTTACGACCCGTGGCACTGGGCCCTGGCCGTCGACCGCGTTCGTCTGGTCGGGGATCCGGTTGCCATCGTGGTAGCGACGTCACGCGCGGTGGCCGAGGATGCGGCAGAGATGGTCGACGTGGAGTACGAGGAGCTGGAACCGATCGCGACGTTGGCGCACGCCCACGATCCCAGCCGGCCGGCGATCTGGCCGAAGGCCAACGGCAACGTCGTCTACGCGGCGTCGGAGTCGTTCGGCGACGTCGATGCGGCGTTCGCCGGGGCGGATCGAGTGATCAGCGAGACGTTCCGCCAGCACCGGCACGCCAACCAACCGATGGAGACCAGAGGCACGGTGGCCGAGATCGACGCCGACGGCAACCTCACGTTGCACGCAGCCCATCAGGCTGCGCACGTCCTCAAGTGGTGCATGGCAATGTGCCTGGCACGCCAGCCGGTGTGGATGTCGGTGCGCGACATGTTCCGCCAACGCGAACAGACGAAGGCCATATTCGCCGGGGCCCGCGAGTTCGTTCGCGCCCACCCGACGATGATGAAGGACACACAGCCGATGATGCCGATCATGCTGCGTCAGATCGCCAGGGATCCGATGCGGATGGTCCACCTCAACCGGGCACTCCTCGGATTGATGGCAACGCCCAAGGAACGCCTCCCGCGCGTCGTGACGGGCGACATCGGCGGTGCGTTCGGATCGAAGAACGACGGTGCTGCGTGAGGACATCGCCCTGTGCGCTGCCGCGCTGCGCCTCGGTCGATCGATCAAGTGGATCGAGGACCGCAACGAGCACCTCGTGCTCGGCGGCCAGGCCCGTGACGAACAGGTCGCCGTCGAGGCTGCGGTGATGAACGACGGGACGGTGCGGGGCCTGCGCGCCAAGCTCACCATGGACGCGGGGGCCTATCCGGGATTCCCTGTCGCGGCACCGATGTACTGCCGCATCATCCAGACGATGTTCCCCGGTCCGTACCGGTTCGACGCCATGCAGTTCGACATCGAGGTCGTCTCGTCCAACAAACCGACGTACGTCGCCTACCGGGGCCCGTGGGCGGTCGAGACCTGGGTCCGCGAACGGCTATTCGATGTCATAGCCCGCGAGCTGGGGATCAGCCGCGCCGAGATCCGGCTGCGCAACATCGTCGGTCCCGACATGCTCCCGACGACGATGGTCACCGGTCCGACCCTCGATGTGCGCATGTCGGCCAAGACCACCCTCGAGAGGGCTCTCGATGTCGCCGACTTCGAACATTGGGCAGAGCACCAGGCGGCGGCTCGGGAGCAGGGTCGCCGCCTCGGCCTCGGCATCGCGACCTACATCGAAGCGGCTCCGGGGCCGCCCGGGTACTTCGACGCGGTCATGCCCGGCTTCTCCGCGTTCGTCGGCGCCGAGCCGATCCACGCAGTCCTCGAAGGCGATGGCAGCGTCACTGTCCACACCCGGCAGGTGCCCCATGGCCAAGGCCACGAGACGACGCTCGCGCAGGTGGCTGCCGACGAGCTCGGCGTTCCCGTTGAGGCCATCCGAGTCAGATACGGCGACACGAACTTCGCGCCGTTCGGCATCACGGGCACCGGCGGAAGCCTGTCGGCGGCGATGGCGGGCGGTGCGGTCGGGCTGGCTGCGCACACGCTGCGCAAGCACATTGTCGACATCGCCGAGGACCTGTTGGAGGCATCGCCGGCAGACATCGTCATCGAAGACGGTGACATTCACGTCGCGGGCGTCCCCACGATGTCGCTGACCTTCCGCGAGGTCGCTGAGGAGGCGATGCGGCGTGGCGTGGTCGGCAACACCGACCGGCTGGGCCGTGGTGAGGCCATCCGGGTTCACCGGGACTGGAACGGCGGCGAAGGGGGATGGGCGCAGTCCACGCATGTGTGCTGGGTCGAGGTCGATCTCGAAACCGGCCAGGTGAGGATTCCTCGCTACGCGGTCGTGGAGGACTGCGGCGAGATGATCAACCCGGCCATCGTCGAAGGCCAGATCCGCGGTGGCGTCGCGCAGGGCGTGGGCGCCGTGCTCTACGAGAAGACCACGTACGGGGAGGACGGGCAGCCCCGGTCGGGGACGTTCATGGACTACCTGATCCCGACCACGATGGAGATCCCCGAGATCGAGATCCACCACATCGAGACGCCGACGGACATCCCCTACAACTATCGAGGCGTCGGCGAAGGGGGCATGATCGGCGCACCGGCGGCGATCACCAATGCGGTGGAGGATGCCCTCGCCGACCTCGGCGTCCGGATCACCGAACAGCACCTCCCGCCGACCAGGATCCTCGAGCTCGCAGGCGTCATCCCCGAACGCACCGACCGATAGACGGCGAGCGCTGGAGCTAGCTGGCCCGGTGGGTGAGGAAGCAGGCCCTGGCCACCGATGTCCGCACCAGCGAAGAGCTTGCGGTTGCCGTCGCGAATGGCATCCATCCGGCCAGGATCGTTGTGCATGGTGACACGATGTCCGACCCTGAACTTCTCTGCGCCGCCAACGTCGGAGTGGGCCGGGTGATCATCGACTCTTTCGCAGAAGCCGACTACCGGGCGTTGTGCAACGAGAAACGAATCCAGGCAGTGCTTCTCGGCATGAAAGACCCCGGGCTGTGCGGCGGGGGATGCATCGACGATGACGTTGGTTAGCTGACCCGCATAGACGGGGTCGTGTTGGAGGTACCACTTGCAGATGCGTTCGAACTGCCTGCCCCTGACGTTATCGTCGGGGTCCAACCTCTCAAAAAGTTCAGTGAATGTAGCCATCGCCTAGTTCCATGCGCCTTGGTTATCGCTTGGTTGTACCAGCTACAACAACGCGTCACTCGCGAGTTTGAAAGTAACCGTAGTCCCGCATGCCGATCAGATTCACCACGAAGCGAGCCGCAGAAGCGTTCGCCAGCATGGTCGAAGTCGAGAAGCTCACCGGCAATTACGTCGCGCCGTCGCTCGGTCAGGTCACCGTTGGCGAGTTGGGAATCGAATGGCTGGCTCGCCAGGCGCACCATAAAGCCAGTTGGTCGGCGCGGCTGGAATCGGTGTGGCGTGTCCACGTCGAACCGAAATGGGGTCGCCGTCGCATCGCTGACATTCGTCCAACCGAGATCCAAAAGTGGGTTGCCGAGATGAGGCTCTCGGCATCGTCCGTGGCTCACGCCCATACCGTGCTCGCAGGCATCCTCGACGATGCCGTGGCCGACCGCCGTCTTGCCGCTAATCCGGCCAGAGGTGTCAAGCTTCCCCGCAAGACCCCGAAGGCCCGCAACTACCTGACCGCCACGCAAGCGTCGGCGTTGGCCGACGAGTCCAAGCATCCTGACATCGTTTTGCTGCTCGCGACGACAGGACTGCGGTGGGGAGAGATGGCCGCACTGCGGGTGCGTGACATCGACCTTGGGTGTGGCCGCATCCGCGTCGAGCGGTCAGCATCGAAGGTGAATTCCAAGACCGTCATCGGCACCACCAAAACTCACGCGGCGCGCTCGGTGGCAGTGTCGGCGTGGGTGCTCAAGCTTTTGGCCCCGGCGATGGTCGGCAAGTCCCCCGATGAGCTGTTGTGGAGTCGCGCCGATGGGCAGCCGATGCGACCCCCAACCACAACGCATTGGTTCGGCGCGGCGGTCACGCGCTGCCAGACAGTCGATAAGACGTTCCCTCGGGTCACCGTCCACGAGCTACGGCACACTGCGGCGTCGTTGATGATCGCCGGCGGTGCCAACGTCAAGACGGTCCAGGCCCAGTTGGGCCACAAGACGGCGACGATGACGCTCGATCAGTACGGCACCTGTTTCCCGACGACCTTGACGACGTAGCCGACAAGATGGACGACCTGGTATCAGGGTGTGCCCAAAATGTGCCCACAAGGGAAGCAGGCCAGGGCGAAAATACGCTCTGACCTGCTAACGAATCGCATATTCTGTTGTGGAGCTGCCGGGAATCGAACCCGCCACAGAAATCCCGCTGAGCTGGGGAAACACCGAACTTGACTACGCGAAACGACGCGAAAGTACGTGAAATGACGTGCGGTTACGTGAAAGGTGTTGATGCCATCAACACGCGGGATGAGCTTCACGAGGGCCTGATCCACACGCTGCCTCCTGCACTTCGCGGTTACGCTCGGCCATCAGATGCGGAGGTGCATGACGGTTGTTGACGGTTCCCGAACCCTGCGTGGATACAGGCGCGAGGGGCATCGAGGAACTCTCTGTTCCTGCAAACGCCGCGCGCAGTGCGTACAGAACCCACAGCCCCTCGTGAGGTGCAATCGTCGGCAGTTCGCGCATACCCACCCCGGCCCTCCGCCTTGCCGCGACACCACTGCGCTGGGGTCGATCAAGTAGTTACGGACCGCCGCTGGCGCGGAAGAGATCGCTGGCCTGGGCGCTATGCGACACTGCTTCCAGAAAGTGACTGGAGGGATCATATATGTCGGGCTGGACGAGGGGAAGCCTCTTCGCCGCTCTGAAGGCAGCCGGAGTGGCTTCGATATTGGGCTGGGTGCTGGTGCTGAGTGCGGGTCCCGCGCTGGCGGATCCGGATCCGGATCCGGCTCCCGGCGAACCCGGGGTTGTCGCGCCGCCCGCCCCTGGGTTGCCGCCTGCCCCTGACCCGCTGGCGGTACCAGTTGTCGCGGGCCCCGCTGCGGGGCAGGACCCGACACCGTTCACCGGCACGGCGCCATTCGGGCCGCCGAGGTTCGCCCCTGCCAACGGCTCGACGGTGGGTGTGGCCCAGCCGATCATCATCGACTTCCCCGGACTGGTCGATGACGCCGGCGCAGCCGAAAGCGCCGTCCACATCTCTTCGGTCCCGCCGGTTCCCGGCAAGTTCTACTGGAAGAGCCCCACGCAGCTGCGCTGGCGCCCGCTGAGCTTCTGGCCCGCCCACACCGCGGTGACCATCGATGCGGGCGGCACGGTGTCCAGCTTCCAAACGGGAGACACGCTGGTGGCCACGGCCGACGACGCCACGCACCAATTAACCGTCACCCGCAACGGGACCGTGGAGAAGACCATCCCGATGTCGATGGGTATGGCAGCTGGCGGCCACCAAACCGCAAACGGCACCTACTACGTTCAGGAGAAGATGCCCTCGGTGGTGATGGATTCCTCGACCTACGGGGTCCCGGTCAACTCGACGTACGGGTACAAGGTGACGGTCGACCTAGCCGTCCGGTTCGACGACAGCGGCAACTTTGTACACAGCGCTCCATGGTCTGTGGATGACCAGGGCAAGCGCGACGTCAGTCACGGCTGCATCAACATCAGTCCCGACCAACGCAAGGTGGTTCTTCGACAACTTCGGCGCCGGTGATCCCATCATCGTGACGAACTCCACCGGCACCTATACCAGAAACGACGGCTCCAACGACTGGCAGAGCTAGCTCCCGGCTCTTTCGAGACCGCGTTCAGTTCTGCTCGGGCCTGGTCGATTTGGTCGTAGGCGTACGCCACCATGGCGGCGGTCGCCATCGTTTCGCCCGGCGGGGATGGTTGAGCAGAGACACTTTCCCCTCGCCCGGGCCACGGTCGGTTTCCCGGCCGTGACCCGGGTGGGACTAGCAGCCGACCGCGTCAACCCTCGACCGCGAACAGCCCCCACTCGCCCGGCACACCCTTGAAGGCGTGCTCGCCGCGAGCGGTAAAGCTGAGGCCCGACCCGGCGACCAGGTCGACGACGATGCGCGAGACGAGCACCTCGCCCGCCCCGGCCGCTGCTGCCACACGCGCGGCGACGTGTACGGCGATGCCGCTGATGTCGTCGTCGCGCAGCTCGACCTCGCCCGTGTGCACACCCGCCCGCACCTCGAGGCCCAAGCCCCGCAGCACGTCGCGGATCGCCGTGGCGCATCGGATCGCGCGGGCGGGTCCGTCGAACCAGGCGAGGAAACCGTCGCCCGTCGTGTTGACCTCACGGCCGTGGAAACGCTCGAGCTGGCGCCGGACGTGGGCATCGTGCCTGCCGAGCAGCTCCTTCCATCGCTCGTCGCCGAGCTCGACCGCTCGCTTCGTGGAGTCGACGATGTCGGTGAACAGCACAGTGGCCAGGACGCGCTCGACCGCAGGCAGCGGCCGGACACCGGTGAGAAACTCCTCGATCTCGTCGAGCAAGGTGTCGGCGTCGCCCGTGAAGAACAGGTGGTCGGCGCCCTCGAGCTCGACGAACTTGGCCCCGGGGATGCGGTCGGCGAGGTAGCGACCCATCTCGATGCTCACCATCCGGTCGTCCCGCCGGTGGAGAACGAGCGTCGGCACCTGGATCGCGGGCAGTATTTCGCGGATGTCCAGCTGCGGATAGAGCGCGAAGATGTTGCGGACCATGCCCGGGCTGGCGGCCACGCGCTGCAACCGCGCCCACCACCGCCGCAACTCGGCGTCGCCCCGCCGGCTAGGAGCCCATCCGCCGAGTCCGACGCCCTCACCCCAGCCCTTGGCGCTGAGCTCGACCAACGCCGACAGCTGCTCATCGGTGACGCCGAGCGGGTAGTCGCGCGCTCGGAGCAGGCGGGTGAACGTGCCGTATAAGACGAGCGCGTTCACGCGGTCGGGATGGCTGGCCGTCATCAGTATCGCCATCGTGCCACCTTCCGAAATGCCCAAGACGTCGGCGCGTTCACATCCGGCCGCATCCATGACCGCGCGCAGGTCGTCGACCGACTCTTCCAACGTCGGCGCGTGCATCGCCGGATCCGAGAGGCCAGTGCCTCGCTTGTCGAAGGTGACGACGCGCCGGAAGGACGCGAGCCGCGAATAGAAATGGACGACCGACGGCTCCTCCCACATGATGTCGAGGTGCGAGATGAAGCCGGGCGCGACGACGAGGTCGGGCCCCTCGCCGGTCACCGAGAAAGCAATGTTCAGATCGCCGCTCTTGGCATAGTGGATGTTTTGTGCCCTGCCCCCGACGTTCATGGTCGAACCTTACGCGGTATGTATGCGCTGACCTGCTGCAGTCGGGCAAGATCATGCGCTCCGCGATCGACAGGGACGCGGACCCGCAGCAGATGATCCCAAAGCTGACTTGCTTGCTGTTGAAAACTGGTCAGGCCGAGTTTTCGGAACTCGTCCAGTTGCGCGCGACGAGTCCAAATGAAGCTTTGCAGGTCCTTCTCCGTGGCAAAAAGATGACGTTTACAGGGGCAGTACATGGCTCGCAACGTCGCAAAAGATGACCTCGAAGCTCAGCGTGAAGCGTTATCTAGCCACGGCTACTCCGCGTACTCGTCGAGCGGTTCGAAGACTCCGCGCAGGATCATGTCGGTGAGCCAGCCGGTGAAGGTGATCTCCTCGCGGGCGTCGGATTCGAGACTCGACACCGTGCTCGCCCGGCTGCTGCTGGCCGCCCGCCCCGCGGACCCCGCCAGGCTCGGCGCGGTCGACGGGCACCACCGGCACCTCGTCGCCGTTCCACCCCGCTCACCCGGCTGATGGCTACGCGCTAGCCGCTCGGCCAAGGCGGCCGCCGCCGCCGTCTCCGTTGAGCGAACCCCCGAACGGGACGCGATCACGAGGTCGATCCGAGCTGACAGAGCGCTGAGGACGGCGACGGCCGATCGATGGTGGGTGCGTCGTCGGCGTCGGTCTGGGCAGGGCTGAACCGTCCGGTGCGTGGAATCGTTGAGAGCTGGGTTCGGGCGAAGGCCAATTCCTGCTCGGCCGGGCTTCAGGCCGCTCCGCGGGTTGGCCGGTGCCTTGGGCGAGGTCCCGTCCGTGGGTCAGGGAGTTCGGCGATGCGGGCATGTAGCCCGCTCCGCGCCAGAGGCCGCCCGAGGGGGCCATGGCATGTCCGCTCGACGAACTCTGCCAGGCGCTCAACGCCACCCACCCGGCACCACCCTCACCCTGCGCTACAGCACCAAACCCCACCGGTGACCGCACATCAATTCCTGCACCATGTCAGGAGTTCCTGGGGTACGAGAATAAGGACCGTGTCATCCGCCGCAACTCGCGATCATCCGCGCTGGTAAATAAACGTGTCACCAGGGGCGTTTCTGGGGGTGTTTTCCCGCATGAGCCAGTGGGCAGGTGGACAATGACGTGCCAGGGACCGACGGCGGCTGACTGGAGGCTGGCATGCCAAAGCAGATCACAGTGTGCCCGGTTGCCGACCTGCCCCCGGGGGCGGTGACCGGTGCGGGACCGTATGCCATCGGAAACATCGACGGCAAATACTTCGCGGTCACGCGGCGGTGTCGACATCTGCGCGCGGACCTGGCGGGCGGATCGATCGAGGACGGGCGGCTGGTCTGCCCGTGGCACCAATCCGCTTACGACGTCGAGAACGGACAGATGGTCCGCGGACCCCAACAGATCTTCGCGAAGATCCCCGGACTCGGAACGACGTTCAAGATGCTGACGAAAGTTTGGCCTCTTGGACGCGGCACCGTATCGGTGTCCGGCAACGACATCGTCGTCGAATAACTGGCGCGCCTGCGCGATTCGCCTGTCCGTTTTTGGAACCCCCGAACAGCTATCAACGATCAAGATCGGACGCCGCACCTTCGTCGCCGCTTCAGAAGCGACGCGTACATCGAGCGACGGAGCGAGCGCCGGTCTGTATAGGCATCGAACAACGGATTACCAAGATACCGCTCGCGGCGATGCCAGTCGATGCTTGTCTTGGCTTGTGTACCAAGAGATTTGGTCGCCGAATCTGTCCGGCACCTACGTGGTGGTTCCTGCCGATTCCCAGTCATTGGCGGTGAATAAGCGGTAACCGACTTCCAACCCCACCGCTGCGGCGACGACGGCCGAAATCGTCAGGAAAGACCAGAAGCACGTCGACGGATTTACAGTCCATCCCTGCCGTTTGCGGCAGGTTCCAGCTAACCAGCGTCCGTGCTGGTCAGACGGTTAGGCTAGCCCGCATTCACGTTATGCTCCAACGCTTCTCGCGACCCGACGAGGACCAACGCAGACCATCGATTGACTTGCGTAGGTTTGCGGAAAACTAGCGTTAAGCCCTGGCTGCTGACCATGCGCGCGATGGAGAGCGCCCCGATCTCGGTGCGGATCGCCTACGACGAAGGTCACAGCCGATATCCAGAATCGCGGCGTAGTCTGCGCTTACTTGCGGTGACCACCCTCACTGCAGGGTTGGCCATCGCTCGTAAGACAGGAGCGAGCCATGAAGTTCACCAAGCCCATAATCACTGCGGCCGCGGCCGTCGGGATCGGCGTCGCCATGGCAGCGACGGCCTCGGCCTACTCCACCGTCGGAAAGTTCGGCACCTACGAAAGGCTCTACGACGCCGGCGGCGCGGTGGTCACCGCCTGGACCGTCGATAACCTCAAACCCAGCACCGACCGCATCCCCGCGTACCCGCTGCACGGCACGCTGTGGGAGGCCACCGCCACCATCGAGCCCGTCCGGGGCACCGTCACGCCGCTGATCCCCAACCTCAACGCCCGCGCCGACAACGGCCAGAACTACCAAGCCCTTTGGGAGGCCTTCATGCCGCAGGGCATCAGCGGCGCCACCATCCCGCAAGGCGCACGGTCCACCGGCAAGATCTATTTCGACGTCACCGGCCAAACACCATCGCGGGTGATGTACAACAACGGAGTCCAAGACCTGCTGATCTGGGAGAAGTGAGCTCGGGCCCGCGTGCGAATCCAGATCGTCGGAACAGAGTTGCCGGGCCGCGACTGCGGTCCCGGTGGCAATTTCCCCGGATACACCAACATCCACGTCGGTGTGCAGCGCAAGAACCGTCGGGACGACCTGCTTGATCTGCACCCCGGTGACGCATCAACGGCGGTCTGGACGCTCGATTACTCGGTGAGCGGCACAGACGTGCGTGGGCCTTACGTTCAGGGGCCGCCGGGCGGACGGTTCATTTATTTGAACTGGGGGCGCCGTCGACGGCGGTGGCCGCTTCACGATGTTTCGGCGCGCGAAGCGATGCTCGAGGACGTGCCCACGGAGGTCCTCGAAGCGGCCGCCGCGCGGCCAGTAGATCAGTACGCCTGCCGCCTTCGGCCTGGCCTGGTCGAGGGGTGGGTGACGACCGCAGCAACGGCCCCTTCGACGAGCTACAGGATCACGTGACGAACGACCCGAGCAATCGCAACGGCCGACGCGGGCAGGTGTATTCAGGGCCTATTGATCGGCTGCAGCGACGGGGTGCGCGGGCACGGCGTTTGGGAGGAGTATCGAGGGGTGGGTGACGTCTCGGTGGTCGGCTGCGTCGGGTCGTTGATCGTGGCGACCCGCGGCGTCGCGGGCCCCGGAGAGGTCCTTCTGAATGTGCGGGGGTCGAAGGAGGCCTATCTTGCTTGGTCGGACCAGCCCCTGCCGAGGGGTACCGAGGTGTTGGTGATTGATATCCGAGGTGCGCGCACGCTCCTGGTGGAGCCATGGACCTTGTGAATTTCACAGCGCAAACTCCCTGACCAACGACGCGAATCTGCAAGGAGCCCAACATGTTCGGCTACAGAGTGCCCGCACCGGACCAGGCGATGCTGATTTCCGGCGGGCGAGCTGCAGGCAACGCCCCGTTTCGTGTGGTGACCGGTCACGGCGCTTACATCATGCCGTTCTTCCGCAAGGTTCGGTTCCTCACATTGGCAATGTGTGAGGCCGAGGTCGCGGAAAAATGCGTCACCCAGCAGGGGATCACTTTGAACGTTCGCGCTGTTATTGCCTTCAAGGTCGGCAACGACAACGAAAGCATTGTCAGTGCCGCGCAACGGTTCTTATCGGACCAAAACCAGATGGCGGTGCTCACGGGGCGGATCTTCGCCGGTCACTTGCGCTCTATCATCGGGTCGATGACCGTCGAGCAGATCATCAAGGAACGGCAGAAGCTGGCCACGGAGGTCCTCGATGGTTCCAAGCAGGAGATGATCAAGATCGGATTGACCGTCGACGCCCTGCAGATTCAGTCCATCGACGACGGCTCGCTGGGCTACATCCTGGCGATGTCCGCACCACATAACGCGGCCATTCAGCAGCAGGCGCAGATAGCTCAGGCAAAGGCCAATCAGGCCGCGGCCGAGGCCGAGCAGGAATCCCAACGCAACCAGGCCGAGTACGCTCGGCAGACGGCGATCGTGCGGGCGCAGTACAAGGCCGAAGTCGACAAAGCGCAGGCCGTAGCTGCCCAGGCGGGACCGCTGGCCGAGGCGCAAGCCCAGCGCGAAGTGCTCGCGATGCGCACCGAGTTGGCGCAGCGCGCCGCAGAGCTGCGTCAGCAAGAGCTGGTCTCGGAGGTCGTCAAGCCGGCCGAGGCGGAGGCTGAACGCGTCCGGATTCTGGCGCTCGCCGACGCCGAGAAGATGAAGATCCAAGCCGAAGCGGCGGCCTCGCATAACCGCGTGGCCTTGGACCGGATGCTGATCGACCAGTTGCCTGAAATCGTCAAGCAGGCCGCCCAGGGTCTGTCAGGGGCGAACCTGACAGTCCTCAACGGCGCCGACGGGCTCGGCGAGATAGCCACCGGCCTGGTGGGACAGGGCCTGGCAATCTTCGATTCTCTGCGCGGCGGACTCGGTCAACACACGTCCGGCGATGGGTCCGAACAGATCGAACTCAACGCGCCGCACAACGACCAGCCCTGATCGCCAGGATAGGTTGTGCAGTAGTTACCGACGCGCGGATGCGGTCTGCTGGCCACCGCCGGCTTTGGTGCCGATCGCGGCGGCAACCATGTGCGGAGCCCTTCGGGACGGCGCCATTCCGGCGGGTGTGGGCGGGCCGATGTTGAAAGCTACTTGCCGATGTTGCCGCAGATGATGGGCTGGAAATAAAGGGTGGGCTGCCCATTTTGTTCGATCTGGCTGGACGATCCGAGGTGGACGTTGATGTACCAGCCCGACGCCGGTGGGGCCTGATCGACATTCTGGATGACCGTGGTCGTCTCGGCGGCACCGGTGGGCGAGGCCACCAGATCGTTGAGTGGGTATTTGACCGCCCCCTGAGAGTCGCACGAGCCGAGGTGGATATGGACCGCGTGGTCGCTCCCGGCAACGAGGCCGCTCGCGGTGGCGGCAACGGTCAGCGTCTGCTTCGCGGGATCGTAGGTCAACGTGGCCGAACCCTGAGGGTGCTGGCCGGGCTGTGGCGGCGGCGTCATGGTCACCGTCGTCGATGCGGCGGGGGTGATGTCCGCACAGGAGATGGGCGTGTATCCGAGTGACCCTGGGCCGCCCAGTTGCGCGGCCGGAGCCAGGTGGATGTTCAGGAGCGTGCCGGCGGCGAGACCGGCGGCGGATGGCTGCGAGCTGGTGACGGTGGTGTCGATCGCCCCACCGTCGTTGGCGGTCACGTCGGGAAACGGGACCAGGACATCCCCCTGTGACGCGCAGCTGCCCTGGTGGATGTGCATCGCGTGACTGCTGCCTGGGGTGAAGCCGACCATCTGCAGCTTGGCGCTGACGTTCTTGGTTTGGGGGTCCCAGCTGAGCGTCACCGCGCCGGACGGCTGGTTGCCGAGAGCGACGTTGACCGGGGAACCGGCCACGCCGGTGGCCGTGGCCGACGTCGTGGTCGACGATGGCGTCGAACTCGAGCCGCACGCCGCAACGCATGCGGCGACTACCGCAGCTACCGCCATAAAGCGTATGGAAGTCAATTTGTGTGTGCTGGTGTTCAAGATTCTGCTCCACATCCGGGCTGGCGCCTCGCGCTGACGGCGGGGCCCGATGAGGGGGTCGCCGATCTGCGGGTTGCAGCACGTCCAGGGTGAAGCAATACCAGCTGAGAATCGTTGATCGTTCTTTAGATATACCACCGTGCCACAGGCAGTCCAGCCTCGAAAGCGTTCAGCGTCAACTCACACGCATGTGACACCAGACGTACAAACTGAATGCTGACTGCGGAAACAAGTGCGGATTGGCAGAGGTGAGAGCAAGTCCGGGGACTTCCGCTTTGCAGACGGAGTTGCGGCTGACACGAATGTGTTTCAACTGGTCAGAGCGGGCTAGAGCCGGCCAGCCGAACGCGCTGGAGTACCCAGCCCGCCGGTGTGGCCCCATAGATCGCAATCACCACCTGCCCCGACGTACGGCGCATCGTCTTTGCGTCTGCTGTCGCGCATAACGTGCGGTCCCAAAGTGGTCCCACGCGGCGCCCGGGGTGTCCCCCTCAATGGTCGATCGCGGTTTAACCGTGCGTTGGTTTCACGTCACAGATCGTTGCGGTGAGACGACCCGGCGCACACCAGGTACACCGCTTCGCTCCTGCCCAGCTGGGTGATCCGGGCTGTTCTGATACTTGCCTGGCCTGATCCGCGACGGAAGGGTGAAAGCGCAACGTTCATCCCACGCAACAAGGTAGGCAGGCATGACAAACCCAAACAGCGACGCGAGCGTCGACATGAAGTTGGAGATCGTCGTCATCCCCGTCTCCGATGTCGACCGCGCCAAGGAATTCTACGGGAAGCTCGGGTGGCGGCTCGACGCCGACTTCGGCAGCGGTAAAGACTTCCGCGTGATCCAGTTCACGCCGCCTGGCTCCGGGTGTTCGGTCATCTTCGGGGAGAACGTCACCGCCGCGGCACCCGGCTCCGCCCAGGGCCTGTATCTGATCGTCTCCGACGTCGAGGCCGCCCGCGCCGAGTTACTCGGTCGCGACGTCGCGATCAGCGAGGTGTTCCACCCCGCCGCCGACGAGTACGTGGGCCCGGATGAGCCCTACTTGTTTGGGCGGGTCCGGGTCGGTGGTCCGGACGCAGGTAGGGAGAGCTACCGCTCGTTCGCCTCGTTCGGGGATCCGGACGGCAACGGCTGGCTGTTCCAGGAGATCACGACGCGGCTGCCGGGGCGTGTCGCTGGCGACACTACATACGCGTCGGCGAGCGACCTGTCGCAGGCGCTGCGGCGCGCCGCGGCCGCCCACGGGGAGCACGAAGCGCGGACGGGGGAAGCCGACCCGAACTGGCCCGACTGGTACGCCGAGTACATGGTGCGCGAGCAGGCCGGCGAAGAGCTGCCGCAATGATCGACGGTTAGCGCGGGCGTTCGGCGCTCCGCGCGGCAACGGGCGTGACAACCTGCGGCGCCTCGCGCCACGCTCACGGAGAACCAATTTCCCGATGCTCACGTTACAACGGGCGATCTCTGGGTTATGAGCTAGTGGCCCGGCGTTGCGATGCGAGGGCGGTTGTGCTTCACCTATCCATTTTACCGGCTTGACCTGCGGAAATTGGCTGCTGGCAGGCCGTCGGCTCGGGTTTGTCGGACACATCTGCCTGCTACGGTTCGAACACCAGGAGCGGTTTGCCCCCGTGTGCGGGAGCTTCGGCCAAATAGACGGCTTCGCTGAACTTTTCGACGGGGATCGGCTGGCCCTCGGGCACGCGCAACGCGCCGCTGTCGGCGAGCTGAACTGTCCGGTCGATCGCTGCGGCCATCCGATCCTTCGGGCTCTCGGTGAACCAGCGGAACAGCCAGAACCCCCGAACGGTCTTGGTTTCGTAGATCAGTGAGCGCGCGAAGAAGATGGGGATAGTGAGTTTGTCGGGATCGGTTTGGCGGTGCGTGGACAGCGCACCGTAGACGACCAGCTCACCATGCGGTGCCAGCGCACGCGACACCTCCGCACCGATCTGACCGCTAACACACTCGATCGCCTTGGACACGCCGCGACCGGTTGGCTCATAGCCAAGCGGTCAGCCGGCGGTCCGGTCCCATCGTCACCGCCGGCGGTGACCACATTCCCGGATGGCTGGGCGCTGGCCGTGTCGGCCAGCAGCGAAACGCGGGTACCGTTTGCTGTACACGGCCTGCGGCCACCATGCCCGAGCGCGTGGACACCGCGCGGGCCAACGACGCCGCATGCGGATGGACCATAGCCATATGTCCGCTCCCCGGGAGCGAGCTTCGTGCCCAATATGTGCCCAACTGGGTCCGGTGGATCGGCTTCGTGATCGAGATACCGGAATGCGCGGCGGGGTCTACGACATCGTCTCGCTCGGTGTCACAGAGGCCATTACGGCCAGAAATGCCGGGGTTACGACGCGCGAGTCTTCACGCTTCAGCCGCGAGTCTTCACGCTTTAATAGCAGTATGACTGGCCATGCGTCCTGACCTTCCGCCGTGACTATGAGATGTTGATGGGAAAAGGAAACAGGCCAGAACTTTCGTCCTGGCCTGTCACCTTCTAGTGGAGCTGCCGGGAATCGAATCCGGTACAGAAATTGCCTTGACCTGCGGAAACGTAGAAATTGAGTACGCGAAACGACGCGAAAGTACGCGAAACGACGTGCGGGTACGCGAAAGGTGTTGATGGCATCAACATCCCGCAAGCCCTGTTTCGCGTCCACACTTCAGGGTCGTCGATGCCTGCAGGCCTCATGGCATCGGCGAAGATGATCAGATGCAGAGCGCTTCGATGAGCCAGGTTGTGGTTATGTCAGAAGCGAACCGCTGCCACGAAGTTCCGCAGTCCTTCGGTTTCTGGATCGAACAGAAGCTTCTGGGGATCGCCCTCCTCGGCGATCACGCCGCTCTCGAAGTAGGCGATGCGGTCGGCCGCCTTAGCCGCGAATGCCATGTCGTGTGTCACCAGGATGCAGGCGATGCCCTCCTCCTCCTTCAGCTTGGTGAAACACAAACGCCGCCAGCAGCATTCGCACACCGAACCATGCAGATCGGGCGAAGCTAGGAGGAGCGAGCGTCCTCATACGTGGGTTGGGTTCGGTGATGCTCGGCCGTTCGGTCGAGGTGCTGACAAGACGACGAGGTCTGTTTGCCCGCATGGGTGTACTGCGTTGCGTGCGAACGCCTACAGGCCAACTCGACGGGGCAACGACTCTCCGCCGGCATCAAGCGGCTGGCTGACTTGGATCTCGCCTACGCGGTGCAGGCCGATGCCGTCTACGCCACCATCTGTGGTCGTCAGACCATTAGCTTGGGTACCTCGGCTGCGACAGTGATGGCGCGCGAATTCGTCGACACGGTCCCGGGTGCGCTGGATGCTGGGTGCGGTCAAAGAAAGTACCGCCGTCAGCTCTCCAGTCGCACCGCACACCGGCACGAACATCGTGCTCACACCTGGCAGTGTCTCCTCGAACGCGTAGGCGACCCCGCCGCTCCGAGCGGGTGACAGTCGCGACCCATCACCGCGGGCCGCTGCCGTCTGCGCAGCCGTGCCAACGAGCTCGCTCGGGGCTTAGGGATGATCCGGGGCGGTCGTCTCACGCAGGATGTCGATCACGTGGTCGGCTCGGGTGGCCGGGTTGACCAGGGCGAGGCGCAACGTCGTTCGGCCCTGCCACACAGTCGGAACACAGAGGATGAGCCCCGCCTGCGCCAGACGCGTGGACCAGCGGTGATAGTCCTCGTCGGTCCAGCCGGGCCGCTCGAAGATGAGCACCGACAGTTCCGGCTCGAGCAAAAGGTCAAGGGTGGGCACGGTCCGGATCCCGTCCGCTATCGCGCGCGCCGTGGACAGGGTCTGCTCGATCGCCGCGGTGTAGCGATCGGTGCCGTGCACCGCCAGACTGAACCAGAACGGCAGGCCGCGGGCCCGGCGCGACAGGTGAACGGCGAGGTCGGCGGGGTTCCACACCTCACGGTTGACTGCGTCCAGGTAGCTGGCGTGCTGGGCATGCGCCGCCCGGGCCAGGGCGACATCGCGGTAGATGAGGGCGCAGCAGTCGTACGGCGCGAACAGCCACTTGTGGGGATCGACGATGAAGCTGTGGGCACGCTCGATGCCGTCGAAGCGCCAGCGCACCGAGGGGGCGGCCAGGCCTGCCCCTCCGTACGCACCGTCCACGTGCAGCCACACGTCGAACTGCGTGCAGACGTCGGCGATGTCGGCGATGTCGTCGACCACCCCACCGTTGGTCGTCCCGGCAGAGACGACGACGGCAAACACCTCCGGGTGTTCGGCGAGGGCCGCGCGGGCGGCCGGCCCGGTGAGATGTCCGCGTTCGTCCTCCTCTACCACGATCACCTCGACGTCCATCACCACGGCCGCCGCGATGATGGAGGAGTGGGCGTCGACGGTGCACAGGATCGCCCGGGCGGCGTCGTGTCCGTGCTGCCGCCGTACATAGCTTCGGGCGGCGACCAGCGCGGAGAGGTTCCCGATCGTGCCGCCAGAGACGAAACAACCCCCGGCCGACTCGGGCCAGCCGAGCAATTCGATCAGCCACCCCAGGGCTTCGTTCTCGGCGAAGATCGCGCCGGCGCCGGCCTCCCAGATGCCGGCGAAGATGTTGAAACTGCTGACCGCGGCGTCAAAGGCCCGAGCGGCCTTGGTCGGGGCTGCCGGCACGTACGCGAGGTTGTACGGATCGTCCTGGGCGCGCGTCGCCGGAACCAGGACGTCCTCGAAGATCCGCAGCACTTCCGTGGCTCCGAGTCCGGCCGCGGTGATCGTCCGGCCCGCGTCGGCGGCGAGTTCGGAGGCCGGTCTCGCGGTCGTCTTGGGGTCTGACGCCCGGGTGATCCGGCGAGCGATCAGGCCGACAACCTCGGCCACGATCTCAGACTCGTCCCCCCAGACTCCGGGTTCCATCAGTGCTCGACCTGCGTCAGCAAGACCCTCACCGGGAGCTTCATTATGCCGTTGACGAAGTTGCTGCGCACGCGGGTGACTTAGACCAGGCGCTGCCGCGAGTCGGCGCCAACAACTGCCCACCGAAGCAGATGCCGAGCACAGGCCCGGCGGGCGCATCGGCCCGGCGCGGCTGCTCGATCTCGGTCAACACCATCAACCGATCTGGAAGTGATCGTAGACCGGTGCGCCCATCGGGACGATCGCATCGAAGTCGCTGAACTCGGGAAAGTCGGAGTCGATGAAGTTCTGCGCGTCCACCCAGATGCGGGGTGACGTCGTACCCACGGTCGACGAAGCGTTCGCCGATTGGTCCGAGGGGCAAGGCGAAGTCGTGCTGGATGCCGAGCATGCGCATGGCAGTCAGCATAATGTAAATCGTTCGGGCACGAACGAAACCGTGGACGAGGGCCATCCGCTTGTCAGTGAGGCGTCGCCGGATGGTGGCTCGGGCGCGCGGCCGAGTTCCGACGTCAAGTACGTGTCGAAACGACCGGTGCGGCCCGCCGAAGTGCGGCTCCCGGCTCAGGCCATGCGTTCCTCGGTGATCAGTCGGTTGACGATGCGGCGCACCTGCAGGGCGGCGGCATCGGAGTTGACGCTGACCTCGTCACGGGGGCCGTCGCTGTCGATGACCTGCTGCATCGTCTCCAGGATCTGCTGGACCCGCCGGTAGTACGCGGTGAAGATCGGCAGCAGCCGTTCGGACACCTCGGGCCCGGACGCGAAGTTGCGACTGACCCGCCACACGTGCCGGGTCTGGCGCGCCGACACCGGGGTGACCGCGTGGGTGAACCGGAAGGTGCGCGGGGATCCGCCGTCCACGTAGACGTGCCAGGCATCCGCCCAGAGGCCAGGGGTGACGAACGCACCCTCCTCACGCTGGGCGTGTTCCGTGTCCGACGACAGGCCCAGCGCGTCGGCGTGCCACCCGGTCAGCCGCGCGGGCGGGTAATCGCGGCTGAACGACACCGAGGTCTCACTGACCTCGACCTCGAGGGCAGGCGGCTCTCCCGCGAGCACCGGTGGGGCGATGAAGGGGTCCACCACCGGGACGTGAGTGATGTCGGCGAAGTTCTCGTGCAACAACAGCAGGTTCGCCTGGGTGTCCCACTCATCGCCCAATGTCGTCCAGCCGTCCTCGGTCAGCCAGGGCGTACGCGGCGGGTTACGCCTGGACGCCAGCGGTGCGACACCGAGCCAGACCCAGACCAGGCCGTCCTGCTCCACGACGGGGAACGCCCGCACCCGGGCGCCGATCGGCACGTGGGGCTGGGTGGGCACGTGCACACAGGCGCCGTCGGGTGCGTAGGCGAATCCTGAGTAGCCGGAGACGATCGTGTCGCCATCCACCCGCCCGAGGCTCAGCGGGTAGGGCCGGTGGGCGTCTCGGTCCTCCAGCGCCACCGCCTGCCCGTCCTGCGTGCGGTACAACACGACCGGAGTCTCCAGCGCCCGTCGAGCCAGCGGCTGGCGGCTGACCTCATCCTTGGTGGCGATCACGTACCAGGTGTTGACCGGGTAGGTGGTACCGCGGCGCCGGATGCTGGCCGAGGTGCGGCTCATCGTGGTCCTCTCGTGCGGTGTCCGGTATTCCGGGCGGTTCGGTGGGCGGGCACGTCTAGATGTCGAGGACGAGCCGCTTTGATTTGCAACGGGACACGCAGATCATCATGAACTCGTTGGCAGCCCGCTCCTCCTCGTTGAGGACGGAGTCGCGATGGTCGACGTCGCCCTCGACGACCTCGGTTTCGCAGGTGCCACAGATTCCCTCCATGCAAGAGCCGAGCACGTTGGCACCGGCGTCGAGTGCCGCCTGGAAGACGCTGACGTCCGGAGGCACCGTGACACTGACGCCGGTCTGCTGCAGCACGAGCTCGAAGCTCTCGTCGAGAACATCCGAAATCTCTTGCGGCTTGGCCGAGAACCGCTCCAGGTGCAGGCTGCCCGAGGGCCACTTCGCGCACTTGGCCTCCGCCGCGGAGAGCAGCCCCTCAGGGCCGCAGCAGTACACCAGCGTTCCCTCCTGCGGTGTGCCCAGCACGCCGTCGAGGTCGAGGAAGCCGGCCTCGTCCTGCGGGACGACGGTCACCCGATCGCCGTACTGGGCCAATTCGGGGAGAAACGCCATCGAGGCGCGGTGCCGGCCGCCGTAGAGCAGCCGCCAGTTGGCGCCGGCGGCCTCAGCCTGGGCGATCATTGGCAGCATCGGGGTAATGCCGATGCCGCCGGCGATGAACAGGTAGGTCGATGTGGCCACCAGCGGAAAGTGATTGCGCGGCCCCCGGATGGTCACGGTGGCGCCCTCGGTCAGCGTGTCGTGCACCCGCTGCGACCCCCCGCGGCTGTCCGGGGTGCGCAGGACTCCGATGCGCCAGGCGCCGTCCTCCCCGGGAGAGCTACACAGCGAGTACTGCCGGACGAGGTCGTCGGCGAGCACGAGGTCGATGTGGGCGCCGGGCGACCACGATGGCAGGGTCTCACCGGCGGGGCTGACCAGAGTGAGCGCCACGACGTCCTCGGCCACCACCTCTGCCTTCTGGACCAGCAACTCGGCTTCGTGCTCACGCACGATGGTCCGCGTGGTCCCCGTGGTCTGGGCCATCTCACCATCCCTTAGCAAGTACCGGAGTAAATCGTTCGGATCCAAACGATATAGCGAATTACTTTTCGCCACAAGCCCGTTAGCGGCAAGGGCGCCCGCGCCTAGGCGGGCGTGACCGCAACGGGGAACCGCTTGATGCCGTTGACGAAGTTGCTCCGCACGCGGGTCACCTCACCGCCGAGCTCGATCGACTTCAGCCGCGGCAACAGCTCCTCGAACATCAGCCGGATCTCCATCCGGGCAAGCATGTTGCCCAGGCACAGATGCGGGCTGCCTTTACCGAATGTCACGTGCGCGACGTCCTGGCGGGTGACGTCGAACCGGTACGGGTCATCGAACACCGACTCGTCCCGGTTGGCTGAGGCGAACCACATGACGACCTTGTCGCCTTCCTTGATCTGCTTGCCGCCCATCTCCAGGTCGCGGGTCGCGGTCCGGCGAAAGTGGTACACCGGCGAGGCCCAGCGCAACATCTCCTCGACGGCCGGCTGGATCAGACTCGGATCGTCCTGCAGCTTGCGCAGCTGATCCTGGTTCTCGATCAGCGCGAGCATCGACTGGCTGATGGCGTGTCGCGTGGTCTCGTTACCCGCGATGACCAGAAGCAGAAAGTAGTTGTCGAAGTCGCTGTCGGACAACGGCTGACCGTCCTCAGGCTGCTTGTTGACGAGCATGCTCACCAGGTCGGTGCCGTCACCGCCCTTGCGTTTTCTCGCCAGCTCGCGGCCGTATTCGAAGACATCGAGGGAGACGGGAGTGCGGAACGGATACTGCTTGTACTTTTCGCTGTCCGCGTCGGTGATCAGATAGTCCGTGTAGTCCGGGTCCGTGTTGCCGACCATCTGGTTGCCCCAGTCGATCAGCTGGTCGGTGTCGCTGGACGGCACGTCGAGCAGCCGGGCCAACACCTGGATCGGGAAATCGGCAGCGATCTTCTTCACGAAGTCGAACTCAGTGCTCTGCAGCGCCTCGTCTACCGTCTGCCTGGTCAGTCCGCGCAGGAACTCCTCGTAATTGCGCATGAGATTGCCCGCACTGAACTCCCGGTGGATGAGCTTGCGTAGCGCACGGTGGCGGGGGCCGTCGGTTTCCAGGATCGACCGGCGGACGTCCATCAGGTCCTCGTCGACCTCCTCGAGGTTGACGAACTTGGTCGAAGTGAACGTCTCGGCGTCTTTGTCGACCGCACAGACGTCTTCGTACCGCGTGACCGCCCAGAAGCCGGAGCCCATGTCGCGCTCCTCGTTCCAGTGCACGGGGTCTTCCCGACGCAACGTGTCGAACATCCCCCATGCCTCGTTGCGCGCGAAGGCGTCGAGGTCAGAGAGGTCTACTTCCGCCAACGGGACGGGTGTGGGCTTGGGCACGGCGCACTCCAATCGTTTGGGTCCAAACAATAAGCATGTTCCGCATATTGCGCAAGGGCTAGGCAATCAGCCCGGAATTCGCTATCGTACGGACCCGAACGATCTTCTCTGAACCAATTCGAGAGCAGGAACGCAGATGACCGAAGTGAAGGGGTTCTTCTATCCCCGGACGGCCGGTGGCCGCTCCTCCCTCATCCCGTCGCCACCGTGGTACTACTCCGGCGACCTGCTCACCGTTGAGTACCGCACCGATCCCGCGCGGGTCGCCGAGCTGTTGCCGGCCCCACTGGAGCTGGCCGAGGAGGACCCCGGGGCCGTGGCGCTCATCTGGGCCGACTGGCAGTCCTGCTCCAGCAGCCGCGAGGAGCTGCTCGATCCGGTGCGGGCGCAGTACAAGGAGGCGTTCGTGGTTGTCCGCTGCTCATTCCAGAACCAGACCTACTCACGGTGCGTGTACATCTGGGTCGACAAGGACTTCGCCATCGGCCGCGGCATCCATCAGGGCTACCCCAAGAAACTTGGTTCCATGTGGCAGACCCGCCCACACCCGTTCGCCCAGGGTGCACCCCAGGTCGGTGCCGGCGGTGTCTTCGGCGCCACCCTGGCCGCCGGCGACCGACGGCTGGCCGAAGCTGTCCTCACCCTGCGCGAAGAGTCCGAGACCAACGGATTCGTGAACGCGCACAAGATGGCACACCACCGGATCTTCCCCGGGATCGAGGCCGACGCCCCCGACGCCTACGCCGAGCTGATCGAGTCCGGCGCAAGCGAATTCGAGGCGGGGCCGGCCTGGACCGGCGACGTCGAGCTACGGCTCTTCGACTCGCCGACCGAAGAACTGTCCCGGCTCGCCGTCGACGAGATCATCGGCGGCTACTACCGCCAGGTGGGCGTCGTCTGGAACGGCGGCCGGTCGCTGGCGACGCTGACCCCGCGGGGCACGATTGCCGAGGCGACCCGATGAGCAAGCCGGTGCAGAGCAATTCGGGTGCCGATGTCGCGAGCGTCGAGGATGTGTCCGTTGACACCAGGCACTGGATCGGCGGACAGCGGGTAGCTTCGGCCACCACATTCGACGACATCTCACCGATCGACGAGACGGTCATCGCCAAGGTGCACGCCGGTGGTCAGCGGGAGGTAGACGCTGCCGTCGCGGCCGCGCGCGCCGCATTTCCCGCGTGGGCTGCGATGTCCCGCCCCGAGCGGGCCGAGCTGCTGCGAGCGGTGGCGGACGGCGTGGACAAGCGGGCCGAGGACCTGTCGCGGGTTGAGACCCGCGACAACGGCTCGCTGCTGCGCTCGCACCGGCGTGGGGTCATGCCCCGCGTCGCGATGAACTTCCGCTACTTCGCCGACTACCTGCACAAGCTCGAACACCCGGACGAGGAGATCCGCGGGCACCGCGAGCGATTCACCTACCACCCGGCCGGGGTCACCGCCATCATCACGCCGTGGAACGCGCCGCTCATGCTGGCCACCTGGCGGATCGGTCCGGCGCTCGCGGCCGGTAACACGGTGGTGCTCAAGCCGCCGGAGTGGGCGCCGCTGACCGCGTCCCTGCTCGCCGACATCACCAAGGAGGCCGGGCTGCCGGACGGTGTGTTCAACGTCGTCCAGGGCACCGGTCGCGAGGCGGGCGCGCCGCTCACCCGGCACGACGACATCCGGCGGCTCTCGTTCACCGGCTCGGTGCCAACCGCGGGGGTCATCGCCGAGGCGGCGGCGAAGAACATCGTGCCGCTGTCATTCGAGCTGGGTGGCAAGTCGCCACTGCTGGTCTTCGACGACGCGGACCTCGACCTCGCGGTGAACCTGGCCGTCGAGCAGTTCGACAACGCCGGACAGGTATGCCTCGGCGCGTTTCGGATACTGGTGCAGGACGGCATCGCCGAGGAGTTCCTCGAGCGCGTCCGCGCCAAAGCGGCCACCCTGGTGCAGGGCGACCCTCGGGACGAGGCGACCGACGTCAGTGCGCTGGTCAGCCGGCCGCACTTCGAGAGGGTCGACGGCTTCGTCAGCCGGGCCAAGGCGGCCGGCGCGCGCGCCGTCCTCGGCGGCGGTCCCAACGAGGAACTCGGCGGGCTGTTCTACGCCCCGACCATCCTGGCTGACGCGGCCGAGGGCAGCGAGATCCTCACCGAAGAGGTCTTCGGGCCGGTGCTCACCGTGCAGACCTTCGGCACCGAGGAACAAGGCGTGGCCATGGCCAACAACACCCGCTTCGGGTTGGCGGCGACGCTGGTCACCGGCGATCCCGAGCGCGCCGAACGGGTCAGCCTCGCGCTGAACGCCGGAACCGTCTGGGTCAACTGCTTTTTCGTCCGCGACCTGGGCGCACCCTTCGGCGGCAACGGCAAGTCCGGAATCGGCCGCGAGGGCGGCATCTGGTCCTTCGACTTCTACAGCGACATCAAGAACACCGTATTCGCCCCCAACGGGTGGAACACCGAAAAGTAAGGAACGCCAATGGGTGAGGTGGTCGGCGCGGCCCTTATCGCGCACGTCCCAACGATCGTGTTACCGGAAAAGATCCGCCGCGAGCTCAACCACGGGGAGGACAGCTCACTTCCGGCAGCCTTGGAGCAACTGCGCAAGGAAGTCTTCGAAACCCTCGACTACGACACGGTGGTCGTCCTGGACTCGCATTGGGCGACGACTGTGGAGTTCGTCGTCACCGCGCAGGAGCGACGACACGGGCTCTTCACCTCCGAAGAGCTGCCCCGGGGAATGTCCCAGCGGCCGTACGACTTTCCGGGCGACCCGGAGCTGGCGCACCTGATCGCTGCGAAGGCAGACCAGCACAGCACCTGGATCACCGCGATCGAAGACGATCACCTGCCGATCTTCTATGCGACCACCAACGTGTGGGAATTCCTCGGCCAGGGCCTGCCGGACAAGCGGTGGATCTCGATCGGGGTTTGCCAGACCGCGGACACCGAAGACAACCTGCGGCTCGGCCGGGCCCTCGGCGACGCGATCGCCGAGTCCGATCGCAAAGTCGTGCTGATCGCGTCCGGCGCGCTCTCCCACACGTTTTGGCCGCTGCGCAAGCTGCGCGATCACGAGGCGGCGGGCGTCGAACACATCTTCACCGCCGACGCCGCGGCCGCCGACTTCGAGCGCCTCGAGTGGTTCCGCGAGGGCGACCATGCCCGGGTACTCGAAACCATGCCGGACTTCTATCGGTTCAAGCCCGAAGCCAGATTCGGCCACTACTTGATGATGATCGGCGCGCTTGGCGAGGGTGACTGCCGCGCAACGTCGCGCCAGTACGGCGAGTACGAGAACTCGATCGGCACCGGCCAGGTGCACCTGTGGTTCGACCCGCCCGAGGGCGGCTTCCCGCGGCCGAGAAGGACCCCCGAGGACGCCGACTTCATCCGCCAGAACGCCGGACCAGAACTCACCGCTGCCGGCTGAACTGCTACCCCACCGGAGGAATAGTCATGAGTTATCGCGAGACGCGCCGAATCCTGTTGGACGGCAACATAGTCGACGTGGTCCGGCAGGGCGACACGTTGGTGGCCCACGACGGCCGGGAGGTGGGCGTCGACGACGCGCAGCACTTGCCGCCCGTCGTGCCCTCCAAGATCGTGTGCGTCCACCTGAACTACTCGTCGCGGGTGCAGGAAATGATGACCCGACTGCCCCCGGCGCCGACCTACTTTCACAAACCGGTATCGGCGCTCAACGCCCACGGGTCGGCGGTCGTGCGGCCCCTTGGATGCAAGTGGCTGAACTACGAGGGCGAGATCGCCATCGTCATCGGTCGGACTGCGCGCAACATCTCCCCCGAGGAGGCAGGTGACTACATCCGCGGATACACCATCGGCAACGACTATGGGCTGCACGACTTCCGCGACACCGACTCCGGCTCGATGCTGCGTGTCAAGGGCGCCGACACGCTGTGCCCCATCGGACCGGGCCTGGTCGAAGGGTGGGACTTCCGGCACAAGCAGATTCGCACCCTGGTCAACGGCGAGGTCAAGCAGGACGGCAACACCGACGAGATGAAGTGGGACATGCACTATCTCGTCGCCGACATCGCGCGGACCATCACCCTGCAGCCCGGCGACGTGCTGCTGTCCGGCACCCCGGCCATCTCGCGCACCGTCTACCCCGGCGACGTGGTCGACGTGGAGGTGGAGGGCCTCGGCACGCTGCGTAACCACATCGTGGAGGGGCCGACACCCATCCGCTCAGACGTGGGCGCGCAACCCACGGAGAGCGAGGAAGTGCTGTCCACGGCCAAGGGTGGCGACTGGGAGTTCCGCGGCATCCGCAAACCGGACCTGTCCAACACCCACTGACCAACGGTGAAAACTACTGACCCGGCATCGCACGACGGCCGGGACCTAGAGGAAGGCGTGCCGTGAACGCTCCTATCGGGCAACCGGACCCCGTCACCAGCGTCGACTGGGTGCACCGCGCCGACGCACTGCAGGCGCCGTGGGGGATGTTCGTGGACGGCGAGCAGCGCCCGGCGATGAGTGGGTCGGTGCGAGCTGTGCTCTCGCCGCGGGACGGCGCCACCGTGGTGGAGCTGGGCTGGGCGGACGAGAAGGACGTCGATGTGGCCGTGGCCGCCGCGCGCCGGGCGTTCGACGAAGGGCCGTGGCCGCGGCTGCCCGCGCGGGAGCGCGGCGAGATCCTGCAGCGCTTCGCCGGCCTGGTGGAGCAGCACCGCGACGAGCTCGCGTTACTGGTCTCCCTCGAGATGGGCAAGCCGATCAGCCATGCCTGGCGGATCGAACTACGCGCGCTCACCCGCTGCCTACGCTTCTACGGTGAGCTGGCCGACAAGAGGTCGGGCGAGGTCACCCCGACGGTCGAGGGGGAGCTGTCGCTGGTGACCCGGGAGCCGGCCGGGGTCGTCGCAGCCGTCGTGCCGTGGAATTTCCCGCTCACGCTGGGCGGCTGGAAGTTCGCTCCGGCGCTGGCTGCCGGCTGCACCGTGGTCCTCAAGACGGCCGAGCAGTCGCCGCTGTCCATGCAGCGGGTGGCCCAGCTCGGCTCGGAGGCGGGACTGCCGCCGGGGGTGTTCAATGTGCTGTCCGGCGACGGCCTGGTGGCTGGCCGGGCGCTCGGTGAGCACCCGGACGTCGACGTCCTGACCTTTACGGGATCCACCGCGGTGGGTCGCCACTTCCTCCGTTACGCGGCGGACAGCAATCTCAAGCGCGTATTCCTGGAGCTGGGCGGCAAATCGCCCAACATCATCCTTCCCGACGCCCCGGACCTGGATGCCGCCGCGGACACGGCGGCCTGGGCGATCTTCTTCAACTCCGGCGAGATGTGCACAGCCGGCTCCCGCCTAGTGGTGCACGAGGACGTGGCAGATCGCGTCGTCCAGCGGATCGTCGAGACGTCGGCGACATGGTTTCCCGCAGACCCGCTGCTCGCCACCACCCAGATGGAGCCCCTGGTCGACCGGCGGAGCCTGGACCGGATCCAGGCCCAGCTGCCGGCGGACCAGGCGCAGGGCGCGATCCTGCGCCATGGCGGCAGCCAGGTGCTGGCCGATACAGGTGGGGCCTACCTGGAGCCGACCGTGGTCACCGGCGCCGGGCCGGACAACGTCCTAGTCCGCGAGGAGCTTTTCGGTCCGGTGTTGACCGTGCAGGTGATCACGGACGAGTCCGAGGCGTTGCGGGTCGCGCAGGACACGCCCTTCGGGCTCGCGGCGGCCGTCTGGACGGACAACCTGGGCGCCGCGCACCGGATCTCCCGCGCGCTCAAGGCCGGCACGGTCTGGGTCAACTGCTACGAGGAAGGCGACATGAACGTGCCGTTCGGCGGCGTCAAGCTATCCGGGTCGGGGCGCGACAAATCCCGTCATGCGATGGACGAGTACACCGACCTCAAGACCACCTGGATCAACTATGGATGAGCCGAGGAGTGGACTGCGGCGGTCCCGGCCGATCGTCGTCATCCCGGCCCGCTTCTCGGAGGGCGCGACTGTCTTGCGGCACCGGGCCGAGGTGAACGCCGCCAAGCTCGTCGAAAGCGTGTGGGCGGCCGGCGGTGAGCCACTGACTGTGCACCCAGACGCACCGGGCGCGGTCCTCGACGACGCCCTGGTCGACGCCGTGGCGAAACGGTTCGGGATGGCCGACGCGATCCTGCTGCCCGGCGGCGGAGACATGTCGGCCCGCTGGTCCGGCCAGCAGGCGCATGAGTCGTTGTACGGTGTCGACGAGGAACAGGACGCATTCGACCTGGCGCTGGGCCGCTGGGCGCTACGCGACGGCATCCCGCTGCTCGCCATCTGCCGCGGCAACCAAGTGGTGAATGTGGCGCGCGGCGGCGACCTGGTGCAGGACATGACCGAGGCCACCGGTCGGGACCACCGCCACCTTGTGCACGACATCGAGTTGGACGCCGAGTCGCCGCTGCGCAAGGTCGTCGACGGCGACCGGTTAACCATCTCCTGCTATCACCATCAGTGCCTGGGTGTGCTCGGTCAGGGGCTGCGGCCTGCCGCGCACGCCTCGGACGGGACGATCGAGGCCGTCACCATCGACGGCCACGAGGGCTGGTATCTCGGCGTCCAGTGGCACCCCGAGGACTCCGCGGACACTGATCCTGTGCAGGCCAGCATCTTTCGAGCATTCGTTGACGCGGCGCGCTGAGCACCCCTCAGGCACCCACTCCGTTCGCCGGGACGCCGTTAGCCTCGACGGTGCGGACAATGCTGCGCAGGTCCCTGGCCAGGCTGGCCTTAGACCTGGCCGACAGCTGCCGCACCACGTCGGACTCCGCCGCATTGAACTTGGGGTAGAGCTCGGTCATCAGGTCGATGCCAGATTGGGTCAACCGCAGCTGCACCAGGCGACGGTCGGCGACCGAACTCTCGCGGATGAGCCAGCCGCGGCTTTCCAGCGTCTTCATCACGCCTGTCAGCGTCGCCTTGGAGATGGCCGCGCTCTCGGCGACGTGCCGGGTCTCCATCCCGTCCCAGATCCACACGACCCACATCACAACGAAGCCGCTCCAGGTCAGGTCATACTGGCGCAGCACCGCGTTGGTGATGTGCGCTCGGACGGCGTTGGCGGCGCGGTAGAGGCTCGAGACCGTGTGCGCGGCAGCGAAGTCGATCTCCATCCCTTCGATGTGGCGGTTCATCGCCGACTCGGTTTCGGCGAGCGTGCGTGGGTCCGGCATGGAACGCATAGTAATCGCGGGTCGTTTGGGTCCGAAAGTCGCGTTTGGCTCGGAGATAAGTCATGGCCCACAGCGATTGACTCCTCGAAACCCCTTGACACGATCGTTTGGATCCGTACGATTCCACTGTACTCGGTGCCCGCCGAGGGCGAAACCCAAGTCGGAGGTCCCCATGGCTGTTAACAGCGACGGAGCTCAGGACGTCACGGAGGCGGCGAAGGCGGCACACCTGGGGCGCCGCTCACTCGGAGTCGCGGACATCGTGTTCTTCGTGGTCGCCGCGTCCGCACCGCTGACCGTCGTAGCCGGCGGCGTGCCCACTAGCTTTGCGGTCACAAACCTGCTCGGTATCCCGCTCGTGTACGTCATCATCGCGGTCATCCTGCTCGTCTTCGCGGTCGGCTACGCCGCGATGAGCCGGCATGTGGCTAACTCGGGTGCCTTCTACACCTACGTCAGCAAGGGCCTCGGCCAGGCCTGGGGCGTGGCGACCGCGCTCGTCGCCCTGGTCGCCTACAACGCCATGCAGGTCGGCATCTTCGGCCTCTACGGGTTTGCCGCGTCGGCAGCGTTGGAGCAGTTCCTCGGCGTGCATGTGGCGTGGTGGATCAGCGCTCTGGTCACCGTGGCCATCATCGCGATCCTCGGCCAGCTGCAGGTCGACCTCAACGCCCGCGTGCTCGCCTTGTTCCTGATTCTGGAGTCCCTGGTCGTCCTCGGCTTCGACATCGCCGGGATCGCCAAGCCCGCCGAGGGTCTGACCATCGAGCCGTTCCTACCGGCCGCGCTGAGCCCGGGCGCGTTGGGCGCCGCGCTCTGCTTTGTCACCGCGTCGTTCGTCGGCTTCGAATCTGCCGCGATCTATGGCGAGGAGTGTAAGAACCCGCAGAAGACCGTTGCCCGCGCCACCTACACCGCGGTCATCATCATCGGCGTGTTCTACGCCGTTTCGGCCTGGGCGACCGTGATGGCGGTGGGCAAGACCCAGATCATCAGCAGGTCCCAGGAGCTCACCGCGGGTTTGTTGTTTGTCTACGCCGAGCAGAACGTCGGCAAGTGGTTCGCCGATGTTGCCACCGTGCTGTTCGTGACCAGCCTGTTCGCGGCACTTCTCTCCTTCCACAACTCGGTCGCCCGGTACTTCTTCTCCCTCGGCCGCGAGGGGGTGCTGCCACCCATGCTGGCCAA
>CAWDAC010000014.1:0-98832 GCA_963800125.1 uncultured Actinomycetota bacterium | reverse complement strand
ACTCTGATATATCAGTTATCGTCGATCTGGTATTCAGGAAAATGTGACCGCGCCGCGCCCTTTCGCGGTGCTTCCGATGGCCGAACGAACGGAGCTTTTCGTATGAGTGTTCTCGACCAACACCTCGTCGATTTCGATCCTGAAATCGCCGAGCTCATCGGCAAGGAACTCGAGCGCCAGCGCAACGGCCTGGAGATGATCGCGTCGGAGAACCATGCGCCGCGGGCCGTCATGCAGGCACAGGGTTCGGTGCTCACCAACAAGTACGCCGAGGGCTATCCGGGCCGGCGCTACTACGGCGGCTGCGAGCATGTCGACGTCATCGAGCAGATGGCCATCGATCGCATCAAGGCGTTATTCGACGCGAAATTCGCCAATGTACAACCGCACTCTGGCGCGCAGGCCAACGCGGCGGTCATGCACGCACTGCTCAAGCCCGGGGACACCATCCTCGGCCTCTCGCTCGACTGCGGCGGTCACCTCACGCACGGGATGCGGCTGAACTTCTCGGGCAAGCTGTATCAGGTTGCTGCGTACGGGGTTTCGCGCGAAGACTACCTGATCGACATGGATCAGGTGGCCGAGGCCGCCCGCGAGCACCGGCCCCAGATGATCATTGCGGGCTGGTCGGCCTACCCCCGCCACCTCGACTTCGCCCGATTCCGAGAAATCGCCGACGAAGTGGGCGCCTACCTGATGGTCGACATGGCCCACTTCGCGGGCCTGGTGGCTGCCGGGCTGCACCCCTCGCCGGTGCCGTACTCCCACGTGGTCACGTCCACCACGCACAAGACCCTCGGCGGCCCGCGCGGCGGAATCATCCTCACGAACGAGGCGGACATCGCCAAGAAGCTCAACTCGGCGGTCTTCCCGGGTCAGCAGGGCGGACCGCTAGAACATGTCATCGCAGGCAAGGCGGTGGCCTTCAAGATGGCCGCCCGGCCCGACTTCGTTGAGCGTCAACTGCGCTGCATCGACGGCGCAAAGATCCTCGCCGAGCGGCTGTGCCAACCCGACGTCCGCGACGCGGGGATCACCGTGCTCACCGGCGGTACCGACGTGCACCTCGTGCTGGTGGACCTGCGGAACGCGGACATCGACGGGCGGCAGGCCGAAGACCGGTTGGCGGCGATCGGCATCACCGTGAACCGCAACGCGGTTCCGTTCGATCCGCGCCCACCGATGGTGACGTCCGGTCTGCGCATCGGCACGCCGGCCCTTGCGGCTCGAGGTTTCCAGGCCGACGACTTCGCCACCGTGGCGGATCTGATCGCTCAATGCCTGATTGCCGCGCCCGACGCGGACACCGCGAAGCTGGCCCGCGCGGTCGGCGAGCTCGCCGAGCGTTATCCGCTATACCCGCAGCTGTAGCAAGGGGGACTTTTAGTGACCATCAGTGTTTTCGAGCTCTTCAAGGTCGGCATCGGTCCGTCCAGTTCACATACCGTCGGCCCGATGCGGGCGGCCGCGGACTTCATCGCCGATCTCGACGCGATGGGTGTGCTCGTCCGGGTCGTTGATGTCCGGGTGGAGCTGTACGGGTCGCTCGCGGCGACCGGCCGTGGCCACGGCACGCTGCCGGCGGTGCTGCTCGGGCTCGAGGGGTGCCGCCCGGAAACCATCGAGACTGAGGAGATGGACGCCGGGCGTGAGCGCCTGCGCAACACCGGCAAGATCATGCTCGGCGGTCGAGTACCCATCGCCCTGTCCGAGGACGACATCGCGCTGTACACCCGCACGGTGCTGGACTTCCACCCCAACGGCATGACGCTCACTGCGTACGGCGCCGACGACAGAACGCTTCATCGGCAGACCTACTTCTCCATCGGGGGCGGATTCGTCGTCACCGAAGGCGAGGCTGCCACCGAACCCGTCATTGCCGACGAGGACGACAAATCGTTCTCGTCGGCCGCAGAACTGCTCGCGCTCGCTTCAGGCACCGGCAGGTCGATCAGCGAGGTGATGCTCGCCCACGAGCGGCGCAGGCGCAGTCCCGAGGAGGTTCGCACGAAGCTGCTTCATCTGCGTGACGTCATGGTGGAATGCGAGCAGCGCGGCATCGGCCGCACCGGGTTGCTGCCCGGAGCGCTGCAGGTGCGCCGGCGCGCGGGGCAGTGGCATCAACGCCTCAGTCAGGAAGACCCCCACCGTGATCCGCGCTTCGCCGAGGATTGGGTGAACCTGGTGGCGCTCGCCGTCAACGAGGAGAACGCGTCGGGTGGGCGCATCGTGACCGCGCCGACCAACGGCGCCGCCGGCATCATCCCCGCGGTGTTGCACTACGCAGTGCACTACAGCGAGGCGGGCGCATCGGATGCGGACGACGTGGCCGTGCGTTTCCTGCTCACAGCCGGTGCCATCGGATCGCTCTACAAGGAGCGGGCATCCATTTCCGGAGCCGAGGTCGGCTGCCAGGGGGAGGTCGGCTCCGCGTCATCGATGGCGGCAGGCGGACTGGCCGAAATCCTCGGCGGCACACCGGAACAGGTCGAGAATGCGGCCGAGATCGCGATGGAGCACAGCCTGGGGTTGACCTGCGACCCGATCGCGGGACTCGTCCAGATCCCGTGCATCGAACGCAACGCGATATCTGCAGGAAAGGCCATCAATGCGGCGCGCATGGCGCTGCGCGGCGACGGCGTCCACCGCGTCAGCCTCGACGAGGTGATCGCCACCATGCGCGCCACGGGACGCGATATGAGTTCGAAATACAAGGAGACGTCGACCGGCGGGCTCGCCGTGAACGTGTCGGTGAACTACGTCGGCTGTTGAACCAGAATGAGCTCCGCGAATTGCTCGGGGCACTCCAGCGGAGTGAAATGCCCGGCACCGTCGGCCAAATGAAGCCGCACATCGGTGAAGTAGTGCTCTAACCGGTCCGCCCACTCGGGCGGGAACAGCGGATCATGGTCCGGCCACAGCACATCCGTGGGTGAGTGAATCTTGATGGCCCCGTCGGGCGGCAACTCGATGAGCGACTGCGCGATCGTCCCGGCACCGGCGCGGTACCAGGCGATAGAAGCCGTGAATGCGCCCGGCAGGGCGTAATCGGCTACCAATCGATCCAGATCGTCTTCGGAGAGAGCGAAATTCGGGCCAGACCAGTGACTCCAGAAGTGCCGCAAGTATTCTCGGACGGCGTCGGGGTTTCCGTCGATCAGCTGAGCGGCGAGCGGAAGCTGGTGGAAAGCCTGATACCAGAACTCACCCTGTGCCTGCGCGGTGAGCACACGCTCGCCGGCGCCGGGCAGTGGCGGTGACAGCACCAGCGCCTTGGCCAGCTCGGGATACATGCGTGCCACACTCTGCGCGACGCGGCTGCCGACGTCGTAGCCGGCGAGCACGACATCGGTGAGGCCCAGCTCATTGATCAGTCCCACCACACTGCTCGCCTGGGCGCTGGCGCTGTAGAAGTGCTGGACCGCCACCTCGTGCTTGTCCGAGCCGCCGAAACCGCGCAGATCGGGAACGATGATGTCGGCGGCATCGGCGAGCAGCGGGACGACACGGCGATAGTCATGGCGGTTGCCCGGCCAGCCGTGCAGCAGCACGACCGGCGGCGCGCCGGCCGACCCGTGCCGGTCGAACGCCAACCGGAACCCGTCCACCGGTGAGCCACGTGACGACATTGGTCAAATCTTGCCAATCCTCAACCCGCTTTGTGCAGAGTTGACGAATCGCCGGTGATCACCGCCAAGATGTTCCGCCAGGAGTCCGACGGCACATTGACGATGTCGCTGTGCGCCTGCGGACCAGCCATAAGTCGACCGTCGTCGTAATCACCTGCCGCCAAATGGATTACGCCAGACATGTCATCGGGGTCGGCGCCGTGCGGGCTGGCCGGACTGCCTTGCACCGCTTGGATGAAGTCGCCGGGCGCGGTCATCGAGAATCGCAGCACGTCGGGGTTGCGGTTGTGCCAGTCGGATGGATCGTCGACGCCGACGCCGGCTCCCGCGGCGGCCAGGTACAGCGTGCGGTCGGCGGTCAGCCCGAATACTTCGGCGGTTCCCATGATGGAGCCGCCGTAGGAGTGGCCGATGTAGGTGACGGGGATGTCGCGGCCGGTGGCGTCGACCGTACGGTCTACGTCTTCGCTGAACGCCACCAGGCGTGGCGCCATCTCCAGGGCGTAGCGCGGATCCGCCGCGTCGACGACTCCCGCGACGTTCTCACCGCGTGGGAACGGACCACCCAGATAGGTGATGGCCGCGACCTCGCCGCGGGTGGCGGACACGAATCGCCTCGCCGTCTTGGTGTTCGCCGCCGAATCCTCGATCGTGGTGTTCAGCCCGGGAACCATGACGGCGACACTCTTGGCGGTGGCCAGGCTGCCGTTGAGCTCGATCAGCGAGGCCCGGTCGGGGTCGAACGCAAGAATCTGGCGATCCACCCGGCGGCCGGTGCGGGCTGGGTCGTCGACCTCCCCGAGCAGACCCTGGTAGAACGCGACGCGCCCCTGCGACCCCGGGTTGCCCTCGCGGCGTTCGTCTGCAATCGCCTGTGCGATGTTGACCCGGTTGGCGGCGATCCGCATGGCCCACGGCACACCATCGGTGTTGCCGACCTGCTTGGGGAATTCGTCGATAAGGCGTTGGCGCTGTTCGGGTGTCATCGCGGTGATCTGGTTTGCGATCCGGTCCTGGCCGATCGCCGACCAGCCCGAGACGACGTCGGCCAGTGGAATCGGCCAGCCCCCGGCCGGGGCCGTCGGCGCCGGCGGAGCATGCGGTGGGTTCAACGCCTCGACGATGTCCTTGGCGGTGTCGGCATCGGCTGCACCCAACCGGTCGAGGGCCTCCGTGATCCGCGCCGTCAATACGTCGCAGGTCACCGCCGGACTGCCCCCGGACAACGAAACCAGCAATGGTGACGTGGCGCCTCCGGTGACCGAGCCGTCGTCGGCGACCGCGAATCCCTCCGCGCGAGCCGCGGCCACCAGGTCCAGCGCGTCGGCTCGCGCCGAGGCAATCTGCTCGGCGCCGTCGCGGGCGGCAACCGCTGCAGTGATCAGACACCGAGTCGCAGCCGCGCCACCCGCGGAAATCGGCCCGCCCCGATGGCGGGCCGCCTCTGCGGCGGACCCGGTCCAGAAGTCATGGCTGCCATCGATGCCGTGCACGACGGCGTCGACGCGGGCCCGCAGGTCGACCGCCGCCGCGTCCCAGGCGTCGGCCGCCAGGCGCAGCGAGTCCGGGCGCCATGCTTCGGCCTGCGCGACGGTCGGCCGGGTCACGGCCGGTGGAAGCGATCGGCGTTACCCCGGTCAGCGCGCTCGAACGCATCGGCCGACATGTGCGCCGCGACCGCCCACCCGCGCATGTTCGCAATGACGTCGGTGAGCTTGGCGGCGATGAGATCGGGTGCCGCGACATTGCCGACCGCTGAGCCCCGGAGCTCATCGGTCGGCATTGTCGGCCAACGCATTTCGGCGATCGCATCGGCAGCTTCGGTGACGCGGTCAGCGACCGCCCGCAACGCGCTCAGATCGACTTCAGTGTTGCCAGTGTTCCCCCCCATTGCCTCATGCTGGCAGATCACCGGGTAGCGGCGCTGAAGTTATCCACAGGCGCCTCGGCCCTTCGTGACACCCACCCGACACAAGTGAGCCACACGCCGATGGCGGTGAGCAGTAGGAAGAAGACCCGCGCGCCGAGCTGCAGACCGGGGCTGGCGAGTGTCGCCCCGGCGCCGGTCTCGATCGTCGTGGGAAAGGCCATCAAGGTCAGCCCGCGTAGCGCCACGAACCAGCCGAATACCGAGATCACGATGGCGGGCAGGCTGTACCAGTACTGGTGGAAGGCGATGACGACGAGCCCGCAGGCGAACATCATCGCGCCCAGCATCCACGGCAGCACGGAGTTGCTGAACAGGTCGTTCACCAGTCCTGTCAGGTCGGGCAGTCGGATGGCGATGATGAGGGTGACCGCGACGAGGAACGGGCCGACTACGCGGGCGAACGCCCGGGTGCGACCGATGGCCTCTCGAGTGGGTTGCGACATGGTTCTCCTCTCCAAATTAATAAACCGACCGGCGGTCTACTGATAGAGTAGCACCATGGCGCGCCATGTAAAGCCCGATGAGTACGCCGCACGTCGGCGCGAGATCCTGGACGCAGCGCTGCAGCTCATGCACGACAAGGGTTACGAGCAAATGACCATCCAGGACGTGCTGACGCAGCTGCAGATGTCCAAGGGCGCGCTCTACCATTACTTCGACTCCAAGAAGGCGCTGCTCGACGGAATCGTCGAGTCGATGGGTGAAAGTGGCTCGGCGGCGCTGGGTGCCGTCGTCGAGAATCCGGACCTGGGCGCCATCGAGAAGCTGCACGCGTACTTCCAGATGTCCACCGCGTGGAAGTCCGAGCACGCCACCGAGGTGACCACCACCATGCGGCTCTGGCGGCACGAGAACAACGCCCTACTGCGGCAGAAAATCTCACAGGAATCAATGCGGTCGACGACCCCGTCGCTCGAGGCGATCATCAGGCAGGGCCGCCAAGAAGGCGTGTTTGACACCGAGCACCCGCGCGAGGCGGCCATCATCGTCGCGGGGATGGGCCTGCATCTGGCCGACGCGATCATCGACGCCATCGACGAGGATGGCGCGGAACCGTTGGACACCAGCGGATCTCGTGCCCAGAATGTCATCGCCGCCTATACCGATGCATTCGAACGGATCCTGGGCGCACCGTCCGGCTCGCTGGTGTTGCGAAGCTAAGCCATCGCCAACTGTCCGCGCTTGGCCCAGAACACCACCGCCACAACGGCCGCCACGAACGTGAACGTCAGCAGCCAGAACCAGCTCGGCAGGTCGGCGTCGGCGTAGACGACCGCGGTGATCGCAGGCATCGACATCATCCAGAAGACGTATGGGGCGTTGACGGTGTGGGTGGCGTTGACCAGAACCCAGAACGGCGCGTCGAGGCAGACGGTCAACAGCAGGAAGAGACCGACGGCCCGCCAGACGAAAGTCGACCCTACGGACAGTGCGAGCACTGTCAACGGCAACCTTCGGCGCGGCTTGTGCGCCACCACCGGAACCCATCCCGTAAGCTCGGTGAGGTGCAGCGGCGAATCATGGGCATCGAGACCGAATTCGGTGTGACCTGCACCTTCCATGGCCATCGCCGGCTGAGTCCCGACGAAGTCGCCAGGTACCTGTTTCGCAGGGTGGTGTCGTGGGGCCGGAGCTCCAACGTCTTCCTGCGCAACGGCGCGCGGCTGTACCTCGACGTCGGCAGCCACCCGGAGTATGCGACCGCCGAGTGCGACAGCCTGGTGCAGCTGGTCACCCACGACCGCGCCGGCGAGCGGGTGCTTGAGGACCTGCTGATCGACGCCGAGCAGCGGCTCGCCGACGAGGGCATCGGTGGCGACATCTATCTGTTCAAGAACAACACCGACTCGGCGGGCAACTCGTATGGCTGCCATGAGAACTATCTGATCGTGCGGGCCGGTGAGTTCTCGCGGATCTCCGACGTGCTGCTGCCGTTCCTGGTCACCCGCCAGCTGATTTGCGGCGCGGGCAAGGTGTTGCAGACGCCCAAGGCCGCCACCTTCTGCCTTAGCCAACGCGCCGAGCACATCTGGGAGGGCGTGTCCTCGGCGACCACCCGCAGCCGTCCGATCATCAACACCCGCGACGAGCCGCACGCCGACGCCGAGAAATACCGCCGCCTGCATGTCATCGTCGGTGACTCCAACATGTGCGAGGCGACCACGATGCTCAAGGTGGGCACGGCCGCGCTGGTGCTGGAGATGATCGAGTCGGGCGTAGCGTTCCGCGACTTCTCGCTGGACAACCCGATCCGCGCGATCCGCGAGGTGAGCCACGACCTGACCGGGCGGCGCCCGGTCAGGCTGGCCGGTGGACGCCAGGCCAGCGCCCTGGACATCCAGCGCGAGTACCACTCGAGGGCTGTCGAGCACCTGCAGACCCGCGAACCCAACGCGCAGATCGAGCAGGTCGTCGACCTGTGGGGACGCCAGCTCGACGCCGTCGAGAGCCAGGACTTCGCGAAGGTCGACACGGAAATCGACTGGGTCATCAAGCGCAAGCTGTTCCAGCGCTACCAGGATCGCTACAACATGGAGCTGTCCGACGCCAAGATCAGCCAGCTCGACCTGGCCTACCACGACATCAAGCGAGGCCGGGGTGTATTCGATCTGCTGCAGCGAAAGGGGCTGGCGGCGCGGGTCACCACCGATGAGGAGATCGAAGACGCGGTGAACACCCCGCCGCAGACCACTCGCGCCAAACTGCGTGGCGAGTTCATCAGCGCCGCACAGGAAGCCGGCCGTGACTTCACCGTCGACTGGGTGCACCTCAAGCTCAACGACCAGGCCCAGCGCACCGTGCTGTGCAAGGACCCGTTCCGCTCGGTCGACGAACGGGTCAAGCGGCTGATCGCCTCGATGTGAGGCCATCGGTTTAGTCCTGTCTCGTTGTCGCGTCAGCCACTGGGGTCACTCGCACAGGTGATGGTCGAATTGCCGCGGCAAGCGGAAGACGGTCCCCTCGGGGGCTAGCAGTGGCACCTGTGGCATCTGAGGTTTCAGCGCGACGCGGAGCGGCGCCGAACGAGTAGGGCTGTTCGCACTAGGCTGACGCGAGTGGGGATTTCCAAAGTCGAGCGGCTGATGAATCTCGTCATCGCGCTGCTGTCCACCCGCACCTACATCAGTGCAGAGCGGATCCGGGACACCGTGTACGGCTACTCGGACAGCGCCAGCGACGAGGCGTTCTCGCGGATGTTCGAGCGCGACAAGAACGAACTCCGCGACCTTGGCATCCCGCTGGAAACCGGCCGGGTCTCCCAGTTCGACCCGACCGAGGGCTACCGCATCAACCGCGACGCGTACGCGCTGCCTGCCGTCGACCTGACCGCCGACGAAGCCGCAGCGGTGGCGGTGGCCACACAGCTGTGGGAGTCGCCGGAGCTGATCACCGCCACCCAGGGGGCGCTGCTCAAGCTGAGGGCCGCCGGTGTGGACGTCGACGCGGGTGACGCAGGGGTCGCGATCACGTCAACGGCCGGAATGCCGGGCATCCGCGGTTCCGAGGAGGTGTTAGGAATCCTGTTGTCCGCCATCAATTCCGGTCAGGTCGTGCAGTTTCCGCACCGGCCTGCGCGCAGCGAGCCGTACACGGTCCGCACGGTCGAACCGTGGGGTGTCGTCACCGATCGCGGACGCTGGTACCTCGTCGGACATGACCGCGACCGCGACGCAACCCGCACGTTCCGACTGTCACGGATCGGCGCCGATGTGACGGCCATCGGTCCGCCCGGTGCCGTCAAGCGGCCCGACGGCGTGAATCTGCGCGAGATCGTGCACAAGGTGATCGGCGAGACGCCGACCGGAACGCAGGCGAGGGTTTGGGTCGCCGACGGGCGCGGCACCGCGCTGCGTCGCCGGGCGGCGGTGGTAGTGGGTCCACGTGCGCTGGACGGCCGGGACGGCGAGGAGATCCGCATCGACATCGGGATGTCCGACCGGCTGGCCCGCGAGATCGCCAGCTACGGCGCGGACGCCGTGGTGCTGGAGCCGCAGGCCCTGAGGGACGAGGTGCTGGACCGGCTGCGTGCGCAGGCCGGCCGACCCGACGAGGTGACGGCGTGAGTCCCCGAAGACGAACGCGAGTGAGGATCGCAGCGAGGAACGAGCGAGGACCGGAGCGAGCGGGAGGCGAGGCATGAGTCCGGTGTCGGCGCGGCTGGTCCGGCTGCTGAACATGGTGCCGTACTTCCAGGCCAACCCGAAGATCACCTACGCCGAGGCCGCGGCCGACCTGGCCGTGACCGAGAAGCAGTTGCGTGACGACCTCAACCAGCTGTGGATGTGCGGCCTGCCCGGCTACGGCCCCGGCGACCTGATCGACTTCGAGTTCTCCGGTGACACCATCGAGGTCACCTTCTCCGCGGGCATCGACCACCCACTGCGGCTGACCTCGCCGGAAGCCACCGGTGTCCTGGTTGCGCTGCGCGCGCTGGTCGACGTGCCCGGGATGGTCGACCCCGAGGCCGCGCGCAGCGCGATTGCGAAGATCGAGTCGGCCGCGGGCACGGTCAACCACGGGGCCGAGGCCGCGGTCGACGAGCCGGCCCCGGTGGAAAGCCAGGCGGCGGCCGCGGTGCGCGCCGCGGTCCGGGGCAACCATGCGCTGTCGATCGAGTACTACTCGGCCTCCCACGACGTGCTGTCCAGCCGGATTGTCGACCCGATCCGGGTGGTGCTGGTCGCCGAGCACAGCTATCTGGAGGCGTGGTGCCGTTCGGCCGAGGGAGTGCGGCTGTTCCGGTTCGACCGCATCGTGGACGCGTCCGTCCTCGACGAGCCGTCGGCGCCGCCGCAACCCGCCGTGGCAGGCCCCACCGGACACCTCGCTGTTCGACGCGGACCCCGCGCTGCCGTCGGCGACGCTGCTCATCGACCGCTCGGCGTCCTGGATGTTCGACTACTACCCGCTGCGGGTGATCCGGGAGCTGCCCGACGGCGGCTGTGAGGCCGCGATGACCTACGCCTCCGACGAGTGGATGGCCCGTTTCGTGCTGGGCTTCGGCTCGGGGGTGCGGGTGCTGGCACCGGCATCGCTGGCCCAGCGGGTGCGCGACTCTGCGACGGTGGCACTGCATGCGTATGGAGTCGGTATTGATGCGGGCGGGTAGACTCGCCCCAGACGTCTGGAGGTGACCACATTGGGCGGTCTACAACCCTGGCACTGGGTAATCGTCATCGCTGTTTTCGTCCTGCTCTTCGGCGCCAAGAAGCTCCCGGACGCGGCCCGTTCGCTCGGTAAGTCAATGCGGATCTTCAAGTCGGAGATCAAGGAGATGCAGTCCGACTCCAAGCCGGACGCCGCGGCACCGCCGGCGGCGACCCCGATTGCTTCGGAGCGTGTCGACACCGCCGATACTCGCCCCGATGTCGCCGGCCAGCCGGCTCCGCCGTCCGAGCCCTCGGACAAGCGACCGGCCTGACCCAGGGCGACCGACCGACCGCGGCATGAAGCCGCGTCGCTAGGCCGCGTTCATAGGCAAGCTTGTGCAGACCCCCGGATTCCTCAAGCGGCTGGACCCCCGGCGACGCCGTGCGCGGGTCAATCCGGACGGCACCATGTCGCTCGTCGACCATCTGCACGAACTGCGCAACCGGTTGCTGATCGCGATGGCCGCCATCGTGGTGACCACGATCATCGGGTTCTTCTGGTACACCAATAGCTTTTTCGGGTTTCACAGTCTCGGCGAATGGCTTCGCGGACCGTACTGTTCGCTGCCCGCCTCCGCGCGCGCCACCATTGCGCCCGACGGCCAGTGCCGGCTGTTGGCCACGGCACCGTTCGACCAGTTCATGCTGCGGCTCAAGGTAGCGCTGACCGCGGGAATCATTCTCGCCTGCCCGGTCTGGCTGTATGAGGTGTGGGCCTTCATCACGCCCGGTCTATATAGGAAGGAACGCCGCTTCGCGATGGCGTTCGTGGGCGTCGGCGCGGTGCTCTTCGTGACCGGCGCCGTGCTTGCCTACGTCGTCCTGGCGAAAGCGCTGCATTTCCTTCTGACCGTCGGCAGCGACGTGCAGATCACCGCGCTGTCCGGTGAGCAGTACTTCGGGTTCCTGATCAACCTGCTGCTGGTATTCGGCATCAGCTTCGAGTTCCCGTTGCTGATCATCATGCTGAACATGATCGGGGTGCTCACCTACCAACGGCTCAAGGCGTGGCGGCGTGGGTTGATCTTCGGGCTGTTCGTGTTCGCCGCGTTCGCGACACCCGGTTCGGATCCATTCTCGATGCTGGCACTGGCCGTGGCTTTGTCGCTACTGCTCGAGATCTCCATTCAGGTCGCCCGCATTCACGACAAGCGCAAGGCGCGTCGTGCCGCGCTGGACGAGGTTCCCGACGAACAGGCGGCGGCGATTGGCGACGTTGAACCGATCGAGCCGCCGACCGCTGTGTCCACCCAGTCACGGCTTGTGATCGACGACGATGCCACTTAGCGGCGAACTCGCCGACTTCACCGGACAGCTGCCGTTTCAGCTAGACGATTTTCAGCAGCGAGCCTGTCAGGCGCTCGAGGACGGACATGGCGTTCTGGTCTGCGCGCCGACCGGTGCGGGCAAGACGGTGGTAGGGGAGTTCGCCGTCCACCTCGCACTCGCTGCGGGCCGAAAGTGCTTTTACACCACGCCGATCAAGGCGCTGAGCAATCAGAAGCACACCGACCTGGTGCGCCGCTACGGTGCCGACCGCATCGGCCTGCTGACCGGCGACCAGTCGATAAACGGGGACGCGCCGGTCGTGGTGATGACCACCGAAGTGCTGCGCAACATGTTGTATGCGGATTCCTCGACGCTGCACGGCCTTTCGTACGTCGTTATGGATGAGGTGCACTTTCTCGCCGACCGGATGCGGGGCGCGGTGTGGGAGGAAGTGATACTGCACCTGCCCGAAGACGTTCGTCTGGTCAGCCTTTCGGCGACGGTCAGCAACGCCGAGGAATTCGGCGGCTGGATCCAGACCGTGCGCGGGGACACCACGGTGGTGGTCGACGAACACCGGCCCGTCCCGCTGTGGCAGCACGTGATGGTCGGCAAAAGGTTGTTCGACCTGTTCGACTACCGGTCCGGCGAGGCAGCGAAGAACGGTCGCGAGCTGCTGGTGGACCCGGAACTGTTGCGGCACATCGCGCATCGCAGGGAAGCCGACCGCTTGGCCGACTGGCGGCAGCGCGGCCGCGGCGGGCATCGGGGTCGCCCGAGCATCTACCGAACGCCGTCGCGGCCCGACGTGGTGGCGATGTTGGACCACGAAGCGCTGCTGCCCGCCATCACGTTCATCTTCTCCCGCGCCGGCTGCGACGCGGCGGTCAAACAGTGCCTGCGGTCGTCGCTGCGGCTGACCACGGACGACGAACGCGCCCGCATCGCCGAGGTCGTCGACCGTCGGTGCGCCGACCTGTCCGATTCCGACCTGGTGGTGTTGGGTTACCACGAATGGCGCGAGGGGTTGCTACGCGGCCTGGCCGCCCACCACGCCGGAATGCTGCCGGTGTTCCGCCACACCGTCGAGGAGTTGTTCACCGAAGGACTAGTCAAGGCCGTATTCGCCACGGAGACACTGGCTTTGGGTATCAATATGCCTGCCCGCACGGTGGTACTGGAGCGGCTGGTGAAGTTCGACGGCGAACAGCACGTTCAGCTGACCCCGGGGGAGTACACGCAGTTGACGGGACGCGCCGGGCGGCGCGGTATCGACGTCGAAGGCCACGCGGTGGTGCTCTGGAGCCCGGACGTGGAACCCGCAGAGGTCGCCGGTCTGGCCTCCACCCGTACGTTTCCGCTGCGCAGCTCGTTCGCGCCCTCGTACAACATGACGATCAATCTGGTGAACCAGATGGGCCCGACGCAGGCGCACGAGCTGCTGGAACGGTCTTTCGCGCAGTACCAGGCCGACCGCTCGGTGGTCGGGCTGGTGCGCGCCATCGAACGCGGCGAGCGGATGCTGGAGGAGATCGCCGCTGAACTCGGCGGTCGAGATGCCGCGATCCTCGAGTATGCGCGGCTGCGTGCGGCGATCTCCGAACGTGAGCGGGCGCAGGCGAGGGCGTCGCGGTTGCAGCGCCGCAAGGCGACCAATGACGCGCTGGCAGCGCTTCGGCGCGGCGACATCATCAACATCGCCAACGGGCGCCGCGCCGGCCTGGCGGTGGTGCTCGAACCCGCCCGCGACGACGACGACCCTCGACCCCTGGTGTTGACCGAAAACCGTTGGGCGGGACGCATTTCGTCGGCCGACTACTCGGGTGCCTCGGCCAAGGTGGGCTCGATGGCGTTGCCCAAGCGGGTCGAGCACCGACAGCCGCGGGTGCGACGCGACGTGGCGTCGGCGCTGCGGTCGGCTACCGGCGGGATAGACGCCCCGCGGATCAAGGGCAAGCGAAGCGGCCAACCGCAGGACCACGATGTCGATCCTGAGTTGGCCGGCCTGCGTGAGCAGATGGTGCGCCACCCCGCCCACCGCCTCCCGGACCGTGAGGAGAAAGCCAGACTCGCCGAGCGATATCTGCGCATTGAGCGCGACAACGCGCAGATTCAACAGAAGGTGGCCGCGGCTACCAATTCGCTGGCCCGAACCTTCGACCGGATCGTCGTGCTGCTCACCGAGCGTGGGTTCATCCACGACACGGACGGTGACCCCGGGGTCACCGATGACGGCCGCCTGCTGGCCCGGATCTACAGCGAAAGCGACCTTCTGGTGGCCGAATGCCTGCGCGGCGGCGTGTGGGAGGGCTTGGCGCCCGCGGAGTTGGCGGCGGTGTTGTCGGCAGTGCTGTACGAGTCCCGCGGCGATTCGCCTGGCACCCCGCAGGCCGCCGATATTCCGACCGCCAATCTGCGCCGCGCGCTGGCCGACACCCGCAGGCTCGCCACCCAGTTGCGCGCCGACGAGCAGCGGCACCGGATCTCGCCGAGCCGCGAGCCCGACGAGGGCTTCGTCACCGCCGTCCATCGATGGGCCACCACCGGCGATCTGGCCGCCGCGCTCGACGCATCCGATATCGGGCGTACTGGCTCGCCGCTCTCCGCCGGCGACTTCGTGCGCTGGTGCCGCCAGGTCCTCGATCTGGCAGACCAGGTGCGCAATGCCGCGCCCGCGCCTGAGCTCCGTGCCGCTGCGAAACGCGCCATCAACGACATTCGACGCGGCGTCGTGGCTGTTGATGCAGGGTAACGAACTGTCCTGTGTTGAGTGTGATCTCGACTGTCAGGTGCCGCGTGGCCTGCTAGGGCATGGCATGGCGGTGAACCGGATGGTCATCGAGATAGGGACTGAATCCGAAGGGCCCAAGTCGGCCGACGTGTCAGACCCCGATGCCATGGTGATTCTTATGGAGCATCGGATCGTTCTGGCGTACAGGGATGTCACGCTTGGCGGCCGCTTCGTCGGCAAGGGAGGCCGGGTCGCGGTGGTCGCTCTTAGCGAAACTATCAATGATCAGGATGGCGCGTGATCGACGTGTTGACGGATATCCGCGCGCAGCCTGACGGGCGCCGCGGAGCTCGCAATGGTGCGATACGGATGCTGGCCGAAGCCAGACATGACCGCGGCGATGCTGGCTGAGCATCCCCATCGTTACGAAGGACGCCGTCGCGCCCGCCGTGGTGCTTCGCGCCTACCGCTATGCGCTGGACCCCACCGCGGTCGCTGCTGATCAGATGCGGTCGCACTGCGGTGCGGCGCGGTTTGCGTTCAATCACATGCTCTCGGTGGTGAAGGCCAACCTCGATCAGCGTGCAGCCGAACGCAGCTACGGCATCGCCGAGGCGGATCTGACCGTCTTGCTTCCGCACTGTCTAACTGGTCGGCGTCAAGATCGGGGCAACGCCGCGGTAAACCTGTGCGGTTCCCAAAGTTCAAGAGTAAACGGGCCCGGTTGTCGTGCCGGTTCAGTACTGGCGAGTTCGGGCTTGTCAACGCTGATCGCCGCCATGTGCGCCTGCCGCGGATCGGTGTGGTCCGAACCCACGAATCGACCCGCAAGCTAGCGCGTCGGATCGATGCGGGTACCGCGCGGATCCGCTCGGCCACCCTCACCTTCGAGCGGGGACGCTGGATCGTCTCATTTTCCGTTGAGCTTCACCTAGGCCCCGCCGGCTCGGCTGGCCACCGGCGCGGCCCAGGTGCGGTGGTCGGGGTGGATCTCGGGATCACCCACCTAGCGGTGCTGTCGACACCGGTGCCAGGTGTGGCTGATGAGAGCGGCATGGTTGACATGCCTGATCGGGTCGGCGCTGCGCAGCGGCGGCTGCGCCGATTACAGCGCCAAGCCGCTCGCCGCCGTGGCCCTGATAGGCGCACCGGTGTCACGCCGTCGGGGCGATGGCGTCGCACCAACGCTAAGATCGCCCGTCTACACGCCCGCATCACCAACGCCCGCACCAATGATTTACACCAGCTCACCACCGCACTGGCTCAACGGTTTGCGGTAATCGTCATCGAGGACCTGAACGTGGTCGGCATGCTCGCCAACCGTAGGCTCGCGCGACGCATCAGCGCGGCCGGCTGGGGCGAGCTGCGCCGCCAACTGGACTATAAAACGCGTGACGGTGGTGGCCGCTTGGTCGTCGCTGACCGGTTCTATCCCAGCTCGAAAACCTGCTCAAACTGTGGCGCGGTGAAAACCAAACTGCGTCCATCTCAGAGGATCTACGACTGCGATTCGTGCTCGATATCCATCGATCGCGACATCAACGCCGCTGCGAACCTGGCCGCACTCGCAGCCAGCACCGCAGTCACGTCTTCCCCGAGTTGCGGGGCGACGACAAACGAGCCCACTGGAAACACGCACAAGACCAGCATCGCTGGCAGCGAGTACCGCCACGGGAAGTCCCCCGAGGACAACGCCGCATGAGTAGCCCTGTGTCAAGCCGCCGCGTGGTTTCGGCTTTGGATGAGGCGTTGAAGCGCTCCGTGCCGGTCGGGGTCGTAGGCGGTGTCGTCTTGCCAGCAGTGCCAGATGACGTAGAGCCATGCGCGGGCGAGGATGCGTACGGCGTGGGGATGGTCGTGTCCGCGGGTGACGGCGCGGTCGTAGAGGTCGGCGGCCCAGAGGTTGGCGCGTCGAGAGTCGCCGGCGAAGTCGGTGACGGCGTCGCGCAGTTGTTTGTCGCAAGCCCAGCGGAAGCCGACGGTGCGTGGCCTTGCCGGACTGTCGGGTCGAGGGTGCGACTCCGGCGAGGCAGGCCAGCGATTCTGGCGTGGGGAACCGGGCCCGGCAGTCGCCGATTTCGGCGAGCAGTCGTGCGGCACGGATGCGGCCGGCGCGGGGCAGGCTGGTGAAGATGTGCGCGTCGGCGTGCAGGGTCAGTTGTTCGTCGATCTGGACCGACAAGGCTTTGATCTATTCAGTCAGGCTGGACAGGACGGCCAGGCTCGGGTGATATGCGTTTCGGCATCGCCGGTCGCCGACGGCACCACGCGGGCTGCCGTAAGGCGGGCGTGCAGTACGGCTGGGTCGGTTCTGCCGCGTAGCCACACTGGCAAGCGAGGCAGCTAGCCGTTGGGCGAGAGCCAGTCGGCGCGTTCTGCAGTCGGCGGTGCAGGATGTCAGGCTGATCTGACTGTCGACGTCGGCGACAGACCCACAGCGCCAGGGGACCGGTGCAGGTGTTCGCGCAGCTGGTTGGCCAGGCCCACGCGGTGAGCGACCAATCCTTGCGGGCGCGGCAGGCGCGTCGCAGAGTCACGGTCGCCGGACTGTCCGGAGTCAATGGCCGCAGCCGGGCGCGGTCGGTACGCAGCGTGTCGGCCAGCACGGCGTCGAAGCGATCGTCCTTATGCCAGCCGAACCGTAGCGGCCGCGCAGTTCTTACCGATGGGCTGATGACGACGACGGTCAGCCACCGGTGGCGGGTTCGTCACCGGTCCTCGGGCGTTCGTGCACCTCGCGCCCGTGTTTGCCGCCGCGCCGCCGCCCGCTCGCTGTGCTCCGGTCTCGCGACCTGCTTACCGCGCATCACATCGCCACCGCGTGTCGTCACGGCCCTCGTCCGCGGTCGCCGTGCTTCCTCCCTCCCCCCTCGCTGCTCCCCCCCCTTCTCCCCCCCCCCAATCACACGGCTCCTGTTGAGCGTGTAACCCGAACACACTCAACAGCAACGGTAAGGTGTTGCCAGGACGAACGACCACCAGGAATTTCAGGGAGAGACGATGAGCGGACCGCAGGGACCTGACCAGGCGCAGCCGTGGCCGGGTCAGGACCAGCCGTCGAGCGACCCGTCCAACCAGCCGCCCGCGTGGCAGCAACCGACGCCCGGCCAAGACCAGCCGACGACCGATGCGCCGTCCTGGCAGCCGCCTGCTTACACGCCGCAGCAGTATCCCTCCTACCAGCAGCCCGGTCAGCAGCCCTACACGCCGCCGCAGCAATATCCGGCGACCGAGCAGTTCGGCCAGCAGCCGCCCACCGACTACGGCCAGCAGGCCTATCCGCAGTACGGGCAGCAGGGCCAATACCCGGGGCAGCCTGGCCAGTACGGGCAGCAGCCCGGTCAGTATGGGCAATATGGCCAGTACCCCGCGCCCGACGCAGAGGAGGGCTCGAAGCGATCCATGGCCGTGATCGGCGGTGTTATCGGCCTGCTGGCCTCGCTGATCGTCGGGGCTGTGGTCGTGCTGGGCTTCTGGAAGCCGGGCTTCTTCTTCACCACCAAGCTCGACGTCAACTCGGCTCAGTCCGGTGTACAGCAGATCCTGACCGACGAGGCCAACGGCTACGGCGCCAAGAACGTCAAGGACGTCAAGTGCAACGACGGCCAGAGCCCCACGGTGAAGAAGGGCGGGACCTTCAACTGTGAGGTCAGCATCGACGGCACCAAACGGCAGGTGACGGTGACGTTCCAGGACGACGACGGCACCTACGAGGTCGGCCGGCCCAAGTGTCTATTCACGGCCCGGCAGTCTGGTCCAGCGCCTTCTGCAGCCGGCCGATCGATGACGTCACGCCGTACTGCTCGGCGAGTTTGACCACCTTCCGCGGATGTTCGGCGGCCAGTGGCAGCTCGTCCGACGGCGTGGAATAGGTGACGTCGGCGTCGGTGGCCACCCGCACCACGGGTCCCGCGGCCCCGATGTAGTCGATCGCCGCCAGCAGCTTCGTCCGATACGCCTTGGACATCTTCGATTTCGGGTCGTGGGCGGCGGCCAGAATGCCCTCCAGCGAGCCGTGCTGCGCGAGCAGCGTGGCTGCCGTCTTCTCGCCGACGCCCGGCACGCCCGGCAGCCCGTCGGACGGATCGCCCCGCATCAACGCCAGTTCGGCATATGCCGGTCCGGCCCGGTCGACCGGGACGCCGTACTGCTCGGCGACCTCGGCGGGCCCGTACTTCGTCGCCTTCGCCAGGCCGCGACCGAGGTAGAGCACCCGGACCGACACCGGGTCGTCGCGAACCAGCTGAAGCAGATCTCGGTCGCCGCTGACGACGACGACGGGGTCTTTGCGCTCCCGGGCTGCCAGCGTGCCCAGCACGTCGTCGGCCTCGCAGGCCGGCGCACCGGCGGTGGCGATGCCGAATGCGTCCAGGATCTCCATGATCATGTCGACCTGCGGGGTGAGATCGTCGGGCACCTCTTCGATGTCGGGCTGGCCCGCCGGTTCCTCCTCGGCGACGCGGTGCGCCTTGTACGACGGGATCAGGTCAACCCGCCACTGCGGCCGCCAGTCGTCATCACGGCACACCACCAGGCGGGCGGGCCGCTCGCGGGTGATCAACCGTGGCGACGGCGTCGAGGAAGCCACGCACGGCGTTGACCGGACTGCCGTCGGGCGCCGTGATCGATGAGGGCACCCCGAAGTAGGAGCGGAACCACATGCTGGCGCCGTCGAGCAGTAACACGGGAGCTGCCACGGTCACCGACAGTAGCGTGAGATATGGCCTTCACCGTGAATCGAATCGACCATGTGGTGCTCAACTGCCGCGACGTCGAGACCACCACCGACTGGTATGTGCGGGTGCTCGGCATGAGCCGCGAGGTCTTCGGTGAGAACCGGGTGGCGTTGCGGTTCGGAAACCAGAAGATCAACGTGCGGCCCACCGGGGCGCCGAACTGGGAGACGGGCGCGGTCGATGCTCCCGGGTCGCTCGACCTGTGCTTCATCGCCGACATCGGCCCCGACGACGTCGCCGCACACCTGCGGTCCTGCGGCGTGGACGATCACCGAGGGGCCCGTGCCCAAGACCGGTGCGCTGGGCGCGATGACGTCGCATTACTGCCGCGACCCGGACGGCAACCTGATCGAGGTCGCCAGCTATTCGGCCCCCGATTAGCCTGAGTTCCATGACAGCAGGCCGATTCAGCACCGACGTGTACGCGCAGCGCCTCCGTGCCGCAGCGGCGGCCGCAGCCGACGCAGGGCCTGGCCGGGCTGGTCATCACGCCCGGCTACGACCTGCGCTACCTGATCGGGTCGCGGGCGCAGACCTTCGAACGGCTGACCGCGCTGGTGCTGCCCGCATCAGGCGAGCCGACCATCGTGGTTCCGCGGATGGAACTGGCCTCGCTGAAGGAGTCCGCGGCCACCGAACTCGGTATCGCGGTGCGGGACTGGGTGGACGGCGACGACCCGTACCGGTTGGTGGCCGATGCGCTGGGCGGTGCACCCGCCGCTACAGCCGTCACCGACTCGATGCCCGCACTGCACCTGCTGCCGCTGGCCGACGTGCTGGGCGTGGTGCCGGTGCTGGCGACCGACGTGCTCCGGCGGCTGCGGATGATCAAGGACGCCGCCGAGATCGACGCGCTGCGCAAGGCGGGCGCGGCCATCGACCGGGTACACGCCAGGGTGCCGGAGTTCCTGGTACCCGGGCGGACAGAGGCCGACGTGGCCGCCGATATCGCCGAAGCCATTGTCGCCGAGGGGCATTCGGAGGTGGCGTTCATCATCGTCGGATCAGGGCCGCACGGCGCCGACCCGCACCACGAGTGCTCGGACCGCGAGCTGCGGGCCGGCGACATCGTGGTCGTCGACATCGGCGGGCCGTACGAACCCGGGTACAACTCCGACTCGACGCGGACCTACAGCATCGGGGAGCCGAAACCGGAAGTGGCGCAGAGGTATTCGGTGCTACAACGGGCGCAGCGGGCGGCGGTCGATGCGGTACGCCCAGGGATGACCGCCGAACAGGTCGACGCGGTCGCGCGTGACGTGCTGGCCGAAGCCGGCCTCGCCGACGCGTTCGTGCACCGTACCGGCCACGGCATCGGGCTGTCGGTGCACGAGGAGCCCTACATCGTGGCGGGCAACGACCTGCCGTTGGCCGAGGGCATGGCGTTCTCCGTCGAGCCCGGCATCTACTTCCCCGGCCAGTGGGGCGCCCGCATCGAGGACATCGTCATCGTCACCGCCGACGGCGCCGAAGCGGTGAACAGCCGCCCGCACGAGCTGATCGTGGTGCCCGCGGGTCCGAGACCGTCGGCCTAGTTGCGGGCCGTCGCGATGCCTTGCCCCTTCTGCGGCTCAGACGTCGGAAAAGCTGGCGTCTGCCCGAACTGCGGCGCACTGAAAGATGGCGTCGCGACGACCGGATGGCGACCCGACCCGACGGCGCGTCACGAAGGCCGTTACTATGTGGCAGGCCGGCCCACCAGCCGGGTCCGTAACGGGAAAACCGAAACGACCGACCCTGACGGCGGCCGACTGCTGCCGGCATATCTCGAGGTTCCGCCGGCGAGCAGGACGGGCATCCGGTCGACATGGCTTGGTACGGGTGCCGCGACCGCCGTTTCTTGTCATGGTAGCGGCGGCCATTTGGGGCCTTCTGCTGCATCACGACTCGAGGTCGCCTGACGACGACTACCTGGCGGCCCTGAAAGACTCGGGATACACCGACCGCTTCAACTCCGACGCCAACGCGCTCGCCCACGGCAAGCAGGTTTGCAAGCAACTCGACGACGGCGGGCCGCAGCAGGGGCTGGCCGCGGACAAGCTCGCCGTTGACGCTTTCTGCCCACAGTTTTCACAGGGCTTTCACGTCCTCGAAACAGCCACCGCGTCAGGGACTTTCGTGCTGACCGAGACGTCGAAGCCATACCTCAGCTCGATCAGCTCGGATGGGACAAAATGCCACGGAGTGCACGGCTACTCCGATATCGGCGGTAGCACCCAGGTCGTCGTGAAGAACGGCAAGGGTGAGATCGTGGCCTCCACGTCACTCGGCGAGGGCCATGGCAATGACGAAACTTGCACGTTCTCGTTCACCTTCCCGATCACCGAAGGCCAGGACCGTTATGTGATATCCGTGGGACACCGCGGCGAATTCAGCTACAGCTTCGAACAGCTGCAGCTACACGGCGTCGAGATTCACCTCGGTGACTAGGACGTCTACTGTCCGCTCCTGTCGAGCAGCTCCGACGAGCCGAGGACCCGTTCGACCCGGACTTCGATGACCACCCGCCGCGGATTGACCCGCGGGGTCCGGTAGCGCTGGGCATAGCGAAGCTCGGCGTCCCGGACGGCCTCGGCGTCGGTGTTGACCGTGGCGCGGCCCTCCAGCGACAACCATCTGGCCCCGTCGACCTGGCTGAGGACGGCGATGCCCCGCTCCTCGGCATTGACGGCCTTCTGCGACCCGCCGCTGGTGATGACGCGCGCCACGTGGGTCTTGGGGTCGAAGGTGAAGCCGACCGCGACGACGTGCGGCGAATTGTCCGATCGCAACGTGGTCAACATCGCCAGGTGACGCTCGGTCAGAAAGGCCAGTGCCTCGTTGGTGAGCCGGGTCGTTGCATTTGCCATCGGCATCCAAAGTAGCGCAGGAGATAATCGCAGCCGTGGATGACACGAGTGGCGGGCCGTGGTGATTTTCGGCGGCCGCAGCGAGATCGGCACCGAACTCGCGCGGCGGCTGGCTCCCGGCGCCACCGTGGTGCTGGCCGCACGCGGCGCCGACCGGCTCTCCGAGCAGGTCGCCGCGCTGGAGAAGGCCGGGGCGGCCAAGGTGGACGTCCGAGAATTCGACGCCGACGACCTGACCTCGCACGCCCCGCTGGTGGCGTCGATCGTGGCCGACCACGGGCCGATCGGCATGGCGGTGCTGGCGTTCGGAGTGCTCGGCGACCAGGCCCGCGCCGAAAAGGATCCCGCGCACGCCGCGGCGGTGCTGCACACCGATTTCGTTGCCCAGGCAAGCTTGCTGACCGTGTTGGCCAACACCATGAGGTCGGCCGGGTCGGGCGCGATCGTCGTGTTCTCGTCCGTGGCCGGCGTGCGGGTGCGACGGGCCAACTACGTCTACGGCTCGGCGAAGGCCGGGCTGGACGGGTTCTGCAGCGGCCTCGCCGACGCACTGCACGGCTCGGGCGTGCGGCTGCTGCTCGTGCGACCCGGATTCGTCATCGGCCGGATGACCGAGGGCATGAAGCCGGCACCCATGTCGAGCACGCCGCCGCAGGTCGCCGACGCCACCGCGCGCGCACTGGCCAAGGGCCGTCGGGCCGTGTGGATTCCGTGGACTCTGCGGCCGTTCTTCGTCGGTATGCGACTGCTGCCTCAGTCGGTGTGGCGGAGGATGCCGCGATGAGCGCTCGCGCGAAGAGCCGAGGATGCCGATGATCATCGTCGTCGGCATCGGCGCCGACGGGATGGCCGGTTTGGCGCCGACATCCCGGGACGAATTACGGCGGGCCGCGGTGATTTTCGGCTCGCGGCGGCAACTCGATCTGCTCGACGACAGCGTGAGGGGTGAGCGGCGCGAGTGGCCGTCACCGATGCTGCCCGCCCTGCACACATTGCTCGACGGTGTCGAGGGTGACGTGCATGTGGTCGCCAGCGGCGACCCGCTGCTGCACGGGATCGGCAACACCCTCATTCGGCTATACGGACCCGACCGGGTCGCCGTGCTGCCACATGTGTCATCGGTGACGTTGGCGTGTTCACGAGTCGGGTGGGCCGTGCAGGACACCGAGATCATCAGCCTCGTCACCGCCGAACCACACACCGCGGTGCGGCGCGGAGGCCAGGCCGTCGTGATGTCCCGTGACGGCGCATCCCCGGCCACGTTGGCGCGGCTGCTCACCGAGCACGGACGTGGCGATTCCGAGATCACGGTGCTCGAGCAACTCGGCGGGCCGGGTGAGCGGCGCCGGTCGGCCACCGCCCGGGAGTGGGCGGCGCGGCCGCCAGGCGACGTGGACGCCCTCAACGTGATCGCCGTGCGATATCTACCCGACGAGCGCGTGTCGGCGCTGTCCGATGACGCGTTCGTCCACGACGGGCAGATCACCAAGCAGACCATCCGCGCCGTGACGCTCGCGGCGCTCGCACCCCGGCCGGGGGAGCTGCTGTGGGATGTCGGCGCGGGTGCGGGCAGCATCGCCGTCGAATGGTGCCGAAGCCAGCCGGGCTGCACGGCGGTGGCCTTCGAACGTGATGAGCTGCGCCGCAACAGGATCGGGTTCAATGCGGCCGCGTTCGGCGTTCGCGTCGAGGTGCGAGGGGTCGCGCCCGACGCTTTCGATGACGAGCCCGAACCCGGGGCGATCTTCATCGGCGGTGGACTCACGCATGCGGGACTGCTGGATGCCTGCTTCGACCGGCTGCGCGCAGGCGGCCGGCTTGTCGCCAACGCCGTGACCGCAGAGTCGGAAGCGGTTCTCGCGCAGTGGCATCTGCGACACGACGGCGAGCTGCGCCGATTTCAGCATTACCACGGCGAGCCGCTGGGTAAGTTCACCGGCTGGCGTCCCGCGATGCCCGTGACGCAGTGGGTGGTCACCAAGATATGACCGTCTACTTCATCGGCGCCGGCCCGGGTGCAGCCGACCTGATCACCGTGCGCGGCGCACGGCTGCTCAGTCGCTGCCCGGTGTGTCTCTACGCCGGCTCGATCATGCCCGACGACCTGCTGGCGCTGTGCCCGCCGGAGGCACGGGTGGTCGATACCGGTCCGCTGTCGCTCGATCAGATCATCGGTGAAATCACCGACGCTCACGCGGCCGGTCTGGATGTAGCGCGATTGCATTCCGGTGACCCGTCGCTGTACAGCGCGCTTGCCGAACAGTGCCGCCGCCTCGACGGGCTCGGGGTGGACTACGAAATCGTGCCGGGCGTACCGGCTTTCGCGGCGGCCGCCGCCGCGCTCGGACGTGAGCTGACGGTGCCGGGCGTCGCCCAGACCGTGACGTTGACTCGAGTCGCGACGCTGTCGACCGCGATGCCGGCGGGGGAGGACCTCGAGACGTTGTCGGCGCCGGGCGCCACGCTGGTGTTGCACCTCGCCGCCGCACAGGTCGACGCGATCGTCCCGCAGCTGCTCAGCGGCGGCTACCGCGCCGAAACGCCTTGTGCGGTCGTGGCGTTCGCGAGCTGGCCGCAGCAGACGATCCTGCGGTGCACGCTTGCCGAGCTCGCCGATGAGATGCGTGCGGCCGACATCACCAAGACCGCGGTGATCGTGGTGGGCGACGTGCTGGCCGCCGAGGGGTTCGCGGACAGCTACCTGTACTCGGCTGACCGGGTGCGACGAGGCCGCGGACGCGAGGAGCAAGAAACACCGCACTGATGCGTGTGCTCCTGCTGGGCGGCACCGCGGAGGCCCGTGCGCTGGCAGAGACGCTGGCCGAGGATGTCGACCTGATCAGCTCGTTGGCCGGGCGGGTGCCTGACCCGAAGCTCCCGGTCGGGGCGGTGCGCATCGGCGGGTTCGGCGGCGTCGAGGGGATGCGGCAGTGGCTGCGCGACTCCGGCGTGCACGCGGTCGTGGACGCCACCCATCCGTACGCCGCTACCATCACCGCCCACGCCGCCGAGGTGTGCAGCGACCTGGGGCTTGCGCATCTCGTGCTGGCGCGGCCCGCGTGGCAACCCGGCGACGCGATCCTGGTGAAGTCCGATGTCGAAGCCGCTGAATCCATTGGGGACAGGGGTTGTTCGCGGGTGTTCCTGACCACGGGCCGCTCGGGTGTCAAGGCGTTCAGAGATCTCGACGCCTGGTTTCTGATCCGCGCCGTCACCGCGCCGGACCCACAGACCCTGCCGCGCCGCCACGAACTCCTGCTGTCGCGCGGCCCGTACCGCTACGACGACGAGGTCGCCCTGCTCGCCGAGCACCGCATCGATTGTCTGGTGACGAAGAACAGCGGTGGCGATATGACCCGGCCAAAGCTCGACGCCGCGGCCGCACTCGGCGTCGCCGTTGTGATGGTGGAGCGCCCGGCACTGCCCGAGGGCGTGACGACGGTGAGCACGGTCGCCGACGCCGCGGACTGGGTCAGATCGCTTGGTAGGACCTGATCAGGTCGAGGGTTCCCAACTCGCGGATGGCCCGGCAGCCCCGGTGAAGCATGGTCAGCATCATTTCGTCGCCGCGCTCGGTGGATGCCGCGAAAGCGAAGCCCAAACCGGTGAGAAGGGGTGCCTGCACCACACCGAGGCGATAGTCGCGCCAACAGGTGTCGAAGTCGTAATCCGTTATGCCATAACCAAGTAGCGCCTGATGGTACTGAGCGACCAGGTCCCGCTCGATCTCCGACCGGACGTCGGGATCCAGGCTCGTCGCGGTGAAATACGCAAGGTCTCTGCCGGGAAGCCCGAGTCCGACCGTCTGCCAGTCCACCACCGTGATGCGGGTGCGGTCGGGATCGAACAGCATGTTGTCCAGCCGGTAGTCGCCATGCATGAGGGCGTACCTGTCAGGCTCGGCGAGCAGCCATGGGGTGACCAAAGACATTGCGGCGGTGAGGGTTTCCTGGTCCTCCTCGGTAATGGCACCGCCGAGCTTGTCGACCAGGATCCCGCCTGCCATCTGCGAGATCTCACCGAGGCCTCCTGCCGCGGCGTCATCACCGGGCTTTGGCATCGCGATTCCAGTCAACTCCAGCCACTGCGGATCGCACCAGCTGGGACCGTGCAGCCCGGCCAGCGCCTCCACCGCCAGGCCCGCTTCCTGGGGGCTGCATCCCGCGATCTGGTCGCCCTGTACCGCCGGTGCCATGTCGGCGAGTAGAAGGACGAAGTCCGCTCCGTCGTCGGAGATCTCGGAGTAAAAGCAGGGCGGCACCGGGATGCTCATGCGGTCCGCCACCCGTGCGTAGTACTCGACCTCGGATCGGTAGCCGAGTGCGACGCGCTCACGGACGGCGTCGTCCTGCGCGGACAGTTTGACCGCGAACGTGTCCGGCAAGTCGGGTCGGCTGCCCGGGTACGTTGCACGCACCCGGTATGTGGCGCCCGTCTGACCGGTGCCGATCGGCGTGACATCGACGTCACCGACCTCGGCTCCCAAGACGGAGCCGAGCCATGCCGGCGTTACATCCTGGGGACCGCGTGGAATGGTCATGGCTGCCGGACAGTATCCGGCCGCGGGACGGCTGTCAACGATTGTCGGTGGTCACAGAGTCGGGTAGCGGCGGGGCGTGAACACCCGGTCACCGGAGTCAACGGAGTGCCACTGCGTCTGCGACGAACCGACGATCAGCAGGCACCGCATGTCGACCTCGGCCGGGTTCAGGTCGGCGAGGCGCACCACCTTCACCTCTTCCCGGGAGCCGGACACGTCGCGACCGATCACCACCGGGGTTCCCGGGTCGCGATGCTCCAGCAGCAGATCCCGCATGGCGCCCACCTGCCAGGTGCGGCTTTTCGACGCGGGGTTGTAGATCGCCAGCACCAGGTCGGCCTGCGCCGCCGCCGTCAGGCGCGCGGCGATGACATCCCACGGCTTGAGCCGATCGGACAGCGAGATCACCGCGTAGTCGTGGCCCAGCGGTGCGCCGACCCGACTTGCTACCGCCTGCGCAGCGGTCATCGCGGGAATCACCCGGACCTGCACGCCCGGCCATTGCTTGGCTTCCTCCAGCACCGCGGTCGCCATCGCGAAGACGCCCGGGTCGCCGGACGAGACCACCGCGACGGCGCAACCCTCCTCGGCAAGCGTGCACGCCAGCCGGGCGCGAGCCGGTTCGTCGGTGTTGTCGCTGGGGTGTCGGCGTTGCCCGTCTCGCGGCCGGATGCGGTCAAGATAGGGGCCGTACCCGATGAGGTCGGTGGCCGCGGCGAGTTCGCGGCGGCTCTGCGGGGTCATCCAGTCGGCGTCGCCGGGGCCAAGGCCGACGACCGCGACGGTGCCCGCGGGTGCGTGCCGACGCGCGGTGCCGGTCAGCATGGCGAGCGAGAAGTACGGCACGTTGCCGTCGTCGACCTCGTCGGCGGGCAGCACCCGTTGCTGTGGTGTGCTCGCGCGCTCAACGTAGAAAGCGTCGCCGAGCCGTCCGGCCGACGAAAGCGCTTCCCGCACAGCGGGATACGAACGCCCCAGTTTCAGCACGACGGCGGCGTCGGTGTCAGCAAGCCTGCGCTTGAGCTCGTCGACGGGCAGCGTGCCCGGGATGATCGACAGCACCTCGTCGCCCTGCACAAGGGGTGTGCCCGTGGCCGCGGACGCGGCGCTGACCGATGTCACCCCAGGCACGATCACCGCGTGGAACCGCTCTGTCAGCCGCGTGTGCATGTGCATGTAGGAGCTGTAGAACAGCGGATCACCCTCGGCGAGCAGTGCGACGTCGCGCCCGGCATCCAGGTGCGCGGCGATGCGGTCGGCGGCTGCGCGGTAAAAGTCCTCCATCGCGCCGGCGTAGCCGCCGGGATGGTCGGTGGTCTCGGTGGTCACCGGGTAGACCAGGTGCTCCTCGATCTGGCCCGGCCGCAAATACGGCTCGGCGATGCCGCGAGCGATGCTGCGCCCGTGCCGCGCGCTGTGATAGGCCACCACATCGGCCTGTGCGATCAGCCGGGCCGCCTTGACCGTCACCAACTCGGGGTCGCCCGGGCCCAGCCCGACGCCAAACAGCGTGCCCCGGCGCGTCATTCGGTGCTACTGGCGATCGCGTTGACGGCGGCGGCGGCCATCGCGCTGCCGCCACGACGGCCGGTCACCACGAGATAGGACATTCCGCGGGGCCGGTCGATGAGCTCCTGTTTGGACTGCGCCGAGCCGACGAATCCGACCGGCCCGCCCAGCACGGCGGCTGGAGTGGGCGCGCCGTCGTCGATGAGTTCCAGTAGCCGGAACAAGGCGGTCGGCGCGTTGCCGATCGCCAGTACCGCACCGCCGAGACGGTCAGCCCACAGCTGCACTGCGGCGGCCGATCGGGTGGTGTCGAGACGGGCGGCAAGCTCGGCAGCCCGAGAGTCGGCCACCAGCGAGACCACCTCATTGTCAGCGGGCAGCCGGGACCGCGTGATCCCGGCCGCCACCATCGAGGAATCGCACAGCACCGGCGCACCGGCGGCCAGCGCAGCGTGCGCCTTGGCCACTACGTCGTCGCTGTAGGCGACGTGCTCGGCGACGTCGACCTGGCCGCACGTGTGGATCAACCGCACGACGACCCGGACGACGTCGTCGGGAAACCGCGACAGATCGGCCTCCGCGCGGATCGTCGCGAACGACTGCCGGTAGATCTCGGCGGCGTCGCGGATGTAGTCGAGCACGCGCTAACCCTACGGGGGCGCGGTGCGCAGCCGGTATCCGTCTCCGGTGGCGATCAGGACCTCGCCGGCGGGTGGACTGCCGCAGGCCCGTTCGCAGCCGACGAAGTGGCGGTGCATGGTGCTGGCGTCGGTGGCGGCCCGGGTCGCGTCCGCACGGACGTCGGCCGCGGAGTGCTCGCAGCCCGGGCTACCGGTGCAGGCACTGACGCCGAGCCACGGTGAGTTCTCGTCGAACACCAGACCCATCGGTGCGAGCACTCGCAAGGCGGCATCGGCCACACCGGCGTCGAGGTCACAGACGAGCACCGATCGCCACGGCGTGATGATCATCGGCGCGTCGATGGCGGCGAGGTATTCGGCGACCCGGGCCTGCAGGAGACCAAGCGGAACCGCTGCGCCCAGCGCGACCCGGCCGTCGTCCTGGGTGATCCAGCCCACGGGCGGGCGGGTGACCGGTGCCCAGCTTGAACCCGGCTCGACGGACCGGGGAAGACCGTCCACCAATGCTGTGGCATCAGCGAGTTCCCCTACCCGCCAGCCATTTTCCCGAACGTCGGAGAAGCGCTTTGCGATCGATATGAGCGTCGTCACGACGTCAGACGGTGCGATTCGAACACCGGTGTCATGGCCGGCCAACAGTACGGCGACCGATTCGTCAGACACGTGCGCACCGACGTCTGCAGCGAGACCGGAGACGTCGCCGCGGCCGTCATCGATGCCGAACCAGAACCGGCCGGGCAGTGCTGCCAGCGCGGGCTCGGCCCTGATCGCGGCGTCCAGCCGGTGCACCCAATCGCGGACATCGGGGTGACCGCCGACGCGGCCCGACAGCGGCGACGCGACGATATTGCGAACCCGCTCGTGGGTGGGCGACGGCAACAAACCCGCCGCTGCGACGGCGTCGGCCACGGCGAGAGTGGCCTTCTCTCCACGGATGCCGCGGATCTGGATGTTGCCCCGCGACGTCAGCTCCATCGCAGGCGAGCCGAACCGGGTCGCCGCGTGGGCCAGCGCCTCGAGTTGGGCCGGGTCGATCATCCCGCCCGGCAAACGGATCCGAGCCAGTGCGCCGTCGGCGGCCCGATGCACCTGCAGGGCGCCCGGACATGCGTCCTGGCCGCGGGTGCGGGTCATCCGCTCACGGTACGCGTAGCGGGCGCAGCCATTGGGGTAGTGCACTACTCGTGCGTCAATGGCCGGCCGATCCTAGTTTTCCAATTACGAGAAGCCCGGCGCATCCGAGCACCGGACATCGGAACGGTTGGAGCAAGTGAAATGACCACACTGGATTCCAAACGCCCCAAGAGCCAGACGGATGTCGAAAGCGCATCAGGCCCGTCCGTCGCGCCGTCGCCCGAAACGTCCGCTCTGATCACCGAAGAGCAGGTGATGCTCGGTTCGGCCGCAGCGTTGGCGCCTGCGCCGTCGCATCGTTGGAGCGACGCCGCACACGAGGTAACCGCAGCGGTGCGCGCGATGTTCACCCGGCCCGAGAAGCCGCGCGCACGACGACATTACCCGCAGCGGTTCGGCTATCTGGAGAACGCGGCCATGTCCCGCGCGATGGATAGGCTGTGACCCGCGTCACAGTGCCTGAGGGTGTGTTCCGTCCCACACCAAATAGTCATTCGACGCAGCGCTAAACGTAAGTTCTAGCTACTGCACGCGTGTTTAACAACACCTGTCATGAAAGGAACGACGATGTTCGGACTGCTCGCATTCGCAGCGGTCATGGTGCTACTCATCGCACTCGCCGGTCTGCCGTACCCGCAGACGTGGGCCCAGCGCTGGGGTACCTCCGACCGCTAACGCCTGCGTGCGCTCATGTAGCGCACAACTTCGCTGCGGGTGAGCTTCATATAGGCGCCCCGGCGGACAATCTCGTCCACTCCGTACCCCTGAGCCTGCAACGCCTGAACGAATTTCACTCGGTTCGGCTGCGGCTTGGGGGTCTTCGGTTTCTGAAACCGGACCTTCGGCACGTCGAACTTGGTCGCGGCGCTTTCGCGCTTCACCACGACGGGATCGCGGCGATACTTGCCTTCCCGCATGTCCTTGAGCGCCCGCTCGCCTGCCGCACCGTCCAGCACCACGTACTCGGCATTCGTCTTCGTCTGGCCGATCTCGACCACGGTGAAGCCTTGGGCGTTCTCGCGCACACATGCCTTTTTGGTGCAGTACGTGAAGCCCAGCTCCACTCGCTCGGGGAGAATCTCGTCTCCACAGGTCACACATTTCATTGTGTGGGTATAACGAGCCCCGCAACCGGCGCGTTCCACACCTTCGACGGGCCACGCCGCGTCGGTAGCCGATGCGGTACGAATGGTGGGTGCCAGATCCGACCGTTCTGCTGCTGTCGACGTCCGACACTGACCTGATCACCGCCAGGGCCAGTGCAGCGGGATATCGGTGGGCCAACCCGTCGCGGCTCGTCGGCAGCGAGCTCGAAGAGCGGCTCAACGGCGCCGACATCGTCGTCGTGCGGATCCTCGGCGGCTACCGGTCCTGGCAGGACGGCATCGACACCGTTGTCGGCAGCGGCGTGCCGACGGTGGTGGTCAGCGGGGAGCAGGCGCCTGACGCCGACCTGATGAGCCATTCCACCGTCCCGGCAGGCGTGGCGGTGCAGGCGCACATCTATCTGGCGCAGGGCGGCGTGGAAAACCTCCGCCAGCTGCACGCGTTCCTGTGCGACACCGTGTTGATGACCGGACTGGGATTCGGCGCCCCTGTCAGCACCCCGAGCTGGGGCATCCTGGACCGTCCGGCCGTCTACTGCGGCGGCCCGACGATCGCCGTGCTGTACTACCGGGCGCAGCAGCAGGCAGGCAACACCGGTTACGTCGAAGCACTGTGCAGCGCAATCGAAGACGCGGGTGGGCGTCCACTGCCCGTGTACTGCGCATCGCTGCGGACCGCAGAGTCCGAGATGCTCGACGTGCTGAAATCGGCGGATGCGATGGTGACCACAGTGTTGGCCGCGGGGGGAGCAGTTCCTGCCACCGTGTCGGCAGGCGGTAACGACGACACATGGAACGTGGCACACCTTGCCGCGCTGGACATCCCGATCCTGCAGGGGCTCTGCCTGACGAGCTCGCGGTCTGGGTGGCAGGACAACGACGTTGGCCTCAGCCCGCTCGACGTCGCGACCCAGGTGGCGGTGCCGGAATTCGACGGGCGCATCATCACGGTCCCGTTCTCCTTCAAGGAGATTGACGACGAGGGCCTGATCTCCTACGTGGCCGATCCGGAACGCTGCGCCCGCGTCGCGGGCCTCGCCGTGCGGCACGCGCGACTGCGCGCCGTCGCGCCGAAGGACAAGCGCGTTGCGGTGGTGTTCTCGGCGTACCCGACCAAGCACGCCCGCATAGGTAACGCGGTCGGGCTCGACACACCGGCGAGCGCGGTGGTCCTGCTGCGTGCCATGCGCGACGCCGGCTACGCGATCGGCGATATCCCCGGCGTGGACGCTCGGAACGGCGACGCTCTGGTGCACGCGTTGATCGAGCGGGGCGGCCAGGACCCGGACTGGCTCACCGAGGGGCAGTTGGCAGGCAATCCAATTCGGATGCCCGCCAACGACTACCGTGCGTGGTTCGCCACACTGCCCGCCGAACTCACGGACGCGGTCGAAAAGCACTGGGGTCCTGCACCGGGCGAGCTGTTCGTCGACCGTACCCACGACCCGGACGGCGAAATCGTCATCGCCGCGCTGCAGGCAGGCAACGTGGTGCTGATGGTGCAGCCACCGCGAGGCTTCGGCGAGAATCCCGTCGCCATCTACCACGACCCAGATCTGCCGCCCAGCCACCACTATCTGGCCGCGTACCGCTGGCTTGCCGCGGACGCGAGGAGCGGAGACAACCGTGCCGGTTTTGGCGCCGACGCGGTCGTCCACCTCGGCAAGCACGGGAACCTGGAGTGGCTGCCCGGCAAGACGCTCGGCATGTCCGCGGCGTGCGGCGCCGATGCGGCGCTGGGTGACCTGCCGCTGATCTATCCGTTCCTCGTCAACGACCCGGGGGAGGGCACCCAGGCCAAGCGGCGTGCCCATGCGACGCTCGTCGACCACCTGATCCCGCCGATGGCCCGCGCCGAAAGCTACGGGGACATCGCACGATTGGAGCAGCTGCTCGACGAGCACGCCACCATCGCCGCACTCGACCCGGGCAAGCTGCCCGCCATTCGCCAGCAGATCTGGACGCTGATGCGCGCCGCCGAGATGCACCACGATCTGGGCCTGGCCGAACGCCCCGAGGACGACTCCTTTGACGACATGCTGCTGCACGTCGACGGTTGGCTGTGCGAGATCAAGGACGTCCAGATCCGCGACGGATTGCATGTGCTCGGCCAGGCCCCGAGCGGTGAGTCCGAACTCGACCTGGTGCTGGCGATACTGCGGGCCCGGCAGCTGTTCGGGGGCGATCAGACGGTGCCCGGTCTGCGACAGGCGCTCGGGCTGTCCGAGGACGGCACCGACGACCGCGCCGCTGTCGACGAGGCCGAAGCCAGCGCGCGCGCATTGGTTGCCGAGTTGCAACGGGCCGGCTGGGACCCAGCGGCCGCCGAGAAGCTCACCGACAATCGGGATGTCGCAGAGATTCTGCGGTTCGCCGCCTCCGAGGTGGTGCCCCGTCTGTCCGGCACCGCGGGGGAGATCGATCAGATCCTGCGTGCGTTGGACGGCCGGTTCATCGCGGCAGGACCGTCAGGTTCACCGCTGCGGGGCCTGGTCAACGTGTTGCCCACCGGGCGCAACTTCTACTCGGTCGACCCAAAGGCGGTGCCGTCGCGGCTGGCCTGGGAAACCGGTAGCGCGATGGCTGATTCACTTCTGGCTCGCTACCGCAAGGACCACGGTCGCTGGCCACGCTCGGTCGGCCTGTCCGTCTGGGGCACGTCGGCGATGCGCACGGCGGGCGATGACATCGCCGAAGTGCTTGCGCTGCTGGGTGTTCGGCCGGTGTGGGACGACGCGTCACGCCGCGTCGTCAACCTAGAGCCGATGGCGCTAGCCGAGCTCGGCCGGCCCCGTATCGACGTGACCGTGCGGATCTCCGGCTTTTTCAGGGATGCCTTCCCGCACGTGGTCGCGATGCTCGACGATGCCGTGCAGCTTGTTGCGAACCTCGACGAACCCGCCGACGAGAACTATATTCGCGCCCACGCGGACGCCGACATCGCCGAGCACGGCGACAAACGCCGCGCCACCACAAGGGTTTTCGGCTCCAAGCCGGGCACCTACGGGGCCGGGTTACTGCAGTTGATCGACAGCCGCAACTGGCGCGACGACGCCGATCTTGCACAGGTTTACACCGCCTGGGGCGGCTTCGCGTACGGGAGAGGCCTCGACGGGGCGCCCGCCGCCGACGACATGAACCGGCAATACAGCCGAATTGCGGTGGCCGCCAAGAACACCGACACACGCGAGCATGACATCGCCGACTCCGACGACTACTTTCAGTACCACGGCGGAATGGTGGCCACCGTCCGGGCCCTGACGGGACAGGCGCCGGCCGCGTACATCGGCGACAACACCCGGCCGGACGCCGTGCGCACCCGCACACTTTCCGAGGAAACCACCCGGGTGTTCCGGGCCCGGGTCGTCAACCCCCGCTGGATGACGGCCATGCGTCGGCATGGCTACAAGGGCGCATTCGAAATGGCCGCCACCGTCGACTACCTGTTCGGCTACGACGCCACCGCCGGGGTGATGGCCGACTGGATGTACGAGCGGCTCACCCAGTCCTATGTTCTCGACGACGACAACCGGAAGTTCATGGCCGAGTCGAACCCCTGGGCGCTGCACGGCATGGCCGAGCGACTGCTCGAAGCGACAGATCGGGGCATGTGGGAGCGGCCGGAGGCCGACACCCTCGACGGGCTGCGCAAGGTGCTGCTGGAAACCGAAGGCGACCTCGAAGGCTGACAGCCGCTACGTTGATGCCATGGCGCCAACCTTCGACGAGGTCGCTAAGGCCAAGTACATCCTGCTCACGACGTTCACCAAGGACGGCAGGCCCAAGCCGACGCCCATCTGGGCCGCCCCGGACGGCGATCGACTACTGGTGATCACCGAAGGCGACTCGTGGAAGGTCAAGCGGATCCGCAACACCCCGCGAGTCACGCTGGCGGTGTGCGATATGCGCGGAAACTTGAAGAGCGAGGCGGTCGACGCCACCGCGACCATTCTCGACAAGTCGCGCAACGGCGACGTCTACGACGCCATCGGCAGGCGCTACGGCATTGTGGGCAAGGTGTTCAACATGTTCAGCAGGTTGCGCGGCGGCATGCAGAAGAACGTCGCACTCGAACTGAAGCCCGCCTGATCGATGGCCCGGACTTTTGACGACGTGTCCCCGACGGGGATGTCGGCCTGGAGACCAGGCCGGCAACCGCCCAGGAACCACACGCCTGTCCGAAGCGTTGGCAGATCGTGACGTCTCTGATGGCTGAAGCCAACAGCTTCGGCCTTGCTCAGCCTCAGATTCTTCTCTGCGGTGCGTCTCCCGACGCTGCACGAAGGACCCGTCCAATCCCGAAAGGAACACTACCGGTGGGCAACGACAGCTTCCGCCACTGCGTGGCGGACCCGATTCCCCCGACGGCTGAAGCCGCCGGTCCCCTCGGGACACGCTGATGGCGATGCGGCTGTTCCTGATCTACCTGGTCGTCGAATTGGCGGTCATCGTGGCGCTGGTCTCGACGATCGGATTCGGCTGGACGGTGTTGGCGCTGCTCGGCACCTTCGTGGTTGGCCTCGCGCTGGCAGGATCGCAGGTCAAGCGGCACATCCGCCGCCTGCAGTCGGGCCTCTCGGCCCGGACCGCGCAAGGCGCCGTGACGGACAGCGTGCTCGTCGCGCTGGGCACCATGCTCGTCGTCATCCCCGGCCTGGCCAGCTCGGTCCTGGGTGCGCTGCTGCTTCTGCCGCCGACCCGCGCCGTCGCCCGTCCGGTGGTGACCGCTATGGCGCTTCGGCGGGCACCACTGATCACGGCCGCCACCGCGGCCGCCGGCTCCCGGTACACGGCCGGTCAGGGCGACTACATCGACGGCGAAGTGATCGACGTCGTCGACGTCGAACGGGACACGCTGCCCCCCAAGCCCGACTGACTTGACGACGCTGCTTCGGGGCGGCCGGATCCACAGTCCGGCGATGCCGGACGCCACCGCGATGGCCGTCCGCGACGGCACCGTCGTGTGGCTGGGCAGCGATGACGTCGGCCTGGCCCAATTCCCCGACGCCGAGGTCGTCGACCTCGACGGAGGCTTTGTCGCGCCGGCCTTCGTCGACAGCCATGTGCATCTCACCGCGACCGGCCTCATGCTCGCCGGCCTCGATCTGCGCGCGGCCACATCGGTGCGGCACTGTGTGCAGCTCATCGCCGAGTACGCACAGACACATCCCGACGGCCCGATCTGGGGGCACGGCTGGGACGAGTCGGCCTGGCCGGAAGCCACGCCGCCCAGCACCGACGACCTGGACGGCGTGGTCGGTGACCGGCCGTCCTACCTTGCCCGCGTCGATGTCCATTCGGCGGCGGCATCGACAGCACTGCGGCGGCTCACGCCCGACCTAACGGCGGCGCAGGGCTTCGATGCGCAGCGCCCGTTGACCGCCGACGCCCACCACCTCGTTCGAGCCGCCGCCCGCGACCGGCTGACCCCCGAGCAGCGCGCCCGCGCCCGGGTCACCGCGCTCGACCTGGCAGCAGCCAACGGAATCGTCGCCGTCCACGAATGCGCGGGGCCTGACATCGGCGGTCTTGACGACTGGCACGAACTGCGCGGCACCCAGCATGGCGTAGAAATCGTCGGGTACTGGGGCGAAGCGGTCACCAACCGCAAGCAGGCCGAGACCCTTGCGGAGACGACCCGTGCCCGCGGGTTGGCGGGCGACCTTTTCGTCGACGGTGCCCTGGGGTCGCGAACGGCCTGGTTGCAGGAGCCGTACACCGACGCGCCGGACCGCTGCGGCAACGCCTACCTCGATCCCGCCGCCATCACCGCGCATCTGCACGCCTGCACCGAAGCGGGCATCACGGCCGGCTTTCACGTGATCGGAGACGCGGCGGTCAGCGCCGTCGTCGACGCTCTGCAGCTGGTGGTCGAGCAGCTCGGGGCGCCTGCGGTCGCCCGTTGCGGGCACCGGCTCGAGCACCTCGAAATGGTGACCCCCGAACAGGCGGGCCGACTCGGTGCGTGGGGCGTAATCGCGAGCGTGCAACCCAACTTCGACGCGTTGTGGGGCGGCGACAGCGGGATGTATGCCCAGCGTCTCGGCGCGGACCGAGGCGTCCGGCTCAACCCGTTAGCGCTGTTAGCATCCCAAGGCGTGCCCCTAGCCTTCGGCTCCGATTCCCCGGTCACCACCATGAATCCGTGGGCGACTATTCGTGCGGCGACCCGGCACCAGACACCCGCAAGCGCGGTATCGATGCGCGCGGCGTTCTCGGCGGCGACCCGTGGCGCGTGGCGCGCCGGCGGGGTTCGCGACGGTGTCACCGGAACGCTGGTTCCTGGCGCGCCCTCCTCATATGCGGTGTGGGAAACCGACGAGTTGGAAGTCAGCGCGCCGGACAATGCGGTGCAACGCTGGTCGACCGATCCCCGGTCGCGGGTGCCCGCCCTGCCGCGGCTCGGCACCGAGGACCGGCTGCCGCGATGCCTCCAGACCGTCCACCGAGGTGTCGTCATCAATGGCTAAATCACAGCGCGAGTGGGAGCCCGCGGACGAGGACACCGACGACGAGCCTGCCGACGGCGAGCCCGCCCCGTCGGACAAAGCCCCCGCGAAGCGGGAAGTGCCCGCCTGGGTCAAGCGGTTCTGCGACGCCCTGGTGGCCCGGCTGCCGCGCATCAGCGTCGCCGTCGTTGGCGGGCTTCTGCTCTGTGTGAGCTTCCCGCCGTTCAGTTGGTGGTACACCGCGATCGTCGCGTTCGCGCTCCTGGCCTGGGTGCTGACCCGGGAGAGCACCAAGCTCGTCGGCGGATTCGGCTACGGCTTCCTGTTCGGCGCGGCGTTCTACATCCCGCTGCTGCCATGGACCGGCGAACTGGTCGGGTTGGTGCCCTGGCTGGCACTCGCTTTCGTGCAGGCCGTATTTCCCGGCGTGTTCGGGCTACTTGCGGTGGTGGTGCGTCGGTTGTCCGGCTGGCCGATCGGGTTCGCCGGCCTGTGGGCGCTGTCCGAGTGGGCGAAATCGACGGTGCCGTTCGGCGGGTTCCCTTGGGGTGTCGTCGGTTTCGGTCAAACCGACGGCCCGTTGCTACCGCTGGCCCAGGTCGGCGGGGCGCCGCTGGTGTCGTTCGCGGTCACATTGCTCGGATTCAGCCTCGCCGCGCTGGCGTTCGAGATCGTCGACTGGTGGCGGCGCGGTGGGGACGGCGGCTCGGCACCCGCGGCGCCGCCGGCCGTGGTCCTGCCCGGTGCCTGCATCTTTCTGGTGCTGATCTCCACGGCCGCGATCTGGCCGCAGGTCCGGCATTCCGGCGCAGGCGCCGCCGACGAACCGGCGGTCAACGTCGCCGCCGTGCAGGGCAACGTGCCGCGGCTCGGGTTGGAGTTCAACGCCCAGCGGCGTGCGGTGCTGGACTACCACGTGCGGGAAACGGTGAAGCTGTCCGAAGACGTGCGCGCCGGACGGGCGCCGCAGCCGTTGTTCGTCATCTGGCCGGAGAACTCGTCGGACATCGACCCGCTGGCCAACCAGGACGCAGCGGACCAGATCGCGGTCGCGGCGCAGGCGATCAACGCGCCGATCCTGGTCGGCGGCGTCCTCGCGGGACCGGGCGACACCCCTGACAACCCGGTGTCGACCAACTCCGTCATCGTGTGGGATCCCGAGACGGGTCCGGGTGACCGGCACGACAAGCAGATCGTCCAGCCGTTCGGCGAGTACCTGCCATGGCGAAGCTTCTTCAGACACCTGTCGCCGTACGCCGAGCGGGCCGGTTACTTCGTGCCCGGCAGCGGCACAGGCGTGGTGCGGGCGGCGGACGTGCCGGTCGGGGTGACGACCTGCTGGGAGGTGATCTTCGACCGAGCGGCCCGCGACGCGGTCCGCAACGGCGCCCAGCTGCTGGCCGTCCCGTCCAACAACGCCCTGTTCGGCGAGGGGATGAGCGCCCAACAGCTGGCGTTCGGCAGGCTGCGGGCCGTCGAGCACAACCGCTACGTCATCGTGGCGGGAACCACCGGGATCAGCGCCGTGATCGCGCCCGATGGCCGTGTGCTGGCTCGCACCGCATTCTTCGAGCCGGCCTACCTCGACACCCAGATCCGGCTAAAGACGCAGCTCACGGCCGCAACGCGGTGGGGTCCGTTCGTGCAGGGCCTGCTCGCGGCCATCGGCCTCGGAGCTCTGATCGCCGCGATACTGCACAATGGGAGGTTCGTGCGTGGTCGCCGGCCGGTGACCGACGCCAGCGGTCAAGACACGCCGTCCGATGAGGACGGCACCGATAGAGGAGCCACATGAGCGGCCCTGGGCCAGCAGAACGCCCGAGTCAGCGCACTCTGGTCATCATCCCCACCTTCAACGAGCTGGAGAACCTGCCGTTGATCGCCGGCCGGGTTCACCGAGCCCAGCCCGACGTGCACATTCTGATCGTCGACGACGCCAGCCCCGACGGCACCGGCCAGCTTGCCGACGAGCTGGCGCTTGCCGACCCGGACCGGGTTCATGTGATGCATCGCACCAGCAAGGACGGTCTGGGCGCTGCGTATCTGGCCGGGTTTGCCTGGGGCCTGAGTCGCGAGTACTCGGTTCTCGTCGAGATGGACGCCGACGGCAGCCACGCGCCCGAGGAGTTACACCGACTGCTCGACGCCGTCGACGGCGGCGCGGATCTGGCCATCGGATCGCGGTATGTGCCTGGCGGAGCCATCCGGAACTGGCCGCCTCGCCGCTTGGCGCTGTCCAAGACCGCCAACACGTACGCCCGGGTGTTACTCGGCGTCGGCGTGCACGACATCACCGCGGGTTACCGGGCCTACCGGCGCGAGGTGCTGGAGAAGATCGACCTGGCCGCCGTCGATTCGAAGGGGTACTGCTTCCAGATCGACCTGACCTTGCGCACCATCAACAACGATTTCGTCGTCGTCGAGGTCCCGATCACCTTCACCGAGCGCGAACTGGGCCAGTCCAAGATGAGTGGATCCAACATTCGCGAGGCATTGTTCAAGGTCGCGGAGTGGGGTTTTCGCGGGCGCCTGGATCGCGCCCGCGGCGTGGTTCGCTAGCCCGAAAAGGCCGCGTCAGCTGCCGCTGCCGCGACGCCGGGTCTTGATGATGTCGAGGCGTTCCTTGAGCAGCTCGTCGAGCTCGTCGACGGAACGGCGCTCCAACAGCATGTCCCAGTGGGTACGCGGCGGCTTCACCTTCTTGGGCTCCGGCACGTCACCCTCGATCAGGGTGCCCTCCATGCCGTTGCGGCACAGCCAGGTGCCGGGAATCTCGGCGTCGTCGGCGAACGGGACGTCGAACTCCTCGCCGTTATCGGTGCGGTAGCGGGCGACCTGACGCGGCGCCAGGTCGTGGTTGCGGTCGGTCTCGTAGCTCACGGCTCCGAGGCGACTGCCTCTCAGCACCCGATCAGCCATCGTCAACACTCCTCACAAGCTTGGTCCGGAATAGCAACGCGACGGCGTGCATAGAAGTTCCCGACTCGACCGCCCATGATACCGGGATCCGAGTCGTACTCGGTCTAAGGTCAGGTTCCGTGGAGACCGTGACCAGAAGGCGCGCCCGAACGCAACCCTGCCGATGGTGCGGTCGTGAGGTCGACGACGCGGGACTCGGGCGGCGCCGCCAGTACTGCAGACAGTCCTGCAGGCAGCGCGCTTACGAACAGCGCGCCATGGTCAAGGGCACATCTCTTGCACCAGATTCGGTGGTGTTGAGCGCCGAAGAGGCGTCGCAGCTCTCCGACCGCGTCTATCAGGTCCGGTGCGCCGCCGAGGACGTCGCCACGGCGATCGACGAGGGCGCCGAGGTCACCGAGCTGCGCGAGCTGTGCCACGCACTGATGCGGGCCGCCAGGGCTGCCGACGGCTGGCGGTAGGGCCAGACCGCCGTGTGGCGCTTCGACCGTTTCGTGCTGGACACCCAGCGTTACGAATTGCGTCGCGACGATGAGGTGGTCCGCATCGAGCCGCAGGTGTTCGACGTCCTGACCCAGCTTGTCGGCAACCATCAGCGGTGCGTCACCAAGGAAGAGCTGTTCGACTCGGTGTGGGGTGGGCGGTTCGTCGGTGAGGCGGCGCTGACCAGCCGAATCAAGGCGGCGCGACACGCACTCGGTGATGACGGCGAGTCGCAGCGCTACATCAGGACGGTGCGCGGCCGCGGGTACCAGTTCGTCGGCACCGTCGTGGACGACGCACCAGCCGCCATACCCGCAGAAGAACCCGAACTGCCCGAGGAGCCGCCAGTGCGGCAGCACATCGCGTTCTGTCGCGCGGCCGACGGGGTGCGGCTGGCATACGCGGTGGCGGGGGAGGGGCCGCCGTTGGTGCGCGCCGCCAACTGGATGACCCACCTCGGATACGACATCGAGAGCCCGGTGTGGCGGCATTGGGTGCGGGATCTCTCGCTGCGGCACACGTTCATTCGGTACGACGAACGTGGCTGTGGTCTATCCGACTGGAGCGCAACGAATTTCAGCTTCAACGATTGGGTCGCCGATCTCGAGTCCGTGGTCGAGGCACTCGCCCTTGACCGCTTCCCGCTGCTGGGCGTGTCACAGGGCGGCGCTGTCGCGGTGGCCTACGCTGCACGGCATCCTGAGCGCGTCAGCCGGCTGGTGCTGTGCAGCGCATACGCGCGCGGCCGTGCGGTGCGCGCGTTCAGCGAGGACGAAAAGCGGGCCGCGGCGCTGGATCTCGAACTCGTCCGGGTGGGGTGGGGGGGTGAAGATCCCGCGTTCCGGCAGGTGTTCGCCGCGCAGTTCCTGCCCGATGGCACTCGGGCCGACTGGGCGGCCTTCGACCAATTGCAGCGGCGCACCACCTCGCCGGAAAACGCCTTGCGCTTCCTGGAGGAGTTCGGGCGGATCGACGTGCGCGATGAGGCCGGCGAAGTGTCCTGTCCGACGCTGATCATGCACTCGCGTGACGACCACCGACAACCGTTGCGCGCAGGCGAGGAACTGGCCGCGCTGATCCCGGATTCCCGCCTCGTCGCACTCAGCAGCAATAACCACCTGCTCACCGCCACGGAACCGGCATGGCAGGTGTTCCGCGACGAACTGGAGGCCTTTCTGGCCGTCTGATGGGCGGTTTGACCGCATCGGCCGACAGATCGCCCTTGATCTCCACGCAATCTCCACACATTCTTCATGTACGACGCCTTCCGGCCATTCATGCTGGTCACATGAAAAAGCACATTCGCACTCTGCTACTGGGTGTCAGCGCGATGCTCGCCCTTGGCACCCTGTCCGCTTGCTCGAGCGGCACGTCGACTGAGGCGACGGAGTCTCCCGAGGCCACCGGAACGTCCGCCACGACCGCCCCCGCCACCGCAGCGCCGTTCCCGCAGTCGGCTAAGTACATCGCCGACATGAAGGCCGCCGACGGCAAGACGATGACCATCGGCATCGCCGTCGACGGCACCGAGATCGCCGCCTACGCCTGCAACGGCACCGACGACGAGGCGTGGTTCTTCGGTAACCAGAAGGACGGCAAGATCGACATCAAGTCGCGATTCAAAGACACCCTCGCTGCGGAGTTCGACGGCAAGGACGTCGTCGGCGATCTGACCATGAACGGCATCGCCTACAAGTTCACCGCTCCGTCGGTGCCGGCACCGGCCGGGATGTACACCGCCGAGTTCGAAGGCGTGCGTGCATCATGGGTGGTTCGCCCCGATGGCAGCGCCCTCGGCGTCCAGTTCAACGGCGGGGTCAGCGGCCGCGACTTCGAGCAGGCCGAGTTGCAGCAGCTGAACGAGCTGCAGTTCCGCAATAGCGTGCGTAACAAGCGCCAGCTTCAGCAGGCCCAGCAGATCGAACTGCTGCAAAACCGCTCGGCGCGCTCCACCATCAACGGCCACGAGGTGACGCCCGTTATCGTCAACGGCAACTTCCGCTTGTGACGACGACCGAATAGGTCCTTCGCCTGACGGTCCTGCCGGAGTGAGCGTTTCGACACTCACCCGGCGGGGCCGTTCCGCTCAGCAGCTGAACTTCTCGCCGATGTCAGCCGGCGGTGTCACCTTCTGCAGACAGCCGAACGGCACGATGCCCGCGTCGCTGAAGCGGGCGGCCGACTGGTGGGCGTAGTTGACGCAGAACAACCCGGCGGGGTCTGACCGACAACGGTAGTCGCCGAACGCCAGCGTCTCGCCGTAGGGCAACTCCGGACCCGTGCCATTGGTGAATCGGCCGGGATCGCCATGTGCCGAGCCGATTTCGATGCTCGGCCCGGGGAAGTCGACCCAACCACCCCTGTACTGGCCGTAGACCTCTGCCGGTTGCGGCGGCGGACTCGTCAGCTTGACCAGGCAGGCCAGCGCGCCGCTGAAGTACGGGGTGTCGGTCATGCAGTTGGACGTTCCCGACGGCGTGACGAAGGCGACATCCTCGCCCAGCTGCGTCGTGGTGCCGTCGCGAGTTGCCGAGTGGTACGGGCCGGCATCGGCCGGACGTCCCGATTCGATAAACGCGATCACGTCGGCGATTTCCGCGCCCGGCTCGGGTGGCCGGGCTGCGGTCGTCGAGGTCGGCGATGTCGTGCGCGGCGTGGAGGTCGTCGTGCTGGCCGGCGCCGACGGGGAGGGCTCGGCCCGCTCGGCGTCCTCGCCTACCCCCTGTGAACAACCTCCGACCAGCACAGACGCCGCGATCAGCACAGCAATCCGCATACCGGCCAGGCTAGCGGGCCGATATGCGATTACCGGCCAGGCGCGGCGCGGCGAGTTCATTCGATACGGTCGGGTGATGCACGAACACGTCGTCCGCGCAACCATCAATTCCGGGACCGTCGAGGGTTTCACCCGTGATGGCGTGCACCGGTGGCGGTCCATTCCCTTCGCCCAGCCGCCAGTCGGGCAGCTGCGGTTCCAGGCGCCGCGGCCGGTTCAGCCGTGGCCGGGTGTGCGCTACTGCCACGGGTTCGCGAACTGCGCACCGCAGCAGCGCATGTACACCGCGCTGGGCGTCGGCAAATACCAGCCGATGGGGGAGGACTGCCTGACGCTGAACGTGACCACGCCGAAAAGACGCCGCGACGAACCGATGCCGGTCATGGTGTTCATCCACGGCGGCGGCTACATCCTCGGCAGCTCGGCGACGCCGATCTATGACGGCGCAGCGCTGGCGCGCAAGGGCTGTGTGTACGTTTCGGTGAACTACCGACTCGGCGCGCTGGGCTGCCTCGACCTGTCGTCGCTGTCGACCCGCGACGTCACAATCGACGACAACCTGTTCCTGCGGGATCTTGTGATGGCGTTGCACTGGGTGCGTGACAACATCGTGGTCTTCGGCGGCGATCCGGACAACGTGACGATTTTCGGCGAGAGCGCAGGCGCACAGGCCGTCGCCACGCTGCTGGCCGTGCCCGCCGCCAAAGGCCTTTTCACGCGGGCGATTTCGGAGAGTCCGGCCAGCGGCATGGTCGGCACACCCGATGTGGCGGCGGAATACGCCGACCAGTTCGCCGCGCTGCTCGGGGCGAGCAGGAAGGACGCCGCGCGCGTGGTGATGGCGGCCCGGCCAGCCGATCTGGTGAACGCGCTCGACGAACTGATCGTGCATGGACAGCGCGAGATGCTGGGTGCCTTCGCGGTGGGTCCGACCAGCGGCACCGACTACCTACCCCTTGATGCGGTGCAGGCGATGAGAGATGGCAAGGCGCACCGCGTGCCGCTCATCATCGGCACCAACGGCGAGGAGGGCAGGTTGTTCACCCGGTGGTTGAAGCTGCTGCCGACGGACGAACCGATGATCGAACGCCTGCTGGCCGACATCGAACCAGCGCAGCGGAAACGCATCATCGCCGCGTATCCCGGCTATCCGGACCCGGCTGCGTGTATCCAACTCGGCGGCGATTTCGCATTCGGGTCGGCGGTGTGGCAGATCGCCGAGGCGCACAGCAGGCATGCACCCACCTATCGGTACCGCTACGACTACGCACCGCGCACGCTGCGCTGGTCGGGGCTGGGCGCCACCCACGCCACCGAACTCTTCGCCGTGTTCGACGTGTACCGGACACGGTTCGGCTCACTGCTCACTGCGGCGGCCGACCAGAGTTCGGCACTGCGGGTCAGCGACGACGTGCAAACCCGGTGGCGAGAATTCAGCCGTACCGGCGTGCCCGGAGATGACTGGCCGGCCTACACCGACTCCGACCGCGCGGTCAAGGTGTTCGACCGCCGGTCCCGGGTCGAATACGACCCGCACTCCGACCGTCGACGGGCCTGGGAAGGCTTCTCGGTGGCAGCACGCTAGCCGAACTCCATGCGTAGATTCGGCTGATGTGATTGCGTGATCTGGTGAACTGCCCACTGGATCCATTATCTTCCGACGAGTGCACAGCTGTAGCGGCGATCCTGGGGCGCGAGCATGGGGTGCCACGCAGCGGTCATGGAAGGTGGTGAACACCAACGTGGTCAACGGCCTCGGCACGCACCCGTCGTACAAGTTGGTCCCAAGTGGGGCAATTCCGATGATGTTCGACCTCGCCTCTCCGGTCTTCCAGCGTGCCAACGTCATCGGGCACACGCTGTGGGTGACACCGAACCATCCCGACGAACGTTGGCCGGCGGGCGAATTCGTGAACCAATCCTCGAAAGACACCGGTCTCGCCGAATGGCCGGTGATGCCGGTCGACGTGGTTTCGTTCTGGCTCAAGCCGTACGGGTTCTTCGACCGCAACCCTGCACTCGACGTCGTGAGAACGCCGCCCGACGCCTGCCACACGGACAGCACGAGTGCCCATCACTAACTTGGAGCGGCCAGAGGACCTCACGGCGGAGTGGCTGACGGCTGCCGTCGGCGCGGGCACGATCGAACGATTCAACGCCGAGCGGATCGGCACCGGGCAGATGAGTGAGTGCTACCGCGTCGCGTTGACCTATGCGGACGGCGCGGCCGGGCCGGGATCGGTCGTGCTCAAGGTCGCCGCCAGCGATCCCGTGAGTCGGCAGACGGGTTTGGCGCTCGGCCTCTACGAGCGTGAGGTGCGGTTCTACACCGATGTCGCTCCTCGGATCGATGGTCCTGTCGCGCCGTGCTACCACGCGGGGTTCGACGGCGAGACGGGCGTGTTCCACCTGCTGCTCGGGGACGCGGGCCCGGCGGTCGTTGGCGATGAGATCCGCGGCGCCACAATCGAACAGGCGATGCTGGCGATGACCGAGTTGGGGCGGCTGCACGCACAGTTGCTCGGCGAGGCCGCGATGGCCGATGTGGAGTGGCTCAACCGCGGGGCGCCGATGAACCAGGCGCTCATCGCGCAGCTGTACGCGGGGTTCGCCGAGCGCTACGGCGAGAACATCGCTCCCGCGCATCGCGAGGTGTGCGAGCGGTTGGTCGCCAGTTTCGACGCATACCTCGCTGCAGAGGCGGCTGCGGATCGCGTTCACGGTCTGGTGCACGGCGACTACCGGCTGGACAACATGCTGTTCGGGGAACCGGGTGCCGATCGGCCGCTCACAGTGGTGGACTGGCAGACCGTCACCTGGGGGCCGGCGATGACCGACGTCGCTTACTTCCTCGGCTGTGCGCTGCCCGACGACGTACGCCGCGGCAACTACGACGCGCTGCTGCGCACATACCACAATGCGTTGAGGCCGGATGCCGCACTCGGTCTGGATGACGTTCGCGAAGGCGTTCGCCGCCAAAGCTTCTTCGGCGTGATGATGGCGATCGTCTCCTCCATGCTCGTCGAGCGCACCGAGCGTGGCGACGAGATGTTCATGGTCATGTTGCGGCGACACAGCCAACATGTGCTCGACACCGACGCGTTGGCGATCCTGCCCGAACCGGCCGCTCCCAAAGCGTTGCAGCCATCCGCGGACGACGAGGGCACACACCAACCCGGTGCGGAGCCGCTGTGGAGCGAGAGCTGGTACGCCGATTTCGTCGATGAGCAGCAGGGCATCGGCGGCTGGTTCCGGCTGGGCCTGATCCCCAATCAGAACATCGCGTGGATCAACGCGCTGCTGTGCGGGCCCGGCATGCCCACCGTCGCCGCGAACGACTTCGAGGCGCAGCTACCCGACGATCCCGGCGTCGTGCGCACCGACGCCATCGACCTCACCCACACGGCCACCCAACCGTTGCAGACCTATCGCGTCAGCCTGCGTGGTCGTGGCCAGGCCTATGACGACCCGGCTGCGCTGTTGCGACGCGAACCGGGCCGGCCCGTCGAGCTGACGATGGACCTCACCTGGACGACGGCGGGCACGCCGTATCAGTACCGGCTGACGCCCCGGTACGAGATCCCGTGCACCGTGTCGGGCACCGTGACTGCCGACGGCCGGACGTTCGCCGTCCGGGCCGTGCCGGGTCAGCGCGACCACTCGTGGGGAGTGCGGGACTGGTGGAGCATGGATTGGGTGTGGAGCGCTCTGCATCTGCGCGACGGCACGCATCTTCACGGGGTGGACCTGCGGATCCCCGGATCGCCCTCGATCGGCGTCGGCTACATCCAGCCACCGGGCGGGTCGCTGGTTGAGCTGCAGGCGGTGTCGGCTCGCGAATCCTTCGGCGACAACGGTTTACCGCTGACAACGTCGTTGGCTCTGAGCCCTGGAGATATCACCGCGACGGTTGACATCAGGGGCCATGCACCCGTACTGCTCGCCGCCGCCGACGGCCGGGTGAGCCAGTTCCCGCGCGCTTGGGCGACTGTCACCACGGAGGACGGTCGCAGTGGTGTCGGCTGGCTCGAATGGAACCGCAGCCAGCGCTAGAAATCCTCCGCGAGCGCGCGTGTCTGTACCGCGACACGCCGCAAAATGTCGGCATTTTACGGTCGCTCGCGGCTGCAGACGGTGCGTGATTCCCGCACATGTGGGTATCCGGCCGGCATGGGTAAGCAAGAAATCCGCCCGCGAGCGTGCGCAAAATGCCCGCGGAATGCGGTGTGTCGGCCTACAGACATGCACGCTCGCGGTGCGTCTCAGGCCAGATGGGCGCTGTCGTCGTCCAGGTCGTCGCGGCTGAGGCCCATCGGAGTGGCGGCGGGGACGTCCCCGGCCGCGACGACCGTCCTGGCGATCGGGGTGAGCGACTGGAACAGCTCCTCGACTTCGCCGTCGTCGAGCGGCTCCAGCGCGGTCAGCGACAGCGCATCAGTGGTGTCCTCGATGTGTGTCTTCAACTCGCGGCCTGCCTCGGTCGGAGCGCCGTCACGATCCAGCAGCCCACGCTCGGCCAGCCGGTTCTGATAGTGGCGCCATTGGTCGTCGTCGTAGTCACGGCTGCGCATGATCATCTCTCGCGGCACCCGACCCGCCGCGGCGTGCAGCACGTTGGACTCACGACCGGACAGACCTGATGCGGCCAACACGGCCACGTGCCCGTCGCCGCGCTGTTCCCGAAGCAGCGTGACCGCATGCCAGAGCTGGGCCAGCGGTTCGGACGGCCATGGCAGCGCGAGATTGGCCGCGAACAGCGGCCTGCCGTCGAGCGGGGCGCCGCGTGCCGCTTTGCAGGCCAGTTCGGCAGCGGTCCGCACGCCGTCGTCACTCAGTCCGTACCGCCGCAAGGTTGCGATGGCCGAGTCCGCGCGGGCTCGCAACGCCGCCCCCGGCGACGCGATCTCCCATGCTGCAGGCAACGCCTTGGCGACCCGGCTGGGCGCGAAGTTGTAGAACAGCGCCGTCACGACTTCGGTGGGCACGATTCCCAGCGGGGCTGACCGGCCCGCGAAATATCCCATCCAGAAACCGCGAAACCCGAGACCGTCGAAGGCCGCACGGCATTCCGGTGAAAAGTAGGTGACGGCGTGGACCGGCTCGAACCGATCAAAGAAGCGACGTGCCAGCCGCGGTTGTCTCTCCACTTTCACAGTTAATCACTCCGGTTCTGCGATCAACCGCAGCAAGATCAACTACCGCTACGAGCCCGAGTCCTGATCGGCCACTGCCGCGACCGCCTCGTCGATGATCGCCCGCATGGCACGCTCGGCCGCCGCCTCGTCGCGGAGCCGGATCGCGCGGGCAACCTCGTCGTGTAGCTCGATGGCCGCCGGGTTCGGCGTCGCCGGCATCATGCGGTGGTGCGTGCGGCCGGTCAGGATTTCGGCTACCACGTCGTTGAGCGCGCGAAACATCTCGTTGCCGCTGGCCTCCAACAGCGTGCGGTGAAAGATCTTGTCGGCCAGTAGGTACGACTCGAGGTCGCCCGATCTCCCGTGCATCACCATGTCCGACACCGCGGCCGCCATGATCCGGCATTGGTTCGGGTCGGCACGGCGGGCTGCCAGAGCCGCGGCGGCGGGCTCGAAGCCGCGTCGCAGCTCCGATAGCGTCACCAAGAGCGCTGCGCGGTCACTGGATTCGAGCCGCCAGCGAATCACGCGCGGGTCGAACACATTCCATTTGTCCGACGGCTGGATCGTGATGCCGACCCGGCGGCGGGCCGCGACCATGCCCATCGACTCGAGCACCCGTATCGCCTCGCGGGCGACGCTGCGGGAGACACCGTGCTCGGCGCTGACGCCCTCGAGGGTGAGCACCCGACCGGCCGGATATTTCCCGGACGCAATGCCGGTGCCGAGCGCGGTCAGCAGGTTGCGGTGCAAGGCGCCGACGTTTGATGGCGAGGCCACCTATACATCTTGTCATACGTTTGCTTGTGGCTACTAAGAACATATCTTTTCATGATGGGGTTGCAATCATATGCCTATTGATGCATGCTGTGTGACGTCAGGCACAACTGGGTAGGTGGAGGGCATGGGGTTGCTCGCTCGGTAGATCGCAAAGCCCCATCTCGTGCCGAGCCGGCGTAGCGCAGCCGGCACAGCCGGAGCACCTCGCCGTCGGGCAGGACGCCATCGACGTAGGCGAAGCCCGCGCGATAGCGCGTGTGTATCTGGCTCAGCTGCGGCCAACGCTCGCGGGAGCGATCGATCAGCCGTTGATGCAAGGAGGCTTTGGTCGAGTCCGGGATCTTCGGCATCTGCCTATCGTGGCCCAACCGTCGGGTGCGGTGTGGGTGGCCACGGCGTGTCGCGGCTGCGATGGGGCCGGGCGCGGAGGACAACGGATGGATGGCCATGCGCAGTCCGTTCGTCATCGCCCTGAGTCCTCTGGACGAGTCCGTTCTGTGTGCCCGAGCCCGGTCGTCGAAGTCGGCGCATCGCGACGTGATCCGCGCGCGGATCGTGCTCGCTGCGGCCGACGACGCCACGAACACCGAGATCGCCGCCGAGGTGGGTGTGCATGTCGACACCGTCCGCAAGTGGCGCGCCGGTTCGTCGCCGGTTGGCCTGCCCGGGCTCGACGACCTGCCTCGCAGCGGGCGCCGTCGCGTGTTCACAGCGGTGCAGGTGGCCGAGGTCAAGGCGCTGGCTTGCACCCTGCCCGCCGAGACCGGTGCGCCGTTGTCGCGGTGGTCGAGCGCTGATCTGGCCACCGAGGCGATCACCCGCGCGCTGGCCGAGTCGATCTCGCCGGCCACCGTGCGCCGATGGCTGACCGCCGATGCGATCAAGCCTTGGCAGCACCGGTCCTGGATCTTCCCGCGTGACCCGGACTTCGAGACCAAGGCCGCCCGGGTACTCGACCTGTATGCCCGGCGGTGGCAGGGGTAACCCTCTGGGTCCTCGACGACTACGTGATCAGTGCCGATGAGAAATCGCAGCTGCAGGCCCTGCAGCGTCGCCACCGAGGACGACCGCCTCGATCCCGGGCGAATCCGACGCGTGGAGTTCGAGTACCGGCGCGGCGGCACCCTCCTACACTAATCGTCGTCATGGGCGTGTCCGGGTCCGGAAAGTCGACGGTGGGCGCGGCGCTGGCCCAACGCCTGCGAGTGCCGTTCGCGGACGCAGATGACTTTCATCCGCCGGCCAACATCGAGAAGATGACGGCCGGCCAGCCGCTGAACGACGACGACCGGTACCCGTGGCTGGAAGCCATCGGGGAGTGGCTCGCCGGGCACTGCGGCGACGGCGGGGTGATGAGCTGCTCGGCGCTCAAGCGCAAGTACCGCGACCAACTGCGCCGGCATTGCCCGGACGTCGTCTTCCTTCACCTCACCGGTTCGCTGGAAGTGATCGGCCGGCGACAGGCCAGCCGTCCGGGTCACTTCATGCCCGCGTCGCTGCTGGCCTCACAGTTCGAAACACTCGAGCCACTCGAAACCGATGAACGCGGCGTCGCCACCGACGTCGACCAGGACATCGATGCCATCGTCGAAACCTTCCTCGCGTTATCCGCTTCCCGCGCAACCGAACAGGAGAAAAAATGACCCCGGCACTCACCATCCTGGCGGCTGGCCCCGAGCTGGCCGAGCCCGTCGCGGCCGGCTGGCAGCTGGTGCTGGCCGCGTTGGCCGGCATCGCGGTCATCGTCGTACTGATCACCATTGCCAAGCTGCATCCGTTCCTGGCGCTGATCTTCGGCGCCTTGACCGTGGGCATCGTGGCGGGAGTGAACATCGGGGATGTCCTCGCGTCGTTCGCCGACGGATTCGGGACCACCGCGGCCGGGGTGGGCGTCTTGATCGCCTTGGGCGCGATGTTCGCGAAACTGCTTGCGGATTCCGGCGGCGCCGACGAAATCGTCGACACCATCGTCGGGCACGCGTCGCCACGGGCATTGCCGTGGGCGATGGCGTTGGTGGGGTCGATCATCGGGTTGCCGATGTTCTTCGAGATCGGGCTTGTGCTGCTGATGCCGGTGATCTATCTGGTCGCCAGGCGGTCGCAGCTGTCGCTGATCACCGTCGGAATCCCTGCGCTGGCCGGGCTGTCGGCCATGCACGGACTGGTGCCACCGCACCCCGGACCGCTCACCGCGATCGATCTGCTCGGCGCGGACCTGGGCATCACGCTGGCGCTGGGTGTTGCGGTGGCGATCCCGACGGTGATCGTCGCCGGCCCGCTGTTCGGCAAGCTCGCCGGACGATGGGTGGTGCTGGACGTCCCGCACAGGTTTGACGCCGACGACTTCGTCACCGGCAACGGCGGCAACGGCGGCGGCGGCGTGACAACCGCGGAGGCCGGGGCAGAGGGCGACGGCACTTTGACCGGAACGCAGACCGCAACCCGCACCGAACGGCAGCGGCCGTCCTTCGGCATGACGATGTTCAGCGTGCTGCTGCCCGTCGGGTTGATGATGGGCAAGGCGCTGGTCGACATCTTCATCGAGGACGAGAACAACCTGGTCCGCCAGATCTTCGACACCCTGGGCCGCCCGCTGATGGCACTGCTGATCGCGGTCGTGGTCGGCATCTTCACTCTCGGTCGGGGCGCCGGCATGACGCGCGATCAGATCACCAAATGCATCGAAGGGTCGTTGCCCCCGGTCGCGGGCATCATCCTCATCGTCGCCGCCGGCGGCGGCTTCAAGCAGGTGCTGATCGACACCGGCATCGGCACGAAACTAGCGGAATGGGCTACGGCGGCCAACATTTCGGTCATCCTGCTGGCCTGGGTGCTGGCGGTGCTGATCCGGCTCGCGACCGGCTCGGCGACGGTCGCCACCATCACCGCGTCCTCGTTGATGCTGGGTCTCGTCGAGGGCATGAGCACCGGTGAGGTCTCGCTGATCGTGCTCGCCGTCGGCGCCGGATCGGTGTTCTTCTCCCACGTCAACGACGCCGGATTCTGGCTCGTCAAGGAGTACTTCGGCATGTCAGTCGGTCAGACCATCAAGACATGGTCGATCATGGAGACCGTGTTGTCGGTCACCGGCCTGATCTTGGTGCTGCTGCTCGGGATCTTTATCTGACGCCGGTTAACCCTTCACGACTTGGGTTCCGCCCGCCATCTCGTCGTGCTTGCCCTGCTTCGTGGGACTGCTGTTGATCGTCACCGCGATCACGATGATGGCGATGAATGCCAGTAGGCCGCCGAAGTACGGAACCGCCGACAGCAACGTGAAAGCGTTGCGGACCGCCGACTGCGGCATCGTGGGTTTGGGCGCACCGGCTGGCCCAAAGACGCGCATGCCGAGCAACCGCTTACCCGGCGTCGCGCCCTGGGAGGTTTCGAACGCCACGAAGTAGATGAACGTGAGCACACCCGAGAAGAGGCCGGTGACCCAGATGCTCGTCACCGCATCCAGGACCAGGGCGAGCACCAAGCCGATGAGGCCGACGATGATGCCGTCGATCAGGCGAGCGAGTAACCGCGGAAGTAGGCCACCCGGCGCAAGATTGCCCGGCAGTGGCGGGGGATAGACGTTCGGGTCGCCGTACTGTCCAGCTGTCGGATCGGTTGTCATCGTCGCTCCTGACCCTCCTGACCGAGGTGGTGGGTAGCGCCAATCTACCGTTCACCCAACACGGTCGGGGACAGCTTGCGGTGCGAAATGAGTCAGTGCCAGCGGCCGCGACGTTGCTTAGTCTCGGCCCGGGCGGTATCCGCCAATTCGCTCGCCCGCTCGCGCGCCACGTCGGCAAGTTCGGCGGCGCGTTCGCGGGCGACCTCCGCGATCTCGGGCGCTCGTTCGCGCGCCACGTCGGCAAGTTCGGCGGCGCGTTCGCGTGCGGCCTCGGCGATCTCGGGCGCGCGTTCGCGGGCCACCTCCGCCAGTTCGGCGGCGCGTTCGCGGGCGACCTCAGCGAGTCCGGGTGCGCGTTCGCGGGCGACGTGCGCGAACTCGCGTCCCCGCTCGGCACCGACCTGCAGTCCGTGACCCAACCTCTCGGCAATCGCACTGTCGGCGAGCGCTCCGCCCGAAGCCGCCCCAACCGGCAGCGCGGCGGTGACGGCTTCGGATACCTTGCGGGCCGCGCGGCGGCCGCGCCATCCGAGCGAGGGCTTGCCCTCGGTGTCGACGGCGGCGATGATCAGCCCGCCGAGCAGGCTGAGGTCGGTCATGAATGCGCGGCGTTGGTCGGATTTGCGTTGCGGGTCCGACTCGTTCCAGAACATGTGCCCGCCCATGCTGCCCGGAACGACGGTGAAGGCCAGCGCCGCGGACGCCAAGCGGGGCATCTTGCCGGTGGCCAGCAACAGTCCGCCACCGATCTGCACCGCGGCGTTGATCCGGGCGAAGGTCTCGGCGTCCCGGGGCACGTTCGTGCCAACCGGATCCGGAAGCTTGCGCATGCCCTCGAGCGCGGGACGGGCCGCGTCCGCGGCGGGTTTGGGGTTTCGAAGGGCATCCACCCCTTGGCCGATGAAATGCCACTGACAGAAGGGGACGCGCGATTCGTCGGATCAACATGGATCAGAGATTACCCCGGTCAGCGCTTCACAAACCCTAGTAGGACTTGTGGCTGTCGGATCTCCGGCGAAGCGAGCAGCGGCATGAGGAACCAAAAAGTGGTCAGCGCGATCAGTGTGCAGCCGCCCGCGATCCAAGCGCCTGTCCGTCCCAAGACCGTGTCGAATATGACGACGGCGACGCCGGTGAGGGCCAATCCGAGGAGCAGTAGCCCTGCAGACGGCGTAGCCATGCGAGGCCGAGACGATGGCGTCCAGCCGGTGCCGTCGGAACAGCACCCGGTGCATACCGACCGGCGCGACCAGTAGCACGGTCGATCCGATCGAACACGCCACGGTGATGAGATACATGGTTCGCATGGTGCTGTCGAGCTGCTGTGAAGCGTTGCTGGAATGGCAGGGTCAGAAGGAAGCCGGTGAGCAATTGGACACCGGTCTGTGCGACTCTCAGTTCTTGCAGCAGGCTCGACCAATTGCGGTCCAGCCGTTCGGCTTCCGTCTCGTCGCGATCCGCATCCCAGTGCTTCTCCGCTTCCGGATGCTCGACGTCCACACCGCCGAGTCTGACAGCACCGGCGTGCTCGTTGGCAGAATCGGCCGTATCAGACGGTGTAGCGCAACAGCGAGATGCCGGATTGGAACGACTTCGGCGGCTCCACCATCGTCATTGCCGGTATCGACATGCCGTCGGGGAACAGCCGTCGGCCGCGACCCTGAACCGCGGGGTAGACGAACAACCGGTACTCATCGACCAGACCGGCCGCGATCAAGGTGTGAGCAAGGCTGATGCTGCCAGTGAGCACGATGTCTTTTCCGGGCTCGGTTTTCAGATTGCGGACCTGTTCCACCGGATCGCTGCTGAGCACCGTCGAGTTCTTCCATCCGGGGTCCGTCATCGTCGTCGAGACCACGTACTTGGCCACGCTGTTGAGGTAGTCGGTGATGCCGGTCGCATCGTCGGTCTGGTTCGGCCAGTAGCTGCGGAAATCCTCGAAGGTCCGACGTCCGAGCAGCAGCGCGTCGGACTCAGCATCCTGGCGGTGCGATTCCGCCAGGAGATCGTCGTCCTGCAACTGCGGGTCGAACCAGTCGTCGAGCATCTCGATCGACCCGTCCAGCGTGATGTTTTGGGTGATCACAAGTTTTCGCATAGGTGTAATGACATCGCAGCACTGCTGAACTCATCGCTTGGTACCGGAGTAGCTTCGCAGGCGTGGCTCTTGTTGCGGGCATCGACTCGTCCACGCAGTCGTGCAAGGTCCTGGTGTGCGATGCGGCCACCGGTGAGATCGTGCGCTCGGCGAGCGCGCCGCATCCCGACGGCACTGAGGTGGACCCGCAACTGTGGTGGGCTGTCCTGCGGACCGCCGTCAACGACGCAGGCGGACTCGACGACGTGGCGGCCGTTTCGGTGGGCGCCCAGCAGCACGGCATGGTGTGCCTTGACGACGCCGGTGAAGTCGTCCGAGATGCGTTGCTGTGGAACGATACTCGCTCAAGTACCGCGGCGGCCGAACTCGTCGACGAGCTCGGCGGTGCCGCCGAATGGGCGAAGCGCATCGGCGTGGTGCCGGTCGCCGCGATCACTGCAAGCAAACTGCGCTGGCTCGCCGACCACGAACCCGAGCACGCCGCCGCGACTGAAGCCGTGTGCTTGCCGCACGACTGGCTGACCTGGCGGCTGGGCGGCTCGACCGATGTCGGCGAGCTGCGCACCGACCGCAGCGACGCCAGCGGCACCGGGTACTTTTCCGCCGAAACCGACACCTACCAACACGACCTGCTCGAGCTGTCCATGCGGGGACGGCGGCCCGCGCTGCCGACGGTGCTTGGTCCGCACGACGCTGCTGGCCAGACTGCGAGCGGGGCGACACTCGGTCCCGGCGCCGGCGACAACGCCGCTGCGGCGCTGGGGCTTGGCGCCCAACCGGGCGACTGCATCGTCTCGCTCGGCACGTCCGGGGTGGTGAGCGCGGTCGGGTACGCCGCGCCTCACGACGCCGAAGGGATTGTCGCCGGATTCGCCGATGCGACCGGACGCCAGCTGCCCCTCGTCTGCACCCTCAACGGAGCACCGGTCCTTGCCGCGGTCGCCACCATGCTCGGCGTGGACTTCGACGAGCTGGACCGGCTGGCGTTGTCGGCGCCCGCAGGCGCCGGGGGGCTGACGCTCGTGCCGTATCTCGAGGGAGAGCGGTCGCCGAACCTGCCCGATGCCGCCGGTGCGCTGCACGGGATGACGGCGCGCAATCTCACCGCGGCCAACATCGCCCGCGCAGGCGTCGAGGGACTACTTAGCTCGCTGGCGTACTGCATCGACAAGATTTCCGCGCAGGGTGTCGACGCCGAACGGATCATCCTGGTTGGTGGTGGGGCGCGCTCCGAGGCGGTCCGCGTTCTTGCTCCGGCGATCTTCGGCAAGCCCCTATGCGTGCCGACGCCCGCCGAGTATGTGGCACTTGGTGCTGCCAGGCAGGCGGCATGGACACTGTCACAGGCGGATTCGCCGCCGGGATGGTCGTTCGGAATCACCTCTATGTTCACGGCCGACCCGACGCCGGAGGTGCTCGACCAGTATCGGCGCGCTCAGCCGCTGACGCTGGGACAAACCTGAGCGGTGAACTTCGCCTGGGAGCGGCTCTGTGACGGCGTGCATCGCTGCCGTCTACCGTTTCTCGACGTCACCGTCGGGCTGGTGCACGGCCGGGCGGGCACGCTGCTGATCGACACCGGGTCGACACTGTCCGAGGCTGGCGCCATCGAGGCCGATGTCGAGGAGATCACTTGTAGCGCAGTGAGCCACATCGTGTGGCGCGCGCCGTCGCGGCGCTGCGGACGCCCGAGCACCCGGTGCGTCAGGCCGAGGTCGATCGCGGCGGCAGAACAGTGACGATCACCCACCCCGGACGTGGACATACCGACCACGACCTGATCGTCGTCGTGGCGGGACCAGACCCGACCGTCGTCTTCTGCGGAGACCTGGTGGAGGAGTCCGGTGATCCCGTCATCGACCGGGACTCCGATCGGGCCGCCTGGCCTGCGACGTTGGGCCGGGTCCTCGATGCCGGCGGACCCGATGCAGCGTTTGTTCCCGGGCACGGCGCGGTCGTCGACGCCGCCTACGTCGAGCGCCAGCGACGGTGGCTGATCGGCCAAGTGTGACGAATTTCGCACTATTGGCGTGACGTAATTCATTGCGTTCGGGCGGTATATAGGGCACCCTAACTTTCTTAAATCGCGTGACTGAAGGATGGGAGGTGCCCCATGGCCGACCTCGACTTTGCCTACGACTTGACGCTGGACGAGGCCCGCCGACGCACCGCAGTGCTGGAGGCGATCGGTGACGACTGGGACCCGATCGCGGTCCTCGCCGAGGAGAACAAGGCGTACGACATGCTCTACTCCGATCTCGACGAGGAGCAGCAGCGCATCTACAACGAACTGGTCAGCGCCGGTGTGCTGCCGGAACGGGCGGGTGATCGTGTTACCGATTGACCCGACCGCCGACCGGGCCCGCCGCGCCTGGCTGGAGTGCCCCCGCTGCGAGCACGGCCGCGCCTGCGCGGTGTGCCAGAGCAGCCGCAATTGCGGCAGTCATTGGCAATTCCTACTGAGCAACCAGGGCACGTTGGTGCATCTGCAATGCCCGAGCTGCGCCTACCTGTGGTCCACCGATACCCGTAGGCGCGCCGCCAGGCAGTCCAAGGCGGCCTGATCCGATCACGGCCCCGCCGCAGGGCGAGGCCAGTTCGGCCGCGGCAGCTGCTCGCCCTGCGGCCGCAGTCGGTCAAGCACCACACGCAGTGGCGGCCACGTCGATCTGCCCCGCCGAGTCACGGCGTAGGCGGTGAGCACCACCTGCGGATCTGACAACGGGAGCACCGTGACGCCAGGGTGGGTCGGCCTGCCGATCGGCAGCAGACCTACTCCGAAGCCGGCGACGATCAGATCCTCCACCAGGTCGAGGCTGTCGATCTCGTGGGCGATGTGCGGACTGAAACCCGCGAGCGAGGCCAGGGTGCGGACGGCGTCTTCGTCAGCCGTGTTGCGGGAGTTGACGATCCACGCCCGATCCGCGTACGCGCCGATGTCGGAGGCGCTGTGAGCGCTGTCTGCTGGAACGGCAAGTCCCCACTGGACCGACCAAAGGGGGACGGTCTCCAAGACAGGGCCGGGTGACGCTGGCGCCAGGTTGTAGTCATAGGTCAGTGCCAGATCGAGGTCGTCATTCGTGAGCAATGTGAAGGCTTCGATCGGCTCGTACTCACTGATCACCAACTCGACCTTCGGATACCGCTCTGCGAGGTCGGCGACGATGGGCAGCAGGGAAACCCGGATCCCGGTGGCGAAGCCACCAACGCGAACGGTACCGGCCGGCTCTGCATCGGGATCGAGGTCGAGGCGCGCACTGTCGACGGCGGCCAGGATGGTGACGGCATGGTCTGCCAGGCGTTGGCCTGCGGGCGTCAGCCGGACCCGCCTGCCCTCCGGTTCGATCAGCCGGGCACCGGTTTCCTTTGCAAGCGCGGCGATCTGCTGGGAAACGGTGGAGGTGGTCAGATGATGGGCCTCGGCGACCGCACGCATAGAACCCATTCGGGACAGGGCAAGGAGCAGTTGCAGTCGCCGAGTGTCCATGACTACCGCATCAGGCTTTCGGCGGAGAACCCGTCCGCAATCGCTTCACGCGACGCGAACAGCCAGCGGCCGTCCACGGGAACCAGGACGTCGCGATACCGCCCCCAATGGTCGACACCGATGTTGGTGAGGGCGAGGAAATAACTGCTCACCTCGACACGGTCGCGAGTCACCGCACCGAATCGCAAGTTCGAAACGTGGTGCCGGACATGGGTCAACGGGACCGGACCTTTCGCGAACCGGTTCACCTGGGCACTGAACCCCGCCACGATTGCCGCCGGTCCGACCATCGGTTCCCCGCCGGTAAAAACGAGCACGCCGTCCGGGGCGAAGCAGGCACCGATGTCCTCGAGTCGATTGCGGTCGGTTCCCGCGGTGTAGTCGGCCAGCGTCTGCCGCACCGACTCGCGGACCGTCAGTTCCCAGATCTCCATACGTCTACTGTTCACGATTACCGAACAATATGTCCAGAAAAATCACGTGGACGTGAACGGTCGTCGTGCCGTTCAATGCAGTGGTGACCGACAACCAAGCCCGCACCGGAGCCTTGATGGCGATGGGGTCGATGCTGTGCGTTCAGCTGGGCCTTGCGGTCGCCGTCACTCTGATTGACCGCATCGGCGTCGAGGGCGCCGCGTGGCTGCGGCTCGCTTGGGCGGGCCTCCTGATGCTCGTCATCGTCCGGCCCCGCGCCGCCGTGTTCACTCGATCCACGTTCTGGGTGTGCGTGGTGCTCGGCCTGGTGACCGCGTCCGTCACCATGCTGTTCATGGCCGCGCTCGACCGGATTCCGTTGGGTACGGCCAGCGCGTTGGAGTTCCTGGGGCCGCTGGGCGTCGCGGTCGCACACGGCAAGGGCGGGCGGCGCGTGCTGTGGCCGGGGCTTGCTGCGATCGGCGTCGTATTGCTCACCCAACCGTGGGCGGGCGCCGTCGACCCGGTGGGCGTGTTGTACGCCCTCGGTGCTGCCGCGTGCTGGGCGGGCTACATCCTGCTCACCCAACGGGTGGGCGACCAGGTCGCAGGCATCAACGGTCTGGCGGTCTCGATGCCGGTGGCGGGCCTGGTGGCGACGATCGTGGTCGGCCCGGCCGTGTTCGACCGGATGACCCCCGACATCCTGTTGATCGGAATCGGTCTGGCGATCCTGTTGCCCGTCGTGCCGTTCGCGCTGGAGCTGCTGGCATTGCGCCGATTGACCACGGCCGCGTTCGGGACATTGATGGCCCTTGAGCCGGCGCTCGCAATGCTCGTCGGTCTGGTGATCCTGCATCAGGTGCCGGGGCCGGGCGGCCTGGTCGGCATCTGCTTCGTAGTGGCGGCGGGCATCGGCGCTGCGCGCACCGGCGCCCGATCCTCACCTGTGCCCGCCGAGGTGGGCTGTTGATGCTACGGCGCCACTCGTTGCTACCCTGCGCGACATGGCATCCGGAATGTCGGAATCACCGTTCGTTCGCGCAGTCAACGCGTTGGCCGTCGGGCTGATCCATGCGCCCGTGCTGGGGCGGATCGTGGGCCGCGGCCTGGTTGTGATCCGCTACGTCGGCAGGCGCTCGGGCAAGGCGTTCGAGATCCCGGTCGGCTATCGACGCTCCGGTCACGACCTGACCATCGGCGTCGCGTCACCCGACGCCAAGAACTGGTGGCGCAACTTCCTCGGCGATGGCGGACCGATCACACTGCTGAACCTCGACGGGCGGGATCGCAACGGGCACGCGGTCGCCGTTAGAGATGCTCGGGGCCGCGTCTCGGTGACGGTGCGACTCGACGCCTAGACCGGTCAGTCGACTTGCTTGCGCCGCACCAGTGTTCCCAGGCTCAGCAGTATCAGGCTGATCACCAGGATCGCGGTCGCGAGGACGTTGATCTGCGGGGGGACCGCGGCCTTGACGGCGGCGTTCACGTACAGCGGATAGGTCACCGTCGACCCGCTGACGAAGTAGGTGATGATGAAGTCATCGAGCGACAACGCGAACGACAGCATCGCGGCGGCCACGATGCCCGGAATGATCAGTGGCAGCGTAACTTTGAAGAACGTGCGTGTGGGGCTCGCCCCGAGGTCCATCGAGGCGTCCTCCAGCGTCCAGTCGAATCCGCGCACCCGCGCCCGCACGGTCATCGCGATGAAGCTGATCTCGAAGGCGATGTGTGCGATCAGGATGGTGGTGTATCCCGCTGCCCAGCCGAAATCGAGGAACAGGGTGAGCAGCGCCGCGCCAAACACGACCTCCGGGGCCGTCAGCGGAAGGATAAGGAACGTGTCTACCGCGGTCTGCCCGCGGAACCGCTGGCGCACAAGGGCTATGGCCACCAGGGTGCCCAACACCACAGCGATAGCGGTGGATACGGCGGCGACGTTGAGGCTGAGCTTCAGCGCGTCGGTCAGTGCCGGGTACTTGAAGGGATGTGCCCAGTTGTTGAGGGTGAAGCCCTGCCACGTGTAGTTGAACTTGCCCTGCGGATTGTTGAACGAGAACAGGATGATCACGAAAATCGGCACGAAGAGATAGAGCAGTACCAACCCCGCAACGACGCGCAGTATCAGATCGCCCCATCTCGGGCTGCCCTTGATCGCCTTCGGCGTCGGCGGCAGTTCTGCGGCGGTGGCCACCGCGGCCCCGGCCTGCGTGGTCATACCAGATCCTCCGTGCCGAGCGCCCGCGTATACATCAGCACGCCGACGAGGATGATCACCATCAGGACCATGCTCAGCGCGGCCGCGGCGGGGTAGTCCTTGACCACCAGGAACTGTTTCTGAATGACGTTGCCAATCATGGTCGTTTTAGTGCTACCTAGGTAGTCGGCGTTGATGAAGTCGCCCGATGCGGGGATGAAGACCAACAGGCTCCCCGCCAGAACACCCGGCATCGACAACGGCAGGATCACCTTGGTGAAACTGCGCCTGTTCGACGAGTAGAGGTCTTTCGAGGCCTCGATCAGGCGAGGATCGATCTTCTCCAAGCTGACATACAGCGGCAGGACCATGAAGATGATCCAGTTGTAGGTCAGGCCGCCGACGACCGCCCAGCTGGTCGAGAGCAACCTGCCCTCGCTGGGCAGCAAGCCCACCGCGCCCAACGCGCTGACCACCCAACCGTCGTCGGCCAGAATGGTTTTCCACGCGATCGTGCGGATCAGGAAGGTCACGAAGAACGGCAGGATCACCAATCCGAGGATCAGATTCTTGTACCGGCCGGCCTTGAAAGCGATGACGTAGGCCAGCGGAAATGCCAGCAGCAGGCACAGTAAGGTCGCGGCCAACGCGTAGATGAAGGTCCGGATGATCTGATCCTGGTATGCGCTGAACGCGTGAGCGTAGTTGCCGAAATGCCAGGAGAAGGTCAGCGTGGGCAGGTAGATGGAGCCACCAGAGGTCGACAGCGACGTCTTGAACAGCGAGAAGAACGGCACCACGAAAAAGACTCCGAGGTACGCGAGCGCCGGCAGGATCATCAAGTACGGAGCGATCTTGCTCCGCTGCCGGCTGCTGCTGGCTACTCCTGCCATCTGGTCACTCGCCGGTGACCGCGGCGTACGCGTTGTTGAATTCCTGGGTCTGCTCGTCGCTCAGCGGTGCTTTCCAGGACTTGAGCTTGTCCAGCGTCGACTGCGGTGGGTTGATCAACGGGTTGGACCCCACTTTTGGATCGACCTTGTTCAGTTCGTCGGTCATGTCGGACAGGACGGGCACGTACTGCACCCCAACGATGAGCTTTGCATAGTTAGCGCGGTCGTAGAGGTAGTTGATCCACGTCTCGGCCGCTTTCTGGTTCTGCGTGGTGTAGGGGATCACCTGGGTGTCGATGAACCACGTGCCGCCGGACTCGGGGACAACAAACTGCAGGTCGGGGTTGTCGGCCTGCAACTGCACCACGTCTCCGGAGTAGGCCTGGGCGATGACGACGTTGCCACTGCTGAGGTCGTCCCCGTAGTCGTTGCCGGTGAAGCGGCGGATCTGGCCCTTGTCCTTGTGTTCCTTGATCAGGTCGACCGCCTTCTGCACGCCCTCGGTGGTCGGGTTCTCGATCGAGCTGCCCTGGGAGAGCATCACCAGTCCAAGCCCATCTTGGGGGTCGGACAGCAGGCTGACCTTGCCCGCGAACTTCGGGTCCCACATGTCGTCGAGCGACTTGATGTCACGACCGGTCGCGGCCTTGTTGTAGGCCAGCCCGACCATGCCGGTCATGTAGGGCGCGGTGTACTTGCGGCCCGGGTCGACCGCCGCGTTCAGCAGGTCGGGGCGCAGGTTCTTCTTGTTCGGCACACCGGAATCGCTGATCTCGTTGAGCCAACCCAATTGCTTCAGGCGGGCGGCCATGAACTGGGTAGGCACGACCAGGTCCGCGCCGATGTCCTGCTTGCGTGACAGCGGCTCCTTGTTCTTGGCGAACCATTGTTCGTTGTCGTTGAAGTCTTCCTTGTAGTCCACCTCCAGCCCTGTCGCCGTCTGGAACGCGGCGACCCAACCGTCGGCCATATACAGCGGCCAGTTGGAGACTCGCAGCGTGCCGCTAGCCGGGCCCGCCTCAGCCGTCGTGGTGGCGGTTGTTCCGCTTTCCTTTCCGCATGCAGCCAGGAACGACGGGCCGAGGGCCAACGCCGCAGCGGCCGCGGCGCCGCCTCCGATGAACCGCCGGCGCGAAGTCCGGTTCATCGCGAGTCGGGACAGCAGTTGGGGATCGATTGCGTCCGAGTTCTTGGCGGGCATGGCGACTGTGCCTTTCGTGGTTTCGGGGGAAAGGGGACGGGTTGACGGCAGACCGTCAGGAGTCGTCGAGCATCTCCTCGAGGTCTTCGGTGGTCGGGATGTCGGCCGCCGGAAGAACCAGTGAGGCGTCGGGCGCCCAGGAGACATGGACCTGGTCGCCCGGGCGCAGCATCGGCAAGTCCTGCTCGGGGCCGATATGCGCCAGGATGGCCGACTCGTCGGGCGCAGCGAGCGACATCCGCACCACCGGGCCCTGGAATGTCAGATCCCGCACGGTCGCCCGCACGGTTGCCACTTCACCGGTGGGCGCGTCCATCGATACGCGAACGCGTTCGGGACGCACCATCAGGGTCGCGTGTCCGCCCGGTTCGATCGTCGTCTCACCGGGCCGGGCCTTCAACGTCGACCCGAGCACCTCGACCTCGACGAAGTCGCGATTCGTCCTGCCCGTCTGTCGGCCCGGCCAGAGGTTGGCCTGGCCGATGAAGCTGGCGACGAACACGGTCGACGGCCGGTCGTAGATCTCGGTGGGGCTGCCGATCTGGTCGACGTTGCCGGCATTCATGACCGCGATGCGGTCGCTCATCGTCAGCGCTTCCTCTTGGTCATGGGTCACGTAGACGAAGGTGATGCCGACCTCGCGCTGGATGCGCTTGAGCTCGAACTGCATCACCTGGCGCAGCTTGAGATCGAGCGCGCCGAGCGGCTCGTCGAGGAGCAACGCGCTGGGGTAGTTCACCAGCGCGCGGGCCAGCGCAACCCGTTGTTGCTGTCCGCCTGAGAGCTGGGCGGGCTTGCGCTTCGCGAAATCGGTGAGGCGCACGATCTCGAGCAGCTCGTCGACGCGCCTGGTGACCTCGGCCTTGTCCTTCTTCATGCTGCGAGGTCCGTAGGCGACGTTGTCCCACACCGTCATGTGGGGGAACAGCGCGTAGTGCTGGAAAACCGTGTTGACGTTGCGCTTGTTCGGCGGCACCCGCGAAACGTCGGCACCCTCCAGCCGGATGGCGCCCTCGGTCGGGGTCTCGAAGCCGGCGATCATCCGAAGCGTGGTCGTCTTGCCGCAACCCGACGGTCCGAGCAGTGAGAAGAACTCCCCCGAGGCGATGGAGAAGTCGGCCTCGGCCACGGCCACATAGTCGGCGAAGCGCTTGGTGACATGGTCGATCTCGATGACCGGGCCGCCCTGGGCGCGGGTGGCCCCGTCCTGTCCCGCCGTCTGATCTGCGGCGGTGGTGTGTGTACCGGTCAGGGCGAATCCTCCCTAAAGCCCCCGTAGCTTTTGGGTAAACAATCGCGGATTCCGTCGTCCTTCGCAAGCGATTCCGCAACGAATTTACATTTCCACAAGGGAATCGCTCGCCATCGCCGCCGCAGGGGGCGAGATTCCGCGGAGGCGGCCGCGACTGAACCACGCCTGACTGTCGAGAGCCGGCTGTGGTGCGGCGGAAGGGGGCATGAGCCGCGAGCCACTCCAGTTTCGCAGTCCGGTGGCCAGTGGTCGGGGAAACCGCGATGTCGTTTTCGCCGCGGGAGCCCGGGGTAGGGAGAAAGGTACGCAAGTCGGTGGCCGACCTCGCCGCGCTGCGTTAACCCCATTCATGGTTCATGGCACGGGATTCGTACCGCGCCTCGACGGTATCGATACCGCGTGCCTGCACGCGGGACAGCGCGATGAGCACCATCGCCAGCACGGCGGTCAGTGCACCGCCAAGGAATATCGCGACGAAGCTGCTTTCCATCGGCACGGAGGTGCCGGCGACCGAGCGGGCCAGCAGCACCGCGACAAGCGCGGCTGCGGTGGAGCCTCCGACGGTGCGGGCGATGGCGTTCATGCTCGTCGCCACACCGGTCTCGCCGGCGTCGACCTCACTGACAACCAACGCGGGCAGTGCGCCGTAGCCCAGGCTGATGTAGGCGTTGGCCAGGATGCTGGCCGCGATGATCTGCCACGGCGCCGAATGGGCGAGGGCGATGAACAGGAAGCCGGTGATCCCCGCCGCGGCCGCGACGACGAGTACCGGTCGGGCGCCGAAGCGGTCGATGAACCTGCCGCTGATCAAAGCGACGAGAAAGCCGGTGATGGCGCCGGGCAGCAAGTAGACGACGCTCGCTTCGAGCACGGTTGCGCCGAAGCCGTATCCCCCAACCTCGCGCGGCATTTGGACGAACTGCATCAAGCCCAGGAAGGCGAAGTACAGCCCCATGCCCACGAAGATCGTGGCCAGGTTGGTGAGCATGATCGGGCGTCGCGTCAGCATCTGCGTCGATACCAGCGGCTGTTTGGCCCGCCGCTCCCAGAGCCACCAGCCGACCATGACGATGACGCCGCATGCCGCGCAAGCCAGGGTCCGCGGCGAGGTCCAGCCCCAGGAGTTGCCCTGCGTGATCGCCAGCAGAACCGCCGACAGACCGGCCGCGAGGCCTGCGGCGCCCAGCCAGTCGATGGATCCGGTCGAGCTGCGCGGGCGTGCGGGGACGACGAACATGACGATGCCGATGACCAGGATGGTGAAGGCCGTCGTGAGCCAGAAGACGCGGTGGTAGTTGGCGCCATGGTTCATCAGCAGGCCGACCACGACGAGTCCCGTCCCGCCACCGAAGCCCAACGTTCCTGAGAGCACCGACATCGCCGACACCATCCGGTCCTCCGAGAGCTCCTCACGCAGGATCGCGATACCGATGGGGTAGAGCGCGAATGACGCGGCCTGCAGTACCCGACCGACGATCAGCAGCGCCAGAGACGATGTGGTAGCGGCCAGCAGCGAGCCCATCAGCACGACGCCGAGCACGATCAACAGCACACGCTTCTTACTGTGCAGGTCCGCGAGCCGGCCGATCAACGGCGTCGCCGCGGCGGCCGCGAGCAGATTCGCGGTGACCGCCCAACTGACCGCCACGATGGACGCGTTGAGCTGGTCGGCGATGATGCCGAGTACCGGAACCACGGCGGTCTGCAAGACGGCGACGGTCAGGACCACCACGCTCAGCCCGGCGACCAGTACTCGGGGTCGAAGCGGCTGATCGCCCGGAGCGGTGGACCGCGCCGGTGCTGTCTTGACCACGCACGCTCCGATCGTTAGCACATCTTTTGTTCTATCGATTATGGCGCGTGGGGTGAACGGGCCGCCGCCGCGGTCGAATGGTCGAATGTAGGCATGACGCAAGGGGGCCAATTGGGAAGCGCACTGACCGCACCGACGTTCAGCGGCCGGACGCCGTCCGGCACGGGGGATCTGTCGGTCGAGACGCACGGCATCGCGCCGATCCGGGAGGATCAGCGGTACGGCAGCCCACGGCGGCTGTTCAGCGTGTGGTTCGCCCCGCAGGTCAACATGACCGGAGTTTTCACCGGTGCGCTGGCGATCGCGCTGGGGCTCGGGTTCTGGCTGGGCATGCTCGCCATGGTCATCGGGACGGTGCTCGGCTCGCTGGTGGTGGGCTACTTGTCGACCTGGGGTCCACGGACCGGCACCGCCCAGCTGCCGAACTCACGCATGGCGTTCGGTGCCGGGGTAGTGCTTCCCGGTGCGCTGCAATGGTTGTCGTCGATCGCCTGGGATGCGCTGGTCGGGTTGTTCGGCGGAGAAGCGCTTGCCGTGCTGCTGGGCATCCCGTTCTGGAGTGCTGTTCTCATCGTGCTCGCCGTGCAGGGAGCCGTCGGGTTCTTCGGGTACGAGATGATCCATCGCATCCAGGCCGTGTTGACGGTGGTTCTGTTCGTCACGTTCGTGGTGTTCGCCGTCAAGCTCGCCGCCGGTCACCAGGTCGTCACGCCGGCGACCGTGCACGGCGCCGACCTGGTGGGCGCCTTCGTGTTCGAGGTCACCATTGCGCTGAGCCTGTCGATTTCGTGGGCCAGCTACGCCGCCGACTTCAGTCGCTACCTGCCCGCGGACTCATCACGCGCCAGGGTCTTCGGCTTCACGTTCGCCGGAATCGTGTTGGCGTACATCTTCGTTCAGGGCATTGGGATAGCGGCCGGTGATTTGGTGTCCGACCAGACCGCCGAGGGTGTGCGGTCGGTGATGGGTGGCGGGGTTCTGGGTGCGCTGGCACTGCTGATCATCGCGCTCGCCTCGATCGGTTCCGGAGTGATGAATGACTACAGCGGGTCGCTGGCACTGCAGACCATCGGGGTGCGGGTGCGCAGGCCGATCTCGGCGGTCGTCGTCACCGTTATCGCATTTGCGTTGATTCTCTGGCTGCACTCCGGCGACACAGCCTCGCGGTTCCAGAATGTGCTGCTGTTGGTGAGCTATTGGATTCCGGCCTTTGTCGCCGTGGTGGTCATCGACTGGCTGATTCGCACCCGCGGACGGGCGACCATCAATCCCGCCGAGGAGCACACCGACCGCGTCGATGCCGTCGCTGCGGTCGTCGCGTTCGTGCTTGCCTACGGCACCGCTGTGCCCTTCATGAACACCTCGCTGTTCACCGGCCCGGTTGCCGAGGCGTGGCACGGCGCCGACATCGCCTACTTCGTGAATTTCCTTGTCGCAGCGCTGCTTTACGGCGGCTACCGGCTGCTGCGTGTTCGGTCTGCAAAACGGGACAGGTAGAGCCAGGTCGGCTGGTAGCCGCGCCGTTCGTACCAACGGATCGCATCGACATTTCCGGGCAGCGCGCCGAGGATCAGGTCATCGACGCCGAGGTTGTGCAGATGACTCTCGAGTTCGTCGAGGAGCTGTGTGCCCAGGCCACTGCCGCGGTACTCCGGTAGCACGCTGAGCGACTCGATTTCGCCGATGCGATCGCCGGTCCTCCAGGTGTCGACACAGGCATGGACTCGCGATGGCGGTGGTGAACAGCGACCCACAGCGGTTCGACAAGGTCCAAGTCTTCGGCGCTGCCCGCACGCAGCCGCCACGCAGTTGCCATCAGGTCACGCTAGCTCAACTTCGCGTGACCCCGTCGGCGATGGCGTGCAGCTTGTCCGGGTTGGCCACATTGTGGATGGTCACGATGCGGCCGTCGGCGTCGAGGTCCACGGTCAGTGTGGCGATGGTGCGACCGTCGCCGCTCAACACGACGCCGGGCGCGCCGTTGATATCGACGACTTCGGCTGTCATGGAGCTGATTTCGACACCTTCGTACGGTCGCTTGGCTGCGCCCGCGAGCCACCGGGCCACCTTCTCCGCGCCGATAATCGGGCGCATCGCCTGCCGCACCTTTCCGCCGCCATCCGTCCAGAGAGTGACGTCCGGCGCGAGCAACTCCATCAGCTCGTTGATGTCGCCGCCGGTGGTGGCGGCGAAGAACCGCTCGGTAACCGCACGTTTCTTGACCCGGTCAGCCTCGAAGCGGGGTCGTCGCGCCTGAACGTGGTTGCGGGCTCGGTGGCCGGCTTGACGCACTGCAGACTCCGAACGTTCAACGGCATCAGCGATTTCGGCGTATGAGAAGTCGAAGACCTCCTTGAGCACGAACACAGCGCGTTCCAACGGGCTCAAGGTCTCCAACACAACCAGCATGGCCAGTGACACCGACTCGGCGGTCGCCACGTCGTCGGCGGCATCCGGCTCGGTGAGGATCGGCTCCGGCAGCCACGGCCCCACATAGGTTTCTCGTTGGCGCCGTGTTGACCGGAGCCGCTCCATCGCCAGGTTGGACACGATCCGGGCGAGGTATGCCTTCGGGTCGGAGACTTGCGCGCGATCGGCGCCCGACCACTTGAACCACGCGTCCTGGACGACGTCTTCGGCGTCTGCGGCGGAGCCCAGAAGCCGATACGCGATGGCGAACAACAGCTTCCGATGCTCGGAGAACGTCTGCTCGTCAGTGCTCATTGGCTCGACCGGCCGCCGCGGCGCCATGTCATCGCTCCCACTGTCGGCATCGCCCTGATCAGCCGATAGGTGGTCCATGGGCTGGAGCTCACCGTTTCTTTGTACGCCACGGCCAGGCGGCCGGCCAGATAGAACCGTCCGGGGCTGTCGTCGGCGTGGGTGAACTGGATGACGGCGTCGTGCCGACCGAGGCTGACGGGCTGGTGCACGTAGCCGAAGCGGAACCGCTTGGGCTGCTTGCCGTTCAATTCACGCACGATAGAGGCGGCGGCGTGCAGTGCGGTGGGTATGCCGCTTTGGCAGGTGCCGTGCATGACCCCGTATTTCTGCCGGATCGCCGCCGCGTCGCCGACGGCGTAGACGTTCGGATGCGAGACCGACCGCAGGGACTCGTCGGTGACGATGCGGCCGCGGTCGTCGACGTGCAGGCGCGCTGCCGCGGCCAATGGTGACACACGCACGCCCGTGGTCCACAACACCGCCTGTGCAGGAACAACTTCGCCGTCGGCGAGCGCGACACCGTCCGACATCACCTTGACGATGTCGGCGCCCGCCCGGACCTGCACGCCGAGACGGGCCAGGCCGGCGTGCAGGCGGGCCCGCGCCTTTTCACCCATCATCGACCCGGGCTGCTGCCTGCTCAACAGCACGACCTGGGTTTCCGGATGCTGTTCGGCGATCTCGGCGGCTGACTCGATACCGGTCAGGCCGCCGCCGGCAACGACGACGGGTCCGTCGCCGAGGCGATCCAACTGGTCGGCCAGCAGTGCGGCGTCGTGCGCGCTGTTGAGCGTGTACGCGAATTCGTCGACGCCGGGAACCGTCTCGGTGTCGGCGACGCTGCCCAGCGCGTAGACAAGGGTGTCGTAGTGGAGGACATATTCGTCGTCGATGCGGACGGTCTGAGCGTCGGCGTCGATGGACGTCACCCAGCCCTGGACGAATTGAACGCCGGTCGACGCGAGCTGGTCCGGGATCTGCAGGTCGGCAAGTTCCTGACCGGATGCGGTCTGGTGCAGCCGCAGGCGTTCGGTGAACCGGGTCTGCGGGTTGACCAGGGTGATGTGGACGTCGTAGCGACCCTTCAACCGGCCGGCCAGGCCCATGGTCGCGCCCATGCCGGTGTATCCGGCGCCGAGAATGAGGATCTCCTTCATCGTGATTCCTTTCGCCCTCTTTGTTGGCTTGATAACCACGAGACGCATTCAGTGGTCGGATTTGTGACATGGCGTAGGGAAATCCGTCAGGAATCCGTCATCGCCGTGCGAGTTTGTGCGCTACGTCGACCGGTTAACTGGTTCCCATGCGCCCGGGAACACTCGCAAAATCGGCAGCGGCAGTCGTCCTCACAGCGACGGTCGGCGGTCTGGCGAGCCGACCCGCCGAGTCGGACTGGTATTCGAAGCTGCGAAAGCCGCGATTCCAGCCGCCGCGGCAAGTGTTTCCGGTCGTCTGGCCGATCCTCTACGCCGACATCGCCGCGGTCTCCGCGTCGGTCCTCGATCACTTCGAGGATCAAGACCGTCCCGACAAGGCACGCGCATACACCGCGGCGCTGGCAATCAACCTTCTGCTGAACGGCAGCTGGACGTGGCTGTTCTTCAATCGCCACCGGCTCGGCGCATCCGCCGTGGCGGCGGCGGCGTTGACCGCGAGCAGCGCTGATCTGACGCGGCGGGGACTTGAGGCCCGATCCACCCGAGCTGCACCGCTGACTCTGTATCCGCTGTGGTGTGCGTTCGCGACGCTGCTCTCGACCCGGATCTGGTGGTTGAACCGCTGACTGTCTCAACTGTCGTAACGTGGCCCAATGGCCAAGCAGAGCGAAGCCGAACACAAGGAAGACGAAGAGGAACGGCAACGCTTCGCCGACCGTGTCCTCGCAATGCTCGAAGACGCGGTGTATTGGGCGATCGCGCTGGTGCTGATCATCGGATCGGTGGCGCTGCTGATCGCACAGTTCAACACCATGCTGAGACTGCGCAACGCACCCGTCGAAACCACCATGCTCGAAATTCTGGACGGCTTGCTGCTCATCTTCATCTTCGTCGAACTGCTCTACGCCGTGCGGGCCTGCCTGAGGTCGCGCGAGATCGTCGCGGAGCCGTTCTTGATCGTCGGCATCCTGGCAGGCATCAAGGAGATCGTCGTGCTGTCCGTGGAGGCGGCCACCCTGCTCGAAAAGGGACCTGCCTTCGCCCGCGCGGTTGTTGAGATCGGCGTCCTGGCCGGCGTGGTTCTGGCGCTGGCGCTGGCGGCCTTCGTGCTGCGCGAGCGTCGCCGCGACACCGAGGACATAGGGGAGCAGGCCGCCGAGGGAGGCTGACCCACCCCAGCCTGACCGCACCTGTATTGGGTTGGAACTCGCCATCCGTATGTTATGTATGCCATCATATATAGATGTCCATGAGGAGCCCCCGGGAACGCATGGTGGTCTCTGCCGCGCTGTTGATTCGGGAACGCGGGGCTCACGCCACCGCCATCTCCGATGTGCTGGAGCACAGCGGTGCGCCGCGCGGATCGGCCTATCACTATTTCCCTGGCGGCCGCACGCAGCTGCTCGAAGAGGCCGTCGATTACGCAGGTGCGTACATAGCGGCCAAGATCTCCGCGGCGCCGAACGCGCTGGATCTCCTCGACGGGCTGGTGGACGACTACCGCCATCAGCTGATCCGTAGTGACTATCGGGCTGGCTGTCCGATCGTCGCGGTAACGGTTGAAGCCGGAGATCCGGATAGCACGGAGCGCTCAACGAAGCTCATTGAGCGCACCGCGGCGGTATTCGAGCATTGGACCCATCTGATCGGCCAACGGCTGGTGGCCGAAGGTGTTGCCGCGTCGCGCGCCGAAGAACTGGCGATGCTGGTGACGACTTCGATCGAGGGCGCGATCGTCATCGCCCGGGCATTCCGCGATGTCAAACCTCTTGACCTCGTTCATCATCAGCTGCGCGTGCTGCTGCAGGCAGAGAGCGCCGAAAGGAATCCCCGCGATGACCAGTGACTGGCAGTCGACCGCCTGCATCCTGTGCGAGTGCAACTGCGGCATCGTCGTGCAACTCGAAGGCCGAACGCTCGCCAAGATCCGCGGCGACAAGGAGCATCCGGCGTCGCAGGGCTACACGTGTAACAAGGCACTGAGGCTGGACCACTATCAGAACAACCGCAGCAGGCTGACGTCCCCGATGCGTCGACGGCCCGATGGCAGCTATGAGGAAATCGATTGGGACACCGCGATCACCGAGATCGCCGACGGCTTCAAACACATCCGCGACACGTACGGCGGCGACAAGGTTTTCTACTACGGCGGCGGTGGCCAGGGAAACCATCTGGGCGGTGGCTATGCCGGCGCGTTTCTCAAGTCGATCGGAGCCCGCTACCGGTCGAATGCGTTGGCGCAGGAGAAAACCGGAGAAGCGTGGGTCGACGCGCACCTGTACGGCGGGCATACGCGGGGGGAGTTCGAGCACGCCGAGGTGTCGGTCTTCGTCGGCAAGAACCCGTGGATGTCGCAGAGCTTCCCCCGTGCCCGCACGGTGCTCAATGAGATCGCCAAGGATCCGGCGCGCTCGATGATCGTCATCGATCCTGTGATCACCGATACCGCCAAAATGGCCGATTTCCATCTGCGGGTACGGCCCGGAACGGACGCATGGTGCCTCGCGGCGATGGCCGCGGTGTTGGTGCAGGAAAATCTCTGCAACGAAGAGTTTCTCGCTGACCACGTCAACGGCGCCGACGCCGTCCGGGACGTGCTTCGGCAGGTGCCGGTGGCCGACTACGCGGAGCGCTGTGGAGTCGACGAGGAGTTGATCCGCTCGGCCGTCCGACGTATCGCCGGCGCCGACAGCGTGGCGGTGTTCGAGGATCTGGGAATTCAGCAGGCACCCAACAGCACCCTGTGCTCCTACCTCAACAAGCTGTTGTGGATTCTCACCGGCAATTTCGCCAAACGCGGTGGGCAGCATCTGCATTCGTCGTTCGCACCGCTGTTCACGTTCGGCGGGGTTGGCCGGACACCGGTGACGGGCGCACCGGTGATCTCGGGCCTGGTGCCGTCCAACGTTGTGCCGCAGGAGATCCTGACCGATCATCCCGATCGGTTCCGGGCGATGATCGTCGAGACCAGCAACCCTGCGCACTCGATCGCTGATTCCGCTGCCTGTCGCGAGGCGTTCCAGTCTCTGGAGTTGATGGTCGTCATCGATGTCGCGATGACGGAGACGGCCCGGCTCGCCCACTATGTACTGCCCGCGGCGAGCCAGTTCGAGAAGCCGGAAGCGACGTTCTTCAATCTGGAGTTCCCGCACAACACATTTCACCTACGCCACCCGCTCCTCGAACCGTTGCCCGGCACACTGCCCGAGCCCGAGATCTGGGCGCGGCTGGTGCGGGCGCTCGATGTCGTCGACGACGCCGAACTGCAGCCGCTGCGTGAGGCCGCTGAAGAGGGTCTGGAGGCATACGCGCAGGCGTTCCTCGGAGCGGTCAGCGCCAACCCCGAAATGAAGCGGGTGCTGCCGTTCGTTCTTTATGAGACGCTGGGCCCCACGCTGCCCGAAGATCTGAAGGGCGCCGCGGCATTGTGGGGGCTGGCGCAGAAGACGGCGATGGCCTATCCCGAAGCGGTGCGCCGCGCCGGTCATGCCGACGGTAACGCGCTCTTCGAGGCCATTCTGCAGAGCCGGTCGGGTGTGACGTTCACCGCGCACGAGTACGAGGACGACTTCGAGCTGATCGCCCACGCGGATCACAAGATCGCGCTGGAGATGCCCGAGATGCTCGACGAGATACGCGGATTGGAAGACGCGCGGACCACGCTGACGACGCCGGAGTTCCCGGTCGTGCTGTCGGCGGGTGAGCGCCGGGCCTATACGGCCAACGACATCTTCCGCGACCCCGGCTGGCGGAAACGCGACGCGGATGGAGCGCTGCGTGTCAGCGTCGAGGACGCACAGGCCCTTGGTCTGGTCGCCGGAGGACGCGCATGCATTACCACCGCGGCCGGCAGCGCCGAAGCCAGTGTCGAGATCAGCGAGGCGATGCTTCCGGGCCACGCGTCGCTGCCCAACGGCTTGGGTCTTGACTTCGTCGATGACGACGGGCAAACACGTATTCCCGGAGTGGCCCCGAACGCTCTCACCTCAACCGAGTGGCGGGACGCCTACGCGGGCACGCCGTGGCACAAGCACGTGCCCGCGCGGATCGAAGCCATGCCCGAACCATCAGTTGTCGGTTGACTCGGACGAGTCTTTCGCGGGTCGCCGGCCCCATGCATACCAGGTTTCAAAGCTGAGGTGGCCCACAGCGGGATCGCGGAGGCGTGCGATGCACGCATCAATCTGATGGGTTGTGACCCTGCCGGTCGCCACCATTCGGTCGCGCAACTGGTTGATGGAGAACTGGTTGATTCGCACGCTGCCGGTGTCCCCGCCGACGCTGTAGCGACGGAACGATTCGGCATCGACGTCCTCCAGTCCCAACTGGCGCATGTGCTCGGCGATCATCGGAGCCCAGGTGTGATCCCAGCCCGCTTGGTTGACGACTGCGAAGAATGCTTCCTGGGCGAGTAGGTCGTCGGGCGTCGGTTCAACCGGGCCGCCGAGTTCGCCGCCGAAATCGCAGACGGTCACCAAGCCCCCCGGGCGCGCTGCACCGATCAGACGCTCTAGGCCGCGCACCCGCTCGGGTAGATGCTCGAGCAAGCACCGCGCGTGAACGACGTCGAACGAGTCCTGTGGGAAATCGTCGGCGAAGAGATCCAACTGTCGTGCTTCGAAGTTCGGTTCGTCCACCGCCAGAAGAAACCTCGGATCCAGATCGACCGCCAGCACTGAGCCTGATGGCGCTACGCGCCGAGCGAACCACTGAGCGATCGTGCCGCCGCCCGCGCCGACGTCGAGTACCCGCATGCCCTCGGCAATGCCGAACTGTTCGAGGATCCGGATCGAGAACGGGTCCCAATAGCGCTCGTTGGCCGCGAGTCGCTCCCGTTCGTGCTCAGATGTGGTGTCGAATACGTAGCCCGGCCCTTGCTGACTCACGACGCACAGCGTAGTCGAGTTCATTTGCAGCAGTGGCGGCTTCAGCTACTTCATCCAGTCATGTCACTGTGACGAATGCCGATTCATATCCGGGTGATCCATTGTCGGGGGATGGGCCGGGATCAGGTGATGCCGGGACGCTTGTGCTGCTGACCGTGGACGCCCTCGGTGTAGGCGGTCTCCGCATGCTGAGCGAGATCGATTCCGGAGATCTCGTCCTCGGGCTGAACGCGGAATCCCAGTGTGCTGTCGATCACCTTCGCGATGGCGAACGAGACAACGAAGGCGAACACTGCGACGACCGGGATGGCCAGAGTCTGCTTGCCCAGCAGTGACAGTCCGCCGCCGTGGAACATACCTTCAACGCCGCCGGAGACCACCTCGGCCGCTAGCAGCCCGATCAAGAACGTGCCGACCACGCCGCCGACGAAGTGGACACCGACGACGTCGAGGGAGTCGTCGTAACCGGCCTTGAACTTCCACCCGACCGCGAACGAGCACACAACTCCTGCGGCCAGTCCGACCACGAATGCGCCTATGGGAGAGACGAATCCGCACGATGGCGTGATCGCGACCAGGCCTGCGACCACGCCCGAGGCGGCACCGAATGTCGTCGGCCGGCCGTCGCGGATGGCGCTCGACGGCGATCCAGCCCAACATGCCGAGGCATCCTGCGATCAGGGTGTTGAGGAAGACGACGGCCGCCTTTCCATCCGCGGTGAGCGCCGAACCCGCGTTGAAACCGAACCATCCGAACCACAGCAATCCCACACCGAGCAGAACGAACGGCAGGTTGTGCGGCGCATCGCCTCGGACTTGAATCCGATTCGTGGACGAGCACCAGCGCCAACGCGAGTGCAGACGAATCCGACGACGAGCCCGCCCGTAGTCGCCGAACGCCGAGCATAGCCGGCGACCAGCCATGCGATCGTGACGACGGGGATCGAGATGAAGACATCATGATCGTTCAGCACGCCCGTCGAGCGCACTCATCCGACGGATCCGGCTAAACGGTTCCGATTGAGCTGCTCAGTCGTTGCGCTTGTAGTAGCGGACCGGAACCCCGCGATGTGGAAGCAACACGATTCCGCGTCGGACCTGTCGGTCCTGACTCTTGTGCACAGCTTCGAAACTTCCGGAGCGCAGCAGCGTTTGGAGAGCAACGGTGAGCTCGACAAGACTGAAGCTCGCGCCGAGGCAACGCTTGATCCCACCCCCGAACGGAATCCACGCGTAGGTCGGCGGACTGGCGTCGAGGAATCGCTCTGGCCGGAACTCGTGCGGATGGTCATAGGTTTCGGCGTTGAGATTGACTTCGCCGATGTGCGGCACGATCCGGGTCCCGGCCGGCACGGTGTACTCACCGAGCCGATAGTTGCCGGTGGTGTAGCGGCCGGTGAAGGGGGAGGGAGGTCGAATGCGAAGCGTTTCGTTGATCACTGCCTCGGTGTATGTTGTCGATTCGGCCGCTTCGGCTTCGGCCCGCACTTTGGCCAGCACGTCGGGGTGATGCAGCAACAAGTCGATCATCCAGGCCAACGTGGTGGCCGTCGTTTCGTGACCGGCCAGCACCAAGGTGACCAAATCGTCTCGAATTTCTTTGTCCGTCAGGTACTCGCCGTCCTCGCTGCGGGTTGCGAGCAGTAACGACATGATGTCGGTGCGGTCGTGCAGATCGGCGTCCTGACGCCGGGCAGCGATCATCGGCGACACCAGCTCGTCGATTCCCTGGTTTGCGCGATCGAGCTTGGCGCCAGCGCTTCAACCCTCCCAGCGAGTGAAGGGCGACGCGCACAATCAGTTGTTCCGACGACCCCAGATCGAGCAAGGTCTCGAAGGGCCGCCCGAGCCGGGCACGCTCGCCGCGGTCCTCGACGCCGAACATGACGCGGACAATCACGTCGAGGGCGAGTTCGCGCGCCGCGCGCAACATGTTGAACGGCGTGTCACTCGGCCAGGTGGCAAGCGCACGCCGCGTGCTGTCCTCGATGATCGGCCTGTAGTTTTCGAGCGCCTTGCCGTGCAGCGGGGGAGTCAACAGTTTCCGGCGTCGCAAATGTTCGGGTTCTTCTTGCACGAACATCGAACCCGTTCCGTAGATGATGGCGGACGGACGCACGCCCCGCCCGCCCAACAAGATGTCGGGCTTCTCGGTGAACACCTGCTTGACCAGTTCCGGATCCTTGATGAGAACCACGGGTATGCCCGGCAGCGGAACCGAGACCACGGGCCCATAGATTGCGAACAGGCGTCGTATCAGCCATTGTCCGGCGACCAGATATCCGGCGCCGCAGGCGGCTGCAACCAGCGGGCGGAGCGGGGATATCGCCCTCGGGCCCGGTGGGGGGCGGCCGACCGGGATCGTCGGCGCAAGACCGTCCGCGGCCGTCATATCGAACCGTTACCTGAAATGTGAGTGTTTGTATGACTGGGCATGTCAGGCAGCTTCTCCTTGCGGAGTTGCGGTCCCCGCACCCGGGTGTGTGGTGTGCGGGGTTGACGTTTCGTCGCCTCCTGCCCTCCCCACCGCCGAGGTGGCGGGGCTGGTCTTGGGGATGGCTCCACGTCCATCTCCAGCCGTGACGCTGGCGGCCGGCCTACTGCCGGTACCGGTCCCCGTTTCCGCACGGTTGGTGGGGTCGCCGAGGCGGGCGAGGTTGATCGCCGCATTCAAATCCCTACACAAGGGTGGGCATCCGGTGCGGCAACGGTAGATCCGATCGCGCAGCCGGAGTTTGGTTTTCGCTCCGCAGCGCGAACAGAGTTGAGTCGACGCAAAGAACCGTGGCGCGGTCACCAATTCGGTGCCGTACCAAGTGGTCTTGTAGTCGAGCTGGGCGCGGATCCGCCCGAGCGCGGCATCCCCCAAAGCCCGGTTGAGGCCGCGTTTGCGCCGCCCACCCCGGCGGCCCAGGTTCTTAACCGACAGCTGCTCGACCGCCACCACCTCATGGCGAGTCGCCACAGCGGTGGTCGCGTGGTGGATCTCGTTGGCGCGGATCGCGGCCACCTTGGCATGGATGCGCCGCACCCGCGCGGTGGCCCGCTGCCAGCGTTTGGAGGGCTCCCGGCGGGTCTTGGTCGCGGGGTCGTAGGGACCACACCGGCGCGCGGCCTGCCGGTGCGCCGCGCGCAGCCGAGATTGCGCCCGGGTCAACGGTTTCGGCGCGCGAATGCGGTCGACTTCTACTCCGTCCGGGGTGGCGACCACGAGCAGATCCTTGACACCGACATCGACACCCACCACCGGATGTGCGGATCGGCCGGCGTGGCCGGGTCGGGTCTTGCCGGCCACGATCACCTGAAACGCGCACTGCCAGCGCCCGCCGGCCCAACTCACCGTGGCCGACAGAATCCGCGCCGTGCCGGCCTCAAGCCGCCGAGCCAGCTTGCGGGTCGACTCGTGGGTGCCGATCCGCCCCATGCGCGGCAATGTGACGTGATGGCGGTCGGCCTCCACGCGGATCGCTCCGGTGGTGAACCGCACCGAGCGCGCCGAGTGATGCTTGGACTTCAAACGCGGGAAACCGACCGGGGCGCCGGCCCGCTCACCAGAGCGCGATGTCGACCAGTTCGCCAGGGCGCGGGCCAGCCCATCCAAACCGGAGTTGTAGGCCTCTTTGCTGTTGGCCTGCCACCACGGCGCCACCTCGTTCTTGTGGGTGTTCCAGGTTTTGCGCAGCTGGGCCAACGACCAGCCCTGCACCGCAGTCAGATCCTCGCCGGCAATGCCGTAGGACCTCTCGGCCCTGCGCTGATCCAGGTTGGCTTTCACCACGGCGAGCATGTGGTTAAACGCGAACCGGGCCGCCCCGCAATGCGACTCCAACATGCCCACCTGGGCCGGCGTGGGATCCAACGCGAACCGGTACGCCTGCGCCGTCCAGCCCTCAGGGACCTCGAACCGCGCCATCACCGCACCCCAACCCTCAGCTGAAGCGCGAAGTCGCCACCCATGACACCACCGTGGCAGACCACACCGACAAAGAAACCGCCAACACACTCACCGACACACACAAACACTCGCGATCACCCAGATTTCACCCAGCAGGTCGCCCTCCGCCGGTGCTTTGCCGAGCTGGTTTCCAGACCATACAACGCGCGGTCGAGTACGCCGCGAAAGGGCGGCGATTGGCTAACATGGTGTTGCAATCGGGGTTGGCGCGGCTAACTGATCGTGTTGCTGGCGACACGCGTCGGCTGACGAGTCCGATCAGATTGTGCGACAACGCCGATCGGCCTGAGTGACGCGGCGGTGGAGGAATCTGCTCCGGAGGGGCCCACCGAGATCCATTGACGGTCTCGAGAATCCCACATGGTGCGGCCGGGTTTGGCGATGAACGATGAAGTCAGTATCTGCCGAAGGCGAGCGCGACGTTGTGCCCGCCGAATCCGAACGAATTGCTGATCGCGTACCCATAGTTGCCCGGCCGCGGCTCGCCGGCGATTACGTCGAGATCAATCTCGGGATCGAGGTTGACCAGGTTGAGTGTGGGCGGGATGATCCCGTCGCGCAACGCCAGTACCGTGAGTACGGCCTCGACCGCACCGACCGCGCCGACCGAATGGCCGAGGGCCGCCTTGGGGGCGTAGACGGCAGGCTTGTGCCCGCCCATCGCGTTGTTGATTGCCTTGCCTTCAGCCACGTCGCCCACGGTGGTACCGGTGGCATGCGCGTTGACGTGGTCGATGTCGGTGGGGCTAAGCCCTGCCAGCTGAATCGCCCGGGTCATCGCGTAACCGGCCTGTTCACCGTTGGGATCCGGCGCCACGATGTGATAGCCGTCCGAGGTAATGCCGGCGCCCATCAGCCGGGCGAGGATCGTGGCCCCACGCGCCTTGGCGTGCTGCTCGGTCTCGACGACCATGAGCGCGCCCGCCTCGCCGAACACAAAACCGTTGCGATCCCTGTCGAACGGGCGACAGGCACCCGCCGGGTTGTCGTTTGTGGTCGACAATACGATGCGCATCTTGGCGAATCCCGCCATCGGCACCGCCTCGATCTTCGTCTCGACGCCGCCGCAGATCGCGACATCCGCGTCGCCCAGCACGATGTCGCGCCACGCGTGGGCGATGCCTTCGGCTCCGGAAGCACAGGCCGAAACCGGCGTCATGACGGCGCCCTTGGCCCTGCGCTGCAGCCCCACCGCGGCGGCCACCGCACTGGGCATGTACTTCTGCACGGCTATCGGCGACACCGCCGTCATGCCACCTGCCCGCATGTCGTCGTAGCTGAAGACGAGTTCCTCGGTTGAGCCCATCCCGGTGCCGATCGAGACCATCAACCGTTTCGGATCGACCTCGGGCGATCCAGCGTTCTCCCACACTCGCCGGCCCAACGCCGTGGACATCTTCTGCAGATACGACGGCCGGCGCGGATCGAGCCGCGACGGCTCATAGTCAAAATCCTCAAGGAGATGCCCGCCGATGCGGACGGGAAGGTCGTACTGCTCGACAAACGGATCCTCGAGCTTGCGGATACCGCTCTGTCGGTCGAGCAGCTTCTTCCATGTGTCTTCCGCAGTCGTTGCCAGCGCCGTCGTCATCGCGATGCCGGTGACGACCACGTTGGGGAAACCGCGTCCAGTAGCCAACCCTGCCATTTCGCCTACGCTGCTCCGTTCCTTGCCTCGACGGCGCTTTCACCCACCCGGACTCTATTGACGCTACAGCCGCAAGATCAGGCGACACGCGCAGAGGGGGGAGACGGGCTCCGTGCCCGGGAAAGCGGGCGCTACTGTAATGGTTCGGCAAGACGCAACCACCTGATGAGAGCGGGATGGAGGGTTATGGCAGCGCTGGCCACCGGCGACGGGTTCCCGGACGTCGTCGTGACCGCCGTCGCATCGACCACTCCTCTCGCACCAGATGCGGAGGACACCTGGCAGGCTTTGCTCCAGGGGCAAAGTGGCATCCGCGCACTAGATAATCCCTTCATCGAGCAGTTCAACTCGCCGGTGCGCATCGGTGGGCGGCTGTTGGAGAGCTTCGACGCGCAGCTGAGCCACGTCGAGCGGCGCCGGCTGTCGTACATGCAGAAGATGGCCACTGTGCTGGGCCGCCGGGTCTGGGACAACGCCGGATCACCCGACGTCGACAGTAAACGGCTCATGGTCTCGGTGGGCCTCGCGCTGGCCACAACCGAGAAACTCGTGTTCCGGTACGACGATTGGCGGGCAGAGGGCGTGCGGGCGGTGACCCCGATAGAAGTGCAGATGCACATGCCGAACGCCCCGGCCGCCGCGGTCGGGTTGGATCATCACGCCAAGGCCGGGATGATCGCGCCCGTGCTGGCCGACGCCTCGGGTGCCGCGGCCATTGCCCAGGCGTGGCGACACATCGTTCTCGGCGAGGCCGACATCGCGATCTGCGGCGGGGTCGACACAACGATCGAGGCGGTTCCCATCGCGGCGTTCGTGCAGCTTGGCATGTTGTCGACCAACAACGACGACGCGGCCGGCGCCTGCCGCCCGTTCGACAAGAATCGCGACGGCATGGTGTTCGGTGAAGGCGGCGCGCTGATGGTCATCGAAACCGAGCAGCACGCCAAGGCGCGCGGCGCGCCCATCCTGGCCCGGCTGATGGGGGCGGGCATCACGTTCGACGGCCACGACGTCGTCGAACCGGACCCGAGCGGGGAGCGGGCCGGCGATGCCATCACTCGCGCCATCCAGCTGGCCGGTCTGACACCGACCGACATCGACCACGTCAACGCACACGCAACCGGAACCACGTTCGGGGACCTGGCCGAAGCGCTCGCCATCCGCAACGCGCTAGGAAACCACACGCCGGCCGTGTATGCGCCCAAGGCGGCGTTGGGCCACTCGATGGGCGCCACCGGAGCGGTGGAAGCCGTACTCACCGTTCAGGCGCTGCGGGACGGCGTCGTGCCGCCCACTCTCAACCTGGAAAAACTCGACCCCGAGATCGATCTGGATGTCGTGGCCGGCCAGGCTCGCCGCGGCAATTACCGCTGGGCGGTAACGAATACCCTCGGTCTCGGAGGGCATAACGTCGCTCTAGCGTTCGGCGCGTACTGACCACGGGTTCGCACATAATGTTGGACCGTGTTGCGATCAGACGTCGTTCAACACGGCGCCTCTGTTATCACTTCGTAAGTGTGAACTGTCCCACTCTAGTGATGCCGCGCCGGAAGAAGTCGGCACATCCCGTCAGGTACCTGCGGTAGCGCTCGTAGACCTCTTCGGACGTAACGGCGACCGCCTCGTCACGATGTTCCGCTAAATTCGCCGCCCAGATATCCAGTGTCCGCACATAGTGCGGGCTCAAGAGCTGCATTCCCTCCAGCGAAAAACCGGCGTCGCGGGAGAATTCAACGATGTCTTGCTCGGATGGCACCCCGCCGCCCGGAAATATCTCCCGGGCAATGAACCGCATGAACTTCAGGTCGCTGATGGTGATCTTGACCTCTTTGGGCCAGTCGCTCAGTGGCAGCGGGCGACCCATTATTGTCTGCACAACCATCCGGCCACCGCTGGGCAGACTACGGTAGGCCGTCTCGAAGAATGCCGCATACCGCGTTTTTGGGAACGCCTCGAACGCCTCGATGCTGACGATGCGGTCGACAGGGTCGCCGAACTCCTCCCAGCCGCGCAGGGACACGTGGTGGGAGCGGTTGGTATCGATCTGGTCCAGCAGCTGCTGGCAGAAGGCGTGCTGATTCTTGCTCAAGGTCAGCCCGATGACGTTGACGTCGTACTTCTCGATCGCGCGCTTCATCACGGAGCCCCAGCCACAGCCGATATCAAGCAGTGTCATCCCGGGCTGCAGGCCCAGCTTGCCAAGCGCGAGGTCAATCTTGGCGATCTGAGCCTCTTCAAGCCTCATGTCCTCCCGCTGGAAGAATGCGCAGCTATAGGTCCGCGATGGGTCCTGGAACAGCCCAAAGAAATCATCTGATAGGTCGTAGTGGGCTTGCACGTCCTCGTACAGTGGCCGCATCTTTGTCGAGCCCGAACTGCTGTCAGCCATCCTTTGTCGATCCCTCCAGGTGGATTGGATCGAAATCTACTGGTACGAATCCGTTGACGCTAGCCGCCGCACCGGGGTGGGTTTGCGATCTTTTCAGCTCTTGTTCCCTTCCGCTGGAGCGCCGGTTTCGCGGCCGGCCAAGCTATGCCTTTTCGCAGGTGAACTGGCAGACATCGGTGTAGCCCTTGCGGAACAAGTCGGCGCAGCCGATCAGGTACTTCATGTACCGCTCATACACCTCTTCGGAGGTGATCGCGATGGCCTCGTCCTTCTTGGACTCGAGATTTGCCGCCCAGATGTCGAGCGTCTTCGCGTAGTGCGGCCGCAGCGCCTGGACCCGGGTCAGGTTGAAGCCGGCCCTGGTGATGTGCTCTTCGAGCTGTGCGACCTGCGGCAGCCGGCCGCCGGGGAAGATTTCGGTGAGGATGAACTTGATGAACCGCACCACAGACATCGTCAGGGGCAGCTGGCGCTCCTCGACCTCTTTCTGGGTCGGTACGACAATGGTGTGCAGCAGCATCACGCCGTCGTCGGGCAACAGGTCGTAGGTCAACTTGAAGAAGGGGTCATAGCGTTCGAATCCCCAGTGCTCGAACGCGCCGATTGACACGATCCGATCCACGGGCTCAGTGAACTGCTCCCAGCTCTGCAGCAACACTCGCTTGCTGCGCGGGCTGTCCGAGTCGGCGAACAGCCGTTCAATGTGTGCCTTCTGGTTGTGGGAAAGCGTCACGCCGACGACGTTGACGTCGTATTTCTCGACCGCCCGCATCATCGTGGAGCCCCACCCGCAGCCGACGTCGAGCAGCGTCATCCCGGGCTGCAGGCCCAGCTTGCCGAGCGACAGGTCGATCTTGGCGAGCTGCGCCTCCTCCAGCGTCATGTCGTCGCGCTCGAAGTATGCACAGCTGTAGGTCTGGGTGGGGTCCTGCCACAGCCGGAAGAAGTCGTTTGATAGGTCGTAGTGGAATTGGACTTCCTCGATGTTCGACCCGCGGACCTCCTTCCGGCTGCTAGGAGTCGCCACGGTCTGTGTTTCATTTGGTGTATGTGTCACTGCCAGTCCCTCTTCGAGATTCGCTGCCACGCCGCGTGCGAGACTACACCCGCTCTCACAACTACGCCCAGCCGGTGTGGATCGACGCAGCGACCGCAATGAGCCCCCAGGTGAAGACCCTGTTCAGCCAGTCGTTGGTGGAGTATTGCAGCGTCGACCGTCACTCGAAGCACATGGATAATCACGCTTATCCACCGAAAGTGTCATAAACGATGCGGGACAGTGTCTTTGCCACTGGCGCAGGACAGGGGAGAAGCGTCACATCGTGACGAATTGATCAAGCCAGACCGGGCCACGCAGTCTCGGGAGTTCAAGCGCTTTTGTCGGAAAAAGAGGACGGTAAGACAGCTACGCCAAAGCGGAGTTAAACACACTGTTGGCGGAGATTGCGCGGACCGGTGAATCGGTGCCTTGCCCGACACCTTCGATGATCCACTTGCTGATGCGAAAACCCGTGCATGGGAAGGCAATCCACTCTCTTAGGGCTACGGGTCATCATCCGGCACGGCCGGGGCAAGACGCACTGTGACGAAAGACAGTCCGCCAAGCGGGGTGATGGAACGTAGCTAAATCGTCCGCCTTCGACGGGGCGGCACTGTCAACTAGTCCTGGATTTAGCCGGTCCGGCCCATTACGAACGTGGCCATCACCGAGCTACGGCATGCGATGTTGCGGATGCGGGTAACCCATCGCCGCGGCTTCGTTGATCACGCGGTTTCGCCGTCTGGCTGGGTGGGGGATTCGTCGCGTTGTGGATGAGTCGCCGGATGATAGGCAGCGCCACCTGCATGGCCAGGGTCAGCGTCGCCTCTTCCTCTGGGGAGAGGGCCGTGAGGAGCTCGGCCAGTCGGTCGCGGCGATCCCGCCGCCGGTCGTCCAGTAGCGCCCGCCCGGTGTCCGTGGTGTCTACCAGAGCGGCCCGCCCATCTTTGGGGTCGTCGACCCGGATCGCCAGCTCCTGCCGCTCCAGCCGATGGACCAGTTCGGTCATCGACGGCTGGCTGATGCCCGCCGCCGCGGCGAGCGCCGTCAGTCGGACGGGACCTTCCCGATTAAGCGTCTCGAGCGCCATGGCGGCGGTCAGGCTCAATCCTCCGCGGGCGGTTACGTGCCGCGCCATGAGGATCGATGCCTGCTCAAGCGCCTCGGCGATGTGCTCCCGGCTACTGCCGCGGTCTGACTTTTCCACGTCCTCTGTATATCATATCTACATCGGCACCCGATGTAGATAGTGTTGGTAGTTTGGGTCATGGTTGGATGCGCCGCTCGGTGATCAGCCAAGGGGTGGATCGGTTCCTTTGGCGCACCGGCTCGGCATGACCCTGACATGAGGGCCTTGCCCGGGGACGCGCTTGATCTCTGTATCCAGGCGTCCGCTGCGGTGATCCGTGCCAGTGCCGCAGTGGGCCCGCGGCCACGGTAGCGCAATTCTCTCGCTCCGGCGCTGAGCGGTGTGATGCGCTGAAACCAGTTCCTGGACAGCGCGATCGCCTCGTGTTCCCTATCCGGCATGGGCGCGTATGGTCCGCAGCGTGAGAGGCGCGATACCCCCGTACCTGCCGCCGGCCTTCATAGGTCCCCGGTGAGGATTGCAGTCCACGCTGTGCGGTAGTCGTGTCGCCGGCCTTCGCGCTTACGGCGCCGTAACGGCAGCGCGACAGATGCCGAGCAGCCGAGATTGAAGTATCCAGATGGTGAGTTGGCTCACAACTCGTAGCACAGAGGATTATTAGGTCTACTATCTATATATATAGAGTACCCGATGTAATTAGAAGGGCGGAGATCATAATGCCGGTTGATACTCGTGAAGAGCGGCTCGCGCGCCGCATTGCCGATTTGTACGCCACGGACCAGCAGTTCGCCGACGCCCGCCCCAGCCAGGCGATCACCGCGGCGATCGACCAACCCGGGCTGCGACTGCCGCAGCTTGTGCGAACGGTGATGGAGGGCTATGCGGACCGCGCCGCGCTCGGACAGCGCGCCGTCCGATTCGTCAACGACGGCGAGACGGGCCGCACATCCGTCGAGCTGCTGCCGCGGTTCGAGACGATCACCTACCGCGAGCTGTGGGACCGCGTCTGCGCGATCGCAACCGGTCTGGCAGGCGATCCGGTGCGGCCCGGCGATCGCGTCTGTGTGCTGGGCTTCACCAGCGTCGATTACACGACTGTCGACATGGCGCTGGTCCAGATCGGCGCGGTGTCCGTTCCGCTGCAGACCAGCGCGCCCGTTGCCCAACTGCGGCCTATCGTCGCCGAGACCGAGCCGAGCGTGATCGCCGCGAGCGTCGACTATCTCGACGATGCGGTCGAACTGGTCTTGACCGCACACACGCCCGCACGGCTGATCGTGTTCGACTACCGCTCCGAGGTGGACGACCAGCGCGAGGCGTTGGTAGCCGCCAAGGCGCGGTTGGCGCAAGCGGACAGCCTGGTGATTGTGGAAACGCTGGCCGACGCTCTCGAAAGGGGGAGGGAGCTGCCGCCCGCACCGCTGTTCGTCCCAGATGAGGACGACCCATTGACGCTGCTGATCTACACCTCCGGCAGCACAGGCGCACCGAAGGGCGCCATGCAACCAGAGCGCCTGGTCGCCAAGTTGTGGCGCAAATCAGCGTCGTGGGGCCAGCAGCACAGCGCCGAGCCGTGGATCACGCTCAGCTTCATGCCGATGAGCCACTTGATGGGGCGGGGCAGTCTGTACGGGACGCTCGGCAAAGGGGGGACGGCCTTTTTCGCGGCCAAGAGCGATCTCTCGACTTTCCTGGACGACCTCGCGCTGGTGCGGCCCACCCGGTTGGACTTCGTGCCGCGGATCTGGGACATGCTGTTCGGCGAGTTCCAGAGCGAACTGGATCGGCGGTCGTCCAGCGGCGCCGATCGCCCGGCCCTGGAAGCAACGGTGATGGCCGAGCAGCGGCAGAACCTGCTCGGTGGACGCTTCGTTGCGGCTCTGACAGGCTCCGCGCCGATCTCGGCCGAGACGAGGGCATTCGTCGAGTCCTTCCTCGATCTACACCTGGTGGAACCTTACGGCGCGACCGAGGCCGGGGTCGTTACCATCGACGGCCAGGTGCGACGCCCACCGGTGATCGACTACAAGCTGGCTGACGTGCCCGATCTGGGCTACTTCCGCACCGACCAGCCACACCCCAGAGGCGAGCTGCTTGTCAAGTCCGATGACGTGTTCCCCGGCTACTACAAACGACCCGAGGTCACCGCCGAGGTGTTCGACCCGGACGGCTACTACCGCACCGGCGACATCATGGCCGAGGTCGGCCCGGATCAGCTTGTGTACCTCGACCGCCGAAACAACGTGCTGAAGCTCTCCCAGGGCGAGTTCGTCACCGTCTCGAAGTTAGAGGCGGTGTACGGCGACAGCCCGTTGGTCCGGCAGATCTACATCTACGGCAACAGCGCACGCGCCTACCTGCTGGCGGTCATCGTGCCCACAGCGGATGCACTGTCGCGCAGCGGCGCCGATATCGCGTCGCTAAAGCCACTCATCAACGAGTCGCTGCAGAATGTCGCGAAGGCGGCCGGCCTGCAGTCCTACGAGGTCCCGCGCGACTTCATCATCGAGACAACGCCGTTCACGCTCGAGAACGGCCTGCTCACCGGCATCCGCAAGCTGGCACGGCCAAAACTGAAGGAGCACTACGGCGATCGTCTGGAACAGCTGTACGCCGAGCTGGCCGACAGTCAGGCCAACGAGCTGCGCGCGCTGCGCCACAGCGGAGCCGACCGGCCGGTGCTGGAGACCCTCAGTCGGGCCGCCGGCGCCTTGCTGGGCGCATCGACCACCGATCTGGCGCCCGATGCGCACTTCAACGACCTAGGCGGAGATTCGCTGTCCGCGTTGACGTTCGCCAATCTGCTGCACGAGATCTTTGACGTCGACGTGCCGGTGGGCGTCATCGTGAGCCCCGCAACCGATCTGCAGGTGCTCGCCGATTACATCGAGGCCGAGCGGACATCCGGCACGAAGCGGCCCACCTACGCGGCGGTGCACGGCCGCCGCGATGCCACCGAGGTGCACGCCCGTGATCTCACGTTGGACAAATTCATCGACGCACAGACACTGGCGGCCGCGCCGACGCTGCCACTCCCGAGTGTTGAGGTGCGCACGGTGCTGTTGACAGGCGCGACCGGATTCCTCGGCCGTTACCTGGCTCTCGAATGGCTCGAACGGATGGCACTCGTCGACGGCAAGCTGATCTGCCTGGTGCGGGGCAAGGATGCCGCAGCGGCTCGTGAGCGCCTGGACAAGACCTTCGACAGCGGCGATCCCGAGCTGCTGCGGCACTACCGGGAACTGGCCGCTCAGCATTTGGAGGTCATCGCCGGCGACAAAAGCGAGCCGAACCTCGGCCTGGATCAGCAGACGTGGCAGCGGTTGGCCGACACCGTCGATCTGATCGTGGATCCCGCGGCGATGGTGAACCACGTCCTGCCCTACAGCCAACTCTTCGGGCCCAACGCGCTGGGCACCGCCGAGCTGATCCGCATCGCGCTCACCACGAAGCTCAAGCCGTTCACCTACGTGTCGACCCTCGGCGTGGGCGACCAAATCCAACCGCCGGCGTTCACCGAGGACGCCGACATCCGGGTGATCAGCCCGACCCGTGTGATCGGCGACAGCTACGCCAACGGCTACGCGAACAGCAAATGGGCCGGCGAAGTGCTGCTGCGGGAGGCCAACGACCTGTGCGGCCTGCCGGTCGCGGTGTTCCGCTGCGACATGATCATGGTCGACACCGAATACGTGGGTCAGCTCAACGTGCCAGACATATTCACCCGGTTGATGCTGAGCCTGGTCGCCACCGGCACCGCGCCCGGCTCGTTCTACGAGACCGACACAGATGGCAACCGGCAACGGGCGCACTACGACGGACTGCCCGTTGACTTCATCGCCGAGGCGATCTCCACCCTGGGTGAACGTGTGGTGGAAGGGTTCGAGACCCACCACGTGGTCAACCCGTACGACGACGGTATCGGACTCGACGAATACGTCGACTGGCTGATCGAGGCCGGTTACTTGATCCAGCGGATCCCCGACTACGACGCCTGGTTACAGCGGTTCGAGACCGCCATGCGTGCCCTGCCTGAACGGCAGCGCCAGCACTCGCTACTGCCGCTGCTGCACGCCTACCAACGACCCGAGAAGCCGATCCGCGGGTCCATCTGGCCGGCCGACCGGTTCCGTTCCGCGGTGCAGGACGCGAAAATCGGCCCGGACAAAGACATCCCGCATGTCGCGCCGCCGATCATCGTCAAATACATCACGAACCTGCAGCTGCGCGGACTGCTATGAGACCGCCGAAGACTTTCAGATGCGCAACAAGCACTTCGTTGACACCAACCATGGTCGAGGGAGGACGGCGATGATTTACGTCGGGATTTCGCTGATCGATCTGCGCTGCATGCAGGTCCGACGCTTCCTGACCGTCGAGAGTGAGCCCCCATCGACTGATTGCCGTGATCATGACCGCCTCGCTCGCTGAAACTACCGGCGGCACGGGTGATCTGGGCGTCGTCGATACGAAAGGACGCGCTGGCGGTTACCCCACCTATACCGCGGAACTCCTCACCGACGCCGCCGGCGTGCCGCGGCCCGAACCGTTTGTCGGGCAGTCTGATCCTGCCAGGCCCGAAACGCGCACACCGGGGGGCGAGCTGACCGCACGATTCGAACGCGACGCCATCCCGCTGCGCGCGCCGCTCTACCGCCGGGCCCTGCGGATGACCCACGATCGCGCCGACGCCGAGGATCTGCTGCAGGACACCATGATGTCCGCCTACGCCGGTTTCCAGTCGTTTCGGCAGGGCAGCAACCTCAACGCATGGCTACACCGGATCCTGACCAACACCTACATCAACAGCTACCGCAAAAAGCAGCGCCAGCCGGTGGTGTATCCGTCCGAGGAGATCACCGACCAGCTGCTGGCGGCCAACGCCGAACACTCGTCGACCGGATTGCGCTCGGCGGAGGACGAGGCGCTCGAAGCGTTGCCCGACACCGAGATTAAGGCAGCGATGCAGGCTCTGCCCGAACAATTCCGCATGGTCGTGTACTACGCCGACGTCGAAGACCTCAAATACAGCCAGATCGCCGAAATCATGCACATCCCAAAGGGAACCGTGATGTCCCGACTGCACCGCGGACGACGAAAACTGCGCAGCCTACTGGGCGACGTGGCCGAACACACAAGCGCTACGACGACCCGGCGAGCGAGATGCATTTCCCCCTGCGCACTCGATGCCCCAGGCCCATTACACGCAAAACCAGGGCTTATCTCACGCCCCGTCGACTCACGTTTCATCACTGGAGACCGACGAGGCACAGAGAGGCGAGACGATGGGCGCCCCACGGTGGGCAGCGCCGGCCCGACGGTACGGGCGTCCGAGTGTTGGCCCGCGTGGGCACGACCATTGGTCGTCGAATTGGACAGGAGACCGGAATGAAGAAGCGCAGCTTGGGAAATGGTGGTCTGGAAGTGTCGGCAATCGGGCTTGGCTGCTTGGGGCTGACCCACGGTTGGGGCCCGCTCGTGGGTACGGATGAGGCGGTCAAGCTGATCCGTACCGATCGCCACGGTGCGCAGTCGACAGGGTGTCGCGAGGCGCTGGGCAGCATCATGCAATCAACTTGGCGTGATGTGGCTTTGAACCCGTTCCATGGAATGGGAATAGCTGACGTACGACGACCGATCTAGTCGGTAGGGGAGCAGTGGTTACACGGGAGGGGTTGAAGGAGTGGTCGAAACATGAAAGCTAGTGATATCAAGCTCGTCGCGGTCATCGCGAGCAGCGCAGTGGTGTGTGCGGGTGCCGTCAGCCTGGCCATAACTCAGGGCGCGCCAAGCGGCAGCGCAGTGGCGAATTCCCGCCATGTCAACGGCGGTTACACGCACTGAGACCGTCGCGCCGACGGCCATCCCCACACCGGCGGCCGTACCCCGCATCACCGGTCCTGCGCCTCTGCCTCCTGAGGAGCAAGGACTGCCGGGATAGGCGGAATCGCCATGTGCACACCGTAATTGCTTCGCGCCGCCGAACTATGCGCCCGCTCGAAAGCCAGGATGCCCACCGCTTGACTTCGCGCTGACGACGTCACTCGTGGCCAGCGCCCGCTCGGTAACGATTCGAATACCACGGACACGGGGATCGTGGCCAGATCGACCTGCCGGGCTGCGTGGGCGCGGCGCTGTCCGTCACGGAGCTCGACACCGTCGGTGCGGATTGCGGTGATCGGCTGCAGCACACCGTGTTCGCGGATGCCGGCGATGAACTGCACGTCGAGGGGGTGTTGTTTCCGACGTTCGTCCCGATCGTCAGGCTGGCCGGGATCAGAAGCATCGGCGCACGAGCGACCGAACCAGCACTGGCTTACCGCTGCGCGGTTTACGGGCTGTGGGCGCCCAGTATGGCGACATTGGGCAAACGACGGAGCCGCGGCCGTCCCGCTTATGGCCCCTATCGGGATTTGGTCGGGAAACACCGCACTAATTCCGGCCATTCGGTGCGTGATCAGTTCAGCGGTCACCGCCGCAGTTCTAGTACAGGAAATTGAAGGAGTATTCAATGCGAATCGAACCGAACTACATCACACCGCTGTTGGCGGCGGGACTTGCTGCGATAACGCTCGCCGCCGCACCGACGGCCGCCGCGGAGCAGTCCTGCATCAACTTGGGCGGCTCGAAAACCATTTGCCAGTCACCCGGCAATGTTCAAATCAACGACGCCCCTCCCGTGCAGTATGCGCCGCAATATCCCTTCTGGGCGGGCGGCTTACTGTTTCATCACGGCGGCCATCATCGGTAGCGGTCACAGCATTAAGCCGTCCGTGCACTGGTCTGATCGACCCCGCCGAACCCATCCCCAGCTACACCTGAATCTCGAGAGTCCATGATGCGCATCTAATTTCACTGCGACGCAAGCCCGGCGCCCTGCCGGGGGCGACCGCGCTGGCGCAGGGCCCGCGCGGCGCGGATGTTCACAGCCGAGCATGACGCGTTCTGGGCGGCCGCCCGCAAAGCTCATGGTGACGCCCCGGTACGCGAGCGCTCGTCGAGGTGCTGCTACTGCACCGCCATCTGGATCGGGCCAGCCCGGTGGTCGGCCCATCCAGGATCAGCAGCGCGGGCCCGGTGAGCAATTCCATGGCCACCGAGGCCCGTTTACGCTGGCCGCCGGAGAGCTTGTCGACCCGGGTGTGGGCATGGTCGGTCAGCTCCAATTCCTCGAGCACCCGGGCCGCCGCGGTAGCTTGCTCCTCGGTGTTGGCGTGCGGCAGCCGCACTCGGCGGCGAAGCGCAACGCCACCTCCAGGGTCAACTGGTGATGGACCACGTCGTCTTGGGGGACCAGCCCGATGCGGTGGCGCAACGACGCGTACTCGGCATGCAGGTCATGGCCGTCGAAACACACCTCGCCTGCGGTCGGGGTGAGGGCCCGCCCACCAACTTGGCCAACGTCGACTTGCCTGCGCCCGACGGGCCGATGATCGTGGTAAGTGACCCCGGGCGCGCACTAAGGAGACATCGGTCAACAGCTGGCGCCCGTTCGGGCAACGTCAAACCCAGCGCATGCACCTCCAGGCAATCGACCTCGGCCACCACCGGTGGTCCGGCGAGCCGGTCTACCCCCTCATCGGCGACCCGAGTTGGCGCCATCCCGGTGTCACGTGCAGCCCCAGCGGGCAGCGCAGAGCCCACGCCGGCCGCAGACGTCGAATCATCCACGACCCCAATCGGTTTCAGACGAGTGGGCAGGCCGTCCAAGAGCGGATTCGCTCCACGGTCGACGGCCGATGAACCGCGTTTGCGCGAAATCGGGTGGTTCCGCCGGACGGCGTCGCCAAAAGGCGTGTCGATCACGCCGTGGTAGTCGGGGGTGCGCAGGCGACGAGGTTCCCCGTTGGGTCCAGATCCGGCTGGACCGACAAGATCATGTGATGTGCTCTCCAGGTTCGTGCTTGTGGGACCGCGAGAACACTAGGAATGAGAAGGTCCGGTGGCAGCCGTTCGCCAGCCGAGCCGCGGTGCGCTGGCCACCGAGATGTTGCACGGCCGTGAGGCTTTTATCCAGGTGCCGCCGGACCCCTTCCTCGGCCGGTACATCGGTCGACGATATAATTAATCGTAGACCTAATAACCGGCAGCGCCGGGAGTTGTGCGCCAAGTCACGATTCGATCACGTCAATCCCGACTGCTCGCGATCTCTGCGCACTGGGCGAGCAGAACGGGTAACGACACCCCGGTGACGCGCCTGGCGACAAATTGAGGCTCCGCCCGTCGCGTCCGGGTCGATCGAGGCTGGGGAAAGCGTGGGGCTTCGCTACCTTCAGCGATCGCCATAGATCGCCGAATTACCGCACCGAAAGATGTTGTAGCACTGAGTGTTATATACATCAACCGGTCGTGCGCCGTGCGGAGCAAATTCCGCCGAGCTGGTGGCCACGGAGCCGGCGCACGCAGGGTCATGCCGCTCGTGCGGGGATCAAGAGAGATGCCACGGCATCACGTCCGGGCCGTCCATTTGGCACGCCCAAGTCCGCCGACGCGGCGGAGGACCCATCCATCCTTGCGCAGTCACCGGATACGCGGATATACCCCGTCAGCAGAAGTCTACGCGCACATTTTATATCGGGTAGCGATATAAAAGTGGTATACCTACGGGGTGGAACAGTCATACCGCGGTGTCAGCCGAGAGAACGCTATGGAGGGGCTCGAAGAGGCGGCGATCCTCATGGTTCGGCACTTGGCCCCTCGCTCAGGACTGGGTCTGACTGCGAACCTGACGCTGAGCACGCTCAATCGGGAAGGACCGGCCCGGGTGACGGCGTTGGCCGCGGCGGCGAGCATCGGCCAGCCGGCGATGACCGAACTGGTTCAGCGGTTGGAACGGCAGAGTCTGGTGACCCGGGTCGACGACCCCGGAGACGGGCGGGCCGCTCTGGTAACCATCACCAACGCCGGCCGGGCACTGCTCGACGACCAGCGGCGCGACCGCCGGGACCGGATGGCCGAGCTGCTCGCGGGCCTCCCGGCAGATGAGGAGGTCACCCTGACCCTGGCCATGCACGTGGCTCTGCCCATCATCCGGCGACTCATTGACGACGCTCAGCAGTCCCGCACGCAGACAGACGGCGACACCCCGATCAGCCAGTCGCGGACGTAAAGCCAGGAACTGCCGATAGGAGACCGCCGGTCCAGATAGCGTCACACATAATGCGCGATGCAAACACGACGCAGGAGTTGAGCATGACTGTGACGACGCCGATCGCCACGCGATTCAACCGACTCACCGCGCTGGCCGCCAAGGAAGGGGTCAGCCAGCCGTCGATGACTCAGCTGATCCAGAGGCTGGAGCGGCTGGGCTTGGTGGCCAGGCTTGCCGACCCTGACGACGGGCGCGCTGCTCTCATCGGCATCACCGGGCGGGGTCAAGCGCTGCTCGACGACAGGAAGCGAGTCCGTCGGGAACGCCTGAAGGCGTTGTCGGCGACGCTGACGGCGGAGGAGGAGTCCGCGTTGTGGCTCTCAGCGCGGGTCGCGCTCCCGGTCCTCCGCCAGCTTGTCGAGAACGCGGACTGCCCGCTGGACAACGTCGAGGCAGACCCGGCCGATCGGCGGAAGGTGTTCGGATGAGGGGCATTTCAGTGGGCCGCGGCGTTGGGATGCTGGGTCGTGGCTTGAAGAAGGTGTGGATCCCGTTGGTGTTGATCGTCGTCCTGGCGGTGTCCGGCGTCGTCGTTTCTCGCTTGCACAAGGTGTTCGCTTCCCAGGACCTCAATGCCAACGCCGGTGCGGGTATCGAGATCGTCCAGTTCAACCCGAAGATCCTGGTCTACGACGTGTATGGCTCGCCGGGGACCACCGCCCAGATCAGTTATTTCGACCCGGATGCGAACGTGCACCTGATCACCGTGCCGCTGCCGTGGTCGATCACGTTGTCGACGACGCTGCCGACGGTCAGCGCCAGCCTGATGGCGCAGACCGACGGCGACCAAATCAGCTGCAGAGTCACAGTGAACGGAACCGTACGTGAGGAGCAGTCAGCCAATGGGGTCAACGCACAGACGTACTGCCTGGTGAAGTCCGCATGACTCACGCGACCACAACGGCCGAGACCACCGGCAAGCAGAAGAGACCCGTCTTCCCCCACATGCTCCGCATCCTGGCGGTGCCGATCATCTTGTTCTGGGTGGCCGTCGCGGTCATCGTGAACGTGGTCGCACCCCAGCTGGAAGTGGTCGGTGAGTTGCACTCGGCGCCGATGGCTCCCGAGGACGCACCGTCGATGCAGGCAATGAAGCTGATGGGCGCCAACTTCAAGGAATTCAACTCCAACAGCACCATCATGGTCGTCATCGAGGGCCAGCAGCCCCTCGGGCCTGACGCGCACGACTACTACAACGAGATCATCCGCAAGCTGCAGCAGGATCCCGAGCACATCCAGCACATCCAGGACTTCTGGGGCGATACGTTGACCGCGGCCGGGGCGCAGAGCGCCGACGGCAAGGCCTCCTACGTGATGCTCAACCTGGCCGGCGAACAGGGCCAGACCCTGGCCAACGAAGGCGTGCAGGCCGTTCGCAAGGTCATCGAGGACACGAAGGCCCCGCCCGGGGTGCAGGCCTACGTCGCGGGCCCGGCCGCGCTCACCGACGATCTGCATGTCATCGGCAACGCCAGCCTCGGCCAGATCACCTTGATAACCCTCATCGCGATCGCGGGCATGCTGCTGGTCGTCTACCGCTCGATCGTCACCACGCTGATCCAGCTGTTCCTGACGTTTATCGGGTTGCTGACCGCGCGCGGAGTCATCTCGGTTCTCGCCATCCACGACGTGTTCGGGCTGACGACGTTCGCCGGGAACATCCTGACGATGCTGGCGATCGCGGCGGGCACCGACTACGGCATCTTCATCTTCGGCCGCTATCGCGAAGATCGCGGCATGGGGCTGGACAGGGACGACTCCTACTACGCCACCTTCAAGTCCGTCGCACCCGTCATCGTGGGCTCGGGCCTGACGATCGCCGGGGCGACGTACTGCCTCAGTCTTCGCGCGGCTGCCCTACTTTCAGCACCATGGGCGCCCCGGTCGCGATCGGCATGATCGTGGTCGTGGCGATCGCGGTCACGCTCGGACCGGCCGTGCTGTTCCTCGGCAGCCGGGTTGGGCTGTACGAGTCCAAACGGCCTCCGCAGAGCCGGTTTTGGCGGCGGGTCGGCACCGCGGTAGTGCGTTGGCCCGCACCCATTTTCGTGGCGAGCCTGTTCGTGGTGCTGATCGGCATCGTGGCCATTCCCGGGATACAAGCCGGCCTACAACGACCGCTACTACCTGCCGAAGGACGCCCCGGTCAACGTCGGGTTCGCCGCCGCCGACCGGCATTTCACTCAGGCCCGGATGAACCCCGACATCCTGATGGTCGAGGCCGACCACGACATGCGCAACCCCGCCGACATGCTGGTGCTGAACGCGGTGGCCAGAAACGTCATGCACACCGAGGGCATTGCGATGGTGCAGAACATCACCCGGCCATTGGGCATTCCGATCCAGCACAGCTCGATTCCGTTCCAGACGAGCGTCCAGGGGCAGACCAGCAACATGAACCTGCCGTTCCAGCGGGATCAATTGGCCAATCAGCTCAAAACGATCGATGCGACGAACGTCTCGATCGACATCTTGGAGAAGCAGTACCAACTCTCCCTCGAGCAAACCAAGCTCACACAGGACTCGGCGGCCAAGTCGCAGGAGCTACTCGAAACCACCGAAGAACTACGAGACAACATCGCGAACTTCGATGACCAGTTCCGGCCCTTGCGCAACTACTTCTACTGGGAACCGCACTGCTTCGACATCCCCCTGTGCGCCGCAGCACGGTCCCTGTTTGATGCCCTCGATGGGATCGACGAAGTGACCGACCAGACGGGTGCGGTGCAGGTCAACACCGACAAGCTGGCGGACCTCGCTCCGAAGCTGACCGCACTCCTTCCACAGACGATCGCGTCGATGAAGGCCAGCAGGGACCTGTCGCTGGCGTCGTACAACTCGCAGAAGGCCCTGCTCGACCAGATGGAGGCCTCCAACGACACCGCCCTGGCGATGGGCGCAGAGCTTCGACCAGGCCAAGAACGACGACCTGTTCTATCTGCCCCCGGAGGCATTCCAGAACCCCGACTTCAAGCGCGGGCTGAAGATGTTCCTGTCGCCGGACGGCAAGTCCGCTCGCATGTTCATCACCCACGAGAGCCGATCCCGCGACGGTCGAGGGCATCGCCCGGGTCGACTGCGAGAGGAAGGCCGCGCAGGAGGCCTTGAAGATGTCCTCGCTGTCGAACGCCAAGATCTACCTGGGTGGCGTCGCGGCCACCTACAAGGACATGTCCGACGGCGCGAAGTACGACCTGATGATCGCCGTGGTGTCGGCGCTGACGCTGATCTTCATGATCATGCTCATCCTGACCCGAAGCGCGGTGGCAGCACTGGTCATCGTCGGCACGGCGGCCAGCTCGATCGCCGCGTCCTTCGGTATCTCGGTGCTGCTGTGGCAGGACCTGTTCGGCATCCAGGTGCACTGGCTCGTCATGTTGATGTCGGTCATCATCCTGTTGGCGGTGGGATCGGACTACAACCTGCTGCTGGTGTCCCGGTTCAAGGACGAGATCCACGCCGGACTGAAGACCGGCATCATCCGCTCGATGGCCGGTACCGGTGGCGTGGTCACCTCTGCGGGTCTGGTGTTCGCCGCCACCATGGCGGCGATGATGTGCAGCAAGCTGATCGTGCTGGCCCAGATGGGTTCCACGATCGCCATCGGCCTATTGGTGGACACGCTGATCGTGCGCTCGCTGCTGATGCCGTCGATCGCGACGCTGTTGGGCCGGTGGTTCTGGTGGCCGCAGGTCGTCTACCCCCGCGGCGACAATCACTTCCTGAAACCGCAACCCAGAACGCCGGTTCCGGTCGGCGCCGGCGCCGCAGATACGGCGACCACTCAGCCGCTCGGCTCGCCGGGATCGAGTCACGACCCGCAACAATGACAATGTGGCGCGGGTACTGATCACCGGGATGTCGGGTGCCGGCAAGTCGTCGGTGCTGCAGGAACTTGCCCGGCGCGGGTATCGCGTCGTCGAGACCGACTATGGCGACTACCACGAAACCGCCGACGGTGAGCGGCTGTGGCGGGAGGACCGCGTAGGGCTTGGTGGTGAGTGTCGCCGGCGGTGCGGTGTTGGTCGTAGAAGGCGCGGGCGCCGG
>CAWDAC010000013.1:0-39308 GCA_963800125.1 uncultured Actinomycetota bacterium | reverse complement strand
GGACACTGGTCGCTGTTCGACGGCGGTTACACCTTCGCCTCCAAGATCGCCTCGGCCGCAGCGGAATTCAGTGCACCGCTGCCGACCGGCGCCTACATCGCTGCCGGTTTGGTGCTGTTCATTCTGACATTCATCGTCAACGGGCTTGCTCGGCTGGCTGCCGGGGGAAGGGTTAGCGGAGGATGACGCAAACAGCGCTCGATGCGGCGGTCAAGGGACCGACCTTCCACCCCATCAGCACCAGCCGCAAGGTGAAGGACAGCGTTGCCAGGATCCTGTTCTGGGCGGCGTTCGTGATCGCCATGGTGCCATTGGTCTGGGTGCTCTATAACGTGGTGGCGCGCGGCTTCAAGGCAATCATCTCGTCGACGTGGTGGAACAAGTCGCTGGCCGGGGTGCTACCGGATGTGTTCGGCGGCGGCGTGTACCACGCGATCTACGGGACGATCATCCAGGCGGCGATCGCGGCGGTGCTGGCGGTGCCGTTGGGCATTTTCGCGGCCATCTACCTAGTCGAGTATGGCCGCGGGGTCTTCGCGCGCACGACGACCTACATGTTGGACATCCTGGCCGGCGTTCCGTCGATCGTGGCCGCGCTATTCATCTTCGCGTTGTGGATCGCGACATTGGGCTTCCCGCAGAGCGCGTTCGCGGTGTCACTGGCACTGGTGCTGCTGATGCTGCCGGTCGTGGTCCGCAACACCGAGGAAATGCTGAAGCTTGTTCCTGACGAGCTGCGCGAGGCATCCTTTGCGTTAGGGATTCCAAAATGGAAAACCATCGCGCGGGTCGTTATTCCCACCGCGCTGCCTGGCATCATCAGCGGCATCTTGCTGGCGCTGGCCAGGGTGATCGGCGAGACGGCCCCGGTGCTGGTGCTCGTCGGCTACGCCAGGTCGATCAATTACGACGTGTTCGACGGCAACATGGCGTCGCTGCCGTTGCTGATCTACACCGAATTGATCAACCCCGAAGAGGCCGGACGTCTGCGCGTGTGGGGCGCTGCGCTCACCCTCATCCTGCTCGTTGCGGTGATGTACGTGGCGGCGGCGTTCATTAACCGGTACCTGACGCGAAATCGCGCTTGACACTCTAGGAGCGAAAGTATGGCCAAGCGGTTGGATCTCAAGGACGTAAACATCTATTACGGGTCGTTTCACGCCGTGGCGGATGTGGCGATGTCGGTGCAGCCGCGCAGCGTGACCGCGTTCATCGGGCCGTCGGGCTGTGGCAAGTCCACCGTCCTGCGCACCCTGAACCGGATGCACGAGGTAATTCCCGGCGCCCGGGTGGAGGGGTCGGTGCTGCTCGACGGCGAGGACGTCTACGGCTCCGGGATCGATCCGGTCAGCGTGCGCAAGACCATTGGCATGGTGTTTCAGCGGCCGAACCCGTTTCCGACGATGTCCATCAAGGACAACGTGGTTGCTGGTCTGAAGCTGCAGGGCGTGCGCGGCAAGAAGACCCTCGACGAGGTCGCCGAGCGTTCGCTGAAGGGGGCCAACTTGTGGAACGAGGTTAAGGACCGGTTGGACAAGCCCGGCGGCGGGCTGTCTGGCGGGCAGCAACAGCGGCTGTGCATCGCCCGGGCGATCGCCGTGCAGCCCGACGTGCTGTTGATGGACGAGCCGTGCTCGGCACTGGACCCAATCTCGACGCTGGCGATCGAGGACCTGATCGCCGAGCTAGAGAAGGAGTACACGATCGTCATCGTCACGCACAACATGCAGCAAGCCGCCCGGGTCAGCGATCAGACCGCGTTCTTCAACCTGGAAGCGACCGGCAAGCCGGGGAAGCTGGTCGAGATCGACGACACCGAGAAGATCTTCTCCAACCCCACGCAGAAGGCCACCGAGGACTACATCTCGGGTCGCTTCGGCTAGGGGTTGGGCCTACCCCGAGCGCGTCGCTGCGCCGGGCAACGGATCAGGCGGTGACAGTGACGTCCAGTTCGGTGAGCAACCGCCGGACGCGTTGTTCGATGTCGTCGCGGATCGGCCGAACCGCCTCGACGCTTTGGCCGGCGGGGTCGGGCAGTTCCCATTCCTCGTAGCGTTTACCCGGGAACACGGGGCAAGCGTCGCCGCAGCCCATTGTGATGACCACATCGGCGGCTTGGACGATCTCGCCGGTCCAGGGTTTGGGGTACTCACCGGTGATGTCGATACCGACCTCGGCCATCGCCTCGACCGCTGATGGATTGAGTTCGGTTTCCGGCTCGGATCCGCCGGACCACGCGAGCCCTTGCGCGCCGGCCAGTTGGGTGAAGAACCCCAGCGCCATCTGCGAGCGCCCGGCGTTATGGGTGCACAGGAAAAGCACCGTCGGCTTGCCGTCGGCGCTGGTGCCCTCGATCCGGGAGAGCGCTTGCAACTGCTGGCGGGTGAATCGTTCGGCCAGCAGCGGCACGAAGTTCGGTATCTTCGCGCGCGCCGCGAAGTGGTCGTAGGAGGAGTGCAATAACTTCTCGATGGTCTCCATCCCGATTTGTTCGCCGAACTCGTCCTGCAACCGGCTGGCGGCGGCGCTGAGTGCGAGCTGCTGGTCGATGGATAGTTCCGGGTGGTGATGGACGGCATGGGAGGCGGGGCTTTCGGACATGGCGAACTCCCTTGATCGACATTGTGTATGCGTCTGGTGGTGCGAAACGGCACTACGTGTCGCCTCCGGCTGCGGGTGCATCGGCACCAAGTAGGTGTGAGAGTTGCGGCAGCGCCAAACAGGCGGCCGGCTGCGCCGAGAGCGGTTGCGTTGCCGGCGACGCCGCGTCACATCCCGCCGCATCGGTCAGCCGCGGACATACAGCGATTATTGCCGGGTACCGAAACAAGCCACAAGTGACGCGGGTGAACGAAAGGACACGCCGTTCCGGTTAAGTCGGTGAGCTCAGCGCGGGAGCCAAATCGGCGCGAACTAGTGTGGGGCGGGAATCTCTTCCTCGTACGGGTATTTGCCGGTGGCCTGGAAGATGATCCGTCGGGCCACCTCGACCGCGTGGTCGGCGAACCTCTCGTAGAAGCGGCTCAGCAACGTCACATCGACGGCCGCCGTGACGCCGTGCTTCCATTCCCGGTCCATCAGGACGGTGAAGAGGTGACGGTGCAGGTCGTCCATCGCCTCGTCCTCGTCGCGGATCTGGGCAGCCTTCTCCGGATCCCGGGACATCAGCGCCTCCTGCGCCGCGTTGCCCAATTCGACTGCAACGCGGCCCATTTCGGCGAAGTACCCGTTGACCTCTTCGGGCAGCGCGTGCTGCGGATGGCGACGCCGGGCGATCTTGGCGACATGCAGCGCCAGAGAGCCCATCCGGTCGATGTCGGCGACGATCTGGATCGAGCTGACGATCGCCCGCAGGTCGCCCGCCACCGGTGCCTGCAGCGCGAGCAGCACGAATGCCTTCTCCTCCGCGCGGGCGCTGAGATCGGCGATCTGCTCGTGGTCGGTGATGACCTGTTCGGCGAGCACCAGATCGGCTTGTAGCAGAGCCTGTGTCGCGCGTTCCATGGCAACGCCGGCCAGTCCGCACATCTCGGCGAGTTGTCCCTGCAGGGCCTCTAGCTGCTCGTGGTACGCGGTTCGCATGGCCTAAAGCCTACGGGCTAACCCGTCCTACCGTCACGACGTCGATGGTGAACGACAGGTGAATCCGACTGTGATTACTCGCAGGTGGTATCGGCGGCGTTGGTGACCGAGAGGTCCTCCGGCAGTTGCGTCGCGTGGCTAATGCTGCCATGAAGGACGTGGACCCGGACCGAAGAGCCACTCGGCTGCGGAGGGCTGACGGAATAGAAGTCGGACCCGAGCACCACCTTCACGGTGTTGCCCATCCCGGTGACGCGCTCGATGGTCGGATTGGCGAACGCCGATGCCACGGTGGCGGCGGCTTGCTCGTTGCCCGCTGAGAAGAACACCGTCGTCGACGACAGCGGGCCGGGGTAGTCATCGGGAGTCGTGACATTGAAGCCGTGCTGCCGCAGTTCGCTGGCGGCGATGGCCGCCAGCCCGTCCTGGCCGGTCGAATTCGACACCTGCACGGTCACCTCCGTCGGGTCGGTGGTGACGGCGTCGACAACCTCGCCGGTGTCGGTGTCGGCCTCCGGCGTTGGCGTCGACGACTCGGGTGTCGAGTTCGTCATCGACTCGGGTGTGCCAGGCACGGGTGTGTTGTCGGCGTTCTTCTCTTCGGGCAGCGGGTCGTCGTTGATGATCGCGTCGAAGATTGCCCGGTTGTCTTCCTCGCGCAGGTGCTCGTTCCCCCACTCGTCCATGTATCCCGTGGTCGGGACGGTCAAGAAGGTAATCCGCCCGGCCGCGATGTTCTGCAGCGACTGACCGAGCTCCACCAGTTCCCTGGTCCCGATGTTGTCGACGAAGCTGTCGTCGATGAACTGGTTGACGACATTGTTGAGCTTGCTGAGAGAGAAGAAGACTTCCTTCGAGATCAACGAGCGCAACAGCGACGACAGGAACAGCTGCTGGCGCTTGATGCGGCCGTAGTCACCGTTGGTTTCGGTGGTGATCTGGCGGGCCCGCACGTAGTTCAGAGCGGTGTGTCCGTCGATCATCTGGCGTCCCGCGTTGGGCAGCACCGTGCCCAGCTCGTAATCCTCCAGCGGGGTGGTGCTGCATACCTCGACGCCGCCGAGCGCGTCGACCATCTTGGAGAACCCGGCGAAGTCGACGGCCATGAACCGGTTGATGGACAGTCCTGACAGCTTCTGAATGACCTTGACCAGACACTTGGGGCCGCCGAACGAGTAGGCCGAGTTCAGCTTGGTCTCGGTGTAAACCTCATCGGGGCCGTAGGTTTCGGTTTCGTCGTCGTAGAGCGGGCCGTACTCGCCGGTCTCTGGATTCCACGCCTCGCACTCCATGGGTTCGATGTTCAGGTCACGCGGAAACGACACTGCCACAACGCGTTCGCGGTTGGCTGGGATGTTGACCAGCATGATCGTGTCGGAACGCGCTCCGCCCGCATCCTCCGTGTCGCCTGCACCCATATCGGCGTTCTCGCCGAACCGGCTGTCCACGCCGACGATAAGGAAGTTCTCGTCGCCGAATTGTGCGTTGGGGTCGAGGATGTCGCGCGAGTTCGGATCCAGCGCCGAAATCCGGTTGAGCATATTGTCTTTCGCGGACTGCCACTGCCACGCCCCACCGGTCATCGCCAGTGCGAGCACTGCGAAGACCGCGGCCAAGGAGCGTCCCGCGAGCACGAACCGGCGGCGCGACTTGGGTTTCTTCGGCAGGGCGGCAGGCTCGGCGGATGGCTCGCCCACCCGCTCCGGCGCGATGCGCTCGGCGCCGGCGCGCTGCAACGCCGCCAGGTCGGGGAGCTCGGCGGCGTAGGACACCACCGGGATGACCTCGGTGTCCGGGTCGGACAGATCCTCGGGTCGCGGTTGCGGGGGTCGAAGTTGCCGGGGAACCCGAGGTGGCGGCTGGGGCGGCGCCGGAGGTTCGGGCTCTTGTGCGGCGCGGTGCCGGCCCGGAAGATCCGCCGGAGCGGAACCGGTGACCTTCGCGATGAGGTCGGCCACCGTGACGCCATCAGTGTGGTTGCCGGTCGGCGGAGAGGTGTCGGTGCCATCGGGCTCGGCACCAGGTCGGCGCTCCCACGGCGCGGCGGCTCGCGATGGCCGCGGAGATCGGGTAAGCCACTGGTTAGCGCCGTCGGAGTCGGACGCCCATGGACGGCCAGGAGTGGCGTTATCGCCGTCACTCATGTCCCTACCGGCCTCCGACTCCGTGCGCAGCGTGCGCGTCGCTGCGCATGGACAGCTGCGCTGCCGCCATCTGTCTTATAGCAGCACTGTCTGTGCCCCGCGACTGGGGCCCTTCACAACGAGACTCATATTGTACTGAGACATTCTGAGAGACGTAATGTCGAGATGGCCTCGGTTCACCCGCCGGAATGCATCACATCGGCGCCGGCAGGCACCGTGCAGTCATCCGGGTCGGCCAACCAGCCTTCCGGCAGCCCCACCGAGGCCGGTGAGCCCTGACGCCCGCGCGGGCCGGCAGCGGCGGCCGGGAAGGGTACATCTTGATCCAGCTTTTCGAGCAGCACGTCGAGTTCGTCTAGCGTCTTGACCAGCGCCAAAGCCCGGCGAAGCTCGGCTCCGGCGGGGAAGCCGTGCAGGTACCAGGCGATGTGCTTGCGTATGTCGCGCATGCCCTTGTCTTCGCCGAAATGGGCGGTCAGCAGCTCGCCGTGCCTGCGGATGATCGCCGCGACCTCGCCTAGCGTGGGCGGTGTCACACCGTTACGGCCGGTGAAGGCATCGGACAGCTCGGCGAACAGCCAGGGCCGGCCGAGGCAGCCGCGGCCAATGACAACGCCGTCGCAGCCGGTCGTGGCCATCATGGCCAACGCGTCGTCGGCGTCGAAGATGTCGCCGTTGCCCAGCACCGGAATGCCGTTGACGTGCGCTTTGAGCAGGGCGATCTGCTCCCAGTCAGCGGTGCCCGAGTAGCGTTGCGCCGCCGTGCGGGCATGCAATGCGACGGCTGCGGCGCCCTCCTCGGCGGCAATGCGACCGGCGTCCAGATGGGTGTGGTGGGCGTCGTCGATGCCGATCCGGAATTTCACTGTGACGGGGACGTTCGACCCGTCGGTCGCGCGCACCGCTGCGCCCACGATGTGCCCGAACAGCCTGCGTTTGAAGGGCAGCGCGGCGCCGCCGCCGCGTCGGGTCACTTTGGGCACCGGGCAGCCGAAATTCATGTCGATGTGGTCGGCCATGCCCTCATCGACGATCATTTTCGCCGCGGCATAGGTGGTGTCGGGGTCGACCGCGTAGAGCTGCAGCGACCGTGGTGACTCGTCCGCTCCGAACGTCGTCATGTGCATGGTGACCCGGTGGCGCTCGACGAGCGCGCGGGCGGTCACCATCTCGCACACGTATAGCCCGCTGACCGTGCCGGCCCGGGCGAGTTCAAGTTCGCGACAGAGGGTGCGGAATGCGACGTTCGTCACACCGGCCATCGGTGCCAGCACCACCGGGCTGGCCAGCGCGATGGGCCCGATCCGCAACGCTGCGCGGGAGTCGGTCAGGAGCCCGATGACGCGAGAACCTTCTTGGCGGTCAGTTTCTCGGCTCTGCGGGCCTCACGCTCGAGCCGCCGCCGCTTGGACTCCTCGAACTTGTCGCAGGCCGCTTCGATCTCCTCGACAAGCAGTGCGAGATCGTCGCGCATGGCGGCCGCCTCACCGGTGAAGTCCTCGCGCTCGAAGATGCGCCACTTCTTCAGTACCGGCTTCACCACGTCCTCGAGGTGAATGCGCGGGTCGTACACCCCGCCGACCGCGATGATCACGGCCTTGCGCCGGAACTCGGGGACGGTGTAGCCGGGCATCTTGAAGTTGCGCAGCACTCGGTGCAGCGACTTCATCGCCTGGTTGGGCGCGATGTCCAGGCCGGCGTCGGTGACGTCCCGGTAGAAGATCATGTGCAGGTTCTCATCGGCCGAAACCCGCTGCAGCAGTTGGTCGGCGATCGGCTCGTTGCACGCCTTGCCCGTGTTGCGGTGCGAGACGCGGGTGGCCAGCTCCTGGAACGTCACATAGGTGACGGAGTCGAACAGGCTCTCGGCGAACAATTCACCCTGCTGGTTCTGTCCTGGGCTGAACCCGCGGGTCACCTGCTCGACGCGGAGTTGCTCCAGTACGACCGGATCGACGGCGCGGGTGACGACCAGGTAGTCGCGCAGCGCAATGCCGTGCCGGTTCTCTTCGGCGGTCCAGCGGTTCACCCACTGGCCCCACGCGCCGTCCATCCCGAAGTTCATCGCGATCTCGCGGTGATAGGACGGCAGGTTGTCCTCCGTCAGCAGGTTCTGCACCATCGCCACCTGGGCGACCTCGGACAGCTGGGACTGCTCGGGATGCCAGTCCTGGCCACCCAGCGCGTAGTAGTTCTTGCCGTCGGACCACGGGATGTAGTCGTGCGGGTTCCAGTCCTTGCGCATCGACAGGTGTCGATTGAGGCTCCGTTCGACGACGGGCTCCAGCTCATGCAACAGCTGCAGGTCGGTCAGGTCTTTCGACATGGCCCCTCCATTTATCTGTACCTGTTGGTTGCACTCAATATATCTGTGTATCCCGGTGACATCAAGTTCACTTGCGGATATTCCGGCGGGCAATAAGGTCGCGGTTCGTGGTGCAACGTGTACCCCTTTGATGGGACGCCGTACACCATTGCCGTACTGCTCGCGGGCCGGTCCGGTCAGCGGTATTGTTCGAGCAGGCAACACGCCTGAACTCCTGGCAACCGTAGACTTTAGACATAGGTGGGCACGTGAAGAAGATCATCGTTTCGACCAGCACCATCGGAGCCGCAGGGGTTGCGATGGGCGCGCTGGGGCTGTTCGGCGCCGGCATTGCGTCCGCGGCACCGGATGTGGTGGGGATGACGTACGGCGACGCGGTGTCGGCGATCGAAGAAGAAGGCAGCACGGCGAAGATCGCGGTGACGGTCGGGGACCGCCAGGACGCGATGGGTGACTGCCTTGTCACCAACGCCACGGATGCGCCCTTCGTCAGGGACATCGATGGGGCGGGTGAGTTCGGGCATGCCGACTCCGAGGTCATGCTCACGCTGAACTGCAACCGCGGGGCCGCGACGGCCACCACGCCGGGCGCCTCGATGGGTAGCCCGGAGGGCCGGGAGTTCCAGGCCGCCGCGGAAGAAAAAGCCGCGGAGGAGCAGGCGGCAGCCGAGCAAGCTCAGCAAGCCGAGCTCGCTGCGGCCGGCGAGACACCGGGCGAACCGGGCCAAGTCCCGACTGGATAGTCAGCATCGCTGGGAGTCCTAGTAGCTCGACACCCTGCTGAGCAGCATGTCGACGCAGTAGTCGATGAACTGCTCGCGGGTGGCCGCCAGCCGGCCGTTCAAGTAGGCGGTGAACAGCGCCGTCAACGCGCCGATCAAACCGGTCGCCACCATGGCCTGCACAGCCGGTTCGGTGATGCGGGTCAGCTTGCGCTGCAGCAGTTCGATGAAGCTCGGCATCCAGTCGGCACCCGACCGCGTGAGCACCGGCTCGACGGCCGGTGCCAGAAGCAGTACCCGGCCGCGCGCCGGATCGTCGACCATCAGCTCTACGAACCGTTCCACCGCGTCGCGCGCGGTGGTGGACGACGTCAGAGTGGACATCGCTCGGGCGCAGACATCGTCGTAGACGGCCCGAACGAATTCGTCGCGATCGGAGAAGCTTTCGTAGAAGTAGCGTTCGGTGAGCCCGGCCGCCCGGCACACTGCACGCACGGTCAGGGCGGGCCCGCTCTCGTCGCCCAGCAGGCTGACGCCCGCGGCGATCAGTTCATCGCGGCGCAACGCCTGACGGTCCTCGAGCGGAACGCCCGACCATCGGCCCCGTCGTTGACCCGCAGTCACATCCCTCCTAGACTCATGGTGACAACGTACGTAGTCAGAATGGCATCTGACGCCTATCGGAAGCGCACCAGTGACTCAAGATACGTCTGCGGCATGCCCGGTGACCAGCGGGAGTGCCCCTATCGCATCCGGGTGCCCGGTGGCGCCCGGCGGGTACGACACCCCGCCGCAGCCGCTCGGCCCCGAGTCGTTGACCTGGAAGCTCTTCGGCGATTGGCGGGGCGTGTTGCAGGGTGTCTGGGCCGGCTCGATGCAGAACATGCATCCGCAGTTGGGCGCCGCCGTCGAGCAGCACTCGATCTTCTTCATGGAACGGATGCCGCGGCTGTTCCGATCGTTGTATCCGATCGGCGGCGTGGTGTTCGACACCGACCGCGCACCGACGACGGGCGCCGAGGTGCGCGACTACCACATCGGCATCAAGGGCGTCGACGACCAGGGCCGCCGGTACAGCGCGTTGAACCCGGACGTCTTCTACTGGGCACATTCCACCTTCTTCATGGGCACCATCCTGACCGCGGAGCGGTTCGGGGACGGGCTGACCGAAGACCAGAAACGCCAGTTGTTCGACGAACACATCACCTGGTACCGGATGTACGGGATGAGCATGCGGCCGGTGCCGAAGACCTGGGAGGAATTTCAGGCCTACTGGGACCACATGTGCCGCAACATATTAGAGAACAATTGGGCCGCGCGCTCGGTGCTGGATCTCTCGGCCATGCACAAGCATCCATCGCTGGAGTGGATTCCGGACTGGCTGTGGCGCCTTCATCTGAAGGTTCTGGAACGGTTTTTCGTGTGGGTTACCGTCGGCCTCTACGACCCGCCGGTGCGTGAGCTGATGGGTTACACCTGGTCGTCACGCAACGAGTGGCTGCACCGCCGCTTCGGCAACCTGGTGAACCTGGTGTTCAAGCTGCTGGCCAAGCGCAGGCGGATGCACCCCCGGGCGCGCGCCGGCTGGGACAGAGCGACCGGCCGGATACCCTCAGACGCGCCGCTGGTGCACACGCCGGCCCGAAACCTGCCGCCGGTGAGTCACCGCGACAACGGAATGCACTATTGCCCGACCGTCGAAGCCGTATAGGGCGTCCACACCCCGCCGTCGAAATAGCGCAACTGGTAACGGTTTTGCGGATCCGGGAACCATCCCGGCTGCACCGGAGGATAGCGCCCGAAGACCCCGCGCGGATCGCCGGTGAGATTCAACCGGTGCTCATACTCGGCTCGGGCGCGCAGGCCGGCATCCCGTAGCGCGTTGGCCCGTCTACGCCTACGGACGACGACGGCAAGCCAGGCGATTCCCGCCGCGGCGACGAGAACGTGCGCCCCGCTCCACACCAGCCAGACCGCGAGCACCGCGGCGGCACCGGTCACCAATGGGTGACGCAGCCAGAACGGTCGGCGAACTTGCTGGTAGAGCATCGACATGATCGTACCCACCGGCTACGGGTTCGGCCGCCGATACGATTCGGCAATGCCGTGGCAAGTGTTTGCAGCGATGCTGCTTCTGTCACGATTAGGGGCGGTTTGCTGGGCGTTGGCAGTTGCTACCTCAGCGACAGTTGCAGGGCACCATGCAAGGGTGCTGACGGCAAAGCCCAAGTCGAGCCGTGCCCCGCGGATCGCTCGGTCGGTTGGCGTCGCGTTCCTGACGTTGCTGGGCATCCTCGCGCTCGGCCTGGCCGCGACCGTGTCGACGACTTCTTCGAGGCCGTCGACCAGACGATCGACAGCACATTGGCCGTTCTTGGTTCACCGCCGGCACTGAGCACTCCCGCGCCGACCGTGCGGGCGGCAGGCGCCTCATTGTCGAACCTCGACGATGCCCGGCAGCAGCCGATCGCGCCGGAACCTGAGGGACGCACCGGAACAGACATCAACAACGAAGACGTAGTCGGCGGCACGACGACGCCGGACAGCGACTCGCCGGGCCAGACCGCGACGCCGCAGACCGAGAACGGGGGAGCTGCGGGCACGACGCACCGGCTGCGGCCGATGCTGCGGGGTCCAATCGGGATGCTCGGACCGCGGATCCGCGACTTCGTGCACCGCGGTCACGGCGAGTCCGCAACGGAGTCACAGACGCCGTCGTCTGACGCCCCGCCTTCCAGTAAAGCGCCGCCCGGCGGATCCGCCGAAGAGTCCGGCGGTTCGTAGCGCTAGCGTTGAACTATGCAGGCGCCAGAAATTCTTGGCGGCCGCTATGAACTCCGGGGGATTCTGGGCCGCGGCGGTATGGCCGAGGTTCGCGACGGCTGGGACACCCGATTGGACCGGCCTGTCGCGGTCAAGCTGCTACATCCGGCGTTCAGCGTGCAGCCCGACAACCGTCGGCGCTTTGAGAAAGAGGCACGCGCGGCCGCAGGGCTAAACCATCCGCACATCGTGGCGGTGCACGACAGCGGTGACCACGCCGGCACTCCATTCATCGTGATGGAGCGGCTGTCCGGGCGGACATTGGCCGACGAGCTGATGCGCGGCCCACTACCGCAAGTCCGGGTTCGCTCGATTCTGAACGACGTGCTGGCGGCGCTCACCGCTGCGCATTCCGCCGGGATCCTGCATCGGGATATCAAGCCGGCCAACATCTTGTTCACCACTTCCGGTGACGTGAAGGTCGCAGACTTCGGCATCGCGAAAAGCGCTGGGGCGGCGGCCACGATGACCGGACAGATCCTCGGGACGATGGCCTACCTCAGCGCGGACCGGTTGGCAGGCAGGCCGGCGACCGTCGCCGACGACCTGTACGCGGTCGGCGTGGTCGGCTACGAGGCGCTGTCCGGCCACAAGCCGTTCCCGCAAGAAAACCCTGCCGCCCTGGCGCGGGCGATCGCCGAGGACACACCGCCGCCGCTGACGCTGCTACGCCCCGATGTGGAACCGGGGCTGGCTGCGACGATCGACCGGGCGATGGCGCGCGAACCGCAGTGGCGTTTTCCGAACGCCGAGGCGATGCGCGCCGCGTTATCTGGTGCGCCGCAGCTGAATTCGGTGCGACCGCCGACGCGGGTGCTGGCCGCGCCGCTGCCGCCTCCGACGACGATGGCCGTCGCCACCCCGGTCCCACCAAGCCGCACCCGCAAACTGCTTGTTCTCGCGGCCGTGCTCGCGGCGATCGCCCTGGCCGCCGTTCTGGTGTTGTTCGAGTCGGGTTCGCAGCCGTCGGGGCCCGAACCCGCCAGCACGAGCACATCCGTGCCGCCACCGACGACATCGGTGATACCGCCGCCACCGACCGCGCCGCCGCCCGCGCAGATCGATCAAGGACCTCCGGTCAAGAAGAAGGGCAACGGCAACGGCCGCAAACCCAAGGGCGAACGAGGCGGGGACTGAAATCGGATGAAAGGGTGTTGATCGGCGCCTTCGGCTTCCTGTTCTCGGCTGGATTCCCGATCGGGCATTTCCTGCTCACATAAAAAAGGAGCGCGTCGTGGCTGCTCGGGATTCTGTGCTGGTGACCGGAGCCTACGGATTGGTCGGCAAGCCCGTGGTCGACCCGGGGCCCCGAAGTCGAAAGCTCAATCAGGCAGGACAGCCGTCACCTCTGCCGGCGGACAATATTTTGTGGAGCCAAGAGACCGCTCTCGATCTGGACATGGCCAGCGCTATCTGCCCGGGCTGCAAGCTGCTTTTGATCGAGGCCAACTCGAACAGTTTGGACGACCTGAGCACCGCGGTCGCGACGGCAGGGCAATTAGGCGCACACGCGATCAGCAATAGCTACGGTGCGGCCGAGCACAGGTTGCACGCTCCATACGAGCAGAGGTACAACATCCCGGGAGTTGCCGTGACGGTGAGCACCGGCGACTCCGGATACGGCGTTTCGTTTCCGGCGTCGTCACCGCACGTGGTCGCCGTCGGCGGTACGAGTCTTACCCGTGCGAGCAACTCGCGGGGTTGGAGCGAGACCGTGTGGAGTGGCAGCGGGAGTGGCTGCAGCACCGTTTTCGCGAAGCCGTCATGGCAAACCGATAGCGGCTGCGGCAAGCGCACTGTCGGCGACGTCGCGGCCGTCGCAGATCCAAACACCGGGGTCTCGGTGTATGCGCCCGGGTCAACGGGCGACAGCGGGTGGTACGTCTTTGGCGGGACGAGCGCATCCGCACCGATCATCGCTGCTGCCTACGCGATCAATGGCGGTCCGGTGAATTACGCAGCCGACGTCTATTCGCAGGCAACCGCCTTGAACGACGTCACGGCGGGGTCGAACGGGAACTGCAAAAAAGGAGGCTACCTCTGCACAGCCGGGCCAGGACCTGATGGGCCGACGGGGAACGGCTCTCCCAATACGGTTACCGCCTTCGGCGGCGGTACCACCTCGTAGCGGCCGGCCGCCGGTTAATTGCACCAACCCCGCTAGCGGCGGTTCGGTGTGCTTGTCAAGCTACCCCACCGGCACCAGCGTGACACCCACGGCGACACCGGCGAATACGAATCGAGATGTGTTCGCCGGGCTGGCGGTGGTTGCTCCGACGCCACACCCACCTGCACCGTCGCATTGAGTTCCAACCAATCCGTGCAGGGTACGTTCCAGAAGCGACATCAGCCCAAACCGTAGGCGTCGGCCGCGGTCGTCGGATTGGAGCCGATGACGGGAATCGAACCCGCGTTCTCAGCTTGGGAAGCTGTTTCTCTTGGATGCGTTCAGCGGGCACGTCCGTGAGGTCGGCTAGCGCAAACTTGCGCTCGGGGTACCTGTGCCCCAGGTGGTTCGTCGTCTCGACCAAGCACCCGCCCTGGCAGCTCGCGGCGCGCAAACGTCAGCGCTACCGCTGGAGGTTGCTGACGCGGGTGACACAAAGCGCGGTACGAACCGTTTGGCGACGCGGTGGCGACGCGAAGCCGTTTCCGGTCGGCTCACCCGCTCCACTCGTGGACGTGAAACCCACCTTTGCCTGCGACTTTGGTCGGTGCCCCCACTAGGACTCGAACCTAGGACCTGCGGATTAAAAGTCCGTAGCTCTACCAACTGAGCTATAGGGGCGCGATGCATCAGGATACTGCGTCCGCGCAGGCCGCTCGTTTGAGCACTGGGGCCGCGGTACCCTAAGCTATCGAAGCTCTCAGCGTCACGGCGTTGCGAGTACCCCGGAGAGATTCGGCTCTGGCCCCCTTCGTCTAGCGGCCTAGGACGCCGCCCTTTCAAGGCGGTAGCGCGGGTTCGAATCCCGTAGGGGGTACCCGCTTCGCGGCAACGCGAAGGAGGATATATAGCGAGGCCCTGTGGCGCAGTTGGTTAGCGCGCCGCCCTGTCACGGCGGAGGTCGCGGGTTCGAGTCCCGTCAGGGTCGCCACGGCGGCGAGGCACGGCGGTGCCGTCGGGCCAGGTAGCTCAGTTGGTATGAGCGTCCGCCTGAAAAGCGGAAGGTCGCCGGTTCGATCCCGGCCCTGGCCACCACGATTAGTGCAGTTCAACCGCCATTTTTGCTCTGTCGTCGAACCGCGCATCTTCGAATCGGCCTTGGCGATGGGGCCAATATGGGGCCAAAACGAGTGGCCTCCATCGGCGCGTCTTCTCAGGTGGCCCGACTTAGGTCGTCGAGGGAGTCGAGTGCGGTCGCGATGTTGTCGAGCTCGTCATCGAAGAGATCTGCGTATGTGTGGGCAGTGACCGTAATGGACGCGTGCCCCATAGCTTTCTGCAACAGCCGAAGGTCGGCGCCGGCCCGGCGTGATAGCGAGGCGTACGTGTGACGGAGATCGTGCACCCGCATCTTGTTCCGTCCGATTTTGGTGATCGCCGCTTTCCAGTTGACCGACCGCTTCCAGTTCTCCAGACCCAGCCGCGACCCTCGCGGGGAGGTTATTGCCGGCGCGCCCGGTGGGCGGTTGTCGAGTCGTGCCTTCAGCGCAGGAACCAAACGTTCCGGGATCGGCACCGACCGCCTGCCAGCGTCAGATTTCGGATTACCCTCGACGAGTCTGCCTCCGACTTGGGTGATAGAGCGGCGAACCCGAATGCGCCTGGCCTCGACATCGACATCTTCTACGTTCAGTCCTGTCAGCTCGCCGAACCTCAAGCCGGAATAGGCCAGGATCAGCACGACGTCGCCTTGAGTCCCACAGGCATCCGCTAGATCGGCGACTTCCCGTGCGGTTAGGTAGGTATGCGTCGTTCGCCGCATCGGCGGGAACTTGGTTCGTGTTGCCGGGTTCTTCGCTATGAGCCGGCCGTCGTCGACTGCGTAGTCGAGCGACATCTTGAGAACCGTATGTGTCCATCGGACAGTCCGCGGGCCGAGCCCTGACGCCGACATCTCATTTACCCACCGCTGAATGGACTCGTGGTCGATCTTTGCGATCGGCCAGTTGGCGAAGCGCGGCTGGATACGCAGTCTCCAGTTGTCTTCGTATCCGCGGCGGACTCTAGCGCTGAGGTCGGGGCGCGAAGCTATCCAGGATCGGTATACCGATTCCAGCTCGGTCCTGCCGCCTCGTGGGTCCAGGGACTCGCCGGTGGCGCCGCTGGTGACCAGCTTGGCTTCGAACTGTTTGGCAGCTCGTTCGCTGCTAAACGTCTTCTTGCGCTTCGAACGGTCCGGCAAGCGCCATTGCACGTCATAGCGGACGCCGGCTTTGGTCTCTCGTCGCCGAATCGACATGGTCGCCTCCCCAGATCAGCTTATTTCCGGCGCGCTAGGTCATACCGGTTCTGCGGCAGCACGTTTGGCTCTGATGGGAGGCTAAGCCCACGGTCCGACAGAACCGCTTCAGATTCGGGCCGATTCAATCCATTGGTCGACATCATTCCGGGCCCACCGCCGATGCCTGTTGCTGAGCCGGATGTGGTGTGGGCCCGGAGCCGGCATTCCGCGTTCTCGCTTGGCTGCCCAGTCGTGGAGGGTAGAGACGGGCACACCGGTGATGTCATGGACTTCTTCGGCCGTGAGCATCTCACGACGTCGGACAAGGATTTCGTCATGGGGACTCGCTGAGGTTGGAGGGTGATGAGGTCGAAGCGTCCGCTCTTCATTGAGTGATATCACACAACTGTAAGTAGATATCCACACCCTCTCGTGCACAATTTTCGGCCAAACCTCCACCAGCCAGTCGACCTGGAGGTGTGCGGCTTGTTGACAATGTCCGCCGTGATGGCGCAAAGCCGCTGTCCCACAAAGCCGCCCAGTTCATCCAGCTGTTCCAGCCGGTATATCTGTTCGTCACGGCGCACCTGATCCACACACCGCCGTCGACTGCACACACCTCAACCAACACCCTCATTCCCACCCCCTCAGCAGCCCACCACCTCAATCCCTAACATCCCAAAACCACTGCATCCGTTGCACTTACACAACACCGTCCTACCACGTCGCACTTCTCATCCCCACTCAAATTTCTGCACGGCACATTTGCACAAGGATGCGAGAATGGTTGTGGCACAGCAAGTGCCACGACCACAGTCGCGGCCAGTAGGTGGATCGATGTTGACGGTTTCCAAGCTGAAGCGGTGGTCGATCAACTACTACATCGACACCGCACAGGCAGCCGAGCGTGCCGCTAAGGATCGGGCGCGCGCTGGCGGCGGGTTGGGGGAGTACTACTCCGAACGCGAAACCCGAACCCCGTTGTGGCTGTTGGCCGGCGACGCCCACACTGTCGCGACGTTGGTCGGCCTGACCGACGCCCAGCGCGCCGGGGGAGACGCTGATTCGGAGTTGGTGGCACGCTGGCTCGACGAAGGCGTCACCCCGATTGGTGCGCGTGGGCGCGCATTCGGTGAGCGCGGTGTGCATGGCTTCGATCTGACGTTCTGCGTGCCGAAAAGTGTTTCGCTGGTTCGGGCCCTTCGGACCGACGATGTGGTCGCCAAGGCGATCGCCGACGCACACACCACCGCCCTGTCGGATGCGATGGAGTACCTGGCCGCACATGCCGGCTACACCCGAGTGCACAACCCGCACACCGGTGAGAAAGACCTTGTGCGCCTGCCGGGATTGACGGCCGTCGCCTATCAGCACGAGACCTCACGCTGCGGCGACCCGCATCTGCACACTCACGTCATCGTGCCGAATCGCCAAGCCCGCATCGATGGGCGGATGGTGTCCATCGATGGGACGTCGCTGTATCACGAGGCTCGCGCCGCCGGGGTGATCTATCAAGCGACGTTGCGCCGTGAGCTGCACCAGTCGATGGGTTTCGAGTGGGCGCCGGTGGACCCGTCGAACGGGATGGCGGAGCTGGCCGGGGTGGATCGCGACACCATCACCGCGTGGTCTCGGCGATCGACCCAGCTGCGCGAGTGGGCCGCCCGCCATCTGAAAAGCGCCGACGGACCACTGTCGGCGGCACAGCTGGCGGCCGCGCAGAAAGCCACCCGCCCCGCCAAACCCGAAGAACTCGACTGGGCGCAGCTGTTGGAGCAGTGGCGCGCCGATGCGCGCGGCCTGCACCTGGACCGCGCAGCCTTTGACGCAGCGCGCGCGGCGCGGCGCGGCGCCGCACGCACCCCGTTCGACCATGCGCGGTTGGCCGCGGCGGCGGAGAAGATCGACAAGGCGGCGTTCACCCGCGCTGACCTGATCGAGATCGTCGGCGCACAACTTCCGGTCGACACCGAGCAGTCACCGCGTGCGGTGGTCGAAGCAGCGGTCGACGAGATCGGGCTGCGGTTGACGGCGCCGCGGGCGGCGCATGAACGCGAGGGCCACGAGCGGTTCACGCTGGATCGCATCCTGGCCGAAGAGATGGCGGTGCTGGATCTGGTGGACGCCCGCGACGACCGCTCCCAGCTCTGGGTGAAGGACGCTGACACCGCTGCGCTGTCGGCGGATCAGAGGGCAGCGGTGGAGAACATCGCGCGCTCACCGTGGTTGGTGCAACCCTTGTCGGCGCCGGCGGGTGCGGGCAAGACCACCTCGATGCGCGCCCTGCGCGCTGCCGCGCACAATGGGTCCTACGGCCGGGTTCTGGTGCTGGCGCCGACCGGCAAGGCCGTCGACGTCGCCCTGCGCGAAGGCGCCGGCGACACCGGCATGACCATCGCCAAAGCGCTTCAGTCGCTGCAGGACAACACGTTGCAGCTGAATCGGCAGACGTTGGTGGTCGTCGACGAAGCCGCCATGGTAGGCACCGACGACCTCCGCCAACTCCTGACCGCTACCACCGCGGCGGGCTCCAAGACCGTGCTGGTGGGTGATGCTCATCAGCTCGCCCCGGTCAAGGCCCGCGGCGGCATGTTCGCCCAACTCTGCACCGATCTGCCCTGGACCCAACACCTCTCCGAGGTGTGGCGCATGCGAGATCCTGCCGAACGCGCCGCCTCCGTGGCCCTGCGCGACGGCGAACCCGAACACATCCGCAAGGCCGTCGACTGGTACCGCACCCATGACCGGCTGCACTGCGGAGACGCCATCACCATGGCGGCCGACGCCCTGAACGCTTACCAAGCCGCCACCACAGCCGGCCGGGACGCGTTGCTCGTGTGCGACACCACCGAAATGGCCAACGCCCTCAACCAGCGACTGCACCACCAACGCATCGACCGCGAAGCGCCCACCGTGACCGCTGCAGGCGGGCAGCGCATCGGCGTGGGGGATCTGATCATCAGTCGCCGCAACGACCCCACCCTCGACATCCGACGACCCCGATACCGACGCCCCGTCGGTAGCGTCGGTGCGTAACGGGAACCGGTGGCGGGTCGCCGGGATCGACCCCGCGACGAATCGTGTTGCCGCCGAACGCCTCGACGACCGAGCCCGCGTCGTCTTCGAGAATGAATACCTGCGAGAGCACGTCAGCCTCGGCTATGCGGTCACCGTGCACTCCGCCCAAGGCGTCACCGCCGACACCAGCCACGCCGTGCTCGGCGAAAACACCAGCCGAGCAATGCTTTACGTCGCGATGACCCGCGGCCGCCACACCAACACTGCCTACATCTACGAGCGGCCCGTCGAACAAGAGTACGGACAACAGCTCGCACCGGGTATGCACATTCCAAAACGCAGCACCAGCCACCAGGCCAGCGATTTGATGCGCGCGGTCATCGCAAATCATGGGGAGCAGCCCATGACCGCGCACGACTTCGCCGCGCGATCGATAGGGCGATCCCTCCCCGAACGGGTCAGCAGCCTGGTTGAACGTCGGCAATCGTTCATACATGACCGCTGCGCCAAGTATGAGAGTTGGCAGACTCAGATGCGAAGCCATGACCATCTGATGGAGCAAGCGCACCAACGCGCGGTCAGCTTGAGTCGCGGGCGCGATCACGGGCTCAGCCTGTGAGCGAGAACGATCCTGCCGCCCGATTCGACTGGGAGCTGAACTCGAATGGCGTCGACGTGGGCAAACATGTTCTGGTCGAGAACCGGACCGTCGTTATGCAGACAGCTATTTCGCATGGAGACCTCCACGGGGACAATGTGCTGGTTGATAGTCACGTCGGAGATGGATTTTGACCGAATCCCGGCTATCCGTGGGTTCCCCGAGCGCCCTTCAGCAGATCTCGGATGACCTCAAGGCTTACCGTCTCGATCTGAGGCTCGGTATGGAAATCCTTGGGAGTCCGAGACAGCCACCGACGCCGAGGTCCGGGTCATCGAGACGAAAATTGATCCGCGAGACGGGCGTTAACAACCAGCGATCGGTTAGAACAAATCGCTTCGCCACCGCGCGTTGACTGATCGATCGATTTGGTCATAAGCCGCGCGCTGTCGGCGTCTTAACAGCACAGTCTCACGGAACAGCGCATTTCCACACGGACCGTCATGGGCGGGCATCGCGTCGTACTGGCCGGCGTGGTCCTCGACGATGAAGGTTGTCTAGCCGAGCGTGTCCCAGAACCGGGTGAGAGCTGCAGCGCCGCGAACCGGGTCCTGCACCATCCACCAGTGCCCAAGCCCATCGAGGACGTCCGTGCGTGCTCCGGCTCGATCGGCCGCCCGCCGCCGCGTTTCTTCGGATCCGATGTAGGGATCCTCGGTCGCCAGCAGTGACAAGCCCGGCCGAGCGGCAGCGGCCTCCAACGCGCGGCCAGCTTCGGCCATCGCGGGCTGGCGCGCCGAGCGGTACAACAGCAGGATCGCCCGACCCATCTCCGGACCCTGGTGTGGAGCCATCAAGGTTGCGATCTCCAGGGGTATTCCGAACGAGACCATCCGTTCGGCTCGTTCCTGACTTGTGCCGCCTAACAAGGTGTCCACCAGTTGCTCGCCGTCGCCCGGTGTCTGCCACACCTGGGCGAGGTCGTGCCAGACGTAGTCGGGGTCGAATGGCCCGACGACGTCGCTGGCCCAGCTGCGCACAAGCTCCGGGCGATGCGGTGACAGTGTCATCCGGGTTTCTGGTAGCCGGTGAACTCTTCGCCGGTCTTGATGTAGGTGAAGCGTTTCGCGCTTTTTTGGACGGCGACGACCGGCCCCAGCGCCGCACCGATCGCCCACGTGTCGGTCATCGTGGTCCCGATGAACCCGCTGATGCAGAGTCGCGAGGTCGAGTTTTACCGCGCGAACACCGGCGCGAAAGCGCTATCCGGTTCACCCACGTTCGCCGCGGCCGCGGTCGGTGACGTCTGTCTGTGACTCGATGACCGTGTCGGACGGGGCTGTGCGCTCCCACAGGACCGCGCCCACGCACGCTGTCACGACCCATCCGATGCCCATCACCCCGCACCACGTCATCAATGCCATCGCGACACCGATCGGGCCGAACCCGTTCCAACCGCTGAGCAACGGCGGGAAGAGGATCCGGGCGGCGAGCGGGATAATGGTTCCGTCGATCACCACCCCGGCCAGCCCGGCGAGCGCGAGGTATCCCAGGCCCCGGCCGCCGTCGCGGACCAGGAGAACCGGTGTGAGCGACCAGAAGATCCAGACCGGCACCAGGGCCACCACGAACAGCAGCGCTCGGATCGCACCGGTGTGTTCGGCGCCGAAGGCGATCCGTTCACGAAGGGCGATCGTCATCAGGTACAGGACGAACCACGTGGCGCCCCGCAGCAGCCGTTGGCCCCGCCCGAACTGCTCACGGCGCCAGGCCTTGGCGAAGATTCCGGCGATGGTGATCGACATCGGGATTCCCCACACGAGGAATCCGGCGACTCCGATGAACGTCCAACTCGACCGAAATGCAGAGGAATCGCCGAACGCGGCGCGGACCCGTTCATCCAGCGGGTATACGAGGCCGACCTCCCGGATGAAAAGTGTGCCCGGACTGACGTTCTCAGCGAAGCCGTGGAAGTAGTCGAATCCGATGATGATCAGGGGGATGACCGTGCTGAACAGCTCGATCGAGACGAGTCCGCCCAGCGTGGCGCCGTCGATCTCGGTGAAGCGGGCGGCGACTGCGGCGGCCGGCCGCTTCTTGCGGGCATCCGCCAGCCGCCGGTAGCGCTCCTCGAGCCGCCGGTGGACGTCCTCCCGGTTCCCGCGTGCGCTCATAGGCCGGCGAACTCCTCGAACGTCCCGCGCACAAACACTTCACGCCCAGACGTGGTAGCACCAGTTGTGGTGCGGTGACGTTAGCACTCAGGGACAACCCACCGGGAATCTCGTTTGTGGACGACGCGGGCTCGACGGTCCACGCAGACAACTCATGGCTCAGCCCCGATCCTCCGCGCTGAGCCAGCCCGAAATCTGCCCACCCCCGAGATCGGGGTCAACGGTCGACGTGGTCTTTGACCTGCTGTACCGCGTCGGCCGTCAGTCGGCCGATGACGGCTGCACGGACGCCCGGGTCCAGCGCCGAGATCGCGTCCTCGATCTGCTGGGTGGTCAGGTCGACGGTCTCCTTCTTCTCGCGCAACACGCTTGCTGCGACCGCGAGCAACCCTGCTGCTGCTGCCAGTAGGACGGTCCGCAGAATGTTCTTGGGTACGCTCATTTCTGCTTCTTTCCGGGGCTTTCGATCCGAGCCACAGACCAATGAACCGATAGTAGGCGCCGTCGGGTCACGCCCCCTAAGGTCCGGCAACAGCCTTGGGGTTGGGGATAGTCATGGCCGACATTCAGGAACTGAGCGCCACCGCGTTCGCCCGGGCGTAGACAGCGTCAAGGGCCGCGGCCTCGGCCTCCTCAATTGCACCCCGCGCGAACGAGATCGCGTCCAACGCGTAGCCCTCAGCGAGGTCGGCGTCCAGCGCGGCGGCCTTCGCATCCTGTTCGTCCATCTTCGCGTCGATGCTTGACTGCACCTTGGCGACGTGGGCCTTCCATTTCCCGCGGACCTCATCCCACTGAGACGAGGCCCTACTTGAGGCGTCGACCACCTTCTCCTCGAACTGGTCCGCGGTCGCTGTGGCACGCTCGCGCGCTGCGGCGGCGTCCGCTTTCAGTTGATCCTTCTCGCGTCCTCCGGCAGCCTTGAGCTTGTTCGCCGATTCCTTTGCCTTATCGGAAAGCGCGTCGAATTTCTCGCCCAGGCGGTTGTCAGCCATTTGATGCTCCTCAATCGTAGGTCCACTCCGATTCGGAGGGGCCTGTGTACAGAGCAAGCCTGTCACTAGGGAGCCTGACCCGGTAGTCCCCAAAGTGGATGTGTGGCAATTGATTGTGTCGTAGCCGCTGGCAGTATTGCTAGTTGTGGCGTGCAGACACAAGTAATGGCCCTCGACGCTGCCGGGGGCGAAGTGCTCGCATTGACGGTAGCCGGTGAACCCGATGTCCGGGTCGGCGAGCCTGTGGCCGTCGAGGGGCTTCGCCGAGAAGGTCGAGGGTGACCACCTCGGCTTCCTTCGCCGGAATGAGTCGACGCCGAGTTCCATTGCTTCCAGATGGCGGCATCGCAGAGAGGCGTCGGGCAATGCCCAGCCTGCTCCTATGCTGCGTCGGCCGACGCCCGAAGAGTTTCAGCAAACAGCATGAACAATTGGAAAACGGACGGACCGAGCGTCGACCTTGTCACACGGCTGTCACAACTAGGTGCGGATCAGGAGAGTTGACGGGGGACGGCTCGAGACGATTCCCAGTGGTAAGGACGGGTCGAGAGTCATTGCGAGACAGCCAAGTTCGGCCTCTGTCCGACTGGGGGTCAAGTGGTCGCAGGTTCAAATCCTGTCGGCCCGACACAGGTCAGAAGCCATTTTCGGACTAAACTGTGGTCCCTAATAGGACCGCGTACGCCAACGCGTACGCCAACCGGATTCGGCACTAGCCGGGCGTTCCCGCGGACCTGCTAACCGAAAGGAAGTCAAATGCACGACTACACAATTACTTTCTTTTCGACCCTCCGTCAGGAGGACGATGGCCTGGTCCACGTCCGGGTACAGGTCGAGCTCCCTGTGCATCCGAGTTATCTCACTGATGCTGCTTCCGGTCAGACGCTCGCCAAGGATGTCGGCCTGGACGTCACCGCCAAATTAATGGAGAAGTTCGAGCAGCTGGCGGCTCGACCAGAAACCCCACCTTAGGACCGACGTTTAGAAGCGAGGTCTCATTGGGAATTCACAGCCCGAGCCGTCCCGCGAGGCCGTCGAGCGCCGCGCGTGCCGTGTCGTCGCTGGTGTGCCCGTAGACGTCGCCGGTGATCGCGATCGACGAATGCCCGAGCAGATCGGCCACCGCCTTGATGTGCACGCCTGACTCGAGCCAGTCCACCGCGGAAGAGTGGCGCAGCGTATGTACGCCGACGTCCTCGACGCCGGCCGCCTTGGCGGCGACCTCGATGACGCGAAGCAGATTGCGCGGGTCGACCGGGCCGCCGAGCTCGGTGGTGAATTCCAGACCCGAGTCGGTCCACTGATCCCCGGCGCGCAGCCGCTCGGCCTTCTGCTCATTCCGGTGCTTACGCAGCATCGCGACGACGGCGGGAGGCATCGGCACCGTGCGCCGAGGGCGAGCCGTCTTCGGCTCGGTGATCGTCAGCGCATGATGCACCCGAGCGATGGTCGCCGCAACCTTGAGCGTTCCGGCGTCGAGGTCGACGCGATCCCAGCGCAGCGCCAACGCTTCGCCCTTGCGGAGACCCGTCGACGCGATCAGCACCAGCGCAGGGTGGTAGCGCGACGCCTCAGCAGCCCTCAGGACCACGGCAACGTCGTGAGCGTCCAAGTGCCTCGCCTCGGCGCGTTCGACACCCGGGCGTTTCACCAGCGCCGCGGATTGCGGGCGAGCAACCCGTCACGCACCGCGCCATCGAGCCCCGCGCGCAGCACGGTGTAGGTCTGCCGGATTGTCGAGTCGGCCAACGCTCGCACGGAAACTGTGATTTGACAGGGGCGCTAATTAGGGATCAGCCCGCCACCAGGGAGCGGGTGGCGGGACGACGATCTATTCAGACGGTCACGAGGCTAGTTCATGGGTTAGGGCATTTTGGCGGAAGTCGGTCGAGCTTGATTAGGCGGCCAGAAGAATCCCGGAACGCAGCGCGATAATTCGATCCCGAAGTGCTTCGCCGAGGCGGTCGAGGGTGACGACTGTGGCTTCCGTCGCCGGAATGAGTCGACGCAGGTCGTCGGCTCGTGCCCTGTTCCCGGCGGCGATGAGTTTGTGAATGGTCACGTAGAGCTTGGCGCGGGCCATCTCGCCCTCGAGCCGATAGCGACAAAGCAGCTCGAGAAGGTAGGCGGCCTGCATCAGGTCCGCCTCCCAACAACGGGACGTCGAACCGTCCTTACTGAGGACCCCGTCCACCGTCATCGACGGTAGTCCTGATCGCGACTCTGCGGCGATCAGCGGGGCAGCGCTAGGTTCTTAACGCCGGGGTTGCCCCCAACCGACCACCTTGCACGGCGCCAAGCCGCAACCTGAACCCATAGCTCAGTGTTGCTGCCGGCAGATGGGGATTTCAAACCTTCGGCCTTGGATGGTTGGGCACCGCGTTGCTGTTTCGCCGGACACGGGCGCCGACATTTCCCCGCATAGCAGTCGGCCCGCCACCCGGGGGGATCTGGATGGCGGGCCGTACGCCAACCAGCGGGAAATCGGGGGTGTTTGTGGATGTTCGCCGATGTTCACGAAACACCTTGACCTGCAATAAACGGATACTGGCGGACGCCGACGAACCCTGTTCGCATATTGGGGGTCAAGTGGTCGCAGGTTCAAATCCTGTCAGCCCGACTCGGCCCGACTCAGCATTGCCCTAGGTCAAAGGGCCATAATGGTGAACCGCGGCAGACCCCGATGGGTATCCATCGGGGTATGTACCGCAACCGGTACAGCTTCCTAGCGCCTAGCCGTTGCAGCGCCGAGAAGGTGGCCCGGGCGTCGCTGACTTCCTCCTCGGCGGCCCCGGGGCACACACCACTACGGAGGTTGTGTGAGGTTAGCGTTCGGCGGCCAAGTTGCCTTCAGGTGACTGACCAGCCAAACCACTCGGGCGGCTCCTCATCCCACATACTTGCTGTTTCGCGGATGCGTTCGGCGACAGCGTCAACGGACGCTCGAGCGCTGTCGCCGGAACCGCCGCCCGCTTGTGGAATCGGGAAGATGAATCGGCCGCTCTTTCCCCATTGCCAGACCGCTGAGAAGTCTTCGCGGCTGAGGGGCCGAAAGATGACTTCGGTTCGTGCATCGTTGAGCACGACTTCGAGCCACGTTTCGTACTCGACCCGATTGCCGGTCATCAGGTGCGGCTCATTGTTGACGTGCACCTGCCCTGCATCACCAAGAGTCGTGCGGAGAGCCTTTGCGAGCGGCTGCAACAGTTCCTGTTCAAATTCGTCTGCTTGGTCTTTTTTCATTCCCGCTCCTTGGTCGGCGGTTGCGCTCAGGGGTCATCCGGCTTGGCGAGCTTCGCTGCGCGTTCGTCGAGGTCGGCTTGTCGCTGCGCGGCCTCTGTAGCTTTATGCTCTGCGGTGCCGAGCCGCCGAGTCCCCAGGCAATACGTCGGCCTCGTAGTTGGCGTTTGCGTACTCCAGGGCTATGGTCGATCACTTTCACGACGCGCTCCAGGTCCTCCGAGGCGGCGAATGAGGTGATCCCATCGCGGTCAACCCCCGAGTAGTTGTACACGGCGTAAACCCCGAACTCCTTCACCTTCTTGTCGAAGTAGCCCTGCCAGCCCTCAGGCTTTCGCGGGGCAGGATTCACTTCAATTTGGATCTCGTTCGGCTGCCACGTCGCCTTCACGTTGGGCGTGCCGACCCGCGCGATTCTTTCGGCATACACGAGTCGGACGGCGCTCCTGACGAAAAGGAGAGCCGTCCGAAGCAACAACCACCTGGTTACCAAGCGTGCATGATGCGCGGTGAAATGTGGCCTCGGCGTCAGGAGAGATTTCCCCGCCCTGACGCAAGCCCACCGCGCTGTGCCCAGTTGATGGGCCTCGCTTCGCGTGGGTGCCTAGTGCTCGTGCTGGGCGCCACCGCCGAGAGGAGGAATCTTCTCTTCCGGTCCGACCTTGGTCTGCCGTGGATCCGTACCTTAGGTCTACCCCGTTTATCCAGGTAAAGCAACAAAATGAGTTGGGCCGAGCGTTCAACGGGCAGCTCGCCGACCATCACCGATTCCCCTTCGCGCACAGGTTCGGCCGGAGCGCCAGCATCGACGCCGATATCGCCCGACATCGACGAGCAGATCGAGGCGCGTCTGGCCCGTTTCTGGTGGAAGGCGCTCCTGGACACTACGGGTCCTCATCGCCGAAGACCTGGGCGCAGCGCCGGCACCCCTGGTGCTCGCGCAGGTGCAGTGCTACACCAGAAGAAGCGCAGCCAGCCGACACCCGTCGCGGTGGCGAGGTGCGGCAACCAGCATCTAGGAGGTGGTTGCTGTGCTTCATCCCGATCCCTTCCGTGACATCGACAGACTCGCCGCGCAGCTGCTCGGTACATCGCCCGGATCCGCCCGAGTCCCACTGGCCATGCCGATGGACCTCTACCGCTCCGGCGATCACTACGTGCTACACGCCGACCTGCCGGGCGTGGACCCCGATTCGGTGGACGTCAGCGTTGATGGCGGCATCCTCACCGTGACGGCACAACGCAGCGAACGCACCGAACACGACGTGCAGTGGCTGAGCTCCGAGCGCTTCACCGGCGGTTTCATGCGTCGCCTGTCCCTCGGTGCGGACATCGACGCCGAGCACATCGCCGCCACCTATCAGAACGGGGTGCTGACCGTAACCCTGCCCGTGGCGGCAAGGGCCAAGCCGCGCCGCATTGAGATCACCCACGGGGCACGTGAGGAAACAAAGGTCATCGAGCCCAGCGACTCATCCGACCAGCACACCACCACGACCTAACCTCTCTTCACCGGACGGGTCCAGGCGGGTCATGCCGCCGGGCGTTGGCAGTGTGATGCCCTCGCATCGAGTGCGCCAACAGCACCCGGAGCTCTTCACCGAGGCCATCGTCCTCCCCGCTCGACAGGATGACCGCTGGGTAGGCCGCTGAAACTGCCAGATCGGGACAATCGTTCATGTTGTTGTGCGCGGAAAATGTTGCCGTGCAACCCATGACCGGCGCGACACATTGCGGGCCGACAAACCGGAGTCGCTGCGGTCACCAGCCGGCAACGCTAGCGGGTGCTAACCGAGGCCGCGCGCGCAGGAGCCGTCGTCATTCCCGCGCACTACCCTGGCCACGGCGCGGCGACCATCCGCGCGAACGACGACGGATTCGACATCGATGAGTGGCTGGAGCTGGATCTGCTCTGAGGCCGTGGCCGCCTACGGGGTGCCCGAGCAGATCCTGACTGATAACGCCAAGGTGTTCACCGGCCGGTTCTTCCATCCCCCGGTGGAGGTGCTGCTCGACCGGATCTGTCGCGAGAACGGCATCGAGCATCTGTTGACCGCCCCGCGCAGTCCGACGACAACGGGCAAGATCGAGCGGTCTCACCGCAGCCTGCGCGCTGAATTCCTCAGTCAGCAGCCGTCTTTCATCAACCTGAAGACAGCCCAACAAGCCCTTGGAGAATGGGTCGACTACTACAACACCGTTCGGCCGCATCAATCGCTACACATGGCCACACCCCGCGAGAAGTTCACCGCGAGCCCCGCAGTGAGCCCATCGCCGGCCCCGCAGCCACTCGGTAGCGACCGCGACGGTGATGACTGGGTCAGCCGCCGTGTCACCGCCAACGGAGTGGTATGTGTCCTGGCAACAGGTCAGCGTCGGTCGCCACCATGCCGGCGTGGGCTCGCGAAGCCGCGGAGGCGATCGTGCTGGGAGCCGCGAATGATGCGCTCGGTGTCGGAGTGCAGCTCCTGAGGGATCTCCGACAGATCTTCGGGACCGCCGACAAGATGAGAACCGACGAGATTCTCATCAAGCTAGCCGGCCTACCCGAGTCGCCATGGCTGAAGGACCACCACAACGGCAGTCCACTCAGCTCTCGTGATTTGTCCAAGCTGCTTCGGCAATACGGGGTTCGTTCGCGAGACATGAAATTCGACGGGCGGACTTACAAGGGTTATGTCGCTGACGATTTGGCGGACCCTTGGGGCGCTACGTCCCGTGCCTCTGAGAGTCCGCAACCTTCGCGACCTGCGTGACCCCGAAGTGGAGATTGGAGAGTACGGCACACCATGGATCCGGACGACCTGCGTTGGTCGCGGACATATCCACCTGGCCAGGGTGTCGATGCGTAACTAGGGAACTACATGCAGGCATGGGCTGACATGCCGTGGAACCATCACCCCAGGTCAGCAGACCACACGGCACGTGCCGACATCTTTCGGACACCTGCCATACGGACTGTAAATCCGTTGGCCAGAGCCGACGGCCGTGCGGTCGCATCGCGCAGAATCCATGGGGCCAAAATGGGGCCAAACCTGTGGACCAGGTACTCCAGCGCGTCCGGCTGGCCGGCTTTAGCCCATACTGACCAGTTGAAACACATTCGCGTAAGCCGCAACTCCGTCTGAAAAGCGGAAGGTCGCCGGTTCGATCCCGGCCCTGGCCACCAGGATCTGTGCAGGTCAGCGGCTGTTTGGTGATGCTGGCCGCCGCGCATGATCGCGTGTCTCCGCCAAAATCCGTCGAAATCCGCCGCAGGTCGACGGTCCGCTCGGCTTGCGGAAGGTCCTCCGAGGATCCACATCGCACCCGACCTGCGACCCTCGGGGCGGATCGGAAACGGTTGATTCGGGCGTGCCGGTTTCGCCGTCCTCATCGGCGGGTCGTTGAGGTGATACAGCGGCTCGGCGACGCCGACGGTCACGGCGCGTCGTGGGCTCAGGGCTTAGGCAAGTAGTTCCGTGCGGACGGCGTCGTCGCAGTGGGCCTCGGGGCCGTATGTCCAGGTTTCGAGTTCGGGTACGCGATCAAAGATCTCGAGGGCTCGGGCACGGCGCGAGGCACCGTCTGGGCCGACCGACATTAGTGCCGCGGCGGAGAGGCGCTCGGCGTCGTGCAGCCGCTCCCAGAACTCGTCGTGCTGTTCCGCGTACACATCTGCTGCAAGCGGCCAGTCCTTGGCCGCGGTCAGAGCGTCCCGTAGCAGGCGGACGTCGCGTAGCGTGCGCGAGAGACCGCTTCCCCAGGAGGGGTCGCTCGCGCCCGCAGCATCACCGACAAGGACGACACCGTCCCGATATGGCCGTTCGACCCACCGGTGGGCGCCATCGAACGTGGCGAGCGGCCCCCGCGGTTGCGCATCGACCAGCCAGTCACCCGGCACACCCGTGTCGCGCAAATACCCGAAAGCGGCCCCGACGTCGCGGTCACCCGAGAGCCTGCTGGGGATCGCGTCGATGTGATGGAAGAAGTAGAGCCGGTAGAGGTCGGATGCGATCCGGGTGACCGCGGCGATCTGCCCGGCGGCTTGGCCGATGAACATATTGACCGCGTCCCCTGTGTCCATATCGCCTCGCACCAGCAGCCCCGCCGCCAGGAGCTCGTCCGGGTCGGCGTGCCGGTCGAACCCACACAGGTGCACAACTCGTGAGTTGCGACCGTCCGCACCGACAACCAGACGTGCTGTGACCGTTCTCACGACGCCGTCGACCATGACCTCGGCCGTGGGTGGGCCACCGGCCGTCAGCGATACCAATTTCGACGGACGCCAGACCGTCGCCCCCGCGACTGCAGCCTCCTCGATCAGAGCCTGCTGCATCACCGGGTGATGAAACGCAAGCGACGGTTCGAAATGCGGTGCGGCCGCCAGCAGATCTAGCGGCGCGCCGACACCCTCGACGTGGTACGTCAGATACCGGACTTCGATGGCACACCGCTCCCGCAATAGCTCAAATAGACCAAGCCGCTTCGCCTCGACCGTCCCCCATGTAGCCATCACCTCTCCCCGGACACGGTCCCGGAAGACCCGCTCACGCTCGACCAGCAGAACGTCCACGCCCGCCCTCGCCAACGTGATCGCCAACGAGGAACCAGCAAGCCCCCCGCCGACCACGAGTACGTCGAAACTCGGACCCTGTCCCACAATGACCAGCCTAAGCTCCTTCGCGCCTCGGACGATCTGGACGTCGGGATCGACGAGACGGTCCGCGGCGACCTCGTCGAAGTGCTCGCCGGGGCGCGATCGAGGTGACGGGGCCGGAACTCGGCGCGCGGCCGATGCCGCTGTTTTCGCAACTGGGCGCCGGCCGAATGGTGTTGTGGCGTCGGGGATCACCGCCACCCGGGAGCGTGAGCAGTCCTCCTGGCCCGCAAGCCCCACCTTGCCAGCAGGCCACCCACCGGCGACATCGGCCAAGGCGCGGCGCCCACTACCGGCACAGTCGATTTGGCAGCACTGTTGCGGCAAAGAGCGCGATAACGCCAGTAACCACCTATTCATGTTGCGTCCAATACCAATTGATGGGATTCTGCCGCGAAATGGCGCTTCCTCGGGGGAGACTGCAAGCCGTGCGGCTCAGCCTTTGATCCGCACGACCACTAGTTCAGCCCAAGTGCTAGGAGAATGAATGAAGTACGCCATGACCTGGACGCCGCGTCCTGGGGGCTCCGGCAAGGACAACGAAGAGAGCAGCCGCCGGGGTGTGGAACTGTTCTCAAAGTGGCAGCCACCCGCTGGCACGACGTTCCACCAATTCGTCGCCCGACTGGACGCGGAAGGCGGGTTCGCGATCGTCGAGACCGACGACCCATCAGAGCTGCTCACCGAAACGGCCAAGTTCGCTCCCTACAACGTGTTCCAGGTCTATCCCGTCGTCGATATGGACGAGTGGGTATCGGTGGCGAAGGCGGGTATTGACTTCAGAGGGTCGGTCGGCTGAGCCGCGCTACCCTAAAGGGGCCGCTCCTGGTGGGCGGCCCCTTTCACCGTCCTGACGACGTGGGTACCGAATCCACTGCAATCGTTAGACTTCACCGTGGTTGAAACAACAACCGCCAATCCCGAACTGTTACAGACGCAGGTCGCCAGTCTGCTAGCAGCGAACTTTGCCCATTGCGCGGCCTGACCGCGGGGTTTCCCAATTGACCTTATTCGCTTTTAATGGCTACGACACAGCGGGAACTATCGCGAACTGCTGACAACCGTCGTGGCGCTAAAGACACTGTGAGCCAGAGGCTTTCACAATCGCTGCGGCGTGTCGAGAATCGATGACCTACAAGCGGAAGGTCGCCGTTTCGATCCCGGCCCTGGCCACCGGAATATCAGGCGTCGGAATCAGTTCCGTCTTGCCGCAGGCGCGAGCCTGCCGACTTGCGCAGCCGTGAGGTGCCCCGCGCTGTGCATCCAGACCAACGTGTCGCGGTAGGTGTCCGCGACGTCGCGGAAGTTAAGTCCGAGCTCACGCGTGGTGCGCTCGGCGTTGGCACCGGGCCAGCGCGTCATGAACTCCATGCTGTCGCGGGTCAGCGGGAAGTCGAAGTCGTATACGCGCTTCACCACGTCACCTACCGAGCCCGCCGCACGCAACAACCAGCCCGGCACCGCGAAACGGCGCACGTGGTGACCGGTCAGGTCATCCAGCAGCGCGAAGATCTCCGGATACGACAGCATTTCGGCGGCGGCGGCGTACCGGTGCGCGCCCGGCGGCAGCTCGAGCAACCTCACATGCAGGGTCGCCAGGTCGCGCACGTCGACGCACTGCAATCCGCTTGACGTATTCAAACCGGCGTGCCGGAGCCACGCGCACAGGCCGTCGTTCAAGGCGCTCATGCCGGGGTCGTCCGGGCCAAGGATGGCGGCGGGATACGAGATGCGGATCGGCGACCCCTGCTCCTGCAGACGACGCACGTACACCTCGGCCCGCGCCTTGGAACGGGCGTAGGCCGTGGTACCGGGCGCAATCGGCAGCTCGGGCGTTAGGGGTGGCCCGCCGGGCACGAAGAACACCCCCAGGCTCGACACGTGGACGATGCTGGACAATCCGCGCCGCGCGGCGCCGCCCACCACCAGCTCGACGCCGCGCGCATTCGTTTCCTCGACACGGCGCGCCGCGGCACGGCGCAGGTCAACGAGTGCGGCGGCGTGGACCACCCCGTCGCACCCGTCGAGCGCCTTCTCCACCGCGTCCGCGTCCGTCATGTCGCCGACCACGAGGTCGGCAGGGACAAAGCCGTGCGGCTCGAACACCCGGCGAACCTTGTCGGGATCACGCACCAGCAGCTGCACCTGGTGTCCCGCGGCGACGAGCGCACGCACGGTGTGTGAGCCGGCGAAGCCGGTGCCGCCCGTAACGAGGACTTTCACCTGGCGCGCTCCTAACGTCTACGCGATTAGCGCACGTGGATCGTAGGCGGCCGGCCGCCCCGCAGACATGTGTAATGGACTACCTAATCCGCTGGCGAACTCCTAGGTGTCTCGGCTGGCCACCGGAGTATCAAGTCTTCTTGGCGAAGTACCGCTGACCGCCACTGGGTATTCGGCCGAAGGCGGCCTTGAGTACCGGGGCCAGCACCTTGAACGGAACTGCGAGCGCACCTTTCGGTTCTATCGCCACCATCCAGGTGAACCGTGTGTCGGCGCCGTCCGGTTCGACGATGTAGTCCTCGGCGAAGCGGTTGAAGAGCGGGAGGGTGGACTCATAGACCGCGAAGGAGTGGCGGCGGCCCTCATCCCAACGGAAGTAGCGTTCCCGCACACGGCCAAACCCGCGGGGTGCAACCTCACGGGTGGTGCCGACCCCGAACGGACGTGATGAGGTCCAGGTGACCTCTTTGGTCGCGGGGCCCCATGCCGCAATCGATTCATCCGAGGTGAGCTGTTCCCAGACCCGCTCGGGTGGTGCGGCGAAGCGTTTCCGGTAGGTGAAGACGTGGGGAGCCGAGTCGAAAAAGTCGGCATCGGCGGGTTCGAGTGGATGCCAGCGCGTCATAGCTGATCAGCTTGCCGCATTGCGGTCCAGCTCACGCGGCCAGAACCGCCAACCGCTATTGGGCACATGTGCAAGGGGTTGTCGTCGGCGGTACGTTGGCGTACCGTAATCGGTACCTTGGAGTACCACCACGGAGGGGACGACATGGGAGAGGCGACGACGGACCCGGTACGGCTGCCACCCAGGCCGCGGATACCGAAGGCAGTCATGTGCATCGCATTCCTCATCGCGCGCCATCGTGCGGTCGCCGCGATAGGCAAGCGGTACGGCAGCACGTTCACGGTGAACCTGCCGACCTTCGGCGAGACCGTTGTCATCAGCGACCCCGTCTTGATCAAGGACCTCTTCACCACGAGCAGCGATCTCATCGGCCGGGCGTCCAACCTCGGCACCGTGCTCGGTCCGGGTTCGACGTTCAGCCTGGACGGCGCGGAGCACCGTGCACGGCGCAAGCTGCTGGTCCCGCCCTTTCACGGCAAGCGGATGGCCGGCTATGAAGCAATCGTCGAAGAAGAGGTGATGCGCGAGACCGGGACCTGGCCAGAGGGCCGGGAGTTCGAAACGCTGCAGCCGATGATGCGCATTACGCTCAACGCCATCCTGCGCACCGTGTTCGGGGCGCAGGGCAGCGCGTTCGACGAACTGCGGCAACTGTTTCCGCCGATGGTGCCGCTCGCATCCCGGATGGCGGTGATGCCTGCGGCCCTCCGGCGAGACCTCGGCCCGTGGAGTCCGTGGGGTCGGGTGCAGCGGTATCGCAGGCGCTACAACGAGATCATCGCCGAGCTCATCTCCGAAGCACGGGCCGACCCGTCGTTCGAGGAGCGCACCGACGTGCTCGCCCTCATGCTGCAGGCACGTTACGAAGACGGCTCGCCGATCTCCGACGACCACATCGCCGACGAACTGCTCACACTGCTCGCGGCAGGCCACGAGACGACGGCGACGACACTCGCTTGGGCGATCGAGCGGCTCCGCCGGCACCCGCGCCTGCTGTCCCGGCTGACCGAGGAGGCCGACGCGGGTGGATCGGAGCTTCGACAGGCGACGATCTGGGAAGTTCAGCGCATTCGTCCGGTGGTGGAGGCCACCGCCCGGGTGGCACATGACCGAATCAGGTTGGGTGAGTGGGTCATCCCCAAGGGCCACGCCGTCATTGCGAGCATCACGATGGCGCACGGCTCCGAAGAAAACTTCGCAGACGCCCAGTCATTCAACCCGGACCGCTTCCTCGGCGGCAACCCGGACACCCACACCTGGATCCCTTACGGGGGCGGCATCCGCCGCTGCATCGGCGCGGCCTTCGCCAACATGGAGATGAACGTCACGCTGCGCATGTTGCTGCGCGAATTCGAGTTCGGCACAACCTATGCCGCCGGGGAGCGCACTCACTCCCGCGGGGTGGCCACCGCGCCAGGACGCGACGGCCGCGCCGTTGTCTACCGACGAAAGGCGGGTTCGAAATTGAACACTCTCAGCGGTTCCGAGCGGGTGTCGGCGTGACCCCTGAGCAAATGGTCGTCGACGTCGGCCGAGGTATCGAACTGTGTTACGACCAGATCGGCGACCCGGACGATCCTCCCGTCGTGCTCATCGCCGGCCTGGGACAGCAGCTGCACTCGTGGCCGTTTGACTTCGCCTCCGCGTTGGCCGGACGCGGCTATCGAGTCATCCGATTCGACAACCGCGACGTCGGGCGGTCGACCCATATGGACTATCCGGCGCCGAAGCCGGTCGCAATTCTGCGCGGCGGCAACCACCCTCGCCAGTACCACCTCGGTGACATGGCTCGTGACACGGTCGGTCTGCTGGACGTACTCGGCTACGAGGATGCGCATCTGGTCGGCATTTCGATGGGCGGGATGATCGCCCAGACGGTGGCCGCGCACTACCCGGGCCGGGTGCGAACTCTGACGTCGATCATGTCGACGACCGGAGCACGGCGCGTCGGTCGCCCGGCGCCGTCCACGTGGTCGCGGATGGCAACCGCACGACCGCCGCGCAACAGATCCGAGGCTATGGATAGCGCCGAAGCGATCTTCCGCCACATCGGTTCGCACGGTTTCCCGTTCGACGAGGGTTGGGTCCGCGAAGTCGCAGGCGCTGGCTGGGATCGTGACCCGACCGCCGGCGGCATGCCTCGGCAACTGGCCGGCATCTTCCGCTCGGGCGACCGCACTGCCGAAGTCCGCCATATCGACGCGCCGACGTTGGTTATCCACGGCGACCGGGACCGGATGGTCCATCCGACCGGGGGTGCCGCAACGGCCCGCGCCATTCGCGGGGCCCGGCTGGAAACGATCGCCGGCATGGGCCACGACCTGCCCATCGGGGCCTGGGGACGGCTCATTGATCTGATCACCGGCCACATCGCTCCGGCGCAGGCCAACCACACCGAATTAGAGGAGCATCGATGAGCAAGTCAACGCGCCGGACGATCAGTGGCCGCACCGTCGTCATTTCAGGAGCGGCGTCGGGCATCGGGCGCGGTCTGGCACAACGGCTCTCGACGCACGGGTGTCCGGTGGCCATCACCGATATCGACGAGCGCGGCCTGAAGGAGACTGAAGCCAGTCTGTACGGGCCGACCCTCTCTCAAGTACTCGACGTTCGCGACGCCGATGCCCAGCGTGACTTCGCCGACGAGGTGCGCGACTGGACACCCGCCGCGCTGGGCGCGGTGTTCAACAACGCCGGTGTCGCCCTCTCCACGAGCGTGCTGGAGGCAGATTCCGATGACGACAACTGGTTGTGGGACATCAACTTCCACGGCGTCGTCAACGGCACACGGGCGTTTCTGCCGATCCTGGTGGAGCAGAATGACGGTGCGATCGTCAACACCTCCAGCGTGTTCGGCCTCGCCGGTATGCCCAACCAAAGTGCCTACTGCTCCGCGAAATTCGCAGTCCGCGGCTTCACCGACTCGTTGCGCCAAGAACTGCGCGGGACCGGGGTGACCGCCATCAACGTACATCCGGGCGGGATCAACACCAACATCGTGCGCAACGCCCGATTCCGCAAAGACCCGGACGGGCGTGGCCGCAGCCACGAGCAGATGGTTCAGGAATTTGCCGCGCTCACCATGACCCAACCTGACAAGGCCGCCGAGATCATCCACCGCGGCGTCGAGCAGGGCAAGGCACGCATCCTGGTCGGGCCCGATGCCTATGTCTTCGACATTCTGACCCGGCTCGCTCCCACCCACTATTACGACATGCTCAGCAGATTCGAAGGCCGCCTCAGGCGGCGCGGCCAGCAGCAAGCCGTCACCGTCGGAAGCTGATCTGCGCGAGGTGAGGTAGCGATGCAATTTCCGCTCGGATAAAGGGGACGAAATCATGCGCGCAGTCGTCATCACCAAGCACGGTGACATCTCTGTCCTGCAGACCCAGGAGCGGCCCGACCCGCCGCCGCCATCGCCGGGCCAGGTGAGGATCGCGGTCCGTGCCGCCGGTGTGAACTTCGCCGATCACCTTGCGCGCGTCGGCCTGTACCCGGACGCACCCAAGCCGCCCTGCGTCGTCGGCTACGAGGTGTCGGGAACCATTGACGCCGTCGGCGACGGCGTCGATCCCGCACGCGTCGGCGAACGGGTCTTCGGCGGGACTCGCTTCGGCGGCTATGCCGAAATCGTCAATGTGGCAGCGTCCGACGCGGTGCCCCTTCCCGACTCGCTGAGTTTTGAGCAGGGTGCGGCGATACCGGTCAACTACACCACCGCATGGGCGGCGCTGCACGGCTACGGATCGCTACGTGCCGGTGAGCGCGTGCTGATCCACGCGGCGGCCGGTGGCGTCGGCATCGCGGCCATCCAGTTGGCCAAGGCCGCCGGGGCGGTGATCCACGGCACGGCGTCACCGGGTAAGCACCCGCGGCTCATCGAGCTCGGCGTCGACCGCACCATCGACTACCGCAGGGACGGGTGGTGGAAGGGCTTGCCGCCCTACGACATCGTGCTCGACGCTATCGGCGGAAAGTCGCTGAAGCGGTCCTACGACATGCTGCGGCCGGGTGGCCGACTCGTCGCCTACGGCTTTTCCGCGATGCAGCAAGGCGACAAGCGCTCGGTGCGCATCGCGCTGCCACAGGTGCTGCCGATGCTGCGCGGCTTCAATCTGGTCAAGCAGCTCTCGGATTCTAAGGCCGTCATCGGATTGAATATGCTCAGGCTGTGGGATGACCGCGGGACGCTGGAGCCGTGGATTGGCCCGCTCAGGACGGTACTGGCTGACGGCATCGCCGTGCCCATCGTTCACAAAGCCGTGCCGTTTGCCGAAGCCGGTGAGGCGCATCGGATTCTGGCCGAACGGGAGAACGTCGGCAAAGTGGTGCTGGTGCCCTAGGCGGTGGCCTTGGCGCGCTCGTACTGCGCCAAATCGTGGGCGCACAAGATGAACAGGTCGGGCTCTGCCTGCCGATACAGCTCGGCGAGGCGAGCGTGGTTGTCCCGCACCTTCTTTCGGTCGAACGCGACAGCCGTCTCCATTGCCCACAGGCTACGCGGCACATGGGTGCCCTCCAGCGTTCCGTAATGGTAGAACGCGTCACCGCAATGCAGCACCCAGCGGTGGCCGGCGTCGACTGCGATGCAAGCGTGACCTCGGGTGTGGCCGGGCAGCGAGACGAGCACGATGCCGGAAGCTATTTCGTCGAGTTCCTTCGCCGCTGCGAATCCTCGCCAGGCTTCTCCTTCTGGGCTGTGTTCGACGATGCTCAGCTCGGTTGCCCACTGCTGGTGGCCATATCGAACCTTCTCCTGACGGGTGGGCGCGGTGAATGCCGCGAGCGCTTCCGCAGCGGTGACGTGGATCTGCGCATGAGGAAAATCCGCTATGCCGCCGACATGGTCCGTGTCGAAGTGCGTGACCACAATGTGGCGGACGTCCTTACGGCGGAAGCCGAGTTGGTCGATCTGGTGCGCCGCCGTTTCGGTGGGCACCAGCACGGGTCGGGTGATGAACCGGACCGGCCCCACTCGTCCCGGAGGATCGGCGCAGTCGTCCAGGCCGAAACCGGCATCGACGAGGACCAGCCCGTTGTCTGTCTCGACGAGCAGCACGTGACAGACACACGCGGGAGCGCGGGGAAGGTGCATCGTGCCGCAGTTGAGGTGGTGAACCTTCACTGCTCGCCCACCAGGGCCAGCACTTCGCCACGACCGATCTGCGTCACCAGGCTCGCCGAGTCGAAGTAGACACGCTCGTTGACGATGCGGTCGCCGTCGAAGAAGAACACCGCGATGATCGGCACGCGAAACGCCTTGCCCGTCGGCGGAAGGCCGTAGAACTCACCGAGATTGGTTCCCAACAGGTCGAATTCGACGATGACTGTGTCGTCGGTGACGTGGTAGCGGACATTGTCGTGACGCTGGTCGGGGAACGCGGTCCTTGTCATGCGGTAGTAGCCCATGACCTCCTCGTCGCCGTCGAAGATCTGACCTGTTGGCATGATCTCGTAGCGCGGATGCCCGTTGAAGGTGGCCAGTGTCCGGTCGAACTCCTGGGTCACCTCGGTGTCCATGTGTTCCCGGATGATCTCGAGGCGGCGCTGCCGTAGGTCGTCGGTGATCACCCTTCGACTCTAAGCCGCCGCCGGCGGGGGTCAGGCCACCGATTGGGTCGATCCGGCCGCCAGCTGCTGCCGTCGTTGCCGCTCAACAGTTGCTAGGTACATGGCCGAGCCGAACGCCGAACTCGTGACAAGAACAATCCGATGTAGAGCCATGAGTTCTTGATATCGCGCCTGCGGCCGTCGACCACGGCCCACAGCGCCAAGGTCACGCTCATGATCGTGTAGTCAACAACCTGCGAA
>CAWDAC010000012.1:0-44845 GCA_963800125.1 uncultured Actinomycetota bacterium | reverse complement strand
CTCCACCTGAACGTGTCACCCGTCAGTTGGTCACCGAGGGCTTCGTCGAGACGGTCGCGGACATCATCGATGAATTCGGGCTCGACGGCGGCTCCGTATGTCTCGAGATCACGGAGAACGTGGTCGTTCAGGACATCGAAACCACCCGGATCACGCTCGCAGGATTGAAGGAGGTCGGTGTCCAGATCGCCATCGACGACTTCGGCACCGGCTACAGCGTGCTGTCATATCTGAAATCCCTCCCCGTCGACATGCTGAAGATCGACAAGAGCTTTGTCCGCGAGCTCGGGACGAACCCCGGCGATCTCGCCATTGTGCGTGCCGTCATCGCGCTTGCCGAATCGTTCGGTCTGGAGCTGGTCGCTGAAGGGGTTGAGACGGAGGCCGCCGCTCTGACCTTGCTGCGGCACGGGTGCTACCGGGCGCAGGGCTTCCTGCTGTCCCGCCCGGTCGCCGGCAATGTGATGGAGTCGCTACTCGCCCAGCGTCGGATACCGGTGCAGTTCGCCGCAGTGCCAGTTCGGTGACTGGCTCCGAAGGGTTTCCCCCTCGGTGTCGGTCAGGTGCCGATCGGACGGCGCGTTGTGTGCGGGCTCCCGCGCAGCGGTTGGGTAGTCAGAAGCTCAATGCGTCCGAACCGGCTGGGCGCCTGGCGCACGACGCTCACCTGTAACGTCGTGTTGTCCGGGAGATCGGATGGCACGGTGCCACCGTGGTCGTGACCGCCGGTGGACACCAGCACCCCATGTCGGGCACCAACGGCAAATGCTCCTGACGGCGCATCAAGCACAGCTCCCAGCACATGCACGTCCTCGAAGACGATGCGTTGCAGCGGGCTGTCCGTGCACACCTCGATGCCCCTGTCACGGGCCTGTATGTACAACCAGTCGGCAAGTACCACCTGCGGCAGGTCCGGGCCCGAGCTCGATGGAACCGATCGCGGCGACCTCGAAGGACTCACCACGGCTCGAGCGCATGGTGACGGCCGTGCGCTCGGCGACCCCGCTGTAGAGGAACCCATAAGGCGAAGCAACGCAGCTCGCGGCCCAATCCGCAGGCGGGAGCCGATGAAGGGCTCGACTCGCCGGGATGTCGATGCCGCAGGCACCAGATCTTCGTTCACCGTGATCGGCACGTCGATCGCGGGGTGCGCGATGAACTGGGATACACAGGTCCTGCGACAACTCGTCGAAGTATTGGTTGGTCTCGTCGTCTCCGACGTCGAGACCGAGCGAGTCCGCCACGAAGACGTCAACGCCTGCATCCACCGCCGCGATGGCCGTCGCGAGACCTCCGACGCCCGATCCAGTGCAGAGAACGTCTACCTCGTCATCCCTCCATAGCAATTCACTCCGTAATTGCCAAAAATGAAATACCGTGCATTAGTAATGGCATCGTCGATAAATAATGATCGGGATGAATTGCTAATACCGACTATGGCAACGGGCCCAGCATTCCGCTCAGCAATGACATGATCGGGGGCTGCGCAACCCTTCGGCATTGAACCAAGAGTCATCACAGCGGACACTTTACATACCTTTTAGATGATATGCGGGGCTGGTTGTGACTTAAGGTATGGGTTCTGGATGCGCAGCCATTGCACCGGGGTGACAGAATCATCGGCGACCCGCGGTCAGACGCGGTCGTCCGGCAGCCGATCCACTGTGCAGATCCGAGGTCCCGCATTGACCGAAAAGGTCGACAGACGAGCGGACGCGACGCGGCTGCAGATCCTGCTGGCGGCCTCACACGAGTTCGCGCGGAAGTCCTACGGCCAGGTGAGCCTCGACGACATCCTTGCGCAGGCCGAAGTCACCAAGGGTGCGATGTACTTCCACTTCCGGTCGAAGCACGAGCTGGCCCTGGCCATCATCGAGCATCAGAGCCTGATGGGCTATGAATCGATGAGTGAGGTGCTCTCCCGCAAGCTGTCCGGTCTGGAGACGCTCGTCGCCATGTGGTGCCTGATTGTCACCAGGGACATCGGCGATGACGTCGCCAGGGCCGGACTCAACCTGCTCGAGTCGATCGGCCGGGCCGACGGAGTGAAGGCGAGGGTGCTCGGAGAATGGGCCAACGCCGTCGCCGAGGTCGTGCGGCGTGCCATCGCCGAGGGCGACGTGCTCGCGGACCGCGACCCCGAAGACGTCAGCCGCCTACTGGTGTCGATGTTCATGGGGCTTCGCCAGACCAGTGACGTCGATAACCCCGAACGGTACTTGACCGACCTCGAAAAGACCTGGGCACTCACCCTGCCTGGCTTCGCGAATCCGGACCGGATCGCCTACCTCAACCAGTTCATAAGACGCCGAGTTGCGCTGGCGATCAACAACGCGACGCCGCTCAACCCGTGATGAATTAGGATCCGGACGATGGTCCGCCAGGCACGATCCGAGGCCACCAGGAAGAGGATCATCAACGCCGCGGTGGATCTCTTCGCCGAGGTCGGCTACCAGGCAACGGGACTCGGCGACATCATCGAGCGCGCGGAGATGACGAAGGGCGCGCTGTACTACCACTTCGATTCCAAGGAAGCACTGGCCACCGCCATCATCGAGGAAGGCGCCAACACGGCCCTCACGGCGTTTCGAAGCATCAGTGAGCCGTCCTCACCCGCACTGGAGAACATGATCCATGGCGTCTTCGTGGTCGCGGACCTCATCACCACCGACAAGATGGTTCGGACCGGGTCCCAACTATTGCGGGCGTTCGGCGAGTTCAATGCCGCGACCGCTCTCACCCACGGTCACCTGTTGTCGGAGATGGTCGCGCAGGCCAGGCAGGCGATCGCCGAGGGGGATCTACGCGACGGCCTGGACCCGGATGCCGTCGGCGAACTGATCGTCGGGGCGGTGCTGGGCGCCGAATTCATCTCGAACGCGGCCAGCGGCGGTGCCGATCTCATCGAGCGCATAGCGCGAACCTGGGCGCTGCTGCTCCCCGCCATCGCTAGCGACGAATCGCTGCCGTACTTCCGCGAGTTCCTGGCACGCGAGTCGCTGCGCCATTCGCCCACCTAGAGTTCCTCAGACCACAGTCGCTCGGTCAGGTCCTGGAAGGTCGCCAGCGCCACCGGATCGTCGCCGCGTAGTAACGCCGACTTGCTCATCCTCGAACGCCTGATCGAACCGTCGTGATGAACCAGCTCGACGACGAGGTCGGCGTGTTGGCGCACGACCGACACCGCGGACTCGTCGGCGGGCAGGGCGTGGAAGATCTGGTGAAACTTCAGGGACAGCACCTCTTCGGCGGCGTAACCCAGCATTTCGGCGAACGCACCGTTGGCGAACAAGATGGCGCCGTCCTCCGCAATGGCCAGCACGGGCACCGGAAACCGCTCGAGCACCACCAATGCCGGCAGCTCCTTCAGCAGGGCCATCGGCTGTTGGTTGGCCTTGCCTTCTCGACGCCGCTCCACCTTCCCGATTATGCCTGCGCGTCGAGATTGCGCTCACCAACCCGGTGGCGCCGCTCCTCTGCCGAAGCCCCACGTCGCCTGGCCCAATCGAGGCTTCTGCTCGGCGTCTCCCGACCGACGACGGAAATCGAGAGCCAACAACGGTTCGGGGTCGGCGCCTGCGAACATGCTCAGACACGGCGCTCTGAATTCACATGCGAGACAGTGCGAACCGGGACTTGGATAGGTGGCCGGTGAAGCCGTCATGTCGAGAGCCTCGGCCGCCAATAGGCTTCCGACGGCGGCGATCTCGTCACGAGTGCGCCGGATGCGGGTGCGACGCAACACCCCTGCGGTGCGCTGTTCGATGCGATCGCCATCGGCGGGTCGAGACTCACGAACCGTGAGCCGCACATGCTGCGGGATCGAGCGGCCACCGCCGCTGGGTTCGTGCTGGGCCACCGGATCGGGCTTGGCCATCGCGGCCGGTTCGTCGACGGGGGAATCCAGCGGGCCGTCGATGCGAACTTCGTTGTGGATGGTGCCGGCGATCTGCATGCCGATGTAGTCCTGCTCCCACGCCCAGCAGGCAGCGGCCGCCTCCTCGTCGAGCACCAACTCCTCCACCGGACGCCAGTCGTCGACGATCTGGTGGCGGACAACCCAGTATTCGTCGGCGGCGTCCACCGCCAGCAGGTCGACACGGCAGCTGTAGATCACCCCGGATCCATCCGGGGTCAGCAGCCCCCGCTCGGGATCGGCCGGGTCGGGCACGAGCGCCGTTACGTCGTGTTCGATCTTGACCGGGGCGAAGTCGTCGACGGTCGCCGCCCATTCGTCGTAGCAGTCGAGCAACGTCGTCCCGGCCGCAAGCCGCTCCAGCGAGTCCGCCTCCTCCAAGGAGCGCCGCATCGCCTTGTGCACCAGGGACTGCTTCAGCTCGTGTTGCCAGTCCCACGTTCCGGGGTAGTAGTAGACGGCGAGCGCGTCCTTGACCGCTGCCGAAAGTGTGGACGACTCAATTGATTCCGCGGGTTCGAGATCGCGCCGGCGCGGCGACGCGAAATCCCACTGCCGCCTGCAGCGCTTGAATCTTGCTCGGTCCTCCGGGCTGATCCGATAGTCCACGGCGTCCCGCCCGTCAATGGGAGTGCGGCCAGGGTTCGTCGATCGGCCAGCGACACCGATCCGTTTTGTCGGCCATCGACTCGAGCTCGGCCATCATGTCGTCGAAGAACGCCCGTAGCCGCTCGGGATCGTCCACCGGCCAAGTGGCCGAGAACGACATCCAGACGTCCGGGCTGGGGTCTGCCGACAGCGATGCATCGACCAGGTCGTCGCCCATAGAGCCAACCGGCACCATCTGCCAGTCGTATTCGTCCCCGCGGCGTTCCAGGTACACGATGTCATCGCGACCGGGGCGTGCCGCCACGATCGAGGTGAACAGTTCTTCCCGATTCATCCCCACCTCGCCGGTTCAGGATAGTCCCCACCGCCGGCGAGTAGACCCGCGGTTACCGCCAGTTGAGTAACTAGGTTTACTATGTCCCTACCGAAACGGACGGGGGAACCCCATGGACCTTCAGTGGTCGGCGGCTGACACCGCTTTTCGCGACGAGGTGCGCAGTTTTCTCGACGAGAAGCTGACACCGGAGCTGCGAACGGCCGGCCGCCTCATGACGAGTGTGTATGCCGACCACGACGCGAGCATGGAGTGGCAGCGGATTCTGCACGAGCGCGGCTGGGCCGCGCCGGCATGGCCCGTCGAATATGGCGGCTGCGACTGGAGCCTGACCCAGCACTACATCTTCAGCCGCGAATCGACGCTCGCGGGCGCACCTTCGTTGTCGCCGATGGGGATTCGGATGGTGGCGCACGCGATCATCGCCTTCGGCACCGCGGCGCAGAAGGACTTCTTCCTGCCGCGCATCCTCACCGGCGAGGTGTTCTTCTGCCAGGGCTATTCCGAACCCGAGGCGGGATCGGACCTGGCGTCGCTGTCGATGTCCGCGGTCGACGACGGCGACCACCTGGTGTGTACCGGGAGCAAGATCTGGACGACCCATGCCCGCGAAGCGAACTGGATGTTCGGCTTGGTACGCACATCGCGCGGCGCGAAGAAGCAGCAGGGCATCACGTTCGTCTTGATCGACATGACCTCTCCCGGCATCCAGATTCGACCGCTGGTGATGACGTCGGGCGAGGAGGTTCAGAACCAGGTCTTCTTCGACGACGTCCGGGTGCCGAAGTCCAACGTCCTCGGCGACATCGACAACGGCTGGACCGTAGCCAAGTATCTTCTCGAGTTCGAGCGCGGCGGTGGCGCGTCCTCGCCCGCATTGCAGGTGATGGCCGAGGAGATCGCCACCGTGGCCGCCGAGGCGCCCGGTCCCGACGGCGGTGTGCTGCTCGACGATCCCGCGTTCTCCCGAAGGCTGGCCGACGCACAGATCCGCACCGAGGTGCTCGAGATCCTCGAATACCGCGTGCTGGCAGCGGTATCCGAAGGCAATAACCCGGGCTCGGCGTCATCGATGCTCAAAGTCCTTGCGACGGAGCTGAGCCAGACACTCACCGAACTGGCGATGGAGGCGGCAGGGCCACGCGGCCGCGCATATCAACCGCATGCGACTCGTCCCGGTGGTCCGGTGTCCGAATTCGAGCCGCCACCCGACGGGTATGTCAGCGGCGAGCCGTGGCAGGCGGTTGCGCCGTTGCGCTACTTCAATGACCGGGCCGGTTCAATTTATGCCGGCAGCAACGAGATTCAACGGAACATTCTCGCCAAGGCAGCATTGGGGCTCTAATGGACTTCAACCTGGGCAAGGAACAAGAACTGCTGCGCGACGGACTGACGAAGTTTCTGTCCACGCGTTACGACCTGGAGAAGAGCCGATCCGCGGCCAAGACGGGGCCCGGCTGGCAGCCGGAGATCTGGCGCGCTTTCGCCGAGGAGCTCGGGATCCTCGGTGCAACCCTTCCCGAGGAGGTGGGCGGAATCGGTGGCGGCCCAGTCGAACTCATGGTCATCACCGAAGCTCTCGGCCATGCCTTGGTGGTCGAACCGTATGTCGACGCAGTAGTAGTGGCAGGCGGACTGCTGCGCCGGGCGGGTGGCGAGGAAGCCACGTCGCTGCTGGAGAAGATCGTGGCCGGCACCGCGATCGTCGCGCTGGCCGCCACCGAGCCGGAGTCCGGCGATCGCTGGCAGGACGTTGCGACCACTGCGCGGCGCGACGGAGAGGGCTGGATTCTGCACGGCCGCAAATCCGTGGCGATGAGCGCGCCCTTGGCCACTCATCTTCTCGTGACTGCGCGCACCGCCAATGGAATCTCGCTGTTTCTAGTTGAAGTCGATGCGGTCGGCATCGAGGCACACAGCTATCGGACCGTCGATGACCGCCGCGCCTCGGATCTCGTCTTCGACGGCCTCAAGTTGCCGGCCAGCGCGCTGCTCGGCGACGAGGCGCAAGCGTGGCCGTCGCTGGAGCAAGCCCGAGACGAGGGTGCCGCCGCGATCTGTTCGGAAGCTGTCGGGTGCATGCGAAAAGTGTTGGCGGACACCGTCGACTACTGCAAACAGCGCCAGCAGTTCGGGCAGCCCATCGGCAGCTTCCAGGTACTGCAGCATCGCATGGTCGACATGCACATGGAGCTGGAACAGGCCGTCGCCGCCGTCTTCCTCGCTATGCTCCACCTCGAGGACGAACCGGCGACCCGAGCACGGTCGGTGTCGGCCGCCAAGGCGACCGTCGGACGAGCGGCCCGCCTCATCGGCCAGCAGGCCGTGCAACTGCACGGCGGAATGGGCATGACCGAGGAACTGGCGATCGGCCACTACTTCAAGCGGCTGACGGCCATGCAGTACGAGTTCGGGTCAACCGATCAGCACATCGGCCGGTACGCTCGGCTGTCTCGGGGCCCGGCCTCGACCTGACAGGCGCGAGGGTCATCGCACCTGCAGCGCAACGCCTTCGGTGATCGTCAACAGCTGGTCGTAGGTCAGGGGCATCACCGAATCCGGCGTGCCCGCCGCGGTCCACACCACCGGATATCGGGCCAACGTCTCATCGACGACCGTCCACAGCCTGCAGGGATGACCGGTCGGCGCAACACCCCCGATGACCTGGTCGGTCGCACTGAGCACCAGCTGTGGACTTGCCTTCCTGATCGTGGTGGCCCCGAGGACGCGCGCCAACAACGCTGTATCCACCCGATGTGCGCCGCTCGCCATCACCAGTAACGGCTTCCCGTCACACTCGAACACCAGGCTGTTGGCGATTGCGCCGACCTCGCACCCCAGCTGTTCGGCGGCGGCGACCGCCGTCTTCGCGGCGGTGTCGAGAATCTTGATCCGGGGCTCGATGCCAGCCTCTGCGACCGCGCCCGCCACCCTGGCGTTCCGTGGGTTCACGTCGATCATTCTCACCGCCTGCCGTAAGGCCTGTCCGGGAGGACTCGTAATCTTGGCGACGTGAGCTCGCGCGGATGGCTGTTGTTCATCGCGATGAGCATTATCTGGGGCATCCCCTATCTGATGATCAAGGTCGCTGTCGAGGGCGTATCGGTTCCCGTGCTGGTGTTCGCGAGGACGGCGGTCGGTGCGGCAGTGCTCGTTCCCCTCGCGCTGTCGAGCGGCATCCCCACGATCATCCGCAAGCATTGGAAACCGCTGCTGGGCTTCGCATTCTTCGAGATCATCGCCGCGTGGTTTCTGCTGTCGGACGCCGAACGCCACTTGACCAGTTCGATGACGGGTCTGTTGATCGCGGCGTCGCCGATCATCGCCGCGGTGCTGGACCGGTTTACCGGCGGGGAGCGACGCCTGGGGTTCAAGCGAATCCTTGGTCTGGCGGTCGGGCTGGCCGGGGTGGCGGTGCTCGCCGGTCCGCACCTCGCTGGCGGGAGCGCCTGGCCGGTCGTCGAGGTGCTGTTGGTGGCCACCTGCTATGCCATCGCTCCTCTGATCGCCGCCCGTCATCTCGGCGACGTGCCGGCTCTACCAATGACCGCGGCGTGCCTCGGGTTCGCCGCCCTGGTGTACGCCGCCCCGGCCGCGGCGACTTGGCCAACCGAGATGCCATCGACCGAGGTGCTCCTTGCCCTGGCCGGGCTGGCGGTCATCTGCACGGCCCTGGCCTTCATTGTGTTCTTCGCCCTGATCCGAGAGGTCGGCGCGCCGCGCGCTCTGGTTTTCACCTACGTCAACCCAGCGGTGGCGCTGGCGGCGGGCGTCATTGTGCTGAACGAGCCGCTCACGGCGCTGAACCTCGCCGGCCTCGCGCTGATCCTCACCGGTTCGGTGCTGGCCACCCGCCGCTCAGACGAACAAGCGCGGGATATTCAGTCGGAGGACTGCGTCGCGAGATAGCTGCCGTCGGCCTGTCCCTCGATCCGGGTACCGAACGGCTCGCTGGCGTGTTCGACCGTGGAGCGCAGCCAGTCGGCGTCCTCTTGCCCGGCGCGTTCGAGCCGCATCCTGCGTACCCGCATGGGCACCATGCGCAGGGCGGAAAGCTCGCCGCTGTCGGGGTCGACCGATGCGAAGTACAACAGACGCAAATCGTCGCGGAACGACCTGAACGGCTGAATGCCTTCGTAGTCGTTGACGAGATCGCCGCAGCCGTACAGGATCAGCCTCCCGTGATATATCTCGACCGGCCGCGGATGGTGCGATGAATGCCCGTGCACCACGTCGACGCCGGTGTCGATCAGCCTGTGCGCGAAGCGAACTTGGCCCGCACCGACGTCGTAGCCCCAATTTGAGCCCCAATGCAGGGACACGACGCTGACATCGCCCGGCCGCTTTACCGCCAGCACACGGTCCGCGAGTTCGACCGCGCTGCGCTCCGAGAGGTCGTCGATGTAGGCAACTCCCGAGTGGTCAGCGGTGGCGGACCAACGGGGCGGAACGCCACTGGATTGCAGGCCGGCTGCCACCGTGACCACCCGACCGCCACCCGGGAGGTCCGACACCGCGGGGCGTACCGCCTCGTGCACATCGAGTCCCGCGCCGACATATCGGATACCGAATTCGCTTAGTGTCTGCAGGCTTTCGGCGAGTCCGTCGGGACCGAAGTCGAGCACGTGGTTGTTGGCTAGCACGCAGACGTCCGGCCGGACAGCCGTCAGGCATCCGGCGTTGGCCGGGTTCATCCGGTAGTGCACCGCTTTGCCCGGTGCGAAATCGCGCGCGGTGGTGACTGCGGTCTCCAGGTTGATCAGCCGGATGTCGGGGTCCAGCTCGTCGAGCACCGACAACGCATCGCCCCACGGCCATGCGTATGGGACGGGCCGAGGGATCTGGCCGCTGACTCGTTCGGCAAGCGTCACATAGGTCCTCGCGTCGGTCACCACGCTCTCCCGCAACGTGGGATCACCGGGGTACGGGAGTATCTGATCGATGCCGCGCCCGGTCATCACGTCGCCGCACAGAAAGATCGTCGTCACGGTGCCAACCTCCACCTCAGCACGACCATTCCACGGCGCGTCATCATTTGAGACGGTTTCGAGCAGCACCCTTTGCCCGCCAGAGTCGAAGACCCCGACCGCAACTACTGGCGCAACCAACAAACACCCGACCTGGAGCGGCAAATAACCCTTGAGAGGGTCGGCATGTGTCTAGTGTGTGCGAACGAGTGATCGAGCGTCGAAGGACACCGATTGGACACGCCGAATGGTGTTCGTCGCCCGACGTTAATCAGCGGCGTTGATGTGGCGGTGAAGCTCGACGACGCGTCGGAGCGGGCGGACCGATTGCGGGCGCCGTCCTACGACCGCAGCCGGCTCGAGCGCGGCGTCGCGCATTTCGGCGTGGGCAATTTCCATCGCGTGCATCAGGCCTCCTACATCGCCCGCTGTCGCGCCCGGCCCGGCAGCCCGAATTCGGCCACAGACCGGACTGGGTCGGTGACGTAAAGCCCGACATCAGTCGGCCGCCTGCGTCTTGTGCAGGATGGCCAGTTCGTCGGCCAGGGCCGCGGTGATCCGTTCGACGTCTGGCACCAGCTCGCGGTCGGCAAGAATGCCGAAGTTCAGCTTGCCACTGGATCCCAGGACGGTGATGTTGAGGCCCTGGCCGTCGGTGATCACCGAGAGCGGGTAAACGCCGTCGAGCCGCGCCCCGCACAAGTACAGCTCGACGGTGGGGCCCGGCACGTTGGAGATGAACAAGTTAAACGGCGGGACCCGCTCCAGCAGCCGCAGTCGGCTGGCGAGCCGGCTGGCCCGATTGGCCAGCGCCGGCATGGAGAACTGCGCGATGTCGGTCAGCAGATCGGCGGGCAGCGCGTCGTGCTGCTCCTTTGCCACGCGCATCGCCTCGTGCACCGCGCGCAGCCGCTCAGCCGGCTCCGCCAGATGCGTGGGCAGTGCGGCGATCAACGTGGAGACCCGATTGCCGTGGGTGCCCTGCTGCTCTTTGGTGCGAACGGAGACCGGCACGGCGGCCAGCAGCGGCCCGGCGGGCAACGCGTCGTGGTCCTGCAGCCACGCGCGCAGCGCGGCTGCGCACAACGCCATCACGACGTCGTTGACGGTGACGCCCGCGGCGTTTTTGACTGCCTTCACCTCCGAGAGCGGCACGCTGCCGAATGCCCAGCGGCGGTGCGGGCCAATGGTCTTGTTGAACGGTGTCGTCGGAGCCATCATCGGCGGCGCGGACAGGATCACGTCGCGGCCGCGGCGTAACAGGAACCGATCGACCAGCGGCAGCGAGGGCCGGGCGGGACCGGCGACCAGCGCTGGCAACGAGCGCACCATCTCGGTGGACAGCCGCGCCGCCCGCAGCGGGTGACGCGTCAGCGACACCGCGGTGCGGGCCAGCAGCTGCACCGCGCCGGGTTCGGATTCCGGGCGCCACGATGGCGGCTCGCCGAGCTCGCGGGGCCGCGGCGACTCATCGAGCAGCGCGGTCAGCAGGTCGTTTCCGGACACCCCGTCGATCGCGGCGTGGTGAACCTTGGTGTAGAGGCCATACCGGCCACCCTGAAGGCCATGGATCAGGTACAGCTCCCACAGCGGCCGCCTGCGGTCGAGCGGCCGCGCGTGCAGGCGGGCCGCCTGGGCGGCCAATTGCCGATCATCGCCGGGCGCGGGCAACGCCAACTCGCGGACGTGGAACTCGATGTCGAAGGCCGGATCTTCGATCCAGTAGGGCTGATCCAGGCCAAGCGGCACCTCGGCGAGGCGGCGGCGAAACGGCGGGACCAGATGCAACCGGGACTCCACCAGCTCGGTCAACCGGTCGAGGGTCAGCGCCTCGCCGCTCTCCGGCGGATCGAGGATGCACATACTGCCGACATGCCCGCACACCGTCGGTGAATCGAGCGCCAGAAACGCCGCATCCAACCCCGTGAGCTGTTCCATCAGCTTCTCCTTACGCCGGCGAGACCTCAGACGTTGCGGGTCTGGCCTTCCCAATACGGTGCCCGCAGAACCTTTTTGAGCAGTTTGCCGGTCGCGTTGCGGGGCAACTCGTCCAGTACGTCGACGCTGCGTGGGCATTTGTAGGTTGCCAAGCGTTCGCGGGTGAACGCGATCAGCTCGTCCGGGTCGATCGTTTCGTCCGCCTTGGGCGAGACTATCGCCTTTACCTCCTCGCCCCACTTCGGATGCGGGATTCCGATGATCGCGACCTCCGCAACGGCGGGATGCTGCTGGATGACCTGCTCGACCTCCGGGGAGTAGATGTTCTCGCCGCCGCTGATGATCATGTCCTTGACGCGGTCGACGATGAACACGAAGCCACCGTCGTCGACCTGCCCGATGTCGCCGGTGCGATACCAGCCGTCCTCCGTGATGGATTCGGCGGTGGCGTCGGGTTTGCCCCAGTAGCCGGACATGACCTGGCTGCCGCGGAACCAGAGTTCGCCCGGCTGTCCGGGCTCGACATCCTCCCCGCTGGTCGGGCTGACGACGCGCATCTCCACTGCGGGCAGGGGTGTTCCGGCGGAGGAGAGCCGCTCGGGGTGGGCCTGGTCTCGGTGTGCCTCGGGGCTCAATGTCGCCACGGAACCGGCGAGTTCGGTCGTGCCGTACACCTGGATGAAGTTGGCGTTCGGCCAGCTGGCCAGTGCGGCGTTCAGGACCGGCGCCGGGCACGGCGATGCCCCGTACCCAATCCACTTCAGCGGCGAGAACGCGGCGATCACCTGCTCGCCGGCGTTGAGGATGCCCCCGATGACCGCAGGAACCAGGAAGGCGTGTGTCGCACCACCGGCGATCGCACTGATCAGGCCGGGGACGTCGGCCGAGCGCAGGATGGTGCTCCGCACGCCCTGGTGGATACCGAGCAACGCGTAGCTGGTGCCGCCAACGTGGAACATCGGCATGGCCACGAGGCTGTGGTCGCCGTCCTGAAATTGGAATACGACCGCGACGCTTTCCGAATGCGCCACCGCGGCCTGGTGGCTGATCATCGCGCCCTTGGGGAAACCCGTTGTGCCGGACGTGTAGATGAGGAAAGCGGGATCCTCGGGTTTGACGTCGTTTTGTTGACCGGTCGGTGTCGCCGCACTCAACATGGCTTCGTACTCGTCGTCTGCGCCGCCCGCTGTGACGATGCGCTCGAGATTGGGCAGCTTCTCCCGGATACCTTCGACAACGGCCCTTGACTCGGGACCAACGAACACGATCCGCGCGGCGCTGTCGCCGAGCACGTAGGCCAGCTCCTCCGGGGCGAGGCGCCAATTCACCACAGCGTTGATCGCGCCGATCGCGGACGCGCCGAGCGTGACCTCCAGGCAGGCCGGCGTGTTCTTGTCTACGAACGCGACGACGTCGCCCCGCCTGATGCCTGCGGCGAGCAGAGCGCCCGACACATGATGTATCCGGTCGCGCCACTGCGACCATGTCCACTGCCGATCCTCGTAGATGATCGCGATGTCGTCGGGCTTGGTGTCGGCCCAATGCTCGACGCGGTCGCTCAGCAAACCTCTTTCGGACGGATGTGGTGGTCATCGGTGCCTCCCATGGTGGGCGATTCGCGGCTGATCGAAGTATCCGCTGTTCACGCAACCGATTTCGGCTCTTTCGCCGAGCAGATGAACTGCGCGACGATGCCCATCATTTCCGGCTTCCCATTCCCGCTCGCGGTCGAGATCCTGCCGATGCATCTGCCGTTGCCGGCCAAGATCCGAACGGAGCTGTTGGATCCGATCAAGCTCGATACGGACCCCATTCGAAGCGAGGACGATGAATACGTCAGCTCCATCTATCGCGAGGTCGAAGCCGCGATTCAGGCCGGCATGGACCGGTTGGCGAAGCGGCGAAGCTTCCCGATCTTCGGCTGAAGGAGGAGCACGATGGCGAATGTACAGCTGACCGATTCTCATCGAGCGGTGCTACGAGCGCTGGCGAACACCGTCGTCCCGTCGCTCGACCGGCCCGAGGACCCGACCGGCTTCTGGCGGCTGTGCGGCTGCGATCTGAAAGCCGACGCCGTGGTCGCCGAAGGGCTGCTCCAGTTGCCCGAGGAGCAGCGCGCAGGTGTACTCGCGCTGCTCGACGGGCTGCACGTACTCGGCTTCGCGACCGGGTCGCGGCGCTCGTGTGAGCAGCTGATGCGCAACGTGGCGCTGATGGGCGCTGCGCCGGCAGCAGGAATGGAACGGTTGGTGTCACTGATGCTGGCGGTCGCGTATGCGGGACCTGATCCGCAGACCGGATCGAACCCGATGTGGGCCGGCTTCGGTTACCCCGGGGCACCCCAGATCGAGCCGGGCTGCGTGGAGGCGCCCACGCCGTTCATGCCCGACGCCGAGACCGTGCTCGAGGCCGATGTCTGTGTCGTCGGCTCGGGGGCCGGCGGCGGCCTGATCGCCGGCGTGCTCGCGCAGGCGGGTCTCGACGTCGTCGTGCTCGAGGCGGGTGGCAACTTCAACGAGCCCGACTTCAGCGGGCTCGAACTACCGGCATTCCAGCAGTTGTTCTGGCGGGGCGGGCCGACGCCAAGCGCCGATTTCAACGTCAGCCTGCTGGCCGGCTTCACGCTCGGCGGCGGGCCGACCGTGAACTGGTCCAACTGCCTGCGGACCCCGGCGCACGTGCGGGAGCAGTGGGCGCGCGAATTCGGCCTCGAGGGTGTCGAGGGCCCCGACTTCGACCGTCACATCGATGCTGTCTGGACGCGACTGGGGGTCAACCAGCGCTGCTCGGATCTCAACGGGCCGCACGAGCGCATGCGCGACGGCGCTGCAGCACTCGGCTGGTCGTTCAAGATGCTCAGCCGCAACGCGGACCCGGCCGCCTATTCGCCAGACACGGCGGGCTACATCGGCATGGGCGATCGCTCCGGCGCCAAGCTCGATGTGCGTCGCACCTACCTGCGGGATGCGTGCCAGGCCGGCGCCCGGGTGATCGTGCGGTGCCGCGCCGAGCGCGTCCTCACCGAGGACGGCCGCGCTTCGGGTGTACAGGCGGCGTGCGCCGACTCGCGGACCGGTGCGAGCGCGAGCATCACGGTGCGCGCGCCACGCGTTGTGGTGGCGTGCGGATCGCTCGAGTCGCCCGCGTTGCTGCTGCGCTCTGGCATCGGCGGCCCGGCCGTCGGAAAGTATCTGCACCTGCACCCGGTGGTCGCGTTCCTCGGACTGCACGCCGAGCCGCAGCGCCCTTGGTGGGGCGGGCCGATGACCGCGATGGTCGACGAGTTCGCCGACATCGAGGACGGTTCTGGGTTCCTGCTCCAAGGGGTGCAGTGGGCGAACTCGATCGTCGCGGGCGCCGCGGCCCACGCGTCGGGCGAGGAGCTCAAGGAAACGATGGCGCGACTGGAGAACGCCGCGTGGTTCATCGGGCTGCAGCGGGACCGTGGCCACGGCCGCGTGACCATCGATGCGGCCGGCGACGCCGTGATCCACTACGCACTGACGGACGAGGTCGACGTGCGGGTCGCGCGGCGCTCGATCGAGGCCCAGATTCGGCTTCACGCCGCCGGCGGAGCGCAGGAGATTGTGCCGATGGCCGCGACGACGACCCGCTGGCGGGCTGGCGACGACCTTGAGGCGTTCATCACGGCGATGCAGCGAATCCCGTTCGGCGCTGGCGGCCACAAGCTGTTCTCGGCCCACCAGATGAGCAGCTGCCGAATGGGTGCGGACTCGGCGACTTCGGTGGCCGATCCGTGGGGCGAGCTGCATGACACACCCGGCGTCTACGTCGGCGACGCAAGCGCGCTGCCAACTGCCACCGGCGTGAATCCGATGATCTCGACGATGGCAATGGCGCATCGCACCGCGGAGGCGATCGCCCAGAAAACGCCCGCACGAGCATCCGCGACACACCGTTGAGAAAGATACGCAAATGACTACCAGCATTGAGACCAACGTCCGCGATCGGCTGTACGTAGGCGGCGAGTGGATCGAGTCTGCAGGCGCCGAGACCATCTCGGTCGTCAACCCGGCGACCGAGGAGGAGATCGCGCGAGTTCCTGCCGGGACGGCCGAGGACGTCGACCGTGCGGTGGCGGCCGCGCGCGAAGCGTTCGACGGCTGGGCGGCCACGCCGGCCAGCGAGCGCAGCGAGCTGCTCGCCGCGGTAGCCGAGCGGCTCAGCGAGCGCGGCGACGAGATCGCCGTGACGATCAGCACCGAGCTCGGCATGCCCATATCGCTCGCGCGGCTGATTCAGGTCGGGCTCCCGACGATGACATTCGCCTCGATGCGCGGGCTGCTGGATGAGCTGCCCGACGAGGAGGAGATCGGCAACTCGCTCGTGGTGCGCGAGCCGATCGGCGTTGTCGCGGCGATCGCGCCGTGGAATTACCCGCTGCACCAGATCGCCGCCAAGGTAGCGCCGGCGCTCGCCGCCGGCTGCCCGGTCGTGCTCAAGCCGTCTGAGGTAACGCCGTTGTGCGCGTTCGCATTAGCGGAGATCTGCGACGAGGTCGGCCTACCGGCAGGCGTATTCAACCTCGTCACCGGCTACGGGCCGGTGGTCGGCGAGGCGATGATCGGCCACCCCGGCGTCGACATGGTCACGTTCACCGGGTCGGAGGGAGTTGGCCGGCACATCGGCGAAGTCGCCGGCCGCAACCTGACCTCGGTCGCGCTCGAGCTCGGCGGCAAGTCGGCCTGCGTCGTGCTCGATGACGCCGATCTGGAACTCGCGGTCACCACCTGCGTGATGCGCTGCATGCTCAACACCGGCCAGACCTGCATCGCCTTGACCCGCTTGCTTGTTCCACGCGAACGTCTGGGTCAGGCCGAGGCGATCGCCGCCGCGGTGGCGGAGGCGCACACCGTGGGTGATCCCTTTGATCCGGCGACGAAAGTGGGTCCGATGGTGTCCGCGCGTCAGCGCGATACCGTCCGCGACTACATCCGGGCGGGCATCGAGGGCGGCGCGCGGCTAGTCATCGGCGGCGCCGAACCGCCCGCCGGTCTCGACCGCGGCTATTTCGTCGCGCCGACCGTCTTCTCCGACGTGCGTAGCGACATGAGGATCGCCCAGGAGGAGATCTTCGGGCCCGTCCTCTCGATCATCCCGTACGACGACGAGGACGACGCCGTGCGGATCGCCAACGACACCCGCTATGGACTGTCGGGCGCGGTGTGGTCTGCCGACGAGCAACGCGCGGTGCGCGTCGCGCGGCGGCTGCGCACCGGACAGGTCGATGTGAACGGCGGAGCGTTCAACCCGCTCGCCCCCTTCGGCGGCGTCAAGTGCTCAGGCCACGGACGCGAGCTCGGTGCACACGGGCTCGAGGAGTTCTTCGTGCTCAAGTCGATCCAGCTCTAGACGCAACCAAAGGCCGCAGAAAACTCGGTCGGGTCTTGGCGGCGTCGGCGGCGATTTCGCGAGCGGTTGGACAAAATACGCCCGCTCTTGTCTGTGAATCGGCGGGCTGTGACGATATGGCGATGCCGCCTGCCACACGTGTTCTCGTTCTCGGGTCTGGGTTCGCCGGGCTCTGGGCCGCGCTGGGTGCGGCCCGGCGGCTGGACGAGCTCGGGGTCCCCCCAGGCGCGGTCGACGTCACCGTCATCAGTTCGCAGCCATTCCACGATATTCGGGTCCGTAACTACGAGGCCGATCTCAGCGCGTGCCGAATCCCGTTGCAGGACCTACTCGATCCGGCCGGTGTCGGCCATATCACTGCTGATGTCACCGGAATCGACGCTCCGGCTGCGACGGTGAGCACAGCCGACGGCGCAACCCTGCGCTACGACCGCCTCGTAGTGGCACTGGGCAGCAGGGTGGTCAAGCCGGACCTTCCCGGGCTTACCGAGTTCGGTTACGACGTCGACACCTACGACGGCGCGATGAAGCTGCAGGCGCACATCCGCGATCTGGCCGAACGCGCGGCAGACCCCGCCACCGCAACAGCGGTCGTCGTCGGTGCCGGCCTCACCGGCATCGAGACCGCCAGTGAGCTGCCGAAGATGCTGTCGGACGCGCTCGGGGCCGGGGTCACACCGCGGGTGATTCTCGTCGACCACAACCCGCACGTCGGTTCGGACATGGGTGAGTCGGCCCGTCCGGTCATCGAGGACGCGTTGGCCGAGAACAAGGTTGACACCATCACCGGGGTGGGCGTTACCGCCGTTGACGAGCGAAGCGTGACGCTGTCGTCCGGGGACGTTGTGCCGGCGGCAACGGTGGTGTGGTGCGCCGGAATGCGGGCGAACCCGTTGACGGCGCAGCTCGGCGTGCCGTGCGACCGGCTGGGTCGGCTGCCCGTTGACGATTATCTGAGAGTTGAGGGCATCACCGGTGTGTTCGCCGCAGGCGATGTGGCGGCGGCGAGGATGGACGACGAACACCTATCCGTGATGTCGTGTCAGCACGGTCGGCCGATGGGCCGCTATGCGGGCTACAACGTGATCAGCGACTTGCTGGGTGCTCCCATGCTGTCGCTACGAATCCCCTGGTATGTCACCGTTCTCGATCTCGGTCCAGCCGGTGCGGTGTACACGGAGGGCTGGGACCGCCGAGTCGTCAGCAGCGGCGCAACGGCCAAGGCGACCAAGCGAGTGATCAACGGTGAACGGATCTATCCCCCGCTCACCGGCGACCGAGCCGCACTGCTCGCCGCGGCCGCCCCGGAGTTGCAAGCCGCCCCCGCATACGGGCACTGATCGCGAGCCGACGAGTTCGGCGGCCGCGCGGGTGAGATGCTCGCGGCACCACGCGAGATCGGGCGCGCACAGGGATCAGCGCCGGGGTGGCAATCGATAAGGGGCGTCGCCCCGTCGGAAGGCTTCGATGATCCGCGCCTGCGCTGGCGCGCCGGTGAGCAGCTCGACATGCCCGCCATCATGGACGTACAGCCGTGAATTGGGCAGCAACCGGCTCATGATCTTCGCGTTGATCAGCGGGATGATGGGATCGTCGGTGCCGGCGATGATCAACGTTGGTTGCCGGATCAGAGGCAACACTGCCACGCTCGTCCACCCGACCCCGGCGAGCAGTTGGTGCATATACCCCATTCGCGAACCCGTCATCAGCTGGCGCTCGAGCCCACGTTCGACGACCGTTGGGTCGGTGCGCGCCGTCCCGCCATACAGCTGCGCGGCGATCGCCGCGGCATACCGGTGATCCAGAAACCGCCGCGGCGTGACCATCTTCGACAGCACCGAGGGCCTGGCCGGGACCATAACGGACCCGGTTCCGGTCGAAATCAGCACTAGTCGTCGGCAGCGACGCGGGTTCTGCAAGGCGAACTGCTGAGCCAACGCCCCGCCCCACGAGAACCCTGCGACGTCGACCTGGGTCTGCCGCACCGCACGGCCCACTACACCCGCCTTCCTCAGCAGCGCCCCCAAAACCGCCGCCAGATAAGGGAATCGGTACGGCAGCAGCGAATTCGGTGATCTTCCGGCGCCCGGGACATCGAAGCGCACCACCGTGGTCTGCGCATTCAGGTGCGCCACAAATGGGTCGAGGACCTCAAGGCCGGCGCCGATCCCGTTGCACAGCACCAGCGGAACCCCGGTTCCCCACCGGATGTTCACCCGGATCCGCTGCCCCAGCATCGCGATCAGATCCTCGTGGACCGCGCCGGCGTTGGCGGGGCGGTTCATTCGCGGAGCACGATCACGTCGGCCCTCTGCTCGGCGCGTTCGCCCGTGGGCCCGTCCCGGCGTGCGCCGCCCCACCGTATAACCGGTTTGGCCACTGACCTCGCCGCCGAAGCGCCAAGGGCGGTGGCCAGATCGACCGCGACGGCGACTGGCAAACCAACGCTGAGGATGGCCCACTGCACCGTGGCGAGCATGATCCCGGTCCGCAACGAGACCGGTGACTCTGCGGTGGGTTCCGGCGACACCCGCAGCGACGTCCTGACCCGTGATCGGCGGTCATCGCTCATGGATGTAGCTTCCTGGTCGGGTTCGCTGCCGTCATGCCAGCAGCGCCTGCGACATAACGACCCGTTGAATCTGATTCGTGCCTTCGTAAATCTGGGTGATCTTGGCGTCGCGCATGAACCGCTCGACCGGAAAGTCGGTGGTGTAGCCGGCGCCGCCAAAAAGCTGCACGGCGTCGGTGGTGACGTCCATCGCCACATCGGAGGCAAAGCATTTCGATGCCGAGGAGATGAAGCTCAGCCCCGGCTCGCCGCGCTCGGCGCGGGCGGCCGCGGTGTACACCAACAGCCGAGCCGCCTCGATCTTCATCGCCATGTCGGCCAGCATGAACCGCACGCCCTGGAAATCACTGACCGAGCGGCCAAACTGCTTGCGCTCCTTGGTATAAGCGATCGCGGCGTCCAGGGCGCCCTGCGCGATGCCGACCGCCTGCGCGCCGATCGTCGGTCGTGTGTGATCCAGGCTCGCCAGCGCGGTCTTGAACCCGGTACCAGGCTCGCCGATGATCCGGTCGCCGGGGATACGGCAGCTCTCGAAGTACAACTCGGTGGTCGGCGATCCCTTGATGCCCAGCTTATGTTCCTTCGGGCCCACCGTGAACCCCTCGTCATCGCTGTGGACGACGAACGCCGAGATTCCGTTGGCGCCCTTATCCGGGTCGGTCACCGCCATCACCGTGTACCAAGTGGACTCGCCGCCGTTTGTTATCCAGCACTTGGCGCCGTTGAGGATCCAGTCGTCCCCGTCCCGACGGGCCCGGGTGCGCATCGAGGCCGGGTCACTGCCGGCCTCACGCTCCGACAGTGCGTATGAAGCCATCGCCTCGCCGGCTGCCACGCTAGGCAGCACCTGCCGCTTGAGATCCTCCGAGCCGCGCAGGATCAGCCCGATCGTGCCCAGCTTGTTGACCCCTGGAATCAGCGACGAGGATGCACACACTCGTGCAGTCTCCTCGATCACGATGCAGGTGGCCACCGCGTCCGCGCCCTGTCCGCCGTACTCTTCGGGCACATGCACCGCCGAGAATCCGCTCTGGTTGAGCGCCTTGAGCGCTTCCTCGGGAAAGCGGGCGTTCTCGTCGACATCCTTGGCGTACGGAGCGATTTCCTTCTCGCACAGACCCCGCAGCACGGTCCGCAACTCGTTGTGCTCATCAGAGAGCTTGAACAGGTCGAACGACGGATTGCCGAACCCTGCCATGGGCGTGTCCCTTCCGTAGGCGGCGCGGCGCAGCCGGTTGCACTGCACCGCTCGTGCTCGGACGGTAGGTGGGCAGCGCTGCCGCGGGCATCGTCGCCGCGACACGAAGTTCTGCGCAGGTGTTGTCTCCAGGCAATAGCCCGGCAACCTCGCCGCTGGGATGGTGCTGGGATCGCATTTGCCGCCGTAGCTATCTTTGCAGCTCCGGCAGACATCGACCGTAGCTCCGCCGAGGGGGTGCTGCGATTGACCGCCGAACCGCGAGGCCTCTGATCAAGGCGCACTGCTAATGGCTGCTTGTCGTGACGTCAACCGCTGATCTGCCGGTGCCGTGGCTGACGGGTGGCGGGATTCGCTGATCCCAAACCGTTCATGAAGCCGCGCAAGCAGTTTGGGTGTTCACCAATTTATCCGGCCCATCACATGCATGATCATCCGCGTCGGCCCCGACGGGCTGATCACCCGTGTCCACGAATACTTCGATCCGGCCGCGCTGGATCCCCTCAGAAACAGGAACCCTCCCGGAGGTGACATGTCCACCGTCACAGAACTTCTCAAGAGTCCTGAATCAGTCGGGGTCTGGACGCTGGATCCTGACCGGTCGACGATCATGTTCAACAACAAGACGATGTGGGGCGCGATGAAGGTCAACGGCGTCTTTACCGAATTCACCGGCGACGGCCAAATCACCGACACCGGAACGTTATTCGGCCGAGTCGACATCAAGGCCGCGTCGCTGAACACCAAACTGCGCAAAACGCGACGAGGATCTCCGGGCAGTGATCGACACCGATCATTGGTGGGAAGTCGCCAACGATCTCGGATGTGGAGAAATACCCCCGATATCAGCGTGGTCATCACCGGCGCCGAACCTGGTCCAGGTGAGACGTTTTAGTGAGCTTGTTCGGTACGGTACTGGACGGTACTACGGCAGCGGTTCTATGGTGGCGCTGTGACCCGGATTGCCGATCGCGCCGCGGAGTCCTCGCAGTGGTCGCCGCGGGAGACCGAGTTGCTTGCGGTGACGTTGCGGCTGCTGCAGGAACACGGGTATGACCGGTTGACGTTGGACGCGGTCGCGGCCACCGCGCGCGCCAGCAAGGCCACGGTGTACCGGCGCTGGCCGACGAAAGCCGAATTGGTGTTGGCCGCGTTCATCGAGGGCATCCGCCTGGTCGCGGTCCCGCCCGATACCGGCACACTGCGAGGCGATTTGCTGCACCTGGGGGACGTGATACGTCAACAGGCCCAGCAGCACGCCGGCACCATCCGCGCCGTGCTAGTCGAGGTGTCGCGCAACCCCGAGCTCAACGACGCACTGCAGCACCAGTTCATCGACCAGCGGAAAGCCTTGATCCACTGCATCTTGCAGCAGGCCGTCGAGCGTGGCGAGATCGACGACGACGCCATCAGCGACGAACTCTGGGACCTGCTGCCCGGCTACCTCATTTTCCGGGCCATCGTCCCCAACCGCCCGCCCACCCATCACACCGTGCAAACCCTCGTCGACGACGTCATCATCCCCAGCCTCACCCGACCCACCGGGTAACGCGGTGTCCGCACCGACTCGCCGGCCGAACATCCGGCGCCGCCGGACTGCAAGACCCATCCCGGCTTCTCGGCCTGCACTTCTTCAACCCGGTTCCGCTCATGCGACTCGTCGAGGTGATCCCCGGCGTGCGCACCTCTCCCGAACTCGTCACCGCCGCACCGCGTTTCGTGGCGACGCTCGGACACACCGCGATGCACGCCAAGGACACTCCAGGCTTCGTGGTGAACCACCTCGGGCGGGCCCTGCCCACCGAATCCCTCGCGCTGTTGTCTGAGGGTGTCGCCTCGGTGGCCGATATCGACCGCATCGCCCGGGATACGGTCGGACTGAGGATGGGTCCCTTCGAGCTGATGGACCTGATCGGGCTCGACGTCTCCCACCCGGTCATGGAAATCGTGTCGTCCGGGTTCTACGCCGATCCCCGCCTGCGGCCGTCTGTCGAGTCCGCCGGCCGGTTCGCCGGTGGGCTGCTGGGTCGCAAGACCGGCGAAGACTTCTATCGCTATCGCGACGACGACGCGCCCGACGTGCAGCCCGAGACCCGCATCGCCGCCGCCGCCGATGCTATTCCGGTGTTCGTGCACGACAAGGACGCATTCGCAAAACTGTTGCGCACCAGCGGCGTCCACGTCATCGACGCCCCCTCCGAAACGTCAGTGGCGGTGATTTTCCCGGTCGGCGAGCCGGCCTACCGTGCCGCGCTCGCCGCGGGCGTCGACCCGGCTCGCACCGTTGGCATCGACCCGTTGAGCATCGACGGCAAACGCCTGACCGTCGTGGCACCGGCGGCCCTGGACCGCGCCGGACAACGAAATAGGTCAATTGGCCATAGCTTTCAACACGATGGCCGACCGTGTCGAAAAGGAGGACCAATTTCGCCGCGCGTTCACCGGCGATATCGCCCACGAACTACGGACCCCGCTGGCCATCCTGCGCAGTGAACTCGAAGCCGTCCAGGACGGCATCCGTCAACCCACCGACGACGTCATCGGTTCCCTGCACGATGAAACGCTGCGCCTCGCCCACCTGGTCGCCGACCTGGAGACGCTCGCCTCGGCCGACGCCGCCGCTTTCACCCTTGAGCGGCAACCGATCTCACTGACCGACATCGTTACCGACACCACGGCCGCCCTCGCCGACCGATTCGGCGACTCCGCGATTACCGTGAACACCGACCTCGACGAGGTGCGGGTCGATGCGGATCCAGTGCGGCTGGCCCAGATCGTCACCAATCAGCTGACCAACACCTTGAAATTCGTCCCCGCCGGCGGCACAGTCACCATCGCTCTGCACCAGACCGAGGGGTGGGCCGAACTCACCATCGCCGACACCGGACCCGGCATCCCCGCCGACGACCTGCCCCACATCTTCGAACGCTACTATCGCAGCCGCACTGCGCGCGCTGCCGGCTCGGGCATCGGGCTGGCCGTCGTCGCCCAGCTCGTCACGGCCCACGGCGGCACCATCACCGCACACAGCACCCCGGGCCACGGCGTAACCTTCACCACCCGCCTGCCCGCCTTGCCGTCGTCGCCCCGGGCCATCCGCGGCATCTTCTCCACCTGATCACCGCCACCACATGCACCCGCCGCGCGGTGCGACCTCCAGTGGATTCGTCAGCCGGACACACAGCGGGTTATCACACCAGCGCAACGCCAACCGTCGGCCAGCCGGGCCGTGGCGCTCGCCCGCCAGCGCCAGCGCGTGACGGTTGGCTCGCACACACATCCCGACACCATCGCGGCTGCGGGCACGATCGTCATCAGTCGGAGCAGGCTGCGCTTCGGCGACCAAATCGTCGAGGGGACTGTGAGAACGTGGGTGAAAAACCCACATATTTCCTGGTGGAGCTAAGGGGATTCGAACCCCTGGTCATTCGGCGAATCCGTCGGGCTCGACCCGGAAACGCCTCTTCCCCAACGTGATCGTTGCGCGGGCCTGTTGTTGAAGGGCACCTTGCTGTTCCTGCGCGGACTGTCCGCGGCTGAGGTCCTCAGAAGTCAGGCTCAAGCGGCTGCTGCTGCCCGCCGGTAGCGAAGCGGCTACTCGCCCCACCGCCACACCGCGTCCCGTTCGGTGCGGGTGGGGGCGAGCTCGGGGGCAAGCATGTCCGGCTCCGGGGTGGAAAGGGCAAGCCGCAGCAGATGCCTTGCGGGCGGCGCGGGCGGTTCATCGCGACGCCGAACGAGTGCGGTTTCGACCACCGGCACGGGCTGGGCAAGGGGCAGTACCGCGACCTTGTCGCCGCTGACGGCTCGCACCGATGACGGCAGGATCGAGACGCCGAGGCCGGCACCGACCAACGCCACCACCGTGGGGACGAGTTTGACATCGCGCACGTTCGGCTCGAATCCGGCCTGCCGACACGCCTCGACGAGGTGCCGGTGCAGCCCGCCCCACGCGCCGGGTGCCGGGGCCAGAAATTGCTGTGCGGCCAGCGCTGCGAGGTCGGCCCGCTCGCCGTGCTGCGTGGCGAGCGCCGCGGGCAGCACCGCAACCAGCGGCTCGCGATGGACAACTGCGAAGTCCAGCTGCGGGTCCCGGGTCTGCGCGACCGTCGGTGGCGGCAGGTGCACCAGCCCAAGGTCGGTGCGGCGCAAGCGAACTGCCTCCAGCACGCCGTCCGCGGTCTCCTCGCTGACGTCGAGCACCACGTCGGGACGATCGACCCGGAAGCGTTCCAGGAGTTGCGGCAACAGCGCCCAAGCGGTCGCCGAGTCGAACGCGAGCGCAAGCCGCCCGCTGCGCCCCTCCCCCAGCTGCCGGATCGACTGCGCGAGCGCGTCGACCTCGGCGAGCAGCCGTCGCGCGTGAGTCGAAAGGTACCGGCCGGCGTCGGTCAGGTCGACGCCGCGGCGATGCCGAATCAGCAGCGGGACCCCGAGCTCGCGTTCCAGGCGGGACAACTGCATCGTCAGTGGCGGCTGCGTCAGGTGCAGCCGTGCGGCTGCCCGGGTCACCGAATGCTCCTCGGCAACCGTCACGAAGTACCGAAGTTGGCGCAGGTCCATACCTAAGTATATGGCTGAGGCAGCAAATAGGTATTGGACATATACCTCGGAGCGGAGAAGTGTGAACGACATCACGAAGCCGAACTGAGATCGGAAGGTTGACGGTGCTGGAGTTCAGCTACGACGCGCTGCCCGGACGGATCGTCTTCGGCCGGGGCGCGGCTCGGCAGCGGCTTGCCGGCGAGGTGGATCGGCTCGGGAGTTCCCGGTTGCTGCTGATCGCGACCGCCTCCGAAGAGGCGAAGGCACGGGAGCTGTTGACGCCGATTGCCGATCGCATCGTTGCGACGTTTGCCGGCGTCCGCCCGCACGTGCCGGTGGCGGTCGCCGAGGCGGCGCGCGCGATGGCGGCCGAGGTCGGCGTGGATGCGCTGCTCAGCGTCGGCGGAGGTTCCACCACCGGGACCGCCAAGGCGGTCGCGCTGACCACGGGGCTGCCCATCGTCGCCGTCCCCACCACCTACGCCGGCTCCGAGGTGACTCCTGTGTGGGGTCTCACCGAAGGCGAGCGCAAGCGCACCGGCAGCGATCCGGTGGTGCTGCCGCGCGTGGTGATTTACGACCCCGAACTCACGGTGTCATTACCCGCCGGGCTGTCCGCCGCCAGCGGCTTGAACGCGATGGCGCACTGCGTGGAGGCGTTCTGGGCGCCGCGACGCAATCCGATCAGCTCGCTTGCCGCCGAAGAAGGGATCCGCGCCCTGGCGACCGGACTCCCCGCCGTCGTCGTCGACGGTAGCGACCTTGATGCCCGCTCGGATCTGCTGTATGGGGCCTATCTTGCGGGCAGCGCGTTCGCCGTCGCGGGTTCCGGACTGCATCACAAGATCTGCCATGTGCTCGGCGGCGCCTACGACCTGCCGCACGCCGAAACGCACGCGATTGTGCTGCCGCACGTCCTGGCGTTCAACGCGCCCGGCGCGACCTCGGCCGCGGCACGCATCGGCCGCGCCCTTGGTTTTGCCGACCCCGTCGCCGGCCTGCGGAGCCTGTCGAAACGGGTCGGTATCCCAACGGGGCTGCGCGACATCGGATTACGCAACGACCAACTGGACGAGGCGGTTGCCCTGATCGAGCCCGCGGTCCCGGCCGACAACCCCGTTCCGGTGACCACGGTCGCGCTGCGTTCGCTGCTCGAGGCGGCGTGGTCGGGCGAGACGGAGGAGGAGAAACCATGAGCATGCAGGAGATTCGAGAACAGGCCGTCACCGACGAGGTGATCGCGAGTTTCGCCGGCGCCCCCTCGCAACGCTTGCGCGAGGTGATGAGCAGCCTGGTCCGACATCTGCACGATTTCGCGCGCGAGGTCCGGCTCACCGAGGCGGAATGGCAGCGCGGCATCGACTTTCTGACCCGAGTGGGCCATACCACGACGGACAAGCGGCAGGAGTTCATTCTGCTGTCCGACGTGCTCGGCCTCTCCATGCTGACCGTCGCGGTCAACGCCCCGGCCACAACCGGCGCCACCGAATCCACCGTTTTCGGACCGTTCTTCGTCGAGGACGCGCCCGAAGTGCCGCTGGGCGGCGACATTGCCCGCGGCGCGAAGGGCAGCCCGTGCTATGTATCCGGGACCGTCCGTTCCGCCGATGGCACGCCGCTGCCAGGAGCGCGGATCGAGGTCTGGGAAGCCGACGAGGACGGCTTCTACGACGTCCAGTACGCCGACGATCGCAGCGCCGGCCGGGCCTGGCAGCGCGCCGCAGCCGACGGCGAATACCGCTTCTGGTCCGTGCTACCCGCGCCCTATCCAATTCCCTACGACGGACCGGTCGGCGATCTGCTGCGAGCCGCCGACCGCAGCCCGATGCGGCCCGCGCACCTGCACTACAAGGTCGACGCCCCGGGCCACCGCACCCTGATCACGCACATCTTCGTCGCGGGCGACAAGTACCTGGCGTCCGACGCGGTATTCGGCGTCAAGAACAGCCTGATCGTCGACGCCACCGAACATCCCGCGGGAACCGCGCCCGACGGCAGTCCCATCGACCGTCCCTACCACCTGATCAACTTCGACATCGTGCTTGCACCACAGGAGGACCCCTCATGACCAACCCGTCCGACGCCGCGGCGGGCGCCCCGCTCGACACCGCTCCATCGGTTCCCTCCGGAGATCTGGAAACCGATGTGCTGATCATCGGTAGCGGCCCGGCCGGCGGCGCCGCCGCGCTGGCGCTCGCCACCCTCGGGGTCGAGCACATGGTGCTGACCAAGTACCGGTGGACGGCGAACACGCCGCGCGCCCACATCACCAATCAGCGCACGATGGAGGTGTTTCGCGATCTCGGCATCGAGGAGGACGTGCTGGCCCAGGCCGCGCCGCACGAGCTGATGGGCGAAACCGTGTTCTGCACCAGCCTCACCGGCGACGAGTTGGGCCGGGTGCGGGCGTGGGGAACGCACCCGGCGCGCGAGGCGGACTACATCCAGGCCAGCCCGACCCTCAACTGCGATATCCCGCAAACGCTGCTGGAGCCGATCATCGTGGGGCACGCGGCAACCCGGGGCAGCCGGATCCGTTTCGACACCGAGTATCTGGGCCTCACCCAAGACGCCGACGGTGTGGACGTGCAGGTGCGTGATCGAATCACCGGCGCCCGTTCGACAATTCGCGCCAAGTACGTCATCGGCGCCGACGGTGGGCGCAGCCAGGTGGCCGCGGACATCGGGCTGCCGTTCGAGGGACAGATGGACATCGCGGGCAGTATGAACATCGTTTTCCATGCCGACCTTTCGCACCTCGTGGAGCACCGGCCCAGCGTCCTGTACTGGGTGCTGCAACCCGGCGCGGACGTCGGCGGCATCGGTCTGGGGCTGGTCCGGATGGTGCGGCCGTGGAACGAATGGCTGATTGTCTGGGGATACGACATCGCCCAGCCGCCGCCGGACGTCGACGACGAACTCGCAACCCGGATCGTGCATCAGCTGATCGGTGACGACACCATCCCGGTGACCATCCGCTCGATTTCGTTGTGGGGCAACAACAGGATGTACGCCACGTCGTACCGATCCGGGCGGGTGTTCTGCGCCGGCGATGCGGTGCACCGCCATCCCCCGTCGAACGGACTGGGATCCAACACCTCCATCCAGGATGCCTACAACCTTGCCTGGAAGCTTGCCTACGTGCTGAAGGACAAGGCTGGCGCGAGGCTGCTGGATTCCTACGACGCCGAACGGACGCCGGTCGGCAAGCAGATCGTGTTGCGGGCCAACAAAAGCATCGAGGAATTCGGCGCCATCCTGCAGGCGCTCGGGTTCGACGACACCAGCGATCCGGAGACGATGCAGGCGCGCATCGCCGACCGGGTGGACAACACCCCGGACGCAGCTCGCAAGCGTGAGGCACTGCGTAAGGCGTTGGAGCTGAAGGACTATGAGTTCAACGCGCACGGTGTCGAACTCGGGCAGCGCTACGCCTCGGCAGCCGTCATACCCGATGGCACACCCCAGCCCGCCTACACCCGCGATCCCGAACTCTACTACCACCCGACCACCTGGCCGGGCGCGCGACTCCCGCACGTCTGGTTGGGTAAACGGGACGGTCGCACGATCAGCACGCACGATCTCGCCGGGCACGGACGGTTCTGCCTGCTCACCGGAATCAGCGGCACCGCCTGGGCCGATGCCGCCGCAGTGGTCGCCGACAAGCTCGGCATCGACGTGGCAGCCCATGTGGTCGGCCCCGCCCGCGAGTATCAGGATCTCTACGAGGACTGGGCGCGGGCACGCGAGGTCGGCGAAGACGGCTGCGTGCTGGTGCGGCCCGATATGCACGTCGCCTGGCGGGCGAACGGAATGGCCGACGACCCGGCAGCGGAACTGCTCGACGTGATGAGCCGCATTCTCGCGCTGCCGATCTGACGCCCTACAGCACCTTGCTGCCGTACATCTCCCCAAGCGGATCGGCGATCAGTTCGATGCGGGCCCCATCCGGGTCCCGAAAATATAGCGAGACGCCGCTGTGCTCGGCGAACTCCACGCCGGCCGCGGTGAGCTTGTCCCGCAACCGCTCCCAGCGCGACGGCTCCACGCTGATCGCGAGGTGGTGCAGCCCGCCGAGGACCTCCCGGTAGGGGCCCTGATCGAGGCCGGGAAAGTCGAAGAACGCCAGCAGGTTGTCATTGCCGATGTCGAAAAAGAAATGCGACGAGCCGGGATAGTCACGGTTCTCGATCAGTTCGGTCAGCGGAAACTCAAGCAGATCTTGGTAGAACCGGACGGTTTGCTCGACGTCGCTGCTCACCAGGGCGGTGTGGTGCAAACCCCGTGCCGACGAGGCCGAGCGCTCGTCGGCGGGACGCAGGTACTGCTCGCGGATGCGCTGCCGTTGCGCCTCGAACCGCTCGGATCGCTCATGCTCGGACATCATCGTCATGGCAGAAACTCTATCGACCCGAAAGCAGCCCGTCGTCAAAATGCCGCTGCGGCGGCTTACTTCGGCCGCGCATTGAAGACTCCGGTTACGCGGCAGCGACCTGCCGCAGGACCGTAAGGACGTTATCCAGCAGGGACGAGTTCGCCGTCGCCACCCGCGCAACGTCCAAATCCACGCCGAGCGCGTCAGGGGTCAGCGGCCGGTAGCAGACCCCCGCGATGTCGAGGGCCGCGGTCGGTTCGGGGACGATCGCGACACCGAGCCCCGCCGAAACCAGTGTCACCAGCGTGGACGTCTCCTCCACCTCATGGCGAATCCGGGGCACAAACCCCGCGTCCGCGCACATCGCCGTCAGGATACTGCTCATGACGGAACGGCCATGGCCGGCGTGGGCGACGAACTCCTCGTCACGCAGATCGCTGACGCTGAGGTCGTCGCGGGTCGCGAGCGCGTGGCCCTCGGGCAGCGCGACAATTAACCGATCGCGGCGCACCGTCTCGACCAACACGCCCGACTGCTCGATGGGCGGTCGCAGCAGAGCGAGGTCGATCTCGCCGGTTAGCAGTGCAGTGATCTGGGCTGGCGCCAGCATCTCGCCGCGGACGCTCACATCGACCCCTGGCAGTTCCTCGCGCAGCGCGCGAACCAGCCTGGGCAGTAGGGAGTACGTCGCCGAGCCAACACACCCGATGGCGAGTTGGCCCTCCGCCCCTTCCGCGATGCGCCGGGCCTGCCCACCCGCTTCGTCGACCGCGTCGAGAATCGCCACCACCCGCTTGAGGTAGGTCTCGCCCGCCGGAGTCAGCTCGACCTTCCGTGTGGTCCGGACAAGGAGGGTGACCGCGAGCTCGCGCTCAAGCTGGCGGATCTGCTGCGACAGCGGCGGCTGCGCGATGTGCAGCCGATCGGCGGCCCGGCCGAAGTGCAACTCTTCGGCGACGGCCCGGAAGTAGCGAAGATGCCGCAGCTCCACAGACTAAGACTCTAGACCTCTCAATGAGCAAGAAATAGATACTTCTCAATATCAGGGCGTCGGCTTACGGTCAACTACATGAGTGCAAGCACGGATGTTGTCATCTGCGAGCCGCTGCGCACCCCGGTGGGGCGCATGGGCGGCGCGCTCGCCCAGCTTTCGGCCACCGAACTGGCGGTCGTGATCCTTTCCGAACTCGCCCGCCGGACCGGGCTGGGCGAGGGCGACGTCGACGACGTGATCCTCGGCAACGGCTACGCCAACGGCGAATCGCCTTCGATCGGTCGGATAGCCGCGCTCGACGCCGGCCTGGGCACCGGCGTGCCGGGCCTGCAGATCGACCGCCGCTGCGGCTCGGGCCTGCAGGCTGTCCTGTACGGTGCCGCGCAGGTCGCCACCGGCGCTGCTCGCCTAGTCGTGGCCGGCGGGGCGGAGTCGATGTCGAACGTCGAGCATTACGCCCTCGGCCTGCGCAGCGGCGTCAAACAAGGCGGCATCCAGCTTATGGACCGCCTCGACCGCGCCCGCGAGACCGCGGGCGGCGCCTCCCATCCGGTGCCTGGCGGGATGATCGAGACGGCCGAGAACCTCCGCAAGGCATACAACATCTCCCGCGAGGAACAGGACGAGCTGGCGGTGCGCTCACATCACCGCGCCGTCGCCGCTCACGAGGCCGGGAAGTTCGCCGACGAGCTCGTCCCGGTCACGGTTCCCGGCAAGCGCGGCAAGCCCGACACGGTCATCGACCGCGACGAGAACCCCCGGGCCGACGCGACCGTCGAGGGCTTGGGCGCGCTTCGCCCGATTCGGGTCAAGCTCGATCCCGAGTCAACCGTCACCGCCGGCAACGCCTCCGGGCAGAACGACGGCGCCGCAATGTGCGTCGTCACCACCCGCGCCGAGGCCGACAGGCGCGGGCTGGTCCCACTGCTGGCGCTGCGGTCCTGGGCGGTGACCGGCTGCGCCCCGGAGCGCATGGGCATCGGCCCGGTCAGCGCCGCCGCGGCAGCCCTCGACCGTGCCGCCCTTTCGCTCGACGAGATCGACCTCATCGAGCTCAACGAGGCCTTCGCCGCCCAAGTCCTCGCCGTCCTGCACGAGTGGAAGGTCGACCCGCTCGATGACCGGCTCAACCCCAACGGCTCTGGCATTTCCCTCGGCCACCCCATCGGCGCCACTGGCGCCCGCATCCTCGCCACCGCCGCACACGAGGCCAAGCGCCGCGGGGCGGGCCGCGTCCTCGAAACGATGTGCATCGGCGGCGGCCAGGGCCTGGCCGCGGTCTTCGAGGCGGTCCTATGAGTGCGGTGCAGGTCGGTCACGTCGTCACCGAGCGGCCCGACGTCATCACCCCCGCCCTCATCAATCACCTGGAGCAGTCATGACCCTCAACAAAGTGGTCGGATCCGCCGCCGAGGCGGTCGCCGACATCCCCGACGGCGCCAGCCTGGCCGTCGGCGGCTTCGGCCTGGCCGGCATCCCGTGGTTCCTCATCGAGGCACTGCTCGAGCAGGGCGCCTCCGACCTGACCATCGTGTCCAACAACTGCGGTGTGGACGGCGCCGGACTCGGCCTGCTGCTGGAGGCCCGCCGGATCAGCCGGGTCATCGCCTCCTACGTCGGTGAGAACAAGGAGTTCGGCCGGCAATACCTGGCCGGTGAACTGACGGTGGAGCTGACCCCGCAGGGCACCCTGGCAGAGCGGATGCGTGCCGGCGGCAGCGGCATCGGCGCCTTCTTCACCCCCACCGGCGTCGGCACCCTGGTCGCCGAGGGCGGCCTGCCCTGGCGCTACCACCCGGACGGCGCCGTCGCGCTGGCCTCGCCGCCGAAGGAAGTCCGCACCTTCGGTGGGCAGGAGATGGTCCTCGAGGAGTCGATCGTCACCGACTACGCGCTCATCCGCGCGGCCGTCGTGGACAAGGCCGGCAACTGCCGGTTCCACGCCGCCGCCCGCAACTTCAACCCACCGGCGGCCATGTCCGGGCGGATCACCGTCGTCGAGGCCGAACGCGTCGTCGAGGTCGGCGAGATGCACCCCGATGACATCCACCTGCCCAGCATCTTCGTTAAGCGGATCATCGCGCTGACCCCGGAGCAGGCCGCCCACAAGGACATCGAGAAACGCACCACCCGCCCCCGGAGCCGCTCGGCCGGCGACATCGGACCCCGGCCGGCCGAGCAACAGGAGACGATCCGATGAGCTGGACCCGCGACGAGATGGCCGTGCGCGCCGCGCAGGAGCTGCGCGACGGCGACTACGTCAACCTCGGCATCGGCCTGCCCACCCTGATCCCGGATCACCTCCCCGAGGGCTCCGACGTCACCCTGCACGCCGAGAACGGCATCCTCGGGGTGGGCCCGTTTCCCTACGAGGACGAGGTCGACCCCGATTTGATCAATGCCGGTAAGCAGACCGTCTCGGTGGTCCCGGGGGCGTCCTACTTTGATTCCGCGACTAGTTTCGCCATGATCCGCGGCGGCCACGTCGACGTCGCCGTGCTGGGCGCCATGCAGGTCGCTGTGAACGGCGACCTCGCCAACTGGATGGTGCCCGGCGCGATGGTCAAGGGGATGGGCGGCGCGATGGACCTGGTCAACGGCGCCGACCGGGTCATCGTCCTGATGGACCACGTGACCAAGAAGGGTGAGGCCAAGCTGGTCACCCACTGCGACCTGCCGCTGACCGGCCGCGCTGTAGTCCGTCGGGTCATCACCGACCTCGGCGTGTTCAACGTGGCCGGCGTCGCCTTCGAGGTCGTCGAGCTGGCACCGGGAGTGGAGTACTCCGACGTGGTGGCGAAAACCGCCGCGCCCGTAGTGGATCCGCCGACCGCCATCTAACGCCGTACGGCGGCCAGCTCCACTCGCGAACGGACGCCGAGCTTGGCGTAGATGCGGGTGAGGTGGTACTGCACGGTCTTCGGCGAGACGTACAGCTCAGCGGCGACCTCCCGGTTGGACAGTCCCTGCGCGACCAGCAAGGTCACCGCCTCCTCCTGTGGGGTGAGCTCGATGTGGCCCCGCGGCCCGGGCAGGGGGTTCATCCCGCCGGCCTTGAGCTCGCGCTCGCACCGCTGGACGTAGGTGTGCGCACCGAGGGACAGATAGAGATCGCGCGCGGTGCTGATGACCGCGTCGGCCTCGCGCCGCTTGCCGGCCCGACGCAGCGTCTGGCCGTAAGCGAAGTTGACCCTTGCGAGGTCGTACCGCAGCGGCAGCCCGTCGAGCAGCGCGAGCGACTCCTCGAACGCTCGCCGGGCACCGGCAGATCACCCGTCGCGCCCAGCAGCCGACCCTGTGCGTAACCGAGGCGCGCAATCGTGGAGCGGTGGCCGCGAGCGCGGGCGAGGTCCTGATGCGGGCGCAGGAACTCCTCCGCGGCGTCAATAAAATGGGCTATGCCCAGAGCTTCTCGTTGCAGATCTGTTCGTGAGATCCGACGCCAAGCCACCGCTGCCGGGGATAAAGCAGCGCCGAGGTGCCGATGGGATGGGCGTGACCACACCGAGGAACCTGCATGATTCCTACCATCTACGACTTAGCCGAAGCCGCCAAGATATTGGGAGTCTCGCAGTCGTACCTTCGATCGAAGCTGCGTGACCACACGTTCGCCGGCATGAAGCGCGCCGGACGCTGGGCGATGACCGAACCACAAATCGAAGCGATGAGCCTCGACGCGCGCCAACCTGATCCGCCCTCGCCATCCGGGCTGTCGAAGCACAGCAGGTTCGGCCGGCGGCGGCAGGCACGCCGCGGAGCCTGAAATCAGTTGGCGGTAGGCAAGGCGAACGTTGAAAGGTCTTCGCCGCCACAACGACGTGCCCGCGCCACGCGCACCCAACGACCTGTCGGTGCACACATGAGAGCCGTCTTGGAATTCTTGGCTAGACGCTCCCCCGCGGCAGCACCCAGTGGTGATTGAATGTCAACACCGTTGCGGCTGTCTCGAAGTCAGCGTCGTAGTGCACGACGGTGAGTTGATGCGCGGCGGCCAGGGTCGCGGTGAGCAGGTCCGCCATGCCGACGGCTCGATGTTGGCCCGTTCGTGCCAGTGCTCGCTGTGCGCTCAGCGCGGTCTGCCAATGCTCGTCATTGGTCGGCAGATACTCGTAGGCGGCGCGACGGTCCGCCCAGAGCTGCTCGTATTCGCCCGTCCCGCGGGCACTGTAGAGCGCCTCGGCGTCCAGCGAGGCTGTGGTGGCCACTACACCGCCTTCGATCAGAGGCCGCAGGCGCCGAGATACCTCTGCGTGACGCATCCTCGCCGCGGCGCTGGTATCGATCAGAAAACGCGCGATCAGCGCCACACTTCCCCACGCTCATCCGGACCGGCCATGCTCTCCAGCCCACCCTGCTCGAGCCATTCGACCTGGCGGGCCCGGGCGGATTTGGCAGCAGCTTGCTGCAGCGCGATTCGTACGGTGTCCGAGACACCAGTGGTGCTTAGTTCACGCTGCGCCGCTGCGAGGAGGTCGTCGTCCAGGTCAATCAATCGCTTAGTCAATTAACCCTCCAAATCCGGTATATATCATATTCGTATCAAGTATATACCGTTGCTGGGTCTGACATGAACATCGCGGGTTCGGGCTTGTCGGCCGCGCTGAGCGCGGTGGCCTCGGAGAAGCGCGTACCGGTCGTGACCAACCAAGTGGTAAGGCTCTTCCACTGTTGCTTGTCGATCTGATCTCGCAGCAAGGTGAACTCCGGCGGTTTTAAGAACACCGTCTCCTCGACTCGGGTATGCGGCAGACGCCGACCCTGACAAGGATTGGACGCCATCACCCCGGCGCGCACCCCGGCATTGAATGCCCCTGAGAGAAACCGTGCTTGTTCGAGATGGTCTTGCCGCTGCCGCCAAGCTGCTTCACCCAACGCGCGATCGTGGTCTAAGTGACCGCCGAGACCGGCATAGACCCGAACACCGGATCCACGTCGCGGGCGACGTAGGTGCGGTAGCGCGATGGTGGCCGGCTGGACGCCGGTCAGGCTGTCGATGTGGGTGGTCAGCCACTCGGTGATGGTGGGGACGTGGCGACCGGTCGAGCTCGATGATGCGCAGCGCCTCATCGGGACCGTGGTCCTCCAGGAGGGTTTTGAAACGCTCTGCGGCAGGGAGGTTCTGAAGGTCAGCGAGCGCCTGTCGTCAGGGTTGTCGTCAGACTTGTGGTCAGCGTGGCACAGCAGGCCTCGACGGGAGATCGGTTCCATGGATGTCCAGCTGGTTGGTCGGCGTTCCCCAATTTGAGGTTGCGACCGATTCGATGTTGGGCGCTGCTAGTGCTGGCAACCCGACTTCACCCACGATCCGCCAGGACTCAGGGCGAGTAGGGCCGGGTTGCCCCCTCCGCACGGACTGAACCCGTCCGGCGGCGTGCGCCGGCGGCTGCCAGTGGAGTCGCGATGTCTTCCAGCGACTTGCCTTCGGCATCGACCGCGAGGAACCAGGCGACCAGTCCCCCGGCCATCATCACTGCCGCACCGAGCAAGTAGCCCAGGAACAGCAGGAAGGGCTGGGAGCCATCGCCGATGAGCGCGCCGTAGATGACCGGACCGAGGGCCCCAAAGCATTGGGCGATGGCGAAGAACACCGCGATCGCCTTCGCCCGAACCTCCAGCGGAAAGATCTCGCTCACGGTGAGGTAGGCAGCGCTGGCCCCAGCCGACGCGAAATAGAAGATGACGCACCAGGCAATGGTCTGAGTAATTGCGTTGAGCATCCCAGCGTTGAACAAGACCGCGCTCACGGCCAGCAGCACACCGGACAGCAGATAGGTGCCGGTGATCATCTTCCTGCGGCCGATGGTGTCGAAGAAGTGCCCGAGGGTCAACGGCCCCGCGAGGTTCCCGACGGCGAACGCGATCAGGTACAGCGGCGCCGACGCCGAGGCCACCCCGTAGAACTTGCCGAGCACCAGGGTGTAGGTGAAGAAGATCGCGTTATACAGAAACGACTGGCTGATCATGAGCACCGCACCCAGCACGGACCGGCTCGGGTAGTCGCGGAAAAGCACTCGCGTCAGTGCCAGGTAGCCGATCTTTTCGGTGGGTTGCAGCTCGATAGCCTTGCTGTCGTCGACCGCGGGCAGCGTGATACCGGTGGACTCCACCTCGTGTTCAATGTGGGCGATCGAGCGCTCGGCGGCCTCCACCCGCCCGTTCATAACCTGCCAGCGCGGGCTTTCCGGTAAGTTCCGCCGCACCAGCAGGATCACCAGGCCCAGGACCGGGCCGATCAGGAAGGCGAGCCGCCAGCCCAGGCTCAGGTCGATCGCCTTAAGGAAGATGAACGTGCCAAGCGTGCCGAGGATCGCACCGGCCCAGTACGTGCCGTTTATCGCGATGTCGACCCTGCCCCGGAATCGGGCCGGGATCAGTTCGTCGATCGCCGAGTTGATGGCAGCGTATTCCCCGCCGATGCCCATACCGGCGATAAACCGGGTGATGTAAAGGTAGACGATCCAGCCCGCGCTATTGCCCAATGTGAACGCGGTGAGACCGCTGCCCACGAGGTACACACCCAAGGTGATCATGAAAAGGTTGCGTCGGCCGAGCTTGTCCGACAGGCGCCCGAAGAACAGCGCGCCGACCACCTCGCCAGCCAGGTACACGGTGGCGATGAGCCCGACCGCCGCCGAAGACAGACCGAGCGTCTCGGGCTGGGTCAGCGTGTCGGCCACCGCGCTAGCCACCGTGATCTCTAGACCATCGAGGATCCAGGCCACACCCAGCGCGACCACCATCCGCGTATGAAATGGCGACCACGGCAGCCGGTCGATCCGGGCGGGAATGAGACTGCGGATCACATCGTGGGTCTTAGCGGGTGTCGCCATGATCGCCTCCTCGCGAATCGGCACAACCCGCGTTCCCATCACTGTGTGATCACAAACCTCTCCACGCACGCGAAAGGGGGTACTTCTTGATACCAGTCAAGAAAATCCTCACATCAGCTTCGCGCAGGGCCTTCCCCGCCTAAAAGTCGTCTTGGGCTTCTTCGTTCACGAAACCGGCAACCAGTCCGGACCTGGGTGCGGAACAGATGCTGCGCATCACCCAGGAGATGCGGCATTTCGAACGTCCGATCATGGACCCGGCCGGCGACCTGATCCAGGTGCCCAACAGTTCCAGTGCCGCACTTCGACGGCCGATTCTGCGCCACAGCTCCATCACCGTCCGAATTGCAGTATCTGGCCGGGCGACTGGATCGAGCGGGTACGCCGGTGTCCTTCGGACCTGGGTATGCCGTGGACTGAGATCCCAGAATCGTTCGCGACAAGGCGCCTACCGGCTCGAGGCCTCATACTCTGGTCAACCAGTTTCAGTCCGCGCTAGTCGCCGAGCAAACCCGAAAATCGCTGTAACGCTTCGATGCCCGGACACCATGATTGCCCTCCGCATTTGCGACTGGGGAGGAGAATCTGGTGGCCACTCATGTCGCTCACCGACAGCGGCGCAATCGGTCCTATCACGCACGTCTATCCGGATAACGAAGCTCCCGCTTCCGGCCCCGAGACGCCGAGGCGGCTGCACTTGCGGCTTGCTGTGTTGGGAACGGATTTGGGAACAGAACAGGGTGAACCCGATGCGAACACGCGCGACGGGAACAGTCTGGACGGCCGGTCTTTTCGATCAAGATTCGGGGTACTGCCTGTGTCAGAAGGCGGAATGATCGACGCCACCAGCGATACGCTCGGTTCGCTACCCCATCGAAGGAGTGCGATGACTGATACCGCCCTTGTCGTCGGAGAAGCGCTCATCGACATCGTCCAGCACGAGGGCCAGGCGCTTGGGGAACATGTCGGCGGTAGCCCGCTGAATGTGGCGGTCGGGCTGGCCCTACTCGGCCGGCGTGTCGAGTTCCTGACGTGGATCGGCGACGACCGCCGCGGCCGGCGAATAGCGGACTACCTTCACGACAGCGGCGTGGACCTTGCCGAAGGCAGCGTAGGGGCAACCCGAACCGCCACCGCGCGGGCGGAACTGGATGAAAAGGGCTCGGCGACTTATCAGTTCGACATTGAATGGCAGCTATCGCCGAACCCCGGATTGATGGCACCGTTGGTGCTGCACACCGGATCCATCGCCACCGCACTCGAGCCGGGTTGCGACGCGGTCGCCGAGTTGATCGACGCAAATGCGGCGATGTCGACGATTTCATTCGACCCCAACATCCGATCCGCCTTCTTCGAGGACGCCGAAGAGGCACTGTCCCGCGTGGAGACCGTCGTCGCCCGCTCAGACGTGGTGAAGGCCAGCGACGAGGACATGCGCTGGCTCGACCCACACTCGTCGCCGGAGGAGCTGGCGGCGCGCTGGCTGACGCTCGGCCCGTCGATCGTCGCCGTCACGTTCGGTGCTCATGGCTCGTTCGCGATTTGTGCGGACGGCGACGAACGGATCCCGGCCTATCCCGCCGAGGTGGTGGACACGGTGGGTGCCGGTGACGCCTTCATGACCGGCTTGATCGACGCGCTCTGGGACCTTGGCGTGCTCGGCGGACACCGGCGCGGCCAACTGCGCGACATCCGTGCGGACGTGCTGCGTGAGGTGCTCAAGGTCGCCGCGCTGTCGGCGGCGCTGACCGTCGCACGGCCGGGCGCCGCGCTGCCGGATCGGGCCACCCGCGATCGGGCGGCCAACCGGCTCACCGAGGACTGAACGGTCCGCATCTTCCTGCTCGTACAAACCGCTCCGTCAGGCGCGCCACGTGAGTAGCGTGATTTAGATCACACGTCGGGGGGATCTGAACGGTTCTCAATGACGGGAGGGGGCACCGGAGCATGACGACTACCGAGCACGCCGATCAACCCGCCGAAGTCCCAGCGACCACGGCGAAACCAGCCTTGGTGTTTCCGAAGATGTGGGTGCTGTTCGGTGTCCTCATCTGCTGTTTTACCGCATGGGGTGTGGCGGCGGACCTCACCACTCCCATGGTGGCGGGCTTCAAGCGCATCTTCGATATGAGTACTTTCCAGGCCTCGCTGGTTCAGTTGGCGTACTTCGGCGCGTATTTTTTGCTGGCAATTCCGGCCGCGTTCATCAATCAGCGGTTCGGATACAAGGCTGGTCTTCTGACGGGCCTTCTGCTAGCTGCGGTGGGCGCGTTTGCGTTCTATCCGGCGAGCAAGATCATGACGTACGAAGCGTTCCTGGTCGCATTGTTCGCGATAGCCGCGGGCTGCTCGATATTGGAGACTTCGGCCAATCCCTACGTCTTGTCGCTGGGTCCCGAACAGACCGCGACCCGGCGGCTCAACTTCGCGCAAGCCTTCAACCCGGTGGGCACAAACATCGGTGTGCTGCTGGCCGCCACCCTTATCCTGCCCAAGTTGGACGAGCCGGTGAATATGGCCAATTTGTCGCCTGCCGAGGTACGGACGATCCGCGCCGGTGAACTCGGTGCGGTGATGGGACCGTATCTCGGTCTGGGATTTGTCTTGATTGCGATAGCGTTTGTTTTTGCGTTCCAGAAGTCCCCGAAAATCGTCGAGGAATACCCGTCGGGCGACCTGGCAGGGAAATCGCCATTGAAGATTCTGCTGTCGAACAAGCACTACGTGTTCGGCGTGATAGCGCAGTTCTTCAACGTCGCGGCCCAGGTCTGCACATGGACATACCTCATCCAGTACTCACAACAGGCGCTGGGTGGATCGCTCCAGTTGGGCGGATTCCTGCTGCAGGTGAGCCTGATCGTGTTCCTGATCTCGCGATTCGTCATGACCTGGGTGATCGGGCGGGTCCGCGCGACGGCTGTGCTCGCGGTGCTCGGGGCGCTCGCGGTATTACTCTGCATTTTTGCGATGTTTTCTCCCAACATGGCCGGCGTTGTGGCCCTCGTCGCAGTGTCCTTCTGCCTGTCACTGATGTTTCCAACGATCTACGGTGTGGCTCTTCAGGGACTGGGACCGGCGACAAAATTCGGCGCCGCCGGGCTGGTGATGGCAATCGTGGGTGGGGCGATCATGCCTTTGGTCCAGGGCCGACTGCTCGACGCCACCAGCCCCGCGATCTCGTTCGTGGTGCCTGCTGTGTGCTTCGCAGTCGTGACCAGCTTTGCCCTCTTCGATCTGAAGGCCGAACGGAACCCGGTTGGAGAACGCGCATGAAACGCTACTGGATCCTTGCGCTGGCATTGGTCGTCGCGGCATGCGGCGGTGGCGGACAAGCGGCTAACTTCACAGATGCAACGGACCGGCTCGAGGTTGTCTCGTGGTGGGTGTCGCCGTCCGAGCATCCGGCTTTCGAGGTGTTGCTGAACACCTTCAAGGCCGCCAATCCGAAGGTGAACATCATCGATGGTGCCATCGCCGGTGGTGGTGGGAGCAATGTGCAGGTCGCGCTCGCCGCACGGCTGCGGGCCGGTGATCCGCCCGATGTGTGGCAGACATTCCTGGGCAGTTCGCTGCGCGCCTGGGTCGACGCCGGCCGGATCGCAGACGTGTCCGGCGTCTACGAACGCACGGGCTTGGATCACACCATGCCGGCGACATTGCTCGACGCGGCGACCTATCGGGTCAAGGCGTGGGGCGTGCCCACAGGATCACACCGCGGCAATAATCTCTGGTTCAACCTGCGCGTGCTGCATGACGCCGGCATCGCTGTTCCGGCCGCCGGCTACACCTCGCAGAATTTCGCCAGTGACCTGGCCAAAGTAGCGGCAAGCGGACGAACAGCGTTGTGCCTGGGCGGTAAAGATCGCTTCACCGCCACAGAGCTTTTCGAAAACACGTTGCTCGGCGTCATCGGCCGCGACGGCTGGGCCAAGATTCGTGACGACTCATTCGACTGGACCGGCCCTCAGCTCAAAGACGCGCTGACCCGATTCGGCGACGTCGTGTCCCGCGCCGATCCAAGTGCCGGTGCCCTGACGTGGGATCAAGCGGCGAAGAAGTTGGCCTCCGGCGATTGCGCATTCCTGTCGATGAACGATTCCGTTTATGGCGAGCTCGTTGCGAACGGCGCCACCGAAGGCAAGGACTTCGGATACGTGCCCTATCCCGGAACTGCGGGCGCCTATCTGGCGATTGTGGATACCTTCGTCGTGTCGGCTCAGGCCAAAGACGGGCTGAATGCCGTCAAGTTCCTCGAGACGATCGCTGATCCCAAGACGTCGCTCGCTTTCAACAAGGTGAAGGGCTCAGTGCCAATACGAAACGATGTCGATGTGTCCTCGCTACCCGCTTATCAGCGTCAGGCGTCCGAGGCATTGTGGCACGACAAAATTCTGCTATCGATGACGCACGGCGAACTTATGCCATCCGCCTTCCAGCAGGCGCTCTATGACGCGGTGGCGGCGTTCGTGCAAAGTAAGAACTCGAAGTCCTTCATCGACACGCTGCAAAATTCCATCGCGGTTCCCATTCCGGGGGGACGATGACGTCCGGTGACGGTCCGCCAGTGGAAGGAATGGCTCATGAGCGACCAGGATAGTCAGGACAAACCCCTGTTCCTGGTTGTCACCATCAGGCCTCGGCTCGACCGGCTCGACGAAGCTGAGGCGCAGCTGCAGTCGATGCGGCAAAACACCCTCAAGGAGCCGGGCTGCGTGTTCATGCACCTCGTCCAGCCCCAGGACGACCCGGACACGTGGGTGATGCTCGAGATGTTCCGCTCGCGCGCCGCGTGGGACGAGCACATGCGCCAGCCCTACAACACCGAGGGCAACAAGATTCTCGAAGGTCTCCTGCGCGAGCCTTCCGACCTCCGCCTGCTCGACGAGAAATAGGAAATCGCGAACCGAACGACCGCGTTTCTGCAGCGATGATCTGGAGCCGATGACAGGAATCGAACCCGCGTAGTCAGCTTGTTAAGGAGAGTCGAGCATGACCGAACTCAACGCCAGTACGCTCTCGCAGTTGCCGCCCAAGGTGGCGGCACCGCCCTACGACCGCAGCCGGCTCAAGCGCGGCATCGCGCATTTCGGCGTGGGCAATTTCCATCGCGCGCATCAGGCCTTCTACATCGACCGCTGTCTTGCCCTGCCTGGCCAGGAGGACTGGGGCATCGTCGGCATCGGCCTGGGCGGCGGCGAGCGGGGCCGGCAGAAGGCCGCGCAGTACCGCGCGCAGGATTGCCTGTATTCGCTCACCATCGCGCCGCCGAAGGGCGAACCCGGCGTGCGCGTGATCGGCGCCCAGGTCGACTACCTGCTCGGGCCGGACCAGCCGGATGAGGTGCTCGCGCTGTTGACCAGCCCGGACCTGCGCATCGTTACGCTGACCATCACCGAGGGCGGCTATCACGTCGATCCGCAGTCGGACGCTTTCGTCACCGACCACCCGGACGTGGCCCACGACCTCGGCGGCAACGGCGCGCCGCGCACGGTGTTCGGCTTCGTCACCGAGGCCTTGGCGCGGCGACGCGCGGCCGGCATCAAGCCGTTCACCGTGGTGTCGTGCGACAACCTGCGACACAACGGCGAGGTGGCGCGCACTGCCTTCGTCGGCTTCGCCAGCGCGCGCGACCCGGAACTCGGCGCCTGGATCGAAGCCAGCGTCGCCTTTCCCAACTCGCTGGTCGACCGCATCACGCCGTCGGTGTCCGCGGAAGACGCCGCGCGCCTCAACGCGGCCAGCGGCCTGGACGACCGCATCCCGCTGGTGGCCGAGGACTTCACCCAGTGGGTGATCGAGGACCGCTTCACCGACGGCCGCCCCGCGCTCGAAAATGTGGGCGTGCAACTCAGCGACGAAGTGAAGCTGTGGGAGCAGGTGAAGGTGCGCGTGCTCAACGCCAGCCACCTCACCCTGGCTTACCCGGCCCTGCTGCTGGGCCACCACGAGGTGGCCGAGGCGATGCGCGACCCGCAGGTGCCGGTGCTGCTGGAACGCTTCCTCGACAAGATCGTGCTGCCGCTGCTCGAGGCGCCGCGGGACGTGAATCTCGTGGACTACAAGAACACCGTGCTCGAACGCTTCTCCAACGAGGCGATGCACGACCAGCTGACGCGCATAGCCTCGGACAGCGCGTCCAAGGTACCCGTGTATTTCACCGCCACGCTCAACGAGATGCTCGCGCACGGCGTCGACCACCGCATCCCAGCCTTTACCCTTGCCGCCTGGAGCCGCGTGCTACAGGGCCAGGACGACAGCGGCAATGCCTTCGAGACGACCGAGCCGCGCCTCGACGATGAAGCGCGTCGGCAACTGGCATCGGGCGATCCGTCCGAAGCGCTGCGGATCGAACCGCTGCTAGCGAGCGGTGTCGCCGAGCACGCGGACTTCGTCGCCAGCTTCGAGGGCTATCGCACGGCTCTGGCCGAGCACGGCGCGAGAGCCACGCTCACGGCGGTACTGGACGCCACGGCAAGCTGACGCGATTCTGCGATGGGGGTTCGGGCCGGCGCAAGCTCGCGAACGCGTTGTACTAGTCGCCGAGATCGACGAAATGGCGAGATCTACTCGCACTTTTCCGCCGGTGTGTCCGTTTGGGCGTAGTTAGGCGGGTTCGAACCACAGCGCGGCCAGTGGGGGCAGCACCATCACCGCCGACGCGGGGCGTCCGTGGCAGGGCTCGTCGGTGGCTTCCACCGCGCCGTAGTTGCCGATACCGGTGCCGTTGTAGATGTCGGCGTCGGTGTTGAGCACCTCGCGCCAGCTGCCCGCGTGCGGCAGGCCCAGCCGGTAGCGGGTGTGTTCGGAGCCGGAGAAGTTGAACACACACGCCAGCATCGAGCCGTCGTCGCCGAAGCGCAGGAAGCTCAGCACGTTGTTGGCCGAGTCGTTGGCGTCGATCCACGAGTAGCCCTCCGGGCTGGTGTCGCGGGACCACAGCGCGCGCCGGGTCTGGTAGATGGCGTTGATGTCGTGCACCATCCGCAGGATGCCGTCGGAGAAGCTGTTCTCGTCGAGCTGATACCAATCCACGCCGCGTTCCTCGGACCACTCGGCGCGCTGCCCGAATTCCTGGCCCATGAACAGCAGTTGCTTGCCCGGGATGGGCCCACTGGTAGGCCAGCAGCCCCCGCACCCCGGCCGCCTTGACGTGGTCGTTGCCGGGCATCCGGCCCCACAGCGTGCCCTTGCCGT
>CAWDAC010000011.1:0-147317 GCA_963800125.1 uncultured Actinomycetota bacterium | reverse complement strand
AACTAAACATCCTGGTCAGAACCATATCCGATCGCAAAACCAGCGCCGTGGCTATCCAAGGGCTATGGCCTTTCGGTTGCTGTGTTAGCTGGCAAACCGCCCCCGGTACAGCCACGTCGGCTCCGGAACCTAGCCCAACAGGTCATAACGCGGGCATTTACCTCACATCAGACGGTAAGCTGGACGGCGAGAAAGGACCCCCCGCACGGCGGGCTGCCGCGCATTCCCGAAAGGGTTTTCTGGTTTCATCTCCGACGCCAATTCTCGTTATCTGTCCAGGAAGGAAGTCGCCGCCTACCTGGGTGTTTCCCGAAATACAATTCGCAACTGGATTGCCAAGGGAAAAATGAAAGCGCACCGAAGCCCTGGCGGTCGTTTGTTGCGTTTCGACCGCAATGAATTGAGACGCCGCTCACTTCGATATCGACAACCGATGAGTGGTAATTAGCGGTATTGAGATTTTGCGCCGATACGACGGCGAAGCGAAGTAGGGGTTTGCTCACCGGTGTAGCCCACTTGATTCGGCGACCGCCGGGGCTTGCCAACCTAGGAAGCGACCTCGGCGGCTCCGGGCGGAGTTACCCGAAGTCTTACGCCCGGTGACCGCTGGGGAGACAACCTCAGAATCTCCCCGGTGGTGACTCTGCGGACTGACGGAGCTCGTCTGGGCGATCACCCGCGGTCAGGCCATCGGGCGAATTGCGCTCCTCGGTGGGTTCACCGTGGATGTCAATTTCAAGATCAAGGGTTCCCCGGCGCGGTGTCGCCGGTTCTCCTGGTTCCTGGTTGATGGGACGGATGGTTCAGGTCAGATCAGCAGGGCCAGGCGGTGGTGGCCGCTGGTGATGAGATCTGTCCAGGGCCATCGTTGGGAGAGGCGCAGGATGCGTCGGCGGCCGGTGGTGATGAGCCGTCCGGCGACGGCCAGTAGCCGCAGCCGTAGCCGTTTGGGTTCCCAGGTTCGGGCGGGCTGGTCGGGCCAGGCCAGCAGTTGGGTCCAGGCGAGCAGTTCGGCGGCGAGCTGGACGAGTTCGAGCCAGATCTGGTTTTTGGCGAACGCCTGCAGCGGCAGGTTGGTCAGGCCGGTGTCCTTGAGCCCGCGGATGCGGTCCTCGGCGCGGGCGCGCAGCCGGTGACGGACTTCCAGGTCGGCCAGCCGCCCGCCGCGGGTGTTGGTGGCGAATACGGTGATGCGCCAACCATCCTGGTCGGTGATGCGCAGCTGGGCGCCGGGATGGGGACGTTCCCGGCGGGCGATCACCCGCATTCCCGGTGGCCAGCCGATGAAGGTCGCGGGCAGCCATCGGGTCAGCTCGGCGACCTGGGCACCGTCGCGGGGGTTGCCGTCCACGTCCAGTGCTTTTCGCCAGGCCTGTTGGGGTAGCGCGGCGAGCGCGTCTTGGACGGGTTGGCGGGCGTAGACCCCCACCGAGTACTGCAACCCCAGGTTGGTGACGTGCCACAGGAACGGCTGCACACCCGAGCCGGTGTCGCCGCGCACCAGCACCCGGGAGCGGGTCTGCTCGGGCAGCTGGGCCAGCGCGGCGTCGAGGACCGCGATCTGGTCGGCGGCGTCGTTGGCGTTGGCCCGCCCGGGGCGCAGCATGCCCACCAGCGGCTCTCCGGTGCCACCCGCACCGTGGTCAACAAAGGCGAGCATGGGGTGAAACCCGAACCCCCGCTTGAAGTTCGCGGTCGCGCCCTCCTTCTCCGAATGCGCCCCGACCAGCGTGGCATCCAGATCGACCACGACCTGATCCGTGCTCGGAATCGGCCGGCGATGGGCCCAGACCTTGGCCCGCGCGCCGGCCCGAGCAGCACGGATCGCGGTAATCACCGTGGCCGAGTCATCGCCCAGGCCCTCGATCAGCCGACTGATCGTCGGGTCGGAGGCCACCGCGCCGAACAACTCCGGCTGGGCCCGCAGCACCGCGACATCGGCCAAACAGTCACCACCCAGCGCGATCGTGACCGCCAGATCCAGCACCGTCTTGCCCGGATCATGCACCGACCGAGCCGGTCGCCACGACGCCAGACCACGCGAGAGACCCGCCGCCAAACCACTCACAGCCGCGGTCTGCAGCAGCATCGACCCACCCGCTGATGAGATCAGCGACTCGCCGCCAGCCTCAACACGAACCCGAGAACCAGAGGGGATATTCTTCACCTACGGAGTGCCTTTCAGCTTGCAGAACCTGGACCTTAGACAAGCCAAGTTTCTCAAGCAGGACAGGCACTTCCGTGCATTACACGCCCATCACCAACCACACGTCACGAAAGATCGAGGCTAGATGATCTGGCCGGCCTGGTAGTGGCTGTAAAGGTAATGCCTACGACCGGCGTTGGCGCTGACGATGATGGCGCCGATGGTGGCCGCCCCCGAGAGGGTGGCCAGCGTCGAGTGCTCGACGACCGCGTGGCGCGCGTTAATTGCCGCCTGGTCGAACGACGTGTAGAGACCAACGCTGTGGAAGTCAGCCTGGAACCGCTCGTCGGTGGTCGCGGCCCCACCGCCGAGGGCGCCAGCCTCCGCGCCGGCGGCTCGGTTCACCGACATCGGCTTGGGGCCGCGGAATATAGTGACGGGATGGCGAGGACGGTCGAAGTTGCGGCGCGGAAGCTGTTGCGACGCATGGGGGTAGAACCGGTCCGAATCAGACGAAGGCCCGAGGCAAACCTGCTCGGCTGGCATCTGCACTGCTTGTTCGATCTGCTGGATGTCAACGTCGTCCTCGATGTGGGGGCCAGGGTGGGTGAGTACGGCAGATGGCTGCGGCAGAACGGCTACCGCGGCCGGATTGTCTCGTTCGAACCGGTCGCCGCGTCGCTCGACCGGTTGCGGCGCACTGCAGCGGGTGATCCGTTGTGGGACGTCAACGGCTATGCGCTGGGGGCCGAGAACGCCGAGACGGAGATCAACGTGGCGTCGATGCCGCAATTTTCGTCGCTGCTTCCCACCACCGACTTCGGTGCCACCGGGTTCGGTCCCGCCGTTGCTCTCGATCACGTGGAGCGGGTCTCCGTTCGCCGGCTCGATGACGTGTGGGACGAGCTGCCCGACGGCCGGGTGTATTTGAAGATGGACACGCAGGGGTTCGACCTGCGCGTGCTGGAAGGGGCCGGAGAGCAGGTCGCGAGCGTAGTGGCGTTGCAGACGGAGGCCGCGGTCCAGCTCATCTACGAAGGTGCACCCACCCACGTCGAAACCCTGGCGGCCTTGAACGCACTCAGGTTCATCCCTTCCGGCATGTTCCCAGTGACGCTCGACGAGCGCATGCGTCTCGTCGAATATGACCTCGTCGCCGTTCGCAGCTAGGCCGGTCCGATCGATTTTGCGAGTTGCGCCGATACGTTTCCTAACTGAGCTGATTACGCCGCGACTTCGCTACCGGCGGCGTGCGCTGCACCGCCCGAAGCAAATCCACAGGCCAACAGTGCCAGCGCCCCGCCATCCTCGGCGGCAACGTGTACTACCACCACGGCGGCGACGCCCGCAGACAAAAGCTAAGGCGCGCAGGCGATTAGAGCAAGCCGCCGACGCGCCGGTGGCACGCTTACTGTCGTTCGCACTCGACGGCGAGACTTCCGACAACGTCGCTCTGTGTAAAAACGCAGCAATTCGCGGCTCAAACGTCTGCGGATATCACGGCGGGAATGCACCGGCTGTTAAGGCCAAGGCCCGTTCACTTCTGGAAATGCCTTCTGATCGGCTAGCCCGTCAATTACAGAATATGACCACCGATCCGAGCGTCGCCGATCCGGTGAAGCCTGGCTGCGCGAGGTAAAGCGCGCCCGGTAAGAAATGTCCCACCAAAAACGGGATTAGGAGTTCATATAATCCGGGCGAAAGCAGTACGGCGGGATATGAAATGACTGCTGACCTATCGACTTCGGAACCCATCGGCTTCCGCAGATGGAGTGAGGAATGGTGGGAAAATCGGGGACCGGGAGTGAAAGAACGGCGTTGTACGGCGCATCGGAAGAATGACGAACAATGCCGAAACCCAGCGATTCTCGGCGCGACAGTATGCCGATATCACGGCGGCGCAGCGAAACAGGTCGTTCGCGCGGCGACGGTCCGATTGCAGAACGCCGCCGAAAGATGGCTCGCGAATTATTGGGAATGGCAACGAATCCTAACGTTTCTGATCCGGTGAAGCTCGCCGCGATCCGTGACGCTCTCGACCGGGCGGGACTCAAACCGATCACGACTGTCGATCTTGAAGTTTCGACCAGACCGTGGGAAGTTTACCGCTGGGTTCTGGTGTGACCCGTTGGTATCACTGATCTAGCCCAAGAGTGCCCTTGCCCAACCGGATACGCAGGTCAGAGCACCTTCGCCCGCTCGCCGTTCGGCTAATTCGAGTCCAGCCGGGGAGCAAGTGTTTTCGCTGGTATGACCTAACGCTCCACATTTCGGCGCCGGCAAGAAGAGACTCCTTGTCGGGCGTTTGCCGGTCAATTTTTCACAATGACCCATAATCCGGCGTCGTAAACATAATTGCCGTACTGATCTGCCGACCCAGCTCGATCGGCGAGTCGCTGAGCTCCCGCGCGCAGTGTCTTACGGGGGCCGTCATCATTTGATGACATTGGCTGCGATTTGGGTGCCGATCCCTCCTGCTTGCTTGACACCGCCGCCATGCCGGCACGCCCGTACGCTCGTGCCCATGCGGCTTTCTCGCTTGATCGCGGTCCTGGTGACACTTGGTCTCGTCGCCGTCGGCTGCGGCTGGAGCCCGCCGTCGGCGCCGCCCACCACATCGGTCGCCTGCACGCAGGCCGACGGCCCGACCGCAGAGACAACGCAGCAGGCTGTCGCGAGCCTGCCGCAGGGAGCGCAGTGGCGCGAAACCTCCCGCGGCCACACCCCCAATTGCCGTCTGAACTGGGTGGTGGTGAGCGCGGGCGACGCTTCTGACAGCCCGCAGCAGGTGTTGTTCTTCGACCGCAACAACTCCCTGGGGCCGGCCACTCCGGAGCCCCGTCCGTACATCAACGTGACGACGATGGGCGATGACACCGTCAACGTGCAGTACCAGTGGCGTCAGGGCCAGGACCCGGCGTGCTGCCCGACCGGCATCGGGGCCGTACGGTTCAAGATCGAGGACGGCAAGCTGAAGGCGCTCGACCCGATCCCGAACCCGTAGTCAGACCCCGCGAACGCTGCCGCCGTCGATCACATACTCGGAGCCATTGATGTAGGCGGCGCGGTCGGACACCAGGAACGCGACCAGCTCACCGACGTCCGCAGGCCTGCCGGGCGCGCCGAGCGGGATGCCGCCGATCGACTCCATGATCTGTGCGCGCGCCTCATTGATGCTGATGTTGTTAATCTCGCCGATCTCCGCCGCCATCCGGTAGGCGGACTCCGTTTCGATGTATCCGGGGCAGACGGCGTTGACGCGAATGCCCTTGGGCGCCAGTTCGTTCGACAGCGCCTTGCTGTAGTTCGTGAGAGCGGCCTTGGCCGCCGCGTATGGAATCGACGTAGGTAGCGGCGCGCGCCGCTGGATAGACGTGATGTGCACGATGGCCCCGGACCCACGCTCGACCATCCCCGGGATGATTGCGCGGTCCAGCCGAACCGCCGCGAGCAGATTCGCGTCCAGCGCGGTCTGCCAGTCCTCGTCGGTCAGCGACGCCGCCCCGCCCTCGTACTGGCCGGAGCCACCGACGTTGTGCACCAGGATGTCCACCGCGCCGAGACGGCGCAGCGCCTCGGCGGCCAGCTCGGCCACGCCGTCCGCGGTGCTCACATCCGCGGCGATGACCTCGTCGGCCGCGGGGCCTTCGGGGACAGACCGCGCCGCGACGACCACCCTGGCGCCACCGGCTCGCAGCCGGTCGGCGATGCCCTTGCCGATGCCACGGGTGCCGCCGGTAATCAGGGCCGACCGGCCGGAGAACTCATCAAGATCGGTCATACGGCGAGTCTGGCACCCGCCACCGACACCCGAAGGGCATCTACTCCTCCGGGATGTTCTCCGGATGCAGCATCTCGGCATAGCGCAGTTGCTCGGGAATCCCGAACCCGTCCACGAGTAGCTCGGCGTACGGCCGCAGATTTCGGCAGCGTTCGTTGACGCCCCGCGTCACCGCCTTGGCGCGCTCGGTGGACAAGAAGCGGTGTTCGACGAACCACGCCCTGTCCTCCTCCAACACGGACAGCGCGTACAGGTCGCACACCATGTTGAGGATCTCGCGAGCCTCCTCGTCCTCGCAGGCATCGATGCCCGCCACGAACGCCTCGAGAATGATTCGTTCGATGTGCGCTCCCGCAGCGTGCAGCACGTGGTCCTGGACCGCGTTGAACGCCTCGAACGGGCTCATTTCCTTGGACTTGCCCTGCAATCGGCGAGCCACCGTGGCGATCATGTACTCCTCACGGTCCTCGAACATCTTGACCTGAGTGCCGCGGTTGAACAGGCTGCCCTCTTCCTCGTTGTCCTGCCGCGTGTCGAGGATGGTCTGTATGATCGTCTCGGCCGCAGTGCGTTTCAGCACCCGTTCACCGGCGAAGTTGGCGGCGAACCGAACCCACTCCACCGGGCTCATGCCCTTGATGTCGTCGGCGTAGGCGGTCAGCACTTCCTTGGCCACCAACTGGGTCAGCACGTGGTTGTCACCCTCGAAGGTGGTGAACACATCGGTGTCGGCCTTGAGCGCGATCAGCCGGTTCTCGGCGAGATAGCCTGCGCCGCCACAGGCTTCGCGGGCCTCTTGGATGGCACGCGTCGCATGCCAGGTGTTTGCCGCCTTCAGGCCCGCCGCGCGGGACTCCAGTTCGCGTTGGTCCTCCGCGTCGGGGCTGTCGGACGTTTGCAGCTCGTGGCACTTGGCGACCAGTTCGTTCTGCGCGAACTGCAGCGCATAGGACCGTGCGATCAGCGGGAACAACCGCCGCTGGTGCACGAGGTAGTCCATGATCAGCACCTCTTTGTCGTCGCCCGGTGCTTCGAACTGCCTGCGTTCCAACGCATATCGGGTCGCGATGTCGAGTGCGACCCGCGCCGCTGCCGCCGCACTACCGCCCACCGTGACGCGGCCCCGGATCAGGGTGCCCAGCATGGTGAAGAACCGGCGGTTGGGGTTCTCGATCGGCGACGTGTAAGTGCCGTCCTCGGCGACGTCGGCGTACTTGTTCAGCAGGTTCTCGCGGGGAACACGAACGTGGTCGAACTGGATGCGGCCGTTGTCGACGCCAGGCAGCCCGCCTTTGTAGTGGCAGTCCGACGTGGTCACGCCTGGCAGGTCGTTGCCCTCCTCGTCGCGGATCGGCACCACGAGACAGTGCACACCGTGGTTGACCTCCTTGCCGTCCTCAGTGGTGATCAACTGAGCGAAAACGGCTGCCACCCGGGCGGTTTCGGCGGCCCCGCCGATGTAGTCCTTCCGCGCGGTGCGAGTGGGGGAGTCGATGACGAACTCCTGTGTCGACGCGTCGTAGGTCGCCGTGGTTTCCAGGGATTGCACGTCGCTGCCGTGACCGGTCTCGGTCATGGCGAAGCAGCCCAGCAGGTCCAGGTCGATGATCTTCTGTACGTACGCCTTGTGATGCCGCTCGGTGCCGAGGTTCTCGATGGCGCCGCCGAACAGGCCCCACTGCACGCCGGCCTTGACCATCAGCGACAGGTCGGACATCGCCAGCATCTCGATCTGGGTGACAGCTGCGCCGACATCCCCGTTGCCGCCGTGCTCCTTCTTGAAGCCGTCCTCGGCGGCCCCGTGCGCCGCCATGATCTTCAACTGCTCCGCCACCTTGGTGCGGGCGATGACGGTGTTCGGGGTGTAGTGCGGGCGGAAGATCTCGGTGGACAGTTCCTGCCGCATCCTGTTCTTCACCTCGCGCCAACGGCCGTCCAGCGTGTTGCGCAGATGCTCCGCAGTGGTGGTCATACCAAAACGGTAGCCCGTAGCCGGGCCGCGGAAACTGTGATGTGGCAAACGTAGGCAAACCTGGCTAGACCTGGCGAAACCGCAAAGGTTGAATCAGGTCCATGGCGGAGTGGGACGGGCGGCATCCGATCACGCCGACGGGCGCGCCGCACACCTTCGATCACAGGCACTCCGATGTGTCCGGAGGCTGGCTGCGGGCGGCGACCTTCGGCGCGATGGACGGACTGGTCAGCAACACCGCGCTGATCGCAGGCGTGTCGGCGGCCGCCAACGCCCACACCGTCGTCATCAGCGGCGTGGCGGGTCTGCTCGCCGGTGCGTTCTCGATGGCACTTGGCGAGTACACGTCGGTCACCACGGCCAACGAACAGATCGAATCCGAAGTGCGGGTGGAGCGGCGCGCGTTCGAGCGGCATCCCAAGGCGGAGCGGGCCGAACTCATCGCGATGCTGGTCAATCTGGGCATGAGCCACGACACCGCCGCACAGGCGACCGACGAGATCCACCGCGACGAGAACCGGGCGGTCAACTTCCACCTCGTCCAGGAGCTGGGGGTCGACCCGACCGAGAAGCCCTCTCCGTGGGTAGCGGCAGGCTCGTCGTTCGCCATGTTCGCGATCGGTGCCATCGTGCCGCTCATCCCGTATCTGCTCGGGTTCGAATCGCTGTGGGCGGGGCTGATATGCGGCGGCGTCGGCCTGATGATTGCGGGTGGCGTCGCGGCCCGGTTCACCAGTAGACCTTTCTGGTGGGCATCGTTACGGCAGCTGCTGTTCGGAACGGTGGCGATCGCTGCCACCTACCTAGTGGGCACCCTCGTCGATTCGATCCTCTGAACCGAATGCTGCCTCGACTGGTGGTGGCGTGCTGCCTGCTCGTGGCCGCCTGTAGCGGAACGCCCGCGACTCCGGACACGCCGGCGAGCGTTGCGCCTGCCCTGCAGTACCTCGGCCAGATGCGGGTGGACCCGGGAGCGACCGCCGACGGCACGGTCATCGGAGGGCTGTCCGGTATCAGCTACGACCATCAGAGTCAGCGCTACTACGTGATCAGTGACGACAGGTCGGAGAAGAACCCGGCCCGGTTCTATACCGTGCAGATATCGCTGTCCAACAACGGAATTCGCGAAGTCAAGTTCGACGCTGCCCATTCCTTGCTCGACCGTAACGGCAAGCCGTTTCCGCCGCTGGACACCGATGCCCGCCCGCCGGTGGCGCCGCCGGACGCCGAGGGCATCGCCGTCGACACCCGACGCCAGCGTTTCTACTGGTCGAGCGAGGGGGAGCGGCTGACCGACCTGCCGGGCGGACCGGTTCTGCTCGACCCGTGGGTCCGCATCGCCGACCTCGACGGCGGCTACCTCGGCCAGTTTTCGCTGCCGTCGGTGCTGAAAATGTCGGCGGGCCAATCGGGTCCGCGGAAGAACCACGGGCTGGAGGGACTGTCGTTGACCCCGGACGGCTCGGCGTTGTGGGCGGCGATGGAGGGCCCGGGCTACAACGACGGCGAACCACCCACTGAGGCGCAGGGCGCGCTGACCCGAATCACCAGATTCGACGTCGACACCGGCGAGCCAACGGCCCAATACGCCTATCCGGTCGACAAGGTCACCGCCGGACCGGGCGGAGACAGTGGCCTGACGGACCTGGTCGCTCTGGGCGACCAAGAATTCCTCGTTCTGGAACGGGGCTTCGGCACACGCGTCGCCGCCCGCGTATATCGCGCCGAAATCGGTGACGCCGAAGATGTTTCGGCGCGACCGTCGTTGACCGACGCGAGGCCGATGACCAAGACCCTGTTGGCCGACCTGACGAGCACGCCGGGACTGTCGCCGCTGGACAACACCGAAGGCATCACGCTCGGACCGATGTTGCCCGACGGGCGTCAGTCGGTGGTGCTGGTCAGCGACGACAACTTCTCGTCTACACAGATCACGCAGTTTCTCGCGTTCGTGCTCAACGCGACGTAGTCAGCTGACGCTGCCGACGGTGATCGATTCCGCCCTGACTGCCCCTAACTATTCACTTACTTGACGGTCGGTTTTGGCGCTGCCGCGTCGTTGAGAAGCTTGCGCATAACGCGAACGGCGTCGTCGAGCGTCTGCCGGTCGGCGTCATCGAGCCGCTCTAGGTACGGGTCGATGGCGGCGCCGCGGTCGACGCGGACCTGCCGCAGCATGTCGACACCCTTCGGGGTGATGCGGATGAGGACAGCCCGTGCATCGTCGGGATCGACGGTGCGTGACACCAGGCCTGCGTCTTCCAACCGGCGGACCTGCATGGTCATCGTCGGTTGCGAGCAATGATCCAGCGCGGCCAGATCGGAAATGCGCGCGGCGCCCTGGTCCTCGATTGTGGACAGCAGGCGTCCCTGCGCGAACGGTAGCGGTATGCGGGCCCGCTGCGACGCCAGGCGGTTGAGTCGCGCCACCACGGCGAGCAGATCTGCGCCAAGGGTCCGGGTCACCACTCAATAATTGCATAGTTTCACTATGCGTATCAAACGCGCGGACGCGTGTCGACGGTCACGGTGTGCCGCTGGGCTCTCAGGTGGCGACTGGCAGAATCGTGAAATGACTGCGACCCGCCGCACGAGCACGACTCGGAGAGCGGGTTCGCTGCAACCGGTCGAGCTGGCGCAGGCATCGGTGATGGCGGCGCTCTGTGCGGCCACCGCGATCATTGCGGTTGTGGTCCCGTTCGCGGCCGGTCTCTCACTGCTGGGCACCGTCCCGATGGGCCTGCTGGCCTACCGCTACCGGCTTCGGGTGCTGATCGCCGCCACGGTCGCGGGTGGGACGATCGCGTTTCTGATCGCCGGCATGGGCGGCTTCATGACGGTGGTCAACTGCGCCTATATCGGCGGCGTCACCGGCATCATCAGGCGGCGCGGTCGAGGCACGCCGACCGTCCTCTTCGCGGGGCTGGTCGCAGGGGCGGCATTCGGCGTCGCCTCCGTGGCAGCGCTGACGATTCTGTCGCGGCTGCGCAACCTGATCTTCGAGTCGATGACCGCGAACATCAACGGCCTGGCCGCGGTGATCGCATACATCCCCAACTGGTGGTGGCTCCCTAACATGGACGCGCTCGCCGAGCGTTTGAAACACGGCTTCGCCACCGCGCTGCACTACTGGCCGTTCCTGATCGGCGGGTCGTCGGTGCTCAGCATCACGGTCGTCACGCTGATCGGCTGGTGGGCGCTGTCGCGAGTGCTGGCCCGGCTGCTCGTGATACCGGACGTGCACAAGCTGGATTCCGCACCGGACGCCGGGCCGGTTGCCCCAGTGCCGGTGCGGCTCACCGATGTCCGGTTCCGCTATCCGGAGAGTGACCATGATGCCCTCGGCCCGGTGTCGCTGAGCGTCGAGCCCGGCGAACACGTCGCTGTGACCGGCCCCAACGGCGCAGGCAAGACAACGCTGATGCTGGTGCTGGCCGGACGCGAACCGTCCTCGGGCTCCGTCGAGCGTCCCGGCTCGGTCGGACTCGGCCGACTCGGTGGCACCGCGGTCATCATGCAGCACCCGGAGAGCCAGGTGCTCGGCACCCGGGTCGCCGACGACGTCGTATGGGGACTGCCCCCGGGCAAGACCACCGACGTCCATCAACTGCTCACCGAGGTTGGCCTCGACGGCCTCGCCGAACGCGACACCGGCGGCCTCTCCGGGGGCGAGCTACAGCGCCTCGCCGTGGCCGCCGCGCTGGCCCGTGAGCCGTCACTGCTGATCGCCGACGAGGTGACCAGCATGGTCGACCAAGATGGCCGCGACGCGCTGATTGCCGTGCTGTCCGGATTGACGAAGCATCACCGCATGTCGCTGGTGCACATCACGCACTACAACGACGAGGCCGACACCGCTGACCGGGCGATCAACCTCACCGGCAACGGCGGATCGGCCGACAACACCGAGATGGTGGAAACCAGGGCGGCACCGGCCGCGACGACACCGATCAGGCCACACGGCGACGCCCCGGTGCTCGAACTCGTCAACGTGAACCACGAGTATGGCAGTGGAACGCCCTGGGCGACAACGGCATTGCGGGACATCAACTTCGTTGTGCATGAGGGCGACGGCGTGCTGATCCACGGCCTCAACGGGTCGGGCAAGTCCACGCTGGCGTGGATCATGGCGGGGCTGACCGTCCCGACAAGCGGCAGCTGCCTGCTCGACGGCGCGCCGGCGGCCGACCAGGTGGGCGCGGTGGCCATCTCGTTCCAGGCGGCACGGCTGCAGTTGATGCGCAGCCGCGTGGACCTGGAAGTTGCTTCGGCGGCGGGATTTTCGGTGTACGACCGCGCCCGGGTGGCGGAGGCACTGGCCACCGTGGGCCTGGACGCCGCGCTTGCCGAGCGACGGATCGACCAGCTCAGCGGCGGGCAGATGCGCCGCGTAGTGCTGGCCGGGCTGCTTGCGCGATCACCACGCGCACTGATCCTTGACGAGCCGCTGGCGGGGCTCGACGCCGCCAGCGCGCGCGGACTGCTGCGACTGCTAGAGGATCTGCGGCGCAATGCCGGGCTGACGGTCGTCGTCATCTCGCACGACTTCTCCGGACTGGAAGACCTGTGCCCGCGCATCCTGCACCTGCAGGACGGCGTGCTGGCGACCGCGCCGACGGCGGCAGGAGGCATGTCATGACCGCTCCCACCCGTCGACGGCAACGTAAGCCGGTCGTGCTGCTGCGGCCCGTGCCCGGCCGCACCGTCATCCACGACCTATGGGCGGGCACCAAACTCATTGTGGTGGCGGGGATCGGCGTGCTGCTGACGTTCTACCCGGGCTGGGTGCCGATCGGAGTTGTTGCGGCGCTCGTGCTCACGTCGGCGTGGCTGGCGCGAATTGGGCGCGGCGCCTTGCCTTCAATCCCGCGCTGGCTGTGGTTGCTGCTTATTCTCGGCGGCGTCACCGCCGCGTTCGCGGGCGGTAGTCCCGTCATCGAACTCGGCGCACTGGACGTCGGCCTGGGTGGACTGCTCAAGTTTCTGCGTATCAGCGCACTGTCGATCGTGCTGCTCGCGCTCGGCGGCATGGTGTCGTGGACCACCAATGTCGCCGAGATCGCTCCGGCCGTAGCGAAACTGGGCAGACCGCTGCGCCCGTTGCGGGTGCCGGTCGATGACTGGGCGGTCGCGCTGGCGCTGGCACTGCGCGCCTTTCCGATGCTGATCGACGAGTTCCGCATTCTGTATGCGGCGCGCAGCCTGCGGCCCAAGCCTGTGCTCACCACGCGGCGGGCACGGCGGCGTCGATGGGCAGTCGAGGTCGTCGACCTGATCGCAGCGGCGATCATCGTGGCGCTTCGACGCGCCGACGAAATGGGCGATGCGATCACCACACGTGGCGGCGCCGGTCAAATCTCTGCTGCACCGTCGGGGCCGAAATTGCGGGACTGGCTGGCACTTTCGATCGTCGTGGCGGTGTGTGGCGCGGCGCTAGCTCTCGAACTCACACTGCTTGGAACGAGTTAGCGCTCGGCCGCAGCGTTCGCGGCCGCCTGGGCGTCGGTAAGGCTGGTGGCCACATCCGCGCGCCCGAGGAACATCTCATCGAAGTACGGCTGCAGTGCCTGGTATCCCGCCGCGAATCCAGGCCCGCCTGGCGCGGGAATGCGAGGGCCGTCCAGCACCGTGAAGAACGGCCGAGCGTCAACGCCGCGTCGCGCCCAGTGGTCGAAGTAGACGCGCTGCGCCGCGAGCACCGCGGGAATTGCCACGAAATACCGGACCCGGCTCCGTGAGACCGAGTCAGAGCGTGATGCTCTGGCTCAGCGGGTAGAACGCTTCCAGCGTGCCGAACTTGAGCGGATCGCGGGTGCCCATCTAGCATCGCCGGCTGATCTGCTGACGCTGTCGGGTAACCAGCTCTCCGACTACATCCTCGAGTCTGGGGACATCGACCCGGACAAGGTCAACGCTGACGCTGCGGTGATCCTGGCCGAGCGTCCAGGTCTGCGGAAGTTGGATCCCGCAGTCGACCACTCACAGGGCCGAGGCTGGAATCCTGGTAAGGCCACCCCGACGTTTGGGGGTCTACTCAAGTCTTGACCGTCATACGTTGTTTGTGACGACCGTGGCAGTCACGTAAGCCTCTGAGAAGCAATCGGACTCAGTCTGTGGCTGAGTCTCTGTCAATCAAATCCAACGGCACCCTCCGAGGGTGCCTTTCCTGTCTGAAAGGACAACACAATGGCAGTTCTTAACTCTGGTCTCCAGACCGCCTGGACCCCCGAGGATTACGGCAGCCTGGTCGATCTGGTCCTGGCCGAGAAGTCCATCGCGTTCCAAGCGGGCAGCGTGATTCGCACCCAGTCGGAGACGATCCGGTTCCCGCTGCTGACGCGACCCCGGCACCGGTTGGTACGTGGAGAACACCCAGATCGGCCTGACCGACCCGACGACTAACGAACTCGTCGTCACACCCAAGAAGGTCGCGGGCCTGACCCAGATCTCGAACGAGGCTGCGGCGGACTCGAACCCGGCTGTGGCTGATCAGGTCGGTCGGTCGTTGGCGCGAAGCATCGCCAAGAAGGTTGACGCTTCGTTCTTCGCCAACACCACGACCAACGGTCCCTCGGGTCTGCTGTCACTCGGTGTGAACGTGGTCGATACCGGCACCGTGACGCTGGCATCGTTTGATGCTTTCCACCAGGCGAAGGCTGACGCTCTCGCCGATGGCGCGGAGCTGTCGGTGTTCATCCTGGCCCCTGATGTGGCGCTGACGCTGGCGAAGGCCAAGCAAGCCACCGGCTCCAACATGGGTCTGTTGAACAACGTCGGTGACGGAATCACCCTGGCGGGTGTTCCGGTTCTGGTCTCCACCGATGTCGCTGCGGGCAACGCCTGGGGTCTGGACGGTTCCCAGGTGCTGGTTGTGCAGCGCACCGGCACCACCGTCGTCCGCTCCACTGACTCCGCGTTCGATTACGACGCGGTTCAGGTCCGTGCGACTGCGAGGATCTCGTTCGGGTTCGCCAACCCGGCTGGCGTGGTGCGTCTGTACGACGCTCCGTGATCTAACCCCCTCGGGGACAACTGAATAACCCGGAGGGTCCCGGCCCGTAACAAGGCCGGGGCCTTCTTGGTGACGAAACTTCCTGATCGCCGCTTAAGGCGTGGGGACGTTGGTACCGGTGCCGCAGCGGTTCCGCAGGTCGGCCAGCGGCTGGCGGATGGCCTGGAGTTCGGCCTGCTCCTGCGGATTGGCCGCTAGGTAGTCCTGCACCTGGGTCCGGATCTGGTCACGCGGCTGGCCTTGAAGGCTTGTAAAGAAGTCGTTCACCCACGGGTGAGTGAACAGGTATGCCGACGTTCCCGCTGAGACATTCGCCTTTACTTGCGCCGCGTCACCGGCGGTGCAGTTGGGAGGGAGATCGGCCAACGCTGACGGGGCCGCGGCAAAAAGTATCGCACCGGCGACTGCGCCTGTACCGATCGCACCGACAGCCGCGCGACCGGCAAGACGGGGATTGAGCAACATGGTTGGACTCCTTTAATTGGGTGCTGTTCCCTCGCTCTCACTGCGCACCTCGCCCCATCAGACGCGCCCCCCCCTCCCCGTTTCACCCACCGCCCACAACCCCTTGTTCGGATCGGGCGCTGCCGATGCCGAGCTGCCCGCCGCTACCGACGGCCGCCACCGCCACCGCGGCCACCACCACCGCGAGGGATGTTGACGTTGGGGACATCGACCTTCGGGACGTTGAAGTCCGGGACGATGTCCGCGACATCGGGGACGTTGAAGTCCGGGACGATGTCCGCGACATCGGGGACGTCGACGTTCACGTTGGGGACGTTGACATTCGGGACATTGACGTTGCCCGGAACGTTAGGGAGGTTGACGTTGGGAACGTTGATGTTGCCCGGAACGCAAGCGGCGACGTTGATGTCGCCGCCCGGGCAAGGGCCATTGACGTTGGGGACGTTGACGTTGGGGACGTTGACGTTGGGGACATTGACGTTAGGCACATCGATGTTTGGGCCGGGAATGTTTGGGCCGGGAATGTTTGGGCCGGGTTGGTTCGGGAGTGGCGCCTGAGAGGTGAACCCCGCATCGCCCGGACTCGCCGCCACTGGGGTGGCAAGAACCGCGCCGACTGCGGCGCAAGCTGCAGAGATGCACGCTGTCGCGACAAATGTGTGAACCATCTTCAGCCCCCTGGAGGATTTGTCGATCTCCTAATTTATTTACGCCGATGTCACGCCTAATGGGTCCAAACCGCGATCTTGGGTCGTGTCTTGCCGCTGTAGGCCCCCCGCGCGGGCGCTGAGATATCGGAGACGGCACCGGGCATGTGTGGGGTATTGAGTGCAGCACACGCCCTCGCCTCCCGGGATGGGTGCCCAGGGGCAGGGCGGTTACCCCCGCCCGCCCCCGTGAGACCGGCCCGTAATGCGCCTCTGTCATCGTGCGAGGTCGCGAGAGCCCTGATTTTTCAACTAAGCCGCAGATCAGCGGCTAAATCGCACGTCAGAAAGGCACCCGTTAGTGGCACCGAAACCGAGGATGCCCCACGGGCTCGGTCCCGAGGGTAAGAAGCTCTGGGAGGACATCGTGGGCCAGTTCGACCTGACCGCTGAGCCGCACAAGCGGCGGATCTTGTTCGACGCCTGCAAGACAGCAGACGTCATCAAGCGACTAGACGACGTCGCATCCAAGCAATCGGTAACCGTCAGAGGCTCTATGGGCCAAGAGGTTATCCATCCCTGTATCGCACAAGCCCAAACCGCGCGAGGACAACTCGCGCGCTCCCAACTACTGGCCCGACTCAACTTCGCTGGCATGGAGGACGACTGATGGCGATGGCACCGACCCAAAGACTTAACCGCAGGCCGAAAGGCAGCACCCCCGAGGCGCTGGCTGCCCGTCTGCCAAGCGAACTCCGGGCGTTCGGGTCGTACGACGACCCCGACGATCTGAGGTCGCACTGGACCGCTGTAGCCGACTGGCTCAACCACGCAGCTCCCGGCCAAGGTGACCAGTTGGTCGTGCCCGTAATGCAGGCGGCTGGCTTGAGTGCAGCCGACTGGTATCGCACCGCCTTATCCCGATAGGAACACATGGATCTCAAGATTCCCCCCTCGGGCTACCGGGCTGCTGACGGCAGCTCGTGGCCACGGCACCGGGGTAAAGCACGGAACAAGACAGCCAACCACCGCAAGGTAATTGCGGCTCTGAAGGAGAGCAACGATGGCGCAAGCCACAGCCAGTGATGTCGAGGTACGGCTAGGCCGTACCTTGACGACCGAGGAAATCTCGCTAGTCGAGACACGACTAGCCGATGTAGAACGCATGATCCTCCGGCGCATCCCCGATCTGGCCGACAAGGTCACAGCGGGCAGTATCGACGCCGCCGACGTGGTCCAGGTAGAGGCCGATGCCGTGCTTCGCCTCGTCCGTAACCCGGACGGCTACGCCTCGGAGACTGATGGCACCTACGGCTACACCTTCAGCCGCGAGATGGCTTCTGGTCGAATCGAAATCACACGAGAGGAATGGGCAACCCTCGGTGTAACCGGTGGCGTCGTCCAGCTCGTGCCGACGTTCACCGAGTCAGCTTCGGCACTAACCGTCCACCCGTTCATGACGGGCGGCTGACGATGAGCCTCTTGAATCGTGGAACCGAAGTCGTGACCGTATTCCCAGAGGAGGCCGTCACCGACGCTGACGGCAACACCAAGACCCGCCCGAGCGCTACCGGCATCGTGGCCCGTGCCGTTGTCCAGCCGATGACATCGACCGAGGATGCTTTGGTCGGATTCCAGACCGAAGCGAAGTACCGGCTACGGCTGGTGGGTTACCCGTCGCTGCTCGGTGCTCAGTCACAGGTGGAATGGCAAGGCAAGCGATACGCCATCGACGGAGAACCAAAGCAGTACAACGGATCAGCTCGGACCCGGCACGTCGATTACGTGATGGTCCGGCGATGACCACGTGGACCGTCCAAGGCTCTATCCGGCTCGGACTCCGACCCCCCTCGTTAGGTAGGTTGGCGAAGGTGAACGAAGAAGGTCAGGGTGAGATTGCCGAGCGCGATCTTGAGCGTGAACCCCCCGGTTCCAGGCCGGGGGAGATCGTCATCAGCCCGCCACCTGGGGTGTTCAACTTGCGGGAGGAACTCCCCAGGATCGTTCGAGATCTCAGCAGAGAAGAGCTCAGAGAACTGGTGAGGACCCTCCGAGCGGGGTACTTGGGGAGCCTCCCCATCGGAGCTGACTACGGGGAAGAATTAGCCAGGCTGATCGAACCCACCGCGCCCGAACTCGCCCAGCAGATCCGACTATTGAATACTCCCGAAGCCGTTAGAGAGTGGATAGTCATATGGCTGACGATTCTGCAAGTGATCGTCGGTGTGATGGAGCTAATCGATGACCCATCACCACAGAATCAGATCGTGATCAATATCGAGCACAACGAGACGACCATCAATCTGCCGGCACCGCCGCCCGTCCCACCAACGCCGCCACCGCCCGCCCCCCCAATAGGAGAGGCCCCCAACGGATAGGGGTTAGGTCAGATCACGGCACCGTTCGCGAATAGGTGGATGGTCCGTGGAGCTGTCCGAGTCGGCTTGAGGCCGACGAGGGTCGCAGTCAGCTAAAGGCTGGCTGCTCAGGCTCGGGCTACGCCCCGTCTAGCCCCAAATCTCGTATGTACGATGTTGCCTGAAGTAGAGGTGCTGGACGATCGTCACGCCGACCAGGAGGACGAACAGCACGGCAGCCATCACCGCGGCCCGCCCGACCGCGGCGGCGCCGAACGCCTCGGCGTAGATGCGATGCGCGATCAGGTCGGTGCGGCCCTGAGGCCCGCCTGCGGTCAACGCGTAGACGGTGTCGAACACCTGCGCCGCGCTGATAACCCCGGTGACCAGCACGAAGAACAGTGTCGGGCGCAGCATCGGCAGCGTGATGCGCCGGAACCGCTGCCACGCGTTGGCGCCGTCGGTGCTTGCCGCGTCGTGGATGTCGCTGGGAATGGCGAGGATGCCGGCCAGGAAGAACAGCGTGACGTAGCCGACGTTGGTCCAGATCGTCACCGCCGAGACGACGGGGAGCGCCAGGTCCGGGTCGGTCAGCCACTCGATCCGCTGTCCGAGCAGCGTGCTGACCGCGCCGTCGGTCGGCGCAAGGATCCAGCGCCACAGCACGGCGATCGCCAGTGGCGCGCAGATCCACGGCAGCACATACAGCGTGCGGAAGAACCCGCTGCCGGGCAGTCCGCGGGCCAGCATCGCCGCGGCGATCAGCCCGAGCACCGACTGCGCGGGCACCACGATCACGATGAACAGCGCCGTCACCACCAGCGACGTCGCGAACGACGGGTCGGTCAGCACCGAACGCCAATTATCCAGTCCGACATACCGAATCGGGCCCAATAGGTCCCAGCGCTGCACGCTGAGCCAGGCGACGACCAGCATCGGCAGCAGCAGGAAGGTGACGACACCGAACAGGCTGGGGGCCAGCAGCGCATAGCCAAGCGCCGTTGATCGGATCCGGCTCGGCCAATTCCCGGGTCGCTTCGCTCTCCCCTGCCCTTCGGGCGTGGGCCCAGCCCTTTGGATGGCCACCGAGTCATTAAAGCGGGCGTAGCACGGTCGAACTACGGTGTTAGCCGTGACAGCCTCTCAACACGTCGATGCCGACTTCCTCGAGCTGCCGCGACACTACGTTGCCGATGCGGCGCTGTCGGCCGCGTCGCGGCCGGCGCCTGCCACGCCGACCTGCGCATTCACCGCATCACCAACGAAGTCGTGCAGCTGCGCGACGGCGAGTTGGAGAGCTCTGTCGTCGACCGCGAGGTGGGACTGGCGGTGCGGGTGATCGTCGACGGCACGTGGGGCTTCGCCTCGCACGCCGAGCTGGACGCCGACGTCGCAGCTGAGACCGCTCGTCGCGCGGTGCAGGTGGCGCGCGCCCTGGCTCCGCTCAACGCCGAGACGATCGAGCTGGCGCCCGAACCCGTCTACGCCGACGTCAGCTGGGTGTCCAACTACCGGATCGACCCTTTCGCGGTCTCGGGGGCCGACAAGATCGGGCTGCTTGCCGAGTATTCGGGGCGGCTGCTGGCCGCCGATGGCGTCGACCACGTCTCGGCCAGCCTGCATGCGGTCAAGGAGCAGACGTTCTATGCCGATACGTTCGGCTCGTCGATCACCCAGCAGCGGGTGCGGGTGCAGCCGACGCTGGAGGCGGTGGCCGTGGACGCCGCGGCGGGAACGTTCGAAACCATGCGCACGCTGGCGCCGCCGACCGCGCGGGGCTGGGAGGTCGTCGACAGCGACGACGTGTGGGACTGGTCGGGGGAGCTGGCTCAGCTGCCGTCGCTGCTTGCCGAGAAGGCCAAGGCGCCCAGCGTGACGGCGGGTCCGACCGACCTGGTCATCGACCCGTCCAACCTGTGGCTGACCATTCACGAATCCATCGGGCACGCCACCGAATACGACCGCGCGATCGGCTACGAGGCCGCCTACGCAGGTACGTCGTTCGCCACGCCGGACAAGCTGGGCACGATGAAGTACGGCTCACCGGTGATGACCGTGACCGCCGACCGTACCGAGGAATTCGGGCTGGCCAGCGTCGGCTGGGATGACGAAGGAGTGCAGGCGCAACGGTGGGATCTGGTGCGCGACGGCATCTTTGTCGGCTACCAGCTCGACCGGGTGTTCGCGCCGCGGCTGGGGATGGCGAGGTCCAACGGCTGCTCGTATGCCGACTCGCCACACCACGTGCCGATCCAGCGGATGGCCAACGTGTCGCTACAGCCGGGCGCCGACGGTCTCAGCACCGACGACCTGATCGCGCGGGTCGACGACGGTATCTACGTCGTCGGTGACAAGTCATGGTCGATTGATATGCAGCGGTACAACTTTCAGTTCACCGGCCAGAGATTCTTCCGGATCCGCGCCGGCACGCTGGAAGGCCAGCTGCGCGACGTGGCGTACCAGTCCACCACCACCGACTTCTGGGGCGCGATGGAAGCCGTCGGCGGCGCGTCGACCTGGCGACTGGGCGGCGCATTCAATTGCGGCAAGGCGCAACCCGGGCAGGTCGCACCGGTCAGCCATGGCTGCCCTTCGGCGTTGTTCCGCGGCATCAACGTGCTCAACACCCGCACCGAAGGGGGACGGTAGCGGTGATCGGTGCACAGCAAGTTGTCGACATGGCATTGGCGGAGGTGGCCCGGTTGGGCAAGGCCGACGAGACGATCGTGTCGGTCACCGACCGCGCCGACGCCGCGCTGCGGTGGGCGAACAATTCGATGACCACCAACGGGGTTTCGGTGCAGCGCAAGACCACGGTGATCTCCATCGTGCGCCGCGGCGATCACGGTCACGTCGCTTCGTTGACGTCCAGCGAGGTCGATCCGTCGGTCATCCCCGGGCTGGTGGCGGCGTCGCAGGAGGCGGCGCTGTCGGCGCCGGAAGCCCGGGACAGCGCTCCGCCGCTGCCTGCCACCGATGAGCCAAGCGATTGGGACGCACCGATTCCCGGCACCGGCGTCGAGGTGTTCGGCGGCGTCGCCGATGCATTGACTCGTGGCTTTCCCGGACCCGACCTGCTGTACGGGTACGCCCGTCACATCGTGGAGACGACGTTCGTCGCCACATCCGAACGGGCTGCGGCGGCGCTTCACTCAGCCGACCGGTTCGGTCGAGATCAACGCCAAGCGCGATGGGGCCAGCGCGTGGGTCGGCACCAGCACGCCCGACTTCGTCGATGTGCCAACCGATTCCATGCTCGAGCAGCTCTCGACGCGGCTCGGCTGGGCACGGCGTTCCGTCGAACTGCCCGCAGGGCGCTACGAGACGATCCTGCCGCCGTCGGCGGTGGCCGACCTGATGATCTATCTGGCGTGGTCGATGGAAGGGCGAGGAGCACAGGAGGGCCGCACCGCACTGTCGGCGCCCGGTGGCGGCACGCGGGTGGGGGAGAAGCTCAGCGAGCTGCCGTTGACCATCTACTCCGATCCGGCGGCCGGCAGCCTCGAGTGCCTGCCCTTCGTCGCGGTGCCCAGTTCCTCCGAGCGGGCTTCGGTGTTCGACAACGGCATGGGCATCGAGAGGGTCGACTGGATCCGCGACGGCACGATCAACGCGCTGGCCTACCCTCGGGCAGCGGCCGCCGAGTTCGGCGTCCCGGTCGCGGTGCCCGCGGGCAACCTGCTGATGACCGGCGGTGCGGACAGCCTGGCGGACATGGTCGCAGGCACCGAACGCGGACTGCTGTTGACCACGCTGTGGTACATCCGCGTGGTCGACCCCGCCGTGCTGCTGCTGACCGGGCTGACCCGCGACGGCGTCTACCTCGTCGAGGACGGGCAGGTGACCGCCGCGGTCAACAATTTCCGGTTCAACGAGAGCCCGCTGGACCTGATGCGCAGGGTCACACAGGTCGGCGCCAGCGAGGTCACGCTGCCGCGCGAATGGGGCGACTGGGCCACCCGGGCGGCGATGCCGTCGCTGCGGATCCCCGACTTCCACATGTCGTCGGTCAGCCAGGCGCAATAATGCGACGATGCACGATCCTTTGAACGGCGAACTCGGCCGGCTTCTGGCCCTCGCTCCGCGCGACTACGACCGCATCAACGCGCTGGTGCGACAGACCTGCACCAAGAAGTTGTCGCTGCCGCCGCTGCCCGCCGAGGTCACGGTCAACGGGTCGGACAGCGAGGCGGAGTCGGTCGTCGTCGAATTCGCCGAACAGTTCAGCGTCGACGTGTCATCCATCGGAGACGACCTGCGGGCGCGGTTTTCCTCCGCTCTGGGGAAGTCGGTGCTCGGCGCGTCGATCCTGACGTTCGTCGCTGACTTCCTCCCGAGGGTGCGGGCCGGCCTCGAGGCGCTTGGCCTGCCGGTGCCATGGACCGACGCGGTTGTCTGGGATCACGACAGCGACCCGGCCGACCTGCTGTTCAACGCCTTTCTTCCGGCTGTGGCCCGATTGCGCGCCCTCGACCCGGTGACATCGGAAATCGTCCGGTTGCGTGGGGCCAGAGAACACAACTGCCGAGTCTGTAAGTCGCTGCGCGAGGGCAATGCGTTGGACGCAGGCGGATCGGAGTCGGTGTACGACCAGATCGACCACTACGAGACGTCGGATGGGCTGACCGACCCGCAGAAGGCAGCGCTGCGGTACGTTGACGCGCTGATCTGGTCACCTGCCGCTATCGAGCCAGGGGTGGCGGCCGGGGTCCGCACCCACTTCACCGAGGCCGCAGCGTTCGAGCTGACACTGGATGTGATGCGCAACGCGAGCAACAAGATCGCCGTCGCGCTGGCCGCTGATGCCCCCAGAGTCGAGCACGGCACCGAGCGGTACCTCACCGACGCCGACGGGCAGACGGTTTACAGCTGACAGACTGCGTGCCTAGATCTCGATGCGCGAACCCATGATCACTGTCCGATTGCGGGGCAGGCCGAAGTGCATCGGCGGCGTCGGCGGTGATGTAGGATGTGGCTGATGAAGAGCCGCTTGCGCCATTTCGCCATCGTCCGTTTGTGGCCTCGGACGAGTTCGAGCTTCGACAGGAAATAGGAGGCGTCGTCGATCGCGATCTGGCCTTCGGTCTGCTTCGGGTCCAGGCTGTGAAGCGCGTCCAACATGTGCGTCTTCTCCATGTAGCCGTAATTCGCTGTGACGAAGATGATCCCGTCCTTCTTGTAGCCGAGCTAGTCCACGAGCGTTCTTTCGGACTTCCGGCGCGCGGGGCATCGGCAACGTTTCGACAGACACGATCACCACGTGCTTGTGGAGCACATGCGTGTGCTCCACGCATCGTCCGCATTGCCAGGGGCGCGGTCTGTTTTCCGCGGTTGAGGAACACCGCCGTGCCGGGCACACGCACCAATGGCGGTTGACAGTCCCGAATCTCGTCGATGAATTCGCCGAGCGGTCCCTCGGCCTCCTCCCGCGCCGCTGTGACGATCTGACGTCCGCGCTGCCACGTCGTCATCACGGTGAATGCCACGATGCCGATCAGCAGCGGCAGCCACGCGCCGTGCACCAGTTTGGTCAAGTTCGCCGCCACGAACAGCAGATCGATCAGCAGAAGGATGCCGCCGCCAATAGTCACCAGCCAGAGCGGGGCGCCCCATCTGGTACGGGCGTAATAGAGGAACAGCAGCGTGCGTGATCGTGATCGTTCCGGTCACCGCCATGCCATAGGCATAGGCCAGCGCTCGACGAGCTGCGGAACGCGAGCACGAGGGTCAGGACCGCGACCATGAGCAGGCTGTTGATCCACGGCATGTAGATCTGCCCTTCCTGAGCCGCGGACGTGTGGATCAACGCGCAGCCTCGGAAGGTAGCCGAGCCGGGCGGCCTGCGATGCCAGCGAAAATGCGCCGGTGATCACCGCCTGCGACGCGATTATCGTTGCGGCGGTGGCCAATAGCACCATCGGCCATAGTGGCCCAGCCGGGGATCAGCAGGAAGAAGGGTGCGCGCATGGCCTTTGCGTCGCCGATCAGCAGCGCGCCCTGGCCCAGGTAATTGAGCAGCCAGCGCCGGCAGGACGACGAACAGCCAGGCTCGGGTGATCGCCTTGCGGCCGAAGTGACCCATGTCGGCATAGAGCGCCTCTGCGCCGGTGACGGCGAGCACGACCGCGGTCAGCGCGAAGAACGCAATCTCGAAGTGCCCGACGATGAACGTCAGCGCATAGGTCGGCGACAGCGCCTTGAGGATTTCCGGATGGCCGGCGATGCCGTGTGACTCCGCACGCGCCGATGGCGATGAACCAGGCGACCATGATCGGACCGAAGAACCGTCCGACGGCAGCGGTCCCGTGTCGCTGAACGGCGAACAGCGCGACGATGATCGACCACCGTGATCGGCACGACCCATTTCTTGAAGCCCGGGTCGACGACCTCGATGCCTTCGATCGCGGACAGCACGGAGATCGCCGGAGTGATCATGCTGTCACCGAAAAACAGTGCGGCGCCGAAGACTCCAAGCGCAGCCAACATCAGGGCGGTGCGGCGACCACGCGCCAGGCCCCACCGGCGCAGCAGGGTGATAAGGGCCATGATGCCGCCCTCGCCGTCGTTGTCCGCGCGCATCACGAGGGTGACGTAGGTGAGCGTGACGATGAGCATCACCGACCAGAAAATGAGGGACACGATGCCGTACACGTTGTCGGTGTTGAGTGGAACGGGGTGCGGATCGCGGGGGTTGAACACGGTCTGGACGGTGTAGATCGGGCTGGTCCCGATGTCGCCGAAAACGACCCCGAGCGCGGCGAGGACAACAGCTGCCCGGACCGACTGTGCGGTGTTCGTTTGCAACGGCATGGTCCCCCGAGTCGCAGCGATGCGGCTGATTGATGTTACGGGCTCGATTGCGTACAGGGCCCTGAACTGCGGCGTTAGAATTGTTGCGATTCAGCGGCGGAGGGAGGCCAGATGAAGGATCCCAAGCACACCTGGGAGCAGGAGAACCCGTTTGACACCCGGGATCCCGCGTTCAGGCAGGTAATCGGAGAGCAGATAAGCGGGCCCGAAAGGCTCGACATGGCTGGGATGACCGCCCGCGAGGAGGAGGAGTTCACGCTGCTGTACGGCCCCCGCAAGGAACGCAAGGCGCTCAAGAAACGCCGAAAAGCGCTTGAGAAAGCGGCGAAAGAGAACAAGTAGCGCGTCGTCTGTGCCCTGTGGGTTGAGGGCGCCCTAACGCAGCGTCTGCGTGTGTCGCCGCCAGTGCGGGCGCTAATGTCTAAGGCCGTGCAACGGGGGCGGTAGCTCAGTTGGTTAGAGCCGCGGACTCATAATCCGTTGGTCGCGGGTTCGAGCCCCGCCCGCCCCACTCAGAAAGCCCAGGTAAACGCGCTATTTTGACCGCGGGCCCGATCAGGTGGCCCCGGTCTCGGTGTCACGAGTTGTCACAACTCGACTGAAACTGCCCGCCGCCGCCGCCAGCGCGTCGGCCTGGCTGTGCGCGTAGGTCGCCATCGTGAACGCCGCCGACGCGTGCCCTAGCCACGCCGCGATCACCGCGATCGGCACCCCACGCAGGTGCATCAGTGTGGCGCACGAATGCCTAGCATCATGCAGCCGCACGGCCGGGATGCCTAGATCCTTGAGCAGCTTCTCCCACCTCGACGTGACCGCGTCAGGGTGCAAAGGCTCGCCAAGCTGGTTGCTGGCCACATACTCGCCGCCGCGATACTGCGAACCCGCGACAAGCCGATCCTCGAGCTGACGCTTGCGCGCGGCCCTCAGCACGTCGACGACCTCGGTGGGCATCGGAAGGGTCCGCTTCTAGGAAGTCGCGGAGGATCGTGTGGAGATCCGCACAGCTGCTGGCCCTTCCAGTGCGGTGCAGTGAGTGTTGAGCGGCGGCCCGAACACGATGGCTTCACATGTGCGGCAGGTCCATGTGGTGTGTCCGCCGCCGCCGTGGCCGAGGCACGCGACATGACCGACGAGGACTTGGTTCGGGCCGAGCGGGTGGCCGTTGGGGCATCGCGTCGGTGGGTGGGTGATCCACTCCCCGCGCGTGGTTTGAACTAGCTCGCCGAGCACCCCATCAAGCCTAGGCCGCGCGGGAACCACCCACGGTCAGGATTAGCGTTGGGGGCGGTCCACCATAAGGAGGGCCGAGATCATCTAAACGGGAGGGATAAGCAGACCATGACGGAACAGCCGGGACTTCCTGACCAGTTCAAGGACTTGGTGACGGAGAACGAGAAGCGGATGAAGGCGATTCAGGACCAGATCGCAAACCAGTTAGAGGCTCAGCGCAAGGCGGTCACGGACTTGGTCGAGTCCCAGCAGAAGGCGTTCGCGGATTTCCTCGAACAGCAGCGCAGCGTCAAGATCGCTGACCACTGGGAGGCTCAGCGCAAGGCGATCAGCGAGCAGATCGAGCACCAGCGGAAAGCGTTCACGGACCTGGTGGAACGGCAGTGGACCGCCCAAAAGAAGGCTATCGAGGACGCGCAGCATGCAATCGTCGGGATATTTCGACCTAAGCCGGACGAGCCTAAGTCGGACGAGCCGAAGTCGGACGAGTAGGTCTTGATCAGGCACGCCACCCCTAGAGCGCCCAGGGGTGGCGGGCCGAGGGTTCAGGGGGTGTGGGAAACGCCCCCGGCTAGTGCGGGTGACAAACTCATGACAGAACCCCCGCCCAATCTGGGCGGGGGCTCCTTCTGTCGTGAATCCGTCAGGCAGTCCGCCCACTCCCTGCCCGGATGCCGCTGCCTGGCGCGAGCCTCGCCGAGCTCGTCGGCGGTGGCCCAGGCGACGCTGGCATGGACGGCACCACAAGGCAAGCTGATTGGACTGGATCGAACACGAATCGACCCATCGGGGTCGCGACCCACCCAAAGCCGCGACTGGTCGAAATCGCCGGTCCCGCAGCGCCAATGCGCGGCGCACAAACGTAACGGCGAACGATGCAAGAACGCCGCGATCCGTGGCGCCACGGTCTGCGGATATCACGGCGGGCGTGCTCCCGCCGTGATACGAGGACGAACCGGCCAACGCATAACAATCTGTCGAAGTGGCCCCACAGACGTTAAACGCGGTGGGCTAGGGTGGCGGTCGGATTGATCACCGAACATAGCAGGTCGTTAAATGGACCATTCAAAAAAGGACGGCGATGAAAACACAAGCAGCAGTTTTCGTTTCCACAGTAGCATTCGGTTTTTGCGCATCAACATTTCTCGCACCGCCAGCCAAAGCTGACACGCAATGCCCATATCCCGGCGTCGGCATCTTAAATGTGAATGTCGGTGGTATCGGTGGCGGTTTTTGCGATTTCCCGACTGAAATCAATGGGGCGCATTGGCATTGCGAGGGCGGTGGCGTCAGCCTTGGACTGGCCGCTACCGGTGCCGGTGTCGGTTCAATGGGCACTCTCGGCATTGGCGGTGTCGGTCAGGGTGTCAGTGGCGTGTCGTGCAATTGGCGCTGCCCCGACAACACCGATGCACCGGCACCAAATCCGCCAGGGGCGTGGAAAGAATACTTGGCCCCGATGAACACCACGAATTACTGCAAAGATCATATGACACCGGTTGGATTCTGGTCTGCGCCAACACTTCCCACCGAAGGTATCCCACCGGCAGGGGAACTGGCACCGCAACCAGGTGAAACACCGGCACCGCAACCAATACCCCCACCGTTGCCGACGCAGCCAGTGCCAGCGCCAGCAGTACCGCCAACCGCGCCAGGGGAACCGAATCCATAATCATGAGTACGAACAAGTTGTGGCTTGTTAAGGCCCCTGACCAGGGAAGATGCGATTTCCATACGAGAAAAGTCCGACCGCTCCTCGGGATTCGAGATTTTGGAGCACAATGCAACCCGAGCGTGCCAGGTTGGTGCGACCGGCCTGGGATGCTTACGGCGTGCCACGCCAGATCAACCAGCAACACCAGAAAGCACACACCGGGGCACGGCTAGGGCACGGGTTTGCTGGCTGATGCGTGAAAGCTGCTGACCTGCAACTACATGAGTGCCCCCGGCAGGATTCGAACCTGCAGGTTCGGCGGGCCGAACCTGTATCTCACAAAAATTCCCGATGGCACCATCATCTGGACTGCGCCCGGCGGCCAGACCTACACCACCTGTTCGGGTAGTCGACTGCTGTTTCCCACACTGTGCAAGCCCACCGCACCCGTTGCATCATCGGCCGTCACGCCCCGGCCGCATCGGCCTGATTGAACAGGCGCAGCGAGATGATCTCGACGTTGGTTTGGCGGGTGTCGCGGGCGAATACGGCAGAGGACACGCGGTCAGTGTCGCACCGAGCGTGCGCTGAGACTGGAACTACAGCAGACGCCCTCGGTGTCACGAGAGTGTCACAACTCATGCACCACACCCCCGAACACCGGCGGACGGCCACGGTCGAATCATGCTGCGGCACAACGAAAGGTGAACACCCACGCACACCCACGAACACGTCCAGGCGGACTCATAATCCGTTGGTCGCGGGTTCGAGCCCCGCCCGCCCCACTTCAGAGGCTGTATGACCTCGGTTGATGGTTGACGTTTCGCCTTCGGGTGATGCCTGACAGTGTTTCGGCTGATGCTTGACACTCCCTAGATGAGGGAGTTCAGCGTGGCCGAGCAGAGGTATCAGGCCGTGTTAGCGGTGATCAGCGACGGTTTGTCGGTGTCGCAGGTGGCCGGAAAAGTGGGGGTGTCGCGCCAGACGCTGCATTCCTGGTTGGCCCGCTATGAGGCCAACAGCCTGGAGGGACTGGTCGATCGTTCGCATCGTCCGGTGTCGTGGCCGCATCAGATGCCGGCGGCCGTGGAGGCCGCACTGTTGGAGTTGCGGCGTTCGCGGCCGTATTGGGGTCCGCGCCGGCTGGTGTTTGAGTTGGCCAAACGCAAGGTGGCGCCGGTGCCCTCGGAATCGGCGGTGTATCGGGCACTGTTGCGCGCGGGGATGATCGACCCGACGATGCGGGATCGGCGCTCGCGTAAGTGGAAGCGCTGGGAGCGCGGCGCGCCGATGGACCGAAACGACGGGCGGCCACCTACGCCAACACTCAACTCGGCCTTTACGCGCTGTGCGCGATTTCCAACCGGAGTAGAACCTCCCTGGCGGTCACCGTGGCCGCCCTGAACCGATTCGACGCGAATCTGTCCCTGCTACGCCTGGAGAAGACGTTGGACGGCGCCTGGATCGTGGGCAATGCGACGTCATCGCACTATCGGTGGCGACTCGGCCAAACCTTTTCGGCGCAGAGCACCTGCTACCTCGAGGCCCTTGCGCCCGATGCCTTGAGGAGTCGGTGCCGCTGTCCGTCGGGTCGGGCGAACAGTGGCTGCACGCAGATGTCCGACGAGGACGGTCACTGCTATCGCGCTCATCAGGATGTCGAATGGTGACGGCTACCTCGGGCAGTCACGCCCGCGGCTCAGTGGGCGTCCGACCAGGCCGCGCCCATGTCCGACCGCGCCGAGGTTGAGGCGTCCCTGAACCCACAGCCCGTGTGGCCGGCCGTAGACCCAACTGCGCAAGACCGGGCTCGTTGAATCCGAACGCCGCGGCATGAACGTCTACCACCGACCCCACCGCGACGCCCTTGCGGCGCTGTTCGCTGTGCTCGATCCGAGCTGCTGTCGATAGCCTGCGGCAAGGGGGATGGCGCGACGCCACCTATGCGGTTGCCGCTTATTCGCCGCCAATAACCAGGAACTGACCGGAAACGCCGAGTAGTCACCGGTGCTAGCAAGCGGTCAATCACGTTGTGCAACAACACGAATCAAGCGATTGTCGGCAAGTCATGTCAAGACACATATCTCGTTAATCCGTTGATCCTTATCTCCAGGCCCTAATCTCCCCGTGCCAAGGTGGGACATAATACTTTGCCCTCGGTTCGGTGCTGGTCGCCGCGGACCGAGCTGTGACGGTTGAGCCATCCAGCGGGGCGCGAGTGCCGCAACCGCAAAAAACACCGCCGTGGTGACCTCCGTCGTCAGGACACCTGCGTCGACATCGTCGAGTCCCCGAGTCTCATGAGCGTCGTCGTTGTGTATCCGACGAGTCCCCAGGCGCGGATGCCGGGGTGGGGCGCCCGGCGTAGCGGTCCCGGAACGGCTCGCTGGCAGCGGGGCCGGCGGTGAAGATGAAGTCCGGTCCGTCTACGCGTCGCCCTGTGACGCGGTCGACCAGAATGGGCTCCGCTTCGACTCCGGTTTCGCTGTCGATGAGCACCATGCTGCGCTGGCTCGGGTCCAGGCGCGCGTTGCCCCACGCGGCGAGTGCGACGATCACCGGCCGTAGCGAACGGCCGAGTTCGGTCAGCACGTACTCGTGGCGGACCGGTTTCGTTTGGTACTTGCGCCGTTCGAGCAAGCCGACGTCGACCAGACGCTTGAGTCGGCTGGTCAGCAGGCTCGATGAAATGCCCAGGTTGTCCTGGAACTGGTCGAAGCGGGTGTAGCCGTCGAAGGCGTCATGAAGGATGAGCAGCGTCCACCATTCGCCGACCAGGCCGAGGGTGGCCGACAGCGGGCACTCCCGGTCCTCGAGTCTGATCCTCTCAGCCATGTCGTGCCGTCCTCCGATTGACTGCTACTTTTGAAGCTGCTAACTTCTATTTTAGAAGTGACTAGCTTCTATTCTAGCAGTGAATACGAGGAGGCTCCCATGAACACGGGTCTGGATGACTCGGCGGCGTCAGGATCGTTGCCGGCGGTCGTGTCCAATTATTTGGCCGCGTCCGACCGCGACGACATCGACGCAATCGTCGCGTGTTTCACCGAGGACGCCGTCGTGCTCGACGAAGACCGGCACTGGCGTGGGGCGGCGGCGATTCGGCAGTGGCGCGAAAATGTCGCCACCGCTTTCGAGTACACCGTCGCGATCATCGGGTCGGAAGCGCTCGGCGAGGTTGACGGTGGCCAACGCCTTGAGGTGTACACCCATCTGGAGGGCAACTTTCCCGGCGGCGAGGTGGATCTGACCAATCGCTTCTCCCTGCGTGGCGACCTAATCGTGGGCCTGGAGATCGTGTCCACCGCGGTGACGCCATGAGCGCGGCCTGGAGTTCACGGCTGGGCCGGATCGGGGCTTGGTTTCATCCCGGGTATGGCGACGAGGCGCGCACGGAGTTCGCGGTCGAGGCTGAAACGCTGGGCTACCCGGTCGCGTGGTTGGGGTTCGGGCGGGCGTCGGTGGCCGATCTTGCTGTGGTCGAGCAAATCCTGCAGGCCACCTCCACCATCGTGGTGGCCACGGCGATCGTGAATATGTGGACCAACGACGCCGAAGAGGTCGCGGCGTCGTACCGGCGAATCACGTCAAGGTATGGCGACCGGGTGCTGCTCGGTGTGGGCATCGGCCACCCCGAGGCCAACTCGGAGTACCGCCGGCCGTATGCCACCATGGTCGATTACCTCGACCGGCTTGATGCCGGCGGAGTCCCGCCCGATCGGCGGATCCTTGCCGCACTCGGCCCCCGAGCACTTCGGTTGGCCGCCGCCCGAACGCTGGGAAGCCACCCCTATCTCGTGGTTCCCGATCACACGCGCGAGGCCCGCCAGATGCTCGGGCCGGATGTCGTGATCGCACCCGAGCAGACAGTTGTGGTGGAAGCTGACCCCGACACGGCGCGCAACATCGGTCGCGCATTCGTGTCCAACCCGTATTTGGAGCTTGTCAACTACACCAACAACTTTCGGCGCTACGGCTACAGCGATGCCGACCTCGAGAGCGGCGGCAGCGACCGCCTCGTCGACGCTCTGGTGCTGCACGGCTCTGCAGATAGCGTCGCTGCGGGCCTGCGCGCCCAGTTCGAAGCGGGCGCGGACCACATCGGGATTCAGGTGCTCACAGCCAACGGCGAGGACCCCATGCCAGGTTACCGGCAGCTGGCTCGGGTGCTCCTTTGAGCGTGCCCCTGACCGCCACACTGCACACGCGCAACACGGCGCGGGGGGCGCTTTGGCGACAGGAAGCGCACGCTTCGCGCGATAAAAGCCGTCGGCTTGAATTCTTGACGATCCGCTCGTGCACCACCTTGCTTCGGCCGACGACCCTGACACACGGTTCTTTTGGACAAGTGGCGCTGACGGCAGGCTCAGGCTTCAGCGATGTGGTGACTGCAATTACTAGGTGCACCCACCCATTTCGCCACAGACCGTATCGGGACACGGTCGGGTCCACATTTTCATCGTTGACTGCCAGCAGTGGGTAACGGATCAGTGCCCGTACATCGTGGCCATAGTCGAACTCGACGAACAAATCGGTCTGCGTTGACATCAAATCTATTGGACTGCGGCGTTGACGACGTCGCGATCGGCATACGGGTGACCGTGGGATTCGTTGCCCGTCATGATGTTTGCTATCCGTTACTCATCTCGTGGACCTCGACAGCCAGATGACTGGCACGTGGTTCGAGCAGGCTGCTTCGATCAGCGGAGGGACCAGGCGATCATGGGTCGACGTCGCATTGCCGTGACGATGATCCTTGTCAACGCACCCTAGGGTCTGACGTTCTGGTTATAGCGCAGGCATAACATGACTAAGCCCACGATCACAGTTCCACACGTCCTACCGGTGCGGTGAGGCGCTGTAGTTGGCGATGCTGCACTCGCCACGATGGTCACGCGCTGCATGAAATGTGGCCGATCGGCCTATCGACGACCAATTCCTTTCAGATTCTTGGTTTGCCGGTCGTGATGCCTGGCTAGTGTTGACGGATGGCACGGCAAAATTCTCTGGGCACCGCGGCACTGGCCACCGTTGCGGCGGCCCGCATCTGCGTGGGTGTTGCAATGATCTTGGTGCCGGGCCGATTCTTTAAGCAGGCCTCGGGTACCGAAACGCTACTCATGCGCACCATAGGGATCCGCGATGTGGTCATCGGGACGGGCGCCTGTGCCGCCTTGGCCGCCGGTGCGGGCGGGGAGTTTCGACGCTGGGCATCGATGGGTCTGCTCAGTGACAACGCCGACGTGATCGCAGGACTCATCAGCAACAGGTCTCTTCCCGACACCAGAAGTGCGTTGATCGCTATGCTTTCCCCCGCGCCGTTCGTAGCCGCCGGAATCTTCGGGCTCGCCCGCGGCGCCAAGGAACTTTAACGTCGCGGTCGAACGGGCGAGTCGCCTTGGGCCGGTCGTCGTGATCGAGATCTACGCCGGGTCACTGGATCTGTTTCGGACGCTGCCCTTTTGAGCCCGGCGACGCGCCTTCCGAGGTTGTGGTGCTGCGCGGCCGTTCGGCTTTCGTTGACAAACAAGCCTTTCCCTCAACGAGCTCTACCAGTGACCGATCGATGGTCGGTCGGCGCGCCGATCAATCACGCCGTTTCGGGATTTCGACGGGGATGGGCACACGGCGACTCGGGGGGTGATCGAAAAAGCAGACCGCCTAGCAGATTTCGGGATTCCCGGCCCACAACATGTGTTGACTCGAGGAGACCGGTCCATCCGTGACATCTACAGGGAGCCAGACGTTCATCAGCCTTCCCGGTGCGGCGGGTAGTGGCCGGCGGGATAATTCTGGGTCGGGTCGCGCGGTGTATCGCCCGGATACGGCCCCCATGCGTCGGGGCGCCGAGTGGACGCTTTGTTGCCGAGTTTGCCCACCCGTACCAGACTTGCCAGCGCGTCGAGTACGACACGAGCACTGATGAGCGAGGTCTGCTCGGCCCAGTCATAGGGCGATGAGCATTCGACGATCTCCATGCCCGACAGGCCGCCCTCGGCGCAGCCACGCTCCAAGGCGAGCGCTTCGCGCGGAAGCAGGCCACCGGGCTCGGGCCAGCCAGTGCCTGGGACGAAACCGGAGTCGATGACGTCGATATCAAACGACAGGTACACCGCCTTTGCTCCCTGCCAAGCAAGTTCCAGCGCGGTCTCGACGATTTTCTCCACGCCGACGCGTTCGACGTCGCCGACGGTCATCACGGTGGTGCCGCGGGCCCGTCCGACCTTCACCCCGGCCCGAGGAGCTTGCCATCCGCCGATACCGATCTGTACGAGGTTCGTTGCCGGAGCGTTGGGGATGTTTGTGGCGTGGAACCACGGTGTCGTGTGCATCCGTTCGTCGAGGTCGAGTTCCTCGAGGCCGACGGATCTGCGAAGGGTTAGATGTGTCGGGCGTGGTCTCGACAGCACCCCGGCAACGGTGTTGAACCGCAGTGGAATGTCACGATCTGTACTCCCCGGGGAGTCGGGCGGTTGTTCGACTCGCTTAAGTTGTGGGCGTGACAGCTCGCGCCGTCCTGGTTACCCCACTGTCGGGGCCGCTGGCCAGATTCGGGAAAGCAGGGGCGAGCGCCCTTGCTCTCTGGGCTGACCGTTCCGGAGTAAGTCTGGAGGTCATCGACGCTTACCCCTCTGCGGCGTCCGCGATACGGGCCGCCGAAGCTAGCGGGCCCGACGTGGTGTTCGGGCCCTACGGTTCGGGGCCCGCGCTCGCGGCGGCGGCCGCCAGCAAAGGGGTCGTCTGGAACCACGGTGGCGCCACCGCCCGGCTGGCGCGGCCGGCGTATCCGCGTGTCGTCAACGCGGAGTCTCCCGCTTACCGCTATCTCGCCGCAGTGCTCGAAACCCTTGTCGCCGAAGGTCTTGGTGAGGGCTCGGAGGTGGTAATAGTGCACGTCGACACGGGGTTCGGCCGCGAGGTGGCCGAAGGGGCGGCGGTGGTGGCGCGGCGACTCGGTCTCCAGCGGCGGTCGGTCACTTTTCGGCCAGGCCGGGCGAGAGACGTGCTGGCGCAAGTCCCGGCGGGCGATGTGCTGTTATCGGCCGGTTCCTTCGACGATGACGTCGCCATCGCGCAGTGGGATCAGCGGATACCGTTGGCGTGCAGTTGGATTGGTCGCCGCGGGGGTCGGTGAGCTCCGGCACGCCATCGGTGATCGCGTTGAGCGGCTTTACGGACCGTGCCAGTGGTTCGACGACGGGACAGATGATCCCGCGGACGGACCCAACAGCGAGTGGTTCAGCCGGTGTTACCGGGACGCGAACGGTACTGAGCCGCCGTATCCGGCTGCTGCGGCCTTCGCCGCGGGTGTCGTTTGGCAGCGCTGCGTGAAGGAAGCCGGCACTGTTGAATCCCTGCCGGTGCTGGCCGCGTCGCAACGACTCGATACCACCACCTTGTTCGGTCGGTTTCGTGTCGACCCGGTCACCGGCGTGCAAACCGGCCATCAGATTCGCGTCGTTCAGTGGCGAGGCGGACAGCGGGTACTGGTTGATCGGCCGCTTCGTCGGACGTGAGCGTCGAAGGCACATCAGCTCGTGCATGGGCCGGCGTGTTGGCGTGCGTGGCCTGGTTAGCGAATGCCTGCCAACCCATCTCGTCGCGGCGTGAACGCGGCGTCCGGGGGCGAATCTAGGCCGTACCGGGGGCGTACCGCGATCGTACCGGAACGGGCAGACTTGTTGTCTTGCAGGCGATTTGATGTGTTGGAGCGGACTATTTCGCCTGGTCGCGCGACCCGTGTCTAGGGACTCATAATCCGTTGGTCGCGGGTTCGAGCCCCGCCCGCCCCACAGCCCCGCAGGCAGCCCCACAGCCCCAAGCCCCACTGCCAAATCCGCAGCTCACAGTGGGTTTCTCACGCTTAGATCGGCTAGGCATCGGCCCATCCGGCCCGAAATCCCGGCATTGTCCCGGCGCGCGAGCGACGGCTACAGATAACCGACCTTCGGCCAGCAAACACGGTCGCCAGAACTGCTGGTCAGCCGTCTAGGGGTCGTCGCTAGAACAGCTTGTGCTGCGTCGTTAAGTAGCCGACACCGCTGCAGTTCTTGGTGCTTGCTATTACGGCGGCTATTGATAGATCAAAGCCTGACCCCGGGACTTCGGTTGACGTCCGGGTCTTGGTCGCAATGCGAGGGTTCCATCACCAGGCGCGGCCGGCGTTAAATGGTCACAGTCTGGGATCGTCCGATCCAACATCGACTCTGGGAGGTCATCGTGTCAGGCACCGTCGCTCGCGTCACCGAGATCAGCGCCAGGTCCGAGACCAGTTTCGAAGACGCCGTGAATGTTGGCCTTGATCGGGCCAACGCGACGCTGCGTAGTGTCAAGTCGGCCTGGATAAAGGAGCAGTCAGTGGATGTGGAGAACGGGGTGATTGTTGCCTACCGCGTCAACTTGCTCGTCACCTTCGTCCTCGAGTAGCGGGTCCTTGGGCTCACCGGGGCGTGAGTAGAGGTCAGCCACGGCTAACGCAGACGGGGCACAGGTGGCCACCCCGACTCGCATCTCGCCGCCGGCAAGGTGACGGCCTACCCCGCCGAGAAGGCCGCTCAAGAGGTGGACGCGGCTGTAGCTCGCTGATGGCCGAATGGCTCCTTACTTCGAGCCGGTGCGGCGCTCCAGGGCCTCGATGACGGTTGGGCAGACGTCGATCTCGTAGAGCCATTCGACGCTCTGCATCCCGCCCGGGCTGTCCGCGTTGATCTCCACCACCTTGTCGCCGATCACATCGATGCCAACGAAATACATGCCGTCGGCCACGAGCTTCTTGCTCATCGCTTCGACGATGCTGCGTTCCACGTCACCGATCTCGAGAGGGACCGAGCGTCCGCCCGTGCTGATGTTGGCCCGCGGGTCGTTACCCGTAGCCACTCGCCGGAAGGCGGCCAGTTGCCCGTCGCGCTCGAGGATCTGTCCCTCGAGCAGGAAGATCCGGGCGTCGCCGTCCTCAGCGCCGTCGACGAACTCTTGAACGAGCGCATAGCCGTCCAGTAGTACCGCCTCCGTTATCTGCGCGAGGTTCGCTTCGTCCGCGTCCTCGATCATGAACACGTTCCGACCTTTGGCTCCGTAGAGAGGCTTGACGACGGAGTGGCCGACCTTGGCGACGAACCGCTCGATCGCTTCCGGGTCGCGCGTCACGAGCGATCGCGGACGGATCTTCTCGGGAAACTCCTCCAGGTAGAGCTTGCTCGTCGCGCGTACCAGGGACATCGGGTCGTTCACCACCGTTACGCCTCGAGCCTTGAGCATCTGGCCGAAGACCACACCCAGTGGACTTGCCCACGGCCGCTCCTGCATATCGTCGACCGTTTCGTTTCGCAGGAATAAGGCATCGAGGTCGTCCATGACGATCCGTTCGGAGTCGCGCTCCTTGATGCGCTTCATGAAGCTTTCGAGCGTGTCGCCTTTCTCGAACTCTGCGCGATGCGCCCGGGCCGAGAGCTGCCCATCGTTTTCCCCGTGCTCGACGTCTCCGAGCCCGACGTACCAAACCTCATGCCCGCCCTGGACCGCGGCCCTCGCCAGGCGCGTAGTCGTGTACTCGTCTACCTCGGTGGCGACGTCGAGGACGAAGAACGCAAGCCTCATGACACATCTCCTTCGTACAGGTCGGTGACCGACGCGCCCCCGCGCAGCTTGTCGAGGCGCTCCTGAGCGCCGGGCACGTCCAGCCACCGAGGACGGACCCATGGTGCTTGGAGCACCTCGCGGTCGAGCAGGTCCTGGATCAACGGGATGTGGTCCAGCGAGAGCTTGCCGACGAAGAGGACATCGAGGCTGCTGCCCTCCGCGAGGGCTTCAAGGATGCGCGTGATGCCACGGAGGTAGATCGCGTCCTTCACGGAACCGCCTCCGACGACGACGCGGATGGCGATGGACCAAGCGGTCCTCGCCGGTATCCGATGTTCTTCCCGTAACGATTCGAAGACCTCCAGGAATCCGGCGCCGTCGAGCATCTCGCCGATGGCTACGACCCTCGCCGCGAGCACGCGGAGACGCCGCGGGTCCAATCCGCCGGTCAGGTACTCGGCGAGCACGGCAAGGCCCTCCTGGGTCTCGTCGTAGCCAGGCAGTCCGATCGTCAGCAACGTCAGTGGTTGCCTGGCGCCGTTCTGGTAGGTGACGACATGGGTGCCGACCTCGTGATGCAGCACGGGCTGGACGCGGTCCGCTCTAAAAGCGGCGGCTTCGGGAATGAGCAGCCGGCCGAACGACACCATCAGTTCGGAGATGTCGTCGCGCACCTCGATGTGAGCCGGGAAGTCTGGATACACGGCGCGGTATCGATCGAACTCCGCACGAGCCGCCTCCGCGAACACCCCGGCCGTGACGCTCCGGGTGCTGGGAGCTTGGGCTGGGATGGTCTCGAGTAGCTCCTCCGCGGCGGACGCGAGAGGCTGGGCGATCCCTCCGTAGAGCTGCAGCGACCCGTACACGAACCTTGAAGTGTCGCGATCCTCCAAGGCTGTGATCTGTCTTGCTATCTCGTCTCGCTTCGCCCGGAAGAGTGTGTGCAGCGCAGGGTCGGTGACGTTCTCGATCTCCAGGTTGTAGAGGTCACGTCGCACCAGGTCCGGCTCGAATTCCAGCGGTCTGAGCCGGAGAGTGGGGACCGTCCCGAAGTCACTTCGTTCGAAGTCCGCCCATGCCTCTGCTGCATTGACCGGCGTGACGTTGAGCAACAAATTTAGGCCGCGCTCGATCTCGGTGAGGCGGGCGTCGATATCCAGAACAGGCGCAAGCTGCTGGTTCGGGGATGTCACCTGACAGAGATACCCACCAGCCTGTACCAGCAACCTTCCCGATGGCTACGCGTTGTTCAGGCGGGCACGGCCACCACCGGCTTCGTCGGCGCCGGGTGCCCTGGTCGGGCGAAAGGGGTACGTCAACTCTCTTCAAACACCTGTCAGCCTCCCCTCCTGCCTGAAGGCAGCAACCGTGTTCGAAGGTGTCAAGGTCGATCAAGTCAGGGTTAAAACCGCTCATGCAGTCGTGATATACCGCTCGTCAAAGGTGGCGTTCGCGACCGCCGGATCTCCGAGGGAGGCTCGGTTAAAAGTTGAAAATACGAGCCCGCCATCCTGCTACGGGGTGGCGGGCCGCCCTTTTATGTGGTTGCGTCTCAAGCGTTTGTGTCCTGTCCGGTCGGGTAAACACCGCCAGGCGGCGGTGATGGTTGGCTGCACCGAACCTCCGCCAGGTGGACATCGGGTGCAGCCCAGACGTTGAGCAGACAGCGCAGCCGGAGTTCGCCGAACCTGTCCATGCTGTGGCGGCCTTGTATCCCAGCCCGATCTCGCCGCCATCGGCTACAGCGCGCAAAACAGCGTTCTCAGAGCCTCGGCTTGGGTCCCGGAAGCGACTGAACTGAGACCCTGGTTTCACGGCCGGCGGAATGCGCTTGTCGGCAACTCTGTGTTGTGAGTCCGCGCCCTCGACGTTGTAGCGCTCACGAAACAGCGACCTGTCACGTGAACACCACTTCACCGACGGCGCACAGCCGGTCCAGAACGAACGGCGGCAGCATCGCCTGGCTGGAGCGGTGCGGTTCTAGCTGTGTGCGATACATCTCCGCGGCTCGCCACTTGCGCTCGAGGCCGACCCGGTTGGGTGAGATACGCGACGCACGTTCCCAGGGCACCGCATCGTCGTTCGGGTTGGCCCAGTGCCACATCCACACCGGGTATTCAACCAATCGGTCGCCCGTGCGGTCGGTCGCGATCGCCGCCGCCTCTCCGACGGCTTCATGGTCGGGATGCCCGTCGCCGCGCCAGGTGGTGGCACACCATGTGCCAGGCGCTTTGGAGAGCAGTGTGGTGAGTAATTCGGCCAATCCGCATAGGTGGGTGCGGACTTCGCCATCGGGCAGGCCGAGAGAAATCGGTGGAGGTAGTCCGAGAACACTTGTCGCGCCTCGCAGTTCGGTGCGACGGATCCTCGCCAACTTTCTGCGCCCTCGCATGGGCAGCCCAGGGTATGAGGCGTCGCCGTCAGTGACCGACACCACCTGTACCTTGACGCCGCGAGATTGCAGTGTCGCCGCGGCCGCCCCGAAGCCGAGTGTTTCGTCATCCGGGTGCGGTGCCACCACGAGGAGTGACTTGCAGCCCGTCAGGTCTAGTTCCGGGAACGGGCGGCCCCATGCAGTCCACGCCAGCGGCGATGTGCCGCCACCGGATAGCGGCCGTGCGGCGAACCGCGCGGCGTTCCCCGTGCCGGTCACCGACATGCCAATCGACCTAGCGCGGCCAGATCCTGTTCGGCGTGGCTCTGCCGCACGTACATGCTGAGGTCGGCGACGCGGCGGGCGTGATCGGCGTCGAGGGCCAGGGGTGCCGGTCCCAGCGCACGGCCGGTACGAGTGATTGCCTCGTCGACGGCAGTCTCGGCCACGGCGCGTACCCTTCTGGCGATCAATCCCGTTCGCCCGCTACTGGGTTCGGTGTCGACGAATTCTGCCGCAGACGAGAGCATCGCCTCCGTTGCGGCCAGCGCAGCTTCGACGGCGCCTAGGTGCGCCTGGGCGTGCGGATTTGCCGATGCGCCGCCATCCTGTTCGGCGACAGCGCGATAGAGCCGGGCTGCTACCGCTCGTGCCCCGCCCAAACCAACATGCCGCCACCCCGATGGCACCATGCCAAAAGCCCGGCAGCACAAGGTAATCACCCGGTGCACCGATCGGCATCGCTGGTGTATCGTCGAAGCGTACGGATCTTGTGTCGGAGGTCGCCATGCCCGCATTGCGCCACGAGCTAGCCAGCGGAGTAACACCGGGCTGGGCCAAGTCGACAGCGAACAGGTCGCGGTTGCCGTCCACACCATGGGCGGTGACCAGTGCATGTGAGCACAGACCCGAACCCGAACACCACGGCTTCGCGCCCCCGAGCGCCACGCCATCGCCGTCGTGACGAGCCGTCAGCCTGTGTCCAGGTGCCTCAGCGGCCCACACATCGCGACCGCGTCGGTGTGGGCTTCGGCCAACCGGCCCGCCACAACATCGACTTCTGTGAATTCGGCGAGCTTTGACCACCGGCCGAAAGTGTCCCCTGAAACTGGTAGCGGAAGGTTCAGCTCGCCGGCATCCAGCCACTGACGTACCAGAGGCGTTGTCACGCCAGATCCTCGGCACCACGTCGGTGCAGCATGGACCGCAGGTGCAGCGAACCCGTTGGGTGCCCTTCCGTCGTGCCGCGCTGAGGTGACCACCGAGAGGTTGGCGTCGCGCCGGATGTGATAGCTACGTTGCTCAAACCGGCGCACCAAGTCCACATCCTCGCTGCTCGGCAACGCGGCGAAACATCCTACCTCCCAATACTTCTCGGCAACAAAACCCATGTTCGCGCCGTGGACGTGGTTATGGCCTGCCCCATCGCTTGCAGATTTGGATCGGTAGCGGTGTAGGTACCGGCCCGCGACCGACGACGGGACATGTCGCCAGTATGCGACGCGGACCACTCCGAGCACCATGTCCACGTCGGCGACCATCTGCCGCACCAGCCAATCGGGGTCCACGCGGCTGTCGGCATCGGTGGTGGCATACCACGTATGGGCCACGTTGGCGTCGGGCCACACGGTCCGGCACGATTGAATCCGGCCGCACGCGCCGCGCCGACATTGTGAGCGTCGATCGACAGCACCTGCACAGCCGGACCGAACCCTTCGGCCACATCGGCGCTGCGGTCTGTACAGGCGTCGAGCACCACCACAGTCAGTACCCGACCCGGCATAGCCGTGGCAGCGGCCAGCACGGCGGTCACGCACCTCGGCAGCCTCGTCGCCTCGTTGTGAGCGGGAATGACCACCACCGCCCGATCGAAACCCGCTCGCGTCACCGGAGCAAGGTACCCGTTTTCGCGAAGTTTGAGCAGCTAGTGGGTGGGTATCCACCGCACGCAACGATGCAACGACCACACGTCACACGGAAAGGGAGCGGAAGCGCATGAGCGCCGAAGACAAACTGAGCAACAAGATCGACGACATGGGCGGCAAGGCAAAAGAAGCCACCGGCAAGCTCACCGGTGACGACAGCACCAAGAACGAGGGGAAGTTGGACCAGGCGAAGGCCAGTTTGAAAGATGCTGGCGAGAAGGTGAAGGACGCCTTCAAGAACTAGACCACTACGACCTATTCCATAGGATGGCCACCGGAGGGCCGAAATCCGGTGGCCATCCGTCTGTTTCAGAGCCTCGAGTCTCATGGGGCCGGAGACCACGAATCGTTCACCCCGGGCGAGCTCGGTTTCGGTGGCGCTGCGCACGGCCTCCCGGCCTCGACGGTCGGGCGTGGCACGGTTCTTGCGCGAGAACTAAGTCGACGGCGTAACCAATAGGCCGCACCGACATCTGGCGGTCGGTGATTTGCTTTGTGTCGGATCGGGAACCCTGCGTCCAGCAGGACTGCGTCGAGGGTCGCTGCGGCTCCTGCTAGGCGATGCCGGAAGCGACCCCTCGATGCGTTCAGCAGCGCAGCGCAAGGTTTCGGCATTGCCGCCCCTCAGATGGCGGTCGGGGAACTGTGTGATGACGGCGGCGTTCATCTCGTTGGCCCGCCCTCATCGTCGAAGCGACCAACCGTTTGTGACGTTCACCGGAATGCCGAGCCGGCGGCAGATCGCGGGCCGTCTGCGTGGACGTCGGTCAGCCGTGTGGTGCCTCAGAGATCTTGCTGTCGTCCTTGCCGATCGTTTGGCAGTAGGTCAACGCCGACAGGCGCGTTGCCGAGATCTCCAGATTGTTCGGTTCAGCGCCGCTCTTGTCCTTGAGCATCTTGCTGATCTCGTCGTTCTGCTTCTTCTCGTCCTGGGCGGTGAAGTCCTTGCACTTTGTGTCGCCACCGGTGTTGATGACTTCTGAGGCCGAACATCCGCTGAACAGCAGCACGGCGATCGCGACCGTGGCGGGTGCAAAGGGCTTCATCGTGGGCCATTCTGAATCGGAGTAGTAGGTATCGACTGGGGCGGCTCTCGGTTCGGATTTTGGCGAGGCTTTAGCCGCAACATTCCTCCACGAGCTAATCCGGCGTGATGATCGCCATCAGCGCGGCGTCCACGTTGTGATACAGCGGCACCTGCGTGTCCAGTTTCATGACGCCCACGACGCGCGCCACGATCCGTTGAGCGCTCACGAGGCAGACATTGATCCCTTGGATACGGCATCGGTCGGCCTGCTCGGCCAAGGCCGCGTATGCGCAGCCGGCCATGAAGTCCAGCCCGTTGGTGTCGATGAGCAGCGGTCCGGGCGCCGCGGTCGCTGTGGCGGCTTCGCCGAGCAGACGCCGCCAGATGGATTCATTGGCCGCGTCGACTTCGCCGCCGGCATATAGCAGCACTGCGCTGCCGCTGCGCTCAATCGTTGCGTGTAGCGTGTTGCCCGCACCGCCCATCTGGGCGACCAGACTGGCGCTCAACAGCGGATGAGCAGGCAAAGTTGCGATAGCAGCGGACATGATGCACTCCAATCTCTGGCGCCTTGGCGCCGGTTTGGCAATGCCCGTCCTGAGTTCTGAAGACCGACAGAGTTATCTTTCTCGGTCTCTTCTTCATAACAGAGACAGGACTGTCTGTCTATGGTGTATCGTGAAAGTCTGCATGGACATCAACGACGTTGCTCAGCGCCGGGCGGCGGTGCCTGCCCGCGAACGAATTGTGAGCACGGCCTACGCGCTGTTCACCCGGCGCGGGGTCCGCGCGGTGGGCATCGACGAGATCATCAGCCAGTCCGGGGTGGCCAAGGCCACCATGTACCGGCACTTCCGGACCAAAAACGATCTCGTGTTGGCGGTGCTGCAGCGTCGCGAACAACTGTGGACCTATGACCTAGTCGAGCAGCAATCGCGGCTGCGCGGCAACACCCCCGAAGAGCAGCTGCTGGCCATCTTCGACGTGTTCCATGACTGGTTCCAAAAGCGTGAGGACTTCGACGGCTGCTCGTTCATCAACGTGCTGATCGAGCTGGGCACCACTCACCCCGCGGGACAGGCCAGCATCCAATACCTGGACAACATCCGCTCGATCGTGCGCCAACGCGCCGAAACCGCCGGCCTGCACGACCCCGACAGCTTCGCTCGGTCGTGCCACATCCTGATGAAGGGCTCCATCATCTCCGCCGCCGAAGGCGACCTCGAGGCCGCGCACCGCGCCAAGGACATGGCCCGCACCCTCATCGAACAACACCGACGACCAGCCGACAGGTGAACCGGATCTCCATTGTGCCGCAATGAATCTCGCGTTGGGCTGACCAATTAGCGCAGGCTGGCATTGACGTGCGGAGGTTTGCAGGAGACCAGCGTTAAGCCCTGACTGCTGGGATGAGATTTTGCTGCGCGGGACCAAGCACGACCAAACGATTGACGTGGGCGTTGTCGATGCCCGCGGTCGCCAACACGTCGGCGGCATCGCGTGACGGATCGGCGGTGACGACCTTCATTTCCCGAAATGGTCCCGTGCTGGCCAGCCGAGCCGCAAATTGGGCGATCACCGCGTCGCGTTCGGGTTCGGTGATCGCCCCCTTGATGTTGTTGACCACGATAGGTCAGACGTGTCGACAAGAAGTAACGGGGAGATGGCCGCCACGTCAACGATGCCGGGGGTGTATCCGGCGACCGCGTGGAACCCGTTATCGCGCGGACTGCTGTCCCGCGCTTAAGCTTCCATGCTTTGCAACCACATCTCTAGAACGGCGAGTTGCCATAACGTGTTCGAGCCCAGCACGGTGCGCGTGTCGTTTGGTGCCGCCAACAATGCCGCGAGCGTTTCGGGACGGTACAGGCCGCGGTTCCGTGCGGCGTCGTTGGTCAGCGAATCGCGCACCATCTCGAGTACCGGACCATTCAGGTGTCGGATGCCGGGTACCGGGAAGTAGCCCTTGGTGCGGTCGATGACATCGGCGGGCAGACGTGACCGGGATGCTTCTTTGAGCACGCCCTTCCCGCCGGAGGCGAGTTTCAGGTCGATCGGGCACATTGCCGCGAGTTCGACGAAGTCGTGATCGAGGAACGGCACCCGCGCCTCCAGACCCCAGGCCATCGTCATGGTGTCGACGCGCTTGACGGGGTCGTCGACCAGCATCACGGTGGTGTCCAGCCGCAGCGCCGCGTCGACAGCGGTGTCGGCTCCTGGCGCCGCCTGATGGGCACTGACGAACTGGCGGCTCGGATCTTCGCCAACGATCCCGTATTCGGGCGACAGCAAGGCCAGAATGTCGTCGTGGCCGCGGTCGAAGAACACCTTCGCGTAGGCGTCGGTGGTCTGATCGCGGGCGACGTCGGTCAGCGGCGGGTACCAGTCGTAGCCCGCCAGGATCTCGTCGGCGCCCTGCCCGGACTGCACCACCTTGATCGACTTGCTGACTTCCTCACTTAGCAGATAAAAGGCTACGCAGTCGTGGCTGACCATCGGTTCGCTCATGGCCGCAATGGTTTTCGGCACAGCGGGCAGTAGTCGAGACGAGTCGATGTGGATGCGGTGGTGTTTGGTGTCGAAGGTCTTGGCGATCAGATCGGAGTAGAAGTATTCGTCGCCCGACTCCCCGCCCGCTGAGTCGAAGCCGATGCTGAACGTGGCCAGCCCATGCTGGCCTTGCTCGGCGAGCAGTGCTACAACGATCGACGAATCGATGCCGCCGGACAGCAGCACCCCGACCGGCACGTCGGCGACCATGCGCCGCGCCACCGCGGTGCGCAATGAATCCATCAGCGCGTCCTGCCAGTCCTTCGCAGACCAGCCCGCGCGCGCGGGATCGCGGCGGAAATCGGGCGACCAGTACATCGTGTCGACGTAAGTGCCAGCGGGCTGGATCACACGGACGGTCGCCGGTGGCAACTTGCGCACGCCCTTGTACATCGTGCGCGGGGCCGGCACGACCGAATGGAAGCTCATGTAGTGGTGTAGCGCGCGGCGGTCGATCTCGGTGTCCACGTCACCGGCGTCGAGCAGCGCACGCACTGTGGACGCGAATCGCAGCCGGCCCGGCGTCTCGGCCAAATACAACGGCTTGATTCCGAGCCGGTCGCGCGCCAGTGTGACGACGCCGGTTTCGCGGTCCGCGACGGCGAAAGCGAACATGCCCTTGAACTTCTCGACACACCGCGTACCCCAGTGATGAAACCCTTTGACAACGACTTCACTGTCCGCGGTGGAGAAAAACCGGTAACCCGCGGCCTGAAGCTGCTTGCGCAGGTCCTGATAGTTGTAGATACAGCCGTTGAACACCAGCGTCAGGCCCAGGTCGCTGTCCACCATCGGCTGGGCGCCGCGGGCGGACAGGTCGATGATCGACAGTCGGCGATGGCCCAGGGCGATCGGGCCGTGCGCGACGACGCCGTCGGAATCGGGCCCGCGGGATTCCATGGCGCGGGTCATCCGGCCCACCGCGGCGACGTCCGCCGATTGCCCGTCGAAGCGGATCTCGCCGCAAATACCGCACATACGCCTTGCGCTCCCTCAAGCCCGGTGTGAGCTGCGAGCAGGTTCTAGCCGGCCCCCGGTCGGGCCGGCGGTGAGTATCCAGGTGTCCTTGCTTCCGCCGCCGGACGACGAATTGACGATCCGCGATCCCAGGCTTGCGACCCGGGTCAGCCCGGCCGGCATCACGCGCGCCGTGACCGAGTCGCCGGGTCCCGGCCGCAGATGAACAAAGGCACGCAGGTCGACGTGATGCGGGTACATACCCTCCCCGTCGAACGTCGGATGGGTCGACAGCGCCACCGTCTGCTGGGCGATGTACCGCTCAGGCTGGCTGAGCAGTTCGCGCCGACGGGTTTCCAACGCCTCGTCGGAGGCATCCGGTCCGATGATCACACCGTTACCGCCGGACCCGTCGATGGGCTTGACCACCAGATCGGCGAGGTTGTCCAGTACGTAGTCGCGCTGCGCGCGTTCGGCGCAGATCCAGGTCGGCACCTGCTCCAGCGCCGGCTTCTCACCCAGGTAGTACTCGATCATCGCGGGGACGTAGGCGTAGATGGCCTTGTCGTCGCCGATGCCGTTGCCCAGCGCGTTGGCGATCGTCAACGCGCCTGCGGTCACCGCTTCGAGCAGCCCGGAACGCAAGGGCGCGCCGTCGTAGCCGGTGGACGAAAGCAGCATGTCCTCGTCCATCCGGGCGTACAGCACATCGACCGGGTGGGTCTCGGAACCCAGGTGGCGCAACAGCTTTCCGTCCCGCACCGAAAGATCGGACGACCGCACCAACGGGATGCCCATCTCGTCGGCCAGGAACGTGTGCTCGAACCAGGCCGAGTCCTCCCACCCGGCGGACAGCAGCGCCACGAACGGCTCACCGTCGACGCGCGACGGTGCTGATGACCGCAGCGTGTCCAACAGCAGCTGCGGCACGGTTTCAACGTCGCCGGCTTCGGCGGGCGGGCTCAGCTCGGGCAGATGCTTGGCGAGCAGCCGCCTGTTGACGATCGCGTAGGCAGTGCCGGACGGGATCCGGAGATTGTCCTCGAGCACCATCCAGTGACCGGCCCGGTCGCACACCAGATCGGTACCGCTGATGTGCGCGCGCACCGCGTCGCCGCACAGCTGCCCGGTCGACCGGAATCCGGGTGCCCGATCGAGCGCCTGCACCTCGATCACGCCGTCGGCGATGATCGCCCGCTCGGCGTAGATGTCCCGCAGGAAGGCGTTGAGCGCTCTCGCCCGCTGCCCCAACCCGACCGTCAGGTTTGCCCACTCATCGGCACCGACCACGCGCGGGATCAGGTCGACCGGAAAGAGCTGGGCCCTGCTCTGACCGGTGACCCGGAAGGTGATGTTGTCGGCGCGCTGCTCCTGTTCGATACCGCCCTCGCGCGAGCGCAGCGCGGCCACACCGAGATCGGCAACGACACGGAGGATCTTCTCGTAACGCGGCCGAGGCCGGCCGGCCGGATCGACCGCTTCGTCGAAGCTGTCCGCCCCCTCGTTCTCGGGGTCATACTCGCTGCCCGGCTGGTAGCCGAACAACAGCGTCGGGTTCTCCCCGACCGCGGCGGCGGCGTTCGGCCAGCGACCCGCCGTCTCGGCGATCAGCTGGTCGACGACATCGGTGAGCCGGCCCCGGCGGCGCAACGCCCGGCGCTGACGCGCCGCCGAACTACCGGCGATGAGGACCTGCCGGGCCAACTCACTGACCATGTCCCAGTCGCCGGTTTCCTCCAGCTCCGGGCGCAGCGACCGGACCAGGTCAGTGACGACCTCAGCCGCTGGTCGGCTCGTCGGCCCGTGCACGTCAACCAGTTCGCTCTCCAGGCCCGACCGCGCCGCGCGCCACAGCGCCGCACGGCCCAGCGTCGGGGAGATCAACGTGGCAGGCGTGCCCAATCGCAACGCCTCGCTCTCGCGTTCGACCAGCGCCCTGAACAGCCCGGCGATCAGCACAATGCTGTCGACCGACGGGCAGCTGTCGCAGACCCGCAATTCGAGCGTGGGGGCCGAGCTCGCGGGACGGATGTCGAAATACACCATGCCGACGTCGGTGATCACACCGCTGGCGACCAGATCGGCGACCAGCCGATCGTATTCGGCCGCCGACCTCACTGGTGCGGCCGGCCCAGTCGTCGGCCACCGCTGCCACACCAGGGTTCGCACGCTTGAATAGCCGGTGTCAGAACCATCGGGCCAAAACGGTGAACTGGCAGACAGCGCCAACAGCGTGGGCAGATACTGCGCGACCCGGTTCGCGACGATCACCGCTTCATCGCGGTTCGCCACTCCGACGTGCACCTGCGTGCCGCAGATCAACTGCTCTCGGGCCAGCAGCTGGTAGTCGGCGAGCATCTGGCGATACCGGGCGGTCTGCGTGACCTGCATCTCGGCGGGCACCGACAGCGGCATCGCACCGGCGGCCACCACGCCCATGCCCAGCCGAGCCGCGGCATCGACAAGCACGCGCCGATGCCCCTGCAGCTCGTTCCGCAGCCCCTCGAGGGTGGCCACGACACCGCTGTTCATTTCGACGACACAGCGCTGCAATTCCGCAACGTACGTGTCAGACAGTTGGGCGAGTAACTCCGGTGCGCGGGCCGTCAAGCGCCGGGTTTTCAAGTCGACAAGGTTGAACTCCTCTTCGACACCCAAGGTCCGTGGCACAACGCCTCGCATTCGCAACCGTCTTGACGTGCAGTGACACACCTGCGTTAACCCAGGTCGCGACAATTAACACGGCAATCCCAACACTACCGCCGGACGGCCGACGCAGCCTGGCGACGCCGGCGCGCTTTCCTTCGCCGCCCTGTTCGGTGTTGGGTTGCTCTGACTGCTTGCTCCCTTTTTGCTCGCAGAGTTACTCGATCGCGTCGGTCGCGCAGTCCAATAGGCAGCGTTCACCCCAAACCCCGCACCTCAAGAGAGCTTGCGGGTGATCTCCCGAATCGCTAACCGCCGCAATGGCGACGAAGCTGACGCGGCGCTGACCGGCTAGCCTGCTCCCGCAGATCCACCGTCCAGCGAGAGCCACATCGGCACGGCGGACTCACCGGACCCCGGGCCATCTCAACCCAGGGTGCCAGAAGGCGGTGTGCGGCTGTTCCGGACTCCAGGCATGCTGGCTGCTTCGGCTTCTGCGACCGCCAGATGATGCGCTTCGGCGACCAAATGCAGGACAGGACGGAGCCGGCTTTGCATGGTGGCGCATCCGGTCGACGAGGACGTTGCGATGAGCGGCGACGCGTACGTGTCCCCGGACCGCTGGGCGGCGGCGCGCTGGCCGCGCGGGCCAGCGGTACGCTCGCGGCCTGCGATTCGCCGCATACGCGTGCGGGTGCACGGCTCGCCCCCAGCGTGCCGGTGTTGGTTCCGCCGAAGACTAACGAAATCACCGCCGCGTCAACGCCGAACAACGTCACGCAGGCCTCACAGAGCCGATCGGCGGCCTCAGTGCCATGGTCATCGCCGATCGCGCCGAATAGATGCTCCTGGACGTCCACATCAACCGCGCACATGCAAGATGCAGGCCGCACAAGGCTCTACGGATCGCGCGAGAAGCATCTCCGCACGCTGCGACCCCGTTCTTGTAAGGCGCACGGCGACGGCGAGACCCGGGCTGTTCCTTGCCCCCAAGTGCGGCGTTGATGGTACTGATGGCGTTCAAGGGCCGCCGCGCCAGTGCTCGATGCGATGATGGTCAGGCGTGAAACCGTGCTTCACACCCCATAAGACCGCCTGGGTCCGACTGCCGACTCCGATCTTCCGGTAGATCGTACGGATGTAGGACTTCACAGTGTTGGGGCTGAGATATGTCAGCTTCGCGACCTCAGCATTGCTCTTGCCCTGGGTAATGAGGGCCAGGATCTCCGACTCACGATCGCTGAGCCCTTCGCCGCGGCCGGGCCAGTCGAGCCCGACGGCGCTGCGCGCCCGCGGCGGGACATCGCTGATGACCGTCTCCCCGGCATGCACCGCCTCCAGCGCGGCGACCAACTCTCGTGCCGGCAGCGTCTTCGATAAGTAGCCGTGTGCCCCGTGCTGCTGCGCGCTGGCGATGAGGTCAGGGTGAAAGTTCCAGGTATAGACCACCACGCGGCGTGCGCGCGGATTAGCCACTAGATGGGCGATCTCATCGTGGTCGGATTCCGGTTGGGCGAACGAGTCGTACAGGACAATGTCGACGGCGTCATCGACGGGCATCGTCGAGTCGAGTTCGGCGACGATCACCCGGTCGCGGTACCGGTCGAACATGTTGGCCACGCCCATCACGACCACGTCGTAGTCGTCGACGAGCGCCACGGTGATCGGACTGCTCGGCGGCGAGGGCACGCCCGGAAGATTACCTCCCTAGGGGTGTATTGCCACCCCCCTTAAGGGTGGTCGACTGACGTCAGCGTCGAGCAACCGCCCGACCGATCCGATCTCCAAGTACAGAAAGGCTCACCATGATCGTTCTCGGAATTATCCTGCTCATCGCGGGATTCCTGCTCAAGATTTCGATTCTGTGGACCATCGGAATCATCCTGCTCGTCATTGGAGCGATTCTGGCGATCCTGGGATCAACGGGACGCGCTGTCGGCGGCCGCCGCCACTACTTCTAACCGTCAACCATTGCCTGCCCAGGCTCGTCGCGTTGCTCACAAATTGACGTTTGCGTAAACCACGCATGGGTATTCCCCCGCAAGCACGAAAGGACTATGAAATGCCTCTTTGGGGATGGATTTTGATCGCGGCGGCTGTCGTCGTCGCCGCCGGGTTGGTCGTCGCCGCAGTCTCGGTGAGCCGTCGCAAAAGAACGGCGGGACTGCAAGAGCGGTTTGGTCCCGAGTATGAGCGCACCGTACTCGAGGCCGGCGAGCAGAAGACGGCGGAAAAGGAGCTGGCCGCCCGTGAGCGAAAGCGAGACAAGCTCGACATTGTCCCGTTGACTCCCGAGGCGTTAGCGAAGTACGCCAACCGCTGGCAGATGGTGCAGACCGCATTCGTCGACAATCCGTCGAGCGCAGTGGGCGACGCGGACCGGCTCGTGACCGAGGTCATGCGCGAGCGTGGCTACCCAGTCGACGATTTCGACCAGCAGGCGGCCGACATCTCGGTGGATCATCCGACAGTCGTGGAGAACTACCGAGCCGCTCACGGCATTCATCTGTCGCAGCAGAACGGCGACGTCGGCACCGAGGCGCAGCGTCAGGCGTTCGTTCACTACCGCGCGCTCTTCGAGAAGTTGCTCGAGACACAGAAGGACAAAGACACGTCACAGGAGGCAACCGCATGACAACCCACGATCAAAATATCGAGGCCACCCCCTCGCCGGAGGAGGTCGGGCCCGCTACAGCGAGGACCGAGCATCGGACTGAGCACGCAGCGTCGTCCACGGTTGCCGCGGAGCCCTCGACCGCGCAGACCGAATCGACCGTCTCGGCGGGTGAACCGTCGGCCGTGGCGACCGACGCGGTGACAAACCAAACCCCACCGTCGGCCGCGCATTCCGAACCGTCAACTCCTCTGTCCGAATCGGCGATCGCGGGTACCGAGGCGCCGGCTGGGATGACGGAAGCTACGACGGCACAGACCGAATCACCAACTGAAAGATCGCTGTTCGCCGACGACGAGCTCGCCGGTCTTCGTGCGCGCTGGGACAACGTGCAGGCGGGATTCGTCGACGATCCCAAAGAGTGCGTCCACAAAGCGGACGGCCTGGTGTCGGATGTGGTCGACCAGCTCACGACCGGCTTCGCCGAAACGCGTTCGCGGCTCGAGGAACAGTGGGCTCGCGGCGAAGAGGCTTCCACCGAAGACCTTCGTCTCGCCCTGAGGCGCTACCGCGATTTCTTCGAGCGGCTGCTCGCGGTGTGAGACCGGGACCCACGTAGTCCTCGATCTCAGGATGTCCTGTGGCATTCGCGACCAGCGCACACGTCACCAACACACAAGGTCACCAACACAGAGAGGTACATACCGAGCATCGCTGCCACCAGACCGTGGCGGCGATGTTCGGTTGCGTTCGACTTTTAGTCCAGCTGCGTCGGTGGTGAGAGCGGTTCAGTAGCGCGGCCGTGCCGATGCCCAGTTCGCCGCGAACGACGGCAGCGCCGCCGTCGACCAGGAGATCCGGGCCTGGTCGCAGTCTGCTAAGTCGGATGGCCGAGGTGTTTGGCCGGGTACCGACTGATGTCGGCGTTCCCAGACCCGAATAGGAACGAGGACCGCATTCCGAACCTGCGATCTCTGTTTATGAGCTACGTACCGCGCCCTCGGATCAAACCCGGTGCGGGACGTGCAACCGCTGAGATCCAAGGCCCAACCCAAGGGCGCCGTTGGGCTGACTGCGGAGCAACTGCGCGATCTACTGCAGAAGCTTCAGTCGTCGAAGTTCTGTCGGGACCATGATCTTGTCGATCCGATCACTCTGTTAATCGCTACGGGGCTGCGTCGGTCTGAGCTGCTCGGCCCGCGGTGGATCGACTACGACGACGAAACGTGCACGGTCGCCGTGACCGGGAAGGTCATCAGGGTGTCCGGCGCAGGCCTCAAGCTTCGACGTCCGGAGCTTCGCCAGAAGTTCGGGCAGCTGGTCGGCCGTCAGCGCGACCGCTGCCTTGGGCTAGCCCTTGGACCGCAGCGGCTGGACGTCTCGTACTGGAGCGCGAGGTGCCATCACCCGCGCACAAACAGCATGGTGGCAATGCGCGTCGGACGCATCCCTGCTCAACGTTGGATTGCTCGTCGAGGAGGTCCTTAACGCACGCGCTGCACGAGAACACCCTGCGGTGCATCAACGGCGGGCCAGCACGTCCACGTCCCCGAAATTCTCCACCTCTGGGCCTCACCACCGTCACCGGCCTGCTGTGACCCGGCTCACAGTCAGTCTTAGACAGCAGCCCTTGACATACGAGATCACAGAGCCTCTAATTGGCTAGTCCACTAGCTCACTGAGCCACTAGGCGCCGGAGGTTCGATGACATCGACAGTTCCCCCCTCGACGAGGTCTCACGCGGCCGAACCCACCGGACCCCTCCACGGTCTGATGGTCGTCGACCTGACCCGTGCCCTGGCCGGACCACACGCCGCGATGATGCTGGGCGACCTCGGCGCCGACGTGGTCAAGGTGGAGAACCCCGACGGCGGCGACGACACCCGTGGATGGGGACCGCCTTTCATCGAGCCGGTGGGCGGCGACCGTGAGTCGACCTACTTCCTGTGCGCGAATCGGAACAAGAAGTCCGTGACCCTCGATCTCAAGGAGGAGGCCGGCAAGGCCGCTCTGCGGGCTCTGATCGCCCGGGCCGACGTGCTGATGGAGAATTTCCGCCCCGGCGTCCTTGACCGGCTTGGGTTTTCCCAACAGCGCTTGGCTGAGATCAATCAGCGATTGGTCGTCCTGTCCATCAGCGGTTTCGGCCACGATGGCCCCGAAGCCGGACGCGCCGGCTACGACCAGATCGCGCAGGGCGAAGCGGGGCTGATGTCGGTCACCGGTTCCGGGCCAACCGACCTTCAACGCGTCGGCGTGCCCATCGCGGACCTGCTGGCGGGCATGTACGGCGCGTTCGGAGTCCTGGCGGCCCTGCAGGAGAGGGAGCGAACCGGACTCGGCCAGGTGGTGCGGGCGTCGCTGCTCGCCGCGGTCGTCGGGGTGCACGCTTTTCAGGGCACGAAGTGGACGGTCGCGGGCGAGGTCGGCGAGGCCGCCGGCAACCACCATCCCTCGATCTCCCCGTACGGTTTGTTCGATACCGCCGACGGCGCCGTGCAGATCGCGGTCGGCAGCGAGGGGCTCTGGAAGCGGTTCTGCGAGGGCTTTGGACTCGATCCCGAGACCCCCGGAATGGCTACGAACCCGCAACGCGTGGCGAACAGCAAGCGGGTCAAAGATATGGTCCAGAGTGCGTTCGCGCTGTACGGCACCGACGAGCTGCTGGCGAAGCTCGATCGAATCGGCGTGCCAGCCGGGCGAATTCGCACGATCCGTGAGGTGTACGAATGGGAGCAGACGCAGTCTCAGGGGCTGCTCATCGACGTGGAGCACGCCACCTTGGGGAGCGTCACGTTGCCTGGTCCGCCGCTGCGGTTCTTCGACCCCAACGGTGCCGAACTCACCCGTCGCCGGCACACCGCCCCGCCGGTGCTCGGCGCCGACAATGACCTGATCGCGGCGACGGTGCAGGCGGAGCGGCGATGACCCGCCTCGGCGCCCACGACGTCATTGCGCTGCTGGCCGACCCCGCGTCGTGGCAATCCTGGGACCGGCCACCGACGCAGGTAATGGCCGACTCGCAGTATGCGGAGGAGCTGGCATGCGCACGGGCCAAGACCGGGCTCGACGAAGCGGTGATCACCGGAGTCGCGACCATCCGCGGCCACCGCATCGCAATGTTGGTGTGCGACTTCGGTTTTCTCGGGGGCTCGATCGGAATCGCGGCAAGCGCTCGTCTGGCCGCGGCCATTCGGCGGGCCACCGCTGAGAAACTGCCGTTGCTCGCGCTACCGACCTCCGGGGGAACCCGCATGCAGGAAGGGACCACCGCATTCCTGCAAATGGTCAACATCACCTCCGCCGTGGTCGCCCACAAGTCCGCGCACCTGCCGTATCTGGTTTATCTGCGCGACCCCACCACCGGTGGAGTGTTCGCCTCGTGGGGCTCACTGGGACACGTCACCTTCGCCGAACCCGGCGCGTTGGTCGGTTTTCTCGGGCCTCGTGTGTACGAAGCGCTCTACGGCAATCCGTTTCCCACCGGTGTGCAGACCTCGGAAAACCTCTACGCCCGCGGACTCATCGATGCGGTCACTCCTCTGCACGAACTCGGCGACATGGTGCACCGCGCGCTGACCATCATCACACGCTCCCCGCACGCAACCACCCTGCCCAGGCCGGTGAACACCCCATCACCCGACATCCCGGCGTGGCAGTCGGTGACCGCCTCTCGCCGCCCGGAGCGGCCGGGGGTTCGCGAGCTGCTCCACCACGCCGCCACCGACGTGTTGACGCTCAACGGAACGGGCCAAGGCGAGAACGACCCCGGACTCCTCTTGGCGCTCACACGGTTCGGTGACATGTCGTGCGTGCTGCTCGGACAGGACCGGCACAGCCAAACTCCCGAGGTACCCCTCGGCCCTGGCGCGCTCAGACAGGCCCGGCGCGGCATGCGGCTGGCCGCCGACCTGGGCCTGCCCCTGGTCACCGTGATCGACACCGCCGGCGCCGCGCTGTCCCGGGAAGCCGAGGAACGCGGACTGGCCGGCGAGATCGCGCGGTGCATCGCCGACATGGTCGCGCTCGAAGTGCCCACCGTCTCAGTGCTTCTGGGGCAGGGCACCGGCGGCGGAGCACTCGCGCTCGTGCCTGCCGACCGGATCCTCGCCGCACAACACGGATGGCTCTCCCCGCTTCCCCCCGAGGGGGCCAGCGCGATCCTGCACCACGACACACGCCACGCTCCGGCTATGGCAGCCAAACAAGGAGTGCGGTCCGCGGACCTGCTCGCAGACGGCATCATCGACCGTGTCATCCCCGAATACCCCGACGCCGCCGCCGAACCCGAGCCATTCTGCCTCCGCGTCGGCGCCACCCTCCGCGACGAACTGGCGGCACTGGGCAACGCGGACACCCCGCGAAGACTCACCGAACGCACGCAACGATTCGACCGGATCGGCCAACCCGACCCCGTCCTGGCAGCAACTGGATAGTGATCACACCCAACGACCCACATCCACTGACAGGGGAGCCCTCCCGTGCGGAATGAGCGCATCGCGACCAGAGCCCAACGACGGCTCGTCGACTACTACCGCACCAGGGCGGCCAGGACACTACCCGACCCCTCGACCTCTGCATGGGACTGGCAGCTTCGGGGGTCGTGCCGCGGAATAGACCCGTCGATTTTCTTTCCCAGCGCGGGATCTCGACGCGCCAGAGATGAACCACGCGCAAAAGCGGTCTGCGAGGGATGCCCGGTGCTCACGCAATGCCGCCAGTACGCCCTCGATGCCGCTGAGCCATACGGGATTTGGGGCGGCATGACCCCCCTCGAGCGAGCCCTGCTGACCCCCCACACTCAACTGACCGGGCAGACCCGGCCCCACGAGATCACCACCGATCCACGGCGAAACCCAACCACCGCCGCTGCGCCGGGCTGACCCGGCGCATAACCACCGAAGACAGGAGAACCACCATGACCATCGCCACCCATTCCGCAACGAGGACTACCGACGACGCGCCCATCGCGCCCGAAACCGGAAAAGCCGACGCCGCCAACGGCATTCCCCACGACTTCGTCCCCGGCCTCGCCGGTGTGCCGGCGTTCACCACCGAGATCGCCGAGCCCGACCGGGACGGTGGTGCGCTGCGCTATCGCGGGGTGAACGTCGAGGATCTGGTGGCGGAGAAGGTGGAATTCGGCGACGCGTGGGCGCTACTGGTGGACGGCAAGTTCGGCGCGGGCCTGCCGCCGGCGGAGCGGTGCGAGTTGCCGGTGGACACCCGCGACGTGCGCGTCGACGTGCAGGCCGGCCTGGCCATGCTGGCGCCGATGTGGCGCTTTCAGCCGTTGCTGGACATCGACGACCAAACCGCGCGTGAGCAGTTGGCCCGAGCCTCGGCGATGGCGCTGTCCTTCGTCGCGCAGTCCGCGCGCGGAGCCTACTGGCCCCCGGTATCGCAGTCGAGAATCGACAACTGCCCCACCGTCGCCGCCCAGTTCATGACCCGGTGGAAGGGCGACCCGGACCCGCGCCACATCGACGCCATCGACGCCTACTGGGTCTCCGCCGCCGAGCACGGCATGAACGCCTCCACCTTCACCGCCCGGGTGATCGCGTCCACCGGCGCCGACGTCGCCGCATCGCTCTCCGGTGCGATCGGCGCGATGTCCGGGCCGCTGCACGGCGGCGCCCCGGCGCGGGTGTTGCCGATGATCCAGGAGGTGGAGCGCACCGGTGATGCGAAGGGCGTAGTCAAGGGCATCCTCGACAGCAAGCAGCGGCTGATGGGCTTCGGCCATCGGGTGTACCGGGCCGAGGATCCGCGGGCGCGGGTCCTGCGCGCCACCGCGAAACGGCTTGGGGCACGCCGCTACGAGGCCGCCGCCGCGCTGGAACAGGCCGCGCTCAGCGAGCTGCGCGAGCGCCGCCCGGACCGGGCCATCGAGACCAACGTCGAGTTCTGGGCCGCGGTCGTCCTCGACTTCGCCGAGGTCCCCGCATACATGATGCCGGCCATGTTTATCTCCGCGCGCACCGCGGGCTGGTCCGCGCACATCCTCGAGCAGAAGCGGCTGGGCAAACTCGTGCGCCCCGCTGCCCTCTATACCGGGCCAGGACCCCGCACCCCGGACGCGGTAGACGGCTGGACCAAACGTCGCGCGGGCTCGGCGGCGTAGATGGACCGCTGTCGCATCACAGCGGCGAGACGCTTTCCGCGACGGTGTCTAGCCGAAGATCGGTGACGTCTGCGCGGTCCGCGGCGATGGCGCCGTGGGGTTGGAGCGCCGCAGTCAAGCCCTCGCCGTCCGGATCGCTGAGGCGCCTCAATGCTGCCGCTGATAGCCTGTCGAGCATCGCCGCGCTCGAGCGAACCAGGTCGCTCGATATCGCCCAGGGAGCCCTCGTGCCTCGCACGTGGATCGCGGAGCTCGCCCGGCCCGTGCAGTGGTATGACGCGATGCGCCTCATGCCCGAGTTGGGCGCGACGTGTGCCGTCCAGATGCCACCCGGGCATGCCTTGGCGGCACTGGTGGCCGGCTCCGCACCCTCCATGTACGCCCTTGCGCTGGAGGACGACGGGATCGAGCGCGCCGTCGCTGCAGGCGCGGCGATTTAGTTGCACCGACGCCTGCCCTGGCGCAGTCGAGGTCACCAATCAGCCCGCCGCGAAACGGCTAGCTTCGAAAACGATTGGGACCTTCCTTGTCTCGGCCAACGCCCGGCTCATCAACATGGTGCGCAGCGGAGTGTTGGACATCAGCCAGGCATCCATCACCGCCTTCAGTCTGGATGACGCCAGCGAGGCGGTTACCCGCGCGGCCGATCAGATGCGCGCCATTCGACCGCACGGTAATCACACCGAACAGGAAATGAACCCGGTGAACGCGTTCCGCAGGCATCCTGCCCTGCGGATGGTCAGCGCGGCGGGCGCGGGACTCGGATGATCAGGGCGTCACCCTGACCGCCACCACCACACAACGCCGCGGCACCGACACCACCGCCCCGACGCCGCAACTCCAGCGCCAGATGCAACGCGATCCGCGCCCCGGACATCCCCAGCGGATGCCCCATCGCGATCGCGCCACCATTGACATTCACCTTGCGTGGATCAAGTCCGAGTTCCCGCGTCGAGGCGATCCCCACCGCCGCGAATGCCTCGTTGATCTCCACCAGATCCAAATCCTTCGGGTCGAGCCCCTCCCGCGCACACGCCTTGGCGATCGCCCGCGCCGGCTGCGCTTGCAACGTGGAGTCCGGACCCGCCACCACCCCGTGCGCCCCGATCTCCGCTACCCAGGTCAGGCCCAGCTCCTCGGCTCTGCCCCGGCTCATCACCACCACCGCCGCCGCACCGTCGGAGATCTGCGACGCGCTGCCCGCGGTGAGGGTGCCGTCGCCGGAGAACGCCGGCCGCAACCTCGCCAGCGTCTGCACCGTGGTGTCCGCGCGGATGCCGTCATCCTGTGCGACGACGACCGGATCGCCCTTACGTTGCGGAATCGACACCGGCACGACCTCGTCGTCGAACAACCCGTCCTTCCATGCCCGCGCCGCATTCTGATGCGACGCCGCCGCGAACGCATCCTGCTCCTCGCGGCTGATCTGGTGACCCCGCTCCTGATTCTTCGACTCGGTCAGATTCCCCATCGCCTGATCGGTGAAGATGTCGTGCAACCCGTCGTACGCCATGTGATCTCGCATTGTGGTGTCGCCGTACTTGAAGCCCTCCCGCGAGTTCGTCAACAGGTGCGGGGCTCGTGACATCGACTCCTGACCACCGGCAACAATCACGTCGAACTCACCGGCCCGGATCAACTGATCCGCCAACGCGATCGCGTCGATCCCCGATAGGCACACCTTGTTGATCGTCAACGCCGGCACCCCCATCGGAATCCCTGCCGCCACCGCGGCCTGTCGCGCCGGGATCTGACCGGCACCGGCCGTGAGTACCTGACCCATGATCACGTACTGCACCAGCTCCGGGCCCACACCCGCCTTCGCCAGCGCCCCACGGATCGCGATCGCACCCAGATCCGAACCCGACAAGTCCTTCAACGAGCCCAGCAAACGAACCATCGGGGTACGGGCGCCGGCAACAATTACAGAACTGGTGGTATCAGGCATTGATTATCCTTAATTCGCTTGCAGTGCAGTCGATGTCGATGACGAGGTTGGTGGCTGTCGCGTGCTGGATCTCGTCTGAGGTGACCCCGGGTACGGTCTCCCGGAGGGTGTCGGCGTAGTCCGTGGAGGCTCCGGCATCGGTCGCCGGTAGATCCCACGACTCCCAGGTGCCAACGTCGGCGAGCATGCCGATGAACTCACGAGCGCCGAGGCGTGTCAACGGACCGCTCCCTGTAGCAGCCAATCGGACACGGTGTCGTTGTCGGCGCCGAGCACGGGCGGCGGGCGATGGTGGGTGCGCGTGACTTCGGTGCCGTCGGGGTCGAAGAAGCGCAGCGGGGGGCCGGGCGGTGTGAGGGGTACCAGCGTGCTGTGGTTGACGTCGATCAACAGTGCCTGCGATTGTGTCTGCTCCCAGTCGTATACCTCGCGGATGGAGCGAATCCGTCCGACGGGGCAGACCGATTCGGTCAAGCTCGACGAGCAGTTCCTCGGTGGGGCATCTGCCGAAAACATCTTCGACCATCTCGTTGACTTTCTTCTTGTTCTGCACCCGCGGCCGCCCCTTCAGGACGGCCGCGGGTGAGGGTGTCGGTTCAGAGCCAGCCGGGGACCACGAGCACCGCCCAGGCCACCAGCGGCCCGATCGCCACCACCAGTGCGCTGTACTTCAGGATTTGTTTGTAGAAGCGGTCTTTGTCGACGCCCTGCGCGTTCGCGAGGACCAGCGCGCCGTTGGTTGAGAACGGGCTGACGTCGACGATCGTCGACGAAATCGACAGCGCGACAATCACTCCGACAGCACCGACGTCACCGGCGAGCAGGAAGGGCACGGCGAGCGGAATCGTCGCACCGAGGATCGCGGTGGAGGAGGCGAAGGCCGAGACGATCGCTCCGATGTAGCAGAGCAGCAGCGCAACGAGCAGGGGCATCCCCAGTCCCGCCACCGCGTTACCGACGTATTCGACGGTCCCGGCCTCTTGCAGAACCCCGACGAAGGTCAGCACACCGCCGATCAGCAACACCGTCGACCAACTGATCTGGGCGATCGCACCCTTCTGCGCCTTCGGGGACAGCAGGGCCAGAACCACCGCGACCGTCATCGAGATGAAGCCGACGTCCAGATCGAGAACGAGCGAGAACAGCGCAAGTGCGGCCAGTCCCACCAAGGTCGCGATCTGCTCGAATGTCACGGCCGGCGTGTCGGGTTTCGTTTCGACGACTTCTGCGGTCCGCACTCGCGATTTGGTCGCGGTCGCGCCCCCACCCTCCGGCGCCGACGGCGCGCCGCCGCCGGACGCACCGCTCGTTCCATTCGACCCGGAACCCGGCGAACCGGACCCGTCGGCGTCCGACACCTCGGGGTGGTGGTCGTCGACGTGTCGGCCGATCAGCGACCTGCCGCCGAGGAAAACGAAGAGCAGCACCCCGATCGCGGCGTTGAACAGCAGACTGCCGAGGAACAGGGCCAGGGGGCTGTCGACGAGGCCCGCGTCGGCGGTGATGGTGTTGACGGTGACGCCGTAGACGCTGATCGGGGAGAAGCCACCGGCCTGCGCGCCGTGAATGACCATCATGCCCATCAGCAGTGCATTGATCTTGTACCGTGCGGCGAACCCGAGCGCGATGGGCGCGATGATGGCCACCGCCGCCGGTCCCAGCGCGCCGACGGCGGTGAGCACCCCGGTGATGCCGAACATCACCCACGGGATGAGCGCGACCCGACCACGCACCAGGCGCACGGCGCCCCGGACCATGAGATCGACGGTCCCGTTGTTCTGCGCAATGGCGAACAGGTAGGTGACTCCCACCAGTGTCAGGAACAGCTCACTGGGAAAACCGCCGATGATCTCGTCGGTGCTCATGCCGACGGCGAGGGTGCCGACGAAGAAGGCGGCCACGAAGCCCAGCGCGCCCATGTTCACCGGCCACACCGTCGCGGCGATGAACATTGCCACGAGCGCGAGTATTGGTATCAGTTCGGTCGACATCGAGATCTCCGGATCGTTGTGGGCAGGAACACGGTGGGCGGGAACACGGCGATGATCCGTGCTGGACAGCGGACCTCGGATGAGAGATTCGAACTGACCCAGTGGAGCATTGGCCTAGCCAATCTTGACCGTGAGACCGCTCACTGTCAACCCCCAATGTGACTGCCGTTACCGAATCGGCGGGGATATGCTGGGAGAAGGTTGATTGGAATGGAGAGTAGGTGGCCCAGTGGCTGACCAACTGCGTCCGGTGATGCGGCCCCGCCTGTATGAGGTCATCGTCGAACAGCTGTGCGCGCACATCGCCGACAACGAGATGGCCCCCGGCGACCGGCTGCCGGCCGAGCGCGAACTGGCCGCCAAACTCGGCGTGAGCCGAGCCTCCCTGAGCCAGGCGCTGGTCGCCCTCGAGGTGCAGGGGGTGCTGTCCGTCCGGCACGGCGACGGTGCGGTCCTTATCCGCCGGCCCGCCGAGGAGGGAGCGGTCAAGGCGTTGCGGGAGCACGCCGACCGTCTGCCCGACATCATCGAGGCCCGCGAGGCGCTCGAGGTCAAGCTCGCCGGTCTGGCCGCCGAGCGCCGCACTGACGCCGAGATGGCGGCGATCGATGCCGCGATTTCGGCGATGGAGGCGGAGGTCGAGGCCGGCGAGCGCGGTGTCCTCGGTGACGAACAGTTCCACGAGGCGATCACGGCCGCCGCGCATTCGTCGCTCCTTGCGAAGCTGATGCACGAGATCTCCGGTCTCATCCGCGAGACGCGCATCGAATCGCTCTCGCAACCCGAGCGGCCCCGCGCCTCCCTGGAGGGTCACCGCCGAATCGCGGAGGCCGTGCGGCGACAGGATCCGGCTGAGGCCGCACGGGCCATGGCCGCGCACATCCGCCTGGTCTCCGACGTCGCGCTACTGCGCGACATCGGTTGATGCCCGACACCCACGAGGAGCGGATCCGGGCCGCGTTCACACCGCAGGCGGCGACGTTCGAGGACGCGCGGCTCAACGTCGCGTTCACCTCGAGCGTGCCGTGGCTACTGGACCATATGGCAGCCGGGGTCGACGACATTGTGCTCGACGTTGCCGGCGGGACCGGCATCGTCAGCCGGGCTCTGGCCGACCGTGTTGCTCGTGCCGTCGTCGTGGACAGCACACCGGCGATGCTCGAGGAGGGCCGTCGACACGTGGCCTCCGAACGGCTGACCAACCTTCAGTATGTGCGCGGCGCGGTGGCGAACCTGCCGTTCGCCGACACCACGTTCAGCCTCGTCTTCGCCCGGTTCCTCCTGCACCATCTGATCCAACCCGGCCAGGCGCTGACCGAGATGGTGCGCGTGTGTCGACCGGGCGGACGGGTGGTTGTGATGGACCTCGCGTCCTCGACCGACCCGGTTATCGCCGAACGGCAAGATCAGATGGAGCGGCTGCGCGACCCTTCTCACGTTCGGATGCCGGCACGGGGAGTCGTGCGTCGATGGCTGCAGGCGCATGGGCTCCTAATCGACGGCGTCGCCGAAAGGGAGATCGACCGGCCGGTGCTGCCGTGGCTGGAGCAGGCCGTGACGAAAGCGTCGGCCGCGGCTCTGGTGCGCGAGGCCCTCGAGACCGAGTTGGCCGGTGGCGCGGGGACCGGGATGCGTCCGCACCGTGGTACCGACGGTGCGCTGTGGTTCCGCCAACTGTGGCAGATCACCGCCGCGCACAGGGCGTGAGCCGCGTGCAGGCGGCCTGCGTCAGCGGTGGTTGTCAGTGCTTCGGGCGCGTTGACCGACGAGGATGTCTGCGCCTTCAGGTGGTGGGTCCGAAGCAGGCTGGCAACCGTGGTCACGGTCATCGTTTATTCACCGGCAATGACTGAGAATCGACCGGAATTACCAGGTTCCCACTGGAGCTCCGAGACAGCCAAGCCCGTTGTCGCACAATGAAAACAAGCAACAACTCGAGCTATCAGGATCTACGGTTTGGTAATCCGTTGCTAGGGGGTTCGAGACCCGCCCGCCCCACTCCAGAGCCCATTTTTTCAAGATCAGTTTCGCCAAGTCACCGTTTATGCGGACGGTGCGGTCCAGCAGATCGGCTACCTGCGTGTGGATCCGGCCCCGGCTCATGTAGCGGTCCTGGGTGATGGAGACGTGGGTGTGGCCGAGGTGATGGGCGCCGATCCGGGCCGACAAGCCCTCGTCGTCTTGGGGAAGCTGTGGGTCACTTCAGGCACGCCACGAACTCGAATACAAGCTCGACTTAACGCTGGGACCAGATTCTCAGTAACACTGCATTAACCGCTTCACGTAGGGGCCACCGCAACTGATGCTGAAGTCCCAGTTCGTGAGCTGCGGAACAGAGGGCTCGAACACCGGTCAACGACCTGAGGACTGCCCAAAGGGGCCTCCGGGAAGACGAAGCTCCTCTGAACGTTGCCGACCCCCCGCACGCCATTGTCCGCCGTATAGACGCGCGGGGCAGAATGGCCGTTATTTTGGAAGTTCTCGGGACTGGGGGTGAACACATGCGCCATCTAACGGCCGCGCTCGCCGTTGTCGGCATCTGCCTTCTCACCGCCGGGTGCGGCGCCGGCGGAAACCAAGCTACCAAAATATCGACCACCACATCGACGGCCATATCAACCACTCCGCCTCCTGTTGCCGAAACTGCGCTGCCTGGGTTGCTGCTCAGCCCCGAGCAGGTCAACACCGTAATGGGCGCAACCGAAATGACAGTCACAAAAACCCACGACTCGATGTCTGACGACAGCGCCACGATGGAGCCCAGGGAGTGCCTAGCCATCGACGGATCGGCACAAGCCCAGGTCTATGCCGACAGCGGTTACACCGCCGAGCGTGATCAGACACTCCAGGAGGGCGATAACTTCACTCATTATGTCCAGCAGGCAGTAGTGCGTTTCCCCTCCGCCAAACAAGCCAGCGCCTTCTTCATCGCCTCCGCCCAGCAGTGGCCGGCCTGCCACGAGTACACACACACCCAGTCCGGGTCGCTGTGGGCCGCGGGGCCGATATCCAACCAAAACGGCACACTGAGTGCCACCGCAACTCAACAGAACGCCAATGCCCCCGGCTGGGCCTGTGGGCGGGCGCTGGCGGCAAGAAACAACGTCGTCATCGACGTCAACACATGCAGCGCCAACCCCGCCGATTCGGCAGTCAACATCGCCAACCAGATCGCGGCCAAAGTGCAACCGCAGTAAACGCAGTCGTCGGAAGAGTATCTTGGCTGCCCATGCGTGAGTTTGAGTCGCTGCTCCAGGCGCCATCGCCCTCCGTGCTGACGACCTACCGCAAGGACGGCACCGCAGTGGCGTCACCGGTATGGTTCCGGTTCCAAGACAACACCTTCGAGGTCGTCATCGCCCAGGATGATGTCAAGCTCCGCCACCTGGCCGCCCGCCCGCAATGCGAGCTCGTGGTCTTCGAAGCTGTGCCGCCGTTTCGGGGTGTCCGGGTGCGATCACACCAGCCGATGTTGGACCGGGCCGGTGCGCAGCAGGCGCGAGCAGAGATCGCCGCGCGTTACCTCGGCGAAGAGCGTGGGAAGAGGTTCGCCGCCGAACGCGCGAGCCCCGGCATCCTGTTGCGCCTGCCATGGGACGGCGCCAAAACCTGGGACCTCACGCCCATCCTGCCGAGCTAACCGCCCTGGCTGTGAGCAACCTTGCGCGCGCGGTGCTTGCGTCAGCAGACCAAACGCAACGCTCTGATTTGCCACGATGATCCGATCGCCGAGATTGGATCGGGTCGTTCAACCAGATCTGTTGGAAGACAAGGAGAGTAGAGGTCAGATTGGATCGCTGACAGATCCATTCAGTTTGCTAGAGCGCTGGACCTACCGTCTCATAATCCGTTTGTCGCGGTTCGACCCCCGCCAGCCCCACCGTAAAAACCCCACAAGTAAGGCCGGGTGTCGTCACACCGATGTTTCGGCGGCAGGCGGTTGCCCTGAATCGAGAAGGCGTCGCGGGCCTACGGCCGCGGCCGGCCCTTCAGGTGCGGCCGATCGAAGGTCATTGAACTGGGCGGAGCACTACCACCCCTGGGACGGTCTGTAGGTAGTCGAGGAGCGGACTGTCGACCACCTTGTTATTTTCGCGCAGTGATGATGCGTTTCGAAGGACAGGCCCGTCGGGTGTGGCAATAAAGATACCGACATGCGTAACGTCGAGGCCGCCGTCTTCTGCGTATGCTCCGATGTAATCACCGGTGCGCAGTCGGCCTAGGACGCTGCTATCGATCTGCTGACTTGGAATGTATGAGATGGTTCGCGGGACAACCGGTAAACCGGGCAAGTACACCCCGTCAGAATCCTTGTCGTTGAGGTTCTTGGTTACCTGAATCGAGTTGGCGCTGAGACTCGTAGTGACGTCGGTCGCTATCGCAGGCGCCGACACGGACCAGTCCGTAAAGAAGTGCTTCCTGTTCTGGAATCCGACGACGCCGTCCTTGTACCGGACCTCAATAAGTCTGTCGATGAACTCCTCGCGGTCGTCGGCCCGTTTCAGCGCTTCGACGTAGTCGGCATAGGTGAAACAGTCGACCTTCTGCAGCTCAACGACAAGCTCCTCGGACTCATTCGAGGAACCAATAAGAGTGTTTGCGCCATAAGGTACTCCCAGGAACTGCCGTGACACTGTTTCGGATCGCTCGGACAGGCCCGCGCGTGAAGCATTATTTCTAACGGTCAACAGAGTTTGGAGAATCTGCTCGCTCTGGCTGGAGATCCGAACGGCCGGCGACGCCATTGCGTGGGTCGCCAGGTAGTCGGCGACGGGGATCGGTGAGGTCGCGGAGTAACCGATGGGCAGGAGCACGTCACCGGCAGTCGTGTTGTAGTAGACGTCCCACCGGTGGTAGCCGGCAAACGCAGCGGGATCGGCTGCAAGCACCGCTGCGTAGTCGTTGACCGCCTGCACGTATTGGTTCGAGTTGTTGTACCGGTACAGGGCGTTGTCGCGGTCGTCGGCGAAGCCATTGACGGCGAGGTAGCGGCCGGCCGCCATGATGCTGTCGTGGGGCGAGAGGATGTCGCCGCCCTCGCCGTAGGCGGCAAACGTCGAGGGCAAGAACTGCATGGGGCCTTGCGCGCCAGCGGTGCTCACGCCGGCGATGCGGCCGAAGCCGGTCTCGATCAGGTTGATCGCCGCCAGATAGGTCCAGCCGACGCCGGACGCCGATTCCGCCTCGCGGTAGTAACCCAGCAGCTCGTCGGCTGGCGTCGGCGGGTCGATGCGCCACGCAGGCAGTGTGTCTTTCGCTCTGCTCATCGCGGTGAGCTGCCGACGTGCGTCGACATTGCGGTCGTAGGTTTCGAGGAGCGACGGCGGGATTCGCGGGCGCGCGATCGGGTCCCACTCGGGGTGCCGTCCGAGGGCGCGGTAGGCCGCTTGCTGGCGGCGCGCCGCCGCCATCAACAGAGCCTCCGAGGACGACGGGTCGCGCAGCGCGTGCTCGTCGGCGACAAGGTCGTCGGCCAGGTGCGCGGGGTCGGATGCCAGCCGCCATTTTGGGGGGTCGGATGCCAGCGGCGGCTGCGCGGGCGGGAGCGTGGTCGCGGTGGCGGTCGCCGTCGTTGTGGTTGACGGCCTGGTCGACTCTGAGCAGCCGACGAGTGCAAGCATGATCGTGACGACGAGAAGCGGCGTCGCGCGCCGAATCGTACGGATGCTCGCGACAGCCGACCGCAGCATGGTGGCGTCGAGACGGTTGTGGCTCAAAGTGTTCACTTCGCGGCGAGTGTGTGGAATTGTCTGCGACCCGGGTCTAGTGGGCCCGCAGCGAGTGTCTCGTATCGGGTCGTGTGACATCAATGGGGGGAGATGTGCTGGTTGTTCCGCGCGGGCCCCAATCCGCGTCTTGAGCAGAGACGTCTGGCACCGAGTCGCTGCCGTACCCCCGCCGCCGTGGATCGGCACCGGTAGCTTGGATTCCACATCGAACAGCCCCCGCGACGTCACCTTGGCCGCCGAACTGACGCGACTGCTTGCGCACCTGCGCGAGCTCGCGCCCTGGAAGAAGATGCTCACCCTGCTCACCCCGACCAAGGACATCGCCATCAGCGAGGCAGCCGTCCTAGCCAAACTCGTGCTCAGCTGACGGTTCGGGCGCACAATTGAGGTGTACGTCTGAAACCTGGGGAGCCGCGATGAGCGAGCAACTGTACGACTTTTTCGGCGAGATCTTCCAGCGGTATTTCACACCCGCCATCGACGCATATCCGCGAATGGGTGGAGCACTCGTCGAAAGGTTGCTCACGCTGACTGACGACGTCCCGGATCGATTGGCACAGACCCGGCGCGCCGCAATGGCATGGGGCAAAGCCGAGACCCCGAACGCCAGGATCACCTCGGAACTCTTCGTGATCACCCAACACGGACTGATGTATGCCGCCGGGTTGAAGGATTCGCGCCAAGCGCTGTATTTCCTGGCCACGCCGCCCGCATTGTTCGATCCGTTCGTCGATCAGGTCGACACCGCCGAACTGCGTGAGGGCGCGGTAGTCGTGGTGGACGGCCGGTTTGGCCGCGATCTCGCATCCGCGCATCCCATGGACGCCGCGCTGCGCCGGATACTCGATGAGCACCTGGCGCTGCGGGTGGATCTGCCCGCGTAGCTATTTCTTCGCCGCGGTGGTCAGCCTTCGAATCTGCACACACTTTGTCAGTGTCGTCCGGCCACCGTGAATCAGCAAAACCTGTGCCGGCACCGGTCGGCGACGACAGCGCAGCCGGCGGGATGTAAGTCGCAATAACCGGAGCCACGACGGCGTGGACCACGGTGTGCCACCTGCGCTACGACCCCGAAACCCCCTACGCCACATCGGAATCCGAACACGCAAAAACACCACCCCACAACGGATTCCGGCAAACGGCAGCCACCCTTTGCCAGCCGGAATATACTGTGCCACAGTGCATTCCAAGCGGTGCCGATGCACGATCGCGGGCTGGCGCAGAAGGGTATGAATTGCCAACAGTCGCGCCCCTTGGAGTCTTCCGGGTTGAACCGGTCCGGGTCGAACAACAGCGGATTGTGCCTGGTCCGCAACGTTCAGCACGACGCCAGCGAACAAATTAAGCAGACCAACGGCTCAAACGGAGGTAGGCGAAACGCATACAGCACAACGGAACTGACAGACAGCAGACGAGGCATATCTTTGCGAGCACGTAACCAAGCAACGCGACGACCGGCCCGCCGGCAACACGGTTCCGGCGCGAAACCTACGACAGCGCGAAGACGCCGAAGCGCGCCGCGACGAGCTGAACGCCGCGCCGCACCACTGCCACGGCGACCTCGGCGCAGCAGCGCATTCTCAAGTGATCTGACACATCGGTGCCGAATCGTTCATCCGCAGCACTGGCCGGAGAATCTCGACTACAGTGGCAGCGCGTGATGATCATCGGCAGCGGCGCCACCGCGGTCAGGTTGTTACCGGCCATGCCGACACCGCCGCGCACGTGACGATGCTGCAGCGCTTCCCGGCATACGTCTTGCCGATCCCCCAAGCGAAGGGCCGGTAGTGGATGACCACCTGCGATGCACGACCGCTACTAGCTGACATCGCGATAAGCGCCCGACCCCGCCTGCGCCGAAACGAACAGGGGAAAGATCGATGAAACTCATGTCGCCCATGGATTCGATGTTCTTGATCGGCGAAACTCGCGAGCACCCGATGCACGTCGGCGGTTTGCAGGTGTTCACACCGCCGTCCGGCGCCGGACCGGAGTTCATTCCGGAGATCTATGAAGCGATGCTGGCGTGCGGGGACATCCAGCCGGCTTTCCGCAAGCATCCGGCCACGGCACTCGGCGGATTCACCAACGTCGCGTGGACGTTCGACGACGATGTCGACATCGAGTATCACGTGCGCCGCTCCGCCCTGCCCACCCCGGGACGGGTCCGGGAGTTGCTGGAACTGACCTCCCGGCTGCACGGCACCCTGCTCGACCGCCACCGGCCGCTGTGGGAAGCGCATGTGATCGAGAGCCCGAACGACGGGCGCTTCGCCGTCTACACGAAGGTCCACCATTCGTTGGTCGACGGCGTGTCCGCGCTCAAGCTGATGCAGCGGTCACTGAGTACCGACCCCGGCGAAACCGAGGTCCGGGTGCCGTGGGCGCTGCCGCCGCGCCCGCGCCAGCGTGAAGAGGCGCCCCCGAAGGCGAGGTCAAGGCTGAGCCGTGCAAAGGCATCCTTCGGCGCGTTTGGTCCGTCAACGCTGTCGTCGATTCGTGCTGGACTGCGCGAACAACAGTTGACCCTGCCGTACCGGGCACCGCGCACCATACTGAACGTTCCGATCGGCGGAGCGCGGCGGTGCGCGGCGCAGTCCTGGTCGCTGGAACGCATCGGGACGGTCAAAGGCGCGGTCGGAGCTACTGTCAACGACGTTGTTCTGGCCATGTGTGCCGGCGCGCTGCGTACCTACCTCATCGATCTCAATGCCCTGCCCGATGCGCCGCTTATCGCGATGGTTCCGGTGAACGTGCGCGCCGAGAATGACCCCGGCGGCGGAAACGCGGTGTCAACCGTGCTGTGCAACCTGGCAACCCACCTCGATGACCCTGCGAAACGCCTGGAAACCATTCACACGTCAATGCAGGAAAACAAGAAGGCGTTGGCGCAAATGCCCAAGGCGCAAGCAATGGCATTGGGCATGCTCGTACTGGCACTGCCGGTGGTCAGCGGTCTTCCTGGTTTCCGCACGGCGAGCCCGCCGCCGTACAACATCACCATCTCCAACGTCCCTGGCTCCCGGGTGCCGCTGTACTGGAACGGGGCCCGCCTCGACGGCAATTATCCGCTGTCGATCGCTTTAGACGGACAGGCGCTCAACATCACAGTGGCAAGTAGCGCGAACAGCCTGGATTTCGGACTTGTCGGATGCCGCCGCAGTGTGCCACACCTACAGCGTCTGCTCGGCCATTTGGAAGCGGCGCTGAAGGACCTGGAACAAGCCGTCGCTGTGTGAGAGTCACCATCAGAACGCACATTCGCTTTTGAGTCCCGCGGAGCGGGATGATTGTCGGAACGGGTGGCGATTACCGACAGGGGCGCGATGGCAAAGAAGGCGAAGGATTCGGATGTTCCGACCGGCAAGTTGAGCCGGAATTATTACGAGAAGGAGATGACCCGCCTGCAGGGTGAACTCGTCCAGATGCAGCTCTGGGTCAAGGAAGCGAAGGCAAAGGTCGCCGTCCTGTTCGAGGGCCGCGACGCCGCCGGCAAGGGGGGCGTGATCAAGCGCATCACCGAGCGGACTAGTCCCCGGGTCTTCCGCGTCGTCGCCCTTCCGGCGCCGTCGGAGCGGGAGCAGACCCAGGTCTTCGCGCAGCGCTACATCGAGCGGTTTCCAGCGGGCGGCGAGATCTGCCTGTTCGACCGCTCCTGGTACAACCGTGCCGGCGTCGATCGGGTCATGGGGTTCGCTACCGACGAGCAGTTCGAGCGGTTTCTGCAGCTCGTGCCCAAGGTGGAGGAGGCATTCATCGCCGGCGGGATCCAGATCATCAAGTACTGGTTCGAGGTCAGCCAGGAAGAGCAGACCCGCCGCTTCGAGGACCGGGCGCAGGACCCGCGCAAGGTCTGGAAGCTCAGCCCGATGGACCTTGAGTCGCACCGTCGTTGGTACGACTATTCCCGCGCCCGCGATGCCATGTTCGCCGCCACGGACACGGAGATCAGCCCCTGGTACGTGATTCAGGCGGACGACAAGCGCCGCGCCCGCCTGAACTGCATCGCGCACCTCCTGGACCAGGTGCCCTACGAGCGGGCCGAGCCTAACAAGGTCAAGCTGCCCGCCCGCCAGAAGCCCCAGGGCTATGTCGAACCGGACTATCCGTGGCGCTTCGTGCCGCAGCGCTACTGAGGGAAGCGACGTTCCACACGGACACCTGTCACAAGATGGAAAGCCCCGTCCTGCCGCAGGGTGTCAAAAGTCGGCCTGTTTCTCACGGCCGGGCTTGGCAGGTCTGCGGTCAATCCACTTCGCCAGCGGATAGAGCAACCCGTTGCTGGCGACGATTATCACCGCGCCCACGACCGCTTCGCGCCACATCCACACTCCGCAAAGCGCGCCCACCGCCGCCGCCCACAGCGTCGCGGCGGTGTTCAGTCCAAAGGGCCTCAGACCTTCCTTGACGATCACGCCGGCGCCCAAAAAGCCTATGCCCGTACCAATCTGGGCGGCCACCCTGATTGCGGTCGCCCTGCGCTCTCCCCACCTTTAGCGAGAGACAGAGTGCGGGGACGTGGTACCTGTGGCCGTGCACGCCGCGCTCACCAACTGGTAGTGCGCCTACCGGATACAACCGGGTTGGACTGCAGTGCTTGGTCTCTTAGCGCTGCGCCGTGCCGGGTATGTGGGGATAGCGGGCAGGCGCAGGGTGCCGTGTCGGTGGTTTGTTGTCGTACCGACCGCAACGCTCTGATTTGCCACGATGACCCAATCGCCGCGATTGGATCGTTCTTCCATCGAAAGAGCTAGGAAGACTAGGGGATTAGAGGCCAGATTGTATCGCTGGCCGATCCACTCGGTTTGCTAGAGTGCTGGACCCAGCGGCTCATAATCCGTTGGTCGCGGGTTCGAGTCCCGCCCGCCCCACACCAAAGTCCTAGGTAAAAGCGGGTACTCGTCTAAGGCGTTCGACCGCAAGGCCGAGGCGCAGAACCACGTCTCTGCAGTGACAAACTGAACTCACAGTCGTTCTCAGTGGTGGAATAGCAGGGCGCCCATATCCCCGCCGAATGGTTGCTGCAACTGGCCGGCCTGTTGCGCAGCCGCGCCGGGCACAGCGGTGATCTCGGCATTGCCCGGGGTCTGGTGCACGGTTGACCCGGTCGCGTTTGTGGTGCCGGTGGGCGCGGCCGCCGCCATCGGTGCGGCCGCGATCGCCACCGCGGCAGCCCCTACCGCCACCAGCGGGGCGATGTGATTCATTTTGATTCGCATTGTCATTCCTTCTTCCATCTCATATGTATCTTGACGTTTTCCAGCATCGTCTTCGAACGCATCGATGTCGTCCTCGTTGCCACCCATCCTTGACCTCCCGCTACCGGGAAGGTCCGGTAGCAGTCCGTGGCCACGGACAGCACACGAACAGGAGTTGGACGTTCCCCCAAAACCGTTGAGGCGTGACGCCGGTCACCGCAAGCGGCTGATCGTGTCGTCGTCGTGCCATCAAGCCGTATCTGATCACCAGCGGGAAACCGCTTACGCGGGAGCGGATTCAGAGCCAGACCGACCGCGTGGGCCTTAACGGATTCCACGGCGCCTCCCCGATACCGAGCTGCGCCACGTAGCGCTGGGCCCCGGGCACCGACAACTCGGCGAGGCGGTCGCGGGTCTGCTTATCGCGGACCACGATGATGCGCACCGCCTGACGGTTACCTCCACTGGGTGCAAAACGCGCGTTGTCGAGGATTCGATACAGCGTGCGGTCGGGCAGCGGTTCGCCGGTGAACTCGCGCGCGGCGAACGTGGTGCGCATCACGTCGTAGAGGTCCACAAGCTTCCGCCTTCCTCGATGCGCAGTACCCGTGACGAATCACTTCGTGGTTCACAACGACGCGGAGACAAGGCTTGATCGCTCGGCGGTCGGCTATGTGTTCGCGTAGGAGCCGAAGGCGATGTCTTCGTCGATGTCGGTGCGCTTGGGTGACCAGTTGAGGAGCTTGCGCGTGTTGTCCGATGACAGGCGTTTGTTCAGCGACAGGCTGATACCCGAAGCTGCGCTGGGCGGCGGGGTGAACGAGGCGCCGATGTTCCCGACTGTGTCGGCGTCGATGCCAAGCATCTGCAACAGCGAGAGGCTGTCGGTGTGCTCGTCTGTTCCGATCATCCGGTTGATGGCGCGGGCCAAGTCACGCTGGGTGACGTCGGCGGCGACGCCGTGCAGGATCGCCCCGTGCGGCGCGAGTTCGGCTGCCAGGCAGAATAACTCGGCCAGATCCTGGACGTGCACGTAGCTCTGAGTGGTGCCACCGCTTCCCCAGTGACCGGCGCGACCCTCCTTCCGTGCCCGGTCGATCAACGACCTCAGGTCCGAATTGCCGCCGCGTCCGTAGACCAACCCGGGTCGTACCACAACACCGCGCACGTCCCCGTCGACCAGCACGGCCCGTTCGGTCTCCACGCGAGCGGCCATCGCCGCCCCGAAACCGGCGGCCAGCAGCGGGTGCACGCCCGCGGATTCCGGCGCGAAAACCGACGCCGGAAGCGGCAAGCGGGTGTCCTCGTCGTAGACGGTGTCGGTGGCGTCGCCGCCGTTGAACACCCCGAAGACCGCGGACCCACTGGTGAAGACCAGGGCGCCGCCGTGATCAGCAAGCGCCGCCCGGATGGCGCGTACCGCCTCACCGTCCCGGGCGAAGGCGGCTTGGTCCCCGCTGGCCCCGCCGACGCTGGCGGTGCTCACCACGACGTCGGGTCTGGCCTCGTGAACGGCGCTGGTCAGGCTGACCGGGTCGCCGAAGTCGCCCATAACGGGCTCGATGCCGCGCGTGCGCAGCGCATCAGCGGACCGCTCGGATCGGGCCAGTCCCAACACTTGATGGTCTCGCGTGGCCAGCGCCTCGGCGGCGACCGCGCCGAGGTAGCCGGTGGCGCCGGTGACAAGAACCTTCATGACTTACCTTCTTGCAGAGTGACTGTGGGGCTTTGTGCATTGCGGTTAGCACAGGTCGATCCAGACCGACTTAGACTGTGTGTAGTTCGCCATGACTTCCGGTCCGCCCTTCGCGGCCGAACCCCGACGACTTGTAGCCACCGTGTGGGACATCATCAGCCCCATCAAACTGCACCCGTAAACGGTAGATGGTCATTTAGGCACATCGGTCCGCCGTGAGTCTTTGGTGGCGATAACGCCATGGCGTAATTTCGCCAGCAAACACACGTTCAGCAGCAGGCCAACAGCACCTAGCAGCAGCCCAGCAACGTTAGCCGAGGTCAACGGCCCACCTGCGGAAACGGCGATTAGCCGCACGATTGGGGTTTGCCCCGAAATTTCAAACCTATTGATTACCACGGGGGTTTAGAGGCTCGAAAGAATGGCTCAAATTCATCGCAGAGCCTCAAAACTGTCCTCTCAGCTAACTTATTTACAGACTCATCGTCCGTTGGCCGCGGCTTCGAGCCCCGCCCGCCACTGTAAAATGGCTGGTCAGACACCGTTTACGGCGATTAGATCCGCTATGTAGGCGCGTTCATCGCGGCGTCGTCGCCTCGCGTGTTTGAATGCTGAGAACCGGATCGGTGCTAGGCCGAGCACTCCTGACGCGACGACCGGCCCTAACCGGGGCCAAGCTGCATGCATGGTGAGCCAAGACTTGTAGGATTCGCACATGCCGTTGGCTGATGGCCAGATTTACGCGGGTTACACGATCTTGCGCGAGCTCGGCGCCGGGGGGATGGGCATCGTCTACCTGGCCCAGCACCCGAGGTTGCCGCGCCGTGACGCGCTGAAGGTGCTTCCGGCGGCCCTTACCGTCAACGACGAGTATCGGCAGCGGTTCAACCGTGAGGCGGATATTGCCGCGACGCTGTGGCACCCGCACATCGTCGAAGTCCACGACCGCGGAGAGTTGGAGGGCCGACTCTGGATCGCGATGGACTACATAGATGGCACCGACGCTGGCTCCATGCTGCAGGAGCGCTACCCCAACGGCATGCCACCGGACGAGGTGGTGCGGATTATCAGAGCGGTCGCCGAGGCGTTGGACTATGCGCACCAGCAGCAGTTACTGCATCGCGACGTCAAGCCCTCAAACATCTTGCTGTCGCACCCTGAAGAACCGAATGAGCGAATCTTCTTGGCCGACTTCGGGATTGCTCGCTGGGTCGATGACAGCAGCGGGCTCACAGGCACGAACATGGCGGTCGGGACGGTCGCGTACGCCGCGCCTGAGCAGTTGATGGGCGAGCAGGTGGACGGGCGCGTGGACCAATACGCATTAGCCGCCACGGCTTTTCATCTACTCACCGGCACGCCGCTGTTTCAGCATTCCAACCCGGCCATCGTGATCAGCCAACACCTCAGCACTCCACCCCCGGCGATCGGTACCCGGAGGCCCGCCCTGACCGATCTGGGCCCGGCGTTTTCGAAGGCCCTGGCGAAGGCGCCCGATGATCGCTATGCCACCTGCGTGGAGTTCGCCGACGCGCTTGCGACGCGGCTGGGAACCGTGGCTGCTGAGACCGGCGCGACAGAGGCGACCGCGCTGGCAATTCCTGCGTCAGGACCGAGGCATCGAGCACGGCCACAGCAAGCAGTCACCGAACCTCCGAAGACAAATTTGAAAATCGTTGTCGCGATCCTTGTGGCGCTACTGGTGGTCGTCTCGGTCATCGCGGTGGTCTTGTTCGCCCTGCACGTAATGTGACCGCGTCTTCATCCAGATGTCAAACGAGCCGGCGATAGACCTCATCGTCACCACCGCGCGACTCGGTCGGTTCTTTGAGGAGATCGGGCGACCGGTTAATACGGCTACGTGCTGGCCACACCGGAGGAGAACGCCGCCGTCGGAATCGAGATGCCGACCTTCCACGGCTGAGCTGACGAATTGACTCTCACGGCTGTTACCGGTGTCTGACGGTCGTCGCTCGTTCGTCGAGGTTGGACATACGATTCGGAGATGACGGAGGTCAAGTCTCGCTCCCGGTTGTCGTCCTGGGCGTACGCCATCCGCACCACCAACCCGCCGCCTGACAGGCCGATCGACGCAGTCACGCGCTGGCTCGTGGTCACCAGGGCGGCGGTGCTGCCGATGACCCTGGTATCCGGCCTGGTGGCGGCGCTGCTTGCGATTGGGGAGCCGGGTCTGGACTGGCGCTGGCTCGTCCTCGCCCTGCTTGGCATCACCCTGGCCCATGTCGCCAACAATCTGATGAACGACCTGTTCGACACCCAGGTGGGCACCGACAGCGCCAGCTACCCACGCGCCCTGTACGCGCCGCACCCGGTGCTGTCCGGACTGGTGAGCCGCCGGACTCTCTTGGTGTCGATCCTTCTGGTCAACCTCGTCGACCTCGCGATCCTCGTGGTGCTCACCTTGGCTCGCGGCTGGCCGGTGCTGGCCTTCGCGCTTGCGGGCTTCGTGCTCAGCGTTGCCTACACCGCGCCGCCGCTGCGCCTGAAGAAGCACGGTCTCGGCGAGCCCGACGTCTTCGTCGTCTGGGGTCCGCTGATGGTGTGCGGAACGTACTACTCCGCGGTCGGCACGGTTGGCTGGGATATCGTCCTGGCGTCGCTCCCGTACGGGTTGCTGTGCACGACGGTGCTGATGGGCAAGCATATCGACAAGATTCCCTTCGATCAGCCGCTCGGAATCCGCACGCTTCCAGTGATTCTCGGCGCTGAGCGCGCCCGGGTCGCGACGCTGGCGATGATGGTCGGGTTCTACGTGCTGGTCGCGGTGGCCGTCGCGCTTGGGGCCATGCCATGGCCCGCGCTTCTGGTTGTCCTTGCACTGCCGCGGCTATGGAAAGTCTGGCCGCGGTTCCGCCGTCCACCGCCCGACGAACCACCGCCGGACTACCCCGTCTGGCCGTTGTGGTACGCGGCGCTCGCCTTTGTGCACGTGCGTCAGGCGGGCGCACTGCTGGTGCTGGGTCTCGCGATCGGCGCTGTCCTCAAGGTCATCTGACGAACATGGACGGTCATGTGGTGAGGAAGATCTCCAACCACGCGTGACTAGTACCTCGTCGACAACGTCTAGCAGCTCGTTCCCAGCGGTCCCACAGGATCAAAGTTTCTCCGCTGCGGTTTGCTCAGATGGCTGTTCCGCCTCCGTCGACGTGGAGGGTCGAGCCGGTTATGAATCTGGCGCGCGGCGAAGCCAGGAACAGTACCGCCTCGGCGACCTCCGTCGGAGAAGCGGTGCGGCCCAGGGGCAGCGCCCGTCCGAGCTCCTCGTTGGTCTCGCCCCATTGAGCGGCCACGCCCTCAGTGCGAGTGGGACCGGGCGCCACGGAGTTGACGCGCACACCTCGCGATCCGAACTCGGCGGCCCATGTGCGGCTGAGTGATTCGAGTGCGGCCTTCGAGGCGCTGTATCCGGATGCGGCGGGAACGCCCTTGGACGCCACCATCGAGGTGACGTTGATGATGCTCCCGCGTCCGCGGTCGAGCATTCCCGGCACCAGTTGTGCGACTAGGAAATACGCACCGCGGACATTGGTGTCGAACATCGCCTCGAAGGATGTGACGTCCTGGTCGACCGTCAGCGCCGAGGGGAAACTGGCGGCGTTGTTGACGAGGATGTCGATGTCACCAGCTTCCCGGGCAAGCCACTTCACCGACTCGAGGTCAGACAGGTCCGCGGGGATGAACACGACGTTGCCTTCGATGTCGGCTGCGGCCTGCTTGCCGCGCAGAGGGTCTCTGCCCGTGATGATCACCGCTGCGCCCTCGAGCGCAAGCAGCCGTGCGGAGGCTAACCCGATGCCCGCCGTCCCTCCGGTGACCAAGGCGGTTTGGTTTTCCAGTTCCATTGTGTTCGTGGCCTTTCTGCCGCGGCGGGGTGCCGGCCGGTCACAAGCTAAGACCGGACGGCGCCGCCCCGATTCGTGACACCGTGTCTATCTTTCGAGGTCAGCAGGCAGCGTCGACGTACACGGTGGTGTACAACTCCTCTGTGACAACGTCGTCGCCGGATCTGTTAATCCGGGTCACCTGCCGTCCTGGACGGATAGCGCCCACCACGGGCTCGGGAAGCCATGGGCCGATGTAGGTTTCGCGCCGCGCACGCGCCGACTGCAGAGCATTGATACACAGGCGTGTGGTCGTCGTGGCAAGAACGCCGGCGGGTCCACGACCGTGTTGCGGTCATAGTTCTGCCATCGGAGCCAGGCCTCCTGGACGATGTCTTCGGCCTCGTTGCGGCTTCCCAGCATGCGATAGGCGATGCCGAACAGACGTCCTCGAATCGCGACGAACTCCGCCGTCGCTTGCAGCAGGTCAGCCGACGAGCCGTCGCCCACCACCACGCGGTCATCCAAGCACAAACCAGCGTGGCGGTACCGTCATGGGCATGAGCCTGTTGAGTGAGCTGGACGGGGTGCGCGCGGGTCTGGGCCGGGCGCTGTTCGGCCTGGTCGCCGGGCCCGACGGCCCCAACAACAGAGCCCGTATCCACAACACCCCCGGCCCGCGCTGGTTCGGCGAGGACCGCCCGATCCGCCGGGTCCACGCCGACGCGTCGATGTTCGTCGGTGGACTCAGGGCGCTGCTGCTGCAGTCTCTGCACCCGCTCGCGATGGCGGGCGTCGCCGACCACTCCGATTACCGGGGCGATCCCTGGGGGCGCCTGCAACGCACCAGCACGTTCCTCGCGGTGACCACGTTCGGTCCGGCGGACGACGCGCAACGCGCCGTCGACAAGGTGCGCGGAATCCATCGGCGGGTTCGCGGCGTCGCGCCGGACGGCACGCCTTACGAGGCGTCCGATCCCCATCTGCTGGAGTGGGTGCACATTGCCGAGGTGGACAGCTTTCTGCTCGCACACCAACGCTACGGGGCAGCGCCGCTCGATCAGGCGGGCCGCGACGGATACGTCGCCGACACCGCCCGTGTCGCTGAGGCGCTCGGGGTACCCGACCCGCCACGCACCGAACGACAACTGCAGCAACGCATCTCCGCATACCGTCCTGAGTTGCGCGGAACGGCAGCGGCCAGGGATGCTGCCCGGTTTCTGCTGTTGACCCCGCCGCTGCCGTTCGTCGCACGGGCACCCTACGGTGTCCTCGCTGCGACATCGGTCGCGATGCTGCCGGCGTGGGCGCGTGCGCCGCTGTGGCTGCCGTATGTTCCGCCGGTCGAGGCCACCGTCATCAAGATGGCCGGCAACGCCGTTGTCGGTGGGATCCGATGGGCGATGGCGACCCCACGGGCAGACCGTGACTCGGTGGCCTGAACCCGAAAAGCCCCAGCCCGGGTCGATGGGCTGGTAGTCAGGCGGCCTGCACATTGCGGGCGCCGACGGTGTTGCGCAGCCCGCTGCAGTTGTAGCAACCGATGCAGCCGACACAGTCGGTGCAGGCGGCGCAGCCCAGGCAGGCGCGACAGCGGGTGCACGCAACACACGCGATACAAGCCAGACACCCACGCAGCGCGAAAGACAATGCAGTCAAGGCGCTCCCGGCGATCCCAGCGCTGCTCGCGGTGCCGATCGAGCCCGCCACGCCAGCGCTCGTCACGGTCGCGATGGATCCGGCCACGCCGGCGCTTGCCGCGGTCGCGATGGAGCCGGCCACTCCTGCGCTGCGATCAGTTGCAATGGACCTGACGACACCCACCGAGTTCGGTACGGCCACAGCTTCGCGTTTCATTGGCGTCATCACCATCACCCCGAATTCGTCGGCCCTTCGCTTACTACCCGGATTTCATGGTGGTCGAAACGCCCAACCCCGCCGGTCGCACTTTTAAATTTTAAATTGAGTACTCTATGATTTGGCCATGGCCAAACCGCCATTGTCGATGAAGCCGACCGGCTGGTTCCAGGTCGCGTGGTCCGACGAGATCAAGGTCGGCGACGTGCACCGGATGAAGTACTTCGACCGCGAGCTGATCGCGTGGCGTGCGCAGTCGGGTCAGCTGACCGTGATGGACGCCTACTGCGAGCACCTAGGCGCCCACCTCGGATACGGGGGACACGTTGAAGGCGAGGTCCTGCAGTGTCCGTTTCACGGCTGGCAGTGGAATCACGAGGGTCGCAACGTCTGCATCCCGTATCAGGATCGGCCCAACCGCGGCCGCCGCATCCGCACCTTTCCGATCGTCGAGCGCAACGAATCCGTGTACATCTGGCACGACGTCGACGGGCGCGAACCGTACTTCGATGCGCCTGACGTTTTCGAGAGTTTCTCCGACGGCAGCAGCGCCGCCGACTACTACACACAGTTGAGGCTCTACCGAGAGACTTTGGAACTGCATCCTCAGTACGTCCTGGAAAACGGCGTCGACTTCGCGCATTTCAAGTTCGTTCACCAGACGCCGATCGTGCCGGTGTTCACGCGTCACGACTTCGACGATCCGGTGTCCTATGTCGACTTCACCATCACCTTCGAAGGCGACGAGAACCAGACGATCGACGACATCAAGAGTGGTGTCGAAGCTATCAACGGGGGACTGGGCGTCGCCGTGACGAAGAGCTGGGGCATGGTCGACAACCGAACGATCTCTGCGATCACGCCTGTTGACGAATGCACCTCCGATGTCCGCTTCATGGTCTACATAGGCCGTAAACCAGGTGACGACTCGCCGAAGGCCGAGGCCAAGGCACGCGACTTCGGGCAGGAAATCATCCGGCAGTTCACACAGGATGTCCAGATCTGGCAACACCAACGCTATTCCGATCCGCCCGCACTGGCCGGCGCCGAACAGAAGGGCTTCACCGCCATTCGCCAGTGGGCAACCCAGTTCTATCCCGACGGTCTTGGCGGGAGTGCCGCCGAACTGCAAGCCAAATCCGAGAAAGGTCGAACCGAATGAGCCCAACCCAGAAGCCGATCCGAGTGTTTCAGGTGGCGACGGGCAACGTCGGCTCCGAGATGATCAAGCGGATCGCCACGCAACCCGATCTGGAATTGATCGGACTGCATTGCTACTCGCCGGAGAAGATCGGCAAGGACGCAGGCGAGCTGGCCGGGTTGGCGCCGAACGGAGTGAAGGCGACAGGTTCGATCGAGGAGATCATCGCGGCCAAGCCCGATGTGCTGACCTTTCATGGCGTTTTCCCCGACGAGGACCTGTACGTCAAAGTCCTTGAGGCGGGCATCAATATCGTCACTACGGCGGACTGGATCACCGGCTGGCACCGCGACACCAACCACCCGCACCCGTCGGGCAAGCCGGTCTCGCAGCTCCTGCAGGAGGCGTGCGAGAAGGGTGGCGTTACGTTCTACGGCACCGGCATGAACCCGGGCCTGAATCAGATCCTCGGGGTGGTGTGTTCTGCGGACGTGGCCGACATCGAGAACGTCACCACCATCGAATCAGTCGACGTGTCGTGCCACCACTCGAAGGACACCTGGATCGAGGTCGGGTACGGGCTGCCGATCGACGACCCGAGCATTCCGGGCAAGCTGGAGAAGTACACCCGGGTCTTCGCCGACAGCGTGCTGATGATGGCCGACTGCTTCGACCTTCAACTCGACGAGGTCAAGTTCAGCTACGAGCTGGGCGCGTGCACCAAGGACGTCGACCTAGGCTGGTACACGCTGCCCAAGGGGTCGCTCGGCGGCAACTACATCAAGTACCAAGGCATGGTGAACGGCGTGCCGAGGGTCGAGACGCACCTGGAGTGGCAGATGACCCCGCACACCGATCCGAACTGGGATATCAAGGGCTGCTACATCACTCAGATCAAGGGCGACCCGTGCATCTACAACAAGCACATGGTATTCCCGAAACCCGGTGTCGACCTGTCGAATCCGGAGAACTTCGCCTCGATCGGCATGACCGTGACCGGGATGCCCGCCCTGAGTGCGATCAGGTCGGTGGTCGCTGCACCGCCGGGAATTGTGACCAGTGCCGATCTGCCGCTGCGGGGATTCGCCGGACGCTTCAAGCTGTAACGCTCAGGCGACGCTGAGTTCTAGGCGTTCGAGACGCCGCACAAGCAGGCTCGGCAGCCAGCGGCCGACATCCGCCGCCTCGATGTGCGACGTGCGCTTGAGGAGCTCGCCGATCACGACCCTTGCCTCCAAACGGGCGAGCGCAGCTCCGACGCAGAAGTGTGCGCCCTTACCAAAGGTTATGTGCCCCTTGCCGCCTGGGCGGTCGAGCCGAAACTCGTTGGCACCGTCGAAGTGTGAGGGGTCCCGGTTGGCCGCGCCCCACAGAAGCACGAGGCGTGATCCAGCACTGAGATCCACGCCGGACAGCGTGGTGTCATTGACCACGTGGCGGTAATGGCCCCGGAACGGCGGCTCATAGCGCAGCACTTCTTCGAGGAACGCGCCTAGAAGATCGGGGTTTTCGCGCACCTGCTGTTGGATGTCGGGACGCCTTGCCAAGACATGAGCGGCCGATCCGATCAGCGATGCGGTGGACTCACCGCCTGCGCTGAACAATGTGATCATCATGGTCAGTGCTGTGACTTCTGCCAATTCACCTGAGGCGCAGGCCGTTGCGAGGACACTCAGCAGATTGTCCTGCGGATCGACGGCAGCCCGCTGGAAGTGTTCGCTGATGTAATCGGCGAGTTCCATCGTCGCAATGCCCGCGGCGGTGAGTTCATCCTGGCTGACAAGTCCTTCAACCACTTGGGTGCTCGCGTATCCCCACCGCACCAACTGTTCGATGTCCACGTCGGGCACACCGATGAGTCGCGTGACGATCATCATCGGCAGTCGATTGGCCATCGCCGACATCCATTCGATGGTGCCGCCGCGCACGCCTTCGTCCCACAGACGGTCCGCGGTTTCGCCGATGAAGGGCTCCAGGGCGTTGATCCGTCTGGCTGCCAATTGCGGCACCAACAATTTCCGATGTTCGGCATGGGCAGGGTCGTCCGCCGTTGCCAGCGCTTGGATGTCTCCGCCGAGTTCGCCCATCGTGAACGCACCGACCTTGCCGTCCTGATACGTCATCGAGGCAGTCAGATTCGACGAGAAATCCTCCGGGCGGGCAACGACGTCATTGACCGCATCCCATGTACACACTGCGTGGAACCCGGAATCGCCGATCTGATGAACCGGCCCGCCGGCGTGCATGCGCTCGTAGAGCGGATATGGATCCTGAATGAATTGGTCGTCGAACAACGCGATACCGATCTGGCCCTCACGCACCGTCATCGCTCAAGGCTGATGGGCCGTCGGCGGCGGCGTCAACGACCCCGGATGAAGTTGAAAAACGCAGGTCGAAGCCGAACAGGGCCGGTTGTCTCATCGCGGAGTCCAGACCTGCGGCACCTCGTGAGATTTTGAGCTGAGACTGTCTCAGCATGAGATGATCGAGCTCGTTGTTCTCTGTGTAGTGGAGGCTCGTCAGTGCCAAGAGACGATTGGCTCGTCGGTGGTGATCGCCGTACGGCAGCCGCTGAACGTATCTATGCCGCGGCCACCGACCTGATCGCTCAGGACGGTGCGCTAGACGTCGACATCTTGGCCTCAAGGGTTCATTGTTCCCGTGCGACGATCTACCGCCATGCCGGCGGTAAAGCCGAGATACGTGACGCCGTCGTGGCGCGCGCTGCTGCCCGGATTGTCGAAACCGTGCGACTGGCCGTCGACGGTCTAAGTGGTGCTGAACGCATCGTGACCGCGATCACCGTGGCACTCGGACGGATCCGGTCCGATCCACTTGGCCAGCTGATGATCAATTCGATTCGTGGTGCCCAGGGAATGACTTGGCTCACCGAATCACCGATAGTGGCCGAGTTCGCGACCGATCTCAACGGACTCACCGACGACGATCGGCAAGCAGCGCAGTGGATCATCCGTGTTGTGATGTCGATGCTGTATTGGCCGATCGGCGATGCTGAGATCGAGCGCGAGGTGTTGCAGCGCTTCGTGTTACCTGCGTTCAACGGCCCGTAGAATCAATATCCGATCATGGCCACTAATGCCTCGCCGCGCCGTCCCGTGAACGGAAAGCAGCTGCGCGCGGACCGCACGCGCGCGATGGTCATCGACGAGACGGTGCGATGCGTCCTCGAGGAGGGTTTCGGCGCCGCGAGCGCCAAACACATCACCGAGCGTGCGGGTGTCACGTGGGGAGTGATCCAGTACCACTTCGGCGACCGCGACGGATTGCTGATGGCGGTCGTGGATCGGGGGTTCGGCGACCTGCTGGACAGCCTGAGGGGCATGGAGCCGGGATTGAGCTCGACGTCTGGACATGCCAGGGCGGAGCTCGTGGTCAACGCGGTGGCCGACGCTTTCTTGAGTCCGACATCGATTGCGGCGCTTGAGATTCTGATCGCAACGCGCGCCGGTCGAGCCGACGTGGACCAACAACATCTACTCGAACTGTTTTCCACCCTCACCCGTCTCGGTCGGTACGTCGCCGACGGACTCGAGCCTGAGCGCGCCGACGCGGTCGGCAATCTCATCTGGTCCACCCTGATGGGGGCCATGGTGGCCAAGATGGCGGTGCCCGGGCCAGTCGACGTCAGCCGCGAGTTGCGTGCCCTGACCGACGTGGTCGCGGCTTACGTCGACCAGCACCGGGAACACTAGCAGCTCGCAACTTCACGGCAGTTCTGTTATCAGCCGGTCGACCGATACTCGGGGTCCAGCGAAGAACGGAATCTCTGTGCGCACATGCCTGCGGGCTTGCGATGGTGTTCGCCCGCACGTCCGGGTAGTCGCGCGCTTGCTTGCCATGGTCGCGAGCATGGTTCGGCGGTCTGCGAGCCCGTCGAGATAGGTTCGAGCCTCGACGATCGCCGCGGCCCGGTCCTCGCCTAGAGCACCGGGCTTGACCTGAAACACCGAGAACATCTCGTAGCGCACCGCGGCGTTGATTCTGCGGTAGTCGGTGGCCAACTCAACTCCGTTCGGCGCTCCGCAAGCATGATCGTATCCGCCGATGATCAAGCGCGGGAACCTGTTCCGGCCTGCATGCCATGACGAATTGGGAGATCCCGCGCAGTTGTTGGTCGATGTCGATCAACCCGGCCGCCGCGAAGAACGCCGGAACTGTCGTGCGATCGAACACTTGCACCCCGCAGATCGTCGCGCCGAGGGCCAGTGCCTTCCGCGCCAGCGAGGACTCGCGGCGGTAGCTGGTGAGTACCGCGATCCGCCCAAGCGGCGCGAGCACCCGAACCATCTCGCGTAGCACACCCATCGGCTCCGGCAGGAGATGGAGCGCCGCAAGACAGCACACCGCGTCGAACACGCCGTCGTCGAAGGGAAGACTCAGTGTGTCTGCGCGCATGTAGACCACGCGGTTGTGGCTGTTTTCGCACGCGGCGCGCTGCATCATCTGCACTGAATCGTCCACACCGATGATGAACCCGTCACCTGTCAGCCTGCTGGCGAGGAAGCTGGTCAGATCGCCCGGTCCGCAAGCCACCTCGAGCACACGCTGCTCGCCGTCGAGATGCAGTGCGGCGGCGGCTCTTTCGCGCTCGGCGGCCGCAGAACGCCCGTGCATGCTCAGCGCGGCGTTCATGATTGGCCGTGCGCGCCGCGCGAGCGTACATCGGGTCGGGACAGTCGGGCCGAGCAGGTCGGTGTAGCCGTCGCAGTGGCGTATTGAGCGCAACGCCTCGTGGCGGATCAGCCCACGGGCAAGCGCAGGCGACCACATCGCGTCTTCCGAGTCCGCCCCGGGCTGGTGGGCGGTCATGCCTGTATTACGCAGCTGGGCGCCGGACGGTTCACCGAATCGGTGGTCAAATTGGGTTACGTACGCGTTAGTTTCGGACTATCGACTTGGGCTGGCCACCAGATCCGCCGTCCAATCAGCACGAACAGAGCCGGGACCACTACGGTGCGCACGACGAACGTGTCGAGCAAGATGCCAAGTCCGACAATGACACCCAGCTGTGTGAGCACTATCAGCGGAAGCACAGCAAGTACACAGAAAACTGCGGCGAGCACAATGCCCGCGCTGGTGATCACCGGACCCGTCGCGGACACCGCGCGCACGATGCCCTCACGGGTGCCGTGCGCAGGGGTTTCTTCACGAGCTCGGGTCACCAGGAAGATGGTGTAATCGACGCCGAGGGCAACCAGGAACAAGAACGCGAACAGCGGGGTGGTGTAGTCCAGTGCGGGCATACCCAGTACGTGCACGCTGGCCCAGCCGCCGAGGCCCAGCGCCGACAGCGCACTGAGCACCATTACCGCGACCAACACCGGAGGCGCCAGAGCCGCGTGAAGCAACACATACAGCACGATCAACACCACGGCGAGAATGGCCGGGATGAGCACTTGCCGGTCGCGGACGGCGGCGTCGCGGGAGTCCAGCGCCTGGGCATCTGACCCACCGACGATGGCCATCGCTTCCGCTTTCTTCACTGATTCCCGCAGCGCGGCAACGGTTTTGAAGGCTTGTGGAGATGCGGGCGGAGCGGCGAGAATGACAGACCACTGGGTCAGCCCGGACGCCGACGATCCGGCGTCGTTGGCCGACGCCACGCCCGGCGTCGTCGCGATCGCTTGTCGAATTGCCGCGGCGCGGCCGGTGTCACCAATCACGAACGTGGGATCGGTCAGGCCGCTGGGGAAGTGGGCGGAAAGCGTCTCATAACCGGTTACCGACTCGGCCTTCACCCGGAACTGTTCGGTCTGCGACAACCCGATCGGCGTGCCGAGCAGCCCCAGGCCCATCAGCCCCAACACCGCCACGGAAGTGACGGCGACGCGGCCGGCGTGGCCGGTAACCCACTCGGCGATGCCGTGCCACACACCGGTCGTGGCCGCCGTGCGCGCTCCTGGGCGGGGAATGAACGGCCAGAACAGCCGCCTGCCAAATAGGCTCAGCAACGGCGGCAGCACCAGCAGGACGAGCAGCACCGCGACCACTAGTCCGCACGCGGCGTGCACGCCGAGGCTGCGGGTGGCCGGGGCGGCGGCGAAAACAAGGGTCAGCAGAGCCAGTACCACGGTCGCGTTGCTCGCGGCGATGGCGGGCCCGGCGCGGCTCACCGCGGTTCGCAAGGCGAGGCGGTGATCGTCGGTCCCCGCTAGTTCCTCGCGATAACGCGATATCAGCAGCAGCGCGTAATTCGTGCCCGCACCGAAGACGAGCACGCTGGTGATTCCGGCGGTGGCACCGTCGAATGTCAAACCCGTGAAGCGCGAAACGGCCGTACCCACCGCGGTGGACAGCCCGTCGGCGAACCCGATTACCGCCAGCGGAACCAGCCACAGAATCGGCGAGCGGTAGGTGACGATCAGTAGCAGCGCAACCACCGATGCGGTCACCACCAGCAGCGTGATGTTGGCATTGGACATCGCGTTGGCGATATCGGCGCCGAAGGCGGGACCACCGGTCACTTCAACCGCAATGTCAGCAGGCAAACCTGCTGCCGCAGAGGTGCGGAGCGCGGTGACGGCCTCGTTGAGCTCAAATCCGGACGTCGCCGCCGGCAGGGGAATCGGCGCTACTGCCGCGCGGCCGTCCTGCGAAATAATCTGCGGCGAACCGGCGACACCGGTGCTCGACAGCGCGCGCTGCCGAGCAGACTCGGCGGCGGCGAGATCACCCGGCGCCAGCGCCGACCCATCGCGCCGGGTGACCACGAGAATCGCCGGTACACGGTCCCCGCCGGGAAAGGATTTCAACACTTCTGCCGCCTTCGCCGATTCGGCTGACGGCGGCAGCTGTAGGGGAGGCTTGCCTGCATCGGTGTTCGATCCGGCGAGCGCCACGAACACCCCGGCTGCAGCCGTGATCAGCAGCGCGACGGCCCAGGAGCGCCGGTGTGTGACTGCGGCGGCGACGCTATCCCACACAGCCATGCCGACCGACTCTAATCACCGGGTCTTTTGGTGAACTGGCCGCCGGTGCGGGTCGTAATTAAGGTATGAACGCTTCGGAGGGGACGCGCGAGAAGCAGCGGGCAAGTGTCACGGTGGATCGGGACGGCGTTATCCAGCAGTGGGGTGACGCGGTTACCGAGGTAGTGGGTTATTCGGCGGACGAGACGCTCGGCCGCAATCTCAATGTCGTCATTCCACCCGTCCTGCGCAGTCTGCATTGGCACGGGTTCGACCGAGCGATGAGACGCGGCCGACTCAGCCGCCCGGATAAGACCTATAAGGTGCCGGCGGTGCGCCGTGACCGGCGAATAGTTGTTGCACACGCAACATTTGAGCTGGTCCCCGGACACGGCGGAGATACCGACGGTGCCGTGGTCACCTTCGTCGGCGCCGGGGCACGATGGCAAGGGATGGCGTGGCGAGTTGTCCTCGCACCTATCAACTTTGTCCATCGGATCTTTCAGCGAGTGCGAACCGCTTTGTAGCGGTGGGTGAGACCGATTCCCGGTGCGAATCGCCCCACCTCGGCCATGTAGTCGCGGTAGTCGTCGCCGTGTATCCGCAACAAGTAGGGTTCTTCGGCGCTGCGTACGGATACCTCGACCGCCACAACGAAGATCACGAAGATCGCGATCGCAACGGGGTTGGGGGCCAACAAGGTCTCGCCGAGCGTGAATACCACCATTGCGGCGAAGATCGGGTTACGCACCAGGCTGAACGTCCCAGTGCGCACCAGCGTCGTCGTCTCTGTGGTGTCAATGCCGACTCGCCAAGACTCGCCCATGTCGAGCTGTGCATAGATTGTGGCGCCGAGGCCGCACGCGGCCAGCGCTAGCCCGGCACCGTTGACCCACCCGTGGTCGAGGATGCGCAGCGGCGCCACCACGCGCAGAAGTTGGAGCAGGGGAGCGGCCAGCCCACCCACCATGGCGACGATGAACGATATGCCGCCCGCCAGACCGAGTATGCCAAGACTGCGACTGATTCCCCGATAACCGGTCGAACCCGTGCGGCTCCACTGCATCCAGAGACGCCCGCCGAGAGCCAACACTCCGAAGGCGATGTAAAGCGTGAGCGCGATGGCAGCCATCGTTCTTCCCCTCACCTCGAACACGATTTGCTGTCGCGACGAGTTCAACCCCAGATCCGGCTCAGCGACGCGCGGACTCCGTGAGGGGATTGCCGTTGGCGGCTTGGAGGAAACAGATGGCGGTACTTGGAGCGGGGTTGTTCGAGGTCCGGTCCTGGTTGGAGTCGATCAGGTACGTCACTGTCAAGGGGCTGCCGACGGTGGATTGCCCCGTATAAGAGGAGAACCCCTCGACACACTTTTGATTGGCGACGTCAGCGACGGCGGTGTTGACCGCCAACGGCGCGAGAAGATAGACCTCCGCCTGGTGCGGTGTCGCACAGTCGACGAGAGTCGCGACCACGGCGCCGAGATCGATCGCGGGAATCTCGGTCAGGCAATCACCGACTGCCAGGTCGAACCAGTTCTTGGTCCGAGGTCCTTGCATGGTCGCGGGGGCAGCGACGGCCGTGGTGGTGGTCGATGCCGCCGACGTCGAGGTGAAGGTTTCGGTTGAAGTGGGACCGCTGGCGCCACATGACGGCAGAAACGCGAGTGCGGTCAGCGACGCGCATAGGCCCGTCAACAGGCGAAGGCTTCGGGTCCGAATTGCGGCTCTAGTCCTTGGTCTCGTAGCTGAAGTCGATGGTCTCGCCGTCGACGCCGGTGACGGTGAGGGTGTACACCTGCTCGTCGGCTGCCATGCTGACCGTGCACTCGATGCTGTTGCCTTCTTCACCGACCATGTCATCGTCGCATGTCGCCGAGTCCGGGCGTTCACCGAGCCGCTCGCCCAGAATGTCCATCAGCCCCTTTGCAATATCGTTCTTGGTGTACACCGGGATGAAATTGAATTTCATCAGCAGGCCGTCGACGTCGACGACTTCTACCTTGCGCCGGAAGGTGCCCTTGGGCGCTTCGGTGTCGCAGTAGGTGACTGCGCCTTTCTCGCCGTCCAGCCCGGAGTCGCAGGACACCGATTCCACCTGCTTGCCGTCGTCGGAGTCCCGGGCCGAGATGTACTCTTCCAGCTGCTCTTTCGACATGGCCGGCGTGACCTCGTAGTTGACCATCTTGTCCTCGACCTTGGTCACCGTGACCACGGGTTGGAAGCTGTTCGTGCGACTGAGCACCACGTCACAGCGGGTGGTTTTGCCGACCTCGCCCACCAGCGGGCCGTCGCATGTCACGGACTCGGGTTTTTCGCCGGCGTCCGACAACCTTTCGGAGATGTCGTTCTGCAGATCATCCTGGGACACCGCGGGTGGGCCCCCGATCTGGAACGAGCACCCGGACACCGCTGCGCAGCCGACCGCGACCGCGCCGAGAGCCACCACAATTCTTTGCATGAGACCTTCTGAGAGGTTTGCCGTGTGGGCGTAATCGCACCGTCCGCGGAAAATATACCAAGCCGTCAATAAACAGCTGGGTTAACTGTGAAAGTGCTTCGGGTGACTTTCCAGCGTGGTTCGGGAGCGACCAACGACGTCGGCGGGGCTTACTGGTCGGCCACGTCCTCCAGAATCCGGGTGGCGATCTCTTGGGCGGCGTCGTTGTCGGCGACATCGCAGGAGAACCCTTCGACGATCAAGTTGGACACCACGCCCAGCGCGTGCTGACATATCCCCTCAATGGTCCCGCTGACCTCGGCTTTTTGCGTGATCATGCGCTCGCTGGCTTCTTGCACATCGTCGGGAACCCACGGACCACCCTCAACCGTGACGTCTTTGGTCTGCGCACAGTCGCGCCAGATGTCCTTGGACATCTCGAAGAACTGGACGGCCTCGTCGGCGGTGTCGAACAGGACCACCGTCTGCTCGACAAGGTGCGCGTCGTCCTCGGCGCCGGCCTCGATCAGCAACTCGTCGCGAACCGCTGTCCAGTCACTTCCGTCGTAGGAGGCGTCCTCGCCCGGATAGATTGCACCCAGGCAGTCGACATCGGAGACCAGATCGGCGTTGTCGTTCATCTCATCCGTTGAGTAGAACGACTCCAGGTCGGCGCCGGCGATCTCATTGAGATCCTTGTTGCTGAGCAGCAGGCCATCCAACTCAGACTCTTCGAGCGGCGGTACGTCGTCGGCGGGCACCGAGCCCGCAGCCTTGACGGCTGCACCTTGGACGGTGCTCGTGCACCCGGTCGTCGTCACGCCAAATGCGACGGCCACACACAGCGCAAGTACCGGCACCAGCCTCGTCATGGCGGGAGTCTAGAAGACGCGCAGCAACCAGCGGCGGGAATCGATCCGTTCGACGCCGGCGCTCCAGCGGCCCCGGCACACCCGACTGCGCGCCGGTCTTCAGCTAATCCTTGATGCCGCCGTTGTTGTCGCGAGCGCGGCCCTGGGATCGGCGAGTCCCGCGTCGGCGGACCAGGTGATCGAGGGCATCTACACCTATGACCAGCCCGGACTGCCGCCCGCGACGTGGAGATTTTCCCGATATGCGTGAACACGATCGGGGACCTGCCGATCCCGTCGAGCGCTATCCCTTGGTGTGCGAACCGGCGGGTCTGCGGCACTGTAGGTGAGCCGCTACACGGTGAACCCACCGTCGACGTTCCAGGTGGCCCCGGTGACGAAGCCTGATTCGGGACCGGCCAGATAACTGACCGCGCTGGCGATATCACGCGGGTGGCCGTAGTGGCCGAGAGCCATGACTTGCTTCAAACTGTCGGCGAATTCGCCGGTATCGGGATTCATGTCCGTGGCGATCGGGCCGGGCGCGATGTTGTTGACCGTGATGCCGCGGGGCCCCAAGTCGCGGGCAAGCCCACGTGTCAGCCCGGCGACCGCCCCCTTCGTCATCGCATAGACGGATAGGCCGGGGCCGGGCACCCGGTCGGCGTTGATGCTGCCGATGTTGATGATTCGCGCGCCGGCTTCGAGGTGCGGAACAGCCCGCTGAATCGCGGCGAACACGGCACGGACATTGATCGCGACCAGCCGGTCGAATTCCGCCATCGGAAAGGTCTCGATGTCACCGAGGTGCGCCACTCCCGCGTTGTTGACGAGGATGTCGAGTCCGCCGAGCCGAGCCACCGCCTCATCGACCGACGCCGCGACCTGCTCGGGATCCGCGCTGTCGGCTTGAATCGCTACTGCGGTGCCGCCCCCACCGGCGACCTCGGCAACCAGCTTCTCGGCCTCGGCGGCGGAGCTGCCGTAGGTGAACGCGACGGTCGCGCCGTCGGCGGCGAGTCGCCGCACAATCTCCGCACCGATACCGCGCGAAGCGCCGGTAACCAGGGCACGCCGTCCCTGCAGGTTTGTCATGCCGTGGTCAATGCCAGTTTCGGCCAGATCATTCCCCGGTGGGGGTTAGGGTCTCCGCTTGATGACCGAAACACGGCTTGAGCGCTACGAGAGAAGAACCGATTGGCCGCTCGCAATCGTCGCGCTCACCTTTCTCGGGCTCTACTCCGTTCGAGTTCTAGCCCAAGTGCGAGGCGGCGCCGCCGAAGCCATCGAGGACGCGCTGATCGCTCTTTACTGTGTATTCGTCGTCGACTACCTCGCGCGGCTATGGCTGGCCCAACCGCGTGGTAAATGGTTTCGCAGACACCTATGGGAGCTGCCGATCATCGTGCTCCCGTTCTTCCGTCCGCTGCGCCTGCTGAGCATCGCCATGGTGGTCAAAACCCTGGAGAAGGTCATCGGCCACACGATCCGCGGTCGGGTCATCATCTATACAATCTTTGGTGCGGTCACGGTCGTCTATGCGGCGTCGCTGGCGTCTTCGAGGCCGAACGCGGCCAGCCAGAGTCAGGGGTCCACACGTTCGGCGATGCGTTGTGGTGGGCGATGGCCACCGTGACCACTGTCGGATACGGCGATATAAGAATCGTCACCGGTGAGGGGCGCGTGATCGCGGTGGCGCTGATGCTGGGCGGCATCTCGTTGTTGGGTGTCGTGACGGCGACGCTGGCGTCCTGGATCGTCCAGCGCGTCAGCGAAGAAGAAATCGCCGCCGAGGCGGCCACGGCCGCTCACATCGACGAGCTGCGCGACGAGGTTCGGCGCCTCGCGGAGTTGGTGAGGAAACACCATGAAGGGGGAGACGGTGATCAAGTGAAAGGTAGCGGGTGACCAAGCGAATTGTGGTGTGGGGAACCGGTTTTGTCGGCAAGATGGTGATCGCGGAAGTCGTGAAGCACCCTCTCTTCGAACTGGTGGGCGTCGGGGTGAGCAATCCCGAGAAAGTGGGCCGCGACGTCGGTGAGATCTGCGCCCTGGCCGACCCGCTGGGCCTGACTGCGACTGACGACGTCGACGCGCTCATCGACCTCAAGCCCGACGCCCTGGTCCATTACGGCCCGACGGCGGCGCACGCCGACGACAACATCGCGCTGATCACTCGCTTCCTGCGGGCCGGCATCGACGTCTGTTCGACCGCGATGACGCCCTGGGTGTGGCCGACCATGCATCTGAATCCGCCGAACTGGATCCAGCCCATCACCGAGGCATGCGAGCTGGGCGAATCCTCGTGCTTCACCACCGGCATCGATCCCGGCTTCGCGAACGACCTGTTCCCTATGACGTTGATGGGCCTGTGCTCGGAGGTTCGCAAGGTGCGCGCTTCCGAGCTGCTGGACTACACCAACTACTCGGGCGACTACGACCGCGAAATGGGTATCGGCAAGCCCCCGGAGCACCGAGCGAGGTTCGAAACCCCCGACATCCTCGTCTTCGCTTGGGGCGGAACGGTTCCCATGATCGCCCATGCGGCGGGCATCATGCTGGATGAGATCACCACGACGTACGACAAGTGGGTGACTCCCACCGAGCGCAAGACGGCCAAGGGCATCATTGCGCCCGGCAATGTCGCCGCAGTGCGGTTCACCATCAACGGCATCTACCAGGGTGAAACCCGCATCCAGCTCGAGCACGTCAACCGCATCGGCCTTGACGCGGCGCCGGACTGGCCGTCGGGCACCGAGAACGACGTCTACCGCGTCGACATCGAGGGCACGCCAAGCATCTTCCAGGAGACGGCATTTCGGTTCACCGACGGTTCCGGGCGCGACGCCGCGGCCGCCGGTTGTCTCGCAACCGGAATGCGTGCACTCAACGCGGTGCCCGCTGTCAACGACCTGTCGCCGGGCTGGGTGACGCCGCTGGACCTTCCGCTGATCGCCGGGCCGGGCACCATTCGCTGAGTAACGCCCGCGGCTGCTTTCAAGATGGACAACCGATAGGGTTAGCCGCGAGATTGGATTCAGATGGCTGATGGGGTAGGGCTGTCGGTTGGGGCCACCAACCTGACGGCAGTTGCGCTAGGCCGGACCGCGGTGACGCGGTCCGCTGCGGTGACCATTTTTCCGAACCGGCCGCTCGAGGTCGGGGTGCCCAGCGAGAATCCCAGGCTGAATTCGGACGAGCGTGGCCTGATCATCACCGACTTCACCGACCGCGTAGGCGATCCGGTGGGCATCGTGGCGTCCGACGGCACCGTGCACCGCGGCGAGGTACTGCTCGCCGACGCACTGCGCGCGATGCTCTATGGGGTCACCACCGGCCGCGGAGCCGAAGACCCCGTTGCAGTCACCTACCCCGCACACTGGCGTCCGGCAACCGTCGATGCACTGCGCAACGCCCTGTCCGAGGTGCCCGAGTTCGCCGGGTCGGCGTTGGTCTCCGACGCGACCGCCGCCCTCACGGCGCTGCGGGATGATCCCGGCGTGCCGACCAGCGGGCTGATTGCGCTGTGCGACTTCGGTGGTAGCGGGACCAGCATCACGTTGGTCGATGCCGCCAACGGCAGTCAACCGATTGGTCCGACCGTCCGGCACACGGAGTTGTCCGGTGACCTGATCGACCAGGCTGTGCTGACGCACGTCCTCTCCGGTCTGTCCGATGCCGGGTCGGTCGACCTGTCGGGCACCTCCGCGATCGGCCCACTGAGCCGACTGCGCGGGCAATGTCGCGCAGCCAAGGAACGGCTGTCGACCACCGCCGCCACCTCGCTGGTTGCCCAGCTACCCGGACATCGCGGCGACGTACGCCTCACCCGCAACGAGATCGACGACGCGATCCGGCAGCCGCTCACCGACTTCGCCGGCGTGCTGCAGGAGACGCTGGAGCGCAATGGGGCTCGGACGGGCGATCTCGTCGCCGTCGCATCCGCGGGCGGTGGTGCCCGCATCCCGCTCATCACGACGACGCTGTCCGAACAGTTCCGGGTGCCGGTCATCACCACCGCGCAGCCGGAGCTGGCCTCCGCGATCGGCGCGGGCCTGAAAGCCGCCCGTGGAGACACCGACGGGGGAACGACGGCCATGACCGCGGCCGCTCCGGTAGCCGCGATGGATGCCACACAGATGGCGCCGGGGGCCCAGCCGGAGGAGATGGGGTCGAGCACCTTCCCGGCGCTGGCCTGGTCTGAGGCCGACGACATTCCCGATGTCGCTCCCGCCGATCCGTACGACTACCAGGGTGTGGCCGACACCGACGCGGTTGGCGGTCCGCGTCCGCAGATGCAGTTCGCCGAACCGGAGACCGAGGCGCACGAGGCCGCCGGGCGCCGCCCGGTGGGGTTGTTTATTGCTGGTTTGATCGCGGTTCTGGCCGCCATCGCTGTCGCGGTGTGGTTCGTGCTGCGCAACAACGAGAGCACGCCGTCGCCAGCGACCACTACCGTGACCACGACGACCACGCAGGCCCCGCCCGCGACGTCGGCCGCCCCGCCGCCGACGGAAGCGCCGCCGCCGCAGGAGACCCCGCCGCCCGTCACGCAAACGGTCACCCGCGCGCCCGCCACGGTGACGCAGACCCAGGCACCACCCCGCCGCCGCCGCCGACCAGCGAAGCGCCACCGCCACCGCCGCCCGAGACGACGCAGCCGCCGTCGAGCGCACCGCCGAGTACACGGCAGCCAATCATTCCGACCTTGCCGTACGAGACCATTCCGGGTCTGCCGTTTGTTCCGGCACCGATACAACCTCCCGCACCAGCTCCCGCGCCCTAGGCTGCCGTCATGACTCAGACGGATGGCCTGCTGTTCGATCCGAACACCTACGACCCGCAACAGTTCGACGCCGAGACCCGGCGGCTGCTGCGCGCGACCATCGACTTCTTCGAGGGTCAGGGCAAGAAACGCCTGCTCGACGACGATCTCGCCGCCGCGTGGCCGGCCGAGTTCGTCGAGTTCGTCAAGCGCGAGAAGCTGTTCGCGACGTTCCTGACGCCGTCCGAGTTCGCGGACGGGGGCAGCCCGGACAAGCGCTGGGACGGCGCGCGCAACGCGGCGCTCTCCGAGATCCTCGGGTTCTACGGCCTCACCTACTGGTACACCGAGCAGGTCACGATCCTGGGGCTGGGCCCGATCTGGCAGAGCGACAACGTTGACGCCCAGCGCAGGGCCGCCGCCGACCTGGAGGCAGGGCAGGTGATGGCGTTCGGGCTATCCGAGCGCGAACACGGTGCCGACGTCTACAGCACCGATCTGGTCCTCACCCCCGCGAGCGAGGAGGACCGCGCCAACGGCATCCTGTACCGGGCGGCGGGGGAGAAGTACTACATCGGCAACGGCAACGTCGCGAGCATGGTCTCCGTCTTCGGTAGGCGGGGCGACATCGACGGGAATGACGCGTACATCTTCTTCGCCGCCGACAGCCGACACGAGAACTACCACCTGATCGACAACGTCGTGCATATGCAGATCTACGTCAGCACCTTCCGGCTGGAGAACTACCCGGTGCGCGCGGAGGACATCCTGCACACCGGCGTGGAAGCCTTTGCGGCGGCGCTGAATACGGTCAACATCGGTAAGTTCAACCTGTGTACGTGTTCCATCGGCATGGTCGAGCACGCCTTCTACGAGGCGATCACGCACGCGCAGAACCGAATCCTCTACGGCAACCCGGTGACCGAATTCGCCCATGTGCGGGCGAATTTCGTCGACTCGTACGCGCGCCTTGTTGCGATGAAACTGTTCAGCCAGCGTTCGGTCGACTACCTCCGCAGCGCGAGCCTCGACGACCGGCGGTACCTGCTGTTCAACCCCGTGACCAAGGCCAAGGTCACGATGGAGGGCGAGACCATCCTGCGGTCGCTGCACGACGTGGTCGCCGCCAAGGGGTACGAGAAGAACACCATGTTCCGCGAGGTCGCGCAGCTCATCGGCGCGTTACCTCGACTGGAGGGCACCGTCCACGTGAACGTCGGGCTGGTGCTCAAGTTCATGCCGAACTACATGCTCAACCCGAAGGATTATCCGGAGATCCCGTCCCGGAACGACCCCGCTGACGACGTCTTCTTCTGGAACCAGGGACCGACCCGCGGCGCTGGCAAGGTGCAGTTCGCCGACTGGACGCCGACCTACGAGAAGCACGCGAGCATCCCGAACGTTGCGCGGTTCTACGAGCAGGCCCAGGCGTTCAAGCAGTTGCTCGTCACGGCGGCCCCGGATGCCGAACAGCAGAAGGACCTGGACTTCCTGCTCAACGTCGGCCACCTGTTCTCGCTGATCGTCTACGGGCAGCTGATCCTCGAGCAGGCGGCGTTGGCCGACATCGACGACGAGATCATCGACCAGATCTTCGACTTCCAGATTCGCGACTTCAGCACCTATGCCGTTGCGCTGCACGGAAAGCCGAGCTCAACACAGGCGCAGCAGGATTGGGCGCTCGGCGCGATCCGTAAGCCGGTTTCCGACCCTGAGCGCTTCAACCGGGTCTGGGAGCGCGTCAAGGCTTACGACGGCGCCTACGAGATGCGGCCCTGACGGACGAGCGCGACTAGGCCGCCTTCCGCTGTTTCGTCAGCACCAGCTGGGCCAGCGGGATCTGCATCTTCTGCGGTGCGGCGGCCAGCCGATCGGCGACACCGGCCTCCAACCGGTCGAAGAACTGCGGTGACCGAGGGTCATTGCGGCCGCCGGCCAGTGCGGGCGCCAATGTCGGGAACACCGAAGCCCGGACGAATGCGGCCCACAGCGCGCCGAAAGCGGTTGCGTCGTGGTCGACTTGGTACCGCGTCCAGAACCGGTCCTCCGCGTCGAACACCTCCAGATGCTCGATGGACAGCCGTTCGAAACGACCCGACGGCGCGAATGGAGCAAGGAAGTCCGCCGCCCGCCGCCCGACGGTTGGCAGGCACATGCGGCGCACTTCTTCTTCGGTCAGCAGGCCGTCGGCGGTCAGCTCGGAAAGCGTGTCGACCAAGCCGGTCAGCAGCGGCCGGTAGCCGAACTCGCCGTGCTCGTCGAGGGCCATGGTCAGCACCACCAGTTGGCCACCGGGGCACAGTTCGCGACCGCGGAATGCGACGAACTCGTGCCAATCGTGCGCGGCCTGCTTGGCATACGCCGCCCGGACCGCCTCGTCGGTGCTGTAGGCCACGTGCACGTGGTCGGGGATCGGCGCCGGGACCCTGCTCAGCCATTGGATCGCCCACGAGGACCAGCCCAGGTGCACGCTGTTGGACGGGATGATCTGGCTGTAGAACGACCGCCCGACGGCCGAGGCGAAGGTCGCGGCATCCTTGCGCAGATAGGTGTCCGGATCGTCGGCCAGCGTCTCGAACAGCACGGTGAAGTTGTTGTCCGGCACATCGGTGTGCACGACCAGGACCGAGTGTTCGGGGCGGGTCCGGTTGCGTAGCACCGGGATTGCCGCCGAGATGGGCAACAGCGAATTGTGTCCGGTCGATGCGCCGTAGTCGGCGATGACGATGGGTTGGGGCGGTCTGGGGAGCGGGACCGTATCGGCCGCCTGTTCGAAAAGCGCTATCGCCGGACGTAATCCGGCGGCCTGCAGCCGCGAGCTGACGGTATAGGTCTCGCTGTCCATCGGCTCGGGTCGAACCACCACGCTCGACTCGGGCACCGCTGACGCATTGTCAGACATGGCGACCACGGTAGTCGCCGCCGGGGCCGGAGACCGATCAGTTGGGCTTCGGGTATTTCACCCCGGTGAGTTGCTCCGACACCTCCCACAGCCTGCGGTTATCGGTGTCGTTCTCGGCGTGCCTCGGAGTGTCGGCTACGACGACGCCGCCGCCGGCCAACCCCATGAAGCCTCTTGGCCCGTAGAACACGCCGCCTTCGGCCTGCGGTGACGTCGCCGCATACAGCGCAGGCAGGATGCCCTCGTCGATCTCCTGCCACATGAAGGGCATGAACCGCCAGCTGAACTTGTAGAGGCGTTCCACGGTCGACGGCTTGTCGCGGCCGTGCGACGGCCCGCTGATCTGCAGGTTCGTCTTGGTCAATCCCGGATGAGCGGCATTCGACGTTATGCCCCAGCCGGCTTCCCGGCTGCGCCGGTCGAACTCGCGGGCGAACAGTAACACCGACAGCTTGGACTGCCCGTAGGCCTGCATCGCCGCGTAGGACTTCTCGAACTGCAGATCGTCGAAGTGCATGCGGCCGGTTCGGGCGGCGACGCTGCTGAGGCTGACCACGCGGGGGGATTGCGCGGCTCGCAGCAGCGGCAGCACATGTCCGGTCAACGCGAAATGGCCGAGATGGTTGCAGCCGAACTGCAATTCGAACCCGTCGGCGGTGGTGTCGCGCTCCGGAGGCGTCATGACGCCTGCGTTGTTGATCAGGATGTCGATCGGCCTGCCCTCGGCATTGAGCTCCTCGCCGAGCGCGGCGACGCTGGTCAGCGATGACAGGTCGAGGCTCTTGATGGTCAGCTTGGCGTCGGGGACGGTGGCCCGGATCTGCTCCATGGCGACTTCGCCCTTGGCCCGATTGCGGATAGCCATCACCACGTCGGCACCGGCTGCCGACAGCCGGGTGGCGAGTCCGAGGCCAAGGCCGGAGTTGGCTCCGGTGACGACAGCCAGCTTTCCGGTCAGGTCGGGGACGGTGACGGCGAGCTCGTTGTGGGCCATAACCAAACCATAACGGACCAGTGGGCTGATAACAAGAGCCCAGCGGTCTGATATCTTGCTAGCTGTGCGGACCGGCTTTCAGCGGGCGCGCCGACCCGAACAGATGGCGGCTCGTCGTTCGGCGATCCTGGATATCGCTCGAACGATGCTGACCGAGAAGGGCGTCGGCCAGATCAGCCTGCGGGAACTGTCCGACCGAGTGGGGCTGGCGAAGTCCAATGTGCTGCGCTACTTCGACAGTCGCGAAGCCGTCTTCCTGGAGCTCCTGGATGAGGAGTGCCTGTCCTGGCTCGAGGACCTGGAAGGTCTGCTCGGGCGACCGCGGCACCGGAAACCCAACTACACCAACGAGATTCGCGTCGCAACGACGGTCGCGGATTCTCTCGTTGCGCGGCCATTGCTGTGCGAGCTGCTCGGATCGATGGCGGGGGTGCTGGAGCGCAACATCTCGGCGGAGTTCGCGAGAGACTTCAAGTCCCGCGCAATGGCGAGAACCTTGGCACTGTCAGGTCTGGTGGCGCGGCACCTGCCGTGGCTGCCGCCGGGCTTCACCGACTTCTTCGCCGAGGGCGCGCTCACCCTGACCGCAGGCATGTACCCGTTCTCGGTACCGACCGATCCGGTCCGCTCGGCGATGGCCGAGACGGGCTATCCCGACCCGCAACAGCGGTTCGTCGACGGCATGCGGGCAGGACTGATCACCTGGCTGATTGGCGCGGCGGCGCGAAGCGAGCCGTGACAGACTGCGCCAATGACTGGCGGACGGGCGGCGCCGCGGATCTTCGTTGTGACGTCGATCCTGACCTTGGTGGTGGCCGTGATCGGCTTCATCGTTACGGTGATCCTGAACGCGTTCGTCCTGGACAAGTACAACGCCTACGGGGAGGTGCCGATCCCGGGCTCGACGAGTCTGCACCTGCCCGCGGGTGAACTGACCGTCAGCTTCCATACGATGGTCACAGGCAGCCCGACGAGTGGATTTCCGATTCCGGATCTGAAGTTCTCGATCAGTCCGCCTGCGGGTGTTCCGAAACCCCAAGTGACCGAAAGCGTCGGCGGCACAACCACGGTGAACAGCGACACGCATGTGCAGGTGTCGGTGGTGCAGATTCCGGCCGAAGGCACCTACGACATCATCACCGACGGCAAGGTCAACGGTTACATCAACCCACAGTTGGCGTTTGGACACGACTCTTCGTATGGCTGGCTGGCCTGGGCGTTCGCTGGCGTGTTCGTCGTCGGCCTCGTCGAGCTAACCGCTTCGTTGGTCTGGGCCGTTCGGTCGCGACGGGCGCCGTCCGCTCCGGCCGACGAGGCGTTCAACATCAGCGATTCGGACACGGTCAGCGACCCGTATACGCCCACCGCAGACGGGATCCGATTCGAGCAGCTCAGGAACTTGGCGGCGTTGCGCGACTCGGGCGCACTGACCGAAGACGAGTTCCAGGCAGAGAAACGCCGGATCCTGAACGGTTAGTGGCCGCGCGCCACCCCGCACGTCCGCGAGCGTGCGCGTCTGCGGCCAGACACGCCGATCACGGGCGCGATTCCGCGCACGCTCGCCGGGCGCGGACGTGCGCGCTTGGAGGCGAATCCCCGGCGTGTCCACAGTCAGACACGCACCCTCGCGGAAGGCGACTAGTGGCCGCGCGCCACCCACTCGTCGTAGTGCACGATCTCGTCGCCGATGGTGGTCGAGTCGCCGTGGCCGGTGTAGACGACGGTGTCGCCGGGCAGCTTGCCGAGCCGGCCCGCGATCGAGTCCAGAATGGTCGGGAAGTCGGAGAAGGACCTACCGGTCGCCCCCGGTCCGCCCTCGAACAGCGTGTCGCCGCTGAACACCGCGCGCAGCTCCGGTGCATGCCAGCAGACCGAACCGGGCGAGTGCCCTGGCGTATGCAGCGCACGCAGTTCGATACCGGCGACGCGCAGCGTTTCGCCGTCGCTCACCGCGCGAAAATCCTTGTCCGGATGCGTCATTCGCCACAGCACATCATCGGCGGGATGTAGCAGCACCGGGGTGTCGAGCGCGGCACCCAGTTCCGGCGCGACCGTGACATGGTCGTTGTGGCCGTGGGTGCAGACCACCGCGACCACGTTGCGCCCGTCGACGGCCGTCACGATCGGCCCAGCGTCGTGCGCGGCGTCGAATACCACGACCTCGTTTTCGTCGCCGACGATCCAGATGTTGTTGTCGACTTCCCAACTGCCGCCGTCGAGTTCGAAGGTGCCGTGGGTAACCACACGGGTGATGCCGCGCTGTCGTTCAGCATTCACTTCATCACCACCACGGACCGCAGCACCTCACCGGCGTGCATCTTGTGGAACGCGTCTTCGATGTCGTCTAGCCCGATGCGTTCGGAGACGAACTTCTCCAGTGGCAGCCGGCCCTGCAGGTAGAGGCTGATCAGGGTGGGGAAGTCCCGTTCGGGCAGGCAGTCGCCGTACCACGACGACTTGAGCGAACCGCCGCGGGAGAAGAAGTCGACCAATGGCATGTCGATGCGCATGTCCGGGGTGGGAACACCAACCAGCACAACGGTTCCCGCGAGATCGCGGGCGTAGAACGCCTGCTTCCAGGTCTCCGGCCTGCCGACCGCGTCGATCACCACGTCGGCGCCGTTGCCGTCGGTGAGGTCCTGGATGGTCTCCACCGGATCGAGCTCGCGGGCGTTGATGGTGTGCGTGGCGCCGAAATCCCGCGCCCAGTCCAGCTTCTTGTTGTCGGTGTCGACGGCGATGATCCGCTTGGCGCCGACCAGCCGGGCGCCTGCGATGGCGGCGTCGCCCACCCCGCCGCATCCGATCACGGCGACGGTGTCGTCGCGGGTGACCGCGCCGGTGTTGATCGCGGCACCGAGACCCGCCATCGGCCCGCAGCCCAGCAGCCCGGCCACGGCGGGGTCGGCGGCGGGGTCGACCTTGGTGCACTGGCCCTCGTGGACCAGCGTCTTGTCTGCGAACGCCCCGATGCCCAGTGCGGGGGTCAGTTCGGTGCCGTCGGTCAGCGTCATCTTCTGCTCGGCGTTGAACGTGTTGAAGCAGTTACGCGGCACGCCCCGCCTGCAGGCGCGGCACTGTCCGCACACCGCGCGCCAGTTCAGGATCACGAAATCACCCGGCTCCACGTGTGTGACGCCCTCGCCTACCGACTCGACGGTGCCCGCGGCCTCGTGCCCGAGCAGGAACGGATACTCGTCGTTGATGCCGCCCTCGCGGTAGGTCAGGTCGGTGTGGCAGACGCCGCAGGCATGGACGTCGACCACCACCTCGCCCGGCCCGGGGGCGGGGATGACCACATCCACCACCTCGACCGGTTCGCCCTTCTTCCGAGAGATCACACCGCGCACTGTTTGACTCATGAGTCAAACCATAGCGGGACGCCTTCGCGGCCCGATAGTGGAACGCTGTAACCATGATGGCTCGGTCTGATGTCGGCGACCAAGCGCCTCCGGTGCTCTACCTGAGTCACGGCGCCCCGCCTCTGGTCGACGACGAGCTCTGGGTGTCGCAGCTCACCGCGTGGGCCGACGAACTTCCGGTGCCGAGGGCGATACTCGTTGTCTCGGCGCACTGGGAGGCCGCGCCGCTGACGATCGGCTCCACCACCACCGAAACCCCACTGACCTACGACTTCTGGGGCTTCCCGGAGCACTACTACGACGTCACCTACGACGCGCCGGGGGCGCCGGGACTCGCCGCCAAGGTCGAGGCGTTGATGCCCGACGGCGAACCCGTCGTCCATGACCCCGACCGCAGACTCGACCACGGCGCGTACGTCCCACTGACTGTGATGTATCCCGACGCCGGCGTTCCGGTATTGCAGATCTCGATGCCGACCCTCGACCCGCAACGGCTGCTGTGCCTGGGTGAGCGGCTTCGTCCGCTGCGCGACGAAGGGGTCTTGGTGATCGGATCGGGGTTCACCACGCACGGCCTGCCGTTTCTGGACGATCCGTCGCCGGACGCCACGCCGCCGGGGTGGTCGGTGGAGTTCGACGGCTGGGCCGCCGATCGGTTCGCCGCCGGAGACCTCGACGCGCTCGTCGATTTCCGGCACAAGGCGCCCGGCATGCCGTATGCGCACCCCACGATCGAGCACTTCGCGCCGCTGTTCGTCGCGCTCGGCGCGTCGGGCGACCCGGAGCAGCCGCCCCGACAGGTCATCGACGGCTATTGGATGGGTCTGGCCAAACGGTCGATTGAACTCGCGTGACCGGATATACCGTTGAGGTGATCGACATGGCGATGCGCACAGATCTGCTCGTGGCGGCGCGGACTGCGCACGCGCGGCGGGATTGGCATGTGTCCTACGACGCGTTCGTGCGGGCGGGCGAGGACGCCCCGCTGGGAACCGACGATCTGGAAGCGCTCGCCGTCGCCGCCTGGCAGCTGGGCCGGGGCAAGGAATCGGTGCGTGTCACCGAGCGCGTGTTCACGCAGTTGGCCCGCACCGACCCGCCGTCCGCTGCGATGAAGGCCGTCGAACTCGGCCTGGCGTGGTTCACCCGCGGTGACCTCAACATCGCGCAGGGTTGGATGAACCGTGCGCGCCGGCTGCTCGACGGCGCACCCGTTGGGCCGGCCAACGGATATCTCGCGTACCTCGACGCACTCATGGTGATGGGGGATTCGGAGACGCTCGCGATTCGGGTTCAGACGCTGCGCGATATCTGCAGACGGATCGACACCCCCGCCCTCACAGCGCTGTGCCAGGTAGCCGAAGCGCTGGCCGCGATCGGCGAGGCAAGAATGACCGATGCGTTCGCCCTGCTGGACGAGGCGATGTTGCCCGTACTGGCCGGTCAGGTCCCGCTCGACTGGGCCGGCGACATCTACTGCGTCGTGCTGAACCAATGCCATCACCTCGCCGACCTACCCCGTATGCACGCGTGGACGCAGTCGATGGAGCGTTGGTGCGCAGACTTCGCCGCCTCCGACACCTACGGCGGAGTGTGCGACGTGCACCGCCTTCAACTGCTGGTGGCCACCGACGACTACCGCCAACTTCACGCGCGGCTCGTCACCACCAGCCAGGCATTGGAGGACACCAACAGCTGGGCCGCGGGCGAGGGCTACTACCAGCTCGGCGAGGTGCTCCGGTTGCAGGGTGACGTCGACGGCGCATTCGCAGCCTTCGCGCGGGCCCGCACCCTCGGTGTCGATCCGCAGCCCGGCGAGGCGCTGCTGCGTTGGGGCCAGGGCGACGGCCAGATCGCGTGGACCGACCTGCGGGTCGCGCTGGCGGGCGCGGACCGGCTGAGCCGGATTCGACTGCTGCCTGGAGCCGTCGAGATCGCGCTGGCCCGGAACAACCTGGATGAGGCCGACCAGTATTGCCGCGAGTTGGAAGACGGCGCAGGGGCTTTCGGCACGCCGGGTTTCCGGGCCTGGGCTGCGCATGCGCGCGGCGCCCTCCTGGTTCAGCGCGGGGAGTACGGTGATGCGCTCACGGTGCTGCAGTCGGCGTTGCGCGAGTACCGGATCCAGAAGTCGCGGTATGAGACCGCTCAGATCTACGAATGGATGGCGCTCGCGCATCGGGCGCTCGGCGATGTCGACGTGGCCGCCGCCGATGCCGCTACCGCGCAGAGCATCTACGACCAACTCGGCGTCGAACCGGCGGGGATCTACGGCTCGGCGTCCCCGGGCGGCCTGACCAAACGCGAGCTCGAGATCCTGACCGGGATTGCCCGTGGCGCGACCAATCGGCAAGTAGCCCAGCAGATCTTCATCAGCGAGAAGACGGTCGCACGGCACTTGGCCAACATCTATGCCAAGCTCGGGGTTTCGTCGCGCACCGCCGCGGTGGCCTGGGCGCACCAGCACAACCTGCTGCAATAGCGTCGGCTACGTCATTTGCACCATCTTGTGCGGGCCGAATTGCATAGTTCCGCCCATTCCGGTTGCTGTCATGGCGGCCTACCGTTTTCAGCTATGACGACAATAGATGAGCACCCGGCGGTCGCCGGGGAATCGACCCAAGAGTTCGCCGAACGGATCGTCGGCGCGGTCGACAGCGCGAGCCTGGCCATCCTGCTGTCGATCGGCCATCAAACCCGTCTGTTCGACACGATGGCCGAACTGCCGCCCGCCACCAGTGCCCAGATCGCCGATGCCGCAGGCCTCAACGAACGCTACGTTCGCGAGTGGCTGGGCGGCGTCGTCGCCGGGCGCATCGTCGACTATGACCCGGCCGCGCAGACCTATTCGCTGCCTCGCCATCGCGCGGCGGTGCTGACGCGGGCGGCCGGACCGGACAACCTCGCCCGCGTCGCGCAATTCATCCCGCTGCTGGCTGAGGTCGAACAAAAGGTCATCGGATGCTTCCGCGCTGGCGGTGGACTCTCCTACAGCGAGTACCCGCGCTTCCACACGCTGATGGCGGAGGAGAGCGGAGAGGTGTTCGACGCGGCGCTGATCGATGTCATCCTTCCGATGGCCGACGGCCTCCCCGAGCGGTTGAGCGCTGGCGCGGAGGTCGCCGACTTCGGTTGCGGCAGTGGGCATGCCATCAACGTGATGGCGCAGGCGTTATCCGGCCAGCCGATTCACCGGCATCGACTTCTCCGAGGAGGGCCTGGGCGTGGGCACCGACGAAGCCCGGAGTTTGGGGCTCACCAACGCGTCGTTCATCGCCCGGGATGTGGCGCGGTTCGACGGGATCGACGCCTACGATGTCATCACCGCCTTCGACGCCATCCATGACCAGGCCCAGCCGGCGCGCGTGCTGGAGAACATCTACCGCGCGTTGCGGCTCGGCGGGGTTTTCCTGATGGTCGATATCAAGGCGTCGAGCAAGCTCGAGGACAACGTCGGTGTGCCGTTCGCTCCGTACCTCTACACCGTCTCGACGATGCACTGCATGAGTGTGTCGCTCGGGCTCGACGGCGACGGGCTCGGCACGGTGTGGGGCAAGCAGCTTGCCACATCGATGCTCGCCGATGTCGGCTTCGGCGATGTACAAGTCCGGGAGATCGAGTCAGATCCGATCAACTACTACTACGTCGCGCGGAAGTAGGCCAATCGGTCCATCCCGATGTTCCAACGGCCTACCGTTGCGATCGGGATGGAAACACAACGTGACGTGCATCAAGATCTTTTGCTCGCGGCCCGTGGGGCCTACCTCCGGCGGGATTGGCTGACCAGCTACGAGTCTTTTGCTCGGGCGAGTGAACTGGCACCCCTGGCCACCGACGATCTCGACGCCCTCGCAACCGCCGCATGGCGACTCGGTCAGTGCAAAGAATCTGTTCGATATCCCGAGCAGGTGTTCAAGCAGCTTTCCCGTAGCGATCCCGCGGCGGCGGCGATGAAGGCGGTCGACGTCGCGCTGGCCTGGCTCACCCGCGGGGATCTCAACGTCGGTCAAGGCTGGATGAACCGGGCGCGTCGACTGCTGGAAGGCGGACCGGAAAGCCCGACCACCGGCTACCTCGCGTACCTCGACGCATTCATCGCGACATGCGTCGGAGACACCGATGCGCTCCAGCGGCAGGTCACCACCCTGCGGGAGATGTCTGCGCGGCTCGACACCCCCGCGATGACGTCTCTCTGTCTGGTGGTCGAGGCCATCGCCGCCATCGGGGAGGCGAGGATGGCCGACGCTTTCGGACTGATCGACGAGGCCATGCTGACGGTGCTGGCCGACGAGATACCGATCGAATGGGCCGGTGACATCTACTGCCTCGTCCTGCACCACTGCAACCGGGTGGCCGACCTTCCCCGCATGCGGGCCTGGACACAGTCGATGGAGCGGTGGTGTGAGGACTTCGCTGCCCTGGTGTACGGCGGGGTATGCGAGATACACCGGCTGCAATTGCTGACGGCGACCGAAGATTACCGGCTGATCGAGGACCAGCTGTTCGTGGCGAGCCGCAAGCTGGAGGACATCAACACCTTCGTGGCCGCCGAGGGCTTCTACGAACTCGGTGAGATACGCAGGCTGCGCGGCGATGTCGAAGGCGCGTTCGCGGCGTACTCTTCGGCCCGGTCGCTGGGCGTCGACCCGCAACCCGGCGAGGCGCTCCTACAGTGCCGGCAAGGCGACAGCGCAGCCGCGTGGACCGCCCTTCAGGCGTCGCTGGCATGGCAGGACCAGGTGGGCAGGATGCACTTGTTGCGCGCCGCAGTCGAGGTAGCACTGGTCCGCGACAGCGTAGATGACGCCGAGACGCATTGCCGCGAACTCGAAACCGGCGCAGACGCTTTCGGTACTCCAGGCTTCAAGGCCTGGGCGGCGCACGCGCGCGGAGCGGTCTTGGTGCACCGAGGCGAATACGGCCCGGCGCTCGATGCGCTGCAGGCGGCGCTGCGCGAATACAGAACGCAGCAGTGTCGCTATGAAACGGCCGAGGTTTACGAATTGATGGCGATTGCGCATAAGGCGTTCGGGGACACCGATCTTGCGGCTGCACACGCCGCCACCGCGCACAGCGTGTACAGCCAGCTGGGCGTGGAAACCCAACGGGCCTCGGCTCGGCCGGTCCAGGGCGGCCTGACGAAGCGGGAGATCGAGATTCTGACCCGGATCGCCAGCGGGGCGACCAACAAGGAAGTGGCCGATCAGATCTTCATCAGCGAGAAGACCGTCGGGCGTCATCTGGCCAACATCTACGCCAAGCTCGGCGTCTCGTCGCGCACCGCGGCCGTGACATGGGCGTACGCCAACAACGTGCTGCGCTCGACGGATTGAATCCGTCTCGAGATCTACATCATTCGCACCATATGACCGACCGCGAAGACACATCATTTGCCCGATGAGGACGGGCTATCTGCGGTTTTACCGTGATAAGGACTCATAGCCACCCGATCAGGAGACTCCAATGACCACCATCGACGCCTGAGCAACGGACTGTTCGTGACCGACGGAGGGCTGGAGACGGAGCTGGTCTTCCACGACGGAATCGACCTGCCGAGCTTCGCGGCGTTCCCGCTGCTCGACAACCCCGACCACCGCGCCCGATTGCGCCGCTACTACGACGGTTATCTCGATATTGCGCGCAAGCGTCGGCGCGGGCTTCATCGTCGAGACACCCACGTGGCGCGCGAATCCGGATTGGGCTTCGGTGCTCGGGTACTCGCTCGAGCAGCTCGACGCCGTGAACCGGTCGGCTGTGGCGCTCGCAGAGGAGGTCAGGACGGCTGCGGCGGCCGACGGCATCACCGTCGTGGTGAGCGGCTGCGTCGGCCCGCGCGGCGACGGCTACGACCCCGGCAATGTGATGTCGCCCGAAGAAGCCGAGCGGTACCACGCCGTGCAGATCGGCACGTTCGCGAGCACCACGGCCGACCAGGTCACCGCGATCACGATGACCAACGCCGAGGAGGCGATCGGTGTGGTACGTGCCGCGTCGGCGGCGGGTATTCCAGCGGCGATCTCCTTCACGGTTGAGACCGACGGCAGGCTCCCGACGGGCCAGACGCTGCGCGAGGCGATCGAACAGGTGGACGCGGCGACCGACGCCGGCGCCGCCTACTTCATGGTCAATTGCGCCCACCCGACGCATTTTTCGTCGGCACTGGAAGGCGATGGGGCGTGGCGGCAACGGCTGGTCGGCTTGCGCGCGAACTCTTCCGCGAAGAGCCACGCCGAGCTGGACGAGGCAACCGAGCTCGACGAGGGAGATCCGATGGAGCTCGGCGCCCAACACGCCGCGCTGCGTGACCAACTGCCTGCAGTCAGGGTGCTCGGTGGCTGCTGCGGTACGGACGCCCGGCATGTGGCTGCGATCGTCTCGGCGTGGAGGACGAACTAGGCTCCTGCCCTGTGCCTGCTCTCGACGCGATCGCCGACTGGCCGGTGCCGACGGCCGCCGCGGCGGTGGTCGGGCCGTCCGGTGTTCTCGCGGCGCACGGCGACACCACGCACCGGTTCGCGCTGGCGTCGGTGACGAAGCCGTTGGTCGCCCGCGCCATGCAGGTCGGCATCGAGGAGGGCGTGGTCGGGCTGGACACCGCCGCTGGTCCGCCGGGTTCCACGGTGCGTCACCTGTTGGCGCACGCCTCCGGGTATTCGATGCATTCCGCGCAGGTGATGTCGTCGCCGGGCAAGCGCCGGGTGTATTCCAACTATGGGTTTGCGGTGGCCGCCGAGACGGTGGCGCAGGAGGCGGGCATCGAATTCGGCCGCTACCTGGCTGAGGCGGTGTTTGGGCCGCTTGGCATGGCGTCCAGCGAACTCATAGGAGGTTCAGAGGCGGCCGGCCACGGCGCCACCTCGACCGTGGCTGACCTGGCGGTTTTCGCTTCTGACCTGCTGCGGCCTGCGCTGGTCTCGGCAGAGATGCACGCCGAGGCCACTGCGGTGCAGTTCCCTGGGCTGGACGGCGTGCTGCCCGGGTTCGGAGTGCAGCGGCCCAATGACTGGGGCCTGGGGTTCGAGATCCGCGACGCCAAGTCCCCGCATTGGACCGGATCGGCCAATTCCGGCCGTACCTACGGGCATTTTGGCCAGTCAGGGACGTTTATCTGGGTCGATCCCGAACGCGACCTGGCGCTCGTAGTGCTGACCGACCGCAACTTCGGCGACTGGGCCTACGGGCGCTGGCCGGAGATCTCCGACGCCGTCATCGCGGATTTCGGCAGCAAATAGACTCCGGACTAGCGCAACAGGGGCCTCACAAGGCACAATAGGCACGTACGACACAACTGCAGCTCATCGCATCCGCCAGGTCGTTGGGGAAGACGTCCCTCGTGGAGCCGAAGGAGCAGCAGATGCGCGCGTCGAACCAGTTTGCCGACTCGACGACGGGCGTGGTTTATATCCACGCCTCGCCTGCGGCCGTGTGCCCGCATGTCGAGTGGGCGTTGTCGTCGACCCTCCAGGCGAGGGCGAAGCTGACGTGGACCCCGCAGCCGGCGATGCCCGGCCAGTTGCGCGCGGTCACCAACTGGGTGGGACCCGTCGGCACCGGTGCGCAGCTGGCCAATGCGCTGCGCTCATGGTCGGTGCTGCGGTTTGAGGTGACGGAAGATCCCAGTGCCGGAGTCGACGGCCATCGCTTCTGCCACACCCCGCAGCTCGGGTTGTGGACCGGTGCGATGGGCGCCAACGGCGACGTGATGGTCGGCGAGATGCGGCTGCGGTCCCTGATGGCTTCCGGCGCGGACACCCTGGCCGCTGAATTGGATTCCGTGCTCGGCAGCGCCTGGGACGAATCCCTTGAGCCCTATCGCAGCGGCGGCGACACGGGTGAGGTGACCTGGCTCAGCCGGGGAGTGGGTTAGCGGGTCGCAAGAATTTTCAGCGCGCCGCTGACTGCCGATACCTCGACCGGCAGCGGGCAGACGAACTCGCCGTCAGCGTAGGCCGTGATTTTTGGCGAAGCCAGGCACTCGACGGTGATCGTGCGGGCCCGCGCGGTGCGCACCTCGTCGAGGTCGACGTGGGTGCCCTTGAACACGGTGGGGAACAGGCGAATCAGCCGGGTGCGCGACGCCGACGCCACCATGGTCGCGTCGAGTTGCCCATCGGTTGGGTCGGCGTTCGGACAGATCAGCATGCCCCCGCCATAGCTTTTCGTGTTCCCGAATGCGGCGAGGGTGAGGTCCGTGACGAGTTCCTCGCCGTCGAACGACAGCCGGAACGGCAGCAGCCGCAGCTTGGACAGCTCGGCGACCATGGCCAGGTTGTAGCGCATCCGGCCATGCGGCCAGCGCATCCGGTTGGTGCGGTCGGTGACCAGCGAATCGAACCCGGCCGCCATCACGGTGCCGAACCATCGGTCGGTGCCGTCCGCACCCACAATGCGGCCTAGGTCAACGGTTTCGACGACCCCGTCGACGACCACATCGGCGGCGGCCTCGGGATCCTTTGTGGGAATCCGGAATTCGCGCGCGTGGTCGTTGCCCGTGCCCGCCGGGATGATGCCGAGGGGTACGTCGGTTTGCGCGAGCACTTGCAGTGCAAGCGAGATGATGCCGTCACCGCCGACCACCACCAGCGCGTCCATGCCGCGCTCCAGTGCGCCGTCAACGAGCCGTCGCGCGTGCGCGGCGTCGGTGCCTGCGATCGCGACGACGTCGACTCCCCGTCGGTGCAACTGCGCGACAGCTCGCTCGGCCGCGTGTGGCGCGCTGCCGTGCCCCGACGCGGGGTTGGTCAACATCGTGACGCGACCGAGTGCACGACGGGCTTCCGTCATACTGCTCCTCGCGTGCGCGGCGTCATACTGCTCCTCGCGTGCGCGGCGTCATACTGCTCCTCGCGTGCGCGGTGTCACGGAATCAGCTTGCCCGGGTTGAGGATTCCGGCCGGATCGAGCGTCGCCTTGACTGCCCGCAGCACCTGGACACCGAGGTCGCCCACCTCGTCACGCATCCACGGCCGGTGATCGGCACCGACCGCGTGGTGGTGGGTGATGGTGGCGCCGGTGCGCATCATCGCATCCGATGCGGCGGTCTTCGCCTTGCGCCACTGTTCGATCGGATTGCCGCGTTGCCCGGCGACGACGGTGAAGTACAGCGACGCGCCAGTGGGATACACGTGCGAAATGTGGCACAGCACCAATGCCGGTGTGCCCGTTTCGGCCAGGGCAGTGGTCAGCGCATCGGTCACCGCGGACTTCAGCGCTCCAATGTTGGACCAGTTGGTGGCGGTCTCGAGGGTCTCGCACAAGGCGCCTGCCGACAGCAGCGAGTCGCGCAGGTACGGCGCATTGAAGCGGCCGTGCTCCCATGCGCGCGCCGGCGCCTCGCCAAGCGATGTGCCGCCATGGACGATCATCAGCGCCCTGGTCTCGGCGTGCCTGCTCTCGACGTGCGCCTCGGTTCCCTCGAACACCGTGATCGCGAGGCAGCCGCCGGTGATGCTGTTCTCGCCGATGCTCTCGGTGGTGGCCAGGTTGACGCCGGTCTCGGCTTCGTCGGAGAGCCGGATGACGGTCGGGCCCGCTCCGGTTTGGGTGACGGCGCGCAGGGCGTCGGCGCCGGTGGCGAAGTCGGGGAACGACCACGCTTCGTAGCGGGTCGCCGCCGGTGTCGGGTGAACACGCACGCGGACGCGGGTGATGATGCCGAACACGCCTTCTGAGCCGATCAAGAGCTGGCGCAGGTCCGGGCCCGCCGCGGACTCCGGCGCACGGCCGAGGTCGAGAATGCCCGCCGGTGTCACCGCGCGCAGGCCGCGGACCATGTCGTTGAAGCGGCCGTACCCGGCCGAGTCCTGCCCGGACGAGCGGGTCGCGGCGAATCCGCCGATCGTCGCGAACTGGAAGCTCTGCGGGAAGTGCCCGAGCGAGAAACCGCGTTCGCCGAGCAGGCGTTCGGCGTCCGGCCCGGTGACGCCCGCGCCCAGTTCGGCCTCGCCGGAGATCTCGTCAAGGGAGTACAGCTCGTTCAGCCTGCGCAGGTCGAGCGATATCACAGCCTTGAACTCGCCACGCAGCGGATCGAGCCCGCCGACCACACTGGTGCCGCCGCCGAACGGGACGACGGCGATGCTGCGCTGCCCACAACGGCGGACGATCTCGGCCACCTCATTTTCGTCACCGGGTAGCAGCACCGCATCCGGCGCGTCCTGGACTCCGGGATCGTGGCGTCGCAGCAGGTCAAGCGTGGACTTGCCGCCTGCGCGCAGCAGCCTGGCACGGTCGTCGACGCCGCAGTGCTCGGCCCCGACGATCTCGGCCAGCGCGTCGCGGTCGGCGGGCGACAGCGCGGAAGGCCGCAACCTGACCTGGTCCGGCTCCAGCTCGGCAACCGGTGAGTCCCCGACCCCGAGCGCTTGTTTCAGTAGGCCGCGAATCCCGTCGGAGAGCGGCTTGGCCGCCTTCGGGTCACCCCATGCGTCCCACTTCATCGTCATGCGTTACAGTATTACATATGCTGTCAATCAGTAACGACACGTCGCCGGATATCGGGGACCGGATTCTCGACGCGGCTGCCAGCTGCGTGCTCGCCTACGGGGTGGACCGGGTGACGCTGGCCGAGATCGCCCGCCGGGCCGGGGTGAGCCGGCCGACCGTCTACCGTCGCTGGCCCGACACCCGCGCGGTGCTGGCGTCGCTGCTGACGGCGCGGATCGTCGGAGTGCTGCGCGACATACCGTCGCGCAGCGGAGGCCGCGACGCCTTGGTCGAGCGAATCGTTGCCGTCGCCGAACGGCTCCGACACGACGAGGTGGTCATGTCGGTGTTCCACTCCGCGCCCGAGCTGGCCATGGTCTACATCGCCGAACGTCTGGGCACCAGCCAGCAGATCCTCATCGGCGCGGTGGCCGCCGAACTGCAGGCTGCCCAAGGCGACGGCAGTGTGCGCGCGGGCGACCCCCGTCAGCTCGCCGCCATGTGCCTGCTGATTACCCAGTCGACCATCCAGTCCGCGCAGATCGTCGAGCCGATCCTGAACGCCGACGCCCTCGCCGTCGAACTCGCCCACTCACTGAACGGATACCTGAAGCCATGACAAACTCGGCCGCTCTCAACGCATCTCGCCGCGCCCGCGACTTGGCGGCGCTGGCCGACGGTCAGCCGCTCGACGTCGTCGTGATCGGCGGCGGCATCACCGGCACCGGCATCGCATTGGATGCCGCGTCGCGCGGGCTGACGGTGGCGCTGGTGGAAAAGCATGATCTGGCATTCGGGACCAGCCGGTGGAGCTCCAAACTCGTGCACGGTGGGTTGCGCTATCTGGCGACCGGCAACGTCGGGATCGCCAGGCGCAGCGCCATCGAACGCGGAATCCTGATGGCGCGCAACGCGCCTCACCTCGTCAGCGCCATGCCACAACTCGTTCCGCTGCTCCCCGCGATGGGCAACCCGGAACGAGCGCTAGTGCGAACAGGGTTCCTGGCAGGCGATGCGCTCCGCTGCCTCGCGGGCACGAGGTCCTCGACGCTGCCCCGGTCACGGCGCATCTCCGCAAGCCGTGCCGCCGACATGGTGCCCGCCGTGCGGCGCGACGGTCTTGCCGGCGGGTTACTGGCCTACGACGGGCAGCTGATCGACGACGCACGCCTGGTCGCCGCGGTCGCACGCACCGCCGCACAACACGGCGCATGCATCCTGACCCGGGTTGCGGCCTCGCACGCGACAGGCACATCGGTGCGGCTGACCGACCAGCTGACCGGCGAGTCGTTCGACGTGTCCGCCCGCGTGGTCATCAATGCGACCGGCGTGTGGGCGGGCGAGGTCGACACCTCGATCACGCTGCGGCCCAGCCGTGGTACGCATCTGGTGTTCGACGCCAAGTCGTTCGGTAATCCGACTGCGGCGCTCACCATTCCGATTCCCGGCGAGCTCAACCGCTTCGTGTTCGCCATGCCCGAGCAGCTGGGCCGGGTGTATCTCGGCCTGACCGACGAAGACGCCCCCGGCCCGATACCCGATGTACCGGAACCGACTTCGGAGGAGATCGGCTTTCTGCTGGACACGGTCAACACCGCGCTGGACGTGAAGCTCGGCCGCGACGACGTGATCGGCGCCTACGCGGGTCTGCGGCCGTTGATCGACGCCGGCGAGGGCCGCACGGCCGATGTGTCACGTGACCACGCAGTCGTCGACTCGCCGTCGGGTGTCATCAGCGTGATCGGGGGCAAACTGACCGAGTACCGCTACATGGCGGAGGATGTCCTGGACAAGGCCGTCGTACTGCGCGGCCTCGGCGCCGGCCGCTGCCGGACACGCAATCTGCCGCTCGTCGGCGCGCCGTCGAATCCGGTTGCGACGCTGCGGGTTCCCACCGAACTGCCGTCGTCGTTGGTCGCCCGGTTCGGCGCCGAGGCGCCAAACGTCATCGCCGCCGCCACCTGCGAGCGGCCCACCGATCCGGTGGCCGACGGCATCGACGTGATCCGGGCGGAGTTCGAGTACGCGGTCACGCACGAAGGCGCACTGACCGTCGACGACATCGTCGATCGGCGCACGCGTATCGGGCTGGTCGACGCCGACCGGGACAGCGTGTTGACTGTGGCGGAGGAACTGCTTGCAGGAGGTACGCGATGAGTCTCGCCCACGCACGCGTAGAGGACGCGGCTGAGGACGCTGGCGGCTGCCTGCGCTACGAGTGCGCGGCGGGCGTGTTCTGCCTCTTCGAATCCGCCGGGTTCTCGGAGGGGACGTTCACCCAGATGGCCTTCAACGTCGACGACATCGAAGCCGAAGTGGCCGAATTACGCCGCCGCGGCGTGGTGTTCGAGGATTACGGGATACCCGGGCTGGAGATGTCCGGCGGTATCGTTGACATACCGGATAACTACCCGAGCAAGGGCCGTGGCGAGCGCGGCGCCTGGTTCCGCGACAGCGAAGGCAATCTGCTCGGCATCGGTCAGGCCGTCCAATGAGAGGCCTCTCATGCGGAGGAATCTCAGTACCGAGCGGCGCTCTGCAGCAACGGCGGGTACACCGTTGACGACTCACCGTCCACGGTGGTGCCTGCGAACTGAAGCATCGCTCGCGTCGCGCCGTTCACCTCGGCCGGGTAGTTCAGCGTCGGAGCCGACACGTCGTCGAGCGCGCGCAGCTGCTCTGGGCGCAACGTCACATCGACCGCGGCGAGATTGTCCTCGAGATGAGCCATCCGGCGCGCACCCAGGATGGGCACGACGGTCCCTTGCCGCTGCCGTAGCCACGCGAGCGCCACCGCGGCCGACGTGGTCCCGAGCTCGTCGGCGATGGCGGCGACGGCGTCGATGACCACGTACTCGTCATCGCTGGGGCCGCCGACGAAGGCCGTGCGGGCGGAATCGCTGACCTCGACGCCGCGCCGATACTTGCCGGACAGGAACCCGTTCTTCAGCGGGCTCCACGGCACCAGCGCCATGCCCTGGTCGAGCGCCAGCGGCGCGAGTTCGCCCTCCACGGTGCGGGCCAGCAGCGAGTACTCCACCTGCAGCGCGATCAACGGTGTCCAGCCGCGCAGCACCGCCATGGTCTGGGCCTGTGCGGTGACCCAGCCGGGGGTATTGGAGAACCCGATATAGCGGACCGTGCCGGCCCGGACCAGGTCGTCCAGCGTGCGCAGGGTCTCCTCGATCGGCGTGTGACGGTCCCAGTTGTGCAGCCAGTACAGGTCCAGGTAGTCGGTCCGCAGCCGGCGCAGCGTCTCGTGCAGCTGGCCGATGATCGACGAGCGGCCCGCGCCGCCGCCGTTCGGGTTACCGGGGTAGAGGTTGGTGAAGAACTTCGACGCCAGTACGACGCGGTCGCGTTGACCCGGATGGGCGGCGAGCCAGTCGCCGAGGATCTTCTCCGAGTGGCCATTGGTGTAGAAGTTGGCGGTGTCGACGAAGTTGCCGCCGCGGTCCAGGTAGGTGGCGAGGATTTTCTCGGACTCCTCGACGCTGGACCCGGCACCACCGGCGTCTTCGCCGAAGGTCATCGCGCCGAGTGCGAACGGGCTGACCCGCAGCCCTGAGCGGCCCAGAGTGACGTAGTGATCGAGTGGCATGAATCTGCTCCTTGGTGTGTCAGATGAACATCTTCATCCAAACTCCAGCCGCAGCTTGGAGGTAGATTAATCCGCGCCGGTCCTTGCACAATCCTATTAATATCGCTGTGATCAGACCATGCGCACTTCTGCCGGTCTGCTCGACGAGATCCGCGACAGGATCGACGCCCATGCCCGGCCGGATCTGCTGACGCCGATCGACGGGCTGTTGTTGTCCAAGGTGACGACCGCGTCGACGGCGCCGGAGTATTCGCTGACCGAGCCACTGGTGGTTGTGATGGCCCAGGGCGGTAAGCGCCTTCTACTCGGTGAGCAGGTGTACGAGTACCGGGCGGGCCAGTGTCTCGTCGTCACCGCCAACGTGCCGGTCACCGGCCACTACATCGACATTGCCGAGGGCTCACCATCGCTGGCCATGGCGCTGGTGCTGCGCCCGTCCGTCGTCGCCGGCCTGGTGCTGCAGGCCACGGCAGGGCGGTGGTCTCGCGCAGGACACTCGGCGATCTCGACGGGGGAGGCGGGTCCCGATCTGCTCGACTCGGTGGCCCGCATGCTGCGGCTGCTCGACCGGCCGTCGGATGCGCCGGTGCTGGCGCCGTTGATCGAGCGGGAGATCCTCTGGCGGCTACTCACCGGCCCACAGGGCGCCACGATTCGCCAGATCGGCCTGGCCGACAGCGACCTGTCACACGTCAGTCGGGCCATCGGCTGGATCCGCGACAACTACGCCGAGCCGATGAAAATCGACGACCTCGCGCGGTTGTCCGGGATGAGCGCGTCGGCGTTCCATCGGCACTTCCGTGCGGTAACGGCGTTGAGCCCGTTGCAGTTTCAGAAGCGCATCCGTCTACAGGAAGCCCGCTCGCTGCTGGTCGCCCGTCCCGGTGATGTCGCGGGAATCGGACACCGTGTCGGCTACGACAGCCCCTCGCAATTCAACCGCGAGTACCGCCGACTGTTCGGCGCCCCGCCCGGGCAGGACGCCGCCCGGCTTCGTACAGACGCCGAACCGGCGCGATCGCTAGGTTGATTCGAAGCCGCGGTGTGGTTTGCAAGCGGTGCCTATGAGGCCATCGCGTCGTACAGCCTTGCGATGTCGGCGGGTGCCACATCCACATCGCACTCCTGCCGCAAGCTCCGCAACGGTTGCGCAATGCGTTGCAGCTCCGCCCACTCCTGCGGATGGCCTACGAAATAAGCCCGGATCGCATTCTCAGCGTCACCCGGTCCGAGCGCGCCAGCATTGGTGATTGCATCATTCGCGCCAGCATGGCTGGACAGGTATTGGCCCGTTTGCGCCGACACCGCGCCAATCGCGTTGCTCAGTCCGGCGGCGTTGCATGCGGGCTGGGCGGACGCAGTCGGCAGCGCGATGGTGGCGGCAGCCAACCCCCCAAGCGCTCCGGTGGCGAGCATGCTGACGACTCCGCGGCGCATGGTGATGCCAGAAATGTGCATTCCTCACTCCTTTGACGGGGCCCTGCATGTTCCCCCGACGCCATGGGCCGCTACCCACACTACGCGCCAACAGTTTTGGCGTCTTACGTTCGAGCCGGAGCGAGCAATGACCGCCGCGTTCGGCCGAACTACAGCGGAATGTTCTTGTGCCGACCGCGGCGCGCCGGCGCCTCGGCGAGTGCCTGGCTCAGCTTGCTGCGGGTATGCGCCGGGTCGATCTTCTCGTCGACCACGCCGATCTCGATGGCGGAATCCACTCCGCCCGCGAGCCGCTCGTGCTCGGCGGCCAGCTCATCGTGCAGTGCGTCGCGCTCGTGGTCGGCCGCGGCGGCCAGCTTCTTCTTGTGCAGGATGCCGACGGCGGCCTTGGCGCCCATCACCGCGACCTCGGCGTCCGGCCACGCGAACACCTTTGTCGCATTGAGTGACCGCGAGTTCATCGCGATGTACGCCCCGCCGTAGATCTTCCGAGTAACCAACGTGACCCGAGGAACCGTGGCCTCACCGAACGCGTGCAGCAGTTTGGCTCCGCGCCGGACCACGCCGCCCCATTCCTGGTCCACACCGGGCAGATAACCCGGCACGTCGACCACGACGATGAGTGGAATCCCGAACGCGTCGCACAGCCGCACGAATCGTGCTGCCTTCTCGGCGCTTTCGGAGTTCAGGCAGCCACCGAGCCGCAGCGGGTTGTTGGCGAGCACGCCAACAGTGCGCCCGGAGAGACGGCCGAGGCCCACCACCATCGACGGCGCCCACTTGGCCTGGAACTCCTCGAGCGGTGCGTCGTCGTCAAGCAGCGCATCGATGAGCGGGTGCACGTCGTAGGCGCGTCGCGCCGAGTCGGGCAGCAGCGCGTGCAGGTCGGTGTCACCCGCTTCGGCCTTGGAGCGGTCGAAATGGCCCTGCTGGCTGAACAATCCGACCAGCCGGCGGCCTCGCGCGTAGGCATCGAGCTCATCGTCGGCGACGATGTGGCACACGCCGGACTTCTTGTGGTGAGTGTCCGGGCCGCCGAGCGACGCCATGTCGACATCCTCGCCGGTGACACTGCGCACGATGTCGGGGCCGGTGACGAACACCCGGCTCTCCGGCGCCATCACGATGACGTCAGTCAGCGCCGGTCCGTAAGCGGCGCCGCCCGCGGCGAAGCCGACGACCACCGAGATCTGCGGGACATAGCCCGACGCCCGGATCATCGCCTCGAAGACCAGGCCGACTGCGTGCAGCGCTTTTACGCCCTCGGCGAGCCGGGCGCCTCCGGAGTGCCAGATGCCGACAATCGGGCTCTGCTCCTCGATCGCCGTGTCGTAGGCGTTGACGATGTGGGCACAGCCCTCCACGCCCATCGCGCCGCCCATGACGGTGCCGTCGGTGCAGAACGCGATGGTCCGGACACCGTTGACGGTGCCGCCCGCGGCGAGCACACCGGACCGGTCGCGCTCGTGCAAGAGCTCAACGCTGTCGTCGTCGAAGAACGTCTTCAGGCGCAGCAGCGGATCGCGAGGATCCAGTGATTCGCCGACTGCCTCGGGGGCCGTGATTGTCATCGAAACCTCCTGTAGGGGCCGGATATCGGGCGCTCAGTACTTCCCGAAGGCGAGCGCCACGTTGTGCCCACCGAATCCGAACGAGTTGTTGATCGCGTAGTTGTAATCGCCGGGTCGCGGCGAACCGGCGACGACATCGAGGTCGATCTCCGGATCGAGGTTCTTCAGGTTGAGCGTTGGCGGGATGACACCGTCGCGCAACGCCAACACGGTGAGGATGGACTCCACGGCACCGACCGCGCCGACCGAGTGGCCGAGCGCGCCTTTAGGGGCGTAAACCGCCGGCTTGTGGCCGTGCATCGCGTTGTTGATGGCCTTCCCTTCGGCCACGTCGCCGACGACGGTGCCGGTGGCATGCGCGTTGATGTGGTCGATGTCGGTCGGAGCGAGCCCCGCGAGCTGAATCGCACGCGTCATCGCATGCCCGGCCTGTTCACCGTTGGGATCCGGCGCCACGATGTGATAGCCGTCCGAGGTGATACTGGCGCCCATCAGCCGGGCGAGGATGTTCGCGCCACGCGCCTTGGCGTGCTCCTCGGTTTCGATCAGCATGAGCGCACCGCCTTCGCCGAACACGAAACCGTTGCGGTCCCTGTCGAACGGGCGACAGGCACCGGCCGGGTCATCGTTGTTGGTGGACAGCACGATTCGCATCTGAGCGAACGCCGCGATCGGAACCGCCTCGATCTTTGTCTCGACGCCGCCGCATATCGCGATGTCGGCCTCGCCGAGCACGATATTGCGCCATGCGTGCGCGATCGCCTCGGAGCCGGAGGCGCACGCCGACACCGCGGTCATGACCCCGGCTTTGGCGTGCCGCTCCAGCCCGATGGCCGCCGCCGCCCCGTTCGGCATGTACATCTGCACGACCAACGGCGACACCGCCCGCAGCCCCTTCGACCGCATGGCGTCGTACGCAAAGAGCAGTTCCTCGCTGGAGCCCATGCCGGTACCGACGGACACCATCAACCGCTTCGGATCGACGTCCGGCGACCCGGCCTCTGTCCATACGCGCCGACCCAGAACGGTCGACATGGCCTGCAGATACGACAGCCGGCGCCGTTCGACCCGCGTCAGGTCGCAGTTGAAATCCTCCAAGAGGTGGCCCCCGATGCGGACCGGAAGGTCGTACTCCTCGACGAACGGATCCTCGAGCTTGCGGATCCCGCTTTGTCCGTCCAGCAGCTTCTTCCACGTGGTGTCCGCATCGGTTGCCAGGGCGGTCGACATGGCAACGCCAGTGACGACAACACTGGGGAGTCCGTTCCCCGTAGCCAACCCTGTCATTTCGTTGCGATGGTTCCTTCCCCCGACGCCTCAGTACTTGCCGAAGGCGAGTGCGACGTTGTGTCCACCGAATCCGAACGAGTTGTTGATCGCGTACTTGTAGTCGCCGTATCGGGGTTCGCCCGCGACGACGTCCAAATCGATCTCCGGATCGGGTGTTTTGTAATTCAGAGTCGGCGGGATGACGCCGTCCCGCAGCGTCAGCACTGTCAGCACCGACTCGAGCGCGCCGACCGCACCGATGGAGTGGCCGAGCGCCGACTTCGGCGCATACACCGCGGCGTGTTCCACGCCGGCGACCCGGATGGCATTGGCCTCTGCGGTGTCACCGATCGGGGTGGCGGTCGCATGGGCGTTGATGTGGTCGACGTCCTTGGGGTCAAGGCCGGCGAGTTCCATCGAGCGTTTCATCGCCTTACCGGCCCGTTCACCGTTCGGGTCGGGCGCCACCATGTGGAAGGCGTCCGACGTGATGCCTGCACCCAACAGCCGGGCCAACGGCTGAGCGCCGCGGGCCTTGGCGTGCTCTTCGGTTTCGATCACCATCAGCGCACCCGCCTCGCCGAACACGAACCCGTCGCGGTCCTTGTCGAACGGACGGGATGCGCCCTCGGGGTCATCGTTGCGGGTCGACATGGCGCGCATCATCGAGAACGCCGCGATGGGCAGCGCCTCGATGCCGCCCTCGACACCGCCGCAGACGGCGATGTCGGCGTCGCCCATGACGATCTGCCGCCACGCGTGCGCGATCGCCTCCGAGCCCGACGAACAGGCCGATACCGGGGTCATGACGCCGGCGCGGGCGCCGAGCTGCAAGCCGATGACCGCCGCGGCGCCATTCGGCATGATCATCTGAACAGCCAGCGGAGAGACCTTGCGGGGGCCGCCCTCGTTCATCAGGTCATAGGTTTCGACGATCTTCTCGCCGCCGCCCAGGCCGGTGCCGACAACAACCGCGAAGCGGTCCCCGTCGACCTCGGGGGTACCCGCGGCCTCCCAGACCTGGCCACCGAGCAGCTTGGCCATCCGCTGGACATAAGACATGCGCCGCAGGTCCAGGCGCCCCATGTGGTCGTCGATGGCCTCCTTGAGGTGGCCGCCGATGCGTACGGGCAGGTCCCACTTGGTGACGAACTCGTCCTCGAGGACGTGGATGCCGCTCTCGCCTGCCAACAAGCCCTTCCACGTGCTCTCGATGTCCGGCGCGATCGATGTCGTCGCCGTGACGGCGGTTACCACAACGCTGGGGAAACCGCCGTTAGCAGTGGAAGGTCTGGTCACTTTTCCGCCGCGAACTTCTCGCGGAGGGCCTCGGCGGCTTCGGGGTTCTCTTCCTCGAGCTTCTGGATGTAGGCGACGACGTCACCGACGGTGCGCAGACCGGCGAGATCCTCGTCGGGGATCTTCACGCCGTACTTGTCCTCGGTCTGCACGGCGATCTCGACCATCGACAGCGAGTCGATGTCCAGGTCGTCGACGAACGACTTCTCGACGGTCACCTCGGACGGCTCGATACCGGTCACCTCTTCGATGATCTCGGCCAGGCCGGCGATGATTTCTTCCTGAGTGGCGGGCACAAGGGCTCCTTCTAATTCGGTTACTGCACTCCGTATTTCGGAGTTATTGGATAGTCAATATGCGGTTGTAGCTGGGCCCCGGCGGTGCCGGGAATCAGTCCTGCGTGAGCTCGCTCAGCCCGTCCAGGTCAGCGGGGGACTTGATGGCATGCGTCGGAACCCCCCGAAGTTCTCGCTTGGCGATCCCGGCGAGCGTCCCGGCGGGCGGGAACTCGACGATCGCGGTCACGTTGGATTGCCGGAGAGTCTCGGTGCACAGGTCCCAGCGCACCGGCCGGGTCAGCTGGGCCACCAGCTTGCTCATTGCGTCCGCGGCCGAGGCGACGGGTTGCCCGTCGGCATTCGACAGCAGCGTCGCGGTCGGGCCTAGGGGCTCAGTGGTGGTGACCTTCGAAACCGCGGCGGCGTAGCCGTCAGTGGCCGACGCCATGTAGCGGGTGTGGAACGCGCCCGCGGTGGCCAGCTGGCGGACCCGCGCCTTGGCAGGCGGGTCCTCGGCCAGTTTGTCCAGGGCGGCCAGACTGCCCGCCGCCACGATCTGGCCCGCCGCGTTTCGGTTCGCCGGCACCAGGTCCAGTTCCTCCAGGCGGCTCAGCACCTCGGCCTCGTCGCCGCCGAGCACCGCGGACATGCCGGTGGGCTCGACCGCGCACGCCTTGGCCATCTCGGCGCCGCGGGTGGCGGCCAGCGCAACGGCGTCGTCGCTGGAGATCACACCGGCGACAGCGTAGGCGGCGATCTCACCGACGGAGTGCCCGGCAGCCGTGAACTCGCGTCCGGCCAGCAGGCCCCGCTTCGTCAGCTCTTCCCACGCCAGCAGGGTCGCGGCCACGACGAGCGGCTGCGTCACGGCAGTGTCTGTGATCTCCTCGGCCGTCGCGGTGGTGCCCAGGCGGGCCAGGTCAAGACCGCTGGACTGCGACCAGGAGGAGATACGGTCAGCCGCCCCCGGGAGCTCAAGCCACGAGGCGAGCATGCCGGGAGTCTGCGATCCCTGTCCGGGAGCAAGGAATGCAAGCACGTGTTTAAGAGAACACTGTGAAGACGGTTTTGCGCGGTGTAAGAGATTATGAACCTTGTCTTATCTTTTTGTAGATACCCGACAAAACAGCATGGGATGCGACACCATCGATATCGCTCCGAAATCTGTTACCCTGCGCGGTTCTGCCTGCGAGCGGCGTCTGACGGCTTCGTTATTTGGCCAACCGTGGTGATTGACGTGCTGGAATGCTGTGCCTGCCGGGTCAAGCGTCCGACCGTCGAGGCCACTCTGAGCACGTAGGCGTCGCGCGGCGTGGTCGGATCACGGCCGGTGAAGTCTGCGATGCGCTTGAGCCGGTAGCGCACGGTGTTTGGATGAACGAACAACTTCCGGGCACACGCCTCGATCGCGCCCCCGGAATCCAGATACGCGTCCAGCGTCTCGGTGAGCGCAGGCCCGGCGTCGGCCAGCGGCCTCATTACCTCGGCTTCCAGCGCGGCGATCGCCGACGCGTCGCCCAGCAGTGCGCGTTCGGGCAGCAGTTCGCGGGCGGACACCGGTCGCGGCGCGCCGGTCCAGCCTGCGACGGCGTTCATCCCGGCGATCGCTTCGGTGGCGCTGCGGTGGGCGGCCGACAGCGTCGGTGCGGTCGGCCCGATCACCACCGGTCCGTCCGCGAAGACGCCCAGCAGCTCGGCAAGGAACCGGTCGGTCAGGGTCAGCGGCCCCGAAACGATCGCCACCAGCCAGGTGCCGTGCACGTCCGACAAGGCTGACCGCCCGTTCCGGTTCACCACATCGTGGACGTCATCGATGGCCAGGTCCGTGCGGTCTGGTTGCGGCATTCCCACGATCACGGTGGCCGGCGCGGTGGCGTCCCAGTTCAGCGCCGCGGCCTGGGACTGCAGTTCCGGTCCGGTGTCGCCGCGGACCACTGCGTCGACGATGTTGGCCTCCATCCGGGTGTCCCAGGCGCCACGCGCCTCGGCCTGGTCGGCGTAGGCGGTGGCCGCCGCGAACGCCAAATCACGGCTGTACCTTAGGATTCCGGCCGTCAGCGCGGTCAGCTGCTCTTCGGAGCGGGCCAGCAGTGGCACCACTTCCTCGAAGAACTCCATGGTGATCCGCACCATCTCCACGGACTGCCGCAGTGCGATGCGCCGTCTGAGATCCTGCGGCACCACTTCGAACGCCTGCGCCGTGTAGCTGACGTCGCTGTCGGGGTTGCGCATCCACTCCACGAAGTTGACCACCGCGGTCTGAACCACCAGTTGGACGCTGGCCCGCTGTGACGCCTCGAGGTCGGCGAAGAACGGCAGCCGCTCCTCCATGACGTGCACCGCTTGGGTGGCCAACCGGCCCGAGTACTGGTTCAACCGGCGCAGCACCGAGTCGGGGACGGTCTCCAGTACCTCCACCGTGGAGGCGGGTGGGACAAACCGGTTGTCAACCATCCCTAAAAGCTACGCCATATTTCTGGCGGATTCCTCCAAGTACTCCGGGTGTTCGGCGCGAGCTACGCCACCCCGGGGTCCGAGGTCTGCTCGGGCGCCGCGAGAACGTCATCGATCTGGTACTTGTTCGCGGCCTCGACGGCCACTGACTGGTCAATCTCGCCGTCGGAGGCCAGCGCCTCCAGCACCGCGACGACCACCGATTCGGCGTCTGTATTGAAGTAGCGCCGCGCGGCCGGCCGGGTGTCGGAGAAGCCGAAGCCGTCGGTGCCCAGCGTGGCGTAGGTGTTGGGCACCCATGGCCGGATCTGCTCGGGAACACCGCGCATCCAGTCCGATACCGCCACGGCCGGGCCACGGGTGTCGGCGAGCACCTTGCTGATATACGGCACCCGCGCCGGGCGGTCGGGGTGGCGCAGCTTCTCCTTCTCGATCTCCACGCCCTCCCGGTTGAGCTCGCCCCAGCTCGTCACCGACCACACATCGACCGCCACGTCCCACTCGGACGCCAGCATCTCAGCGGCCCGGATCGCGTCGGGCATCGACACACCCGACGCCAGGATCTGCGCCTGCTTCGACCGCGGCTCCGGGGCGGGGCGGTAGCGGTAGATGCCGCGCAGCAGTCCCTCCACGTCAAGACCCTCCGGCTCGGCGGGTTGCCGGTAGGGCTCGTTGTAGATGGTGATGTAGAAGTAGACGTTCTCTGGGTTCTCGCCGTACATGCGGGCCAGCCCGCTTTCCACGATGTAGGCGATCTCGAAGGCGAACGCGGGGTCATACGAGACGACCGCCGGATTGGTGGCCGCCAGCAGTAGGGAATGCCCGTCGGCGTGCTGAAGCCCCTCGCCGGTCAGGGTGGTTCGTCCGGCCGTTGCGCCCAGCACGAAGCCGCGGGCCATCTGGTCGGCCGCCGCCCAGAACCCGTCGCCGGTGCGCTGGAATCCGAACATCGAATAGAAGATGTAGAGCGGGATCATCGGCTCGTTGTGGGTCGCGTACGACGTACCCGCGGCGGTGAACGACGCGGTCGAACCCGCCTCGTTGATGCCCTCGTGCAGGATCTGACCGATTTCACTTTCCTTGTACGCGAGCATCAGCTCGGCGTCCACGGCGGTGTAGAGCTGGCCGTTGCGGTTGTAGATCTTGAGGCTCGGGAACCACGAGTCCATGCCGAATGTGCGGGCCTCGTCCGGGATGATCGGCACGATGCGCGGACCAATCTCCTTGTCCCGCAACAGTTCCTTGAAGGTGCGGACCATGGCCATGGTGGTGGCGACCTCTTGGTTGCCCGAGCCCTTCTTGAGCGCCTTGTAGGTATCGCGGCCCGGCAGCGTCAGCACCTTCGACTTCGTTCGGCGTTCCGGTACGAAGCCGCCCAACGTCCTGCGCCGGTCGAGCATGTAGCGGATCTCGGGTGCGTCCGGTCCAGGGTGGTAGTACGGCGGCAGGTAGGGGTTGTTCTCCAGTTCCTCGTCGCTGATCGGGATGCGAATGGCATCACGGAACTGCTTGAGGTCTTGCAGCGCAAGCTTTTTCATCTGGTGGGTGGCGTTGCGGCCCTGGAAGTGGGCGCCCAGTGAGTAGCCCTTGATGGTCTTGGCCAGGATCACCGTCGGCTGGCCCTTGTGCTCGGTCGCGGCGCGGTAGGCCGCGTAGACCTTGCGGTAGTCATGCCCGCCACGCTTGAGGTTCCAGATGTCGGCGTCGGACATGTCAGCCACCAGCGCCTTGGTGCGCGGGTCGCGGCCGAAGAAGTGGTCGCGCACGTAGCTGCCGTCGTTGGCCTTGTACGTCTGGTAGTCGCCGTCGGGCGTCGTATTCATCAGGTTGACCAACGCGCCGTCCCGGTCGGCGTGCAGCAGCGCATCCCATTCGCGGCCCCACACCACCTTGATCACGTTCCAGCCGGCACCGCGGAAGAACGCCTCCAGCTCCTGGATGATCTTGCCGTTGCCGCGCACCGGGCCGTCGAGGCGCTGCAGGTTGCAGTTGATCACGAAGGTCAGGTTGTCCAGCGCCTCGAGCGCGGCCACGTGAGCCAACCCGCGGCTTTCCGGCTCGTCCATCTCGCCGTCGCCGAGGAACGCCCAAACGTGCTGGTCGGAGGTGTCCTTGATGCCTCGGTCATGCAGATAGTGGTTGAACCGGGCCTGGAAGATCGCGTTCATCGGGCCCAGGCCCATCGACACCGTCGGGAACTCCCAGAAGTCCGGCATCAGCCGCGGGTGCGGATACGACGGGATGCCGCCGCCCGGGTGGCTGTGCTCCTGGCGGAAGCCGTCGAGTTGGTCGGCAGTTAGCCGGCCCTCCAGGAACGCGCGGGCGTAGATGCCGGGCGACCCGTGGCCTTGAATGTAGACCTGGTCGCCGCCGCCTGGGTGGGACTTGCCGCGGAAGAAGTGGTTGAAGCCGACCTCGTAGAGCGCGGCGGAGGAGGCATATGTCGAAATGTGGCCGCCCACACCGACTCCCGGGCGTTGGGCGCGGTGCACCATGATCGCCGCATTCCACCGGATCCAGGCCCGGTAGCGGCGCTCGACATCCTCGTCACCGGGGAACCACGGCTCCAGTTCGGTCGGGATGGTGTTCACGTAGTCGGTCGACGTGAGGGACGGAATGGCCACTCGTTGTTCGCCAGCGCGCTCCAGCAACCGCAGCATCAGGTAGCGGGCCCGTGCCGGGCCCTGCCGTTCCAGCAGTTGGTCGAACGACTCCAGCCACTCGGTGGTCTCGTCGGGATCGATATCGGGCAGGTAGGACGCGACGCCTTCGCGGATTACCCGTACCCGGTCGGGTTCGGCTGCGGTGCCGGAGTTTTGGGCCAGGTCCTGGCGCGCGAACTCGGTGGTCAACTTCCGCTCCTCGGTAGGAGGTGTAGGTCTCTGTCGACCTCTATCGTCCACCTATCGTGCCCCACATGCACTGCCGGTGGTGCCTACTGGATTGAACCGCCGATCCAAGGCCCAAACCGGTAACGTCTGCAGACTGTGCGGATCGGAGGGCTGAGGAGGTCGCCGCGGCTGCGGATCGTCGCGCAAGTGGTCGGCAGCCTGGCCGGCCTCGCCATGATCATCGTCGGCTGTACCTCTGTCACCGACGGTTCGCCGACGATCAATGCCACCGACCCACCCGTCTACAAAGCCTCCGTTTCGGCGTCGATAGAGGAGTCGGCCGCCTCGTCCAGTTCCCGCGAGTCGGAGCGCCAGAAGTCGTTGACTACCGAGGCGGTCCACAGCTCGTGCGAGGCGCTGAGCTCCAGCAGCGTGGACTCGATCACCGCGGTCAACGATTACGTCAAGGCCTTCAACGAGAACGCCGCAGATGTGCAGGCAAAGGCGGGCCCGGCCATCGACTCGCTCAACCACAGCGCCGACCTCGTCGCCCGCAGCATCAGCGATCCGCTGTCTCAGGAATTGAAGGACGCCATGAACGCCTGGGTGGACGCTGCGCGGGGTGTCGCGGCGGCGATCGCGGGCAACTACGGACCGGACGAGTTCAACGCCGCGGTGACCAAGCTGAACGACGTGAAGACGAAGGCCCTGGACCTGTGCGACGCCGCATATCGATGAACCTGGGCTGCCAGGCGTCGGCGAACGCTCGCGTCATGCGACGATAGGACGGATCGCACGAGCAAGGAGAAGGAGGACCGACGGTGGTCGCGGCGGCAGACGCCCCGAACTACGCCCAACGGCTGGGCATCCAAAAAAATCAGGTTGTGCAGGAACTGGGCTGGGACGATGACGTTGACGACGACATCCGGGCCGACATCGAGGAGGCGTGTGGCGGCGAGCTGCTCGACGAGGACGCCGTCGAGGTCATCGACGTTGTGCTGTTGTGGTGGCGTGACGACGATGGCGACCTTGTCGATCGGTTGATGGACGCCATCACCCCCCTGGCCGACGACGGCGTGATCTGGGTGCTGACACCCAAGACGGGCAAGCCGGGCCACGTGGTGCCCGCCGAGATCGCCGAATCGGCACCGACGGCCGGGCTGATGCAGACCTCGTCGGCCAACCTCGGTGATTGGAGCGCCAGCCGGCTGGTGCAGCCCAAGTCCCGCGCGGGTCGGCGTTGATGCTGTCTGTAGGGACACCGGCGCCCGACTTCACCCTGCGCGACCAGAACCGGCAGGAGGTCACCCTCAGCGACTTCCGGGACACGAAGAACGTGCTGCTGGTGTTCTTTCCGCTCGCCTTCACCGGCATCTGCCAGGGCGAGCTGGACGAAGTGCGCGACCACCTGCCCGCCTACGAGAACGACGACACCCAGACGTTGGCCATCTCGGTGGGACCGCCGCCCACGCACAAGGTCTGGGCCGCCGAGAGTGGCTTCCTGTTTCCGGTGTTGTCGGACTTCTGGCCGCACGGCGCCGTCGCACAGGCCTATGGCGTGTTCAACGACGACGCAGGATTTTCCAACCGGGGCACGTTCGTGGTGGACAGGTCTGGCATCATCCGGTTCGCGGAGATGAACGGGCCGGGGGAGCCGCGCGATCAGAGCCTGTGGACCGAGGCGCTGGCGGCGGTGAAGTCGGGCTGAAGGATTTCCCGTCGCACGTCGTCGGCGTGTAGCCTGCACCGGCACGGGCGCGTAGCTCAGTGGTAGAGCTCTGGTTTTACACACCAGCGGTCGGCGGTTCGATACCGTCCGCGCCCACCAGTGTTCGCGCAGCTCAACGCGATTGCGCCGCGTAGTACGCCGGAGCCGGCGGGTGCCGGGTCAGCTGACGCCGAGCGCGCTCTTCACCTTGCCGATCGCCTCGGTCTCGGCGGGTGCGACGCCCTTCGAGGCCTCGGCGACCTTGTCACAGGCATCCACGATGAGCGCCTTGAAACCTTCGACCTCATCGGGGCCCTTCTGCTGCAGGATCGCCACCGCCTGCCCCACGGACGTCAGGACGGCCTTGTCGATCTCTTCCGGTCTACCCTTCGGCGGGCTCGGCATCCCGCCCGTCAGCAGCTCCCGAAGCTCGGGCGAAGCCTTGGCGAGGGTCTTGGAGCCGGCCATTGACTCCTTGAACATCGCGAAGAAGCCGGGGTCGGCCTTCGAGACGAGGAGCATCGCGCCAAAGGCGGCGGAGCGGACTGTGTCGCGTTCTTCATCGCTGTAGTCGGTCATGCGAGACATGCTGCTCCTTTCCGGCCGATCAGTCGAGAGTGACGGCTCTGGAGCTACGACGAGTGCGACCTGACGCAGCTGCCGCGGGCCGAGGTGCGCGAGCGCAGGTCGCCACCTCGGCGCCGATCTTCTGCTGGCGCGACGAAGTAGCACTCCGCGAGGCGATCAAGGCCGAGCACAACAGGTGCGTAGCAATCGCCGAACGCAGCGTCGTCGTTGGTTACGAGCACGCGCTCGCCGCGGCCACCGTCACGAGCTGGCAACCGTAGTGACTACGAGGGCGCCGCAGACCCGCCTGACCGGCCCGCGAGGGCCCGTTGGGGTTCGGCCTCCGGCGGACGAATCGGGCCTCGGGGGTTCGCCGGTCGACCGCCGAATAGGCGCCGCATGACTTAACGAAAGGGTAACGGGAACAATGAAACTCATACTTGCGGCCCTGACCGACGCCGAGCGCGAGCGGGCGGCGGAATGTGTGCATGAGAGCGGCGCCGTGGCGTGTGTGTTGGCACCGTCCCTGTGGGCGCCTGGCCGTTCGATCCTGCTCGCGGTCCGTGGTGGGAGGCCCACTGGCTGCGCAGTGAGAGGCCCAGACTCGCCGATGTTTACGCCGTGCTCGAGAGCGGTTGACCAGATCGGCCATGATCTCGCGCAACCGCTCGGCACCGAGAGCTACCGCAATGTCCAAGGGTTGGGTGCCACACGTACGGCACGCCGTTTCGGCCGTTTCGACCGAGCCTTCGTTATCCGGAAGGTGGTGCGAAGAACTCCAGCGCGATGCCGTCGGGATCGCGGAAGCTCAGCCCCGAGCCGTAGTGGGCGTCCACGATGCCGCCGTGCTCGATACCGAGCTCATTCAGCCGGCTGACCCAGGTCTCCAGCTCCGCACGGTCCGCGCAGCCGAAGCTGACGTGGTCGAGGCCGGCCCGGAACTCGGTGAACCGACCGCCCTCCAACGGCCGGTCATGCTGGTGGAGACCGAACATGGTGCCGTTGTCGAACGCCCACACCAGGTGCCGGAATCCGCCGTCGGTGTGTTCGTCGAGCAGCGGATCGGCGCCGAACAGCGCCGCATACCATGGCCCGCTTGCATCGATGTCACGCACCGTGACCGCGACGTGGTTGAGTGTTGTCATACGATTCTCTTTCCTCGGCGTGCGCGAGCACGCATGTCCCACAGATACATTCGATAGCCCAGGATCCACACCTCGCGCGGGATCACTCGGTCGGCGATACGCAACGCCGTCAACAATACTTCGAACCTGCGCTGCTGTGTCGCAGTCCACGTCATTCGCATGTGCGACCGGAACTCCGGGGCGAGAAAGCCCTTGGTGGCGAAGAGGTTAAACGGGCCGGCAAGAAACCGGAGCGGTAAAGGCAGGAACGCCATCGCCGCCACGCCGTGCAGGTGCTCGCGCACGGGCGGGTCAATGTTCAGCTCGTCGAGCGTCCGTTTCCAGAACTCGTCGAACGCAATGCGATCGGCCGGCCACAAGTCGTCGCCGACTTGCAGTGTGGTGCCAAGCTTCCTGGCGTCCTGGTACACCGCATCGGCGGCCTCGTCATCGAGCGGTCCGTAGAGAAACTCGTGCTGGTCGATGTAGTACCGGTACAGGCAGGCGGCCACCCAGAGCTGCAGACGCGGGTCGAATGCGTTGTAGGACACGGGGCTTGACACTTTGGACCTGACCAGCGCGTGCACCTTGTCGACCTCGTCCCGGATCAGCGCACGATCGGCATTTGTCCCGAGGGTGGCCGCGGCGAGGTAGGTGCCAGTGGTGTGGGCCCGCTTGAACGGATGTTTGTAGACGTTGCCGCTGTCCACCGGGCTTTCCAGGACGCCGTAGCCGACGCCGGGCAACGACAACTGCATGATGACGTTGGCCGCGGGCAACAGCACCGCCGCGGGATTGATCAGATCGACCGCGCGGGTCGGCCGCCGCGGTGGGCCCAGCCTCATGATTCGAGTACATCACTTTGTGAGACGCTCGCAGCGTGTTTGCGTCGAAGTGTCCCGGCCGCCCGGCGGGCATCGTGGTCGGGTACCTGGCCGACCTGGCGCTGGCCGATCCCCGGCGCGGACACCCGGTTGCGCTGTTCGGCCGCGGCGCAGCTGCCCTTGAGCGGTTCACCTACTCCGACGACCGCTGGGCCGGTGCGATCCACACGGGTGTGCTGCTCGGTGCCCTGATGGTGCTCGGGGCCGCGGGGGAGCGGGCCGCTTTGCGGCGGGGGCACGCATGGACGGCCGCGATCACGGCGGCGACGACGTTCGTCGCTCTCGGTGGCACCTCGCTGACCCGCACCGGTGCACGGATGGCCGACCTGTTGTCCCGCGACGACGTCGAGTGCCGCCCGGCGACTGCTGCCGTCGCTGTGCGGACGCGACCCGGCCGCTCTGGATGCCGACGGGCTCGCCCGCGCGGCGGTGGAGTCGGTGGCCGAGAACACCTCCGACGCGCACGTGGCGCCGCTGCTGTGGGCCGTGGTCGGCGGCGTGCCCGCAATGCTGGTCTATCGCGGCGCCAACACACTCGACGCGATGATCGGCCACCGCTCGCCGCGATATCAGCGATTCGGTTGGGCCGCAGCGCGATTCGATGACATAGTGAATTTTGCGGCGGCCCGTGTCACGGGTGTGCTGGTGGCGGTCTGCGCCCCTGCGGTCGGTGGATCACCGGCCGGGGTGGTGCGGGCCTGGCGGCGAGACGCCGCGCGACACCCCAGCCCCAATGCCGGGGTCGTCGAAGCGGCGTTCGCGGGTGCGCTGGGAGTCCGTCTCGGCGGACCCACTCAATACGCCCACCAGCTGGAGATCCGGCCATCACTTGGTGACGGGCCGGCGCCAGAGAACTCCGATCTCGTTCGGGCGGTGCGGCTGTCGCGGGCCGTGCAGCTGCTGAGCACCGCGTTGGCGGTGGCGGTCAGCGGCGCTTGCCGTAGCGGTCGGCGATCTTCTCTTCGGTGGTGAGCGGGGCGGTTGGCGTTCGATTCTGCTCGGCGGCCTTCTCCCGGCGCCGGACCCGGATCTCCGTGACCACGAAGTAGCCCAACCCGATCGGCGCCAGGATTCCGAACGCGATCCACTGGATGCCGTAGGACAGGAATGGCCCCGCGTCCAGGTGGGGGAGAGCGATCACCCCGAGGCCGCCCGGCTGGTCCTCGACCAGCTGCAGATAGGACCCGGTCAGCGGAACACCGACCAGCGTGGCGATCTGTGCGGGGTTGATCGAATACACCTGCTGTGCCCCGTTCTGGCGGAACGGCGCCTTCCCCTCGAGCGCGGGTTCCGAGTCGCGCAGCCGCGCGGTGATCGTCACGGTCCCGGCGGGCGGCGGCGCGATGGCCGGCATCCGGGAGCCCTGCTCCGGTTTCACGTACCCGCGGTCGACGAGGACTGTCGGACCGCCGTCGACGGCGAACGGCACCAGCACCTCGAATGCGGGATCGCCATCCACCACCCGAAGCCGCGCCAGCACCTGGCCGTCAGGAAGATAGTGTCCGGTGGCCGTCACCCGCTGCCACTGCTCATCGGGCGCCGACGAATCCTGCTGTGGCAGAACGCTTGTCACAGGGACAGGTTCCGCGGTCAGCGATCGGGAGATCTGAGCATTCTCTCGTGACGTCTTGGTGTTCTTGCCGAGCTGCCACGGCGCCAGCACCGTGAAGCACAGGTAGGCGAACGCGATCACCACGACGAACAACGCGAGCCAGCCCGGCCGCAAGAAAAAGGCGGCGCGCAAGACCCTATTTCGCCTCTTCACTTCGTTCATCGGCGGCCTAGCTGGCGATTCCGCGGCCGGCCAATTGTTCGTCCACCCAGTCGTGCAGCCCCGGCAGTGCGGCCTCGATGACAGCGAAGACGTCCTCGAAGTCCTCGTGCGTGCCGTAGTAGGGATCTTCGACGTCGAGCGCGTGCGCACCCGACCGCGGGTCGAACGACCGCAACATCCGGAGCCGGGTGGGCGCAACACCCATGTCGCGCAGCATTCGCTCGTGGTTTCGGCCCAGCGCCACCACCAGGTCGGCCGACAGATGGTCGGCGCCGATCTGGGCAGCCCTGTGCTTCGTCGGGTAGCCGTGTTCGCGCAGCACCCCGTTCGCACGATTGTCGGCACCCTCGCCGACGTGCCAGCCGCCGGTTCCCGCGCTGGTCACCCGCACCTCATCGGCCAGACCACGCTCGCTGATCTGATGGGCGAACATCTTCTCCGCCATCGGCGACCGACAGATGTTGCCCGAGCAGATGAACGTGACATGCAGGGTGGGCTCAGACACCGGAGCCGCCCTCCGGCCGACTGGGGGCACTCCCCACGCAAGCGGGGGGCCCACCCGCTTGCGGGGGACAGACACCGAGCACCTCGCGCAGGTCGTCGACCGTCGACACGTGCGCCGCTGCGGTGACGGCGGTCGGCTCGTCGAAGTCGGCCTGCCCGTAGCCCCAGCCGACCACCACGGTGTCGATGCCGTGTGCGGCGGCGCCTTCGACGTCGTGGGCCCGGTCGCCGACCATCACCACCCGCTCCGGCAGCGGTTCGAGCTGGGCAAGTGCGTGTGCCATCACGTCCGCCTTGGCGGCGCGAACGCCATCCAGACTGGCGCCCGCGATCACTTCGAAATGGTCGTCGAGCCCGAAATGTTCGATGATCCGGCGGGCGGTCGGCTCGGCCTTCGACGTGGCCACCGCCAGCCGCACACCGGCCGCGCGCAGATCGCCGAGCAGTTGCGGGATGCCGTCGAACAGGCTGTTCATCGCCCAGCCCCGCGTCGTGTAGTCGGCGCGGTAAGCGGCGATGGCGGCGTCGGCGTGTTCGCCGAGCCCCATCGCGCGAAGCGTGTGGTGCATCGGAGGGCCGACGATGCGGCCAGCCAGGTCCCCATCGGGAATCTCGGCGCCGACCTCGCCGAGAGCGTGGCGGAAGCTGGACACGATGCCCTGCGCCGAGTCGGTCAGGGTGCCGTCAAGATCGAAGATCACCAGCTGCGGCCGGGTGGCCGCGACGGTGTCGTCCAGTGTCGTCACGCATCCATTGTCTCCGACGGCGCACTACTGTCGTGATGTGGCAAGTCGAACCCGCGCGGCCGCCCGCTACCACGGCGACCAAGCTGCGGGTCCGGGCATGCTGGACTTCGCCGTCAACGTTCGCACCCCCGAGCCGCCCTCCTGGCTGGTCGAGCGGCTGGCGTCGCGTCTTGAGGACCTGAGCCGCTACCCGAGCGCGGTCGACGAACAGCGGGCAATCGACGCCGTGGCGGCCAGGCATGGCCGTGGCCGCGACGAGGTGGCGCTGCTGGCCGGGGCCGCCGAGGGCTTCGCGCTGCTTGCCAACCTGGAGCCCACGCTGGCGGCGCTGATAGCACCGTCGTTCACCGAGCCCGAGGCGGCCCTGACGGCGGCCGGGGTAGCGCTGCGGCACGTCGTGCTGGCCCCTCCGTACGACCTGGCGGGCGCCGACGTACCCGAGCATGCCGATCTCGTGGTCGTCGGCAATCCGACCAATCCGACCTCGGTTCTCCATGCCAGCGATCAGATCCTTGCGTTGCGCAAGCCGGGTCGCATCGTGGTGGTTGACGAAGCGTTCGCCGATGCCGTTCCCGGTGAGTCCGAGAGCCTGGCCGGCCACGCGTTACCCGACGTGGTGGTGCTGCGCAGCCTGACCAAGACGTGGGCGCTGGCCGGCCTGCGGGTCGGGTACGCGCTGGGCGCACCCGAGGTGCTGGAACGGTTGACGGCGCGGCGCGCCCATTGGCCGCTGGGCACCCTTCAACTGGAAGCGGTCGCGGCCTGCTGCGCGCCGGCGGCCGTTGCCGAGGCCGATGCAGGCGCGCGTCGGCTGGCGCAGCTGCGCGCCGAGATGGTGGAGGGCTTGACCGCGGTGGGCCCGAAGGTTGTCGACGGTTGCGCGCCCTTCGTCCTGTTCAGCGTGCCCGATGCCGAGTTGATGCGAAAGCGGTTGGACGCCAAGGGTATCGCGGTGCGTCGCTGTGACACCTTCGTCGGGTTGGACGGACAGTTCCTGCGTGCCGCGGTCCGTCCCGACTGGCGGGCGCTGGTTGATGCGGTGGCAGAGGTCCTGCAGTGAGCGCGCGGCTGTCCGACGTCATCGGTGCGCTGGATGCGGCGTACCCGCCGGGGCTGGCGCAGGACTGGGACTCGGTCGGCTTGGTCTGCGGCGATCCGGGCGACGACGTCGACTCGGTGACGATCGCGGTTGATGCCACCGCCGCAGTCGTCGACGAAGTACCCGATCGCGGGCTGTTGCTCGCGCATCACCCGCTGCTGCTGCGCGGCGTCGACACCGTCGCGGCAAGCACGGCCAAAGGCGCACTGCTGCACCGGATGATTCGCAGCGGACGCGTACTGTTCACCGCCCACACCAACGCCGATGCCGCCGCGCCGGGCGTGTCCGACGCGCTGGCCGACGCGCTGGGGCTGACGGTGGAAGAGGTGCTGGCGCCCGCAGTCGGCGGCCAGCACATGGACAAGTGGGTGGTGTACGTCCCCGCAGAAAATGCCGACGCCGTCCGCGAGGCCATGTTCGCCGCGGGCGCAGGGCACATCGGCGACTATTCGCACTGCAGTTGGAGCGTCACCGGCACCGGCCAGTTCCTCCCGCACGAGGGCACCACGCCCACGATCGGCAGCGTCGGATCCGTCGAACGGGTGACCGAGGATCGGGTGGAGATCATCGCTCCCGCCCGGCTGCGCGGCCACGTGCTGGCGGCAATGCGGGCCGCGCACCCGTACGAGGAGCCCGCCTTCGACATTCTCGCGCTGGCACCGATTCCCACGGATGTCGGGTTGGGCCGCATCGGGACATTACCGAAGCCGGAGACGTTGGCGGCGTTCGTTTCTCGCGTGCACGACGCGTTGCCCGGTACTTCCTGGGGCGTACGCGCGTCGGGCGAGGACGACGCCGAGGTGTTGCGGGTCGCGGTGTGCGGCGGCGCGGGCGACTCGCTGTTGGACACTGTCGCGGGCGCCGGAGTCGACGCCTACGTGACCGCCGATCTTCGGCACCACCCCGCCGACGAACACCGGCGGGTGTCGGACGTCGCGCTGATCGATGTCGCACACTGGGCAAGCGAGTTCCCGTGGTGCAATCAGGCGGCGGGGCTGGTTCGCAGCCACTTCGGTGACTCGCTACCGGTGCGGGTGTCGGCGATTCGCACCGATCCGTGGAATATCGAGAGAAACTAGTTATGAAAGCTGAAGTCGTCCAACAGCGTTCGCTGCTCGAGCTGGCAGAACTCGATGCCGAGCTCAGCCGCGTCGAGCACCGATCCGGTCACCTGGCCGAACAGCAGCGCTTCGAGCAGACTCAGGCCGAGCACCGCGAGGCCAACGACAGGCTGGCGTCGCTGCGGCTCGCGCTCGAGGACCTGGATGCCCAGATTACGAAGTTCGAGTCCGAGATCGACGCGGTGCGTGGGCGTGAGGACAGGGACCGCTCGATGCTCGAGGCGGGAGCGATCAGCGCCAAGCAGCTCTCCGACCTGCAGCACGAGCTCGAAACGCTGCAACGTCGCCAGTCCAGTCTGGAGGATTCGCTGCTCGAGGTGATGGAGCGCCGGGAAGAGCTGCAGACTCGGCAGGCAGATGGACTAGCGGAGATCGATGGGCTGGAAAGCGAGCTGGCAGAAGCCCAGCAGGCGCGGGACGACGCTCTCGCGGCGATCGAGCAGACCCGGCACCAATGTCTCTCGCGGCGCGACGAATTGACCGCGTCGCTGGATTCCGAGCTGGTGTCGCTGTACGAACGCCAGCGGGCACGCGGTGGCGCGGGTGCGGGACGGCTGCAGGGCCGCCGATGCGGAGCGTGCCGGATCGAGATCGACCGCGGCGGGCTCGCCCGAATCTCCGCCGCCGCCGATGACGAGGTGTTGCGCTGCCCGGAGTGCGGCGCAATTCTGTTGCGGGTCAAGGACGGCGACCAGTGAAGGTGATCGTCGAAGCGGATGGCGGGTCCCGCGGCAACCCGGGGCCTGCGGGATACGGCTCGGTGGTGTGGTCGGCCGACCACACCACGGTGCTGGCCGAGGGCAAGCAGGCGATCGGGCGTGCCACCAACAACGTCGCCGAGTACCGCGGCCTGATCGCCGGGCTGGATGAGGCGGCCAGGCTGGGCGCCACCGAGGTCGAGGTGCTGATGGATTCCAAACTGGTGGTGGAGCAGATGTCTGGCCGCTGGAAGGTCAAGCATCCCGATCTGGTTGCCCTTCATCAGGAGGCGAAGGCCCTCGCTCTACGCTTCGAGCGCATCGGCTACGCCTGGATCCCGCGCGCCGAGAACTCTCACGCCGACCGACTGGCCAACGAGGCGATGGACGCCGCCGCCAAACCCGCCGAAGCACCGGCCGCGCCTGCGGGCTGGATCGGCGCCCGCGGCGCCCCCACTCGGTTTCTGCTATTGCGGCACGGGCAGACCGAATTGTCCACGCAGCGGCGATATTCCGGTCGTGGGAATCCGGCGCTGACCGATGTCGGGCGCCGTCAGGCCGAAGCCGCCGCGCAGTATCTCGCGCAACGCGGCGGTATTGCGGCGGTCATCACGTCGCCGCTGCAGCGCGCCTACGACACCGCCGCGAAGGCTGCCAAGGCGCTTGGGCTCGACGTCACCGTTGACGACGACCTGATCGAGACGGACTTCGGCGCGTGGGAAGGCCTTACATTCGGTGAGGCCGCCGAGCGTGACCCCGAGCTGCACCGGACCTGGCTGCGCGACACCAGCATCACCCCGCCGGATGGCGAGAGCTTCGACAGTGTGCTCGACCGGGTGCAGCGCGTCCGTAACCGGGTGACTGCCGAACACGCCGGGGAGACAGTGCTTGTGGTGTCACACGTGACGCCGATCAAGACGCTGCTGCGGCTGGCCCTGGACGCCGGGCCCGGCATCCTGTACCGGCTACACCTGGACCTGGCGTCGCTGTCCATCGCCGAGTTCTACCCAGACGGGGCTTCGTCGGTGCGATTGGTAAACGAAACGTCGTATCTGTAGTCAGGCGTGGAGATGGAGCCGCTCGCCGTGCACTCCGAAGATCATGATGGCCTCTGCAGGTCCATCGGCGGCTCCGAACCAGTGCGGTGTCCAGGTGCTGAATTCGACGGCTTCGCCTGGTTTGATGACGAAGTCACGCTCGCCGAGGATGAGTCGAATTCGGCCGGACAGCACGTACATCCAGTCCTGGCCCTCGTGAACGGGTAACTCCGCGGGCGGTTTTCGGCGTTTGGCGCTGATCCGGATCTTGAAGGCATGCAGCCCCCCGGCAGATCCCTGGCGCGTCAGTGGCCAGAACGTGACGTCGTTGTGCGTGTGGGAGCTGCCCCGTACCCGCGGGTCGGGCGCCTCGGGTGTCCGCAGCAGTTCGTCGGTGCTGACCGACAGCGCTTCGGCGAGACGGGGGAGATGGTCCAGGGCCAGGCGACGCTTGCCCGACTCGAGGCGGCTGAGGGTGGACACGTCGATGCGGGCGCTACGAGCCACGTCCTCGAGCGTCAGACCGCGCTGAATACGCAGTTCCCGCAGCCGCCGTCGAACCCGCAGGTCGACATCGTTCTCCGTTTGCGTCTTTGCCTGCATGGCAAATGAGATTGGCATATCGCAAACCCCGCGGCAAGCTTGCACCATGAACGACACGCAGACGCACTGGGAAGAGCACTACGGGGAACGTGAGCGAGTCTGGAGTGGCCGGGTCAACGCCCGCCTCGCCGAGGTAGCCGCTGAGCTGCCACCGGGTCGGGCGCTCGACCTCGGCTGCGGTGAAGGCGCCGACGCGGTGTGGCTCGCCGAGCGGGGCTGGGACGTGGTCGCGGTCGATATTTCCGAGACCGCGCTCGGTCGGGCCGCTGGCGAAGCGCGATCTCGTGGCGTCGCCGACCGCATCGCGTTCGTCCAGCACGACTTGTCGGACAGCTTTCCCGACGGCACGTTCGACCTGGTCTCGGCGCAGTACCTGCATTCCACCGTGCGGCTGGACCGACCGCGAATCCTCGCTCACGCCGCCGAGGCGGTGCGCCCGGGTGGGCTGCTGCTGATCGTCGACCACGGCGAGGCACCACCGTGGCCGTCGAAGCTGGGTCATGTCCACGAATTCCCCAGCGCCGAAGAGGTGGTCGCCGGAATGGACCTGGATACCGACGAATTCGACCGCCTCCGTGTAGAGGCCGTCGAGCGAGAGGCCGTCGGTCCCGACGGGCAAGCGTTCACGTGGAGGGACAACGTCATCCTTTTGCGTCGTCGGCCAGAGTCCCAGTAGCTCTCCACTCCCGGTACTGCTCGGGCATGCATCGGGCACACGGCCGGTAACCCGCCGCGACGGCGATGGCTTCGTCGGCGAAGAACACCCGGTGCCTGACGTAGCCGCCGTTGGCAATCGCGCGAAGGGCCGATGGACAATCCAGCCGCCCGTATATCCGCGTGGCACGATGACCACCGATGGTGCCAGGGGAGCGTGACGGGTAGAGCACCCCGTCTCTGCCGGTAAGCCTGTAGCGCTTCATGTTCCACTAGCCGCGCGGCCACCGACGACGACGTCGAGTGCACCGAGAATGCCCGGCTGCGCCTCGCAGACCTTCGGAATGGCGTTCACCACTCGCGCGGCTGTCGCGGTCGAGCCGGGTAGGTCGCCGCCGTTGAGCGCGAAGTCGACCTGGACCGGGGGATTGCCGTCAACCGCGATCCGGGTGAGGCGGCGGGTGGCGCTGTCGACAGGAATCACCGGCTGCCAGTCGTCGATTGTGTTGTCGGGCATCGACCAGATGGAGGAAAAGCACAGCCGCGGTTCGTCGTTGACGATGCCGTCGAAGCTCATTCGGATGCTGGCGATCGTCCCGGTGGGGATCTCGCCCGCGTCAAAGCTGTAGTCCCGGTCGGCAACCGCGACGTCCCGAGACTCGCGGATGTCGTCGAGCGTCAGCCCGACTCCGTCGGCGATCAGCCGCAGCGACGGAGCGAAATGACCGATCATCGCTCCCGGCGGGTACACCTCGGCGTCTTGGTTCGGCGTTCGACCGAAGCCCAAGGCCGCAAAGAATCCCGGAACCCGATACGCCCCACACGGAATGCGTTCGGCGATGGTGATCATCGTCGGCTGCTCGGACATGCTCGCGACGTGAACGGCGAGGACGTCACTGGCAAAGCCCGGGGCGATCCCCGTGGCAAACAACGTCGACTTCCCTTGGTGTCCCGCCGATTCCAGCTTCGTCCGCGATGCATCGTCGAGCGACGGAGGGTGGAACAGCGGGTGGTACGCCGGGGTGACCACGTTCTTGCCGCTGGCGAGGATCGAGCACAGCTGATCGACGATATCATCGGGATCGCGGCCCGAGATCGTCGCGAAGTAGGTCACGCAATCCGCATCCAGTGCGAGGAATTCAGCCAGATCCGCGGTGGCCAGAACGCCCGTCGCCGATTCGCCGGCCAACTCTCCGGAGTCGCGGCCCGCCTTGTCGGGGCTGTGCACGAGGTGGCCCACCAATTGCAGATCGGGCGATCGCAGGATCTGTTGGAGCGCGATCCTGCCGGTGTATCCGGTGCCGATATGCGCTATGCGAAGTTGGCGCGCCATCTGGTTACCGTGTCATGCGGCGTCGTGGAAGACCAGGCCAAGGGTGAAACGCTCACCGGAGCGAACTGCCGAAACGCCGTGCCGGACGGGCGCCGCCGACCAACCTCGGGTTGATTCGACGGGCCGCTCGCGCGTGGTGAACACGAAGCCGTGGCCGTGCGGCAGCAGGGTGGCGGTGCCGCGGGATTGGGCACGCGGCCGCTGCTCGAGTAGCAGAAACTCGCCGCCGGTGTGGTCAACGCCGGGCTCGGACAGGTTGGTCACGACCTGCAGGGGAAACACCAAGTCCCCGTACAGGTCTCGATGCAGCGCATTCCAGTCGCCCGGCCCGTACTTGAGCAGGATGGCCGTCGACTTGGTCTGGCCGGCTGCATGGCACATGTCCAGCCAGTCGTCGAGGTCGTCCGGCCACGGCGCCGGTCGGCCCAGCTTGCGCCACCAATCCCGTGCGATCGGCAGCAGCCGCGGATACAGCGCACGTTTGAGTTGTTCGATCGGCTCGGGATAGGGCCGCTGGAAGTAGCGGTATTCCCCTTCGCCAAACCGGTATCGGCTCATTTCGATGGTGGCGCGGAACAGGTCGTCGTCCGAATAGAGGCTGCGGATTGTCGCCGCCTCGGTCTTGGTGACCAGCTGAGGCAACAGCGCACCGCCGACGTCATTTACCTCGGCGGTGATTGCGTCCCAGTCCGCGGTGTCGACCCGCTTCTGCCATTTCGTCGCAGCCATCAGAACAACCGGGCCGCCCGCAATTCAGCCGGCTCTTCGAGGTCGAGCAGGAACTGCTTGCGTTCGAGTCCGCCCGCGTAGCCGGTCAGCTTGCCGTTCTTCCCGACCACCCGGTGACACGGAACGACAATCGACATCGGGTTGCGGCCGACGGCCGCTCCAACTTCCTGGGCCGTGGATCCGTCGGCCAGCTCCCCGGCGAGATCGCCGTAGGTGACCGTTTCGCCGTAGGGGATGGTGGTCAGCCGATGCCAGACCCGGCGCTGCAGATCGTCGCCACGCAGAGCAATCGGCAGGTCGAAGTCTGTCCGGTCGCCGGTCAGAAAGTCGTTGAGCTGGGCCTGCGCATCGGCCAGCAGACCGTCCGACTCCGCGTCGACCAGGGGCCCGAACGTGTCCGTGGGCGGTCGATACCAGTGATGCCGGAAGTACAGGCCGATCAGCGCGTCACCGTCGGCGACCAGCGTCAGCTCGCCGAGTGGGCTGTCGATCACCGCGTGTCGAGTATTCATCCGTCGTCCTCTCCTCATCTTGTAGACGACCGGACCGGGCGGTGCGTGAGATTTGTCGGAGGCCGGTCAGCGCCTGCGGCAATGGGCCCTGGTGCAGCACGCCGAGGCGTTGGGTGGCACGGGTGAGGGCGACGTAGAGCTCTGCCGCGCCGCGTGGGCCGTCGGCGAAGATCCGTTCCGGCTCCACCACCAGGACGGCGTCGAACTCCAGGCCCTTCGTCTCCGACGCCACCACCGCGCCCGGCACACCCGGTGGCCCGATCACGACGCTGGTGCCTTCGCGTCCGGATTCGTTCCGGACGAATTCCTCGATGGCAGCGGGCAGTTCGTCCGCGGTGACCCGCCTGGACCATGGCTGCACCCCGCTTGCGCGGACCGACTCCGGTGGCTGGACCCCGGGTGCGAACTCGGCGAGCAGGGCGGCGGCGACGGTCATGATCTCCGCGGGGGTGCGATAGTTCACCGACAGCGACCGGTATACCCAGCGGCCGGGCACGTAGGGCTCCAGCATCGTGTCCCAAGAGGTCGCTCCGGCGACCGACCGGCGTTGTGCGAGATCGCCGACGACCGTGAATGATCGGCTCGGGCAGCGCCGCATCAGCACCCGCCAGTCCATTTCGGACAGTTCCTGGGCCTCGTCGACCACGACGTGCCGGTAGGTCCAGTCCCGGTCCGCGGCGGCGCGTTCGACGAGTTCACGGGTGTCGCGCTCGACGAAGCGATCCGCCAGATCCTCGCCGTAGAGCATGTCCTGGGCGAGCAGGTGGTCCTCGTCGTCCATCAGGTCCTCGCGGCTGATCATGAGGTCCAGCACCCCGGCGGCGTACTCGGCGTCGGCCCTGCGTTCCCGCTCGGCGGTCTGGTCGGCGGGCTTGTCGCGGCCCAACAGGTCGACCAGTTCGTCGAGCAGCGGCACGTCCGACACCGTCCATGCCTCGCCGTCGGCGCGCCACAGCGCCGGGGCGGCGCCCGCCGCGCGCAGCCGTTCGGGCGACGTATACAGCTGTGCCAGCAGTGTTTCCGGCGTCAGGATCGGCCAGAGTGCGTCGAGCGCGGCGGTGAACATGTCGTTGTCCGCGAGCTCCTTGAGCAGGTCCGCCCGCAGCTCCTCCCATGCTTGGCGGTCCTCCCGGGTCAGCCAGCCCCTGCCGATCCGGGCTATCGCCCGTTCGGTGAGCACCCATGTGACGATCTCGCTGAACACCGCACGGGCCTCGTTATGTGGCAGCCCGCTCGCGCGCGCTTCCTGGACGGCCCACTCCGCGGTCTCGGCGTCGATCCGAACTGTGACGTCCGCCAGTTGGATCGGCAACGGATGCTCCGGCAGCCGCTGCCGATCGGCGACCGCCGCCGCGAGCACGTCCAGGATTTTCAGCGAGCCCTTGAGCTGCGCGGCGTCCGGGGTGTCCTCGGCGGTGACGCGCACACCGGGCGCGAGATCGCCCGTGGTCATGAACACCACGTCGGTCTCGCCCAGCGACGGTAGAACGCGCCCGATGTGGTTCAGGAAGGCCGGGTTGGGCCCGACCACGAGCACACCATGATTCTCGATCCGCTCCCGCTGGGTGTAGAGCAGGTACGCGACGCGGTGCAGTGCCACCACGGTCTTCCCGGTGCCGGGGCCACCCTCGATTACCAGCACCCCTGAGTGATCGAGCCGGATGATCTCGTCCTGTTCGGCCTGGATCGTCGCCACGATGTCGCGCATCCCGTCACCGCGCGGCGCGTTGACTGCCGCGAGCAGGGCGGCGTCTCCCTAATAGGCGCGGCCTCCTCGCTCCGCACCATCGGGGCGGCCGAGGACCTCGTCGGTGAAATCGACCACGTGCCGCCCGCGGGTGTGGAACTGGCGGCGCCGCCGCATGTTCTCCGGGCTGGCGGCGGTGGCGACGTAGAACGCGCGCGCTGCCGGCGCCCGCCAATCGAGCAACAGCGGTTCGTACTCGTTCTCCTTGTCGAACAAGCCGATGCGGCCGATGTAGGAATGTTCGCCCGAAACGGTGTCCAACCGACCGAAACACAGCCCGTTGTCCGCCACGTCCAGCCGCTTCACCTCTCTGGCCAGCGCACGCACCTCGGCATCCCGTTCCACGAGTGTCCCGCCATTCTTGAGGTCGACGGGGCCCCGCAACGCAGCGCTGTACCTACCCTTAACTCGCGCGCGCTCGGCGTCGAGCCGTGCGTAGAGCCCGGTCACGTAGCTCCGCTCGAACTGCAATTCGTCTTCGTACCCTCGACTTGACACATGCCCCATTTCGCTAGCCCATTTCCGCGGGTTCTGACCTCGGCCAGTGATTCTGCGGCATGACCCGGGTCTTGCCGCAAGCCCCCCGGTGCGTTATATGTTGAAGAGGGAAAAGGAGTGGATACTCTCTTTTCCCTCTCTCGTCTTTAGGGTGTTCCGCCGCGCCAGAATCAATGTCGGAGGGCGTGGCTAGAGTCGAACGTATGTTCGATACGATTGAGCGGCTAGACGATAACGGTCTGCTCGACGTCGTGCGTGATGCGCAGCGGGCCGAGCGGGTCGCGGTCGCCCGTGGGCTGGTGGCGGTGGGCCGGTTCAGTCTGCGCAGGTTGGGGATCACCGGCGGTGAGCACGACTTTTGGTGTGTCGATGACTGGGAGGCCGTCGCCGCCGAGATCGCTGCCGAGTTGGGCGTCAGCCGTGGGCGCGCGTCCTCGCACATGCACTACGGGCAGGCCCTGCTGGAACGACTGCCCAAGCTGGCGGCGGTGTTCCTGGCGGGTGAGGTCGATTTCCGGGTGATTGCGGTCATCGTTTACCGCACCGCGTTGGTCACCGACGCCGAGGCGATCGCGAACATCGATGGCCAGGTGGCGCGCAAGGCGCCGGGCTGGAACAACCTCTCCTACGACAAGGTCACCCAGCTGGTCGACTGGATGGTCGTCGACGTGGACCCCGATGCACTGCGGGTGGCACGGCAACGCGACGCCGATCGGCACATCGAAGTCGGACCCGACCAGTACGGGATGGCCGAGATCTGGGGCAACGTGCGGGCCACGGAGGCCGCCGCGCTCGACAAGAAGCTCGACGAGCTGGCGGGCACGGTCTGCGCGGACGATCCGCGGACCAAGAGGCAGCGGCGGGCCGACGCGCTCAGCGCGTTGGCCGACGGTCAGACCTCGATCGCGTGCACGTGTGGGTCGGACACCTGCCCGGCCGCGGATGCCGCTGACCAGGGGTCCGGCGGGATTGTGATTCAGGTTCTTACCGAGGCCGCGACCGTCGAAGGTACGGGCGACAAGCCGGGGTACCTACCTGGTTATGGTGTCCTGCCGGCGGAGGCGGTGCGCGAGTTGGCCAAGCGGGCCAAGCTGCGCCCGGTGATCGTGCCCAAGAACCTGCCTGCCGAGCCGCAGTATCGGCCGTCGGCGGCGATGGCGCGATTCATCCGCTGCCGTGACCTGACGTGTCGCTGGCCTGGGTGCAGTCAGCCCGCCGAAGTATGCGACATCGACCACACGGTGCCGCATCCGCTCGGACCGACACATCCCTCGAACTGCAAGCTGTACTGCCGTACCCA
>CAWDAC010000010.1:0-166775 GCA_963800125.1 uncultured Actinomycetota bacterium | reverse complement strand
CAGGTTGGACTCGGTGTCGATGGCCCGCGACGCGCTGGACGACTTGCGGGTGACCAGCGTGCGGATGTAGACGATGCGCTCGCCCTTCTTGCCCGAGATCCTGGCCCAGTCATCGGGATTGGTGGTGTTGGGCAGGTCCTCGTTCTCGGCGAACTCGTCGACGATCGAGTAGAGCATGTCTGGATCCGCAGCCCGTGCTGCCCGGTCTCCAGCACTGGCTTGATCGCGTACTTCTTCGCCTGGTCGACGACGTTCTGGATCATCGCGCCGGAGTTGAAGTCCTTGAAGTACATGACCTCTTTGTCACCGTTGCGTAGGTCACCTCCAGGAACCGATTCTCGTCGACCTCGGCGTACATCCGGTCGACGACCTTTTCGATCATCGCCTTGATGCAGAGCCGCGGTCGCCACCGAACTCGGCGAGGTCGTCAGCGTGCACCGGCAGTGCCTCAACGAGGTACTTGCTGAGATGTCCTGGGCCGCTTCGGCGTCCGGGCGCTCGATCTTGATCTTGACGTCCAGGCGGCCGGGCCGCAGGATCGCCGGGTCGATCATGTCCTCGCGGTTGGAGGCGCCGATCACGATGACGTTCTCCAACCCCTCGACACCGTCGATCTCGGACAGCAGCTGCGGGACCACCGTGGTCTCGACGTCGGAGCTGACGCCGGTGCCGCGGGTGCGGAAGATCGAGTCCATCTCGTCGAAGAACACGATCACCGGGGTGCCCTCGGAGGCCTTCTCCCGTGCGCGCTGGAAGATCAGCCGGATGTGCCGTTCGGTCTCACCGACGAACTTGTTCAGCAGCTCGGGGCCCTTGATGTTGAGGAAGTACGACTTGGCCTCGCGCGCGTCGTCGCCGCGGACCTCGGCCATCTTCTTGGCCAGCGAGTTGGCCACCGCCTTGGCGATCAGCGTCTTGCCGCAGCCCGGCGGGCCTCAGCAGCACACCCTTGGGCGGCCGCAGCGAGTACTCCCGGTAGAGCTCCTTGTGCAGGAACGGCAACTCGACCGCATCGCGAATCTGCTCGATCTGGCGGCTCAGGCCACCGATGTCCATGTAGCTGACGTCGGGGACCTCTTCCAGCACCAGGTCCTCGACCTCGGCCTTGGGGATGCGCTCGAACGCGTAGCCGGCCTTGGTGTCGACGAGGAGCGAGTCGCCGGGACGCAGCTTGCGCGGCCGCAGGTCGTCGTCGACTTCGTCGTCATAGCCGTCGGGCAGGTCCTCGGCGGCGACCAATGGTTCGGCCAGCCAGACGATGCGCTCCTCGTCGGCGTGACCGACCACGAGCGCCCGGTGCCCGTCGGCGAGGATTTCGCGCAGGGTGGAGATTTCTCCGACCGACTCGTAGTTGCCGGCCTCGACGACGGTCAGTGCCTCGTTGAGGCGCACGGTCTGGCCCTGCTTCAGTGACTTCACGTCGATGTTGGGCGAGCACGTCAGCCGCATTTTCCGGCCGGAGGTGAACACGTCGACGGTGTCGTCGTCGTGCGTTCCCAGCAGCACGCCGTAGCCACTGGGCGGCTGACCGAGCCGGTCGACCTCCTCACGCAGCGCCAGCAACTGCTGACGGGCCTCCTTGAGGGTTTCCATCAGCTTGGAGTTTCTGGCCGCCAGCGAGTCGATCCTCGCCTCTAACTGGTGCACATCACGGGCGCTACGGAGGGCGCTTTGCGGACCGACCGCGTTGTCCAGCTGCTCGCGCAGTACCGCCGCCTCTCGGCGCAGTTCTTCCAACTCGGCAGCATCGTCGCTGGACATGGGTGTTCCGTAGGATTCAGAACGCTCTGACTCGCTCATGTTGCGCTCCCTTTCCCGCACCGGAAGTTGGTGCAGTAACAACTTCAAAGCTACCGGCGATTCAGCCATTGTGTGCGGTGTAGGGATTCGACACACCAGCAACACTGTTAACCTTGAGCCTGAGTTTGGGCCAACGAAAGGACAGCCGTGACCCTGAAAACCCTCGTTACCGGCATCGCAGCGGCCGCCGCGATGAGCGGTGCAGCGATGGGTGTGACTTCCATTGCATCCCCCGCGATCGCTGACGCCGACTGCGCCTCGACGCCGGCACGCTCCAAGGTGTGATCGACGGCCTCGCCGCCCCGGGCGTCGCTTCATCCCCGGACAAGAGCAATCTGGTCGAAGGCGGCGTCGGCCCGATCGAGGGCAAGACCGCCGACCGTCTGCTGAAGCAACGCCTACGCCGACGGGTTCCCTGCCGGCGTCGTTCACCGTTTGAGCCGCCCGTCTGCAGCGGGCAACACTGCGACGTCGATGGTCACCCCCGGCGGCCCGAGCCAGTCCGATGACGTTCGTCGACCGAGGCGCGGCTGGAAGCTGTCCAGGACTCGGCCACTGCGGTGCTGGCCGCGTTCGGCGGCTGATTTCTTCCGCCGTGCGACAGCGACCAACGGTGATTCCGTTGGTCGCTGTCGCATTTTCGGGCGTCATCGGACTCGCCGCATGCAATAGCGGCTCACCCCCGGCGCCATCGGAACCGCCATCGGCGACGAGCGTTGTCGCCGATCCCGCTGCGCCGGTCTCGTCTCCGCTTCCGCCGCCGCAGGCACTGACCGATGTGCTCTACCGGCTTTCCGACCCTGCCGTGCCCGGTGCGGACAAGGTCGGGCTCGTCGAGTTCGCGACGGTCGATGACGCCGCGGCGCTGGATCGGTTCGGTCGCGCGCTTGCCGACAGCGGCGCATTGCCGTTGACATTCGACGCCACCGACCTGAAATGGTCGGAATCGGAGCTGGGCAACGTGGTGGCCACCGTCAACGTCACCACCGCCAACGAGCCGCCGGGCAAGTTCACCTTTCCGATGGAGTTCACCCCGGTCCGCGACAGGTGGCAACTGACCCGCAAGACCGCGGATCTCCTGCTCGAATTCGGCGAAGCGCCCACCCCGACGACGCCTCCTCGCTGACGATCGCGATATGTGGATCGGCTGGCTCGAGTTCGACCTGCTGCTCGGCGACGTGCGTTCGCTCAAACAGAAGCGCTCCGCGGTGCGCCCGGTGATCGCCGAACTGCAGCGCAGGTTCGCCGTGTCGGCGGCCGAGACCGGGTCGCAGCAGCTGCACCGCCGGGCCGATGTCGGACTGGCCGTGGTGTCGGGCGACCGCAGCGCACGTCGTGAATGTGCTCGACGCAGCCGAGCGCCTCGTCGCCTCGCGGCCCGATATGGAACTGCTATCGGCGCGGCGCGGATTGTGGCGCAGCACCGACGACGACTAACTCTGTCGTTTACGACGCACCGGTGTCGGTGTGACGGCGCCGGGAGCCAGCTTTCTCGCGCTGATCAGGAATGCGGTGTGGCCGCGCATGCTGTGTTGGGGCCGCACGGCCAGCCCCACGACGTTCCAGCCGCGCTGTAGCGTTTCCCACGCCCGCGGCTCGGTCCAGCACTGCTGCTCGCGCAACGCCTCCACGGTCCGCGACAACTGGGTCACCGTCGCCACGTAGACCATCAGCACCCCGCCGGCCACCAGCGCGTCGGCGATCGCGCCCAGCACCTCCCACGGGGCCAGCATGTCGAGGACCACGCGGTCCACCTCGGGCCCGGCGTAATCGGCGACGTCGGCGATGACCAGCTCCCAGTTCGCGGGCACCTCACCGAAGAAGGTCGCGACGTTGCGGGACGCATGGTCGGCGTGGTCGTCACGCACCTCGTAGGACACCACCCGCCCGCCGGGGCCGACGGCGCGCAGCAGTGAGCACGTCATCGCTCCCGAGCCGGCACCGGCCTCCAGCACCCGGGCGCCGGGGAAGATGTCGCCCTCGTGCACGATCTGGGCGGCGTCCTTGGGGTAGATCACCTGTGCGCCGCGCGGCATCGACATCACGTAGTCGACGAGCAGTGGCCGCAGCACAAGAAACGGGTCGCCGTTGGTGGACTTGACCACGCTGCCCTCCGGCAGCGCGATCACTGTGTCGTGAGCGATGGCACCGCGGTGGGTGTGAAACTCTCCACCCGGCGCCAGCACCATGGTGTAGTGCCGCCCCTTCGCGTCGGTGAGCTGCACGCGATCACCGACGGCGAACGGACCGGTTCTTGGCACAGCTGCTCAGCCTGCCAGCAGACGCGCCGGTGCGGGTGCTCGGGGTTGTCGGAGAGGGGCCATAAGCTGGCCCTATGAGCGGCCAGCGAGAAGCCGACGAGCGAGAAGCCGAAGGCGGATCGCGCATTGGCGAAGGCGGATCGCGCATCGACCGAGGCGAGGTCCCCGCTCCGCCATCGGAGAAGCGGAGACCGGCCTTGTCGCCGTCGCGGGCCAGCGACTTCAAGCAGTGCCCGTTGCTGTACCGGTTCCGCGCCATCGACCGGCTACCGGAGCCGCCGTCGACCGCGCAGCTGCGCGGATCGGTCGTGCATGCCGCACTCGAGCAGCTGTACGCCCTGCCCGCGGCGGATCGCGTGCCCGAGACAGCGATGTCGTTGGTCGAGCCCGCCTGGGAGCGCGTCGTTGCCGCCCAGCCCGCGCTGGCCGACGACATCGATCCGGCCGTGCAGGCCGAGCTCCTGGAGGAGGCCAGGGCGCTGCTGTCGGGCTACTACCGGCTCGAGGACCCGACGCGATTCGACCCGGAGAGTTGTGAACAGCGCGTCGAGGTCGAGCTCGCCGACGGCACGCTGCTGCGCGGGTTCGTCGACCGCATCGATGTCGCACCCACCGGCGAGGTGCGGGTGGTCGACTACAAGACCGGCAATGCGCCGCCCGAGGCGCGCGCACTGGCCGAGTTCAAGGCGATGTTCCAGATGAAGTTCTACGCGGTCGCACTCCTGCGGTCGCGGGGCGTGCTGCCCGCCCGGCTGCGGCTGGTGTATCTGGCCGACGGTCAGATGCTGGACTACTCCCCCGATCTCGACGAGCTGGAACGGTTCGAGAAGACGTTGATCGCGATCTGGCGAGCCATCCAAACCGCCGGAGCGACAGGTGATTTCCGTCCGCACCCCTCGCGGCTGTGCGACTGGTGTGCCCATCACGCGCACTGCCCGGTGTTCGGCGGGACGCCACCGCCATACCCGGGTTGGCCGGAACACCCGTCCGAGGGCGGCGAAGACGCGGTGCTGTACTCCTCAGAGCCTGCTGCGTGATCGGAAGCCACTACCGTCGGCTGGGCACCGACGGCGAGTATCTGGGGGCACTCCCCTCGCAAGCTGGGGGCCCACCCGCCGGAACGGTAGGGGGACTGTTCGAGTCCACCGACTACACCCGCAGCAACTGGGACCCCGAAATCCAGCACGGTTCGCCGCCGCTGGCGCTGATGACAAAACTGATCGAGGAACTCACAGGCGACTCCCCGTTACGCATCGCACGGGTGTCGATGGACATCCTTGGCGCGATTCCCGTTGCGCCGGTGCGGGTTCAGGCATGGATCGAACGCCCCGGCAGCCGCATCTCGTTGCTCGTCGCCGAAATGCTGGCCGCGCGTGCCGGCGGTCCCGACCGGGCCGTCGCCCGCGCGACGGCGTGGCTGCTGGCCACCAGCGACACCACCGACGTCGCCTCCGACCGGTTTCCGCCGCTGGTGGAGGGTGAGGCCGATGCGGTGCCGCACAGCTGGGAGGGCGCAACGGGTTACCTGGAGGCGATCAGCTGGCGCAGGCAGCGCTCGCTCGACCAGGGCTCGGCGGTGGTCTGGATGAGCCCGCTCGCGCACCTGGTGGACAGCGAGGAGATGACGCAGACGCAGCGGCTGGCCTTGGTGGTCGACTGCGCGAACGGCGCGGGAGCGGCGATAGACCCCCAATTCTTTGTATTCATGAACACCGACACAACCATGCACCTGCACCGGATACCCATCGGCAACGACTTCGCGCTGCGGGCCCGCGGCTCAATCGGGCCCGACGGCATCGGCGTCACCACCGCCGAAATCTTCGACAGGCAAGGGTTCATCGGAGCGTGCGCGCAGACGCTGCTGGTGCAGCGCCGCCCAGAGCCTATATAGGCTTGCATCTATATAGATAAAGTGCAATACTCGTGGCATGGACGTCTTCGAGGCGGTTGCCGAACCCAGCAGGCGCGCACTGCTCGATGCCCTCACCGGCGGTGAGCGAACCGCGGGCCAGCTGGTTGCCACCCTGCCTGGCCTGACCCAGCCCACGGTGTCCCGGCACCTGCGGGTGCTTCGGGACGTCGGCCTGGTCGAGGTCCGACCGGATGCTCAGCGCCGGATCTACGCGTTGCGTGCCGACGGTCTGGTCGAGATCGACGAATGGATCGGCCGCTATCGGCGCTACTGGGCCGACCACCTCGATGCCCTGGAACGTCATCTGGAATCGATCCACCGGGACGCCGAATGACCGGGCGCGAAGGACGACTCACGATTCAGGGCGATCGCGCCGTGCTCACCTTCGAGCGGCGGCTGCCCTATCCCATCGAGGCCGTGTGGTCGGCGATCACCGACCCTGACGAGCGTGCACAGTGGTTCGGCGAGACGACGGTCGATGCCCGCGAGGGCGGCCTGATCGACATGGTGGCCACCGGGCCGTCGCTGCCCACCGAAAAGAAGCGGATGACCGGACACATCCTGGTGTGGGATCCACCACGCGTGCTCGAGCACGAGTGGAAGCAGGCCATCGTCGAAGACAGCGTCGTGCGGTACGAACTGCATCCCGATGGAGACGGGACATTGCTTCGATTCAGCCACCGCGGACTCGGCGCTCGAAATGCGACCGGATTCCGGGCCGGAACCCACGCCTACCTGGACCGGCTGGAGGCATACCTGGCCGGCGACGAGCTGCCCGACTGGGCAACCCGGCGCCAAGAGATCGTTCGAAGACAACTGGAGTCGAAATAACATGTCACACAATGGTTCTCATATCGCTGCTCCAGGCATCTCCATCGCATACCACTCGGGGTTCGGCCACACCGCGGTGTTGGCCGACGCCGTCGCCGCTGGCGCACGGGACGCGGGAGCCGACGTGACGCTCATTGCCGTCGACAAAATGACCGACGCGCACTGGGACATCCTCGATGCCGCCGACGCCATCGTGTTCGGCAGTGCAACGTACATGGGGAACGTCTCGGCGGCCTTTCAGGCATTCGCCGAACAGACCGGACGACGTTGCCTCAACGGCACCTGGCGAGACAAGGTAGCCGCAGGCTTCACGAACTCCGGCGCCAAGAGCGGAGACAAGATGCACACGCTGACGTCGCTCGCGGTGTTCGCCGCGCAACACCACATGCATTGGGTCAACCTGGGTTTGGGGGCGGGCTGGAACAGCTCGGCCGGCAGCGAGGACGACCTCAACCGGCTGGGCTTCTGGCTGGGTGTTGGCGCACAGACAGATGTCGACGCCGACCCGGACCAGGTACACCCCTCCGATGTCCGGACGTGCCAGCACCTCGGGCGGCGGGTCGCGCTGGTGACGCGGCAGCTCAACGTCGGACGAGCAGCTAGTCCAGCGGCTTCATCTCCTGCAGCAGGGTCGGCACCAGCTCGCTGACCGTCGGGTGAATATGCATCGTGCGGGAGATGGCGGTGTAGGGCTCCTTTGCCGTCATGATGTCGAGGATGGCGTGCACGACCTCGTCCCCGCCGACGCCGAGGATAGCGGCGCCCAGAATCTTCTTGGTCTCGGCGTCGACCACCACCTTCATGAAGCCCTGGGTCTCCCCCTTCTCGACGGCGCGTCCGACCCGCGTCATGAGTCGCTTGCCCACCAACGCTTTCCGGCCTGACTTGCGCACCTGGTCGACCGTCATACCGGCCCGGCCAAGCGGCGGATCGATGTAAAGCGCGTAGGTGGGCACGCGGTCGCTGACCCGGCGCGGGTCGTCGTCGAGCAGATTGGCGGCCACGATCTCGAAGTCGTTGTACGAGGTGTGGGTGAACGCGCCGCGGCCGTTGCAATCACCCATCGCCCAGATGTGTTCGACATTGGTCCGACACTGGTCGTCTACGATGACGTGGCCGCGTGTGTCGGTCTGCACACCCGCATTTTCCAGGCCGAGGTCGTCGGTATTGGGCCGCCGCCCGATCGCCATCAGCAAATGTGAACCGGCAATGGGGTCAGCGCCCACCCGGGGTATCACCTCGAAACCGTTGTCGCGCTTGCGGAACGAAATGGCGGTGGCGCCGAGCTCGATGGCGATCCCCTCGTTTTCGAGGATCTCCTTGATGGCCGCCGATACGTCCTCGTCCTCACCGGAGGTCAGGCGCGGCCCCTTTTGGATGACCGTGACGCGGGCGCCGAAGCGCCGGTACATCTGGGCGAACTCCAGCGCGATGTAGCTGCCACCTATGATGACGAGATGCTCTGGCAGCGTGTCGAGGTCGAGGATTCCCACGTTGGTCATGTAGTCGATGTCGGCCAGCCCCGGCATATCCGTCACCACCGCCCGACCACCGACGTTCAGGAAGATTCTGTCAGCTTGCAGAACCTGGTCGTGGACCCGGATGGTGTGCGCGTCCTCGAAACGCGCATGCCCGCGGATCAGGGTGCAGTTGTCCATGCCTTCAAGCCATGATTCGACCCCGTGCCGGTCGTCGAGCATGATTTTGTCCTTGCGCGCCTTGACTTTCTGGATGTCGACGGTGAGCTCGCCGGTGCCGACGCCGTACTCGGCCCCGCGGCGGGCCGTTTGCGCAGCGTGTGCGCTCGCGACCAGCGTCTTGGTGGGGATGCAGCCGTAGTTCACGCAGGTACCACCGACCAGCTTGCGTTCGATAACCGCAACGGTCTGCCCGGCAGCGGTCAGCCTGCCCGCCAGTGGCGGCCCAGCCTGACCGGCGCCGACGATGATTGCGTCGAATTTCTGTGCCGTACTTGCCATTCAGATGACCGCTGCGAGGGCCACGGTTGCGAATCCGCCGACGATCGCGATGGCATCTTCGACCAGCGCGACCGGCAGGTCGTGTCCACCGTTGGCCTCGACGAGCCGCTTGCGCGCCTCGGCACCGCCGAGCGTGCCAGCCACGGCACCGATCAAGGCGGCACCGATAGACGCCACGATGACCCAGGTCGTCGGATCGAGGACCGCCCCGGTGGCCAGCACCGCGCCAGAGAAACCGCCGGTCGCCAACCGGGCCCCGAATTGCATCGGCACCCTGCGGCTCGGCGTGCTCGGCAGCTGGTCGGTGACCAACTCCCCCAGGGCCAGAACGGTCAGTACCGCGACGGTGATCGGGTGCGCCACCCACTGTGCCCATGTTCCGTCGAGGTTGATCCAGCCGAGCGCTCCCGCCCAGGCCACGACCGCCGGCGCGGTCATTGCGCGCAATCCGGCGACCACACCGATCAGCAGAGCGAACAGCAGAACCAGGAAAAACGTCATGCGAACCTCCCGACCGGTGGAAAGGACACCCGGACGCTAACACGAGAGACCTGGGCAAGACCGGATGAATCAGAAGCGGCAGAACCTGACGTCAGAGGCCAGTATTGCCTTGGCGCCGATGGCTGCCAGTTCGTCCATGATCGCGTTGACGTCGCGGCGCGGGACCAGTGCGCGTACCGCCACCCATGCGGGATCGGCCAGTGGCGCGATGGTGGGTGACTCCAGTCCGGGCGTGACGGCGGTGGCCGCCTCAAGCACGGTGCGCGGGCAGTCGTAGTCCAGCATCAGGTACTGCTGACCGAGGACCACACCCTGCACGCGCGCGGCCAACTGGTCACGGGCCGCGGCGTTGTTGTCGACGGGTTCAACGCGTTCGATCAGTACCGCCTCCGAATCGCACAGCGGATCGCCGAAGGCAATCAGGTCGTGCAGTCCCAGCGTGCGGCCGGAGCCGACCACGTCGGCGATTGCATCGGCAACACCGAGCTGAACGGAGATCTCCACCGCGCCGTCGAGACGGATGACAGTCGCATCAATCCCTCTAGCCGCCAGATCTTTTCGGACCAGGTTGGGGAACGCGGTCGCGATCCGCTTGCCGGCGAGGTCGGCGACGGTCCAGTCCTGGCCTGCGGGGGCGGCGTAGCGGAGGGTCGATGAGCCGAAGCCCAGCGCCAGCCGCTCACGCACCGGAGCATCGGACTCCGCGGCCAGATCCCGGCCGGTGATGCCGAAATCCAGTTGTCCCGACCCGACATAGATCGCAATGTCCTTGGGGCGCAGGAAAAAGAACTCGACATTGTTCACCGGATCCACGACCGTGAGGTCCTTCGGATCGGTGCGGCGTCGATATCCGGCCTCCGAGAGGATCTCGGCGGCAGGCTCGCTCAACGTGCCTTTGTTGGGTACGGCGACCCGCAACGTGTCGTTCATAGCTTCTGGTAGACGTCGTCGAGGGTGAGCCCGCGGGAGATCATCAGCACCTGCGTCCAATACAGCAACTGGCTGATCTCCTCGGCGAGCGCGTCGTCGCCTTCATGCTCGGCGGCCAGCCACACCTCACCGGCCTCCTCGAGGATCTTCTTGCCCAGCCCGTGCACGCCGCCATCCAGCGCGGCGACGGTGCCGCTACCGTCCGGCCGGGTGCGCGCCTTGTCGCTCAGTTCGGCGAACAGCGCGTCGAAGGTCTTCACGGCACGCGATTGTGTCACGCGGCCATGGCACCGGTCACGCGGGTTACGGCGAGCCGGCCTCGGCCTTGGTCTCGTGAGCCTCGCGGTGCATGTCTTCCAGGTGTTTGCCCTTGGTTTCGTCGACCCACTTCCAGACGAACAGGAACGACAAGAACGCGCATATCGCGTAGAAGCCGTAGGCGCCGCCCAGGTGGTCGCGCAACCCCGGGAAGGTCACGGTGATCAACCAGTTGGCCACCCACTGACCGGCCGCGGCAAGGCCTAGGGCGGCCCCCCGGATGCGGTTCGGGAACATCTCGCCGAGCAGCACCCACACCATCGGTCCCCACGACATGCCGAACGCAACCACGAACAGGTTGGCGGCGATCAGGGCGATCGGTCCGGAAGCGCCCGGCAGGACCGGCACCAGCTCACCGTCGGCGTTGGGTTGCAGTTCTGCCACGAAGCCGAATATGACTGCCATCGTGCCCAGCATGACCGCCATGCCGACCGAGCCGACCAGCAGCAGCGGTTTACGGCCGACCTTGTCCACCAGCGCGATCGCGATCAGAGTGGTCGCGATGTTGGTCACCGACGTGATAACCGTGATGACGAACGCCGCGCTTTCGCCGAATCCCACGGCCTCCCAAAGGATGTTGGAGTAGTAGAAGATCACGTTGATGCCGACGAACTGCTGGAATACGGACAGTCCCAATCCCACCCACACGATTCCGTAGATGCCACCGGTCGGCTTGCGCAAGTCACTCCACGACGGCGGCTTCTCGGCTTTCAGCGATTCCTGGATCCTGGTGATCGTCATCTCCAGGTTCTTCTCGCCGAGCAGCACCGACAGAACCTTGCGGGCCTCCGGAATGCGGTATTTCGCGACGAGGTAGCGCGGCGACTCGGGAATGGTGAATGCCAGCACACCGTAGAGGATCGCCGGCAACGCCATCATGAGGAACATCCAGCGCCAGGCCTCCAGCCCCAGCCACAAGTCTTCGCTGGAGCCACCGGCCAAATGCGCCAGCAGGTAGTCGATCGCCAGCGACAGGAAGATGCCCGTCACGATCGCCAGCTGTTGCAGCGAGCCGAGCCGCCCGCGGATGCGCGGCGGCGAGGTCTCCGCGATGTACATCGGCGCGATGACGGAGGCCACGCCGACGCCGATGCCGCCGATGATCCGGAACACCACCAGCATCCAGACACCGCTCGGCAGTCCGAGGTAGAAATCGTCGTTGGTGCCCACGAAGTTCACGGATAGGCCGGCACCGATCGCGCTGATCAAGAACAGCAGAGCCGCGATCTTCATCACGGCTATCCGGCCGATCTTGTCGGCGAGCCTGCCTGCCGTGATCGCGCCGACGGCCGCCCCGAGCAGCGCCGACGCCACGGCGAAGCCCAGCTTGAAACCGCCGACGCCGAACGTGTCCTCGATCGCCGACACCGCGCCATTGATGACCGCGCTGTCGTAGCCGAACAGCAACCCACCGAGGGCCGCTACCGAAGCGATGCGGACGACGCGGCCGCTGTGTTCGGATTCCTCGTAGTCCACGCCTGATGCAGAATCACCGACGGGTCCGTGAGTCATGTGACGCCCTTCCGCAGCATTGCGTGATGGAGGTCACATTCAATCACAGACGTGCGGTCAAGCGGTGCGTTCTTGGAACTGCGTAATCAGTTGGGAATGAATGGCGCGCAGATCAGCAACGTTGAGACCTGCCAGCGAAGAAATGTGCCGGCGCCGCCTGCCACCCGGCACCTCGACATCGTTGGGCACCACCAACACCGGGCACCCGGCGCTCTCGGCTGCCGCGGTTCCGGTCACTGAGTCCTCGACGGCCAGGCACTGCTCCGGCACCAAGCCCAACAAGGCCGCCGCGCGAAGGTACGGATCTGGCGCAGGCTTGCCGGTCGGTACTTCATCCCCGCACACCGTGGCCGAGAAGTACTGGCGGCCAATGCTGTTCAGCGCCTTGTCGGTGAGGGCCCGATGTGTGTTGGTGACCAGTGCCATCGGAACACCTTCAGCGGCGAGCGCCTCCACCAACTCCTTCGCACCGTCGCACCACGGCAAACCACCGTCGAAGAGTTTCTCGGTGTAATCGTTGAGCCAGCCGGAGGACTCCGACATCGCCGCGGGATCGAGTTCGAGGCCGAGGTCGGTGTAGATGATCCGCATGGTGTTCTCGGCAACGCTGCCCACGATCGATGCCCTGACCGCAGGCGTCAGCTCGCCGCCGAGCTTCTCGTAGAGCGCGGCCAGGGACACATCCCACAGCTTTTCGGAGTCGACGAGGGTGCCGTCCATGTCCCACAGCACCGCTTTCACGCCCGCGATTGTGTCATGGGGACGACGTAGCGTGAAAATCATGACGATTCTTGTGACCGGCGCCACCGGAAACATCGGCCGCCGCATCGTCGATCACCTGATCGACATGGGCGCCAACGACATCCGTGCATTGACGACCAATCCGGCGAAGGCGAAGTTGCCCGACGGTGTCACACCGGTCACCGGGTACCTCGGCAAACCCGAAACACTTCCCGCCGCGCTGGCCGGTGTGGACCGGATGTACCTCGCACCGCTGCCGGAGACGCTGGACGTCACACTCGAAATGGCCAAGGCGGCGAACGTCTCCTACGTCGTCGCCCTGTCCGGCGACGAGCACTGGCAGCGGCACGCCGACACCGTCGCCGCCTCCGGACTCACCCACACTCAACTCGGGCCGGGCGAGTTTCTGGAGAACTTCGCCATCTGGTCGGAGCCGATCAAGTCGACCCGCACGGTCCGGGAGCCGTATCCATCGGCGGTGGAGGCGCCGATCGCGATGGACGACATCGCGAGGGTGGCCGCGGTGCTGTTGGTCAAGCCTGAGCAATCGCATCATGGCCAGATGTATGAGCTCACCGGACCGGAATCGTTGACGCGCGCAGAGATCGCCGAGCAGATCGGAGTCGGGATCGGCGTCGATGTCACCTTCGAGCAGTGCAGCCGCGCCGAGGCCGAAGCGGCACTGCAAGCGATCATGGGTTCCAATGCCGCCTGGTATCTCGACGTGATGGCGAGCGGAGTCGACGAGCCGCAGCAGGCCAATCAGCTGGTCGCCGAACTGAGCGGTGTGCCCGCCCAATCCGTGGCGCAATGGGCGGCCGCGAACGCCGCGCTGTTCCGTTAGCAGTGAATAGGTGAATCCCTGGTTTGACCTGGGGATTCGCTGGTTTCGTGGGGTTGTTGTTCTGGCTACGCGGCGGCGGTGAGCGGGATCGGTGTGTCGAGCAGGTCGAAGGCGCGGCGTTGGTCGGCGGTGGGGTCGGCGAGCACGGGCACGTCCGTGCTGGCGCCGTGGTAGCGGACCTGGTTGCGGGTGAGGGTGGCCAGGTGGTCGAACAGGCCGCGGAAGCTGCGTAGCGGGTTGCCGTCGGCGTCGTGCTTGCGGGATGCCTTCGCATCGGCTTCGGGTGAGCGCTGTGCCGGCGCGACCGGGTTATCCCGCTGGGTTGGGTGCTCGTCGGTGAACGTCAGTGGTGCCCAGGCCTTGCGCAGGTGCCAGACCAGGTAGCAGGCGAGCAGGCAGATCAGCACGTGGGCTTTGACGCGGTCGTCGAGGCGGTGGTGGATCGGCCGCAGGTCTAGGTCGTCGGTCTTGATGATGCGAAAGTCGCGCTCGACGTTGGCGAGGTTCTTGTAGCTTTCCACCACCGCGGCGCGGTCGAGGGTGTCGGTGTCGACGCTGGTGCGCAGCACGTAGATGCCGTCCAGCTCGGCCTCGGCGTCGATGCCGGCGGGTCGCGACGGTAGGTGAACGTGTGTCGGTGATGGTGGTGCGGAGTGCTTGCCCATCTTGTATTTCCCGATAGCCTTGCCCACCGCGATACCGATCTCGCCTGCCCCGGCGAGGTGCCGCGGGTGACCCGATCGGCGATGCCGGCGAGCAGTTTCTCGGTCGCGGCCAGCAGCTCTGCGCGTGTGCGGGCGCGCTCGCGCCAGCGCGGCGTTGCGGCAGGCGATCAACCGTTCGCCGGGGTAGTCGGGTGGCTGATCTCGCCAGGTCCTGGGTGTCGAACAGGCTCATCTGCAGCGGGCCGTCGTCGGCGGCGAGTTTGGCGATCGCGGGTGCACGCAGCGCGGTGATCCACCCGAAATCGGTTGCGGTGTCCGGGTTGTCGTTGAGTTTGCGCAGCGCCTCGATGCGCGCGGAGGTGATCATGCCGCGATCGCCCACCAGCACCAGCCGCGCGATGCCCAGCTCGTCGCGGATCACGGTGACCATCTCGGTGAACGCGACCGCGTCGGCGGTGTCGCCCGTAAACACCCGCACCGCGACCGGGCGGCCCGTCCGCGTCGGTGAGCACCCCGTACTCGATCTGCTCGCAGCCCTTCTTGCCGTCGCGGGAGTAGCCGCGCGCGGCCAACTCGCAGCACCGCCCGGTCACCCACGCGCTGGTCAGGTCGAACAACGCCATCCGGCCCGCGTTCACGTCCGGGGCAAGGTGTTTGGCCGCGAGCTTGTTTTCGATCGCCTCCTGCCGGTCGGCCAGCCGTCCATCGCGGCATAGATCTCATCGGTGCACGCGTCGGCCACGCCCAGATCCACCCCGAGGGTGGTGTCGTCCCACCAGGTCAGCGTGGACAGCTTCGAGCCCGGTCGGATCACCCGCGAGACGATCAGCGCCACGGCGATGTCCCGCGCCCTTCACGCCTTCCCCAGCAGCGCTGGCAGCCCCAGCCGTGCGCGCCATCGCCGCGACCGCGGCCACGTGCCCGTGCGGCAGCGACCTCGTGATCGTCACCGCCTCTCCCACCCGTACCAGCCTCCTGCCTTTCAGCGTCGCCTCTATCGCCTCTACCGCCTCCGCCTGCAGCATCGACAGGTTCTCCACGTTTCGTTGCGCACCGCGCCGCCGTCGCCGTAGGTGCGCCGCAGGTATACCGACACGTACTCGCGTCTCCAGCCCTGCTTGTCCACGTGCGTCTTCCTAACTCTGACTACGTGAACTCGGCCCTGCTTACGCGGCATAGCCAGCATCCTATCGGATATCGACTAATCCGTGAATGCGACACGCCAATAATTCTGACTACATATCTAAGCCGGTTCAGAGCCCTCTGTCCAGCTCAAATACGTTGAAGTACTTGGCCTCGGGATGGTGCAGCACGAACGCATCGGTGGATTGCTCGGGGTGCAGCTGCAGCTCCTCGGACAGCGTCACCCCGATGCGGCCCGGCTCGAGTAGCTCCACCATCTTCGTTCGATCGTCGAGGTTGGGGCACGCGCCGTAACCGAACGAGAAACGGGCGCCGCGGTAACCGAGCTTGAAGTAGTCCTCGACGGAATCGGGATCCTCGGCGGCCATCGCATGATCGGGGAACTTCAGTTCCTCACGGACCCGCCTGTGCCAGTACTCGGCCAGCGCCTCGGTCAGCTGTACGCCGATTCCGTGCACCTCGAGGTAGTCCCGGTAGGAATCCGAGGCGAACAGCTCGTTGGCGAAGTCGGCGATCGGCTGGCCCATCGTCACCAATTGGAACGGCAGCACGTCGACCTGGCCCAGTTCGGCGGCCCGTTCCTTCGACCGGATGAAGTCGGCGATGCACAGGAACCGGCCGCGCTGCTGGCGCGGGAAGGTGAACCGGAAGCGTTCGCGCGCATCCTGCGGAGCGAAACTTGTTGAGCGACCGAGGACCAGTGGGCTCGGATAACACGATGACATCGTCGCCATCCGACACCGCCGGGAAGTATCCGTAGACCACCGCGGCATGCGCGAGGATGCCGTCGGTGGACAGCCGGTCCAGCCAGTACCGCAGCCGCGGCCGGCCTTCGGTCTCCACCAGTTCCTCGTAGGACGGGCCTTCGCCGCCGCGTACGCCGCGCAGTCCCCATTGGCCGAGGAACAGCGCACGCTCGTCGAGCAGTCCGGTGTAGTCGGCGACCGCAATGCCCTTGACGACGCGGGTCCCCCAGAACGGCGGGACGGGCACATCGACGTCGGCGGCGACGTCCGAGCGCTCCGGCACCTCGACCGGTGTCTCCTTCGCCTTGCGTTCGGCGGCAATGCGTTTCGACCGCTCGTGCCGGGCCTTACGCTCGGCTTCCTTCTCCTGCGCAGCGATCGCCTCCGGGCTGTCGGTGTCGCGGCGCCTCGCCACGTTTGACGCTCATGATGGTGTCCATCAGCTCGCAGGCCCTCGAACGCGTCACGCGCGTAGTGCACTTCGCCCTCGTAGATTTCGGCGAGGTCGTTCTCCACATAGCTGCGGGTCAGTGCGGCACCGCCGAGCAGCACCGGGAACTTGTCGGACACCCCGCGGGTGTTCATCTCCTCGAGGTTTTCCTTCATCACGACGGTCGACTTCACCAGCAGCCCGGACATCCCGACCACGTCGGCGCTCTTGTCCTCGGCCACTTCGAGGATGGTGTTGATCGGCTGCTTGATGCCGATGTTGACCACCTCGTAGCCGTTGTTGGTCAGGATGATGTCGACGAGGTTCTTGCCGATGTCGTGGACGTCGCCCTTGACGGTCGCCAGCACGATGCGGCCCTTGCCCGCGTCGTCGTCGGCCTTCTCCATGTGCGGCTCCAGGTACGCCACAGCGGCTTTCATCACCTCGGCGGACTGCAGCACGAACGGCAGCTGCATCTGGCCGGAGCCGAACAGCTCGCCGACGGTCTTCATGCCGGCCAGCAGGTTCTCGTTGATGATGGCCAGCGGCGGCTTCTGCGTCATCGCCTCGTCGAGGTCGGCGTCCAGGCCGTTGCGTTCGCCGTCGACGATGCGCTGCGCAAGCCGTTCCAGCAGCGGCAGCTTGGCCAACTCGGCGGCGCGGGACTCCTTCGACGAGGCCGCCGACACGCCCTCGAACATGCCCATGAGTTCCTGCAGCGGGTCGTAGCCCTCCCGCCTGCGGTCGTAGACGAGATCCAGCGCGACTTCGCGTTGCTTCTCGTCGATTCGGTTCATCGGCACGATCTTGGACGCGTGCACGATCGCCGAGTCCAGGCCCGCCTCCTGGCACTCGTGCAGGAACACCGAGTTGAGGACCTGGCGCGCAGCGGGATTCAGGCCGAACGAGATGTTCGACAGGCCCAGCGTGGTCTGCACGTCCGGGATGTTTCTGCTTCAGTAGCCGGATCGCCTCGATGGTCTCGATGCCGTCGCGGCGCGACTCCTCCTGGCCGGTGCAGATGGTGAACGTCAGGGTGTCGATCAGGATCGACGACTCGTCGACGCCCCAATTGCCGGTGATGTCGGCGATGAGCCGCTCGGCGATCTCCACCTTCTTCTCGGCGGTGCGGGCCTGGCCCTCCTCGTCGATGGTCAACGCCACCACCGCGGCGCCGTGCTCGGCGACAAGCTCCATCGTCTTGTGGAAGCGCGACTCGGGGCCGTCGCCGTCCTCGTAGTTCACCGAGTTGATCGCGCAGCGGCCGCCGAGGTGCTCCAAACCGGCTCGCAGCACCGGGGTTTCGGTGGAGTCCAGCATGATCGGCAGTGTCGAGGAGGTGGCCAGCCTGCTGGCCAGCGCGTTCATGTCGGCCACGCCGTCTCGCCCGACGTAGTCGACGCACAGGTCGAGCAGGTGCGCGCCGTCGCGGGTCTGGTCCTTGGCGATGTCGAGGCACTTTTGCCAGTCCTCGGCGATCATCGCCTCGCGGAACGCCTTGGAGCCGTTGGCGTTCGTCCGCTCGCCGATCATCAGCACCGACGCATCCTGGTGGAACGGCGTCGACGAGTACAGCGATGCCACCGCGGGCTCGAAGGTGATGTGCCGCTCGGCACGGTGTACACCAGGGATGGCCTCGGCCACCCGGCGGATGTGCTCGGGCGTGGTGCCACAGCAGCCGCCGACCAGCGACAGGCCGTAATCGGAGACGAAGCCCGACAACGCCTCGGCGAGTTCGTCCGGCTGCAGCGGGTATTCGGCGCCCTTGGCGCCCAACACCGGCAGGCCGGCGTTCGGCATCACCGACACCGGGGTCTGCGCGTGTTGCGACAGGTAGCGCAGGTGTTCGCTCATCTCAGCGGGACCGGTGGCGCAGTTCAGGCCGATCATGTCGACACCGAGCGGCTCGACCGCCGTCAGCGCTGCACCGATCTCGCTGCCCAGCAGCATGGTGCCCGTCGTCTCGACCGTGACGTGTGCGAAAACCGGGATGTGACGCCCGAATTGCGCCATCGCACGGCGCGAGCCCAGCACCGCGGCCTTGAGCTGCAACAGGTCCTGGCAGGTCTCGACGAGGATCGCGTCGGCGCCGCCCTCGAGCATGCCCAGCGCCGCCTCCAGATAGGCGTCCCGGATCACCGCGTACTCGGTGTGCCCGAGCGTCGGCAGCTTGGTGCCAGGGCCCATCGATCCCAGCACGTAGCGCTTGCGGTCCGCGGTGCTCATCTCGTCGGCGACCCGGCGGGCGATGGTGGTGGCCTTCTCCGACAGCTCGCGGATCTTGTCGGCGATGTCGTAGTCGCCGAGATTGCTCAGGTTGCAGCCGAAGGTGTTGGTCTCGACCGCGTCGGCGCCGGCCTCGAAGTAGTTGCGGTGGATCTGCTCGATGACGTCGGGGCGGGTCTCGTTGAGGATCTCGTTGCAGCCCTCGAGGTGGTTGAAGTCGTCCAGTGTCAGATCGGCTTCCTGCAACTGAGTGCCCATGGCCCCGTCGCCCAGAAGTACCCGCTGCGACAAGGCGTCGAGCAGGTCGGTGTCGTAGGCGCGGTCGTTGGGGGCAGTCACATAAAACAGGGTAGTCGGTCTACCAAATCGGGCATCCGCCCATAAGGCTCACCGGACCCCCACAAGCCTTACGCTGACGTAGTGACCCCGTCGGATGCGACCGGCCGCAAGCCCGCCGACCTGCCCGAACTCCACGAACACCATTGTGGTGGCGGCGTTCGAGGGCTGGAACGACGCAGGCGACGCGGCCAGCGACGCGCTGGAGCACCTGGACGCGATCTGGGAAGCCGAGCCGATCGTGGAGATCGACGACGAGGCCTACTACGACTATCAGGTCAATCGCCCGGTGATCCGTCAGATCGACGGTGTGACCCGCGAACTGGTGTGGCCGTCGATGCACATTTCGCACTGCCGCCCACCAGGCTCGGACCGCGACATCGTGCTGATGCACGGCGTCGAGCCGAACATGCGCTGGCGGACGTTCTGTGCCGAGCTGCTGGCCATTGCCGACAAGCTCAACGTCGACACCGTGGTCATCCTCGGCGCGCTGCTGGCCGACACGCCGCACACCCGGCCGGTGCCGGTGTCCGGCGCGGCCTACTCCCCCGATTCGGCCAAATTCTTCGGGCTGGAGGAAACCCGCTACGAGGGCCCGACCGGGATCGCCGGCGTGTTCCAGGACGCGTGCGTGGCGGCAGGCATCCCAGCGGTGACGTTCTGGGCGGCTGTACCCCACTACGTCTCGCAACCGCCCAATCCGAAGGCCACGGTGGCGCTGTTGCGCCGGGTCGAGGACGTCCTCGACATCGAGGTGCCGCTGGCCGACCTGCCGACCCAGGCCGAGGAGTGGGAGGAGGCGGTCAGTGAGATGACCGCTGAAGACGACGAGATCGCCGACTACGTCGCCTCACTCGAGCAGCGCGGCGACGCCGAGGTGGACGTGAACGAGGCGCTTGGCAAGATCGACGGCGACGCGCTGGCCGCTGAGTTTGAGCGCTACCTGCGCCGGCGGGGACGCGGCCGCTGACACTCAGCTCGCGAGTGATTTGGCTGCGGCCTGTTCGGCTCTGCGGGCTTCGCGTTCGAGGTAACGGTCCTTCGACTCAAGGAACTTCACCGCTTCGGCGTCGGTCTGTTCGATGAACACCGCAAGCTCGTCGCGCCGCCGGGCGCCTGCCCCGGTGAAGTCGTCACGCTCGAAGATTCGCCATTTGCGCAGCACCGGCATGACGACATCATCAAGATGCTGGCGCAGGTCGTAGATGCCGCCAACGGCGATCTTGACGGCGTTGCGGCGAAAGTTCGGTATCGCGTAGCCAGGCATCTGGAAGTTCATCAGTATCCGAAAGATCGAGTGCATGGCTTGGTCCGGCGAAATGTCCAGTGCCGCCGCGGTAAGGCTGCGATAGAAGATCATGTGCCGGTTCTCGTCCGCCGCGACGCGCTTGAGCAGTTCGTCGGCGACCGGCTCTGCGCAGGCCTTGCCCGTGTTGCGGTGCGACACCCGGGTGGCCAGCTCCTGGAACGTCACATAGGACAGCGCATCCAACATCGACTCCGGCCGGATCGTCCGCTGTCCCTGTTGGCCGGGACTGAACCCTGCGGTTACCGCCGCTATTCGGGCTTGTTCCAGCGCCGTCGGGTCCACTGCCCTGGTCACGACCAGATAATCGCGCAGGGCAATACCGTGCCGGTTCTCCTCGACGGTCCAACGATTCACCCACGCCCCCCACGCGTCGTCGAGGCCGAAGTGCCCCGCGATCTCGCGGTGATAGGACGGCAGGTTGTCCTCGGTGAGCAGGTTGGTGATCATGGCGACCCGGGCCACCTCGGAGAGCCGGGACTGTTCTGGATCCCAGTGTCGGCCACCTAGTGCGGCGAAACTGCTGCCATCCGACCAGGGCACGTAGTCGTGCGGATTCCAGTTTTTCGTAGCGGCGAGATGCTGATTGAGTCCGGCTTCGGCGACCGGTTCGAGCTCCCGGATGAGCTGGAGATCAGTGAGTGATTTCGTCATCGGCCGCCCGTCGTCGGTGCAAAACGCTATCCCAGCACCGGTCCGAATTCACCGATGCGCGAACTCCGCAGGCGATTGTCCTGGCCAGTGGTGATTGTCGGCGTGTCGCCGGAGGCTCTCTGCTAGGCCTTTTCGGGCTTCGGCGCCTTCCACGTGCCGTTGAGCGCATCCGGCTTCGGCCAGTACAGCCGCAACACCAGCGCGAACGGGCCCTTCGGTGCGGGCAGCCAATTCGATTCCTTGCCCTGTCCAGGCGACTCGTTCTGGATGGAGACCGTATAGCCGCCGTCGGTGTCCGGAACCAGGCTGGGCAGCATCGGCGAGTTGATCAGATACCGGTTGATCGGGTTGGCGACCAGCAGGCTCTGCGGTAACTCGTACATGGTCAGCGACCAGAACGCGTTAACCGGCGGAAGCTGATCCTTCGCGAAGCGGAAGGTGTAGTTGTTGGCCCCGGTCAGCGGTTCGCCTGCGGAGTCGTTCGAGAAGCTGGGGTAGAGCGCCTCGGCGGCTGTGTTGCCGTAGATGCCGAGCACCGCACCCGCCATCCGGTACAGGTAGTTGCCCTTCAGATCGGCGGGTGTGCCGAAGAACTGCGCCGCCCCGACTTCGCCGGCGTCGACCTTGTCCTTCTTCAACGTGTCGAACTCGGCCCATGCGTCGGCCATCCCGCCCTCGATCGCGGTGCGCATCTCCGGGCTCAGCTTGTCGGCGTTGAAGTTCCCTTCCGGGCCGATTCCGATGCTGGCGAAGCGGTCGCGCATCTCCTTCTCGTCGGGCAGCGTCGGAGCGAACCGCATTGCGAAGCTGAGGATCTCGAAGAACTGTGGCGAGGTCTTCTGCTGCTCCAGGGTCAGCGGCGGCACGAAGTCGATCGCCGGCGCCTGCTGCGGCGGGGGCTGATTCAGATACACCGACAGCGGCGCTACCTGGTAGCCGGCCTGGATCTTCTTGACGGTGTCGATGTCGGACGGGCCGAACAGCTGAGTGCGGTACAAGACGAGCATCAGGTCGGTGTCGGAGCGGATGACCTCGTTGATGCCTTCGGGTTTGTCGCCCTTCCAATTCGGCCCTGCCAGCAGGTACTTGCCGCCGCCGTTGCCGGTGGTGCGGCTACCGACATAGGCAAGGTTGTAGGTGTAGCCGTCCACGAACTGCAGCGAGTAGTAACGGTCCTGTTCGATCGGCGGGACGGTCAGCACAAGCGGCTCGGTGCGAAGGTCCGCGCCCACCGCGGAATACGGCGTGTCCGAATTCGGCGTCTGGATCGTCTTGTCCTCGGGCGTGTACACCCTCGCGGTGTTGTGGATCTCGTTCCAGCCGCCCTTGTACTCGGGGTCTTGCTTGTTGACGAAGTACGAGTACATGACCCGGTAGTTGTCGACCATCGGGAAGCCGTAGATGTAGGCATCTTTCGCGATCGCGCGGGCCTGCTCGGGCGTCACGGCGGCCGGACTCGGTGGTGGCGACGACTTCTCGGTCTGCTCCGCTTCCTTGCCGCTGCAGCCCGCCAGCAGAGCCAGAATCGCGATCAGTACACCCACGCGACGGATCACTGCTTCTCCAATGCGTCTGTTCGCGCGCTGATCGAGCGGCCGAGAGCCGCGGCCTCAGCATACATCTGCGGCGGTAGTGGCGGGATGAACTTGCGCTGGTCGAGGTTGGTCAACACCAGCTTCGCGCCCTTGGCGCGAAGCCGACGGGCCGCTTCGGCGCCGATTCCGCGGGCCCGCCCGTCATGAAGACGACCTTCCCGCTCACCGAACCCATAACCACGAAACGTACTCCACCGCGCTACTCGGCGGGCTGTTTAGAGCTGCACGCCAAGCAGCGCGTCGATCGCGGTTGCCACCGTCCTTGGCGCCTCGGCATCGTGCCCGCCGTACTCCAGTGCGTCGGTGCTCCAACCATCTAGTGCGGCAAGCGCTTTCGGGGTATCGAGGTCGTCGGCAAGATAGCGGCGCACCCTTTCAACCACATCGGTCGCGTCCGGTCCGGCGGGCAGCTGCGTCGCGGTCCGCCACCGCTGCAGCCGGGCGTTTGCCTCCGCAAGAACCGCATCACTCCACGACCGGTCCGACCGGTAGTGCCCGGCCAGCAGCCCGAGTCGGATCGCCGCCGGGTCGACGCCGTCGGCGCGTAGCCGCGACACCAGCACCAGGTTCCCGCGGCTCTTCGACATCTTGTGGCCGTCCCAACCGATCATCCCCGCGTGCACGTAGTGCCGGGCGAATCGCCGCTCCCCCGTGACACATTCGGCGTGGGCGGCGGAGAACTCGTGGTGCGGGAAGATCAAGTCACTGCCGCCGCCCTGGATATCCAGGCCGGTGCCGATGCGGCTGAGCGCGATCGCCGAACACTCAACGTGCCAACCGGGTCGACCAGGCCCGAACGGCGACGGCCAGCTAGGCTCACCGGGCCGATGCGCGCGCCACATCAGCGCGTCGAGTTCGTCGCTCTTGCCGGGGCGGTCCGGGTCGCCGCCGCGCTCACCGAACAGCCGCAGCATGGTGTCGCGGTCGTAACCGGACTCGTAGCCGAACTGCGCGGTGGCGTCGGCACGGTAGTAGACGTCGGGATCTGCCGCATCGTCGACGACGTAGGCCGCACCGGAGGCCAGCATCTTCTCGACGAGCTCCACGACCTCTCCGATGGCCTCGGTGGCGGCGACATAGTCGTGCGGCGGAACTACCCGCAATGCCGTCATGTCCTCGGAGAACAACGCCGTTTCCCGGTCGGCCAACTCGCGCCAGTCGACGCCGTCTCGTTCGGCCCGCTCGAACAGCGGATCGTCGACGTCGGTGACGTTCTGCACGTAGTTCACCCGATGACCGGCGTCCAGCCACAGCCGATGGACCAGATCGAATGCCAGGTACGTGGCGGCATGGCCGAGGTGGGTGGCGTCGTACGGGGTGATGCCGCAGACGTACATGGTGGCGGTCTCGCCTGCGGCTACCGGGCGCACCTGTCGGTCGGCGGTGTCGTACAGGCGTAGCTGCGGACCGCGTCCCGGCAGCACCGGGACGCTCGGCGCCGGCCACGATTGCATACCTTCGACTTTAGGGTGTGCGGTCAGGCCGGCCCCGGATGGCCGACCGGATTCCGGCCAGCAGCACGTCGGCCAGCTCCGCGCGGCACATCAGCAGGTCCGGCAGGTATGGATCACGGCGGTTGTAGATCAGCGGCGAGCCGTCCAGCCTCGAAGCGTGCAGCCCGGCGGCCCGCACCACTCCCGCCGGGGCGGCCGAATCCCATTCCCACTGCCCGCCGGCATGCAGGTAGGCGTCGACCTTGCCATTCACCACGGCCATCGCCTTCGCGCCTGCCGACCCGATTCGCACGGTCTGGATGTCCATCTGGTCGCGCAGCCGCCACAGCACCGCAGGCGGACGGCTGGCGCTGGCGGTGATCCGGATCGGGCCTTCGGCGCGTGGTGCAGGCGGGCTGACGGTGTCGGTGCGGTACACCTCGCCCACGGCGGGTAATGCGACCGCCGCGTCGGTGATGCCACCGTCGGGTCCTGTTGGGCCCGATGTCGCCGGCCTAGCGGCTCCGGTGCGCTGCCACAGCGCGATGTGCACGGCCCAGTCGTCCCGGCCGCGGGTGGAGAACTCCCAGGTTCCGTCCAGCGGGTCGACGATCCACACTCGGTCGGCGTACACCCGCGACAGGTCGTCGACGGCCTCCTCGGACAGCACCGCATCGGCGGGACGTTCGCGCGCCAAGCCATCCAGGATCAGCGTGTTCGCCTGCTTGTCGCCTTCGTCGCCGAGGTCGTAGGGGTCGTAGAAGCCGACCTCGGCGCGTACCTGGAGCAGCAGTTCACCGGCGTCGCGGGCCAGCTCGGCGGCCAACGCTGCATCGGTCAGGCTCACCAATGCAGTATTGCCGAATAATTAAGTAGTGACCGATCGGGGCATCAAGACCGCGCAGGTAGCGCCGATGACGGTCAAGGTGGCCGACCTCACCGGCCCCGGCACCTCTGCGGAGAAGTTCGGCGTCGGCGGCACCGATCTCGGCATCGCGGTCGCGCTGGCCGACGGGCGGACCGGATTCATCTTCGGCGACACCTTCGACGAATGCCGCGCGGGCGGCCCGGGCTGGCGCAGCCCGGTGATGTTGCGCTCACATGACACGTCGGTGCGTCGCCTGAACGACGGGATCGCGTTCCACGACACGGTCGGTGGCGACTACGCCCGCCAACTGTGGGACTACGCGCACGACGGACCGCCGTGGAAGGGCGGCGGGTACTCGACTGTGCTGCCTGCCGACGCCATCACGATCGACGGGCGGCTCTACTTGTTCGCAATGGTCAACCGCGGGCTGCACAACGTGTTGTGGACCGAGATCAATTACAGCGACGACTGCGGCGACACCTGGCACGGCGCCGGGCCCGACGCCAGGCGGCTCGGCTCCCACAACGACGGTCACCAGCAGCTGGTCACCTGGGAGCATGACCCGGACAGCGGCTGGGTGTACGTCATCACCAGCGCATTCAACCGGCGCGAGAACGCCTATCTCTACCGAGTGCGGGCCGATGACCTGCTGGACCGCTCGGCATGGCATCCGTGGACCGGTGGATGGTTCCGCAATGACCCGGTGCCGTTGCTGCCCGCGGGCACAACGGTCGGCGAGATGAGCCTGCGGCGTGTCGAAAACCGCTGGGTGTTCAGCTATTTCGAGTCCAGCTCGGGAACCATTCGGGTCAAGGTGCTGAACAACCCGACCGACGACATGGGCGCAGCGCCGACCACCACCGTGTTGCGCAACACGACATGGGCATCACCGCGGTGCAGTCCGCCCGACGGCTGCACCGCCGGAACCCTGAGCCAGTTGTACGGCGGCTACATCGTGCCGGGCTCGACGTTGCGCAACCTGCATCTCGTGGTCAGCCACTGGAACACCACCGACGGCTCCAACTGGCCCTACCGCGTCATGCAGTACCGGCACAACGCGACAGCCAGGTTGTAACTCAGAACGCCGGCCACGGGATCGGCCGATGGCGGTCGCGTGACGGCATCACCGGATTGTCCAGCAGCGCAACGGCTCTGCGACGCAGCGCTTCGACCTCACGGCTGGTGATGTGCTCGCGCAACTGCTTGCCCAGCGTGCCACGCACGTCGTCGCGCAACCGGGTGATCGTCTCCAGCGTCTCGTCGTCGACCGGCTTGCCCGCCCACCCCCACAGCACGGTGCGCAGTTTGTCCTCGACATGCAGGCTCACCCCGTGATCGACACCATAAACGTGGCCGTCCATGGCGGACAGAACGTGGCCGCCCTTGCGGTCGGCGTTGTTGATCATCACGTCGAACACCGCCATCCGGCGCAGCCGTAGGTCGTCGGCGTGCACCAGGGTCACCTCGTCACCGGCATAGTCGTAGGCGCGCAGCACCGGCAGGTATCCGGGCGGGATGTGGCCTGCAGGCAGCAGATCCACCAAATCGGGCCCGGACTCGGGGTCCTCGCCGACCAGGTCGCCGGGTTGGTCCACCCACAGCTGCAACATTCCGCTGCCCGCCGGTCCATCGCGAATGATGGTGTAGGGCACGATGTCCCACCCCAGTGCCGTGGACACCAAGTAGGCGGCGAGCTCTCGGCCTGCGAGCGTACCGTCCGGAAAGTCCCACAGCGGTGCCTCACCGGCGATCGGCTTGTACACGCAGTGCACGGTCAGCTCATCCAGGTGGGCCTCGCAGAGGAAGGTGGCGTTGCTCGCGGAACGAATTCGTCCGATGACGGTCAGTTCACCGCGCCGCAACGCCTCGCAGTCCGCGCCGCCGCTACGCGTCGGGTTCATCGTCGGGCTCGGCCAGGCTTCGCCGATAGCCGTTGGTGCGCACGCAGATGTGGCCCTCCGGATCCAGGGGCTCGTCGCACAGCGGACACGGCGGGCGGCCCGCCGAGATGACCCGGTTGGACCGGGTCGCGAACTGACGCGCGGACTCGGGGGTGAGGAAAACGCGCACCGCGTCGGGCCCGTCCTCGGCATCGTCGAGCACCACCGACGCATCGAACTCGGTATCGGAGACCGCCAGCAGCTCGACCACCACCGTCTGCGCCTCGGAATCCCAGCCCAGGCCCATCGTGCCGACCCGGAACTCGGCGTCTACCGGCGTCACCAGCGGGCTCAGGTCCTCGATCTCGGTTTCGGGCGGGATCGGGGTGCCGAACCGGCGATTGATCTCAAGCAGCAACGCCGCAATCCGCTCGGCAAGCACCGCGACCTGCTGCTTCTCCAGCACCACCGAGATCACCCGCTTGTCGTGCACCGCTTGCAGGTAGAAGGTCCGGTTGCCGGGCTGCCCGACGGTCCCGGCCACGAAACGGTCGGGTGTGCGGAAGACGTGGATTGCGCGGGCCATGGCATCTCCAAAATACCGCGCTCAGTCCGTGGAGCCGCCCACCACCGCATCGCTTGGCGGCACATCTTTCGACTCGCCGTCGGAGGTCTTGCTCGGCTTGGCCGTCAATCCCGCAGCCAGTTGGTCGCCGGTGTGGTTGACGTGAACCACGAAGGGGCGCAGCGCGGTGTATCGGATCACACTCATCGACGCCGGATCGGCGGTGATGCGCTGAAAGCTGTCCAGGTGGGTGCCGAGCGCGTCAGCCACTACAGCTTTGATCACGTCGCCGTGCGTGCAGGCCAGCCACAGCACGTCGCCGTCGTGCGCCTCGGTGAGCCTGCGGTCGTGCTCACGAACCGCCGCCACCGCCCGGGCTTGCACGTGTGCCAGGCCTTCGCCGTCGGGAAAAACCGCGGCGCTGGGCTGTTGCTGGACCACCGCCCATAACGGCTCCTTGACCAGGTCGCCGATCTTGCGGCCGGTCCACTTGCCGTAGTCCACCTCGGAGATCCGCTCGTCGACGATGGGCTCCAGTCCCAGGGCGGCGGCCAGGGGTTCGACGGTATGGCGGCAGCGCAGCAGCGGCGAGCGCACGATGGCGCGAATCGGTAGCGACCCGATCCGGTCCACCAGGGCCTTGGCCTGCTCATGGCCCTTCTCGTCGAGGTCGACGCCGTCGGTGCGTCCCGCCAGAGTTTGCGCCGTGTTGGAGGTCGAGCGGCCGTGTCGCAGCAGGATGACGGTCACGTCGCAGCCACCACCCCGGTGCCGAGCAGGATCAGCACCACCGTGCCGAGCGCGACCCGATAGCCGACGAACCAGTACATGCTGTGCCGTACCAGGAACCGCAGGAACCAGGCCACCGCCGCCAAGCCGATGACGAATGCGATCAGCGTGGCCACAAGGAGCTGGGCACCGCTGGCGCTCATCCCCTCACCGACCGGGTGGAACGCATCGGGCAACGAGAACAACCCCGAGGCGAACACCGCCGGAATCGCCAGCAGGAAGCCGAACCGGGCGGCCAGCTCGCGGTCCAACCCGAGGAACAGGCCTGCGCTGATCGTGGCGCCGGACCGCGACACCCCCGGCACCAGCGCCAGGCATTGGGCCAGGCCCACTGTCACACTGTCGCGCCAGGTGAGCTGCTCGACGTGCCGAGTCTGCCGACCGAAATACTCGGCGGCCGCGATCACCGCGGAGAAGACGATCAATGCGGTCGCGATCAGCCACAGATTCCTTGCCCCCGTGCGGATTTCGTCCTTGAACACCAGGCCCAGCAACCCGATCGGGATCGTGCCGATGATGACGTACCAGCCCAGCCGGTAGTCGGCGTTGCGTGCGGCGGAGGTGAACAGGCCGGTGACCCACGCCTTGACGATGCGTGCGATGTCGCGCGCGAAGTACACCAGCACCGCCACCTCGGTGCCGAGTTGCGTTACCGCCGTGAACGACGCGCCTGCGTCGTCGGCGAAGAAGAACCGAGACGCGATCGCCAAGTGTCCGGACGAGGACACCGGCAGAAACTCGGTGAGCCCCTGCAGGACCGACAAGACGACGACCTGCCACCACGACATCGCCGGCGCCTCGGTCACGACGACGACCGTACCGTGGGTGTTGATCAGTGCGCTGTGCGCGGCACGGGTTGTGCGGCTGCCACCGCATCACGCACGGCGGCTGCGAGGCTGCGTTCGTCGAAGAGGTCGATGTCGGTGAGCTTGCGGGTGGCGGTGGCCACGATGTCCTCGACCTGCGGAACGGGCCCGGCCAGCCGGGAACGGTAGATCTCGACAACCAGCACCTGATGTTCGACGTGGAACGAGAAGCTGCGTCCCTCGCTCAGCTGGCCAAATCCGCTGGCGTGAAGACCAGTCGAAATCTCCTCGATAGCAAACCCTTTGTCGGCCGAATCCCTGTTCGGCGCGAGGCTCATAACCGAACCATACAGTTTCGAGCGGCTTGCCTACACTTGTTGTTCGATTGCCATACATTTCGCACGTCCGAGAGCTACCCGTTGCCAACCCGTATCAAACATGCAGGTCAGCTTGCATATCGTGGCGTGCTTCTGACCATGGTCTGCTTTCTCGCGGCGTGCGGGTCTAACCCCACCGACTCGCCACCGCCGACGATCGCGCCTGCCGAGGCCGCGGTGTCTCCCCCGGTGACACGGCCGCCGGCGGGACTGGTCCGCCCGCTGCCCGGCCAGGCGAAGTCCGTGGTGTTCGATGCGGCGACCGCGTCGTTGGTGGTGCTCGGCCCGGGAAAGGCCGATCAGGCGGTGGTCACCGCGATGCCCGCGAAGGGTCTGGCCCGCGCCTTGCCACTGCCGGGTGCGGCGACAGCGATGACCGGCGACAACCGTGGCCACATCTACGCCTCGTCACGCGGCGGGTATTTCCGGGTGGACATCGCCGAAGGCCTGGTCACCCGGGTGGAGGTCGACGGTCAGGGCGCCACCGATTTCACCGCAATCGCCCGCCGCACCGACGGCAAGTTGGTGCTCGGCAGCGCAGACGGTGCGGTATACACGTTGAGCTCCGACACCGCGGTCGGAGCTGAGCTGAAGATCTTTGCGCGCGTCGATGCGCTTGTCACCCAAGGGAATACGGCTGTGGTACTGGACCGCGGCCAGACCTCGGTCACCACCGTCGACCCCAGCGGGGCGAAGGCCAAACACGCGCTGCGCGCGGGCGAAGGGGCCACCACACTGGCCGCCGATCCGGTCGGCCGGGTCTTGGTCGCCGACACGCGCGGAGATGCGCTGCTGGTGTTCGGCACCGATCCGCTGATGCTGCGCCAGCGCTACCCGGTACGCGATGCCCCCTACGGTCTGGTCGGGTCATCCCGAATGGCGTGGGTGTCACAGACCACCACCAATATGGTTATTGGTTACGATCTGGCAACCGGAATACCCGTCGAGAAGGTGCGTTATCCAACCGTGCAACAGCCAAACTCCCTGGCCTTCGACGAGGCGTCTGGCACCCTGTATGTGGTGTCGGGTTCCGGAGCAGGGGTGCAGGTGATCGCGGGCGCGGGAGTCAGCCGGTGACGGCGGTTCAGCGGGGCCGCATGCCGCCCGGCTGGGATGCCGATCTGTCAGACGAATACGAGTGGGTGCCGCTGCGGCTGCCCCCTGATCTCACCCGGATCAGTGCGTCCACCCGGCTGTCCATCGAGGCGGAATACCGCGGCTGGGAACTCACCCGGGTCCGGCTCTATACCGACGGCAGTCGCCGAGTGTTATTGCGCCGCAAGAAGTCCGCCGTCAACGGCCTGGGCACCGCCGACCAGCCGGCGATGTAGCGGTGGCCCTTTGTCCTCCTCGCGTGCGGGTGTGATGTACCGCGCCGTGCGGCGGGCGCTGTTCCTGGTTGCCCCCGAGCGCATCCACACCTGGGTTTTCGCCCTGCTGCGGGCCGTCACCGCGTCGACAGCCACGCGCCGGGCCTTCAGGAAATGGTTGGCGCCTCACGATCCCGTGCTGGCCAGCACGGTGTTCGGTGTCCGGTTTCCCGGGCCGCTGGGGCTGGCGGCCGGCTTTGACAAGAACGGCGCCGGGCTGACCGCCTGGGGTGCGCTTGGTTTCGGGTACGCGGAAGTCGGCACCGTGACCGCGCAGGCGCAGCCCGGCAACCCGGCGCCGCGGATGTTCCGGCTCCCCGACGACCGCGCGCTGCTCAACCGGCTGGGGTTCAACAACGACGGTGCAGCCGCGCTTGCGCAGCGGCTGGCCTGGGGGTCCCCGACCGTGCCGATCGGGGTCAACATCGGCAAGACCAAGGTCGTCCCGGCCGAGGGCGCCGTCGACGACTACCGGGAAAGTGCCCGGCTGGTGGGTCCGCTGGCGGCGTATCTGGTGGTCAATGTCAGCTCACCCAACACGCCGGGCCTGCGCGAACTGCAGGCCGTCGAGTCGCTGCGGCCCATTCTGGCCGCGGTGCGGGAGGAGACGAGCACGCCGGTACTCGTCAAGATCGCGCCGGACCTGTCCGATTCCGATGTCGACGAGATCGCCGATCTGGCAGTCGAATTGGGTCTGGCCGGCATTGTCGCGACCAACACCACCGTGTCCCGCGACGGCCTCGCCACTCCCGGAGTCGATGAGCTTGGTCCGGGCGGGATCTCGGGGCCGCCGGTCGCGCGACGGTCGGCCGAGGTGCTACGCCGGCTGCACAAACGGGCCGGGGACCGGCTGGTGCTGATCAGCGTGGGCGGGATCGAAACCGCCGACGACGCATGGGATCGCATCACGGCGGGGGCCTCGCTGTTGCAGGGCTACACCGGCTTCATCTACGGCGGCGGGCTATGGGCCAAGCACATTCACGACGGCATCGCCCGCCGTCTGCACCAGGGCGGTTTCTCGTCGCTTGCCGACGCGGTCGGCTCGGCCGCGCGTTAGCTACTTCTGCTGATAGGTGCCGTGGATGATCGCCCTGGCGATCGCCTGCTGGAAGAGATTGAAACCCAGATATGCCGGGGTGGCGCCTTCGGGTAGGTCCAGCTTCTCGACCCCGACGGCATGCACCGCGATGAAGTATCGGTGCACGCCGTGGCCCGGCGGCGGCGCTGCGCCGATGTAGCGCTTCAGGCCGGCATCGTTGGCCAAAGTCATTGCGTCGCCAGGCAATCCGCTGCCGTCGCCGACGCCTGCGGGCAGGTCCGTGACCGTCGCGGGCAGGTTGGCCACCGCCCAGTGCCAGAAGCCCGACGCCGTCGGCGCGTCGGGGTCATACATGGTCACCGCGAAGCTACGGGTCTCCTCGGGAAAACCCGACCAGCTCAACTGCGGCGAAATGTCCTCGCCTCCTGCGCCCATGATCCCGCTGACTTGGTCATTGGACAGCGGCTTGCCATCGGTGACCGAATCCGAGGTCAGCGTGAACGAGGGCAGTTTCGGCAGGTGGTCATAAGTGTTGTATGGAAAAGACACAGTAACGCCATTCCTTTCTATTTTTGGTCAGCATTGCTTCAGGAAGTGCTCGAGAACCTGGGCGCCGAACTTCAACGCATCGATGGGTACCCGCTCGTCGACGCCATGGAACATCGCCGCGAAATCCAGTTCGGGCGGCAACTTCAGCGGCGCGAACCCGAAACAGCGAATCCCTAACCGCGCGAATTGTTTTGCGTCGGTGCCGCCCGAAAAAATGTAGGGCACGGTGCGGGCGCCGGGGTCGGCGGCCAGGATCGCGGCGTTCATCGCTTCCACGAGCTCACCGTCGAAGGTCGTCTCGTATGGCGACAGGTCGGTGATCCATTCGCGAGTGACGTCGGGGCCGATGATTTCGTCGACCTCGCGCTCGAACGCGGCCCGTCGGCCCGGCAGCACACGACAGTCGATCACGGCCTCCGCCGTCGCCGGAATAACGTTGGCCTTGTACCCGGCCTTGAGCATCGTGGGGTTGGCGGTATCGCGCAGCGTCGCTCCGACGATCCGGGCGATCGGGCCGAGCTTGGCGATGGCGCCCTCCAGATCCGGCGAGTCCACCTCAAAGGTGTAGCCAGTCTCCTCCGCGACGGCCGCCAAGAACTGCTCGACCGAATCGGTCAGGATCACCGGGAAGGTATGCCGACCCAGTTTCGCCGTCGCCTCGGCGACGGCCGTCACCGCGTTGTTGTCGTGGATCATCGAGCCATGGCCTGCCCGCCCACGGGCGGTCAGCCGCATCCACATCATGGCCTTCTCGGCCGTCTCGATCAGGTAGAGCGTGCGCTCACCGCCGTCGCGGCGCGGGATCGTCAGCGAGAACCCGCCGACCTCCCCGACCGCCTCGGTCACTCCGTCGAACAGGTCGCGCCGATTCTCGACGAGCCACTTGCATCCGTACTTGCCCCCGGCCTCCTCGTCGGACACGAAGCCGAACACCAGATCGCGCGGTGGCACGACGCCGGAGCGTTTGAAGTGCCGGGCGACCGCGATCATCATGCCGACCATGTCCTTCATGTCGATAGCGCCGCGACCCCAGACGTAGCCGTCCTCGACGGCTCCGGAGAACGGGTGCACGCTCCAGTCCGACGCCTCGGCGGGCACCACGTCGAGGTGCCCGTGCAGCATCAGGGCCCCGCGCGAGGAGTCCGCGCCCTTCAGCCGGGTGAACACGTTGGCCCGGCCGGGCGCCCCTGCCTCGATGTATTCGGTCTCGTAACCGACTTCTTGCAGCTGCTCGGCCACCCAACGCGCACACTCGGCCTCGCCCTTGGTGGTGGCGAGATCCCCGGTGTTGGAGGTGTCGAACCGGATCAGCGCGCGGACCAGGTCGACCACCTCGTCCTCTGCGTTGAGGGGTTCTGTCACAGTCACCTTTCCTACCACCCGCGTGGCTGTCGGGTTTGGGCACGGGCACGCCAATCCGATAGCCTTAGCTGCTCCCGGGTGGTTTCGGGGCTAGGTCCGAGTGGCGGAATGGCAGACGCGCTAGCTTGAGGTGCTAGTGCCCTATTAACGGGCGTGGGGGTTCAAGTCCCCCCTCGGACACCATTGCCTTTCTTGCTCCTCGCGTGCGCAGATGCCTTTCTTGCTCCTCGCGTGCGCAGATGCCTTTCTTGCTCCTCGCGTGCGCAGATGCCTTTCTTGCTCCTCGCGTGCGCAGACTGAGTACACATCGCGGACGTAGCGCTTCTCCGCCACCAGCTCGCGCTTGTGTTGGTGCGCCGCTTCCTCGGACATCCCCCCGTGCATCTTGATGATGGACGTCAGTGCGGCGTCGACGTCCCGGGCCATCCGAGTGGCGTCGCCGCACACATAGAAATGCGCCCCCTCATCCAGCCAACGCCAAACGTCCGCGCCGTGGTCGAGCATCTTGTGCTGCACGTAGACGCGGTCGGCCTGGTCACGCGAGAACGCCAGGTCCAGCCGGTTGAGGAAGCCGTCGTGGACCATGTCCTGCAAATCGTCTCGGTAGTAGAAGTTCTCGCTGCGCCGCTGATCGCCGAAGAAGAGCCAGTTGCGTCCGGTGTGGCCCAGGGCGCGGCGTTCCTGGAGGAAGCCACGGAACGGCGCGATCCCGGTGCCGGGCCCCACCATGATCATCGGCGTCTTGGCATCCTTCGGCGGGCGGAAATGCGGCGACCGCTGAAGGAACACCGGCACCGGCGCCGCGGCGGCGCGGTCGGCCAGAAATGTCGAGCACACCCCGCCGCGCTGACCGCCGCGGTGTCCCCGGTAGCGCACGACAGACACCGTCAGCTGCACCTCGTGCGGGCTGACCAGCGGGCTCGATGAGATCGAGTAGTTCCGCGGCGTCAGCCGGACCAGCACCTCCTGCCATTGCGCGGGCTCGGCACGCACGGTGAATTCCTCGACGATGTCCAGCCCGTTGCGTCCCGCCAGCCACTTGTTCAGCCGGTTGGTGGGCGCTCGCAGCGCCTTGGCTGCCGCCGCGCAGTTCTCGGCGACGAACCGAAGCAGGTCGGGCGTGATCCGGCAGACGTCATACGACCCGGTCAGGGCATCGCGCAGCGTCCGATGCACACCGTCGACCTCGACGACCTCGTCTCCGCGCAGGCCTGTCGCTGCCAGCCATGCGTCGACGACAGCGGGACTGTTGGTGGCGCACACCCCGAGCGCGTCGCCGACCGCATAACCGACCTCATATTCGGAGATGTCAAAACCTAACTGGCGCACCTCCTTCGGCGACATGGGCGCGGTCAGCACGGTGTGGCGGCAGAGCGGCGCGAGGACTGGATCGGCCCGGGTGAACGGCTCGGCCACGCGGGTTCCCGGTTCGCCGGACGCGCCCAGCATCGCGGCGACCCGATCGGCCCATTGAGACATCGGCCCGTCGTCATAGGCCTCGCACTCGGTTCGGTCCAGGAACTTCGTGGCGCCGAGATCTGCCAGCCGGCCGTCGATCGACCTGGCGTGGGCGCAGAAATCGGCGTACGAACGGTCGCCGATGCCCAGCACGGCATAGCGGACGCCGTCGAGGGCGGGCGCGTCGGGCGCACCGAGGCGATCCCAGAAGTCGACCCCGTTGTCCGACGGGCCGCCGTCACCGAACGTGCTGGTGACGATCAGAACGTCGCGGGCGGCCGCCAGCCGCGACAGCGGCAGGTTGTCGATGTTGACCAGCTGCGAGTCGCCCAGCCGCCGAGCCAGCCGGGCGGCGAAGTCCTCGGCGTTGCCGGTCTGCGACGCCCACACCACCAGAGGTCCGCCGCCCACGGCCGCGCAGCCGCCGGGCGCCGGCCGGGACCGGTCCGGTCGGGCGCTCACCGCGCACACCTTGAACTCGGGTTGCAGGGAATCGGGGTCGACGGCGTCGTTGGTCACGGCGTTGATCGTCAGGTACTCACCGTGCTCGTCGTTCCAGTGGAACGGCGCGAAACAGTTCCCCGGCCGCATCCGTTCGGTCACCACGGCGGGCAGCACGGCGCGACCACGACGCGACGTCAGCTCGACGGGTTGGCCGTCGACGATGCCGATCGCGACGCATCGGACGGATGGATCTCGACGAACGGCCCGCTGTCGAGCTTGTTCAGCCTGGCCACCTTGCCGGTCTTGGTCATGGTGTGCCACTGGTGCTGCAGCCGACCCGTGTTGAGTACCAACGGGAAGTCGTCGTCGGGCAGCTCGTGCGGATCCATGTGCGGGCGCGCGTGAAACACCGCCCGCCGCGACGGGGTGGGAAAGGCCAACCGGGGCCGATGTCCGTCGGCGTCGACGAACAGGTCCTGGCTGACCCCGTCGTTGAGGTAGCGGATCGGATGGCGGTCCCGGTCGTCGTCGGGTGGGCAGGGCCACTGCAGGGGTGTCTGCCGAAGCCGCGCATAGCTGACCCCGCGCAGGTCGTAGCCGGTCTTCGGGTTGGAGAACCGCCGGATCTCGTCGAATACCTGCTCGCTGGACGAGAAATCGAAGTCCTCACCGAAGCCCATGTGCGCGGCGACCTGACAGATCAGCTGCCAGTCCGGGCGGGCCTGCCCGGCGGGCGGGATGGACGCCTGCAGCAGAGTGAGGTTGCGCTCGGAATTCACCATTACGGCGTCGGATTCCGCCCACAACGTGGCGGGCAGCACGATGTCGGCATAGTGGTCTGTCGCGGTCGCTTGGTAAGCGTCCTGGGTGATGACGAGCTCGGCTGCCTCCAGCCCGGTGATCACTATCTTCCGATTCGCCACGGTGGCAACGGGATTCGTGCAGATGATCCAGCACGCCTTGATGTCGCCGCTGGCAAGTCCCTGCATCGCGACGAGGTAGAACTTGCCCGCAGCATCGATGTGATAGGCGTTCTGCGGCATGAACAGCACCATCACCGACCAGATCGACCAGATCGAAAAGCCCACATGCTCGGCGAAGATCGACCAGATCAGGTTGCGCCTGGCGATCTTGTTGCCACCCGACTCCCATGCCTCTACGTCTTCGGCGTCCCAGTGGTCGATGTTGCGGTCACGGCTCATGACAACAGAAGTACGGCCAAGCCATTCCGCCTCCGTTGCCCCCTGGTATCGCCCAGGTCAACACCGGCTCACATGGTGCCGAAGCAGGCGTGCACAACGGGATTCATGGCCGACTCGCGCAGGAATCGAAGCCGAAACAAGTCGTTTGTCGGTGCGCAATTACCCGGTGTCGGTCGTCGACGGCAGCATCCGGATCAAACGCCGAGTGTGAACGTACCGCGAAATTCTTTGTAGTTCTTCGCAATACCCTCACGTTCGACGAAAGAGCGTGAGGGAGGATCCGTGCCGCCGAAATCGCATCAGCTTCGTGGCTTGCGGAGGCTTGCGGCCAGTTCCAGGACTCGTTTGGCTCGGTCAGCGACGGGTACGTCGACGAACTCGCCGCTCGGCAATCGTAGGGCGGCACCTCCGGCAGAATCGAACGCAGCGACCACTTCCTGCGCCCAGGCGATCTCTTCGTCGTTCGGCGTGAACACATCGTGCAGCACGGTCAGCTGGCGGGGATGGATCGCTGACTTGCCAAAGAAGCCCAGCGACAACGCAAACTGGGCTTGCTCCCGTAGGCCGGTCTCATCGTCGAGTTGCGGGTACACGCTGTCGATGGGCCGCTCGATGCCGGCCGCACGTGAGGCGACAACGAGCTGGGACCGGACGTATAGCGTCTGGAGATTCCCGTTGCTCGCGCTGAGGTCGCGCTGCAGGTCCACGCCGCCCATGGCCAGATGCCGCACCCCGGGAACTCGGGCAATGTCGTACGCCGCCAATACCCCGCGGGCGCTTTCGATTGCACAGATAATCAACTTGCCGGGTGCCCGCTCGGCCACCCAGCGGACGTCATCGGGCGACTCGGTCTTCGGGATTCGGATTCCGTGCGCAACCGCACCCACGGCCTCGAGGTCGGCGGCGCACAAATCGGTTCCGGCCGCGTTGACACGGACCCACGCCGGATGGTCAACGAGCACCTCGGCGACAAGTCGTCGCGCGGTGTCCTTGTGGTCTATAGGTACGGCGTCCTCGAGATCGAGCATCACGGCGTCGGCGCCGGCGTCGAAGACCTTGGAGAGCAGTTTCTCGTTGTGTCCGGGGGCGAACAAGTAGCTGCGGTCCATCAGAGGACGCCTTCGGCCCGAAGTTTGTCGAGTTCTTCGGCGCCGATGCTCAACAGTTCCTGGTACAGCTCCTCGTTGTCCTGGCCGAGCCGCCGGCCGGGGAACCGGATCGTGCCCGGCGTTCCGGTGAGGCGCGCCATCACGTTTTGCATCTTGATCGGGCCGAGGTCTTCGTCTTCGACGGTGGTGATGGTGTCGCGGTACAGCACTTGTGGGTCTTGCATGAGCTGTTCCACGTCGTAGATAGGGGCCAGCGCTGCGCCCGCTTCTTCGAACGCCTTCACCACTTCCTCCAAGTCGCGCGCGGCGATCCACTTTGTCACCGCCCCGTCGAGCATCTCGCTGCGGCGGCTGCGTTCGCCGGCAGAGGAGAACCACGGCTTTTCCGCAATGTCGGGTCGCCCGACGAGCCGCATCACACGTTCGGCTACCGATGTGGCGCTGGCGGACACGGCGACCCAGCGTCCGTCTCGGGTCAGATAGGCGTTGCGTGGGGCATTGTTGGGGGATCGGTTGCCGTGTCGTCCGGCGATCACGCCGAGCAGATCGAACACGGTCGGGCCCGGTCCAAGGATGCCCAACAGCGGCTCCAACAGGGACAGGTCGATGACCTGCCCCGTACCACCACGCGCGTCACGTGCATAGAGCGCGGACACCACGGCGAATGCACCGGTGATCCCCGCCACGCCGTCGGCCAGGCCGAATGGCGGCAGCGTGGGCGGCCCGTCTTCCTGCCCAGTCTGGTGGGCAAACCCACTCATGGCTTCGGCGAGGGTGCCGAAGGCGCGCCGCTCCGCGTAGGGGCCATCCTGCCCAAACCCCGTGACCCGCAGCATGATCAGGCGCGGGTTGATTTCGTGCAGCTGCGCCGGAGCGAGCCCCCACTTTTCCATCACGCCCGGACGGAAGTTCTCGATCAGTACGTCGGTGTCCGAGATCAGTCGGCGCAGAATGTCTTGTCCGGCCGGCTTGCTGAAGTTGAGCGTCATCGTGCGCTTGTTGCGGGCGATGACCTTGTACCACAAGCCATGTCCCTCGTGGTTCCAACCATGAGTCCGCGCGGGATCTCCCTGCGGATGCTCAATTTTGATCACATCGGCACCGAAGTCGCCCAACAGCATCCCGGTGATAGGAGCGGCATACACCGTGCTGACATCCAACACGCGGGTACCCGTCAACGGCGGGTTGGACCCGCTGCGCTCCTCCTCACCCGAAGTCGTTGGTCCGGCCACGTCCCCCCTGTCGGCGCCTTCCGCAAGCGACGTCATCTCACCCTCCGTATCCGAAAACTGCTGCAAACCAAGACGATCCACCAATTCTGTGCGCTGCCGCCAAGCGATCCATGCGCATCAAACGAAGAAGAAAGTGAGCCCGAGGACGACATAGATGGCGAGTAGTTGCAGGCCTTCGTACCAGGTGGACTCGCCGCGTTGGGTGACCTCGTTGGCGATGATGACCGCCAGGAACACCGCGCCGAGCTCGAACCCGTTGAACACCAGGGCCATCGGGAACGGCCCGATGACGAACGACGCCAGCACCAGCACCGGAGCGACGAACAGGGCGATCTGGGCACCCGATCCCACCGCGATGTTGACGGAAATGTCCATCTTGTCGCGGGAGGCGAAATATACCGCGACCCAGTGCTCGGCGGCGTTGCCCACCACCGCCACGACGATAACGCCGACAAAGAACGGGGACAGCCCGATGGCCGCCGACGCCTCGGTGATCGAGTGGACCAGGATCTCGGACATCCAGCCCACCGCGGCACCCGCACCTGCCAGCATGAGCACGCTCTTGCGGACCGACCACGGCTCGCCGCCGTGCTCTTCTTCGTCATGGGAGGGGTTGAACAGGTGCGCGTGGGTCTTCAGGGAGAACACCAACCCGGCCGCGTACGAGGCCAGCAGCACGATGGCCACCCCGACCGACAGCGCCTGCAGGTCGCTGGGGAATGCCACCGCCTTGGCCGCCGGGTCGGGCAGCCCGCCGCCGGCCACCAGCTGAAATATCGCCGGCATCACCAGCGCCACCGTGGCCAGCAGCAGCATCAGCGACTGGGCGGTGGCCGCCCGCAGCTCGAAGCGCTGCCGCTCCCGTTTTCTCCCGCCCACCAGCATCGACACCCCGAGGACCAGCAGGATATTGCCCAGGATCGACCCGATGAGCGAGGCCTTGACCACCTCGTGCAGCCCGGCGCCCAGCGCGAACAGCGCGATGATCAACTCCGGTGCGTTACCGAACGTGACGTTGAGCAGACCACCGATGCCCGGGCCCGACCGGGCGGCCAGCTCCTCGGTCGCCCGGCCCATCAGCGCCGCCGTCGGGATCACTCCGAGCGCCGAAGCGGCGAACACCGCCACCGCGTCGGCATGCAGGAACTCCAGGACGATCGCGACCGGGATCAACGGCACGAGCAGGTAGGGCCAGCCCTCCCCAGTCAGCAGAAACGGCCTACTGCGTTTGGTGGGGGCCTGAGAAGTCTCAGTTGTGGACATCTCGGCCCCTTCTTACGGTTCGTTCGGCTTCACGGCCAGCACCGGCTTGGGGCATTCCAGCAGCACCCGCTGCGCAACGCTGCCGAGCAGCAGCTTGCCCACCGGGCTGCGATGGCGGATACCGACCACAAGAAGTTCGGCGTCGTCATTTTCCATCGCCTTCAGCAGCTCATCGGCGGCGTCGACCCCGACGGGCTGGGCGAGCTCGAACTCGACCCCACACCGGTTGAGCCGCTCCTCGACGTCGTGCACCTCGTCGGACTGCGCGAAGCGGGGGTCGGCCAACGCATCACCGCGGGTGGCGTTGATCACCAGCAGATTCGTGTTCCGTCGTTTCGCCTCGGTGATCCCGTGTTCCAGGGCCGCCGTGCCGTATCGGTCTGCGGAGTATCCGACGACGATCATGCTCCGGCCTTTTCTGCGCGCTTCGCTTCTTCATGCTCCTCGAGAGCACTGGCGTGGACGAGATCCGGCTCGGGGCGGTGCGCCAGCCGCAGGATGAGCGGGGCGAGCAGCAGCGCGACGATCAGGATGTAGACACCGATCGCGACGGGCTCGGTGAACAGGCTGGTCCAGTCCCCGCCGCCGAGCTGCAGGCTCTGGCGCAGCTGACGCTCGATCCGCGGGCCCAGGATGACGCCGATGATCAGCGGCAACACCGGCAGCCCGAAGCGGCGCATCATCAGCCCGAGCAGGCCGAACACCAGCAGCAGCGCCAGGTCCAGCGCCTGCACGTTGACCGCGAGCGCGCCGAGCGTGGCGAAGAACAGGATGCCCGCGTACAGGAAGGGCCGTGGGGTGCGCAACAGCTTCGCCCACAGCGGCGCCAGCGGCAGGTTCAGCACCAGCAGCAGGAAGTTGCCGATGAACAGGCTGGCGATCAGCGTCCAGATCAGCAGCGGCTCCTTCTCGAACAGGGTGGGGCCGGGCTGAATCCCGTACGAGACGAACGCGGCCAGGATCACCGCCGCTGTGGCGTTGGTCGGCAACCCCAGCGACAGCATCGGCACCAGCGTGCCGGCGGCCGAGGCGTTGTTGGCCGCCTCCGGCCCGGCCACCCCCTCGATCGCGCCATGGCCGAACTCCTCGGGGTGCTTGGACAGCTTCTTCTCGGTGACATAGGACAGAAACGTCGGCAGTTCGGCGCCGCCGGCCGGCAGCGCGCCGAACGGGAACCCGTACGCGGTGCCGCGCAGCCACGGCTTCCACGAGCGACCGAAGTCCGCCCGGCTCATCCACGGCCGGCCGACCGGAATAATCTCGGCCGGCCGACGCCGCAGATGCGCCGCCACCCACAGCGCCTCGCCGACGGCGAAGATCGCCACCGCGATCACCACGATGTCGATGCCGTCGGACAGCAGCGGCAGCCCGAACGTTGCGCGCGGCTGCCCGGTCAGTGAGTCGATGCCGACAATGCCGATCGCCAGCCCCAGCAGCAGCGCGATCGCGCCGCGCAGCCTGGATGAGCCCAGCACCGCGGTCACCATCACCAGCGCCAACAGCATGATCGCCAGGTAGGACGGGGCGCCCAGCGTCACCGCGAACCGCGATATCGACGGCGCGAACGCCGCCAACAGGGTGGTGCCGATGGCGCCCGCGACGAACGATCCGATCGCCGCGGTCGCCAACGCCTGGGCCGCGCGGCCCGCCTTGGCCATCTTGTTGCCCTCGATGGCCGTGACGACCGACGACGACTCACCCGGCGTGTTCAACAGGATCGAGGTGGTCGACCCGCCGTACATGCCGCCGTAGAAGATGCCGGCGAACATGATGAACGCCGCACTCGGGGGGACGTTGTAGGTGATCGGCAACAGCAGCGCCACCGTCATCGCCGGGCCGATACCGGGCAGCACACCGACCGCAGTACCCAGCAGCACACCGATCACCGCGTAGAGCAGGTTCATCGGCGTGGCCGCCTCGGCGAAGCCCTGCATCAGCCAGTTGAAATTGTCCATGTCAGAGAATCCCGTCCAGAATGCCTGCGGGCAGCGGGATTCCGAGCCCGGAATAAAACGCGTAGAAACTGCCGACCGCCAGCACCACGCCGATAATGACATTGAGAACGTATCGCTTGCTGCCGAGAATCGTTGCGGCCCCGGCGAACAACAGGGTCCCGGTGATCGCCCAACCCAGCGGCACCACCAGCACGATCACGGCCACGAACAACCCGACGAGCAGTCCAACCGTGCGCCAGTCAGCCGGCGTGCTCGTGTCGATGTCCTCGCCCCCTTCCTCCTCACCGGTCGAGCCGCGCGGAATCGCGATGGCCAAGATGATCGCCAACACGATCAAGCCGATGCCGACGACGATCGGGAACATCCGCGGGCCCACCGGATCCACCTTCGCGAAACCCGCCTCCAGGGACAACGCGTCGTAGATCAGGAATGCGCCGACCGCGACCAGCACCGCGCAGACCAGGTATTGCGCCTTGTCGACCGTCTTCTCGACCGGACGGTCCTGTTGTTCGGTAGTGCTCATACCAGCCCCAATTCGGTCAGGGTCGACGAGACCCGGTTGTCCTGGTCCTTCAGGAACTGCTCGAACTGCGCACCGGTCACGAACGCGTCGGTCCAGCCGTTCTTCACCAGCGCCTCCTTCCACTGCTGCGTGCCGTGCAACTCCTCGAGTACTTTCACCATCGCCTGTTTGGCTTCATCGGAAATGCCCGGCGGAGCCAGGATTCCGCGCCAGTTGGCAAAGGTGAGGTCGATACCGGCCTCCTTCAGAGTCGGGGCATCGATGCCCTCGATTCGTTCATCGCTGGACACCGCGAGCACCCGCAACTGGCCGGCCTCGATCTGGTCGATGAATTCACCCGGGCTCGACGTGCCAACCGTGATCTTCTTGCCGAGCAGCGCGGTGAGCAGATCGCCGCCACCGTCGTAGGAGACGAAGTTGACCGCCTTCGGGTCGACGCCGACGGCCTTGGCCGTTTCCATCGGAAATAGGTGGTCGGGCCCGCCCGGTGACGATCCGCCGCCGATGGTGACCTTCGACGGATCAGCCTTCCACGCGGCGACGAAGTCCTGCACCGTCTTGAAGGGCGAGTCCGCCGGAACGAAGATGGCTCCCGGGTCCTCGATCATCTTCGCGAGCGCCGTCGCATCCGACACGCGTGCCTTGGATCCATTGGTGTAGGTGGCGCCAACCACCCCGAGCCCCATCATCATCATCAGGTCGTTGCTGCCTTTTTCGTTCATCAGCCGAGCCATCGCCACGGTGCCGCCGGCGCCGATCACGTTGAACACCTCGACGCGCCCGGTGATGTCGTCGTCTTCCATGACCTTAACGGCGGTACGCGCCGTCAGGTCGTAGCCGCCGCCCGGACTGTTCGGCACCATCATGCGAAGCCGGTGCAATCCGCTTTCTTGCTCGCCACGCGTGACGCCACACGCGGATACCAGCAGCGCCGCTATCACCGCGATGACCAAGCCGGTGATCATTGCGCACCGGCCTCGTCTGAACCCGGTCTTTTTCACAGTCGTCCCCAATCACTGATTTGTGATGCTCAGCAATACTGGACCCGAACAGTGAGCCACGTCACTGATTCGGACGCAAAGGAAGTATTGGTCATTAAGAACATGGCGCAGCCATGGCGGTCGTCGGTCGTTCGCCTGCTTAGGGGGCGCAGCCTGGCGGGCCAGTTCCTGGTGTTCCAGTTGCTGGTGGTGGCGGTGGTGCTGCTGGCGGTGGGGGCGGTCTCGGTCGCGCAGTCCACCCGGGAGTTCCGCGAGGTCCGCGGTCAGCGCATGATCGCGGTCGCCGAGAACATGGCCTCGACCCCGATCGTCCGGGATCGCTACGCCGACCCGTTCGCGGCCCGGGTGCTGGCACCGGAGGTGGATCGCGCCGTGGCGCTCTCGGGCGCAGGCCTGGCGGAGATTCTCGATCCGGACGGCACCATCCGGGTGTCGTCGGATCCTTCGCGTATCGGCTCGCGGATGGACTTGGGACCCAGCCGGGCCGACGAGGGCCGGGCGTGGTTCGGCGACGACGACGTCGACGGCGTGCACAGCCTGGTCGGGCAGGTGCCGATCCTGTCGACGAACGGCGACGTGTTGGCGGTCGTCTCGGTCAGCGAGCGGTATCCGTCGGTGTGGGAACTGCTCAGCGGCGCAGGCGAGCGGCTGTTGTTCTACCTCGGCCTCGGTGCGGCGCTCGGCCTGCTCGCGTCTTGGCTGCTGTCCCGGCGCATCAAACGCCACACCCGCGGGTTGGAGGTCGCCGAGATCGCCGGCCTTGCCGATCACCGGGAAGCGTTGCTGCACAGCATTCGTGAAGGTGTGGTCGCGGTGAACAACGAGGGCGATATCACGCTGCTGAACGACAGCGCGCATGAGCTGCTCGGCCTGACGGGTGCTGCCGTGGGCCGCCGGGTGGACAGCGTCGGACTCGATCCGGCGGTGGTGGACTTCCTGTTGTCGGGCGAAGACGGCCGCGACGTCGTGATCGCCACCCGCACGCGGGTGCTGGCGCTCAACCGGCGGGCGGCGACGAGTCAGGGCCAGGTGATCGGGACGGTGACGACGATGCGCGACAGCACCGAGCTGGCGGCCCTGCAGGGCCAGCTGTCGTCGCACAAGAGCGTCACCGACACACTGCGAGCCCAGACCCACGAGTTCGCCAACCAGTTGCACACCATCTCCGGACTCGTCCAGCTCGGCGAGTACGACTCCGTGCGCGACCTCGTCGGCACGCTCACCCGGCGCCGCGCGGAGATCAACGAAGCAGTCACCCGACGGATATCCGACCCTGCGGTGGCTGCCCTGCTGATCGCGAAGACGTCGCTGGCCGCCGAAAGCGGGGTGTCACTGCACATTGCGCCGGAATCGAACTTGACCGCGCTGCCTCCGGCGCTGGCGACCGACGTGATCACGTTGCTGGGCAACCTGATCGACAACGCCGTCGACGTGTCGGTGGGATCGGAGCCGGCCCGAGTAACGGTGCACATCGATGATCGTGACGGGCTGACGATCTCGGTGACCGACTCCGGACCTGGTGTGCCCGAGCATCTTCGGGAAGAGATCTTCGCCCGCGGTGTCACCTCGAAGCCGGAAGTGCCCGGGGGCCGCGGAATCGGACTGGCGTTGGTGCGGCTGGTGACCGCCCAGCACGGCGGCACGGCCGTGGTGAGCGACGGTCCGGCCGGTGGTGCGCTGTTCACGGTGCGGTTGCCGGAGAACCGGTCCGCCTTGACGACCGAACAGGCCGCGCATGCGTGACGTGCTGGTCGTCGACGACGACTTCATGGTCGCTGAGATCCATCGCAGGTTCGTCGAACAGGTGGACGGCTTTCGTGCGGTCGGCGTTGCCCGCACCGGCGCCGAAGCCCTGTCGGCAGCTCGCGAATTACGGCCGCAGCTGATCCTGCTCGACGTCTATCTGCCCGACATGACCGGTCTCGAGGTGTTGCAGCAGTTGCGATCCGACGGCGACCGGGTAGGCGTCATCATGATCACCGCCGCGCGCGAGCTGGACACGGTGAGCGGTGCGCTCGACGGTGGTGCGGCCGACTACCTGATCAAGCCGTTCGAGTTTGACCAGCTGAAGGCCAAGTTGGAGGCGTTCGCGACGCGCGCCGAGGCACTGGAGTCCGCTGAGGGCGTTGACCAGTCGCTCATTGACTCGCTGTTCGGTGGTCCCGGAGTCGCCGTCGCCGCAGGAGGTGCTGCCCAAGGGGCTCGGCGCCGAGACCGGTCGGTTGGTGCTGGACGCGGTCCGAGACGCCGGTGAGGTCTCCGCCGCGGAATGCGCAGAGCAAGTGGGAATCTCACGCGTCAGCGCACGCCGCTACCTCGAGCACTATCTCAGTACCGGGGTATTGGAGATCCGGCTGCAATACGGCGTCGGCCGGCCGGAGCGGCGCTATCGCGCAGTCAGCTGAGCCCTATGCAGCCAGCGCGATGCCGATGCGCGTCTCGAGTTCGCTGACCTCTACTAGCATCGGGCCCGGGGGCGCTGTGGATCGGTAGTGGTGTCCGGTCGGCATCAGAAATTCGGCGGAATGCACACCGTTTTCGTCATCGCCGGCCGTCACTCGCCACCCGGGTGCTTCCTTGGCGTAGTTGCAGCGTTCGCAGTCACCCAAGCCGTTCGCGGCACTGGTCGGCCCGTCGCGGTGATGCGGTTGGGCGTGGTCGCGATGCCGGATCGGAGCATCACAGTAGGGCGTGCGACAGGTCTGATCCCGCAGCCCGATGAAGCCGGCCAGGCCCCGCGGGAAGAACCGCGACCGCAGTTGTTTCAGTTACACACAAACGAGTCAGTAGCGGACCATCAGGTAATCGGCGTGCCGGGTACGCGGTGAGCCGTTGTATTGCATCGGCTCCCCGTCGATGGAGTAGCGCTTGCCCTGCCACTCGACCACGGCCTGAGAACCGAGCAGCGAGGGGTTACCGGGGTAACCGACCAGCCTCAACCGGTACTTCGCCATCGTCTGAAACCCGACCTTGTCATCTTCGGTCGTGGTGATCGGCTGGACTACGGCACGACAAACGACGCCGCGCTCGGTCGCATCTTTTTGTTGCCGTCTTCGTCGATGATCATTTCATCGGGGAAGACGGTGACGACTTCAGTGCCACGATTCAAGAGGCTCACGGTCAGCCACCCGTCATAAACGGGTTGACGGTTGGGGTCGTGAGAGATTCAGTGAACGTGGGCACGAGCACAGCCACAGGGGCAGTGATGCCGAGCACGGCCCAATCTTCGGGGAGTATCTGAAGCTTTCCGCTGGCAAGCTCACGGCTGAATTGATACCCGTAGGTGCCATCACTTTCGGAGATGTAGCCGTCCGGGTTACGAACCAACCGGAGTACGGCCTCGGCTTCGACCTGTTTGACGTCTTCGACGTCTATCATCTCGGCTTCGATCTGGTCGGCCAGGTCGGGAATCCGGTGCTTGATGCGCCGTTCGGCATCTTCTAGCCGGGTCTCTACGAGGGAGGTCTCCTCCGAGGTGAGGGTGCGACCTGAACGGGTCGCAACGTCTGTTGCTTCGGCGTAAGCCATGTGGGGGTCGTCCTATCATGATCGGAAGCTGAGTTGGATCACGAGCCGATTGGCCGTGTGAGCATGTGCCGGAACCAGTCGGCTACCGAGAGGCCGGCTGCGTTCATCACGTCGACCGACTGAATATCCGGGTTCGCGATGCGGGTGTTCAGAACGGAGAGGTAATCGTGTAGCCCGTGCTCGGTGCCGTCGCCTGAGTTGTAGTACCAGGCGTCGAACGACTTGAGTTCGTCCGGGAGACGGGCTGCTATGGCTTCGTGGAGTTCTTCGGTTGACGGTTGTGCCGTCGTGTAGGCGACATCGCCATCAGTCGTCGTCTTCCTGTGTGAAGTTGAGTCGTGCCAGCAGTTGGGCTAGCTGCATCCGCGCCGTTTGGGCTTGCGCGATAAGCGGATTGATGACCTCTTGGCCCATCGACCCCTTGACGGTCAACGGGGCCTTGACAGCGGCATCGTCTAGCCGCTTGATCAGATCGGTCTTACACGCATCGGTCAGGATGCGGACTTTGTGCGGCTCGTAGGCGAGATTGAACTCACCGATCACGCCGGTCCAGAGCTTTTGACCCTCGGTGCCGAGACCTCGGGGCATCCTCGGTTTCGATACCACTTTGGGTGCCTTTCTAGCGTGCGATTTAGCCGCTGACCTGCGGCTCAGTTGAAAAATCAGGTTTCTAGATTCCTCAGCGGATGACAGAGGCGCATTACCGACCGGTCTTCCCGAGGGCGGGTAGGGTATACCTCCCTGGGGTAGGAGGCGGCCACATACCCGCAGGTCAGCACACGCGGAGCGGCCTGACGGCCCAGCTCCCACTCCTAGCCGGGCCAGCCTGCGCCTGCGCAGTGCACCTGCACGCCAGGCGCCCACCCCCACAGCAGCGCACCCTGCCCACACCCACCCACCTAGTGCCCTACCTACACCCCACCCCACACCATGCGGGGAGTCGCGACGTTTGTCTGGACATCCCACTCGTCCCAACCATCGAACCCCCGGACTACGAGGTGGTCAATTCGGCATCACTAGCCGATCGCGTTTGCCAAGCCGATCGCGTTTGCCAATCGGTAGTTATCTTGGGTCCGTTGCCGTACTGTTTGCTGTCATGAGCAAGTCGGAGACCGCAGTGCGAGGCACGAACGTGCGGTGCAGCACGTGCCGGCACATACAGTGGGTGCCGGTCGACAAGACGGCATTTGCTTGCGAACGATGTGACGCGCAATTGACACGACGTTGACGCCGAACGCAGAGCCGCACGTTTGCCCATCACGCATAGCTGGACGAGGATGGAAGCCGCCACCATCAATAAGTGGAACGCCTCACGTCCGGGGCCTGGCGTCGGCGGGGGTCGGCCCCGGAAAAGCTGACGACTGCCTGTCTTTGAGCGTTCGCCACTGCTCACGGGTGAACCCGACGGACTTCGCAGCTAGCCAGCGCTCGTACTGCACCGTCCGGTCACGCCGGGATGCGTAGGGGAATACCCCCTGGTCCCTGGCGGGTCTGCCGACCAGACGCACGCCCTCGCAGTAATCCACGATCCCCCAGCCCTCAGACCGACTGGTAGGCGGTGACCCCGAGAGACATGCCTCACTCGGTAAGGCATCGCATCTGGATCCGTTGCTCGCCAGCCGATGTGCCATTCAATGCGGAAATTGTTTCCGTATTATTGACATTATTGCCGTTTATTTCCTAGTATTGAAGGCACACCGCCACTGGCAACGGGGCCAGCGGCGGTCACACACTCCGAACGACAGCAGGCGGGAGACCCTAGTGAGCGCCCATTTTGGGCACACATCACGTCGCCGGCCTGGCGGCGAAACCGGCACCGGTGGCCCGGCACCACCGGGGGCTTTGGATGGTGCGCTCCTAGGCGGCCCGCCTCAGCGCGTCGGCACCTTCGAATACCGCTACGACACCGACACCTGGACGTGGTCGGACACGGTCGCAAAGATGCATGGCTACGAACCAGGCGAGGTACAACCGACCACTGAACTTGTCTTGAGCCACAAGCATCCCGAAGATCTCGCGCGTGTTAAAGCACTGCTCAAAAAGTCATCCGCGCCGTTCAGCAGTCGGCATCGCATACGAACCACCACCGGACAAACCCGCAAAATCGTCGTTGTCGGCGATGCCGTCACCGACCCTTCCGGACGGACCGTCGCAACCCAGGGCTTCTACGTCGATGTCACCGAAGCATTCAACGCCGATCTGCAACAAGAGGTCGGTGACGAATTGCACGTGATCGTCGCTCACCGAGAAGTAATTGAACAGGCCAAAGGCATGCTGATGGCGATCTACGAGCTCGACGCCCAGTCCGCGTTCGGAATTATGACGAGGCTATCCCAACACTTCAACGTCAAACTTCACGACCTCGCCGCCAAGTTAGTGGCCGACCTGCCGTCCGTATTGCAGAGCAGTCTCACGGCTCGCACACCGATCGACCACTACCTGATGGCGTTGACAGCCGACGACATCTAACAACAACGTCAACAACAGGTGCGCCACAGAGGAATTGGCTCCTACCGAGCCCGCGCGGCTGGCGGCCCGTATCGTGTCGCGGCCACGCCCTGACTCACGCGCCTTTAATTATCGTTCCGTGGCAAACCACACTGTTGGCCGTCGCCGCGCTTGATCGCTTGCCAACCGTCATAGGTGATCCCTACCTCACGAGCTGCGAAGTAGATCCGCCTGTCGCTGTCCTAGTACGCGGTTAACGCATCGTTCAGCGCTACCGCTGTAAGCCAGTGCTCGGTACCTGCGGGGCCATCGGTTGCTTTAGCCACGCGCTCAGCTTCTTCCAGCGCACGGCACACCTGATAGCACAGCATCGAACATGAGCCGTACCGACTGCCGGGTTTGAGCGACTGGGTACAGCCTTCCCTAGCACAGAGCTGCTTCTGCCTGCGCTGGTGGCTGCGCCCGCCACGGCGGCGGGTGGGCGGGACCGTCTCGGTGGTCAAGAAAGGCTCCTTATCGAATGGCTCAAATGGTTGGCGACTTACGGTCCGGTCTTGGTGCCGGGCCACGGCTAGAAACTCCCTGGGCCATTCCCATGTGATCTTGTCCTTTGCTGGCTACCATCCCTAGCCATGGAAGAGGTAAGAACAGCAATCCTTATTTGCGGCGTCCTGATCGTCGTCGGTGTCGGCATGACGATCTGGAAGCTTGGCGTCGATCCGGTTGTCGCCGCTGGTGTCGGAGCCGTGCTATTCATCGCGGCATGCGCGGTGACGCACTACGAGACAGCCGAGCGGCGATGATCGCCGGCAACGTCAGTGGTTGAATCGGCACATAGGGGAGTCTATTAACCACGGGAGCAATACTCACGAGGTTAATTACGCACGTTCACTGGCCGCTCTTGCCTAGTGTCCGACGGCTATGTGGCGGGGAGGGAGGTCCGGACGAATCCCCGGACCTCCCTCCGAGTTGGTTAGGCGGCGTCGTATCCGCGAACCAAACCCGGCTCATTGAGGAACGCCAGGCCGAACCGGCTGACAGCGCGGATGTCCGTGCCGTCGTTGTAAACGGCAGGGAACCGCTTGACAGCGGTGCCTTTACGCATCACCAATACGACGTGCTGCTTCGGAATGCCCCAAAACAGGGTGTTGGCATCAACCTGGTTGGAGATCAGCACAGGCAGGCCCACCACTTGAGCCCGTCCTCAACGAACGAGATCAAGTTCTCAGCCGAGCCAGACGCTTTCTTGATCTTGCTTAGCGCCTCCGCTACAGCGGGCTTGACGATCCAGTGCGTCAGCTCCGAGCCGGCAGTCACCGAAGCGAACCGAGCCTGCACGATCGAGATTCGTGATGCTGGCACCGGTATCCACGGCGGTGTACGACTGGGCCAACAGCCCGTCTGGTCCCTTGGTGGTCGTATTCGCCAGGTAGGCGGCATCGATCGCACGGGCGACCTGGTTGGATAGCGCCCCACCCACGAGGTCGCCGATCGAGGGGTCCGAGTCGTCGCGCAGCTCGTTCGACACGCGGGTGATACCAGCGGTCTTGTAAACGAGGCCAGAAACCTCATCGGTGGTGCCATCGGTGGCGGCTATGGTGTCCAGCTCGTTGTAGAACGAAACGGCTGGGTCAGCCGTCCACTTCGGAAAGCTCACCTTGAACTTGTCCGTGCTATACACGGTTGCGGACCGTGCAGCGATGCTCTGCTTCTTGACAGCGAGATCTACGAGACCGCCGATATCCTCCGGTGTAAACGAATCAGCCGTAGTGGAGTGAATCATGGACATATGGCTCTCCTTACGAGAGTTGTTGTGTAGGAATAGAAAAGGCCCGACCTAGGGTCGGACCTCGATGCCTCACAGAGGCTTACCGCGAACGCTGAGCCGCCACAGACGGCTTAGGTAGCGTTCAAAGTCCGGGCGACGGATGTCCCCCAATTGGGGGACATCGAGTTCATCCCGTGTGCCGGCCGGTTGGCGGACAGACGCGTCCCGTTTGCTCCAGCACAGTAGGTACGTCGCCGGAACGAGCCGGTGAACCTCCGAAATGACAACGCAAACAGGAGAATTGAGATGACTGCCAACACCACCACCTCGACCCGTCGAGTGGCTGCCGGAGCGGTCGCGCAACATGACTGCGCGGATCGCGGCTGCCAGGCCGCGATGCTCGGGCTCGCGCGGGGTGACGCCACTGCCAGCAACGCTGAGGAAGGTTCCTCGTCGAGCTGGTGATCAGTACGCCGCTGAAGCGCGGGCATCTGCAGCGCTACTGGAGCAGGTCCGACCATGACGGGGCGTCCTTGCCGGGCGTCCCGCCGCTCCCCTGCATCGGGTCGACAGCAGGGCTCGACTTCTGCAAGCCGGGACGCTCGGCGAGGATCACCGCAGCGTCCGCGTTGACCTTCTCCGGGTCGATGTCCCCGGGCTCGGTCAGGTAGTCGGACAATTCGTTACCCGACAACGTCAGCAGATCAGCCGGCGATGCTAGGTGTGCACTCGCGATGCGCTCAAGCTCGCTGCGTTGAAAGCGCCCTACTCGCTGGGCCAGGCCATCACGCTCGGCCTCAGCCTCGCGGGCACGGACTCGATACTTAGCGGCTTCCTTGTTAGCATTGCCGGTCTCTGCGTCCGGGGCAGGATCGTTACCCGTACCAGCTTCTTCCATCGCGGTAGCCGGATCGTGAACGTCAGCATCGTTGTCCTCGGTGGTCGTGTTCTCTACGGTCTGTGCTTCGTCGCTCATGCTGCCGACCGCGCCAACAGGCGTTCGAACCGGCAGACCTTGCAGCGAGACCGCCTCGGGGGCAGGACGTGCCCCTCGGCGCATCGGGTCACCACGTCATCGCTGGCGTACAGCGGGACCACGGAACCCCTCGGCGGGGTGTTACGTGCCCACCACGGGCCATTGCTTACGCAGTTCGGTCGCTCGGTCCTGACTCACGCCGAGGTATGCGGCGATGTCCTCTGGCGTCATCAAAGTTGCTATCTCGTCTTCGTGCATGGTCTCTCCGTTCTTAAGGGGGTATTTGTGCGGTGTCTCCGCAGGTCGTTTCGGGCCGAGGCCCGACTAGGCGGCACGGGGGGCGTTTCCGGGGCGGGCAGTGCCCGAGAGGGGTTAGTCCGCCGGTAGGACTTGGCTCAACCGCAGCCTTGGGCCCCGCCTTCGTGGCAGGCTCCAGACATGGCATTCACAGTGACCTACACCGACCTTCCAGCCAGCGAACACAGCGATGACGACACCTACGAAGTGCTGCAAAGTGGCGTCCTGAAAGTGACGAGTTCCGGTGACGGGAAGATCAATTACTTCGTCATGGATTTCTGGAAAAGCCTTGCCGCTGACAGCGATCATGAGCCTGGGCATCCAAAAGGCGTCGGTCCCCAGGTTTTGACAATCCGAATCCCGCGAAAGCTACCCCTCATACGCACCAACTAGTCAGGCATCGTCGCTCCAGTGCGTGATGCTGAGTCCGTCCCAGAGGGATCGACCCGAGCCGGGACGGATGGTGGCGTTCTCGGGCACGGGCCAGATGACCTCGGGGGCGCCGTGGTCCAGCACCTCGTGCAGTCGGTCTGCGTCGTCGTTCATCGTTGTTTCTCCTTCGGACATGAGAAACCCGCCCAGCTCGACATCAGCTAGGCGGGTCGGATTGGTTGGCTGCGGCTGGCCGTGGGGGCGGTGAGTTAGCCGTGCCGAGCCGCTTCCCGGGCCAGTGCCACGCGCGACGTGAGTCCGAGTTTGGCGTACACGTGCGTCAGGTGCGTCTGCACCGTGCGATGGGACACGAACAGGCGCGCGGCGATGTCCTTGTTGCCCAGCCCCTCGCTGACCAGCCGCACCACGTCCAGCTCGGTCGGGGTCAGCGAAGCCCACCCAGTCGATGGCCTCCTGCGCTCACCGTGACCGCGCTGGGCGTAGGCGATGGCCTCCTCGATCGACAACCCCGCTCCTTCTGTCCACGCGGCGTTGAAATCGTCCTCCTCCATTGCATCGCGAACTGTCGCGAACAATGTCGCATAAATTTCGTCATAGATCGGGAACCGGACCATGCCGCCCATTCGGTGCCGAATCGCCTCCGCCGCACCGCCAAACCGCGCCGCTTCACGATGACTTCCGGCCGCACAGGCAACTTCGGCGAGGATCTCGAGCGCGTCGGGAACGATTTGATAGGCCTGGACCTCGGCGGCGCACGAAAGCGAGTCGTGAGCATCGCATTCAGCCTGCTCCACTTCACCCTGCGCGATCGCAACATGAGCGCGGGTCGTCAATGCCTTCGCCCGGTGCCAGCCCATCATCGGCGCGACCGCATCATCGGCCAGCTGTCTCGCCGAGGTCAGTTCTCCACGGAGTAGCGCAAGCTCCACCGTCGGCATCACGTTCGCAATCGCCAATTCGGGTTCCGACATAACCCGTTGCCACGCAGCATCGGTCGCCTCGCCAGCCTCTGCCAAGTCACCCGCCGCGAGAGCCGCCTGAGCCAACGGCGCCAACGCCCACAGCTCCACGAAGGGTCCCAGCCCCGATGCTGCCTCCACACTGTCGCGGGCGAGAGTACGGGCATCGGTTATATGCCCCAATTCGCGCATCGCGTGCGCAAGGCCGATACGGGCGAGGAGGCCATGGAACAGGTCCGCCGACGCGTCCGCCTCGGCAAGTAGGTCTCGCAATACCCGTACGGCTTCGGCGGGCTCGCCGCGCTGGAAAGGTGCGGTCCCGAGACCCCAGAAGCGGCACATGCGGGAAGTGAACCGGTCGCCGACGGCGTCAGCGAGCGTGTAGCCCTCCTTGCCGGCGGCGGCCGTCGTGACCGGATTCCCAGCGAGGCACGCCATGTACGCCTGCCAGGCCAGAATTTGACTCAACCGCCAATTGTCACCCAGTTCCCGGGCAAGGGCGTCCGCCTCCACGATGTACGGTCGTGCGGCCTCGGCGTCGAATGCGGCCGCGGCGATGCAGGACGTGAGCGCGCGGGCCAGCAGGACAGGATCGTCGAGTTCGCGCGCGATCGCGAGGGCCTCCTCCGCCTGACCGATCCCATGCATCCTGACGGCGAAGGCGCCCAGCACCGCATTGTCGGCGAGCGCCCGCGCGCGAACCGCCGCACCGACCTCGATGCCCGGATCGCTGACGCCGGTTGAGTCGAACCACGCCAGGCCTTCCAGCAGACGGCCGCGCACGAGCCACAGGGGATATAGCGAGCACGCGAGCTGTAATGCACGTTCGATCTCCTGGTGCTCAAGGCTCCAAGCGAAGGCGGCACGAAGATTGTCGATCTCGATCTCGGCCTGATCAAGAAGATGCTCGAGACCGGCGGGGGTCGGAGCGTCGAACAGGGCGCCCATCGATGTGTAGTAATCGCGGTGCGAATCACGGACGGCGTCCGCTTCTCCCGACTCGCCAAGCTTTTCCAGCGCGTACTGGCGAATGGTCTCCAGCAGCAGGTATCGTGTTCGCCCGCTTGTGCTCTGGGCGACGACGAGCGACTTGTCGACGAGCAGCGTCAGCTGATCCAGGATCTGGTGTCGTGGCAGCGCGCCGCCGCTGCACACGTCCTGTGCGGCATCGAGATCGAACCCGCCCATGAATGCCGACAACCGTCGGAACAGGGTGCGCTCAGGATCCGTCAGCAGCGCATGCGACCAGTCGACCGAAGCGCCCAAACTCTGCTGGCGGCGGACCGCCCTGCGCGAACCTCCGGTCAGCAGCCGAAAGCGGTCGTGCAGGCTGTCGAGGATCTCGGTCAGCGACAGCGCACGCACTCGAGCGGCCGCGAGCTCGATGGCGAGCGGCATACCGTCGAGCCGCCTGCAGATCTCGTTCACCGTCACGGCGTCCTCGTCGGTGGCGGTGAAACCGGGCCTCACCCGACGCGCGCGGTCTTCGAACAGCTCGACCGCTTCATCGGTCAGCGACAGCGAGGGCACCCGCCATGTCACCTCACCGGCCAGCCCGATCGGCTCACGGCTGGTCGTCAGCAGCGTCAGGCCCGGGCAGGCTCCGAGCAGCGCCAGGATGAGTTCCGCACTGGCATCGAGCAGATGCTCGCAGTTGTCCAGCACCAACAGCAGTTGACGCTCACCGATGAATCGGACAACCGTGTCCATTCGCGACCGGCCGGGTTGGTCCGGAAGGCCGAGTGCGCGCGCCACCGCAACGGGGACCAGATCCGGGTCGGTGATCGGCGCGAGGTCGGCATATCGGACACCGTCGCCGAACTCGCCCGCGATCTCAATCGCCATGCGCGTCTTGCCCGAACCCCCTGCCCCGGTGAGTGTCACCAGCCGGTTGTCGGCCAGAAGCCCACGCACGTCGGCGATTTGTCCTTCACGGCCGACGAAACTCGTCAGCTGCACCGGGAGGCGCTGTGCGGTCTCCGTTTCAGATGTTCGCAGTGGCGGGAAGTCGTTGCGAATGTCCGGATGGCACAGCTGCACAACGCGTTCCGGGCGAGGCAGGTCACGCAGCGGATGTGCGCCGAGGTCGTTGCACCACGCGTCCTCGGGCAGATGGTCGAGCACCATCGCCTCCGTCGCGCCCGACAGCACCGTCTGGCCGCCATGCGCCAGATCGCGCAGCCGCGCTGTGCGGTTGATGGTCGGGCCGACGTAGTTGCCCTCGTCGCGCAGCTGAATCTCGCCGGTGTTCACGCCGATGCGCAGCCGGATCGGCGCAAGCGGCGCGCGCTGCAATGCCAACGCACACGTCACCGCGTCGCTGGCACGGGTGAACGCGACGACGAAACTGTCACCCTCACCCTGCTCAACGGGTCGCACGCCGCCATGAGCGGCCACCAGATCCGACAGCGTGGCGTCCAGCCGCGCGATCGCGGCCGTCATCTCCTCGGGCTGGGTCTCCCAGAGCCGCGTCGAACCCTCGACGTCGGCAAGCAGCAACGTCACGGTTCCTGTCGGTAGCCCGCTCACGCCAAGTTCGCTCCACTCGAGTTGGCTCATGCTAACGAGCATGCGGCCACGACATGGGGCAAAACATCAGCGCATGCGCGTATATGTGCGGTCTAATTCACCACTCGCCCTTGAGCCGGGCGCGATAAGACCGTCCGTCGGGGTCGTAGATTCGACGGTATACCGGAACTGCCCACAAACGGGTCAGCAGCCCGAGCTTCTCCGGACGATGTGGACGCAGCCGGCCCGGCTGGCCGGGGTCCCTTGCGACCACCTGCGTGCCAGTCTTCCAGTGCATTCGCCGATGCCTCGCGATCGTCTCGACGACGGTGCCGGGGTCGACCAAGCCGTCGTCCTCGCTGCCGTCGGCGGCCCGGTCCAGGTGCTCACGCAACAGCCGCAGTCGAAGGTCCCGCGCGAACACGCCCGTCGTCGTCCAATACCGCACACGACAGTTCGCTGTCATGAGTCCAGGACCGGCGATTGAGATTGTCGCTTCCGACGCAGGCCCAGACATCGTCGATGACGCAGACCTTGGCGTGCACGTAGACGGGTGTGCCCTCGTGGTTCTCGACGTCGAAAACGTGCACCCGCTCCGGGCTCGCGCTGCGACACGTCTCGATCGCCTGATGGCGACCAACCAGGTTGGGCGGCAACGCCAGCCGTCCGTCGACATCGGGGTGGCGCGGCACGACAGCAACGAGGTGGAGTTCGGGATTGTCCGCCAGTGCGCTCGCGAACAGCTCGGCGACCTGGTTTGACCACAGGTACTGGTCCTCGAGATAGATCAGTTTCTCTGGCGCGCGGGACCGCCTTCGATGTAGCCGTGGGCGATGCTGCGTTCACCGTGCGGTGCGAAGTAGTACGCGAAGTGCGCGTCCGGATAGGTGCGCAACACCTGAATTGCGTGCGGCCCACAAGCCGGCGGGTCGGGCGGCTGATCCGGTAGCGGGCCCGGCTCCAGGTCCGCGCCACGCAGCTTGTCCTCGAGCCACGCGATCGGCGAAAGCATGTCCAGTGGCGTCGGGTCGCTCCACCGTTCCCGGAACGTGGTGTCGAGCGCACCGACCGCCGGCCCCTGCACCCGCAGCTGCACGTCGTGCCACGGCGGGCGTTCGCCGTAGGCCTTCGCCATCTGCACCGCCTGCCGATCGCCACGGTGGGATTCGTCATCGCGGCGGGAGTGACACAGGTCGATACCGCCGGCGAACGCGACGTCGCGCTCCGGTGCGTCGCGATGCCGGATCACCACCAGCTTCTGGTGATGCGACCCGCCGAACCGGACGCGCTGGTCCAGCAGCACCTCTCCGCCCGGCCCGCTCGATCGCTTCGCCGAGATGCTGGTTCTCCTCCTCGCTGTAGGCGAATTTGTCCAGGTGCGAACGCCACATCAATCCCTTGACGATGACGCCACGCTCGGCCGCCTTGCAGAACAACTCCGCTGATTGTCGGGCCCTGGTCGCGTAGCTTCTCGTCGGGGTCGCCGCGCCAATCGGTGAAGAACAGATAGTCGCCCTCACCGAGCGCCTCGACCTCGGTGACCAGCTGGTCGAAGTAGGTCGCGCCATGGATCAGCGGCTGGGCGCGATTGCCCACGCACCAGGCGGGAATCTTGGTGGCCGGGTTACCTCGCTCTTCCGTCGTGAGGAACCATTCGGCGAGTTCCGCCACGCCACCGGGATAGCCCGACCGGGTCATGCCCAAACTCGCGCGGTCTGTCAAGATCGGGCATGCCCCGCCGCCCGTCGCATTCTCGGCCTTGCCTGCGCGCTCCTGCTGCTTGTCGGCTGCGTACCGACGGCGCCGCCGCCCGAGTCCCCGCCCCGAGCACCGATCCCGCCAAGGCCGATGCGGTGATGAAGATCGTGCGCGACACGATGGCGCAGGCTCACCTGAAGGCGGTCATCGTCAGGGCGACGATCGACGGCAACGAGGTGGTCACCCAGGCAGTCGGCGATTCGATGACGGCGGTGCCTGCGACCCCGAACATGCATTTCCGCAATGGTGCGGTGGCGATCTCGTATGTGTCCACACTGCTGCTGATCCTCGTCGACGAGGGGAAGGTCAGCCTCGACGACAAGCTGTCGAAGTGGGTGCCGGACGTACCGAACGCCGATCGGGTGACGCTCGGGCAGCTGGCGCAAATGACCTCCGGCTACGTCGATTACGTCATCGGCAACACCGAGTTCAACAAGGCACTGTACGAGGATCCGTTCCGGCAATGGGAGCCCGATCAGATCCTGGGCTATGCGACGTCGCGGCCGCTGCTCTACGAGCCGGGAACGAACTGGAATTACGCCCACACCAACTATGTACTGCTGGGCAAGGCGCTGGAGAAGGCGACCGGAGAGGATATGCCGAAGCTGTTGGCCGACAAGGTGCTGCGACCCCTCGGTCTGACCAACACCGCCAACTCGTTCACTCCAGAGATTCCGACGCCCGTGCTGCACGCGTTCACCAGCGAACGCCGTGCGGCGCTCCAGATACCCAGTGGCACACCGTTTTACGAGGAGTCGACATATTGGAACCCGTCGTGGACGATCACCCACGGCGCCATCCAGACGACCAACATCTACGACATGGAGGCAAGCGCGTCAGGCCTCGGCTCCGGCAAGCTGCTCTCGAAGGAGTCCTACGACAAGATGGTGTCGACCGACCTGCGCGGCAAGACCCGCGTCCTGCCCGACTGCACCACCTGCGCCGAGATGAACGACGTATACACCTACGGCATGGGGATGGTGATCTCCGGCGACTGGCTGCTGCAGAACCCGCTGTTCGCCGGTGAAGCCGGTGTGATGGCCTACCTGCCGTCGAAGAAGGTCTCGATCGCGGTCGCCGTCACATACCAGCCCGAAGCCTTCGACGACCAGGGCAACTACAAGAACGAAGGGGACACCCTGTTCCGCAGGATCGCGAAGGAACTCGCCCCCGACGACGCCCCGCCCATACCACCGGCGAAATAATCTCCCTCCATGGCACCGCAAGTTTTGTTCATCTACAACGAACACCTCGCGACCGAGGGCCTGCTCGGCGAGGCATTCACCGAATGTGGCTTCGACGTCGCCACATTCGAGGTGGTGCCCGCCGAAAAGGTGCACACCCCCGCAGGCGAGGTGACGTTCCCCGACCCGACCCACTACGACGTCATCGTCCCGCTGGGCGCGCGGTGGCCGGTGTACGACGAGGCGCTGCGCACGACCTGGGTCGGCGCCCAGATGCAGATGGTGCGCGATGCCGCGGACGCGGGCGTGCCGACCCTCGGCGTGTGCTTCGGCGGTCAGCTGCTGGCTCAGGCGTTCGGCGGGTCGGTTGCCCGGTCGGCGACCCCGGAGATCGGCTGGTACGACGTGACGAGCGACGACGAGAACCTGGTGCCCGGCGGACCCTGGTTCCAATGGCATTTCGACACCTGGACACTGCCGCCCGGTGCCAAGGAGATCGCGCGGACCGCGAACTCGTCGCAGGCATTCGTGCTCGGCCGGGCGCTTGCGCTGCAGTTCCACCCGGAACTCGATCACGACCTGTTGGAGATGTGGCTGGCCGAAGACCGCGACGGCGAGGTCGCAGGCGTCGGCCTGAGTCATGACGAACTACGTTCGGCTACAACGGAACTCGAGAGCAGCGCGGCGCGCCGAATCCGAGGCCTGGTGCGAGGGTTCCTGTCGCGGGTGGCCCGTCAGTCGTGTCCCAACTGATGGGCCAGCGCGTCGTCGACTCCTGCGTGCCGGAACCGATGTCCCAGCCCGGTCAGCTTGGTCGGCACCACCCGCTGGTCGGCCTCGGCGAGTTCGCGAGCGCCCTGGCCGCCTAGCAGCAGCCGCGGCCCGAACGACGGCACCGGCAGCATCGCCGGGCGGTGAAGCACACTCGCCAGCGCCCTGGTGTATTCGCTGTTGCGCACCGGCGCAGGCCCGACCGCGTTGACGGGACCGGCCAGCCGGGTGTCATACAGCGCGCGGTGGTAGACGTCGAGCAGATCGTCGAGGCCGATCCACGAGAGCCACTGCCTGCCGCTACCCAGCCGCCCGCCGAGGCCCGCCAGGAACAGCGGCCGCAGCAGTCTCAGCGTTCCGCCCCGCGCGGCCTGCACGATTCCGGTTCGCACGGTGACCACGCGCAGGCCGGCATCGGCGGCAGGGCCGGTTGCGGCCTCCCAGTCGGCCACCACGTCGGCCAGGAACCCGTCTCCGCGGACGCTTTCCTCGCACAGCAGCGCGTCGCCGCGGTCGAACCCGTAGATGCCGATCGCCGACGCACTGACGAACGTGCTCGGACCGTCGTCGCTGTCGGCCGCCGCCTGTGCCAGCCGACGTGTCGGCTCGATGCGGCTGTCGCGAATCGCCGCCTTGTGGCCGGGGGTGAAGCGTCCGGCGATCGAAGCACCGGCCAGATGGACCACGGCGTCGACACCCGACAGCAGGTCGGGCGCGGGAGTGTCGGGCCGCCACTGCCGCTCGTCCTTGGCCCGTGCCGGGTGACGGACCAGCCGAATCACCCGGTGCCCGCCGGTAGTCAGAAACGCCGTCAATGCCGACCCGACCAGGCCGGATGCGCCCGTGATCGCCACGACCATCGGTTTCGCGCCCGCCGACAGAGCATCGCGATGCGCGGCGAGGTCGTCGGCGAGCTGTCGATGCCGGTAGACGAACGTGGGCCGCAGCGCCGCCGCAGGCACCGAGGTGTCGACCTCGTCGCGAACCCTGGTGCCACCCCCGGGGGCATCGGCGAACTCGTGGGTGTGCCGCCACCAGCCGATCACCCGGGGCGGCAAGGATCGCGCCCCGTCCGAGGAGAGCACGTCGACAAAGCGGTGGGGCGGATCGAAACCGTCCCGATCGTGCTGGGCCACCCAGCGCAGCCCGCCCGGCAGACCGAGCACCGCCCGCCCGTCGGCCAGCGATTCGGTTTCGGCCACCACCTTCATCGGCTGCCAGGGAGGAACGAGCCTGGTCATCGCGCCGGGCCTGGTGTGCCAGGCGAACACGTCGGCCAGCGGGTGGTCGACGACGCTTTCGTACTCGATGCCCATGGTCCCCTTTCCGGTACACGACCATCCGTTAGTAGTTCGGAGTCGATGCGTAGTTGGATTGCCCGTCGTAGGCTAAATGAGTCCCCGGAACCCGAAAGACTGTGATGACGGGATGGAGTGGACTCGCACGGCGAAGTGCGAGGCGTACATTCCGGGACCGCCGCGAAGCCGGCCAAGTCCTGGCTCAGGCGTTGACGGCCTATTACGGGAGAGATGACCTGCTGGTCCTCGGGCTGGCGCGTGGCGGCGTGCCGGTCGGCTGGGAGGTCGCAGCCTCGCTACGGGCGCCGCTCGACGTGTTCCTGGTTCGCAAGCTCGGCGTGCCTCAGTGGCAGGAGCTTGCGATGGGTGCCCTGGCCAGCGGCGGTGGCCTGGTCCTCAACGACAGCGTGATGCGCAGCCTGAGCATCAGCGATGAGGCGCTGCGCACCACGATCGACCGGGAGACCGAGGAGCTGCACCGCCGCGAGCAGGCCTATCGGGGAGGTCGGGCGCCAGCGGACCCGTCGGGCAAGGTCGCGATCCTCGTGGACGACGGGATCGCCACGGGTGCCAGCATGCTCGCCGCGGTGCGCGCGGTCCGGGCCGCACAGCCCGCACGGGTGGTGGTCGCCGTTCCGGTCGGACCGCCGTCGGCGTGCAAGCAACTGGCAGGCGAAGCCGACGACGTCGTGTGCGCGACGATGCCGTTGTCGTTCGAAGCGGTCGGACAGGTCTACTCCGACTTCCACCAGGTGTCCGACGACGAAGTGCGCGAGCTGCTGGCCAAGCCGACCGTCGGCGACGACTAGCGCGTGTTGCGGTCTTCTTCTGCGACCTCATCGACCTCTGCGACATCACTGTCGGCATTCTCGGCCGGGGCCGCCGCGGTCTCGGCCTCCGCATCGGCGGGTGCGTCGTCCGGATAGTCGGCGTCGAACTCGGCGCCGGCCTCCTCGGGCGGCGGAGCGGAGTCGTAGTCGTCGGCGTCGCGCCGGGAACGCTCCCGCAGCGCGTCGATGATCAGCAACACCACGCCGATCACGCTCGCCGCGATGCAGACCCAGGCAATGAGCTCATTGCTCGTGACGACCGCGGTCACCAGCGCCGCGAGGCCGATGACGGCGAGTACAAGGGCAACGATCAACAATGGTCACTCCCTTCGCCGAGGGGCTTGGGGGTTTAGTTGTTGCCGCGGTTGAACTGGTTGAATCCGCCGCCGCCGTCGTTGGCGCTCGAGTCGACCGGTGCAGCCGAGCCGCGCTGGCCGAGCTCCTCGAGCTGAGATTCCAGGTAGGTCTTGAGCCGCGTGCGGTACTCGCGTTCGAACGTGCGCAGCTGCTCCAGCCGGCCTTCCAGCACGGTGCGCTGCTGGTTGATCGTTCCCATGATCTCGGAGTGCTTGCGCTCGGCGTCGGCCTGCAGGGCGTCGGCCTTCTCCTGCGCCTGACGGAGTTGGTCCTCCGAGCGGGTCTGGGCATCGGCCAGCATCGTGTCTGCTCGCTGCCGAGCGTCGGCCACCGTGGATTCCGCGGTCTGCCGTGCCTCGCCGACCATCAGGTCGGCCTGGGCGCGTGCGTCGGAAATCAGCTTGTCCGACTCGGCCTTGGCGGTGGCGGTCAACCGGTCGGCGGTGTCCTGGGCCAAGCCGAGCACACGGGCCGCCTTGACGTGTTGCTCCTCACCGACCGGGGCGGGCGCGGCCTGCGGCGGCGCCTCGTAGACGGGCTGCGGGGCTCCGGCTCCGGCTCCGGCTCGGGCTCGGGCTGATACAGCGGAATGGCCTGCGTGGGCTGCCCTCCGCCGCCGGCCCGCGCGGTGGCCAGCTCCTGGTCCAGCTCGGTCACTCGCTGATGAAGGTCGGCGTTCTCCTCGATGAGCCGGGTCAGCTCGTTCTCGGCCAGATCGAGGAAGGCGTCGACCTCATCCTCGTTATAGCCGCGCTTGCCGATGGGTGGCTTGCTGAACGCGACGTTGTGGACGTCGGCTGGAGTGAGCGGCATTGTCTGCCCCCTTGAAGGTCTGGACCGTCTAATCGATCTCAAAGTGTAGAGCGTCAGTGGAGTAACTGGCGTCCATCCTGTCACAGGGGACCCGGCGGTTGCAGGTGAGGCCAATAATTAAGAGCGAAATTCAAACTTCTTACCCGAAATTGCGACGCCCGGCAAACGTCGATCCGTGGCGTTGTCAGGCCGCCGCGCTGAACGCCAGTTGCATGCCGATGAACGCGACGAGCAGCAGCACCATGATCGACAGATCGAAGCGGATCGCCCCTATCGTGAGCTGCGGAATGAGCCGTCGCAGCAGCTTCACCGGTGGATCGGTGACCGTCATGATCACCTCGAGGAGCACCACCGTCAGCCCCTTGGGCTGCCAGTCGCGGCTGAACGACCGGATGAACTCGACCACCACGCGGGCGATGAGCAGCAGCCAGAAGACGAACAGCGCGAAACCCAGAATCTCGAAGAACAGGGCCAACTGAGCCGACCTCACTACAGCCGATGTGTGACGTTCAATACAGGCCGGCCGGTGCCGACCAGCGTGACGCCGTCAGCCTACCTGGCCCGCCGCGCACGCGAGGAGCACAAGGGCTCCCGAAGGTGGCCGACCTACTGATAGGCGTAGAAGCCCGTCTCGGCGATGCGCCGACGGTCGTCGGGGGTGACGTCGACGTCGGCGGGAGAGAGCAGGAACACCTTGGTGGCGACCTTGTCGAAGGAGCCCCGCAGCGCGAAGGCCAGGCCGGCGGCGAAGTCGACCAGCCTCTTGGCGTCGGCGTTGTCCATGGTCACCAGGTCCATGATCACCGGGGTGCCGTCGCGGAACCGCTCGCCGATGGTGCGGGCCTCGCTGTAGTCCTTGGGCCGCAGCGTGGTGATCTTCGACAGCGGGCTGCCCTCCTCGAACAGCATCGCCATCCGGCGGGGATCCATCGCCAGCGCGCCCCTGGTGGAGCCACGCAACGAGCCGAACCGCGGGGCGGGCCGATCGAACTCACGGGACCGGAACCGCGACTCGTCCGGGTAACCGCCCCGGTAGCCACCCGGCATGTCCTCGTCGTCGTAGTCGCGACGGTCGTCGTAGCGGCCGTATCCCTCGTCGGCGAAGCGTTCGCGGCGCGCATATCCACGCGAGGGACGGTCCTCGTCGTCGTAGTACTCGTCGTCGTAGTCGTCCATAGGCGCCATACCGAAGTAGGCCTTGACCTTATGCAGTGTGCTCATCGCTGGACCCTTCTTGAAGAGCTGGTGTCTGTGATGAAGATGTGACTGGAGTGACTACTCATGGTGACGTTAGCGGTCGTTGTCCCAATAGCGCGGTACCGACACGCAAACATGTCGAACCATGTTTTACGGCCGATTCGAGGTCGCTGGACATCCCGGCGGACAGCCCGAGGGCCTGCGGGTAGTCCCGCTGCACGCGCTGGTGTTCGGCGCGCAGCCGTGCGAACGCATCGTCGGGTTCGGAACCCAGCGGCGGGATGCCCATCAGCCCAACGAATTGCAGCGCCTGGGCGGACTGCACCTGGGCGCACAGTTCATCGACCAGATCCGGGCGCCCGATGTCGACTCCGCCGCGCGCGACATCGCCGTCGAGACTGATCTGGAGGTACACCCGTAGCGGGTCGGACCGGCCGCCGTCGGCCAGCGCCAGGCCGGATGCCCGGTCGAGCGCGGTGACCAGCTTGGCGCTGTCGACCGAGTGCGCAGCGTGTGCCCAGCCAGCGATCGACCGAGCCTTGTTGCGTTGAATCCGGCCGACCATGTGCCAGCGAATCGGCTGGGACGGCTCTGCGGAATTGCATTCGGCCGATTTCGCCGCCGCTTCTTGTTCACGCGATTCGCCAAAAGCACGGCAACCCAGACGCGACAAAATAAGGACATCGGTTGCTGGAAAGAATTTCGTAATCGGCAGCAATTCAATTTCGGCGCTTTTGCGCCCGGCGGCTTCCGCGGCCCGCTCGAGACGTTCGCGCACGAGGGTCAGCGCGTTGGCCAGTTCGACTTCCCGCGTGGTTGCCAACGCGGTCATTCCATCCACACCAATGACGCAAGACGTCCGGTCGGGGCATCCCGCCGATGGCTGAACAGGTTGCCGTCCTCCACCGTGCAGCGCGGGTCGACATCTATGGCCGTGATGCCCAAATCCATTAATTGACGGGCGATTCCGGCTCGCAGATCCAGTCCCGGGGTGCCCCGCGACGTCGTGGTCCGGCTGCCGGGCAGTGCGGCCTCAACCTCTTCGGCCATCGCCGCGGGCACCTCGTAGTTGCGGCCGCTGACCGCGGGGCCGAGCAGAACAGAGATGTCCTCGGCATGCGCGCCTGCGTCGAGCATCGTCTCGACGGCGCGGGTGACGACGCCCTTTTGCGCACCTACCCGGCCGGCATGTACCGCAGCTACCACGCCGGCACGGGCGTCGGCCATTAAAACGGGAACGCAATCGGCCGTTACCACCGCCAAAGCCAATCGCGGTGTGGTGGTCACCAATGCGTCGGTCTCCTCCACTGCGGAGTCGGGGCCTTCGAGGGGGCCGTCGACGCGTGCCACCCGGTCGCCATGCACCTGGTTCATCCAGACCACCTTGTCGGTGGTCAGCCCGATCGCGGCCGCCAGCCTTTTCCGGTTGGCCGCGACGGCAGCCGGATCGTCGCCGACGTGGTCGCCGAGATTGAAGGTGTCGAACGGTGGCGCGGAAACGCCGCCGGCACGGGTGGTGGTCACGCGCCGAATCCGAACACTCACAGCCCTAGTATCCGGTGCCGCGGACGTGAGGAGCACCAAAGGGAACCCGCGTACGCGAGGAGCAAGAGGTCGAACAGCTCAGTGGCGCATGAACGGCGGAACGTCGACGTCGTCGTCGTCATCCCCACCGATGCTGACCCTGGCGCCGTTGGTGTGTACCGGCACGCTGGCGGCATCGGCTGGCTCGAAAAGCGACGAGGTGACCGTGCCCGCTTTTCCGGGCGCGATCGCTTGCCCGGCGCCCACGACGGGCTTGCGGCTGGGCCCCGTGGCGTCAAAGCCGGCTGCGATCACGGTCACCCGGACTTCATCGCCGAGCGAGTCGTCGATCACGGTGCCGAAGATGATGTTGGCCTCGGCGTGCGCGGCTTCCTGCACCAGCGATGCCGCCTCGTTGATCTCGAACAGGCCCAGGTCGCTGCCGCCCGCGATGGACATCAACACGCCCTGTGCGCCTTCCATCGACGCCTCGAGCAGCGGCGAGTTGATCGCGGTCTCGGCCGCCTTGAGGGAGCGGCCGTCGCCGCGTGCCGAGCCGATGCCCATCAGCGCGGTGCCCGCGCCGTTCATGATGCTCTTGACGTCGGCGAAGTCGACGTTGATCAGGCCGGGCGTGGTGATCAGGTCGGTGATGCCCTGTACGCCGTTGAGCAGCACCTCGTCGGCGCTGCGGAACGCGTCCATCAGCGATACCGCGGCGTCACCCATCTGGAGCAGCCGGTCGTTGGGGATGACGATCAGGGTGTCGCAGCTCTCCCGCAACGTGTCGAAATGCCGGCCTCGGCCTGGTCGCTGCGCCGCTTGCCCTCGAAGGAGAACGGCCGGGTGACCACCCCGATAGTCAGTGCGCCGAGCTTGCGGGCGATGGTGGCGACGACGGGCGCGCCGCCCGTGCCGGTGCCACCACCCTCTCCGGCGGTCACGAACACCATGTCGGCGCCGCGCAGCAGCTCCTCGATGTCGTCCTTGGCGTCCTCGGCGGCCCTGCGACCGACCTCGGGGTCGGCGCCTGCGCCAAGACCGCGGGTGGAGTCGCGCCCGACGTCGAGCTTGACGTCGGCATCACTCATCAACAGCGCTTGCGCGTCGGTGTTGATGGCGATGAACTCCACGCCCTTGAGGCCCTGCTCGATCATCCGGTTGACGGCGTTGACGCCGCCGCCGCCGATTCCGATCACCTTGATGACGGCGAGGTAGTTGTGCGGGGGGGTCATCGATCGCCTTCCTCCCTGGTTGCCTTTTGGTATGCCGAACCCTTTGGCAAACTCTCAACCTCAACCAGAGGCTTAGAGTTATGTCAAGTTGTTCCGCGCAAACAGAACGGTAGGGCGAGGTCACGGACTATCCACGCAGGCGCGCCGACGGCAACGTAAGGAATTTCGGGCGATTTCGCGTGACGGGTATTACTTGACCGTCGGCAAATCGGGGCTGGAGACGTCGTAGGTCCGCCCCGGCTGGGTCAGCAGCGCCGCGAGTTTCTGCGCCTTCTCCTCGGTGCGGTCGGTGGTGCCCCACACCACCTCCCGGCCGTCGACCAACGTCAGCGTGATCGCCGCGACCGACGGCGCAGAGACCCGGGCCACCTGTCCGGCCACCTCCGGGCGCAGGGCCGTCATCACGGCCAGCGCCGCCTTCGTCGGCGGATCGCTCGGGCCTGGGTTGTCGGCCTCCAGGTACGGCAGATTGGGCGGGGGCGGCGCGGTCGCGAAGTCCACGCCGTCGCGGTCGAACAGGTGCGGTCCGTCGGGATAGTCCTTCACCACGATCGGCACCCGTTCGACGACCGTGATCCGCAGGGACGACGGGTATTCCCGCTGCACCCGTGCGCTGGCGACGCGACGGATCGTGGCCACCCGCTCGGCGACATCGTCGGTGTTGATCTGCAGCAGCGGGGTGCCCTGCTTGACGGCGGCCGCGGCGATGACCTCGTCCTGGGTCACCGCGCCAAGACCGGTGATGACGACGTTGCGCGCCGACATGATCGGGGTGAAGTACAGCAGCAGGCCGAGGCCGACGAACAAGGCGACGAGGGTCACCGTCCAGATGACCACCTTCAGGCCCCGAACCGCGCCCCGGGCAAGGGATTTGGACTCTTCGGCCGACTTGCCTTGCGCGCGGCGCTTGGCCTCGCGGCGGGCCTGCTCGATCGCGGTGGCGCGGGCCTGGGCCGCACGGCGCGCTTCGCGTTCCCGGCGGGCCCGCCGTCGCGGTCCCTCGAACTCCTCCGCAGGGGCGGCCTCTGCCGGTTCGGCCGACTCGTCGGCGGACTTCTCCGCCGTAGCCTCGCTGTCGCCCTCTGGCTCGGTCATCGGACGCCCGTTTCGGGTCTGCGCGGCGGCGTTGAGCGGTTGGCCCGGACCTGAAGCGCCGCCACGATCTCGGGGCCCAGCATCGTGACATCGCCTGCGCCCATCGTGACGACGACATCGCCCGGGTGCACAGCGTCGGCCACGAGCTCGGCCACCGCGGAAAAGTCCGGCACGTAGTGCACCGGCTTGCCGACGTGCTCGGCCACCGTCGCTCCGCTGATGCCTGCCATCGGCTGTTCCCGCGCCGCGTACACGTCGAGCACGAACACCTCGTCGGCGGCTTCCAACGCCTGCCCGAACTCCCGGGCGAAAGCGGCTGTGCGCGAATACAAATGCGGCTGGAACACCACCACCGAGCGGCCATGCCCGCCCTGCTCGGTCACCGTCCGCACCGCGCCGAGCGTCGCGCGGACCTCCGTCGGGTGGTGGGCGTAGTCGTCGAACACCCGCACCCCGTGCGCGGTGCCGACCAGTTCGAAGCGGCGGCGCACACCCTCGAACCCGGCCAGCCCGTCGAGCACCGACTCGACAGGCGCACCGACTTCCGTCGCGGCCAGCAGCGCGCCAAGCGCGTTGAGCGCCATGTGCCTGCCCGGCACCGCGAGCCGCATCACTCGCGGGTGGGGCTCGGCCGCCAGTTGGATGTGTGCCACCGCGCCGGTGTCCTGCTGTTCCCAGCTCAGCAGCCCGCCCGCCAGGTCGGGCGCACCAGCCCCGTCTTCGGCTCTTCGCCCGAGAGGTTCATCGCTGCCGTACCGGAGTACGCGGATCCCCAGCGCGGCGGTGCGCTCGGCCAGAGCGGCGGCGCCCGGGTCGTCGGTGCACACGACCAGTGCACCACCGGGAGCCAGCCGCTCGACGAAGTCGTCGAACACCGCGCCGTATGCCTGTGGGCTGCCGAAGAAGTCCAGATGGTCGGCCTCGATGTTGGTCACCACAGCCACATTCGGGGTGTATTCGAGCAGTGAGCCGTCGCTCTCGTCGGCCTCGGCGACGAAGCAGTCGCCGCTGCCGTGGTGGGCGTTGGTTCCCGCCTCGCCGAGATCGCCGCCCACGGCGAACGACGGGTCGAATCCGCTGTGCTGCAAGGCGACGATGAGCATCGACGTCGTGGTCGTCTTGCCGTGCGTGCCGGTGACCATCAGCGTGGTGTGGCCGACCATCAGCTTGGCCAGCACCACCGGCCGCAGGATGACCGGAATGCCGCGACGCCTGGCCTCGACGAGCTCGGGGTTGGTCTTCGGGATCGCCGCATGGGTGGACACCACTGCGGTCGGTCCTCCGGGCAGCAGATCCAGTGAGGACTCGTCGTGGCCGATGCGAATCAATGCGCCCCGCGCGCGCAGCGCCGCCACGCCGCGTGACTCCTTGGCGTCGGAGCCCGACACCAGCCCGCCGCGGTCCAGAAGGATGCGCGCGATGCCGGACATGCCCGCTCCCCCGATGCCGACCATGTGCACCCGCTGCAGCTCGGCGGGGAGGGAATTCCCGTTCACCGTCGGCGCTTTCGGTCTCCTCGGGCGGACCGCCCGCTACGGGCCACCTCAAGCGCCACCTCGGCCACCCGCTCGGCGGCGTCGCGGTGGCCCGCCATCGCCGCAGCCGCCGTCATCGCCGTTAGGCGCGGCCCGTCGTCCAATACCCCGGCCACCGTGTCGCCGACGAACTCGGGCGTGAGATCGGCGTCGGCGACCAACAGCCCACCGCCCGCGTTGACCACGGGCAGCGAGTTGAGTCGCTGCTCGCCGTTGCCGATGGGCAACGGGACATAGACCGCGGGCAGCCCGACGGCCGAAACCTCGGCCACCGTCATCGCACCGGACCGGCAGATGGCCAGATCGGCGGCGGCGTAGGCCAGGTCCATCCGGTCGAGATACGGCACCGCGACGTAGGGTGGGTCACCGTCTGCGGGATCACGCAGATCCAGCGTGTTCTTCGGCCCGTGCGCGTGCAGCACCGAGATGCCAGCTGCGGCAAGGTCTTTGGCGGCGGCTGCGACGGCGCGGTTGATCGACTGGGCACCCTGCGAACCGCCGAACACCAACAACACTCGCGCGTCGTCGGCGAATCCGAACTTCGCGCGTGCCTCCGCCCGCAGCGCCATCCTGTCCAGCGAGGTGATCGCCGCGCGCACCGGCACGCCGACGACCTCGGCGCGGCGCAGTCCGGGATCCGGCACCGCCGAGAGCACGCGCCGCGCCGAGCGGGCGCCGACCCGGTTGGCCCAGCCCGCGCTGGCATTGGCTTCATGGATCACCACGGGCACCCCGCGACGACGCATCGCCCCGCCGCGCGCCGCCAGGTAGGCAGGCAGTGCGACGTAGCCGCCGAACCCGATGACGACGTCGGCGTCGACGTTGTCGAGCACGGTACGGGTCTGTTTGACGGCCCGGTACACCCGAACCGGCAGCCGCAACAGGTCAGCGACGGGCTTGCGGGGCAGCGGGACCGGTGTGATGAGCTCCAGGTCGTATCCGCGTTCGGGGACGAGCCGGGTTTCCAGTCCACGCTCAGTGCCGAGGGCGGTGATCCGCACGTCCGGGTCGAGCCTGCTGAGCGCATCGGCGACGGCCATGGCGGGTTCGACGTGGCCTGCCGTCCCGCCACCGGCGAGAACTACCGATATGGGCCCATTCACCCGTGACGCTGACCTTCCAATGTGCGAGCCCGTCGGACCGTCCGATTTCGGCCACCTCCATGATGCCCTGAGCGTCGCACCGGCCGGTCGGCCGCATGGGGTTTACGCCGGTTGTCCTTGGCGGGTTTGCGCGGCCCCTTGGCCGCCGGCTTCTCCGGGCGTGACCGCAATCGATCGCGCAGCGCCTCGGTGCGGGTCGGCGAGTATGGGTCGGGCAGCGGCAGCCGCAGCAGCCTGTTCACCCGGTCGTCACGACCGGCGCGCAGCGCGGCCACCGCCTCGGGTTCGTGTCGCGCTGCGTTTGCGATCACGCCGATGATCAGAAGCGTTGTGGCCGTTGATGTTCCGCCCGCCGAGATCAGCGGCAGCTGCAGCCCGGTCACCGGTAGCAGCCCGATGACATAGCCGACGTTGATGAACACCTGGCCGAGCACCCACATCGTGGCGGTGGCGGTGAGCAGCCGCAGGAACGGATCGACCGACCGGCGCGCGATCCGCATACCCGTGTAGGCGAACAGGCCGAACAGGCACAGCAGACCCGCCGCACCGATGTAGCCCAGCTCCTCGCCGATGATCGCGAAGATGAAGTCGTTGTGCGCGTTGGGCAGGTAGTTCCACTTGGCGGTGCCCTGGCCCAGGCCGTCGCCGAAGACACCCCCGTTGGCCAGCGCAAACCGGGCCTGCTTGGCCTGGTAGCCGGAGCCTTGCGAATCGGCGCCGGGGTTGAGCCACGACATCACCCGGTCGGACCGGTAGCCCTCGGCCATTGCCAGCACCCCCGCGGACACCACGACGGCGAATAGCGAGGACAGGAACACCCGCAGCGGCAGGCCGGCGTACCACAGCAGGGCCAGCAGAATGATGCCCAGCGACACCGTCTGCCCGAGGTCGGGCTGGGCGACGATGAGCGCCAGCGCGATCACCGCGGCGGGCACCAGCGGGATGAGCATCTCTCGCAGCGACGCTCGCTCCATCCGGCGGGCCGCCAGCAGGTGCGCCCCCCAGATCGCGAACGCGATCTTGGCCAGCTCCGAGGGCTGCATGGACAGCCCGGCGACCACGAACCAGCCACGGGAACCGTTGGCTTCCTTGCCGATTCCCGGAACGAGCACCAGCACCAGCAGCACGACGCTGACCGCGAAGCCGGAAAACGCAAGGCTGCGCATGGTCTGCACGCGCATACGCATCGCCGCATAGAAGGCGAAGAGGCCGACCAACGTCCAGATCAGCTGCTTGCCGAAGATCACCCACGGCGAGCCGTCCTCGTCATAGGAGTGCACGCCGGAAGCCGACAGCACCATGATCAGACCCAGCGAGGTGAGCAGCGCGGCGAGGGCGATGATGAGGTGAAACGACGTCATCGGTCTGCCGAGCCAGGCACCGAAGCGGGTACGCGGACCGCCGGTGGCGGGTGTCGACTCGGCGGGGGCGCCGGACCGGCGGAGCCGCAACCGGGTGAGGACGTTGCTCATGCCTCGGCTCCCAGTCGCTCCGGTCCTCGCTTCGCGCGGGAGCTTGCGGTTCGCGCCATCGACCTGAGCCTCGCTGCGATCCTCACTCCTGATCGCCTTCGGGTGCTCATCACCGACTACCGGGTTGCGCGTACGGCGGCCGCGAACGCGTCCCCGCGGTCGGCGTAGCCGCTGAATTGGTCGAAGGACGCACCCGCGGGAGCCAGCAGCACGGTGTCGCCTGGGCGGGCCAGCCGGCGCGCGGCGTCGACCACTGCGGTCATCACAGCGCCTGACGACGGCGAACCGGCCACTTCAACCACATGAGTCACATGCTTAACAAATGACTCACTTGGCTCAATTGTCTCAGGCACCCCAGAATCCTCCCCCGTCACAACCGCGACGACGGGGACATCCGGGGCGTGTCGCGATAACGCGTTGGCGACCTGTGCCCGGTCCCGGCCGATCAGCACCGCGCCGACCAGGCGATCCGCCACCCGGGAGACGAGATCGTCGACCGATGCGCCCTTGAGCAGCCCACCGGCGATCCACACCACCCGCGGGTACGCGGCGATCGAAGCGTGCGCGGCGTGCGGGTTGGTGGCCTTGGAGTCGTCGACGAAGGTCACCCCGTCGACCTCCGCCACCACCTCGGCCCGATGCGGGCCGACGTGGAACGACGTCAGCGCATCCGCGACCGCCCCGGCGGGCACGTCGACGGCGCGGGCCAGTGCCGCGGCGGCGAGCGCATTGAGCACCCCGACCGGCCCGGCCACCGGGATCGACGCGACATCGGCGAGCACCAGGCCGTCGGCGAACGCATTGTCGATCAAAGCGCCGTCACGCACCCCCAGCTCCCCGACGGCGGGGTCGCCGAGCCGGAAGCCGACCCGCACCGGCGCCGCGGCGGTTTCGAGCAGCCCGGCCGCGACCGGGTCGTCGAGCCCGACGACGGCTACCCGACCATCCAGCGCGCGCGCCTTGTCGCGGGCGTACGCGTCCATCGAGCCGTGCCAGTCGAGGTGGTCCTCGGCGACGTTGAGCACCACTCCGACCTCCGGCCGCAGCGACGGCGCCCAGTGCAGCTGGAAACTCGACAGCTCAACCGCGAGCAGCTCGGCCGGCTCGGCGAGCATGTCGATCACCGGGTTGCCGATGTTTCCGCACAGCATCGCGCGCCGCCCTGCGGTGACCAGCATCGCGTGCAACATCGACGTGGTGGTCGTCTTGCCATTGGTGCCCGTCACCACCAGCCAGCGCCTCGGCGCACCAAACCAGCCCGCCTGGTCCAGGCGCCACGCCAGTTCGACGTCGCCCCAGATCGGTACGCCCGCGGCCGCCGCGGCGGCCAGCACCGGGGCGGTGGGCGGAAATCCCGGGCTGGTGACCACAAGGGCGTAGTCCGCGATCTGTGCGACGGCGTCGGCGGTGGTGACGACGGTCGCCGGCGTGATGAGGCGCTGCAGTGCGAGCGGGTCGTCATCGCAGATGGTCAGCCGCACACCCGTCGGTTCCAGCGCGGCGCTCACCGAACGGCCAGTAATGCCCGCCCCGGTCACCAGCACGCGGGTGCCGGGCGCGAGCGGCGCGACGGCGGGATGGGTCATGTCAGGCCCCGACGGTGGCGAGCCACTCACTGTAGAAAAGCGCAACCCCGAGGCCGCAGGCGATGGCGGTCAACAACCAGAACCGGATGATCACCGTGGTCTCGGCCCACCCGACGAGTTCGAAGTGGTGGTGAAAAGGCGCCATCCGGAACACTCGTCGCCCTGTGGTGCGGAACGCCAGGATCTGCACCACCACCGACGTCACCTCGGCGACGAACAGCGCGCCGAGCACCACCGCGAGCATCTCGGTGCGGCTGAGCACCGAAAGCCCGGCGATGATGCCGCCAAGCGCCAGCGAGCCGGTGTCACCCATGAAGATCTTGGCCGGCGCGGCGTTCCACCACAGGAACCCGACACAGGCGCCCGCCGTCGCGGCGGCGATGAGCGCCAGGTCCAGTGGATCTCGCACGTTGTAGCAACCCACGCCGGGAGCCGTCGCGCACGCGTTGCGGAACTGCCAGAACGTGATCAGCACATAGGCCGCACAGACCATCGCCATCGCGCCCGCGGCCAAGCCGTCCAGACCGTCGGTGAAGTTCACCGCATTCGACCACGCCGAAACGATCACGACGCAAAACAAGACGAAGACGGCGGGAGCCAGTGTGACCGTGGCGATCTCGCGCACGTAGGACAGTTCGGCGCTGCCCGGGGTGAGGCCGTCGGCGTTGCGGAACTGCAACGCCAGCACGCCGAACAGCACGGCGGCCAGCAGCTGGCCGGCGGTCTTGGCGGTCTTGTTCAATCCGAGGTTGCGCGACCGACGAATCTTGATCAGGTCGTCGACGAACCCGACGGCGCCAAGCGCGGTCGCCAGGCCGAGGATCAGCAGGCCCGATGCGGACGGCCCCACGCCGTCGAGCGCCATTCCGACCAGGTGCGTTCCCAGGTAGCCCGCCCAGATACCCGCCAGGATCGCCACGCCACCCATCGACGGAGTGCCGCGCTTCTTGTGGTGGCTGGGCGGGCCGTCCTCGCGGATCTCGTGGCCGAAGCCCTGTCGGGTGAAGATCTGGATCAGGGCGGGGGTCAACAGTATCGACACCGTCAGCGCGATGCCGACGGCGATGAGGACCTGCCTCACTGGATATCTCCGACCAGCGCATCGGCCAGATCCCCTAACCCGGCAGCGTTGCTGGCCTTGACGAGCACCACATCCCCCGGCCGCAATTCGGCTCGCAACAATGCCAGCGCGGCGTCAGCGTCGGCGACGATGGTGGCTTCTCCTCCCCACGACCCCTCCATGACCGCCCCGTGGTGCATGGCGCTCATAGGTCTCCCGGTTCCCACGACGATGAGTCGACTGACATCTAATCGCACCGCAAGCCTGCCGATGCGGTCATGCTCCGATATCGCGTCGTCGCCGAGCTCGGCCATCTCGCCCAGCACCGCCCAGCTGCGCCGGGCTTCCGCAGTCTGGCGCGCAATCCAGGCCAGCGACTTCAGGCCGGCCTGCATGGAGTCCGGGTTGGCGTTGTAGGCGTCGTCGATGACGGTCACACCGTCGCCCCGGGTGATGACGTGCATGCGGTGCCTCGACACCGGGCCCGCCCCGGCCAGCGCGGTCGCCACCTGTGCGCCGGTCGCTCCGCATTCCAGGGCCACCGCGGCCGCGCACAGCGCGTTGGACACCTGATGGTCGCCGTGCACCGCCAGTGTCATGTCGACCTCGACGCCTGGCGTGTGCAGTGTGAAGCGGGGTCGGGCGAGCTCGTCGAGGGTCACCGGGCCTGCCCACACGTCGTTGGGCCCGGCGTCGGATTGCGGCATGCGGCTCACCCGCACCACGCGTGCGGCCGTGCGGTCCGCCATGGCCGCAACCGCATCATCGTCCACATTGAGGATGACGACGCCTGAGGCCGGAACAGCTTGCGGCAGTTCGGCTTTGGTTTGCGCAATGGCCTCGCGTGAGCCGAACTCGCCGAGATGGGCGGTGCCCACGTTGAGCACGACCGCGATCGAGGGCGGGGCGGTCGCCGCCAGATCCGCGATGTTGCCCGGGTGACGCGCCGACATCTCCAAAATCAGATAGTCGGTGTCGGATCCTGCCTGCAGCACCGTCCACGGATGACCCAGCTCGTTGTTGAAGGAGCCCGGCGGGGCGACGACCTCCCCCAGCGGCGCAAGCACGGCAGCGACGAGGTCTTTGGTGGAGGTCTTTCCCGACGAGCCGGTGATGCCGACGATCGTCAGGCCACCGGCGACCAACTCGGCCGCCACCGCGGCGGCCAGCCGGGCCAAAGCGGCGAGAACCGCAGCACCCGAGCCGTCGGTGTCGTGCTCCAGAACGCTTGCCGCCGTGTCGGTCTCAGCGCCGGCGCGTGGTTTGACGACAATCGCGGGCACCCCGACGGGCCGCGCCGCCAGCACCCCGACGGCACCGGCGGCGACCGCCGCACCGGCGAAGTCATGGCCGTCAGAACGGGCGCCAGGCAGCGCCAGGAACAGCCCGCCGGGCGTCACCGCCCGGGAGTCGAACTCGACCGTTCCGGTGACCCTGGTCGCCGCAGCGTCCGCTGCCGAGATGTCGGCCAGCTCACCGCCGACGATGTCGGCGATCTGGGCGAGGGTCAGGTCGATCACGCGCGGGATCCCAGCGCCTCGAGGGATCCGGCAAGCTCGTCGCGGTCGTCGAACGGCCGGGTCTGCCCGTGGCTGGTCTGTCCGGCTTCATGGCCCTTCCCTGCGATCAGCACCACGTCCCCGGAGCGGGCCCATCCGACGGCGTGATCGATGGCCTCGCGCCGGTCACCGATCTCGACGACCTGTGCCGGACCACCGGAGGCGCCGGCCATGATCGCCGAGCGGATCGAGGCGGGATCCTCGTCGCGTGGGTTGTCGTCGGTGACCACCACCAGGTCGGCGAGTTCGGCTGCCACCCGGCCCATCGGCTCGCGCTTGCCCGGGTCTCGGTTGCCGCCCGCGCCGAACACCACCGCCACGCGACCGGCGCTCTGCTCGCGCAGCGTTTCCAGGACAGCACGCAGCGCGCCCGGCTTGTGGGCGTAGTCGACCAGCGCCAGAAAGCCCTGGCCGCGGTCGATGGGCTCCAACCGGCCGGGGACGCGCGCATCCCGCAGGCCGGGCGCGGCCTGTTCGGGTGACACCCCGACCGCGTCGAGCAGCGCGGCCGCTAGCAGACAGTTGGCGACGTTGTAACGGCCGGGCAGCCCGATGCGCAGTCCGTGGTGCACCCCGGCGGGGTCGACGGCGAAGAACTCCTGCGCGCCGCGGTCAACCGTACGGACGTCCTCCACGCGCCAGTCGGCATCGCCGCCGGTCGCGCTGACCGTCACCGGGTTGTCCGCGAGCGCGGCAATGGCGCGGCCCGCGTCGTCATCGATGCACACCACCGAAGTGCTTGCGTGAGTTGGTGATTGGGCGTCGAAAAGCCGTGCCTTGGTGTCGAAGTAGTCCTGCATCGTCGGATGGAAGTCGAGGTGGTCCCGCGACAGGTTGGTGAAGCCACCGACCGCGAAGTCGACGCTGTCGACGCGGCCGAGGCTCAGGGCATGGCTGGACACCTCCATCACCACGGTGTCCACCCCCCGTTCCACCATCAACGCCAGCAGGGCCTGCAGATCGGGCGCCTCGGGGGTGGTCAGCGCGCTCGGCTGGTCCTCCCCCGCGATCCGGATGCCGACCGTGCCGATCAGCCCCGCGCCCCGGTCCGCCGCCCGCAGTCCAGCCTCCACCAGATACGTGGTGGTGGTCTTGCCCGATGTACCGGTCACCCCGATCACCCGCAGGTGCTGCGACGGATTGCCGTACACGGTGGCGGCCAGTCCGCCCAGCACCGACCGCGGGTCGGAATGGACCAGCACGGGCACCACCGCGTCAGGGCCCAGGTAGCCCACGCCGTCCGCATCGGTCAGCACCGCGACCGCGCCGCGCCGGACGGCGTCTTCCGCGTAGCGCCCGCCGTGCGACGACGCGCCCGGCAGCGCGGCGAACAGGTCCCCCGGCTGGGTGTCCTGGCTGCGCAGCGTCACGCCAGTGACGACAACTTCCGGGACTTCCTGGACCTCTCCAGCCGGGTGAACAGCTGCGCGTACCCGGTCGGCCAGTGGCCCGAGCGCCTGGCCGACAGGATGCGAGGGACGCAGCTTCATGGCCATGACACAGTACCGACCGCCCGACAGGGTGCCCCTGGGGTCAGGTGGCTTGCAACGTCAGCGGCGGACCGGGGTCGGGCGACAGCGGCACGTTCTCCCGCTGCAATAACCAGCTCGCGATGTTGTGGAACAGCGGCGCCATCGTCGTGCCCGGCAGTCCCTCGGCGGTGCGGTGCGGGTTGTCGGCCATGATGCCGATCACGTAGCGGGGGTCGTCGGTGGTGACCATGCCGGCGAAGGTGATCCAGTAGACGTCGCTGTAGTAGCAGCCGCACGCGGGGTTGATCTTCTGCGCGGTGCCGGTCTTTCCGGAGATCTGGTAGCCGTCGACCGCGGCGAGCGGCCCGGTGCCCTGCTGTACGCCCATCGGGTCGCGCTGCACCACAGCGCGCAGCATTCCGCGCACGGTCTGGGCGGTCTGCGGCGAGACCACCCGCACGCCCTCGGGGCGGGGCTCCTCGGTGCGGGTGCCGTCGGGAGCGACGGTGGCCTTCACGATGCGCGGCGGAATCCGTACCCCGTCATTGGCGATCGCCTGGTACATGCCCGTCATCTGCAGCAGCGTCATCGAAAGGCCCTGCCCGATAGGCAGGTTGGAGAAGGTGCTGCCCGACCACTGGTCGATCGGCGGAACCACACCCGCACTCTCGCCGGGCAGACCGACGCCGGTGCGCTGGCCGAGGCCGAACTTGGCCAGCATGTCGGCGTAGCGTTCCGGCCCGACCCGCTGCGCCAGCATCAACGTGCCGACGTTGGACGACTTCCCGAAAACGCCGGTGGTGGTGTACGGCATCACGCCGTGCTCCCAGGCGTCACCGACGGTCACCCCGCCCATGTCGATCGACCCGGGTACCGAGAGCACTTCGTCGGGGTTGGACAACCCGAACTCGATCACCGACGCCGCGGTGACGATCTTGTTCACCGAACCCGGCTCGAACGGTGAGGAGACGGCCGGGTTGCCCAACTGGCGGTCCTCCTGGCGGCCGACGTCTTGCGCCGGGTCGAACGTGTTGTCGTTCGACATCGCCAGCACCTCACCGGTTTTCGCATCCAGCACGACCGCCGACAGGTTTTCCGCACCGGAGGCGTTCTTGGCCTGCTGAACCTGCTGCTGGACGTAGAACTGGATGTCGTCGTCGAGGGTGAGCTGGACGGTAGAGCCGTTGACGGCGGTGTGCCGGTTGCGGTAGCTGCCGGGGATCACCACGCCGTCGGACCCGCGGTCGTAGGTGACCGACCCGTCGGTTCCGGCCAGCGTGGCGTCCAGCGAGTCCTCAAGGCCGAGCAGCCCGTGGCCGTCCCAGTCGATGCCGCCGACGATGTTGGCCGCCAGCGATCCCCCCGGATACTGGCGCAGGTCTTGGCGTTCGGAGCCGACCTCGGGGAACTTCTTGGAGATCGCTTCGGCGATCGCGGGATCGACAGCACGCGCGAGGTAGACGAACGACTCGTTGCTTTTGAGCTTCTTCAGCACTGTCTTGGCGTCGGGCTTGTTGTTCAGCCGCGAGGCCACCTCGGCCGCGATGTCGCGCAGCCTGCGCTCGGGGTCGGGCGCCTCGGGCGTCTTCTGCTTGGCCTCGGCCAGTTGCTTGCGGATCTTGACCGGCTGGAAGGTCAGCGCACGCGCCTCGATGGTGAACGCCAGCTTGTCGTTGTTCCGGTCGACGATGCTGCCGCGCACGGCCTTGTCGACGTCGGTGACCTTGAGCTGACTCGCCGCCTCGGCGCGCAGCCCGGCGGCGCGGGGCACCTGCAGGTTGAACAGCTGCGCCGCGGCGACGATGAGCACCAGGAAGATGACGGCGTTGCCGGTCCGATGCCGGAACACGAATGATGCACTGCGCAAACCGGTATCGGTCACCGGCTCGCGGGTTCGTCGCGCACGGGCAGACCTCTCCTGGGTGGCCTGCTCGGCCGGAGTCCGTGCCTTCGGACCGCTGGTGCGCGCCCGCCGGCTCTTGCGGCCGCGCTGACCGTTGCCGCGGCTCACGCCGCGGGGCCGGGGACGGTCGCGGTAACCGGGCCGGACTGCTCCGCGGCCACCGGGCCGCCGGGCTGGCCCGGCTGCGGTGCGGCCAACGGTTCGGCGGGCGGTTCGGCGGGTCCGAGTGCGGGCGGCTGGCCGCTGGCCCCGTGCGGGCTGTCCGGCATCGGCACCGCCAGCGGGATGGCCGCCGGATCGGAAGGCTGGGGGCCGGGCGCTGTCGTCGGCGCAGGCGCTGCGGGCTCACCCGGTGCCGGCACCCGGACGACCACCTCGCGGGGGTCGACGACCGGCGGTGCGGGCCGGGTGGCCCCCTGTGCCGGGGGCGCGGGGGTGTCATCGGGAAGCGGTGTGTTCAGCGGTGGCGGCGGAACACCTGCCGCTGGTCTGGGTTCGCCCACCACGATCCAGTTCCCCGCCGGATCCTGAACGAGATGGGCGGAGTCGCGGGACGGGATCATTCCGAGCTCGCGGGCGGACTCGGCCAGTGCGGGCGCGGCCTGCGCTTCCAGAACATCGCGCTCGAGGGCTTCCTTCTGCTGCAGCAGCGCCTGATTGGTCTCCCTGGCATTGCCCAGTTGGTAGGACCGCTCGGCTGCCGCGGTCGACAGCCACAGAGTGATAGCCAGCCCCAGCCCCAGCGAGCCGATGATCAGCACCACGAACGGGACTTTGGCCGCCAGCGTGCGTGGGTTGAGGTCGATGGCCGAAACTCGCGCGATGAGTCTCTCGCGAAGTGGTGGGCGGACGACCTTGGGTGCCTTGGCCTTTCGTGCCTTGGCGCGAGCCTTGGCCTGGCTGGCGTTCTTCGGCCGGACGGGCTTGATCTGCGGCCGGGTTATCGGCGCGGTTTCGCTTGCGGTGCGCGGACGTCCCCGTCGTGGCGGTGCCTCAGGGGATCGGCGCCGTGTCTCGCGGACGGGCTGACGCGACGAGCGTCGGCGGTGATCGGTGCCGCGTTTGGTGGTGGGTCGCTTGGGCTTCATGAGTCATCCCTTCTGGCAACCTTTTCCAGAGCCCGAAGCCGCACCGAGGCGCTTCGTGGGTTGAGTTCGATCTCGGCCGCGCCTGCCCGCTCGGCGCCACGTGTCAGACTCGCGAATTCCGGTTCGTGCCCGGGAAGCTCGACGGGCAGTCCGGGTGGCGTGCGGGATGCCGTGGCGGCGGCGAACTGGCTCTTGACGATGCGGTCCTCCAGTGACTGGTAGGACATCACCACGATGCGGCCGCCATGGCCCAGTGTTCCCAGCGCGGCAGGCAGCGCGTCGCGCAGCGAGTCCAGTTCGCCGTTGACGGCGACGCGCAGCGCCTGGAACGTGCGCTTGGCCGGATGCCCACCGGTGCGGCGGGCCGGGGCCGGGATCGCGTCATACAGCAGTTCCACCAGCTCGCCGGTTCGGGCGAACGGTCGACGGGCGCGCCGGCGAACGATCTGGGCGGCGATCCGGCCTGCGAACCGCTCTTCACCGAAGTCGCGCAGGATGCGTGCCAGCGCCTTCTCGTCGTAGGTGTTGACGACCTGGGCTGCCGTCAGCGCTGCGTCTGGATCCATCCGCATGTCCAGCGGCGCGTCGGCGGCGTAGGAGAACCCCCGCTCGGTGCGGTCCAGTTGCATCGACGAGACACCGAGGTCGAACAGGATGCCGTCGGTTTCTGGCTGGCCGGATCCGCTTGCCCGGTAACCGGTTTCGGCGAGAACACCTGCGATCCCGTCGAACCGGGTGCGGGCCAGCAGTACGCGGTCGGCGAATGGGGCGAGCCGCTCACCGGCGATCCACAATGCATCGGGGTCGCGATCCAGCCCGATCAGTCGCAGGCCGGGCAGCTCGGTGAGGAATCGTTCGGCGTGCCCCCCCGCACCCAGCGTGGCGTCGACCAGCACCGCGCCTGCGCCAGTCGGGGACCCCCGGGTGAGCGCGGGCTTCAGCAGATCGACGCAGCGGTCGAGCAGGACCGGGACGTGTCCGTGGTCAGAGGCCTGCCCAGAGGTCCCAGCCATGGCAAGCCCTCCGAAGATTGGTGCCCCTGCACCGAGGTCCCTGCCCGAGCGCGCGGACCTGGCGTTGGGGAAGTACGCCAGGGCCGGCTCGGGCAGGGGCCGCAATGCACGGTCAGCCGCCGGATCAAATAATGTCGCGCAGAGTTTCATCGCTGGCCGCGGAGAAGTTCTCTTCGTGCGTCTCTTGGTACACCCGCCACGCCTGGGCGTCCCAGATCTCGAGGTAGTCGACCGAGCCGATCACCACGCAGTCCTTCGAAAGGTTGGCGTAGCGACGGTGGTCGGCCGACAACGTGATCCGGCCTTGCGCGTCGGGATGTTGTTCATCTGTTGCGGCGGCGAGGTTGCGCAGGAACGCCCGGGCCTCCGGATTGCTTCGGGACGCCCCCGACGCCCGCCTGGCCAGCTGCTCGAACTCGGCACGCGGGTAGACGGCAAGGCTGTGGTCTTGGCTCTTGGTGACCATCAACCCTCCTGCCAGCGCGTCGCGGAACTTTGCGGGCAGCGTCAGCCGCCCCTTGTCGTCGAGCTTGGGCGTGTAGGTGCCGAGGAACATCTCGCCACCTCCAGCGCTCGGCCGGTCCCGAGTCGCTTCGCTCCTGCCCTCCGGACGGAGCCCCGGTTGCTCCGTTGCACGCCACTTTACCCCACAATCCCCCACTCTGCTCCAAATGCCAGCAAATGTTGTGACCGTTTCCCCACCAAAGTGGACTGTCTTCGGCTGGATCCCGCGAAAACCCAGGTGCGGGCGGCGCAAACGCCCTGGTTCTGAGGCCGTGGGGCGAAGTGGGGACCCGCGGGCAAAAAAATGGGGCAGCCGAATTGGCTACCCCATCGTGATAGGTGCGTTACTCGTCGAAGCGGCGGCGGAACCGGTCTTCCATCCGGCTGGTGAACGACCCGCCCGAACCCTTGGCGCGCTTCTGCCGAGGCGCGCCCTCCTCAGACCCGGAGCGGTCCCGTCCACCGGTCACGCGGGGCCCGGTGATCGCGAACACGACGCCGCCGAACATCACCACGAACCCGAAAACGGAAAGGATCGGGAAGCTTCCGATCATGGTGGCCTTGAACGCCACACCGGAAACCAGCATTGCCAGACCGATCACGAAAAGCGCCGCGCCCTGTAGCCGCCGCCGAGCCGTCGGGGCACGCAGGCCGCCACCACGCACGCTTGACGCGAACTTGGGGTCCTCGGCGTAGAGCGCGCTCTCGATCTGGTCGAGCATGCGCTGCTCATGATCGGAGAGTGGCATGCGTCCCTCCTTGCCGCCCGTCACGTGGTCTTCAACGCAGTCTATGCCCGCATTCACGGACAACTAACAGTCATGATACGAGGAGAATCTGAGCCGTACCACCTAGTTCGCGCCCCGATTGTATGACGTACACCGCCCATGTGACCCACCGCCTCATCATGCCGATAATGGCGTTGGCTCCCCGACACACCCGGCGCCAAGGCGCGAGGAAGGACAGAGCGAAGTTGGCGACATTTCTCATCGATCTGTCGCCGGGTGACATGCAGCGCCGGCTGGGCGACGCTCTCGGCGTCTACGTCCACGCGATGCGCTATCCGCGTGGCACCGAGGACCAGCGGGCATCGATGTGGCTCGAGCACACCCGCAGGCACGGCTGGAAGGCCGTCGCTGCCGTGGAAGTGCCAGGTCCCAGAAACTCAGATGCCTCAGATACCGCAGAATCACGAGCAGGCGCTGCCCGCTCGGCCGCCCAGCTGAGCACCGCGCCGATCGTGGGCGTCGCATACGGCTACTGCGGGGCCCCCGACCAGTGGTGGCAGCAGCAGGTGGTCGCGGGGCTGCAGCGGGTCGGGGCCGACCGGTCCCGGATCGCCGAGCTGATGACGAGTTACTTCGAGCTGACGGAACTGCACATCCATCCCCGCGCTCAGGGTCGCGGCCTCGGCGAGGCGCTGATCCGACGGCTGCTCGCGGGCCGCGGCGAGTCTCACGTGCTGCTGTCCACGCCGGAGATCAACGGCGAATCCAACCGGGCTTGGCGGCTGTATCGCAGGCTCGGCTTCACCGACATCATCCGCGGCTACCACTTCGCGGGCGACCCCCGCGCCTTCGCGATCCTAGGGCGGTCGCTGCCGCTCTGACCGTCGGGTCTGGCACGATGACCTCGTGCGAAATCGCCGCCGAATCCGGCTGCTGGCGATCGTGTTGCTGCTGCTGGTCGTTCCGACGGCCGTCGGGTGCGTGCGGGTCAGAGCCAACATCACGGTGTCTCCCGACGACCGGGTGTCGGGGCAGATCGTCGCGGCAGCCAAAGCCCGCGGGGCGGACGACAAGGGCCCGCAGCTGCTCAACACGCTGCCGTTCAGTGACAAGGTGGCGGTGTCCGACTACAGCAAGGACGACTACGTCGGCTCGCAGGCGGTGTTCTCCGATCTGACGTTCGCCGAGCTCCCCCAACTGGCGAACATGAACCGCGACGCCGCGGGCGTAGACGTTTCGTTGCGCCGCGCAGGCGATCTGGTGATCCTGGACGGCCGTGCCGACCTGACGTCGTTGACCGATCCGGACGCCGATGTGTCGCTTTCTGTGTCGTTCCCCGGCGAGGTGACGTCGACCAACGGTGACCAGGTGGCCCCGGAGGTCGTCGAGTGGAAGCTCAAGCCGGGCGTGGTGAGCACGATGAGCGCGCAGGCGCGCTACACCGATCCGAGCGCACGCTCGTTCACCGGCGCGGCGATCTGGTTGGGCTTGGCGTCGTTCCTGGTGGCCGGAATCGTGGCGGCAGTGGCCTGGGTGAGTCGCGACACTTCCCCGCGTTTCGACGACCCTGCGGCCCGGTCGCGGGACTAGTCACGCCTCTGCGTCACCGGCAACCATCCTGGCTTGCTACAAAGCCGGTGGCAGGCTCTACTCTGAAGGCACTCACGGGCGAGAATCTTCGACTGAAAGGGGCGCCGCGCTGAGCGTGGACACAGCGGCACCGTCGGCCATCGAGTTGGCCAGCGCCGTGACGGACCAACTGCGGAACTATCTCGACGAGCGCCGCAGTGACTGCGCCTACATCGGCACCGACTACGCCGACCTGACGGCGGCGCTCGAAGAGTTCGTGCTACGCGGGGGCAAGCGGCTGCGGCCTGCGTTCGCCTACTGGGGTTGGCGCGCCGTCGCCCACCGCGACACCGATCCGTCCGTACTGCGGTTGTTCGCGGCTCTTGAGCTGCTCCATGCGTGCGCGCTGGTGCACGACGACGTGATCGACGACTCGGCGACCCGCCGTGGCCTGCCCACAGTGCACCGGTTGTTCGCCCAGACCCATCGCGACCGCCGCTGGCACGGATCTGCCAAACAGTTCGGGGTATCGGCGGCGATCCTGCTCGGGGATCTCGCTCTGGTGTGGGCCGACGACATCGTCGCCACGGCCGACCTGCCCGCGGACGCGCAACGACGCGTCCAGCGGGTCTGGGCCGACATCCGCACCGAGGTTCTCGGCGGGCAGTACCTCGACATCGTCGCCGAATCCAGCGGTGCGCCGACGGTGGCGTCGGCGATGACCGTCAACACCTACAAGACCGCGTCCTACACGGTCATCCGCCCGCTGCAGCTCGGGGTGGCCGCCGCCGCAGACCGGCCCGACGTGCAAGAGATCTTCCACCAGGTGGGCACCGACCTTGGGGTGGCCTTCCAACTGCGTGACGACGTGCTCGGCGTGTTCGGCGATCCCGCGGTGACCGGCAAGCCGTCGGGCGACGACCTGCGGGCGGGCAAGCGCACGGTGCTGCTCGCCGAGGCCGTGGAGCTGGCCGACAAGTCGGATCAGCTGGCCGCCGAGCTGTTGCGGTCCTCGATCGGCACCGAGCTGTCCGATGCGCAGGTGCGCGAACTGTGTCTGGTCATCGAGTCGGTCGGGGCGCTGGCCGCAGTCGAGCAGCACATCGACATGCTCACCAGGCGCTCGCTGGAAACCCTGCGTGCCGCACCGATCGACGTACAGGCGAAGGCGGGCCTTTCCGAGCTCGCCAGGTTGGCCGCCAACCGGTCCGCTTGACCCCGTGAGGACGTTCGCGCGGCTCTCCGCGTTCACCACTTCGCCCGAGGCCCGGCCCGCCCTACTCGGCTGTCTCGGCGCCGCATCGATCACGGCGGGTGGGCTCGGCGCGGGCAGTACCCGGCTCCACGACCCGCTGCTGGAGTCACTGCACCTGTCCTGGCTCCGGTTCGGCCACGGACTGGTGCTGTCGTCACTGCTGTTGTGGGGCGGCGTCGCGGTGATGCTGGTCGCGTGGCTGTGGCTGGGCCGCCGCGTGATCGACCGCACCGCGCGCGAGTACACAATGGTGGCCACCACCGGCTTCTGGCTGGCCCCGCTGTTGCTCTCCGTGCCGGTGTTCAGCCGCGACACGTACTCGTATCTGGCGCAGGGCGCGTTGTTGCGTGACGGCTTCGACCCGTACATCGTCGGGCCGGTCGACAATCCGAATTCGTTGCTGGACAACGTCAGTCCGATCTGGACGACGACCACAGCGCCGTACGGCCCGGCGTTCATCCTAGTCGCCAAGTTCGTCACGATGCTGGTCGGGGACAACGTGATCGCGGGCACGATGGTGCTGCGGCTGTGCATGCTGCCCGGGCTGGTGTTGCTGATCTGGGCGGCGCCGCGGGTGGCGCGCCACGTCGGCGCCAACGGGGCTGCGGCGCTGTGGATCTGCGTGCTCAACCCGTTGGTGATCATCCATCTGATGGGTGGGGTGCACAACGAGATGCTGATGGTCGGCTTGATGGCGGCGGGCATCGCATTGATATTCCAACGCCACCCGATTGCCGGTAACGCGCTGATCGTCGTCGCGGTTGCCGTGAAAGCGACAGCGGGACTTGCCCTTCCGTTCATGGTGTGGGTGTGGGCACGTCAACTTCGGGAGCAGCGTAGTCTGCCGCCGCTACGGGCGTTCGGAGCGGCGGCCGCGGGGTCGATAGCGATCTTCGTCGCGGTGTTCGTCGTGCTGTCCTGGCTGGCCGGTGTCGGCCTTGGCTGGCTCACCGCGCTGGCAGGCTCGGTGAAGATCATCAACTGGCTCACGGTGCCCACCGCAGTCGCCAATCTGGTCAACGTATTCGGCAGCCTCGTCCTACCGGTCAACTTCTACGCCGTGCTGGAGGTCGCCCGCATCGTCGGCATAGCCATCATCGCCATCTCACTTCCCTTGCTGTGGTGGCGGTTTCGGCACACCGACCGCGAAGTGCTGACGGGCATCGCGTGGGCGATGGTGATCGTGGTGCTGTTCGTGCCCGCCGCCCTGCCCTGGTACTACACCTGGCCGCTCGCGGTGCTGGCGGCACTGGCCCAGAGCAGGCCTGCCATCGCAGCGATCGCCGGGTTCTCCACCTGGATCATGGTGATCTTCAAACCCGATGGCAGCCACGGCATGTACTCGTGGATCCATGTGGTGCTGGCATCGGCTTGCGCGGCGGTGGCCTGGTACTCGCTTTACAAGGCGCCGGAACCGCCGCAGGACAGCACCGAGGACGACAATCCGGCCGAGCAGCCGGTGAGCAGTACCTGACTCTCAGTACGCCACGACCGGGGTCCGGTCAATATGCCATCGCCTGGGCGCGGCGCACCACCTCGCGCGCCTGGTGCGAGTGCAGCGCATCGACAGGCCTGGCGTTGTCCTGCCGTTCCAACGATCCGTCGCGCCTGATGGTCAGCGAGGGATCGGGGGTGAACAGCCAGCGGACGATCTCGGTGTCGCGGTATCCGCCGTCGTGCAGGACCACGAGCAACCCCTGCAGGCTCTTGACCACGTGGCCGGTGTCGTCGAAGAAAGCCTTCGGCACCACCACCGCCCCTTCGCGGCGGATACCGACCAGGAGACCTTCCCGCAGTTGTTGTTGGACCTTGGTGACCGGGACGCCGAGCAGTTCGGCGACGCCGGGCAGGTCGTAGACGTCTTCGCCAGGGTCGAGCACATCGTCAGCGGCCGGAATACTGCTCACCGCCCTGAGTCTAGGACGCGCGACGCGGTCTCGGAGGCGCTCGGCAGGGACATTCGGCGACATTTGGCTCCGTAACATATGACCAGTGGAGACCTACCAGCAATCTGACCCACTTGTCGGGGCTGTGCTGGACGGGCGGTACCGCGTCGAAACCCTGATCGCCACCGGCGGAATGTCCGGGGTGTATCGCGGCCTGGACTTACGGCTGGATCGGCCGGTTGCGCTGAAGATCATGAACTCCCGCTACGCCGGCGACAACCAGTTCCTGACGCGGTTCCAGCGCGAAGCCCGCGCCGTCGTGCGGCTGAAGGATCCCGGCCTGGTCGCGGTCTACGACCAGGGCATCGACGGCCAGCACCCATTCCTGGTGATGGAGCTCATCGAGGGCGGCACCCTGCGCGAACTGTTGGTCGAGCGCGGACCGATGCCGCCGCACGCGGTGGCCGCGGTGCTCGGCCCCGTGCTCGGCGGCCTCGCGGTCGCTCATCGCGAGGGACTGGTGCACCGCGACGTCAAACCGGAGAACGTGCTGATCTCCGATGACGGCGACGTGAAGATCGCCGACTTCGGATTGGTGCGCGCAATCGCCGACGCCAAAATCACCTCCACCAGCGTCATTTTGGGCACCGCCGCTTACCTATCACCCGAGCAGGTCAGCACCGGCGACGCCGGGCCGCGCAGCGATGTGTACTCCGTCGGCATCCTGGCCTACGAGCTGCTGACGGGTGCCACGCCGTTCACCGGCGACTCCGCGCTCGCGGTGGCATACCAGCGGATGGATAACGACGTCTCGCCTCCGAGCAGGCTGATCGCCGGTGTGCCAGCGCAATTCGACGACCTGGTGCTGCAGGCCACCGCGCGCGAACCCGCCGACCGGTTCGCCGACGCCCAGGACATGGGCGCCGAACTCGACGCGATCGTCGACGAACTGGGCCTACCCCCATTCCGGGTACCCGCGCCGCGCAACTCGGCGCAGCATCTGTCGGCCGCGCTGTATCACAGCCACGTGCAAGCGCAGCAGGCCACGACTGACACCACCGCACGACCACCGGGCCCGCCCGTGCCGGCACCCCGACAGCACACCAGGGAACTCACCCGCGACGACTGGCAGCAGCCGCCAAGACCAGACGATGAGTACGAATATCACGGCGTCTCAGGGCATTTCGCCGGGATCGAGATGACCGAGTTCTACTGGGCCCGCCAGCGCGCCAAGCGGGTTCTGCTGTTCTGGGTGATCGCCGTGCTGACGTTCACCGGCCTGATCGCCGTCGCCGCGTGGACGGTGGGCAGCAATCTGGGCAACCTCATCTAGCGGCACGGCGAGGCCGCAAGATTCGGGGTTGATTCCCGCACCACTTGGTACTACAGTCGTAGTGGAATAATTCAACGCGTGGCGAAATCACAACGAGGTGATAGGTGATGAACGACCCTGTACTTCCGGTCTTGGTGGTGGGCGCGGGACCGACTGGCTTGATGGTGGCGAATGAGCTGACGCGGCATGGGGTTCCGCCGCGCATCATCGATCGTGGACCTGCACCGGCGACCACATCCCGCGCGTTGGTCGTGCAGCCCCGGACCTTGGAGATCTTCGACGACATCGGCGTGATCGACCAGACGATCGCCGCAGGCGACTCGGCGACGGGCCTGACCATCACATTTGCGACGAAGACGGTCGAGTTGGACTTCGCAGGCCAGTTGACCGGGCCGAAGAACTACACCGCCTACCCTGAACCGCGAACCCTCTCGCAGCATGACACCGAGCGCATTCTCACCGAGCTGTTGAGCAAGCAAGGCGTCGAGATCGAGCGCGGACGGGCGCTGACGGATCTGACCCAAGACGGCGAGACGGTGACCGTGTCGTTGCGCGGCGATGATGGATCGATCGAGACCCTGCGATGCCGCTGGGTCATCGGCTGCGACGGCGCGCACAGTGCGGTGCGCAAGGCGGCAGGTATCCCGTTCACCGGGTCCACCTACCGCGACGAGTTCATCATGGCCGATGCCGAACTCGAGTGGAAGTTGCCGCATGGCGGCCTCTACGGATTCCCCAGTCCTGCAGGCATTTTCGCGGCATTCTCGATGCCGGGCGATAACCGCTACCGGATCTTCGGCAACTTCCCGCCCGGACCCGACGGCCCGAGCGCCGAGTACAGCGAACCCACCCACGAAGAGTTCCAGGCGATGGTCGATGAGCGAGTTCCCTTCCCTGCCAAGGTCGTCAAGGAGTACTGGGTAACCCGCTACCGGGTGCATAGCCGCACCGTGCCCCGCTACCGTGACGGGCGGGTATTCCTCGTCGGTGACGCTGCCCACGTGCATAGCCCCGCGGGCGCACAAGGCATGAATACCGGCATTCAGGATGCCTACAACCTGGCCTGGAAGCTCGCGCTTGTCGAACGGGGCCTCGCCGACGAGTCGTTAGTGGACAGCTATCAGGCCGAGCGGCACCCGGTCGGCGTTCAGTTGCTCAAGACGACCGACCGGTTGTTCTCGGCTTTCGGCGGGCAGAACCCACTGGCGCGGCTGGCGCGTGGCCGGGTGGCACCGCTGCTGGCCAGCCGTGTGCTTACTCGCCCGTGGGTCCGCCAGCGGTTCATCGGCCTGTTGGCGCAACTGCGCCTCCACTACCCGGACAGCCCGCTCAACGCCGAGGACGGTTCGGGCTGGCGGGACGCGCCCGCACCGGGCGACCGGGCCCGCGAGGCCGACGTGATCATCGACGGGCGACAGGGACACCTGCACGAGGTGTTCCACGGCACCCATCACACCGTGCTGCTGTTCACCGGGCTCGACGACGAAGCGCGCCCGGCCGTGGAACTCTGCCGGATCGCCGAACAGATCGAGCAGATGTATCCGGGGTTGGTGAATACGCGCGTCGTCACCGCCGAGCGCTTCGCCGATCACCCTGCGGCACTTGGCGATCCGACGCGGTCGGCACATCGCCAGTATGGGATCGACTCGGCCTGCGCATTCGTCGTGCGTCCTGACAAGTACATCGGCTACCGCGGCCGTCCTGTCGAGTTCAACCGGCTAATGACCGATTTGGCCCGGCGGCTTCCGGCCGCGTCCCGCGCGAGGGCGTCCTATCCCGGAGCATCTCCGCCCCATCTAATCGCGGAGCATCTCCGCCCCAATCTAATCGCGGAGCATCTCCGCGACCAGAAACGCCAACTCGAGGCTCTGCTGGGTGTTCAGCCGCGGATCGCAGGCCGTCTCATAGCGGCCCGCCAGATCGGAGTCGGAGATGTCCTGTGCGCCGCCGAGACATTCGGTGACGTTCTCGCCGGTGATCTCGACGTGGATGCCGCCGGGATGGGTGCCCAGTGCCCGGTGCACCTCGAAGAAGCCCTGCACCTCGTCGACGATGCGGTCGAAGTGGCGGGTCTTGTAGCCGGTGGACGACTCGTGGGTGTTGCCGTGCATCGGGTCGCACTGCCAGATGACCTGGTGACCGGTGGCCTGCACCTTTTCGATGATCGGCGGCAGCAGGTCGCGCACTTTGTTGTTGCCGAGGCGGCTGACCAGCGTCAGGCGACCGGGCTGGTTGTTCGGGTCCAGCCGCTCCACGTACTCGACGGCCAGCTCGGGCGTCATCGTCGGGCCGATCTTCACCCCGATCGGGTTGGCGATCACCTCCGCGAACGCGACGTGCGCGCCGTCGAGCTGGCGGGTGCGCTCGCCGATCCACACGTAGTGCGCGGACAGGTCATACAGCCGCGGTTCTTCGTAGTCGGTCGACAGCCGCAGCATCGCGCGCTCATAGTCGAGTACCAAAGCCTCATGGCTGGCGTAGATTTCGGCGGTCTGCAGGTTGCGGTCGTCGACCCCGCAGGCACTCATGAACGTCAGGCCGCGGTCGATCTCGGCGGCCAGGGCCTCGTAGCGGGCGCCCGCGGGCGAGGTCCGGACGAACTCACGGTTCCAGTCGTGCACCAGATGCAGCGAGGCCAGGCCCGACGCGGTCAGCGCGCGGACCAGGTTCATCGCGGCGCTGGCGTTGGCGTAGGCGCGCACCAGCCGCGACGGGTCGTGCTCGCGGGCCGCCGCGTCGGGGGCGAAGCCGTTGATCATGTCGCCGCGGTAGGACTTCAACCCCAGCGCGTCGATGTCCGACGACCGCGGCTTGGCGTACTGGCCCGCGATGCGCGCCACCTTGACCACCGGCATGCTGGCGCCGTACGTGAGCACCACGGCCATCTGCAGCAGGGTGCGGATGTTGGCCCGGATGTGGGGCTCGGTGTTGTCGACGAAAGTCTCCGCGCAGTCGCCGCCCTGTAGCAGGAACGCCTCACCGCGGGCGACGTCGGCCAGCAGGCCCTTGAGCCGTTCGATCTCCGCGGGCACCGTCACCGGCGGAACGCTCTCCAGGACCGTCCGCATCACCTTGGCCGATTCGGCGTCCCAGCCGGGCTGTTGCGCCCCCGGCTTGGCCAGTGCGGCGTCCAGCCGGTGCCGCAGGTCGTCCGGCAGCGGCGGCAGCGGCGGCAGCTGGTCGATCGGTACGTCGACGGTCCAGTTCACCCGTTCATGGTAACCGGGCGGGATCAGCCGATTTTCTCCCCCGCTAGCCCCGCTAGCTAGCTAGCTAGCGGGCGGTACCCCCAGCCTGGGCTCCGCCAATCCCCTGTTCGCTACGCCCCAGCCCGCCGGAAGCGCCGCCCGAGGTCATCAGCTGAAACCGCCGCAGGTTGTGCCGCGCGTCGACAAGGGCGTCGTGCGCGTCACGCGGTCGCGGCGGCATCCGGGGGCAACCGCGTTCCTCCCAGAACTGGCGCAGTTCGCGGGTGAACCTTGGGATTGCGGGTGGCAGGGCCGTCATCGGCCCCCACAGCTGGCACAGCACCACATGGTCGTAGGCCCCGACCCAGGCCCACAGCTCGATCGATTCGTCGCCGTCGATGCCGAAGAAGTCCTCCAGGTCCGACCGGATCTGTTTTCGTGACCGCCACAGTTGTGACGACGGTGGCGGTAACTTGGGCAACACGTTGGTTCGGACCCACCGCCCGGCCCGCTCGGGATTGAATTCGGTTGAAATGCCGTAGTATTCGCGCCCATCCTCGGCCGCCACCCCGATTGAGATGAGGTCGATGGTGCGACCATCGTCAATGAACTCGGTGTCGTAGAAGTACTTCACGCCGGCCTACACAGTCGTTTTCTGCTCGACCGCCGGAGCTTCCGACGGCGCGGGGGCGGCATGGATCTCTCGGTCGAGCTGCTGATCCACCTCGCGGTCGTCCGGGAAATGCGGCTCGCCGGCCACGATGTGCTGCAACCACAGCTTGGCCTGGACCACTGGCCTGCGCAGTATGCGTTCCCGAACGAGCGCCCGGTGCATCTTGCGGGGCTTGTTGGTGTAGCGCCAGCGCGCCCACGGTGCGTGCGGGCGGGACAACCGGATCCCCCCGATGAACAGCAGCGGGGTGAAGAACATGCCGACCAGGCCCGTCCACACCTTGCCCTTGAGCAGCACAATCAGCGCCAGCCCCAACGTCAGCACCGCGATCGCGATCACGCTGGCCCGCGCGGCCAGCGTGTGATCGTCGCGCCAGATTCCGATGTCGAAGAACGACAATGGGTTGAGGCCGATCATCAGCAGCCCGGCCACCGCGATCGCGGCGAACACCGCATCCACCGATGTGCGTCCATCCTCGGCCCAGTACACGTCCTGCAGGTGCAGGATCAACGCGAACTCGTCAAGAACCAGTGCCGCACCGATACCGAAAAATGTCGCAGCCACCGTGAATTCGGGTACTCCCCCGTTCACAGCCAAAGTCACCATCGCGATTCCGGAAACCATGACCAAGATCACACCGATCACCATGTGGTGGATGTGCAGCGTTCCGTGCCCGATATTGCGGGGCTGCCACCATTTGCGGGGCGCGTCGCTGGCGGCGTGGCTGCGGATGTACCGCACGATCGTGCGGGTGACGAAGAACGTGACGATGAATGCCACCAGGCAGCAGAACAGCGGTAGGCGGCCCTGCGTGAGGAAATCCAGCTCCAACGTCACTTGCACGCAGAAAACTTACGCCGACCGGCGCGCGACGTGCCGGGGATATGGTCCGGCGCGCCGCGGCGGGCCGATAGTCTGTTTTGCGACATGAGTATGTGGCGGTCGCCCGGCGGGGCTGGTTGGTGGCCAACCGTCGCGTGGCGGCTGTTTCAGCTGCTCACGCTGGCGGCACTGGCCTGGGCCGGGTGGCGGTTGCTCGGCCATACCCCCTACCGCATCGACATCGACGTCTACCGCATGGGCGGCCGGGCCTGGCTGGACGGCAGGCCGCTGTATGCCGACGGCGCCATGTTCGACACCCGCGCCGGGCTGGATCTGCCGTTCACGTACCCACCGCTTGCGGCGATCGCCTTCGCGCCATTCGCCTTGCTGCCGCTGCCGGTGGCCAGCGCAGCGATCACGGTGACCACGTTGGTGTTGTTGATCGTGTCCACGGTGATCGTGCTGACGCGCTTGGACGTCTGGCCCCAGACGTCAGTCACCACCGAGCCCGCGTGGCTGCGGCGGTGCTGGCTGGCCGCAGCGATCGTGGCGCCCGCGGTGGTCTACCTCGAGCCGATCCGGGCCAATTTCGACTTCGGCCAGGTCAACGTGGTGCTGATGACCCTCGTCATCGCCGACTGTGTGCCCCGCAGGACGCCGTGGCCGCGCGGCGTCCTGCTCGGCGTGGCGATCGCGCTGAAGCTCACCCCTGCGGTGTTCCTGCTGTACTTCGTGCTGCGCCGTGACACCCGCACGCTGGTCGTCACCGCGGCGTCGGCGGCCGTCGCCACCCTGGCCGGCTTCGCTTTCGCGTGGCGCGACTCCTGGGAGTACTGGACCGACACGGTGCGCAACACCGACCGGATCGGCACCGCGACGTTGAACACCAACCAGAACATCGCGGGCGCTCTGGCCCGGCTGGGTCTCGGCGAGGGCGAACGGTTCGTGCTGTGGACGCTGGCCTGCCTCGCGGTGCTTGCGGTGACGGTCTGGGCGGCCCGCCGGGTGCTTCGGGGTGGCGAACCGGTACTGGCACTGATCTGCGTGGCGATGTTCGGCCTGGTGGTGTCGCCGGTGTCGTGGTCGCATCACTGGGTGTGGGTGCTGCCGACGGTGCTGGTGTGCGGCGTGGTCGCCTATCGGCATCGACACGCGCTCCTCGGCGCGGTCACCGCGGCCGGGGTCGCGCTGATGGTGTGGACGCCGATCACCCTGATGCCCGAACACCACGAGACCAGCGCGTCGTTGTGGCGTCAGCTCGCAGGCGTGTCCTACCTGTGGTGGGCGCTGGCCATGATCGTGATCGCCGGGACGGTGTCCGCCCGGCCGGCCGAGCGGCCGCGCGCGACGGTCAACGACGCCGCGCCCGTACCCGCGACCAGTTAGGCTGCGATCTCCGCGACGGGTTGTTTGCCCTCCTTCACATCGGCGGCGTACAGGTCGACGTACTCCTGCCCGGACAACCGCATCAGCTCGTATATCACCTCGTCGACGACGGCCCGCTCGATGAACCGGTTGCCCTCGAGGCCCTCGAATCGGCTGAAGTCCATCGGCTTGCCGAACCTGACCGTGACCCGGCCGAACCGCCACATCTTGCTGCCCGGCGGGTTGACCAGGTCGGTGCCGACCATCGCGACCGGGATGACTTTCACGCCCGTTCGCAGCGCAACCCGACTCAGCCCCGTCTTGCCCTTGTATAGCCGCCCGTCGGGCGAGCGAGTGCCCTCCGGATACATGCCAAGCAGCTTGCCCTCGTTCAGCAACCGTTCCGCGGTGCCGAGAGCCGCATGCGCGGAGTCGGCGTCGGTGCGGTCGATGGGCACCTGCCCCGCGGCGGTGAAGAACCAGCGTTTGAACCACCCCGTGAGGCCCGTGCCGGCGAAGTACTCGGCCTTGGCCAGGAAGGTGATCCTGCGCCGCACCACCAAGGGTAGGTAGAAGCTGTCCGCGACGGCCAGATGGTTACTCGCCAGGATGACCGCGCCGGAGTCCGGAACATATTCCAGCCCTTCGACTTTGGGTCGGCCCAGCAAAGACAGCAAGGGGCCCATGAAGATGTACTTGAACAGCCAATACCACATGGACCCTCCCGAATCGGGGCGCACCGGACGGTGCTTGGCGACAACTTTACCCACGCGGTGCTGATGCGACCACAGCTTGGGCCGTCACTCCTCGACGATCACCGGGATGTGCTGATACCTACTCGGACCCGACGGCGGTGGTTCATCGGGCGGCGGCTCATCCGGGGCGGGCGTCGTCTCGATGCCTTCCACGATCGCGCGCACAACGGTCAGCAGCGCGACGCTGTGTTCGGCGATGACCGTCAGCAACGGGTGCTGCTCACCGCTCACCAGAGCCGCCAGCGCGCACACCGGGCACCACACCTGCTGACACTTGCCAGGCCCGCCGGCACCGGCAGCCACGGCGGCCGCGGACCGCACCGCGGGATCGATCCGGTCCAGGATGGTCTGCGCCAGCTGCCGCAGCTCGGGACCTAAATCGGGGTGAGCCCCACTCACGCCGGCCACACCTCCGGATCGGGTCGAAATCGCACGGTCAGCTCACTGCCTTTGAGCTGCGCATCCATCACGATGCATCGCCGCAGGACGGATGCCAGCCGAACCCGGCGCCTCATCCCGCCGGCGCCGATGATCAAGTCGTCGTCGACCCGGCCCAGGGTGAGTGCGCTCGAGTCGACCTGAGGCAACTCTAGCCGCAGTCGATACACCGAGCCCAATCCTGAGCCGGACTCGCGGTCGACCACCGGCCGCAGCGGTCCGGGCGGCGGGGAGCCGTCGCGCTTGCGGGCGCACTCGAGCAGCTCGCCCAGCGCCTTGGGCCCGATCGGTTCGCCTGCCAGGTGCGGCACCAGCACCAGCTGTACATCGCCGATGGTGGCGTCGAGCTCGTCGAGCACCGCCTGCTGTTCCGAGATGCGCTCGGCGTACCAGTCGAATGCGGGGTGCTCGGGCAGGTTGCGGTATTCGTACGAATCATCCTGAACCAGAATCTGATTGACGATCAACTCGTCGACGCGCACGCCCATCAACGCGAGCGAGCCCAGGGTGCGGGCCGCCTCGGCGGCCACCACCCGTTCGGCGGTGAGCACCAGGTGTGCGCTCACCCAGTCTCCGTCGGTGAGCAGCGCCGTCAGCGCACCGGTGCCTGCATCGACGCGTTCCATCAACTCGACGACCGCCGCCGAGCGCGCGTCGTCGGCGGCCGAGCTGAGCCTGCGGTGGCGCGGCCAGGCCCGCTCCAGGTACAGGCCGAACGTCGCGGGCAGTGTCAGCATCCGGAGCGCATCGGCGGTCGAGGCGCAGTCGACGACGACGTGGTCCCACTCCCCCGATTTCGCGAGCTCGCCGACCTCGTGCAGGCCGAGCACCTCCTGGATTCCGGGCAACGCCGAAAGTTCTTCTGGGGCAATCTGTCCCAGCTCGGATTCGTCGAATCTGGCGGACAGCAGCCCGGCCACCTCGCGCCAGCGTGCTTCCAGCAGCGCCAGCGTGTCCATCGCCAGCGCGTCAAGGAATCCGCCACCGGCGCCCGCGTCGTCGGCCAGCACCCGGGTCGGCTCCCGGTGGCCCGTGGGTACCACCGGCGTCCCGAGCACATCGCCGAGCGAATGCGCCTGGTCGGTGGACACCACGAGCACCCGCAGGCCGCTGCGTGCGTCGCGCACAGCGCTAGCGGTCGCCAGCGTCGACTTACCTACCCCGCCCTTGCCAACGAAGAGACTGATCCGGGCGTGGGTAGGTGCGGGGGATTCACTCAGCCTCGACTCGTTTCTTGAGGTCCTTCAATGCGGTGTCAGTCAGCCTGCGCTCGGCCTTGCGCTTGAGCAGGCCGATCATCGGAATGACCAGATCGACCGACAGTTCGTAGGTGACATCCGTGCCAGATCCCTTCGGCGACAGGTGGTATGCGCCCTCGAGAGACTTCAGCAGCGAGCTTGACACCAGCTTCCACGTCACAGAGCCACGGTCGGGCGGCCAGTCGTACGCCAGCACCATGGTGTCCTTGAGAACCGCGGCATCCAAGACCAGTCGGGCCGTCTTCGGGTAGCCCTCGTCGTCGGCCTCCAGAACCTCGGCCTCCTTGTACTCGGCGACCCAATCCGGGTAGGAGCCGATATCGGCGATGACGTCCATCACCGTCGAAGGATCCGCGTCGATATAGATGGTCTGCGCCGTCTTGTCCGCCACGTAGTCGCTTCCCCTGATCGCATCTGCTCGATGGAAAGAAAATCTACCCGCCGCCGCTGGGTCTGACCCAGTATCAGGCCAGCGGGGGCAAACCCACCGGCCGTGACGCCTCGAGCGTCCTCTTCAGCTCGAACGACATCTTCTTTCCCGCCACCCGGCGCCGATGGTTCAGCTTGGCCAGGTTCATCTTGGCCAGCTGCCAGGCGGCAACGCCCGCAGGCTCGGCGTGCAGGAAATAGTGCAGGATCACGCCGTCCAACGACGGTTCCAGCCACACCTCCATGGTGCCGGTGAGCGCGCCGTTGACGGTCCAGCGATGGCCAAGCTGGCCCCGATCCTCGATCACCGTCAACCGCAGGTCCGGCCACCAACGCCGCCAGCTCGCCGGGTCCGCGACGGCCTTGCCGACCGCCATCGGGTCGGCCGCCACGAACGTCTGGTCGGCGACTTGGATGCTGTTCATCGCCACTAGCTTCACATATGACGCCGTCGAGGCCGCCTGCGGCCGACTAGGCTGGGCCAAGCAACGCCGCTACCACCTCGGAGGCCAAGACCGTGCGCGAGTTCAGTGTTCCCGCATCGTTCGAAGTCGGCGAGCACGACAACATCGTCAGCTCCATCTATTCGCACGAACGCGAAGATCCCGACCACGTGATTTTCCAGCGCCTCGTCGACGGCGCGTGGAGGGATGTGACCGCGGCCGAGGCGGCAAGCCAAATCCGTTCGGCGGCATTGGGCTTGATCGCGGAGGGGGTCAAACCGGGTGACCGGGTGGCGTTGTTGTCGGCGACCCGCTACGAGTGGCCGATCCTCGACTACGCGATCCTGTCCGTCGGAGCGCTGACCGTTCCGATCTACGAAACTAGCTCGGCGGAGCAAGTCCGCTGGGTGCTGGCCGATTCCGGCGCGGTGCTGGCGTTTGCCGAGACCGACGCACACGCCGACACGATCGAGCAGCTGAAGGGCGAGCTGCCCGATCTGCGCAAGGTGTTGCGTATCGACGGGTCGGGGCCGTCGGCGCTGGATGCGCTTGCCGAGGCAGCCAAGTCGGTCGACGCGGCCGATCTGGATGCCCGGCTGGCCGCGATCAAGGCGACCGACCCGGCCACGCTGATCTACACCTCGGGAACCACCGGTACGCCCAAGGGCTGTCAGCTGACGCACTCCAATCTGGTGTACGAGATCCGCGGCGCCAAGGCGTCCTTCCCGACGTTGCTGGACAAGGGTGAGCGACTGCTGGTGTTCCTGCCGTTGGCGCACGTGCTGGCCCGCGCGATCACCATCGCTGCATTCGCGAACAAGGTGACGTCGGGCTTCACCAGCGACACCAAGAACCTGGTGCCGATGTTCGGGGTGTTCAAGCCGACGCTGGTGGTGTCGGTGCCCCGGGTTTTCGAGAAGGTCTACAACACCGCCGAGCAGAACGCCCGTAACGACGGCAAGGGCCGGATTTTCGAGATCGCGGTCAAAACCGCAATCGAGTGGAGTCAGGCGCAGGACAATGGCGGGCCGGGACTGCTGCTGCGCGCCAAGCACGCGGTGTTTGACCGGCTGGTTTACGGCAAGCTGCGCGCCGCGCTTGGCGGCAACTGCCACGCCGCGATCTCCGGTGGTGCGCCGCTGGGCGCGCGGCTGGGCCACTTCTACCACGGTGTCGGGCTGACCATCTACGAGGGATACGGCCTGACCGAGACGAGCGCGGCGATCACCGTGAATCAAATCAATGCCCTGAAGGTCGGCTCGGTCGGAAAGCTGTTGGCAGGCAACAGCATGCGGTTGGGCGACGACGACGAGCTGCTGGTCCGCGGCGGCGTGGTGTTCGCCGGCTACTGGCGCAACGAGGAGGAGACCAAGGCGGTGTTCTCCGACGGGTGGTTCCACACCGGCGATCTCGGTGCGATCGACGACAACGGCTTCCTGACCATCGTCGGCCGCAAGAAGGAGATCATCGTCACCGCGGGCGGCAAGAACGTCGCGCCCGCGATCCTCGAGGACAGGCTGCGCGCCCATCCGCTCATCAGCCAGGCGATGTGCGTCGGTGACGCCAAGCCGTTCATCGCCGCGCTCATCACGATCGACCCAGAGGCCTTCCCGGGGTGGAAGCAACGCAACGGCAAGAGCGCCGACGCGTCGGTGGCGGACCTGGCCGACGACCCCGACCTGGCTGCCGAGATCGATCTGGCCATCAAGGAAGCCAACCAGGCGGTGTCCAAGGCCGAGGCCATCCGCAAGTTCCGCATCCTCCCCGTCGACTTCACCGAGGACACCGGCGAGCTGACGCCGACTATGAAGGTCAAGCGCAAGGTGGTGGCGCAGAAGTTCGCCACCGACATCGAAGCGCTGTACGACAAGGACTGAAAACCGATGCGGCGGCGCGGCGCAGTCGTGGTGCGGTTCGTGCCGGTAACGATCAACCGGCCAGCAGCCCGGCCAATCGCGCCGCCTGAGAGCGCCACTGCCAGTTGTCGACGGCCCAGCTGCGCCCCGCCGCGCCCATCCGCGCCGCCCGCTCCGGATCGGCGAGTATTTCGCCGACGGCCGTTGCAATTTCGTCGACATCCCAACCGTTCGCGACGAGTCCCGTGACGCCGTCTTGCACGGTCTCGGGCGCCCCGCCCGACCGACCGGCCACCACCGGCACACCCGTCGCCGATGCTTCCAGATAGACGATGCCGAGACCCTCGACATCCAGGCCTGCGCCGCGGGTGCGGCACGGCATCGCGAACACGTCGGCCATCGCGTGGTGGGCGGGCAGTTCGGCGCCGGGCACCCCACCGGTGAAGGTCACGTACTCGGTGACGCCTGCCTGCCGCGCAAGCCGGTGCAGCGTCGCCAGGTAAGGGCCGCCGCCCACGATGACCAGGGTGGCGCCGTCGACGCGCTCGCGGATGGCAGGCAATGCCCGGATCAGCATGTCCTGGCCCTTGCGGGGCACCAGCCGGGATAGGCACACGATGACTGGTCGCGCGCCGAGCCCGTACCGCGCCCGCATTTCCGCGCGGGCAGCCGGATCCGGGGCGAACCGATCGGTGTCCACCCCCGGCGGCAGGTGTTCCAGCGCGGCATCGGGGCCGAACGCCGAAGCGAACCGGCCGCGTGTGTAGCGGCTGACATAGGTCACGACGTCGGTGCCGTCCCCGATGCGGCGCAGCGCGCTGCGGGCCACCGGCAGCATCGACCAGCCCACCTCGTGGCCGTGCGTGCTGGCGATGACGCGGCCCGCTCCTGCGCTGCGGGCTCTGGGCGCCAGCAGTGCCAGCGGCGCGGCCGCGCCGAACCATACCGACTCGATGTCGTGGCGAGCGACCAGCCGACGCATCCTGTCGTCCACGCCGGGGCCCGGCAGCATCAGCGTGGTCGGATGGCGCACCACCTCGTAACCGGCGGCACGGTCGAACTCTTCGCAGCCCTTCCACTTCGGCGCATACACCGTCAGCGTGCGCGCGCCGGTCTGCACCAACTGGACGACGAGTTGGTGCAGGTACGACTGGATTCCGCCACGCCGTGGCGGAAAGTCGTTGGTAACCAGCAGAACCCGGGTCATGGCGGTCAGGCTAGCCGGACAGCCATCGCCGCCAGTCGGCCAACACTCCGCCGAGGTCGGCGCCAAGGGTCTCGGAGACGGCCGTTTCGACGTCGGGGTGGCCTGGCCCGCAGGCCCGTTCGTACAGGCGCCGCAACGTCGCCGCCCCGTAGCGGTCGGCGACGAAGCGGGTGAACCACCAGGCCCGGTCGTAGGCGAGCGTTCGTGTCGTTCCCGCGGTGTCGAGGTCGGCGTCGGTGGGAAGTTGCGCCAACGTGGCGGCCTGACCGGTTCCCGGCCGCGGCGCCTCGGGCCTGGCCACGAAGTCGGCGACGCCTTCTGTCAGCCAGCGGGGTGCATCCAGCGCGGTGCCCGCGCGGGCGGCATAATGAAAAAGCTCGTGGCGCAGCACAATTCGCAACGCATCGTCGCTCATGGCGGCGGCGCCGGGCGCGAATACGATGCGCTGGCCGGTGGTCGCGGCGGCGATGTCGGACCCGCCGCCGGCCAGTGCGCGGAACTGCTCGTCGGATGCCGTGGTCACGATGACGATGTCGCGGGGCCAGTCGGCGCCCCAGAACTCCGTCACGGCGCGGGCGGCCCCGTCCATCTGGGTGGAGATGCGGCTGCGCAGCGGGTCGGTGCGCGGGCCGCCCAGGCTCACCAGCGAGACCGTGCGGCCGTCGGAAAGTGTGGCGGCGATCGAGGCGGCGGTGGGCGTCGTGACGGGAGCCGGCGAGGCGGGCGGCGCGGCGGGCCCGCCGACGAGCGTCACCGCGACGATCAGCTCGGCGATCAGCAGCAGGCCCAGCAGGAGACGACTAGTACCGGCGGATGTTGTAGATCGGCGCATTGTCCACCGGAGCCACTCGCACCGGCGTGCCATAGGTGGACGCGTGCACCATCATCCCGTCGCCGATGTAGATGGCTGCGTGTGAGGCGTCGGAGTAGTACGTGACGACGTCACCCGGCTGCATCTGCGACATGTCAACGGGCTGGCCTCCTCGGGCCAGGGCCTGGCTGGAGTGCGGCAGCGAAATACCGGCCTGCTGGAAGGCCCACATCACCAGCCCCGAGCAGTCGAACGCGTTCGGGCCCGACCCTCCCCACGAGTAGGGCGAACCGACCCGGGTCAACGCGGCTTGCATGGCGACGATGCCCTCGCCGCCGGCTGCGCCAGGGGCGATGGCACCTTCCGGCGGGGCGAGGTCGCCCGGTGGGATGCCGCCGGGCGGGGGGGCGGCCATGACCGCGGGATCCTCAGGCGCCGGTGGCACCGCCGCCGGCGGTGGCGGGGCAGGCGGAACGGCCGCCAAAGCTTCCCGCTGGCGTGGGTTCAGGGCCATGTACTGGGACTTCACGACGGCGATCTGCACCTGCAGCTGGCTTTGCTTGTTCTGCAGATCGGCGCGCACCGCCGCGGCCTGCTCCGCCGCGGTCTTGGCCTCGGCCGCCGACTGGGCCGAGACCACCTCGGCCCGGGCGGCCTGTTCGCTGATGCTGCGGTAGCTCTTCATCTGTGCCGACATCTCGGCGGCCATCACCCGCTGCACCGACAGCTGGTCGATCAGGCGCTGCGGTGAGTCGGCGGTCAGCATGGCGTCCATGCCGTCGGTTCTGCCGCCCATGTATTGCGCAGCAGCAAACTTATCGACCGCCGACTGGAAGTTTGCCAATTGCGCTTTGGCTGTGTCGACCGCCGCTTGGTCGGCCGCGTGTTTCGAGTCGGCGGCCTGCTGTGCTGCCAGCTTGGTATTCAAGTCTAGCTGTGCCGAATGCATCGCCTCGGTGGTCCGCTCGGCTTGCCGCGACAATTCGTTGAGCTTTGCCAGCGCGTCGTCAGCAGGGTCCGCCTGCACATTCCCGGCGAGCACGCCTGCGATGATTATGAATCCCGATATCGCACCTATGAGGGGTCGCTTAAGTCCGCGCGTGATCCGCTGCATACGGTCGAGCGTCAAGATTTTGCGTCCTTAAACTGCCGTTGGCGGGCCGCCCCGAACTGTTCTTAGGTCTCAGACAGGTTACGAAACGGCAACAGTCTTGTCCAAACGTGAGACGCAAATTTAACAGCCTCTCAGAGTTTTCAGGCCGCGGCCCGTCGCGTGGCGTGTCGCTACGCCACCACCCCGGAATCACCGCGCCGGTGTATCGGCACCAGCCGCAACCGGGGCGCCAACCCGACATCGGCGAGCACCTCCAGGGCCGCCCGCTCGTCATCGAGCAGCGTTTCCGGTACCCCCAGCAACACGCTGACCACACAGTCCTTGCATCCAGGGCCGCGCACCGCACAGTCATCGCAATCGATCGTCACCGCGCCGGTATCCGTGTCAGGCGCCCCTGCCTCGTCCATCAGACCGTCCTCTCGATCGGTGTTATCCGCACGGTATCGGGCACCACCGACATTTCAGCGTGGCAACTCTCCCCCGCAAGCGGGTGGGCCCCCAGCTTGCGAGGGGAGTCCCCCAGAGTGTCGGTCGCATTGCCTACCTTCAGCGCATGGGCCAGCTGAGCTTCGCCGACGTCGAGCAATTGGCCTTTGACATGGATTCCGTGTCCCTGCGCGAAACCACGTTCGTCGTGGTGGATCTCGAGACGACCGGGGGCCGCGCGACCGGCGATGCGGACAACTGCGACGCCATCACCGAGATCGGCGCGGTCAAGGTGCGCGGCGGCGCCGTGCTTGGCGAGCTGGCCACGCTGGTCGACCCCGGCCGCAGCATTCCGCCCCAGATCGTCGCACTGACCGGCATCACCTCGGCCATGGTGTGCAACGCGCCGAAGATCGATACGGTGCTGCCCGCGTTTCTCGAATTCGCCCGCGGCGCAGTGCTAGTCGCCCACAACGCAGGCTTCGACATCGGCTTCCTGCGCGCCGCCGCGGAGCGCTGCCAGATCGCGTGGCCGCGCCCTCCGGTGCTGTGCACGGTCCGGTTGGCCCGGCGGGTGCTCACCCGCGATGAGGCTCCCAGCGTGCGGCTCTCCGCGCTTGCCCGGCTGTTCGATGCCAGCACCACCCCGACTCACCGGGCGCTCGACGACGCGCGGGCCACCGTCGACGTGCTGCACGGGCTGATCGAGCGGGTCGGGAACCAGGGCGTGCGGACCTACACGGACCTGCGGTCCTACCTGCCCGACGTGTCACCCGAACAGCGACGCAAGCGGGTTCTGGCCGCCTGCCTGCCGCACCGGCCCGGTGTCTACCTGTTCCGTGGGCCGGCGGGCGAAGTGCTGTATGTCGGTACCGCGGTGGATCTGCGGCGGCGAGTCAGCCAGTACTTCAACGGCACCGATCCCCGTGCACGCATCAAGGAGATGGTCGCGCTGGCCACCGCGGTCGACCACGTGGAGTGCGCGCACGACCTGGAGGCCGGCGTGCGTGAGCTGCGACTGCTGGCCGCGCACGCCCCGCCGTACAACCGCAGATCCAAATTCCCGCAACGCTGGTGGTGGGTCATGCTGACCGACGAGGCGTTTCCGCGGTTCTCCGCGGTGCGAGCACCGCAGTTGGGCACAGCGGTACGTCCGTCAAAATTCGACAGCGCCGTCGGGCCGTTCCGGTCGCGTGCCGACGCTGTCGAGACGGCCGAGTTGCTGGCCCGGTTCACCCGGGTGCGCACCTGCACCACCCGGATTGCCCGCTCGGCGCGGCACGGCCCCGCCTGCCCCGAACGTGAACTCTCACCCTGCCCGGCACCCCGCGACATCCCGGCAGTCGAATACCAAGAGGCGCCGCGGCGCGCGGCGGCGCTGATCGAGGGCACCGAGGACGGCCCACTATCCGCGGTGCTGTCCCGCATCACCGAACTGGCCGACCGCAACCGCTACGAGACCGCCGCACGGCTGCGCGACCACGCCGCAGCCGCGATCGATGTGTTGTGGCGCGGTCAGCGGCTTCGCGCGCTGGCGTCGGTCACCGAACTGGTCGCAGCGCGCCCGGACGGCAACGGCGGCTGGCAGCTCGCGGTGATCCGGTGCGGGCAGCTTTCGGCGGCGGGCGTCGCGCGCCGCGGCGTGCCGCCGATGCCGGTGGTCGACGCGATCAGCGCTGCGGCACAAGCGATTCTGCCCGTCCCCGCGCCGCTGGGCGGCGCACTGGTCGAGGAGGTGGCGCTGATCATGCGCTGGCTGGCCCAGCCGGGTGTACGCATCGTGCGGGCCGAACCCGGTTGGGCGTCATCGGTGGGGTCGGCCGGGCGGTGGGCCTCCTGGGCCGCCTCTGCACGGTCGGCGCGGCTGGCCGCCGAGCAGACCCTCGACGGTTCAGGACTGCTGGGTGAACCGCACCCAACGCGCGAGCAGCTGTTCGGCCGCCCCGGAGTCGATCGCCTCGGTGGCCCGGCTCAGCCCGGACTCCCACGCCGACAGCCATTCGGCGCCGCTGGATAGCCCCGCGTGGGCCACCATCGCGCCCGCGGCGTTGAGGACCACCGCGTCGCGAACCGGGCCCTTGGCCCCGCCCAGCACCTGCCGCGCCTCCGCCGCATTGGTCTCGGCGTCGCCGCCGACCAACGCGGAGAGCTCGGCGCGGGCGAACCCGAAACCCGCGGGATCGAACGACAGCTTCTCCACGGTGCCTGCCTGCACCCGCCAGATGGTGCTGGTGGTCGTGGTGGTCAGTTCGTCGAGCCCGTCGTCACCGTGCACAACCAGCACACTCGACCGCCGCGTGGCGAACACGCCCGCCATCACCCCGGCAAGGTCCGCCCACGCGCAGCCGATCAGGCCCGCGCGCGGAGAGGCCGGATTGGTCAGCGGCCCAAGCAGATTGAAGACCGTCGGGACACCGATCTCGCGCCGTGCCGCACCGGCGTGCCGGTACGACGGGTGGAACTGCGGTGCGAAGCAGAAGCCGATCCCGACCTCGGCGACACTGCGGGCGACCTCTTCGGGGCCGAGGTCGATGCGCACCCCGAGGGCTTCCAGCGTGTCGGCGCCCCCGCTGCGCGACGACGCGGCCCGGTTTCCGTGCTTGACCACGGGCACCCCGGCGGCCGCCACCACGATGGCGGCCATCGTCGACAGGTTCACCGTGTTCGAGCCGTCACCGCCGGTGCCCACGACATCGACGGTGTCGTTGCCGATCTCCTCAGTCGGCACCCGGCGCGCGTAGGACAGCATGGTGTTGGCCAATTCGGTCACTTCGGCCGCCGTCGGCCGCTTCATCTTCATCGACACGCCGAAGGCGGCGATCTGTGCCGGAGTGGCCGCGCCGGTCATGATCTGGTCCATCGCCCACGCTGCCTGACCCTTCTGCAGCGGCTGTTGGGTGGTCAACCTGCCCAGTATCAGCGGCCAGGTCGGTGAATCGGAGGCCGGCGGGTGAGGAGAAGTCACGCACAGATTATGACGAATTGCTCTACCCGGGTGGTTTTGAACAACTACAAAGCGTCATACTTGCGTTGTGACGAGCGCTGTAGGGACCTCGGGAACCGCGATCACGTCGCGCGTACATTCGCTGAACCGGCCCAACATGGTCAGTGTCGGCACCATCGTATGGCTTTCCAGCGAGCTGATGTTCTTTGCTGGACTGTTCGCGATGTACTTCACCGCGCGCTCTCAGGCCGACGGCGTATGGCCCCCACCCCCGACCGAGCTGAACCTGGTTCAGGCGGTGCCGGTGACACTGGTGCTGATCGGGTCGTCCTTCACTTGTCAGATGGGCGTCTTTGCGGCCGAGCGGGGCGACATATTCGGGCTGCGGCGCTGGTATGTCATCACCTTCCTGATGGGCCTGTTCTTCGTGCTCGGCCAGGGCTACGAGTACATCCACCTCGTGCAGCACGGCACCACAATCTCCAGCAGCGCATACGGCTCGGTCTTCTACCTCCCCACCGGGTTCCACGGCCTGCACGTCATCGGCGGGCTCATCGCGTTCATCTTCCTGCTGGCCCGCACCACGATGAGCAAGTTCACGCCTGCCCAGGCCACCGCCGCGATCGTCGTCTCGTACTACTGGCACTTCGTCGACATCGTGTGGATCGCGCTGTTTGCCACCATTTACTTCGTCCGATGATCGGCTCGCCGATGCGTTCGATGAGCAGCCTGCCGACGAGAAGGGGTTCGATGACCAGCAAGTCCCGCCGTCGGCTTCGCCGGCGACTCTCAGCGGCGGTACTGCTGCTGATCGGACTCGCGGCCGCGGGCGGCCTGGCGGCCACCCTGACGCCGTCGCCGCAGGTGGCCGTCGCCGACGAGTCCACCTCGGCACTGCTGCGCACCGGCAGGCAGTTGTTCGACACCTCCTGCGTGACCTGCCACGGCGCCAACCTGCAGGGCGTGCCCGATCGCGGACCCAGCCTGGTCGGTGTCGGCGAGGCCGCCGTCTGGTTCCAGGTGTCCACCGGTCGGATGCCCGCCATGCGCGGCGAGGCCCAGGCGCCGCAGAAGCCGGCGCAGTTCGACGAGGCGCAGACCGACGCGCTCGGCGCTTACGTGCAGGCCAACGGCGGCGGCCCGGATGTCGTCCGCGACGCCGACGGCAGCATTGCCCAGGAATCGCTGCTCGGCGACGACGTGGCCCGCGGCGGCGACCTGTTCCGGCTCAACTGCGCCTCCTGCCACAACTTCACCGGCAAGGGCGGCGCCCTGTCCTCGGGCAAGTACGGCCCCGACCTGAGCGAAGCCAATCCGCAGCAGATCTACACCGCCATGCTGACCGGCCCGCAGAACATGCCCAAGTTCTCCGACCGCCAGCTCTCCCCCGACGAGAAGCGTGACATCGTCGCCTACGTCCGGGAGGCGGCCGAGACGCCCAACCCCGGCGGGTACGGACTCGGCGGCTTCGGTCCGGCGCCCGAAGGCATGGCGATGTGGATTATCGGGATGGTGGCCATCATCGGTGTGGCCCTGTGGATCGGATCGCGAGCATGACTTCAGAGAACCCAGACGTCAAGGGAACGGATACCCCCGGCCAGCAAGGCGTTCCCGGGCAGCCCAGCGACGCGGAACTGGCCGCGATGTCGCGCGAGGAACTGGTCGAGCTGGGCGGCCGTCATCGACGGCGTCGAGACGGTGTACAAGGAGCCGCGCTGGCCGGTCGAGGGCACCAAGGCCGAAAAACGCGCCGAGCGGACGGTGGCGTATTGGCTTCTGCTGGGCGGCTTTTCGGGGCTGGCGCTGCTGCTGGTGTTCCTGTTCTGGCCGTGGGAGTTCAAGCCGTACGGCTCGGAGGGTGAGTTCCTCTACACGCTGGCCACCCCGCTCTACGGGCTGACCTTCGGGCTGTCGATTCTGGCGATCGGCATCGGCGCGGTGCTGTTCCAGAAAAAGTTCATCCCCGAAGAGATTTCGATCCAGGACCGCCACGACGGGCGCTCCCCCGAGATCCAGCGCAAGACCATCGCAGCCAACCTCACCGGAACGCTGGAGGAGTCAACGCTTAAGCGGCGCAAGCTGATCGGCATGTCGCTCGGCCTCGGGTTGGGCGCCTTCGGTCTCGGCACGCTCGTCGCGTTCGCCGGCGGCCTGATCAAGAACCCGTGGAAACCGGTGGTCCCGACCGCCGAGGGCCCCAAGGCGGTGTTGTGGACCTCCGGGTGGACCCCGCGGTTCCACGGCGAGACCATCTTCCTGGCCCGCGCCACCGGAAACCCCGGTGAATCACCGTACGTCAAGATGCGCCCGGAGGACATCGACGCCGGCGGCATGGAGACCGTGTTCCCGTGGCGGGAGTCCGACGGCGACGGCACCACCGTCGAGTCGGAACACAAGCTCACCGAAATCGCGCTGGGCGTCCGCAACCCGGTCATGCTGATCCGCATCAAGCCCGGCGACATGCCCCGCGTGGTCAAGCGCAAGGGTCAGGAGAGCTTCAACTTCGGCGACCTGTTCGCCTACACCAAAGTCTGCTCGCATCTGGGTTGCCCATCTTCGCTTTACGAGCAGCAGACGTATCGCATCCTCTGCCCGTGCCACCAGTCGCAATTCGACGCGTTGCACTTCGCGAGGCCCATATTCGGTCCGGCTGCGCGCGCATTGGCGCAGCTGCCCATCACCATTGACCAAGACGGGTATCTGGTCGCCAACGGCGACTTCGCCGAACCCGTCGGACCGGCATTCTGGGAGCGGCGCTCATGAGTCCGAAACTTGCTGACATCGCAGCCGAACAGGGCGACGCGATCGATTCGCGCTACCACCCGTCGGCGGCGGTACGCCGACAGCTGAACAAGGTGTTCCCCACCCACTGGTCGTTCCTGCTGGGCGAGATCGCGTTGTACAGCTTCATCGTGCTGCTGATCACCGGCACGTACCTGACCCTGTTCTTCGACCCGTCGATGGCCCACGTCACCTACGACGGCGTGTACCAACCGCTGCGCGGCGTGCAGATGTCGCGGGCGTACGAGACCACGCTCGACATCAGCTTCGAGGTGCGCGGCGGCCTGTTCGTCCGCCAGATCCATCACTGGGCGGCGCTGATGTTCGCCGCGTCGATCATGGTGCACCTGGCCCGCATCTTCTTCACCGGCGCGTTCCGCCGTCCGCGCGAAACGAACTGGGTGATCGGCTCGCTGCTGCTGATCCTGGCGATGTTCGAGGGCTACTTCGGCTACTCGCTGCCCGACGACCTGCTGTCCGGCATCGGAATGCGGGCGGCGCTCTCGTCGATCACGCTGGGCCTCCCGGTGATCGGCACCTGGATGCACTGGGCGCTGTTCGACGGTGACTTCCCCGGCGAGATCCTCATCCCCCGCCTGTACGCGCTGCACATCCTGCTTCTCCCCGGGATCATCCTGGCGCTGATCGGTGTTCACCTGGCGATGGTGTGGTTCCAGAAGCACACCCAGTTCCCCGGCCCGGGACGCACCGAGCACAACGTCGTCGGCGTGCGCGTGATGCCGGTTTTCGCGGTCAAGTCCGGCGCGTTCTTTGCGCTGACGACCGGCATCCTCGGCCTGATGGGCGGCCTGCTGCAGATCAACCCGATCTGGCAGCTGGGCCCGTACAAGCCGTCGCAGATCTCGGCGGGCAGCCAGCCAGACTTCTACATGATGTGGACCGAGGGCCTGGCCCGTATCTGGCCGGCGTGGGAGTTCTATCCCTTCGGCCACACCATCCCGGGCGCGGTCGGGGTCGCGCTCATCATGGGCCTGATATTCACGCTGCTGATCGCCTACCCCTGGATCGAGAAGAAGTTCACCGGCGACAACGCCCACCACAACCTATTGCAGCGGCCGCGAGATGCCCCGGTGCGCACCGCAATTGGCGCCATGGCGATCGCCTTCTACATGGTGCTGACGCTGGCGGCGATGAACGACATCATCGCGCTGAAGTTCCACATCTCGCTGAACGCGACGACGTGGATCGGGCGCATCGGCATGGTGGTGCTGCCTGCCATCGTCTACTACATCGCCTACCGGTGGTGTGTCGGCCTTCAGCGCAGCGACCGCGCGGTGCTCGAGCACGGCATCGAGACGGGGATCATCAAGCGGCTGCCGCACGGTGCCTACATCGAGCTGCACCAGCCGCTGGGCCCGGTCGACGAGCACGGCCACCCGATTCCGTTGGAGTACCAGGGCGCTGCCATGCCGAAGCGAATGAACAAGCTCGGGTCGGCCGGCTCCCCGGGATCCGGCAGCTTCCTGTTCGCCGATCCCATCGAACAGAACGAGGCGCTCGCCGAGGCGGAGCACGCCGCAGAGCGCAAGGCGCTCACCGCGCTACGCGAGCACCAGGACCGGAACGGGTCTGAGGACGGCGAGACGAACGGGCACCACTAGCCGCGGGCTAGGACCCCGGAAGCGTCCAGCAGCTCACGCAGTTGGCGTAGGTAGAACCACGGGATGGCGGGCATCGCCAACGTGACGAGTCCTGCTGCGCCGTAAGCGATCCAGGCGGGTAGGTCGTGCCCCGCGGCCATCAGGTAGGTGGAGATGCCGACGGCCAGCAACGCCACTCCCATGGCGCACGCGATGACCACGGCGCAGCGCAGCCACAGCCGATCCACCGCGGGCGGCAGCGCGGCGTCGAACGTGCTGAGCGCCGGGGGCGGCGGGTCGGCGCTGCGCGGCCCGGTCGGGTCGGCGCCCGGGTGGTACGAGCGCAGCTTCTCCGTCTGTGGCTCAGGAACCCGCGCCGGGGTCTGGGACCGCTCGGCGGTCGGCTGGACGCCGCCGGCGCCACGGCCGGCCCGCGGATCGGCCAGCGCCGCCCGGCGGGCCCGCACCAGCAGCGGAATGGCCCCGATGATGACCAGCGCCGACACCCCGATGACGGTGTAGAGCAGCCACGGCGTGCCCGATGTGGAGGAGGATTCCGGGTGGCCGCGGCCGAGATCGACCAGGGCCACCGTGGCGGCCACAGCGGATCCCAGCACGGCGAGCCAGATCGCCGCGCAGACGGCCAGCAGAATCCGGTCCAGATTGTCGGCATCCGATATCGCGCCCAGCCGCGAGCGGGCGGCGGCCCCCGTGTTGTATGTCATCAGCAGCTTGTCTGTGCGGCGTTGCCGGTATTGGAGGACAGGACCTGGCCGTCGCTGGTCGTGATCGAGCAGTTGAGCCTGCTGACCAAGAACAGGCTGGACGCCTGCACCGAACCCACCTCGGACTGCGAGATCGGCGTCACCGTCAGCGACCACGGGATGTAAACGTTGCGCTGTGTGCGGCTGCGGCCCGATGCGTCGACGTAGGTGACCGTGATGATGTCGCCCGGCGCCTTCGTCCCCGTCACCGAGTAGGTCACCTGGCGCGGGCCCGACCGCGTCGTGCTCGTCGGCGGCGGTGCCGCCGCGGTGGAGGTCTCGACCGGCGGAGGCGGCGGCGCTTCCGCGGGCGGCGGAGGCGGGGGCGGCGGTTCCTGCGTCACCGTGACCGTCTCCGGCGGCGGAGGCGGCGGCTCTTCCACCGGTGGCGGCGGTGGCGGGGGCGGTGGAGGCGGGGTCGTGGTGGTGATCTCGTCCTGCACCGGTGGCGGCGACGTGGTCGTGCTCGTTGCCGGGTTCGCGAGGTTGTCGCTGTCGGTCCCGGTCACCAGCAACGACACCGACACGACCAGGGAGACCGCAGCGATGATGGCGACAACGCCGACGACCCAGGGCCAGCGCGGCGGGCGGGACGCGTCAACCAGCTCGGTCGCCGCGTCGTAGTCGTCGTAGTCATACAGACCCGCATCGGGCGGCACGTACGGGCCGCTGGTGAACTGCTCGGACTCGGGAGCCGAATATGCCTGCGAGTGCATATCGGTCTCGCCCGTGGCATCTTGACCCTCGGCTACCTGGTCGCCCGGTTCCCGCTCCGGGTTATCCGACCCTTCAGAATCCGGCCCTGGGGGATTCGGCCCGCTCATTTACGCCTATCCTTCTCGACTACTTCATCGGCGCGACAGCAAGCGGCTGACGTTGCCTCGGCAACACTACCCAAACCGATGACCGGATCGAATTCCGCAGCGCGGTAGCTGACCAACTGACGCCCAGATGTGACCTTTGTCCCCTACGTACGCTGTGGGCCCACAGCGATCAGTGCTTCTCGGCGCCGGTGTAGTACTCGAAGACCAGGCCGGCGGCCGAGCCCAGCACGAAGCACACTCCCGCCACGATCAACCACGGCAGCCACAGGGCGGCACCGACGGCGGTCACCGATGCGGACAGCGCGATCACGATCGGCCACCAGCTGTGCGGGCTGTAGAAGCCCAACTCCCCCGCGCCGTCGCTGATCTCGGCGTCCTCATAGTCCTCCGGCCGAGTGTCGAGGCGCCGCGCCACGAACCTGAAGAACGTGCCGGTGATCAGCGTCAGCCCCGAGGTCATGACCAGCGCGGTAACGCCCGCCCACTCGACGCCGCCGTACTGGAACATCGCGGTCAGCGTGCCGTAGACCACGGCCGCCAGAACGAAGAACGCGGTCAGGAACTCGAACAGCCTGGCTTCGATGTGCATGAGATCCCTACTTGCTCGCCTCGGGTGCCTGCTCGCCGCGGCGGGTGTCGAACGGATGGGTGGTGACCGCCGTCGCCGGCTGGTCGATGGCCACGAGCGCCTCGGCGTTGGTCTTACCCGCGATGCGCTGCTGCAGGTAGGCCTTGAAGTCGTTGGGCTCCACCACTCGCACCTCGAAGTTCATCATCGAGTGGTAGGTGCCGCACATCTCGGCGCAGCGGCCGACGAACGCGCCGGTCTTGGTGATCTCGCTGACCTGGAAGATGTTGTCGGAGTTGTTCGGTATCGGGTCGGGCATCACGTCGCGCTTGAACAGGAACTCCGGCACCCAGAACGCGTGGATCACGTCGGCCGAGGCGATCTGGAACTCGATGCGCTTGCCCGTAGGCAACACCAGGACGGGAATCTCGTTGCTGGTGCCCAGGGTCTCGACCTTGTCGAAGTTCAGGTAGGACTTGTCCTCGGGGTTCTTGCCCGCGATCACGCCGTACTCTCCGCCGTGCTCTCCCTGCAGGCCTTCCGGTCCCGACGCGACGGCCTCCTTGCGTTCGGGGTCCGCGCCGTCGTAGTTGAAGGTCCCGTCGGTGAAGTCGACCTTCTGGTAGCCGAACTTCCAGTTCCACTGGAAGGCGGTGACGTCGATGACGACCTCGGGATTGGGCTCCTTGTGCAGCATCTTTTCCTGCACCACCACGGTGAAGTAGAACAGCACCGAGATGATCAGGAACGGCGTGACGGTGAGCACCAGCTCAAGCGGCATGTTGTAGCCGAACTGGCGGGGAAGCTCGGTGTCGCCCTTCTTGTGCCGGTGAAACGCCGAGGTCCAGAAGATCAGGCCCCACACGATCACGCCGACGACCAGGGCGGCGATCAGTGAACCGATCCACAGCTCACGGTTGATGTGCGCCTGCGGAGTGATGCCTTCTGGCCACCCCAGGCCCAGCACCTCCGACCAGCTACACCCGCTGAGCAGCAGCGCAGCCGCACCAAGGACGACTGCCAACGCCGCTCTCCGTGCCACCACCCTGCGTCCGCGAGGTGTCACGTCGGCGCCTCCTAGAAGTCGGTAGAACTCGACCGCGAGCGGTCGGTCTCTGAAGCGAATACTACGCAGCGTAGACCACCCGCGGGTGCCAGTCTCGACACACCTCACTTCCTTCGCTCCTCGCGTGCCTCACTTGATCGCTCCTCGCGTGCGCCGGACCATTCGGCATACTGGCGCGGTGTGCGGACTGCTGGCCCTGCTGACTGACCCGTCCGCCGACGTTTCCCCGGGTCTCGTTGAGGCGGTATCCGGGGCCTCACATCTCATGCGACATCGCGGCCCGGACGAACCCGGCACGTGGCACGACGATGACGTGGTGCTGGGTTTCAACCGGCTGTCGATCATCGATATCGCGCACAGCCACCAGCCCCTGCGCTGGGGCCCGCCGGAGTCGCCCGACCGCTACGTGCTGGTGTTCAACGGCGAGATCTACAACTACCTGGAGCTGCGGGAGGAACTGGCGACCGACCACGGCGCGTCGTTTCACACCGAGGGCGACGGTGAGGCGATCATCGCCGCCTACCACTACTGGGGCACCGACGCGCTGACCCGGCTGCGCGGCATGTTCGCGTTCGCGTTGTGGGACACCGTCGAGCGTGAATTGCTCTGTGCGCGCGACCCATTCGGCATCAAACCACTGTTCATGGCCACCGGGTCGGCCGGCACGGCGGTGGGCAGCGAGAAGAAGTGCCTGCTCGACATCGCCGATGAGTTGGACATCGACGTCGGCATCGACGAACGCGCCGTGCAGCACTACACCGTGCTGCAGTACGTACCGGAGCCCGAGACGCTGCACCGCGGCGTGCGAAGGCTGGAGTCGGGCAGCTACGCCCGGGTGCGGCCCGGCGGCCGGCCCGAGGTGACCCGCTATTTCACGCCACGGTTCGACGCCAAACCCTTCGCGGCGGGCAGCGAGCAGAGCCGCTACGACGAGATCACCGCGGTGCTGGAGGACTCGGTGGCCAAGCACATGCGGGCCGACGTCACGGTCGGCGCGTTCCTGTCCGGCGGTATCGACTCCACCGCGATCGCCGCGCTGGCCATGCGGCACAACCCGCGCCTGATCACCTTCACGACCGGATTCGAGCGGGAGGGCTTCTCGGAGGTCGACGTGGCGGTGGCCTCGGCCGAGGCGATCGGTGCCCGGCACGTCACCAAGGTGGTGAACCGGGCCGAGTTCGTCTCCGCATTGCCCGAGATCGTCTGGTATCTCGACGAACCCGTCGCCGACCCGGCGCTGGTGCCACTGTTCTTCATCGCCCGCGAGGCGCGTAAGCACGTCAAGGTCGTGCTGTCCGGCGAGGGCGCTGACGAGCTGTTCGGCGGCTACACCATCTACCGGGAACCGTTGTCGCTGAAGCCGTTCAACTATCTGCCCCGCCCGCTGCGCCGGTCGATGGCCAAGGTCTCCTCGCCGCTGCCGGAGGGCATGCGCGGCAAGAGCCTGCTGCACCGAGGCTCGCAGACGCTCGAGGAGCGGTACTACGGCAACGCGCGCAGCTTCTCCGACGCGCAGCTGCAGGCCGTGCTGCCGGGTTTCCGGCCGGACTGGACACACACCGATGTGACCGCGCGGGTGTACGCCGAATCGGAGGGCTGGGATCCGGTCGCGCGCATGCAGCACATCGACCTGTTCACCTGGCTGCGGGGCGACATTCTGGTCAAGGCGGACAAGATGACGATGGCCAACTCACTCGAGTTGCGGGTGCCGTTTCTTGATCCCGAGGTGTTCGCGGTGGCCTCCCGGTTGCCGTTGGACCAGAAGATCACCAGGTCCACCACCAAGTTCGCGTTGCGCCGCGCGCTGGAGCCGATCGTGCCCGCGCATGTGCTCAACCGGCCGAAGCTGGGCTTCCCGGTGCCGATCCGGCACTGGCTGCGGGCCGGCGAGCTGCTGGACTGGGCCTACGGCCTGGTGGCGACGTCAGCAGCCACCGATCTGGTCGACACGAACGCGGTCCGCATGATGCTCGACGAACATCGCAGCGGCACAAGCGATCACAGCAGACGGCTGTGGACCGTGTTGATTTTCATGCTGTGGCACGCGATTTTCGTCGCGGGCAGCGTGACCCCACAGATCAGCGAGCCGCAGTACCCCGTGCAGCTCTAGGCGAGCGCCGCCTCAGCCGATGTCGGCGCCAAGCGCCTCCGAGATTTCAGTGCCCACGTCAGCTCCATAGGCGTCGGAGAGTCGCTTGATGCCGGCATCCTTGTCCCAGGTCCATTCCTGCGGGCCCGGGGCCTCCAGCACCAGGGTCGCGACCAGCGACGCCAGCTGCGCCGCCCGCTCCAAGCTGAGACCCTTTTCGCGGCCTGTCAAAAAACCGGCCCGGAACGCGTCGCCAATGCCGGTGGGATCGTCCTTGTGCGTCTCAGGCACCACGTCGACGTGGGCGAACGTGCCGTCGCGGCCGACGAGGTCGACGCCCTTGGGCCCGAGCGTCGTCACCCTCAGCCCGATCTGGCTCATCACCTCGGCCTCCGACCAGCCGGACTTCTGCAGCAGCAGGTCCCACTCGTAGTCGTTGGTGAACAGGTATGTCGCGCCGTCGATCAGCTTGCGGATCTCGTCACCGGACAGCCGGGCGAGCTGCTGAGAGGGGTCGGCGGCGAACGCCAGCCCGAGCTTGCGGCATTCCTCGGTGTGCAGGAACATCGCATCCGGGTCATTGGCACCGATGACCACCAATTCCGGTGTGCCGCTTCGCGATACCACGTCGGCCAGCGAGATGTCACGGGCCTGTGACATCGCACCGGGATAGAACGAGGCGATCTGGGCCATGTCCTCGTCGCTGGTGCAGACGAACCTCGCGGTGTATGCGGTGTCCGAGATCAGCACGCTGTCACAGTCCACCCCTGCCGATTCCAGCCATTCGCGGTAGTCCGCGAAATCCGAGCCAGCGGCACCGACCAGTACCGGACTTCCACCGAGCAGGCCGATGGCGTAGGCCATGTTGCCCGCCACCCCGCCGCGGTGGATGACTAGGTCGTCCACCAGGAAGCTCAACGAAACCTTCTGCAGGTGGTCGGCCAGCAGTTGCTCGGAGAACCGGCCTGGGAACCGCATGAGATGGTCGGTCGCAATCGACCCGGTTACCGCGATGGTCACGAACCGTCACCCTTCAATTCATTTAAGCTGTCTAGGTAATCTTACCGAGCCTAACGGCCCGATCTGTGTTCGGCTGCTTGCGCTAACCTGCCTACAAGGCCCGACCGGGTCACTCTAGACGGCATTCTCCGACGATCCCCGGGAGAGCAACTCGATGGCTGGTCCGTATCCGCCTCAGTACGGTGCTGGACCGGTCGGCCCACCCCAGCCGTATCCGGGCCCGCGGCAGCCGTATCCGGAGAATCCCTTTGCACCGTCCGCCTATCCGGGCATGCTGCCGCCGCCGATTCCGTATCCGAAGCGCAGGCGTTGGCGGGCTGTTCTCGGTGCCCTGGTGGCGATCGCGGTCGTGGCCGCTGCGGTGGCCGCGGTCGTTTTCGTGGTCCGCTCCGACGAGAATTCGACCGCAGGGGCGCTGACGACGGCCTCGGCCCAGACGGCGATCCAGAACTACCTTGACGCGCTGCAGCGCGGCGACGTCGAGACGATCGCCCGCCACATGCTGTGCGGGCTGTTCGACGCCGTCAAGGAGCGCCGGTCAGACCTCGCGCTGGCCGACCTGAGCAGTGATGCGTTCCGCAAGCAGTTCGGCAAGGCCGAGGTGACATCCGTCGACAAGATGGTCTTCTCGTCGCCCTATCAAGCCCAGGTGCTGTTCACCATGCGCGTGACTCCCGCGGGAACCCGCACCCAGCCCCCACCGGAGACCGAGGAGCAGGGCGTTGCTCAGTTACTAGCCCAGGACAACGAGATCCTGGTGTGTTCTTACCTGCTGCGGGCGGCTGGCCAGTACTGACTCAGTTGAACGAGTCCCCGCACGCGCACGATCCCGTCGCGTTGGGGTTGTCGATGGTGAAACCCTGCTTCTCGATGGTGTCGACGAAGTCGATCGTGGCGCCCTGCACGTAGGGGGCGCTCATCCGGTCAACGGTCAATGTCACGCCGCCGAACTCGGCAGTCAAGTCGCCGTCGAGCGTCCGGTCGTCGAAGAAGAGGTTGTAGCGCAGGCCGGCGCATCCGCCCGGCTGGACGGCGATACGCAGCGCCAGGTCTTCACGGCCCTCTTGATCCAGAAGCGCCTTGGCCTTTCCGGCCGCGGCGTCGGTCAGATTCACGCCGTGCGTGGCGGTGCTGGTCGCCGACTCGTCCTGAACAGTCATTGCGTCTCCCTGAATGGCTTGTTGCGGGCCGACTAACAGCCCACCTGCTCAACGGTACCTTGTCATGCCGATATTCCCGAGTTGGTCGGCCGTGACCTCGGCCAATCCGGCCAGCTGGTTGGCCGCGTCGTCGATGGCCAGCTGGACCGATCCGGCGTGGTCGGCGATGGCGTACGCGGCGGTGATGCCCGCCCCCCGCAGGGCGGCCTCGCCCAGGGTGATCTGGCCGGCCAGCACCAGCACAGGTGTGCCGCGGGCCTCGGCGGCCAGCGCGCTGACGACTTTACCGTGTAGCGACTGGTCGTCGAATCGCCCCTCACCGGTGATGACGAGTTCGGCCGCGGCGACGTCGTCGGCCAGCCGGGTGTGCTCGGCGATGATCGTCGCCCCGGACGCGCGGCGGCCGCCCAGCGCCAGCAGGCCTGCCCCAATGCCGCCTGCGGCGCCCGCGCCGGGCTCATCGCTGACCTCCCGCCCGGCCGCGGCGTTGAGTTCGGCGGCCCACTCGGTCAGCCGCCGCTCCAGGGCGATCACCGTGTCAGGGTCGGCGCCCTTCTGCGGGCCGAACACCCGCGCCGCGCCCATCGGCCCGAGCAACGGGTGCTCGACGTCGGTGGCGGCGATCAGTTCGACCCCGGCCAGCTGCCTGCGGGCGGCGGCAAGGCTGTTCTTTGTTGTGCTCCTCGCGTCCGCAGCCAGCTCGTCGATCATGCCGCGGCCGCCGTCGGTGCAGGCGCTGCCGCCCAACCCGACCACGATGCGGCCCGCACCGGCCGCCGCGGCTGCCGCGATGAGCTGTCCGACTCCCCTGCTGTGCGCCGCCAGCGCGGTGTGCACGGTCGGCGGACTGCCCAGCAGCGCCAACCCGCAGGCCTGCGCACATTCGATGTAGGCGGTGCGCGGCGGGGCGGCGTCGAACACCCAGTCGGCGTCCACCTCGGCGGTCAGCGGGCCGCTGACGCGCAGCGTGCGCCGCTCACCGAGCCGGTCGGCCAGCACGTCGACGAAGCCCGGTCCGCCGTCGGATTGCGGGGCCAGCGTCAGTTCGTCGCCCGGGCGCGCCCTGCGCCAGCCGTCGGCGATCGCCTGTGCGGCGTGCACCGCGGTGAGGCTGTCGCCGTAGCAGTCGGGGGCGATCAGCACGCGGAGGCCGTCCGAACCGGTCATCCCAGCAGATTATGCTGGCAGGCGTGAAGCTGCTGGGCCGCAAGAAGGACAAGCCGCCGGCCGAGGACGCCGAGGGCCCCGCGGACAGCGACGGCGTTGTCAAGGAGTCCGGCACCACCGCCCCGAAGGGCAGGCCGACGCCGAAGCGGGATGTGGCGCGTCGCCGCGGCCCCGTCGCGCCTGCACCGATGACTACGGCCGAGGCCAGGCGCAGGCGCAAGGAACTGCGCGGTCCGAAGCTGTCCCGCGCGGAACGTCGCGAAGACAAGGTCGTTCGCCGCGCGGCGATGGCCGATCGCCGCGAGCGGATGATGGCAGGCGAAGACGACTACCTGCTGCCGCGTGACAAGGGCCCGGTGCGCCGGTTCGCCCGTGATGTCGTGGATTCGCGCCGTATCAGCGTCCTCGGCCTCTTCATGCCTGCGGCGTTGGCGTTGATCTTCATCATGCTCGCGGTTCCGCAGGTGCAGCTGTTCATCTCGCCGGCCATGCTCGTGCTGGTGGGGATCATGGTGATCGACGGTTTCTTCTTGGGCCGCAAGGTGAATCAGCTCGTCGACGCGAAGTTCCCGGACAACACCGAAAGCGGTTGGAAGCTCGGGTTCTACGCCGCCAGTCGCGCCTCTCAGCTGCGACGGATGCGCGCGCCCCGGCCGCAGGTGAACCGCGGCGATCAGGTCACCTGAGAAGCGGTGCGCGTTCTGGTGCTCGGCGGCATCCGATCGGGCAAGTCCGAGTGGGCCGAGACTGCAATCGCAGCATCCGTCGGGGCCGAGTGCCCGGTGCGCTACCTGGCCACCGGTGCCACCGCTGACGACGACGACTGGTCGGCCCGAGTGGCCGCACACCGTGCTCGTCGACCGCAACATTGGTCGACGGTCGAAACAGCCGATGTGGCAAGGCAATTGCGGTCCGAGAGCCCATCCCCCACGCTTGTCGACGACGTCGGTGGCTGGCTCACCGGGGCGATGGACCGCGCAGGGGCATGGACCGGCGGCTCGGTGTGCGCCGATATCGACGACCTCCTCGACGTGGTCGCCGGATACACGGCGGAGCTGGTCCTGGTCAGTCCTGAGGTGGGCCTGACCGTGGTGCCCGAAACCGTCACCGGTCGCCGGTTCGCAGACGAACTGGGCACGCTCAACCAGCGGCTCGCCGCGCTGTGTGACCGGGTCGTGCTGGTGGTGGCCGGACAGCCGGTCACGGTGAAGGGGCCGTCATGACGGATTTCCCGTCGGTCACCACGCCGGATCCGGACGTCGCCGCACAGGCACGGGCCCGGCAGGACACGTTGACCAAGCCGCCGGGCTCGCTGGGGCGGCTCGAGGAGCTGTCGGTATGGGTGGCGGCATGCCAGGGGGTATGCCCACCGCAGCAGTTCCAGCGGGCGCGGGTGGTGGTGTTCGCGGGTGATCACGGTGTAACCGCCGCGGGGGTGTCGGCCTTCCCTGCCGAAGTGACCGCGCAGATGGTCGCCAACTTCGACGCCGGCGGCGCCGCGATCAATGTGCTGGCCGAGGCCGCAGGCGCCACCGTGCGGGTAGTGGACATCGCGGTCGACGTCGACAAGCCCCATTCACCGTCGATCGGCGCGCACAAGGTCCGCAGGAGCAGCGGCAATATCGCCGTCGAGGACGCGCTGACCGCCGACGAGACGCAGGCCGCGACCGAGGCGGGCCGGCGGATCGCCGACGAGGAGGTGGACGCGGGCGCCGACTTGCTGATCGCCGGCGATATGGGCATCGGAAACACCACGGCCGCAACAGCATTGATCGCCGCGCTGACCGGTGCCGAACCAGTCTCGGTCGTCGGGCGTGGCACCGGAATCGACGACGCAGGGTGGTCACGAAAGGTCGCAGCCGTCCGCGACGCGCTGTACCGGGCACGTGGGCATACGGGCGACCCGCTCGGGCTGCTGCGGGTGTGCGGCGGCGCCGACCTGGCCGCGATGGCGGGGTTCTGCGCGCAGGCGGCGGTGCGCCGCACACCGGTGCTGCTCGACGGCGTGGTGGTGACGGCGGCCGCGTTGGTCGCCGACCTGTTGGCGCCCGGCGCCCGGCAGTGGTGGCGCGCGGGCCATCGGTCCACCGAGCCGGCCCACGCACTGGCACTGGAAAGGCTGGAACTCGAACCGATCGTTGACCTTTCGATGCGACTCGGCGAGGGCACCGGCGCGGCGGTCGCGCTGCTCGTTGTGCGGGCCGCGGTGGCCGCGCTGGCGTCGATGGCCACGTTCGACGAGGCCAGTGTCTCGTCGTGATCCGTTCGATCACAGGGGCATTCGCGTTCGGCACTGTCCTGCCGCTGCGCGCGGGGGCGGGGGTCAGCCGGGGGGTGTTGACGGCGCTGCCGGTGGTGGGTGTCGCGCTCGGGGCGCTGGCCGCGACTGTGTGGTGGGCGGCGTCGCATGCGTTCGGTGCGGGTAACCCGCTGACCGGTGTGCTGGCGGTGACCGTGTTGCTGATCGCCACCCGCGGGCTGCACATCGACGGGCTCGCCGACACCGTCGACGGCCTTGGCTGCTACGGACCGCCGCAGCGGGCCCTTCAGGTGATGCGGGACGGGTCGACCGGCCCGTTCGGTGTGACAGCCGTCGTGGTGGTGATCGTGGTGCAGGGGCTGGCCTTTGCAGCCTTACCGACGGATAGCACCGGCTGGATCGCGATAGTCGTCGCAGTGACCGTGGGCCGGGTCGCCGCCATGGCGGTCTGCCACCGGTCGGTGCCCGCGGCCGAGGGCAGCACGCTGGGCGCGATGGTGGCGGGCAGCCAACCGGCCGCGGTGGTGGCGGCCTGGCTGGTGGCCGTCGCCGCACTCGCAGCGCTGGCGGGTCCGCGGCCGTGGCAGGGACCGGTCGTGGTGCTGGTGGCGGTGGCGTGCAGCGCCGTGCTCGTGGCGCACTGTGTCCGCAGATTTGGCGGGATCACCGGCGACGTGCTCGGAGCCGCGATCGAGCTGACAACGACAGTCGCGGCGGTGGGGCTGGCTGTCGGCTAGGCGACCGGTGGGGGCGGAGGGCCGAGCACTTCGATGGAGAACTGCCGACATACCTCCGCGATTTGCGCGGGATCGATCTCCTCCGGGTCGGGCAGAGCCCGGCTATCGGTCGGGTGGCCGAGTGTGGCCACAAACCGTTCGAATCCCGCGGGCGTGGAGACCGTGAATACTCGCGCCGTCTCCGAGCGGACCTGGAAGGTGTGGGGCAGGCCCCGGGGCAGCCAAACCACCGAACCTTCGCCGTGCACTGCCTCGACGTCGCCGCACGAGAGCCACAGCTCGCCGGTGAGGATGTAGAAGAGCTCGTCCTCCGCTTCGTGCCGGTGCAGCGGCGGCCCGAAGTTTCGAGGGGCGAGGAACTCCACAGCCGTGAGTACGCCGTTCGTTTGCTCGCCGTAGATCTTGGCGGTGTGGAGCGTGCTCAGGAAATGGAAGCGCTCACCCTCGTCACGGGTAACCAGAACTGGACTCTGCATTGACATGGCTCAGAAGCCTAGCTCAATCACGCTCTACAGCAAGAGCTTTCATGAACTAGCGCTGCGGACGCATCGACTCCAGACTCCGCTCCACCGCACGCCACTGCTCGTCGAGCGTGGCGCGTCCGGCCGCGGCATGATCCTGCAGCCTTCGCCTTGCGGCCTCCACCTGCGTCTCCCCGCGCTCCTCGAAGCGGTATCGGTCAGATTCCGAACTATCGCGCAGCAGTCGCCGAGCCCTGTCCACCTTTCTGGTCAATCCCGCCCCTGCCCGGTCCAATTCAGTCGGTAAGCCGCCCGCCCACTCCCGCAGTTGATCGGGGACCACGTCACCCCACCGAGCCGCGGGGGCCGGATGGAGACCGACCGCCTTCTTGCCGAACAGTTCTGGGTGCAAGTACTTGCCCCGCTCCTCTTTCGGCTTCTTCTGTTCGGGTTCAATCCGGTTGGCCTGTGCCCACGCGTCTTGTCGGACCCCCGTCACCTGCCAACTGACCTTCACCCGGCCGGAGTCGGTGCGGATCGTGAACGCATTGTCCTTGATCTCCTCGGCGACGACGGCACGGGCGAAGTCTCCGATCACGGTCAACTGGTAGCGGAAGTCGGTGTTGAGCGGCTCGAAATACGACGGCAGCCGGACCCGCGCTGTGCCGTCCTTGCTGGTGGTCACATTGCCGCTGTACACGTTGAGCATGTCGGGGGATTCGACGAACGAGTGCGAAAGGTATTGGTTCTCGGGGTCCGTCGGGTGATCGATGGTGAATCCGCCGCCGCCCTTGCTCAGCTGTCCGGTTACGCGCACCCGGCCGACGAACAGCCCCGCGAAGCCGTTGGCGCTCTGTCCGCGGACAGCGGCCACGTTGGGGTTCTGCCGCATGTTGGCGAATGTCAGCCCGTCGACGCCGTTGCCGAGCACGCTGATACCCGAGACCCCGGCACCGGGTGTCGTGGCGAAGTGCACTCCAGTCACGCCGTTGCCGCCGCCTGTCGTCAGGCCGACGCTGCCGTCGCTGGAGACGCCTACCCCGCGAACACCGGCGGACAGGTCGCTGGTGCCAAGCACCCCCGGCCCTGCCCCGCTGCCGTGGGTGTCGCCGTGCACCCCGGGTCCGGCCCCATCACGGAAAGTGACACCCCTGACGCCGGTGGTGAAGCCGCCGATGCCCAACACCCCGACACCATCGGGATCGTTGGCGTCATGAATTCCGAGCACCCCGTTGCCTTCGACAAAGGTGACTCCGACGACGCCGTCGTTGGACTGGCTGCCGCCGAACACGCCAATCCCCGTCTCGCTGGAGCCGGACACACCCGGGCCGGCAGGCAGAGCCGGTACACCCCCGAAAGTCTGGCCGAGGACTCCCGCGTTGCCCGTACTACCCGTCGTGCCACGCACACCTGTGCCACGCACGCTGCTGCCGATCACGCCAGTGGCCTCACCCACGAAGCCGGTGACGCCGTTGCCGCCGGTGGTCGACGACCCGAACACACCATGTGAATCATCTGTGGGGCTGAAGGTAACCCCGAGCAGGCCCGACGAGGTTGTGCTGCGCGCCAGAACCCCCGGTGCGTCTTGGCTTTCACCGACGACTCCGTTATCGCTCAGGCTCCGGCCGACGACCCCGGGACCGGTGGCCCCGTGTCCCTCCACACCGGCGGGCGGATCAATGGGAATGGACACCCCGGATGGCAGCACCCCACTGCTGCCGAATACTCCACCGCCGGTGTCGGAATCACCCCACACCCCAACGGGAATCGGATTTCCGTTGACATCCTCGGGCTGTTGTCCACTGGTCGCCGGATCGAATCCCACTACCTGCGCCATGATGCTCCTCCCCACGTTCGACTATCGCTGGCGCTTCAAGATTGCACCCGAACGAACGCGTTCAGGGGAGAACGACCAAGAAAGCCGAAGCTAGCTGAGCCGGGACATCCAACCGTGAGTGTCGGCGAACGTGCCGCGCTGGATCCCGGTCAACGTGTCGCGCAGAGCCATGGTGATCTCACCGGGTTCGCCGTCGGCGATGGTGAACTCTCCGTCGCTGTACTTCACGTGCGACACCGGGGTGATCACGGCCGCGGTTCCGCAGGCGAACACCTCGGTGATCTCACCCGCGGCCGCCTTCTTCTGCCACTCCTCGACATCGATCTTTCGCTCTTCGACTGCGAAGCCGGCGTCAATGGCCAACTGCAGCAACGAATCCCGAGTGATGCCTGGGAGCAGTGAACCCGTCAGCTCAGGAGTGACCAAGCGGGCAGAACCACCGCTGCCGAACACAAAGAACAGGTTCATGCCGCCCATCTCTTCGACGTAGCGGCGTTCGATGGCGTCCAGCCACACCACCTGGTCGCACCCGTTGTCGGAGGCCTGGGCCTGCGCCACCAGCGAGGCGGCGTAGTTTCCGCCGAACTTGGCCGCCCCGGTGCCGCCCGGGCACGCCCGCACGTATTCCGTCGACAGCCACACGCTGACCGGTTTGATGCCGCGCGGGAAGTACGCCCCTGCGGGTGAGCCGATCACCAGGTAGCGGTATTCGGATGCGGGGCGCACACCAAGACCCGGCTCGGTGGCGAAGATGTAGGGCCGCAGGTACAACGACTCCTCACCGCCAGCGGGCGGCACCCAGTGGTCGTCGACGCCAATGAGCTGGCGCAGCGACTCGATGAACACCACTTCGGGCAGCTCGGGTATGGCCAGTCGGCGTGCCGACGAGCGCAGCCGCGCCGCGTTGGCCTCCGCCCGGAACGACACGATGGAGCCGTCCGCCCACCGGTAGGCCTTCAGTCCCTCGAACACCTCCTGCGCGTAGTGCAGAACGATGGCCGAAGGATCGAGCTCGATGGGGCCGTACGGCATGACCCGCGCGTTGTGCCAGCCCTTGACGTCGATGTAGTCGATCGACACCATGTGGTCGGTGTGATAGCGGCCGAATCCGGGATTCGCCAGGATATCGGCGCGTACCTCGTCGCTCGCCGGATCGGTGTTGCGATCGACGGTGAACTCGAGGCGGTCAGTCATGGGCCGATTGTATCTCCGCGCGCTACCGCGTTTTTGCCTCGACAAATGGCGGTTTGACCACTTCGCATTCGACTGGCCTGCCGCGCACATCGACCGCGACGCGCTGCCCGTCGGCGATGTCGTGGTCGGTGTCGAGCAAAGCGAGCGCGATGCCTACTTTCAAAGTCGGGGAAAAGGTTCCCGACGTAGTGACACCGACAGGCGTAGACCCGTCGAGGACCGTGAGGTCCGGCCGTAGCACGCCCCGGCCAACGGCACGCAGACCCCGCAACAGCCGCTTCGGGCCCGCCTCCTTTTCGGCCAGCAACGCGTCGCGGCCCCAGAACGCATCCTTGCGCCAGCCGATCGCCCAGCCGCATCGCGCCTGCAACGGCGAAATCTCGAGGGATAGTTCGTGACCGTGCAGCGGATATCCCATCTCGGTGCGCAGAGTGTCGCGGGCACCCAGCCCGGCGAGCTGGCCGCCGGCCCCGCTCACCGCGTCGACGAGCGCGTCGAACACCACCCCCGCCTCGTCCCACGACGGCAGCAGCTCGTAACCGTGTTCGCCGGTATAGCCGGTGCGGCACACCCGCACCTCGACGCCGTTGAACGCCGCGTCGGCATAGCCCATGTAGTCCATGTCGGTCGGCAGCCCCAACGCCCCGACGACCTCCGCTGATTTCGGTCCCTGTACCGCCAGCACGGCGCGCGAACGATGCTCGTCGGTGATGGTCAGCCCGGCTGGGGCGCTGCGCTGCAGCGCGGCGACGACGGCCGCGGTATTGGCGGCGTTGGGCACCAGGAACATCTCGTCGTCGGAGACGTAGTAGGCGATCAGGTCGTCGATGACACCGCCGGATTCGGTACAGCACAACGTGTATTGCGCCTTACCCGGCCCGATGCGGCCGAGGTCGTTGGTGAGCGCGGAGTTGACGTACTCGGCCGCCCCCGGTCCGCGTACCGACGCCTTGCCGAGGTGGCTGACGTCGAAAAGGCCCACAGCGGTACGGGTTGCGGTGTGCTCGCCCACCGTGCCCCCGTACGAGACCGGCATCAGCCAGCCGGAGAACTCGGCGAAACTGGCGCCGAGCTGACGATGCCGATCCTCGAGGGGGCCATGCTGGATTTCACTCACGCCGATCCACCCTAATCGGGTCGTCTTGGCTGGCAGACTCCGGTAGGTGGTCGATTTCGATGCGCTTGAGGCCGCCGGAATCGCCAATGCGCGCGAGCGGGCCGTGCTGATCGAGTACCTGGACGGCCTTGGCTTCACTGCCGAGGAGATGGTGGAGGCCGAGCGCCGGGGCCGCCTGTTCGGCCTTGCCGGTGACGCCGTGAGACGGACGGGGCGACCGGCCTACAGCCTACGTACCGCGGCCGAGGCACTCGGACTGCCGCTAGACGACGTCACCCACTCCTGGGCCATGCTGGGCTTGACTGTTGCCGGCCCCGATCACGTCGCGCTGAGCCAGGCGGATGTCGACGTCCTGGCCACCTGCGACGCATTGAAGGCGCAGATGGGCGAGGCCGGCGCTGCAGGCTTGCTGCGACTCATCGGCGCCGCCATGGCCCGCCTGGCTGAGGCCGAAACGGGGGTGCTCCGAAACGCTGCGCCCGACTTCTGGATCACCCGTAGCCACGACGAACTCACCACCGCGCGGACGTGGCGCGCGCTGGCCGAACTGATCCCCCGCGTCGGGGCGATGCTGGACGCCGTTCATCGCCACCAACTGACACGTCCGAACCTGTTCGAAAATGTCATCAGCGACCCGTCTGCGAGCGTGGCGTGCGGCGTCGGCTTTGCGGATCTGTCCGGGTTCACCGAGTTGACGCAGGTGCTCTCCGCCGCGGAGTTGTCGACGTTACTCAGCGGGTTCAGCGCCGCCGTCAGCGACGTGGTGCATGCCGACGAGGGTCGATTGGTGAAGTTCATCGGTGATGCGGTGATGTGGGTGAGTTCTACGCCGGAGTCCCTGGTGAAAACCGCCACCGATCTCGTCAATGACCCGCGGACGCGGGAAGCAGGGCTCCGAGTCCGGGCGGGGCTGAGCTATGGCCCAGTTCTGGCCATCAACGGCGACTACTTCGGCAGTGCGGTGAACTTGGCCGCTCGGTTGGTGGCCGCTGCATCACCCGGGCAGATCCTCGCCTCGTCGGATATCCGCGACGCGCTGCCGGGCTGGAACGCGATTCCGCAGGATCCTTTGACACTCAAGGGCTTCGACGCGCCGGTAACGACCTTCGACATGAGCCGGGGCGGCAGATAGTGGTCGATTTCGATGCGCTGGAGGCCGCCGGAATCGCCAATGCGCGCGAGCGAGCCGCGCTGATCGAGTACCTGGACGGCCTTGGCTTCACTACCCAGGAGATGGTGGAGGCCGAGCGCCGGGGCCGCCTGTTCGGCCTTGCCGGTGATGTTCTGCAATGGTCGGGCCCCCCGATCCACAGTCTGCGCACCGCTGCCGACGAACTCGGCGTGCCCCTCGAGGACGTCGCGCACGCATGGGCCGTGCTCGGGCTGACCGTTGCCAATTCCGAGCAACTCGCGTTGAGCCAGGCAGACGTCGACGGTTTGGCGGCGTGGGTCGCGATGAAGTCGGCCGTGGGCGAGGATGCTGCGCTGGGGTTCCTGCGCGTGCTCGGCGCGGCGATGGCGCGACTCTCCGAAGCCGGTTCGACCGTCGTTCGCCTTGGGCAACCCGACATCCAGATGACGCACACCGGAGACGAGCTCACCACGGCACGGGCATATCGCGCTGTCGGGGAGTTCATCCCCCGCCTCGCGGCATTGATCGACGCCGTCTTCCGCCACCACACGATCAGCGCCCGCACCTACTTCGAGGCTGTCACCCGCGACACGTCGGCGAGCGTGATCTGCGGTGTCGGATTCGCGGACCTGACGGGCTTCACCGCTTTGACACAACGGCTCACCCCGGCGGAGTTGTCGAGCCTGCTCGACGAGTTCAATGCGACAGTGGCCGACGTGGTGCACACAGACGGCGGACGGGTGGTGAAGTTCATCGGCGACGAGGTGATGTGGGTGAGTACGACGCCGGAGCAGCTGGCGAAAGTTGCGGTCGACCTGGTCGAACACCCGCGGGCACGGGATGCCGGATTGCAGGTCCGCGCGGGTCTCGGCTACGGCCAGGTGCTGGCCATCGGCGGCGACTATTTCGGCAATGCGGTCAACCTGGCGGCACGCCTGGTGGCGGCCGCAGCGCCGGGCCAGATTCTGGCCGTCATCCGACGTTCGTGACGCGCTGGTCGACTGGCCCGCCATTCCACAGGATCCGTTGGTACTCAAGGGTTTCGACTCCCCGGTGACGGCCTACGACCTGAACCTCAGCCGCTGACGGCTAGGGTAAACGCTCGTGAGCCCCGCAAATCCCGGTTATCAGGCCCCCGCCGTCACCGTCGCCTCGTCACTGCCCGAACGCAAAAAGGACTCGGCGGTGCTGATCGTGCCCGTGGTCAGCGGGCAGGACGACGACGCGTCCGCGACCGTCGTGGCCAACCCGTTTCTCGACGCAGAGGCCGTCGGCGAGATCGAGCTCGCGCTCGAGTCGCTCGGCGCCAAGGGCGGCACCGACCAGGTCACGCGGGTGGTCGCGCCGTCACTCCCGGTGGCCAGCGTTCTCGCGGTCGGGCTGGGCAAGGACCGCGTGCACTCCCCCCAAGCTGGGCCACCCTTCGGGGAGTGGCCCGCCGACGTGATCCGGCGCGCCGCGGGCGTTGCCGCGCGGTCGCTCAACGGCACCGAGGCCGTCATCACCACGCTGTCGGATATCGACCTCGAGGCGGCCATCGAGGGCCTGATCCTCGGCGCCTACCGGTTCAGCGACTTCCGCAGCGACAAGACTGCGCCCAAGGACAAGGGCCTGCGCGAGATCACGGTGCTGACAGCCGACACCAAGGCGAAGAACAAGGCTACGCGGACGCGAGGAGCACAAAAGGCATCAGCCGAACGCGCCACGGCCATCGCAACGGCCGTCGCCACCGCGCGCGATCTGGTCAACACTCCCCCGTCTCACCTCTATCCCGCCGAATTCGCCAAGCGTGCAAAGGCTTTGGGTGAAGCCGCCGGTCTCGAGGTGGAGGTGCTGAACGACAAAGACCTCGCCAAAGACGGCTACGGTGGCGTGATCGGCGTCGGACAGGGTTCGTCGCGCCCGCCGCGGCTGGTCCGGCTGATTCACCGCGGCGCGAAGAATAAGGTGCGCACGCGAGGAGCAAAAACAGGCAAGGCCAAGAAGGTCGCGTTGGTCGGCAAAGGCATCACGTTCGACACCGGTGGCATCTCCATCAAGCCGGCCGCCAACATGCACCACATGACCTCCGATATGGGCGGCGCGGCCGCGGTGATCGCGACCGTGGTGCTGGCCGCCCAACAGAAGTTGCCGATCGACGTGATCGCCACCGTGCCGATGGCCGAGAACATGCCGTCGGCGACGGCGCAGCGGCCCGGCGACGTGCTCACCCAGTACGGCGGCATCACCGTCGAGGTGCTCAACACCGACGCCGAGGGACGGTTGATCCTGGCTGACGCGATCGTGCGGGCGTGTGAGGACGAACCCGACTACCTCATCGAAACGTCGACGCTGACCGGTGCGCAGACCGTCGCGCTGGGTGCGCGCACCCCTGGCGTGATGGGCGCCGACGAGTTCCGCGACCGCGTTGCAGCGTTGTCCCAGCAGGTCGGCGAGAACGGCTGGCCGATGCCGCTGCCCGAAGAGCTCAAGGACGACCTGAAGTCGACGGTGGCAGACCTGGCCAATGTCAGCGGCTCGCGCTATGCCGGGATGCTGGTCGCGGGCACGTACCTGCGCGAGTTCGTCGCCGACGGGGTGGCGTGGGCGCACATCGACATCGCAGGCCCGGCCTACAACACCGGCGGCCCGTGGGGCTACACCGGCAAGGGCGGCACCGGGGTGCCGACCCGCACGATGTTCGCGGTGCTGGAGGACATCGCACAGAACGGCTGAGCTAGAGGATGTTTCCTCCGCGCGCGCTGCTGCGCATCGCCTGCGGCAGCGCGTGCGCCACCCCGTAGACGAAGTAGGCCTCGGGGGTCACGGGACGAATCGGTTTGTTCTTCTTGACAGCGGACACAATGGCTCTGGCGACCTTGTCCGGACCGTATCGCCTTACGGCGAAAGCCTTTTCGGTCTGCTCGCGCCGAGCCTCCGCCGCAGCCTGTTTGGCGGCGGGCACGTTGAATCGCGCCGTGCTGATGATGTTGGTGTTGATCAGGCCGGGACAGACCGTCGTCAGGCCGATCCCGGCCGCATCCAGTTCTGCCCGTAAGCAATCCGAGAACATGTAGACGGCGGCCTTGGAGGTGCAGTACGCGTTCATCGCGTTGACCGGTGTGTAGGCCGCCATCGAGGAGACGTTGACGATGTGACCGCCGGTGCCGCGGTCGACGAGCCGGCGCGCGAACGAACGGCAGCCGTTGACGACGCCGCCGAGATTGATGTCGAGCACCCTGTCGAATTCCTCTGCGGGCGTGTCCAGGAAGAAGCCGGCCTGACCCACACCGGCGTTGTTCACCACAATGTCGGGCACGCCGTGCTCGGCACAGACCTGCTCGGCGAACCGCTCGACCGCGTCGGCATCGGCGACGTCGACGGCGTAGGCGTGCGCGACTCCTCCGCGCGCGGCGATCTGCGCGGCGGTGTCCTTGACGCTGGCCTCGTCGATGTCGCTGACGACCACCTCGGCGCCTTCCCGGGCAAATGCGAGCGCCGTTTCGCGGCCGATGCCGCTGCCCGCACCGGTCACCGAAACCAACATGTCGCCGAAGTATTCGCGCGGGCGGCCGACCTGCGCGCGCAGCAACGAACGGCTCGGCGGCTTCCCGCCGAGATAGTCGACAAGCTCGTGGACCGATCGCGCGAGCACCTGGGGGTGCGAGATCGGCGCCCAGTGTCCGGCCTTGATGTCGCGGCGCCACAACCGCGGCACCCAGTTGTGGGTGTCGTCGTACACATGCGGCTGCACATGCGGATCCTTCGAGTTGACGATCAGCTGAACCGGGACGTCGACGTAGTGGTCGGTTCGTGCGGAGGCCATCGTGCGGAAGTAGTTCGCCGGGTACACCTTCAGGCTGTTGGCGGCGTCGGACCGGTAGGTATCGGAATGGTGCAGCTGGTCGGCGGGGATTCCATCGCGGACCCGCAACATGCGCGTGAGCCCATCGGCGATGAAAATACGCACGAGCAGCGGCGCGAGCACGGGTATGGAGAACAAGCCCATGTAGCCGAACCGCACCATCTGATCCAGCCCCTGCAGAAACCGCCGCGGACGATACGGGCGTTTCAGGCTGCTGATGACGAAGCGGTTCATGTGATCGGCGCTCGGACCCGACACCGACGTGAACGAGGCGACGCGGTCGCTCGCTCCCGGACGGGACAGGTACTCCCACACGCCCGCCGACCCCCAGTCGTGCCCCAGCACGTGTACCGGCTCGCCGGGCGCGACGGCGTCGATCACCGCGGCAAAGTCGTCGGCGTAACACCGCATCGTGTACGCCGAAACCGGCTTCGGCACAGATGATTTACCCACACCGCGGTTGTCGTAGCGCACTACGCGGAACCGATCTGCAAGCAGCGGAACGACACCGTCCCACAGCACGTGCGAATCGGGCCAGCCGTGCGCCATCACCACCGTGGGTCCGTCAGGGTTGCCTTCTTCGTAGACCGCAATGCGAACCCCGTCACCGCTGTCGACGAACCGCTCCGTGATCTCGGTCATGACACCTCCCGCAACTCGGTGGGACCGCCGGTACCGTATCAGCGTTCCTCGAGTTCCTGGCGGGCCGCCCGCTCACGTTCGATGCGACGACGGGCGTCATAGTCGCGCATGCGCTGCGGGTAGCCGACCTTCTGCACGTCGTAGACCGGAATGTGCAGCCGCTCGTGCAGCCGCCTGGCCCCCGCGTCCCCACCGGCTCGCCGCCGCGTCCACTCGCCGTCCCCGGCCACGAGCACGACGGTGACGTCGGTGACGGTGGTTTTCGGCTCGATGAAGGCCTCCACGCCATCGTGCTGCGCGACCCATTGCCGCAGGTATTCCAGGTCGGCCGCAGGGTCATTGCCACCGCTCGCGCGTGCGGCGCGGCCACGCCGAAACTTGCCGAACAGTCCCAACTGGGCCGTACTCCTTCCGGAGCTCCCACGCTCCACCTCTATCGATAGTGCCAGAGCAAGAGCTGTACAGGTCTGGGGCGAGTAGCCCGGCCCGACGTGACAGGATGGGAACCGGCATTCGACCCGTGGCGACCAACCGTTCGAGGGAGTCAACAGACATGGCAACTTCCGTCCAGATGCCGGCACTCGGTGAGAGCGTCACCGAGGGGACCGTCACCCGGTGGCTCAAGCAAGAGGGCGACACGGTCCAACTGGACGAACCACTGCTGGAGGTCTCCACCGACAAGGTGGACACCGAGATCCCATCCCCCGCTGCGGGCGTGTTGACCAAGATCATCGCGCAGGAGGATGACACCGTCGAGGTGGGCGGCGACCTCGCGGTGATCGGTGACGCGGGTGAGGACGCCGGGGGCGGCGACGGCGAGGCGCAGGCCGCCGAGGAGGAGAAGCCGGCGGAGGAGCCCGCCGCGCAACCGGAGCCCGCCGCCGAGGAGCAGGAAGAGGCACCCGAGCCGGAAGAGAAACCGGCCGCCAAACCATCCGGCGGTGAGGCCACACCGGTGCTGATGCCCGAGCTGGGCGAGTCGGTCACCGAGGGCACGGTGACGCGGTGGCTGAAGAACGTCGGCGACAGCGTCGAGGTGGACGAGCCGCTGGTCGAGGTGTCCACCGACAAGGTCGACACCGAGATCCCGTCGCCGGTGGCGGGCACGCTGGTGAGTATCACTGCAGAAGAGGACGACGTCGTCGCCGTCGGCGGCGAGCTGGCCAAGATCGGCGCGGCCGGAGCCGCGCCTGCCGCGGAGGAACCGGCGCCGAAGGAAGAACCCAAGCCCGAACCGAAACCGGAGCCGAAGCCCGAGCCCAAACCGCAGCCCGCCGAGGAAGCCAAGCCCGAACCGAAGCCGGAGCCGGCTGCAGAAGCGAAGCCGGCCGAGCCGAAGCCGCAGCCGAAGCCGCAAGCCGCCCCGGAACCGTCCGGCGACGGCGCTCCCTACGTGACCCCGCTGGTGCGAAAACTGGCCAGCGAGAACAACATCGACCTGGCCGCGGTGAAAGGCACTGGGGTCGGCGGACGCATCCGAAAGCAGGATGTGCTGGCCGCCGCGGAGGCCAAGAAGGCACCTCCGCAAGCGGCGCCGACCGCCAAAGAGGCCCCCGCACCCGCGGCGAAGGCGGCGGAACCGGCGCCGGCCGCTGCACTGGCGCATCTGCGCGGCACCACTCAGAAGGCCAACCGGATCCGGCAGATCACCGCGAAGAAGACACGCGAATCCCTGCAGGCCACAGCGCAATTGACGCAGACCCACGAGGTCGACATGACCAGGATCGTGGCGCTGCGGGCCCGGGCCAAGGACAAGTTCGCCGAACGGGAGGGCGTCAAACTGACCTACCTGCCGTTCATCGCGCGGGCGGTCATCGACGCGCTGAAGATCCACCCGAACGTCAACGCCAGCTACAACGAGGAAACCAAGGAGATCACCTACTACGACGCCGAGCACCTCGGGTTCGCGGTGGACACCGAGCAGGGCCTGCTGTCGCCGGTGATCCACAACGCAGGCGACCTGTCGCTGGCCGGGCTGGCGCGTGCGATCGCCGACATCGCGGCCAGGGCCCGGTCGGGCAATCTCAAACCGGACGAGTTGTCCGGCGGGACCTTCACCATCACCAACATCGGCAGCCAGGGCGCCCTGTTCGACACCCCGATCCTGGTGCCACCACAGGCGGCGATGCTGGGCACCGGTGCGATCGTCAAACGTCCACGGGTGGTCGTCGACGAGACGGGCAACGAGTCGATCGGCGTGCGCTCGATCAGCTACCTGCCGCTGACGTATGACCACCGGCTCATCGACGGCGCGGACGCCGGCCGCTTTGTGACCACCATCAAGCGACGCCTCGAAGAGGGGGCATTCGAGGCCGATCTGGGTTTGTGACAGGGTGGCCACCGGAGCCGGCGGGCCGGCGACATCAGGCACAGCTGTCGTCGCGATTGCGGGGTCCTCGGGTCTGATCGGCTCAGCGCTGGTGGCGGCGTTGCGCGCCGCCGACCACCGGGTGTTGCGCATCGTGCGTCGAGCGCCGTCGAATTCCGACGAGCTGTTCTGGAATCCCGACACCGGAGAGTTCGACGCTAACGCGCTGCGGGGGGTGGACGCCGCGGTCAACCTGTGTGGCGTCAACGTCGGTGCGCGACGGTGGTCGGGCGCGTTCAAACAGTGCCTGCGTGACAGCCGAATCGACCCGACCGAGGTGCTGTCCGCCGCGGTGGTGGATGCCGGTGTCGGCGTGCTCATCAACGCCAGCGCCGTCGGCTATTACGGCGACACCGGCGACCGGACGGCAGACGAGACCGCACCGCCGGGCCGTGGGTTTCTCGCCCAGCTGTGCCGGGACTGGGAGGCGGCCACAGAGCCGGCGCAGTACGAGGGTGTCCGCGTTGTGCTGGCCCGCACCGGGCTGGTGCTGTCGCCGCGGGGCGGGGTGCTGGGTCGGCTGCGGCCCCTGTTCTCGCTGGGGCTGGGCGCCCGCCTCGGCAACGGCCGCCAGTACATGCCCTGGATCAGCCTCGAAGACGAGGTCCGCGCGCTTCTGTTCGCAATCTTTCACGACGAGCTGTCCGGTCCGGTGAACTTCACTGGACCGGCGCCGGTCACCAACTCCGAGTTCACGGCGGCCATGGGCAGGGCGGTGAACCGGCCGACGCCGCTGATGGTTCCCGGTTTCGCGGTGCGCACACTGCTCGGCGAGTTCGCCGACGAGGGCCTGCTGGACGGGCAGCGGGCGATTCCGGCGGCGCTGGAACGGGCGGGCTTTGAGTTCCACCACAACACCGTCGGCGAGGCGCTGGCCTACGCCACGAGTACCGTCGAATCGTGAGTTCCATCCGGTCGGCCACCACACCGATCGACGTGCGGCGGCTGGGCACCGTCGACTACCAGACCGCCTGGGCGCTGCAGCGGGAGCTGGCCGACGCGCGGGTCGCGGGCGGGCCGGACACCCTGCTGCTACTCGAGCACCCGTCGGTCTACACCGCAGGCCGACGCACGCTGCCCGAGGAGCGTCCGGTCGACGGCACCGCTGTCGTCGACACCGACCGCGGCGGAAAGATCACCTGGCACGGCCCCGGCCAGCTGGTCGGGTATCCGATCGTCGGGCTGGCCGAACCGCTGGACGTGGTGAATTTCGTTCGGCGACTTGAGGAGTCGTTGATTCACGTGTGCGCCGAGCTGGGCCTGGAAACCGGACGGGTGCCGGGCCGGTCGGGTGTGTGGGTGCCGGCAGACGACAACGGACCCACGCGGAAGCTCGGCGCGATCGGGGTCCGGGTGTCGCGCGCGACGACACTGCACGGATTCGCGCTGAACTGCGACTGCGACCTGGACGCGTTCTCCGCGATCGTGCCGTGCGGGATCTCCGATGCGGGCGTCACCTCGTTGACCGCCGAACTGGGTCGCCGGGTCGGCGTTGACGACGTGATAGACGGCGTCACCGCTGCCGTGTGCGACGCGCTGGACGGCCGGCTGCGAGTAGCGTTGAAATCGTGACCGTCGCTCCTGAAGGTAGGAAACTGCTGCGTCTCGAGGTCCGCAACGCGCAGACTCCGATCGAGCGCAAGCCCCCGTGGATCAAGATCCGGCTGCGGACGGGCCCCGAGTACACGCAGCTGAAGAATCTGGTCCGGCGCGAGGGGCTGCACACCGTCTGCGAGGAGGCCGGTTGCCCCAACATCTACGAATGCTGGGAGGACCGCGAGGCGACGTTCCTCATCGGCGGCGAGCAGTGCACGCGCCGGTGCGACTTCTGCCAGATCGACACCGGCAAGCCCTCCGAACTCGACCGCGACGAGCCACGCAGGGTCGCCGAGAGCGTCGCGACGATGGGACTGCGGTATGCCACCGTCACCGGTGTCGCCCGCGACGACCTGCCCGACGGCGGGGCGTGGCTGTACGCCGAGACCGTGCGCTACATCAAGAAGCTCAACCCCGAGACCGGCGTCGAGTTGCTGATCCCCGACTTCAACGGCGAGCCGGCCCTGCTCGAGCAGGTCTTCGAGTCGCGCCCAGAAGTGTTGGCGCACAACGTCGAAACGGTTCCGCGGATCTTCAGGCGGATCCGTCCGGCGTTCCGCTATGTCCGCAGTCTCGCGGTGCTGACCGTGGCCCGCGACTACGGGCTGGTCACCAAGAGCAACCTGATCCTGGGCATGGGCGAGACTCCGGACGAGGTGCGCACCGCGCTGAAGGATCTGCTCGACGCCGGCTGCGACATCGTCACCATCACCCAGTACCTGCGGCCGTCGGTGCGCCATCACCCGGTCGAGCGCTGGGTCAGGCCCGAGGAGTTCGTCGAGCACGCGGCGTTCGCCGAGGGGCTCGGCTTCGCCGGGGTGCTGGCCGGACCGCTGGTGCGGTCGTCGTACCGAGCGGGCCGCCTCTACGCGCAGGCAGCGGGCTCGAGGGTTCTGGGGAACCCACCCGTATCCTGATGTGATGGCGAAGACCCGAGACAAGGCCGCCGTCAAGGCCGCCAAAGCCGAGGCCAAGGCCGCCCGAAAGGCCGCATCCAAGCAGCGCCGCAGCCAGCTGTGGCAGGCGTTCCAGATCCAGCGCAAAGAGGACAAACGGCTGCTGCCATACATGATCGGCGCGTTTGTGCTGATCGTGGCGGCCGCCGTGGTGGCGGGGGTGTTCGCCGGCGGGTTCACCATGGCGACGCTGATCCCGCTGGGCGTGGTGCTCGGCGCGCTGGTGGCGTTCATCATCTTCGGCCGCCGCGCGCAGAAGTCGGTGTACCGCAAGGCCGAGGGCCAGGCCGGTGCGGCGGCGTGGGCACTGGAGAACCTGCGAGGCAAGTGGCGGGTCACCCCCGGCGTCGCGGCGACCGGACATCTCGACGCGGTGCACCGGGTGATCGGCAGGCCCGGCGTGATCTTCGTCGGCGAAGGCTCGGCGGCGCGGGTAAAACCGCTGCTGGCCCAGGAGAAGAAGCGCACCGCCCGGCTGGTCGGTGACATCCCGATCTACGACGTGGTGATCGGCGACGGCGAAGGCGAAGTTCCGCTCGCCAAGCTGGAACGCCACCTGACCAAGCTGCCCGCGAACATCACCATCAAGCAGATGGACGCGCTGGAGTCGCGGCTCGGCGCGCTGGGCTCGAAGGTCGGCCCGGCGGCGATGCCGAAGGGTCCGATGCCGACCCAGGCCAAGATGCGCGGCATACAGCGCACGGTGCGCAGACGCTAGCTGCGCCGCACCACCGCGGTGTTCGTCACCTTGTCGTGCAGTCCCCGCAGGTCGGCGTCGGTGATCAACGGCGGTATCACCAAGGCGATCAGCAGCCCGCGCACCAGCGCGCGGCCCAGCCCGACGTGCAGCCGGTTGTCGACGGGCACCACGATCAGGCCGAGCGCGAACTGGCCGGGGGTGAATCCGAAGAGCCGCACCGACGCCGCACCGAGCACGAACCAGATGACCAGGACGGCGGTCGACAGCATCGGCAGCGTGACCCATCCGACCGTCATGGCCAGGGCAGCGAGCCCGTAGGCAACGATCCAGTCGACGAACAGGGCGGCGATGCGCCTGCCCATCCGCGCAAGGGACCGCGGTCCACTCGGCGGCAGACCTAGACGCTGACCTGGATAATCATTAGGGCCCTGGTCCTTGGTTCCCGGCTCTACGGGCGGCGGACCGGACAACCAGGAACCGAAGCTTCCAGCCATGGATCCAGCATAGGTCTGGCGGAATTGCGTAACTTCGGCGCAACATACGGTTGACTGCCGTGCAACATCGTGTCCATAGCGTCATCCCGCGGGTTAATAAAACATAAGGAGTACTCAGTGCCAGAAAAGACCGCCGACGACATCATCAAGCAGATCAAGGACGAAGACGTCGAGTATGTCGACATTCGGTTCTGCGATCTGCCCGGCGTTGTCCAGCACTTCTCGGTGCCGGCTTCGTTTTTCGATCAGAGCGTGTTCGAGGACGGGCTGGCCTTTGACGGCTCGTCGGTTCGCGGCTTCCAGTCGATCCACGAGTCCGACATGATGCTGCTGCCCGATCCCGACACTGCGCGTATCGACCCGTTCCGCGCCGCCAAGACGCTGAACCTCAACTTCTTCGTGCATGACCCGTTCACCCGCGAGGCGTACTCCCGCGACCCGCGCAACGTGGCCCGCAAGGCCGAGAACTACCTGGCCAGCACCGGCATCGCCGACACCGCCTACTTCGGTGCCGAGGCCGAGTTCTACATCTTCGACTCGGTGTCGTTCGACTCGCAGATGAACGGCACCTTCTACGAGATCGACTCCGAAGCCGGCTGGTGGAACACCGGCGAGCCCGTCGAGGCCGACGGCAGTGCCAACCGCGGCTACAAGGTCCGTCCCAAGGGCGGCTACTTTCCCGTCGCGCCTTACGACCACTACGTCGACCTGCGCGATGCGATGTGCACCAACCTGCAGAACGCCGGCTTGGAGCTGGAGAAGGGCCACCACGAGGTCGGCACCGCCGGGCAGGCCGAGATCAACTACAAGTTCAACACCCTGCTGCACGCCGCCGACGACCTGCAGCTGTACAAGTACATCGTCAAGAACACCGCGTGGCAGGCCGGCAAGACCGTGACGTTCATGCCCAAGCCGCTGTTCGGCGACAACGGCTCCGGCATGCACTGCCACCAGTCACTGTGGAAGGAGGGCCAGCCGCTGTTCCACGACGAGTCCGGTTACGCGGGCCTGTCGGACACCGCGCGCCACTACATCGGCGGCATCCTGCATCACGCCCCGTCGCTGCTGGCGTTCACCAACCCGACGGTGAACTCCTACAAGCGGCTGGTGCCGGGCTACGAGGCCCCGATCAACCTGGTGTACAGCCAGCGCAACCGCTCGGCATGTGTGCGCATCCCGATCACGGGCAACAACCCGAAGGCCAAGCGGCTGGAGTTCCGTTGCCCCGACAGCTCGGGCAACCCGTACCTGGCGTTCTCGGCGATGATGATGGCCGGCATCGACGGCATCAAGAAGAAGATGGAGCCGCAGTCCCCGGTAGACAAGGACCTCTACGAGCTGCCGCCGGACGAGGCCGCCAGCATCCCGCAGGCGCCGACGTCGCTGTCGGCGGTGATCGACCGCCTCGAGGATGACCACGAATACCTCACCGAGGGCGGGGTTTTCACCGAGGACCTGATCGAGACGTGGATCTCCTACAAGCGTGAGAACGAGATTCTGCCGGTGCAGATCCGTCCGCACCCGTACGAGGTCGCGTTGTACTACGACGTGTAACAGCACTGCATCTGGGCCGGGCGAGTCGATTTCGCCCGGCCCTTTTGCAGGTTAGGGTCAGCTATGACCAACCTGGACGCCCGCCTCGCGAGCTACCAGTCCCCTGTCCTGAGTATTTTCCGGATCGTCTTCGGGCTGATGTTCACCCTGCACGGCACCATCAAGCTGTTCGGCTGGCCGCTCGGAGACATCGATCCCGGTCGGCACCTGGCCGGCCTGGTGGGCTGGCCTGATCGAACTCGTCACTCGGCATGCTGATCACGGTCGGGCTGTTCACCCGCATCGCCGCTTTCATCGCGTCGGGCGAGATGGCGGTGGCCTACTTCTGGATCAGTCTGGCCGCCGCTGAAGGGCCCGTCCGGCCAGCTTCTGGCCGCATCGACCAGCGATTGGGCGGCAATGGTGGCGAACCGGCCATCCTCTTCTGCTTCGCGTTCCTGCTGCTGGCCACCACCGGCGCCGGCGCGCTGTCGGCAGACTCCCGGCGGCGAGGCAGGGTCGCGGCCACGGGAGCTGCGCCGCGCCGACGGTTCGGCCGCTTCCGGCGCTGAGCGAGGGCGGCGTCAACCGTCGAGGCGCAGGTCCTTGCGGAAGCGCTTCATGCCGTCGATCTTTTCGGTCAGCGTCGCATCGGCATCGCTGTAGAACATCCACGGCATCGTCACAATGGCCGTGATGCCTGCGGCTTCCGCCCGCTCGTAGTCCGGGACGGTGAACGCGTCGGTCAACGGCGTCAGGATCTCGAAATCATCCATCGACAAACCATTCTGGGCGCGCAACTCGCGCAGCCGCTCGACCGATGCGATCGCCCGATCGGTTGAGATCAGATCCCCGATCCACCCGTCGTTGCGCGCCGCCCGCCGCAACGCGATGTCGCTCAGGCCGCCGACATAGATCGGAATGCGCGGCGGCGTGGGCTCCATCTCCAGCCGCGGTGTCTGATAGAACTCGCCGTCGAACTCCGTCCAGCCCGGCTGCCAGAGCGCACGAAACAGCTCCAGCATCTCGTCGGTGCGCTTACCGCGCCGATCGAATCGCTGACCCATCAACGTGAACTCTTCTTCACACCAGCCCACGCCGACACCGAGTTCAACGCGCCCATCGGCCAAATAAGCGGCTGTACCAATGGCTTTCGCCGCTGAATACGGATCACGCATCGCCGGGATGTACACCGTCGTCACGAACCTCAATCGCGTCGTCGCCTGAGCCAGCGCGCCGACGAGCACCCACGGGTCGGGCCAGTCGGTGAACGGCTGCCACCGCCGCTCGCCGTCGCGGGTGTAGGGATACGGCGTGGCCAGCGTTTCGAGATTGATCACGTGATCCGGTATGCCGACACCGTCGTAGCCGAGATCATCCGCGGCTTTGGCGATTTCGATGATCTCTTTGGTCTCACGGAACGCCGTGCTGATGTAGTACTTCATCCGGCGTCCCGCGCCCAAACCGGCTTGATCCAGATACCTTCCGCCTCGACCGTCTTACCCTCTGCGTCACTCAGGTGGCCGCTCACAAAAGTCTTGATACCGTCCGTGCGCTCGATGGCGGCCTCGGCCCGCAGCCGCCCCAACGGCGTGCCGCGCAAATACCGCAAAGTGATCGTTCCGGTGAACAGCGGCTTGGTTAGCCCGTCGCTCGCAGCCTCCCCGAGAAGCTGGTCGAGCACCAGGGCAAGGACACCGCCGTGCACCCACCCTGGCGGCCCCTGGTAGGCCTCCCCCAGCTCAAACTCACTCCACCACAAGCCATCCGGATCCTCGTGCATGATGAGCGGCGGCGCGATCGGCATTGCGAAAACCGGTCACCGGGTTCCCCCACACCACTGGGCGACCGTTCACGGCATGGCGCGGCAAGCCCTCGTCCACCGTGCCCTCCAGCTTCTGCACCACCGCCTCGATCGCGGTCTGCGCCTCGCGAATCGTCTCTTCGTCTTCGCCCGTCCGAATGCCGGCCTGGATAAGACGCCGCACGGCCTGGGTCAGCGGGCGCGTAGAGCGCCTGCAGCCGGTCGTGTTCGGCAGCACTGATCGCCTCGAATGTGAAATCCATGCTCAGGATCCGAAAACCTTTCGTACCACCGTCTTTGCGCGACGGGTCACCCGCAGATAGTTGTCGAGGAATTCTCCCCCGTCATCGGTGTCCCAGCCTGCGGCAAGCGCGACCGCATTGAGCTGCCGGCCAGGTCCCGGCAGCTGGTCGGTTGGCTTGCCCCGCACCAGCACCAACGCGTTGCGCGCCCTCGTCGCCGTCAGCCACGCCTCCCGCAGCAGGTCGACGTCGCCTTCGGCGATCAGTTCGGCCGCCCCGATCGCATCCAACGTCGCGAGCGTCGACGTACAGTGCAGCGCCGGGATCTTGTGCGCATGCCGAAGCTGAAGCAGCTGAACCGTCCACTCGATGTCGGCGAGCCCGCCGCGGCCAAGTTTGGTGTGCGTGTTGGGATCTGCGCCGCGCGGCAGTCGCTCCGAGTCGACGCGGGCCTTGATCCGACGGATCTCCTGAACCGCCTCGGCGGACACACCGCCGGGCGGATATCGCGTCTTATCGGCCATCAACAGGAACCGCTCGCCGAGGTCCTCGTCGCCAGCTACCCGGTGCGCCCGCAACAGCGCCTGAATCTCCCACGGCTGCGCCCATTGTGCGTAGTAGGTCTCGTAGGAGTCGAGAGTGCGCACCAGCGAGCCATTACGGCCCTCGGGCCGCAGACCCGCGTCGACCTCCAGCGGCGGGTCTGCGCTCGGTGTACCCAACAGCGAGCGCACCTGCTCGGCGATCGTGACCGACCAACGCACCGCGGCGGATTCGTCGACGCCGGAGTTGGGTTCGCAGACGAACATCACGTCGGCGTCGGATCCGTAGCCCAGCTCGCCGCCGCCCAGCCGGCCCATGCCGATTACCGCGATCCGCGCGGGTGCACCACTGTCAGGTGTGTTGGCCCGGATCACGGCCTCAAGCGCGGCCTGCAGCACCGCCACCCACACCGATGTCAGCGCGTTGCAGACTTGCCTGACCTCGAGCATGCCGAGCAGGTCGGCCGATGCGACCCGGGCCAGCTCGCGACGTCGCAGTGTGCGGGCGGCGGCGATGGCGCGCACCGGATCGGGATGCCGCCCGGCCGACGCGACCAACGCCCGCGCCATCGCGTCGGGCTCGACATCAAGCAGCTTGGGCCCGTCGGGCCCATCCGCGTACTGCTGAATCACCTCGGGTGCGCGCATCAACAGCTCCGGCACATACGCCGATGTCCCGAGCACCCGCATCAGCCGCTTGGCCACCGCGCCTTCGTCGCGCAGCGTGGACAGGTACCAACGATGGTCGGACAGCGCGTCGCTGATCCGGCGATACGCCAGCAGCCCGGCGTCCGGATCGGGCGTGTCCGACAACCAGTCCAACAGGGTAGGCAGCAGCACCTGCTGCACCCGGCCGCGCCGGCCGCTGTGCCCTGTCAGTGCCGCAAGGTGGGTCAGTGCGCTCTGCGGTCCCTCGTATCCCAGTGCGGCGAGCTGCCGTTCGGCGGCCTTGGACGTCATGCCGAACGCGGGCTGGCCAACCGACTCCAGCAGCGGCTGATAGAACAGCTTGGCGTGCAGCCGCGACACCCGCAGGCTCTGCCGCTTGAGCTCTTTGCGCAATACCCCCAGCGCGTCGTGCTGACCATCGGGCCTCATGTGGGCCGCGCGCGCCAGCCAGCGCATCGCCTCGTCGTCGTCCTCGTCGGGCAGCATGTGCGTGCGCTTGAGCCGCTGCAGCTGCAGCCGGTGTTCGAGCAGCCGCAGGAACTCGTAGGACGCGGTCATGTTGGCGGCGTCGTCGCGGCCGATGTACCCGCCAGCGCCCAACGCGGCCAGCGCGTCGACCGTCGACGCCACATGCAGCGACTCGTCGTTGCGCCCGTGCACGAGCTGCAGCAGCTGCACGGCGAACTCGACGTCGCGTAGCCCACCGGTACCGAGCTTGAGCTCCCGAGCCCGTTCATCGGCAGGCACCAGCGCCTCGACGCGGCGTCGCATCGCCTGCACCTCGGGCACGAAGTCCTCGCGCTCACACGCCGTCCACACCATCGGCATCAGCGCGGCGATGTACTGCTCGCCGAGCTCGGCATCGCCTGCCGCGGGACGTGCCTTCATCAGCGCCTGGAACTCCCAGGTCTTGGCCCAGCGCTGGTAGTAGGCGACGTGCGAGTCGAGCGTCCGAACCAGCTGGCCGTGCTTGCCCTCCGGCCGCAGCGCCGCGTCGACCTCGAAGAACGCCTCCGATGCGAACCGCATCATCTCGCCGGCCAGCCGGGTGGTGACCGCGTCGGCCTCTTCGGCGACGAAGATGACGTCGACATCGCTGACGTAGTTCAGCTCGCGGGCACCACACTTGCCCATCGCGATCACACCCAGCCGCGGCGGCTCGCCGTCTTCGCCGCACACCGAGCGGGTCGCCACCTTCAGCGCGACGCCCAGCGCGGCGTCGGCCAGATCCGACAGATGGACACCGATCTCGGTGAACGGCAGCACCGGCTCGTTCTCCACCGTCGACGCCAGATCCAAGCCGGCGAGCACCAACAGTCGGTCGCGGTATAGCGTCCGCAGCACGGGCAGCACATCGTTTGCGCCACTGGCCGATTCGACGGCGTCGGCGAAGGCGGCGCGCAGTTCGTCGGCCGACGGCAGGGTCACGTCTCCCGCCAGCAGGTGCCAGGATTGCGGGTGCGCGACCAGGTGGTCGCCCAGCGCCAGGGACGAACCCAGCACACCGAACAGGCGGCCGCGCAGGCCCTTGTCTTTCACCAGCGCCTGGTTGAGTTCGTCCCAGCCGCCACCGGCCGCGTCGGCCAGCCGCACCATCGTCCGCAGCGCGACGTCGGCGTCCGGGGCGCGGGACAGTGACCACAGCAACTCGACGTGCGCGTCGGTGTGCCAGCCGAGCCGGTCCAGATCAGCCGAGGCCGACGGTTCGACCAGCCCCAGCCGGCCTACGCTGGGCAGCTTCGGTCGCTGCGTCGCAGGTTTGGCCACATTTATGACCGTATCGCAGCCGGTATCGCACGCCTCGCGCTGCCAGTACCGTCCGCTACAGCGACAGGTAGGCCTTCAGCTCGAACGGCGTCACGTGGCTGCGGTAGTTCTCCCATTCGGTGCGCTTGTTGCGCAGGAAGAAATCGAATACGTGCTCCCCCAACGCTTCCGCGACCAGCTCGGAGTTCTCCATCTCCGACAGCGCCACGCCAAGGCTTCCCGGCAGCTCCTTGTACCCCATCGCGCGGCGTTCCTCGGGGGTCAGGCTCCACACGTCGTCCTCGGCCTGCGGGCCGAGCACATAGCCCTTTTCCACGCCGCGCAGGCCGGCCGCCAGCAGCACGGCGAACGTCAGGTACGGGTTGCACGCCGAGTCGGGACTGCGCACCTCGACACGACGCGACGACGCCTTGCGCGGCGTGTACATCGGCACCCGCACCAGCGCCGAGCGGTTGGCGAAGCCCCAGGACGCGGCGGTCGGCGCCTCGCCGCCGTGCACCAGGCGCTTGTAGGAGTTCACCCACTGGTTGGTGACCGCACTGATCTCGGTGGCGTGCTCCAAAATGCCTGCAATGAAGGACTTTCCGGTATCGGAGAGCTGCAGCGGGTCGTCCGGGCTGTAGAACGCGTTCGTCTCGCCCTCGAACAGGCTCATGTGGGTGTGCATCGCCGAGCCGGGATACTCAGCGAACGGCTTGGGCATGAAGGATGCCTTGACGCCGTCGTCGAGCGCGACCTCCTTGACCACGTACCGGAACGTCATCACGTTGTCGGCCATGGACAGGGCGTCGGCATAGCGCAGGTCGATCTCCTGCTGGCCGGGCGCACCCTCGTGGTGGCTGAACTCCACCGAGATGCCCATCTGCTCGAGTGCGTCGATGGCATGCCTGCGGAAGTTCGGCGCTGCGTCGTGCACGGCCTGGTCGAAGTAGCCGCCGTTGTCGGCCGGAATCGGCACCGAGCCGTCGTCGGGACCCGGGTGCAGCAGGAAGAACTCGATCTCCGGGTGCACGTAGCAGGAGAAGCCCAGATCGCTGGCCTTGGCTAGCTGGCGGCGCAGCACGTGCCGTGAGTCCGCCCAGGACGGCGACCCGTCCGGCATGGTGATGTCGCAGAACATCCGCGCGGAGTGGTGCTTACCCGCACTCGTGGTCCAGGGCAGCACCTGAAACGTCGACGGATCGGGACGGGCCACGGTGTCGGATTCCGACACTCGGGCGAAGCCCTCGATCGACGAGCCGTCGAAGCCGATGCCCTCCTCGAACGCCCCCTCGAGCTCCGCCGGTGCGATGGCTACGGATTTGAGGTATCCGAGCACATCGGTGAACCACAGTCGAACGAACCGGATATCCCGTTCTTCCAGCGTGCGCAGCACAAATTCCTTCTGGCGGTCCATGACCGCGAGCGTATGCATTGGCTGTTAATTCTGTGTTACGGAGAAAGCACCGGGTCAGCGAATTCGCCGCCGCCGAATGGCCACGGACCCCTGATTCACCCTGGTTTTGGGCCTTTCAACAGGGGGGTACCCTCACACTGGTTGGGGCCTTGAATGCCGGTTCGCCGTCCAGCTGCGCTATCTCGGACGCAGCGGAACCGAGCAGAAGGGAGACCGCGCATGAACATCAAGAAAATCGCGGGGACAGCGATACTCGCCGGTGCGCTTGGCGCTGCTGCGCTAGGACTCGGTGCAGGTTCGGCTCAGGCCGATCGGATTTGGGTTCCCGACATTCCGGGGATTCCTTGGGGTCCAGGACATTGGGTTGACAATTGGATTCCTGACGTGAATCTGGGGCTACCTCCGCGGACAGGTCAAGAACACGTTCTGTCCGTGGAACCCGCCTGGTCACTGGACTGGGGGGCCTCACGGGATTCCGTGCAGCTGATTCACTTGACGGCCATTCTCGTCTCTAGCAGCGCAAGCCCTCCGGCGGCGATCTGAGGTCGACGAAGAACGCAATGACGGCGGAGTCGACGCAAGCGTCGCCGTTGAACACCACGGTGTGCTGGGTGCCGTCGAAGGTGATCAGGTTGGCGCTCATCTGCTTGGCGAGATCGACGCCTGCCTCATACGGCGTGGCCGGGTCGTGGGTGGTGGAGACGACCACGACCTTGCCCGGGCCAGGCGACACCGCGGGGTGTGGCGTCGATGTCGGCGCGACCGGCCAGGTCGCACAAACATCACGAGGAGCAAAACCTGTGAATGACCCGTAGCTCAGGAACGGTGCGACCTCGCGGCTTCGTTGGTCGGCGGCTGCATACACCGCGGGGTCGGTGGGAAAGGGCGCGTTGACACAGCGGATGGCGTAGAACGCGTCCTGCGAATTCTGGTAGTGGCCGGCCGCGTCGCGGTTCTGGTAGTCGTCGGCGAGCAGCAGCAGGTCGCCCGGGTCGGTTCCGCGCTGCAGCCCCAGCAGTCCGCTGGTCAGGAATTTCCAGTACTGACGGGTGTAGAGCGCGTTGACGGTGCCCGTTATCGCGTCCTGATAGCTCAGGCCACGCGGATCCGACGTCTTGGCGGGCTGCGTGACCAACGGGTCGATCAGCTGGTGATACCGGGTGACGAACTGCGCAGGATCGGTGCCCAGTGGGCATCCGGGCGACTGCGCGCAGTCGATGGCATAGTCCTCGAAAGCCGTTTGGAATCCCGCCATCTGGCGGATGCTCTCCTCGATCGGGTCCAGGCTCGGGTCGACCGCGCCGTCGAGAACCATGGCCCGAACCCGGTCGGGGTGGGCCTCGGCGTATGCCGCACCGAGTTCTGTGCCGTAGGAGAACCCGAGGTAGTTGATCTGGTTCTCGCCCAATGCCGCTCGAACGACATCCATGTCCCTTGCCGAGGCGGCGGTTCCGACGTTGGCCAGAAACTCCTTGCCCAGCCGGTCGGCGCACCGCTGCGCGAACTGGCGGTACAGGTCTTCGATGTGGGCAACGCCGGCCGGGCTGTAGTCCGCGTTCGGTTCCCTGCGGTAGGCGTCGAACTCGGCGTCGGTGCGGCAGCGCAGCTCCGGGGTGGAGTGTCCGACTCCGCGCGGGTCGAAGCCCACCAGGTCGAACCGGCGACGGATGTCGGTGTCGGCGAGCGTGGCGCCCATGCCCGCCACGCTGTCGACCGCCGACGCCCCTGGCCCACCCGGGTTCACCATCAGCACACCGATGCGGTCACCGGTCGCTGGTATTCGGATGACGGCCAGTTGCGCCTGTGCGCCTTGGGGATTGGCGTAATCGACGGGAACGGCCACCATGCCGCACTGTGCGGTCGGGATGTCACCGGCGTTGCCGACGAACTGTTCGCAGCCACCCCAGACCGGCGGTTGGCCGTAGGTCTCGGTCGACTGGTCCTCCGGCGTCGCCCATGCGGCCGGACACGCGAAGCCTGCCACCAGCACGCATGCCAGCAGCGTGGCGCCACTCCTCCCCGCCCGCCGCATGGCAGTCATGGTCGCACGCGCATCAAGGCTTGAACGCCCATGCAATCGGACGGTGACCGTTCGGAGACCGTCGCGTGCTCAGCAGCGGGTGCCCGGCGGCGGGACGGTCACGTCGACAAGGTACTTGGCGGCGATGTCGTCAATGCACTTGTTGCCCTGGAACACAACGGTGTGCTGCGTCCCGTCAAAGGTGACGAGCGTGCCACCCAGCTGCTTGGCCAGGTCGACGCCGGCCTTATAGGGCGTGGCGGGGTCGTTCGTCGTCGAGATCACCAGGACCGGCGGCAGGTCCTTGACGGAGATCTCGTGCGGCTGGCTGGTCGGTGGTACCGGCCAGAACGCACAGGTGCCAAGCGGCGCGTGGCCGGTGAACTCGCCGTAGCTCATGAACGGCGCCACCTCGCGGGTTTTGCGGTCCTCGTCGATGACCTTCGCGCGGTCGGTGACCGCGGGCTGGTCGACGCAGTTGACCGCGACCCGCACATCGGTCGAATTGTTGTAGTGCCCTTCGGGATCCCGGCCCATGTACATGTCGGACAGCGCCAGCAGGGTGTCGCCGTGGCCATGCTCGAGCTCCGTCAGACCGTCGGTGAGATGACGCCAGAGGCTCGGTGAGTACAGCGGCAGGATGGTGCCGACCAGCGCGTCGCTGTAGGCGAGGCCGCGCGGATCCTGCGTCTTGGCGGGCTTTTCCACCAGCGGGTCGATCAGGTTCTTGTAGTTGTCGACGGCCTTCGCGGGGTCGGTGCCCAGCGGGCAGCTCGGGTCCTTTGCGCAGTCGGCGGCGTAGTCGTTGAACGCCTGCTGGAAGGCCGCGGCCTGGCGGATGTCGGCCTCGATCGGGTCGGCGTTGGGATCGACCGCGCCGTCGAGCACCATCGCCCGGACGTTCTGCGGGAACGCTTCGGCATAGGAACCGCCGATCCGGGTGCCGTACGAGTAGCCGAGATAGGTCAGCTTCTCGTCCCCGACCGCAACCCGGATCGCATCGAGATCCTTCACTACATTGGCCGTTCCGACGTTGGCCAGGAACTCCTTGCCCACCTTGTCGACGCAGCGCTGCACGAACTGCTTGGTCTCGTCCTCGATGTGTTCGACGCCCTTGGGTGAGTAGTCGACCTGAGGATCGGCCCGCAGCCGGTCGTTGTCGGCGTCGGAATTGCACCACACCGCCGGCGTCGACGACGCGACCCCGCGCGGGTCGAACCCCACCAGATCGAATCGTTCGCGGACGGACTGCGGCAGCGTCGGAATGAGGTTGGCGACGGACTCGACGCCGGATTCGCCGGGCCCGCCCGGGTTGACCACCAGCGAGCCGATCTTCGCGCCAGTCGCCTTGAATCGGATCATCGCGAGCTGTGCAACGTCGCCGTCGGGCTTGGCGTAGTCCACGGGCACCGAGAGCTTGCCGCATTCGGCGTCGGGCGGAATGGGGACTTGATCGTTGGCGGACCTGCAGGGGCCCCACTGCACCGGCGTCCCCGGCCGCGGCACCGCGGTGACGGCGCGACCGTCGACCACCTTGCTGCAACCCGCCACCAGCAACACCACCAGTGCGGTCGCAAGGATCCCCTTCTTCAGGCTCATGGCACCACATGCTGCCATGAACTCGCATCGGGCCTGGCAGACCGCCAATCCGCCGGGTCTACCCGGTGCTCTCCAACAGTTCGTCGAGCGCCACCTCGAAGTCGTCGGCGAGGTCCCAGAGATCTGGCAGCAGCTCCGGGCACGACACGATGCCAACGTCCAGCTTCCCGTTCAGCGACATCACGGTGATGTTGAGACCGGAGCCGTGAAATATCGGCCCTAGCGGGTACATCGCCTTGACCTCGGATCCCAGGAAATACAGCGGCATCTGCGGGCCGGGCACGTTGGAGATGACCAGGTTGTGCACCGGGCGGGCCCCGCTCAACTTGGTGCTGGCATACACCCTCATCGCGACACCGAACACGGCAGGCGCGGCGAACTGGGTCCAGTCCTGCAGCAGCGTCGCACCGATCGCCGAGCTGTGTTGCTTGGCAACGGAATTCGCCTCCGCAATCGATTTCAGCCGTTCGGCGGGTGTGTCGATGTGGGTTTCCAGGTTGGAGAACATGCCGGACACCTGGTTGCGGCCCGGCCGGTCGGACTTGTCGTGCACAGACACCGGAACCATCGCGACCAGCGGCGAGTCCGGTAGCTCGCCGCGGTCGGCCAGGAACTTGCGCAGCACGCCGGAGACGAGCGCCATCACCACGTCGTTGAGCTTGACGCCGAAGTGGTTCTTCACCGTTTTGATGTCCTCTAGATCCAGCTGGGCGTAGGCGATGTTGCGGTGGCCGGTCACATTGGCGTTGAACGGGGTCTGGGGTGCGGCGAAGGGCCGTGCCATCGCCCGCCCGCTGCGGGCCCGCTTGACGGTGTCGACGACCGACGAGAGTGTCGTCGGCACCACGTTGATCAACTTCAACGGCCGGGAGGCGAACTTCAGCGCCCCGCTGATCGCGATCTCCAGTTCGCTGCCGCCGCCGACACCGTCGACCGGCTCGGGGGCGGGCGCGTCGGGTTCGGTGCTGCACAGCTGCGACATCAGGTTGGCCCCGGTCACGCCGTCCACGCCGGCGTGGTGCACCTTCGTCATGACCGCCAGCCGCCCTCCGGCGTGCGCGTCGGTGCCCGCGATGTTCTCGATGACCCACATCTCCCACAGCGGGCGGCTGCGATCCAACGGCAGTGACGCGATGTGCCCACAGATCTCCGCCAGCTCCTGGCGGCCGCCCGGCGCGGGAAGGCCGATGCGGTGCAGGTGCCGGTCGACGTCGAAGTCGTCGTCGTCCACCCAGACCGGATGGTCGGGGTTGAACCGGCTGTCGGCTAGTTTCTCGCGGAACTGCGGCATCGCCTTGATGCGCAGACCCAGCTCGTCGCGCATCCGGTCGAACGTATAGCCGCCAGCCACGGTGGACGTGTCCAACTCCATGATCGAGCACACATGCAGTGGCTGTGCCGCGGTTTCGAGATAGAGGAAGCTGGCATCGAGTCCGCTCAGCCGTTGCATGTGGCCGATCGTAGTGTGAGGAAATCCACTTAACCCGAAGTTCACCTTCTTGCCCGGTAGTGGGAGACTTAGTAGGTCAGACGAACCCGGGGACCCGGAATGGGCCACGAGGATCGACCGAACAGACACGAGGGACAATGATGTCTGAGCAGACTGTTTACGGTGCTGCCGAAATGAAACCGCGGACGAAGGTCCGCACCCATCACCTGCAGAAGTGGAAGGCAGAGGGCCACAAGTGGGCCATGCTGACCGCCTACGACTACTCCACCGCCCGCGTTTTCGATGACGTCGGCATCCCGGTGCTGTTGGTCGGCGACTCCGCCGCCAACGTGGTCTACGGCTACGACACCACCGTGCCGGTGACGATCGACGAACTGATCCCGCTGGTCCGCGGCGTGGTGCGGGGTGCGCCGCACGCGCTGGTGGTCGCCGACATGCCGTTCGGCAGCTACGAGGCCGGGCCGCAGCAGGCGCTCGCGACGGCGACTCGCTTCCTGAAGGAGACCGGTGCGCACGCGGTCAAGCTGGAAGGCGGCGAGCGAGTGGCCGACCAGATCGCCACGGTCAGCGCTGCAGGCATTCCGGTCATGGCGCACATCGGCTTCACCCCGCAGAGCGTCAACAGCCTGGGCGGCTTCCGAGTCCAGGGACGTGGGGACGCCGCCGAGCAGACCATTCACGACGCGATCGCGGTCCAGGAGGCCGGCGCGTTCGCAGTGGTGATGGAGATGGTGCCTGCCGAGCTGGCCACCCAGATCACCGGCAAGCTGACGATCCCAACCATCGGCATCGGCGCCGGACCGAACTGCGACGCCCAAGTGCTGGTTTGGCAGGACATGTCCGGCATGACCAGTGGCAAGACCGCCAAGTTCGTCAAGCGCTTCGGTGACGTGGGCGAGGAATTACGTCGCGCGGCAACCCAATACGCCGACGAGGTGGCCAGCGGGGCGTTCCCCGCCGAGGAGCACAGCTTCTAGGCTTGATTGTCGGACTCTCCCCCTACGCTTCGCGTGGGAGGTACCCCCACAACGCGGCGTACCGCCGCTTGATCGTCGTCCGACTATGCGAACTCGGCTTTCCGCTTCGCCAGAAACGCGTCGACACCCTCCTTTCCATCGGCGGATTCGGCGCGTTCGGCGATGGTGCGACCCTCGAGTTCCATCTGCTCCTCGAGGCCGTTCTTGAATGTCGCCATCATCAGTGCTTTGATTCCGCCGTTGGATCCGCTTGCGGTGGCGGCCATTTGAGCGGCCAGCTGATCGGCCCTACTCGCCAGCTCGTCGTCGGGCACCACCTCGGTGACCAGTCCCCATTGCGACGCCTCCTGCGCCGACAGGGTCCGATTGGTGAGCATCAGCTCCTTGGTCTTGGTGATGCCGATCAGCCGCGGCAGGAAGTAGGTGGAGCTGCCGTCGGGGCTCAGCCCCACCCTGGTGTAGGCCATCGTGAATGACGCGGACTCGGCGGCGAGCACCAAGTCGCCGGCCACCGCGATGGAGAAGCCCGCTCCGGCGGCGGTGCCGTTGACCGCGGTGATCAGCACGGCGTTCATGCGTGCGAACGACGAGATCGCGCGGTGCAGGTCGTCGGCGACGCCCTTGATGTGCCGCCCGCGGCTCGGTGCCGCCGCGAACGACTTGAGGTCGCCTCCCACGCAGAAGAAGCGGCCCGATCCCGTCAGTACCACGACCTTCGTCGCGTCGGTGTCACAGCGCCTTGCGGCATCGGCCAACTCGCGAGTCATGGTGTCGTTCATGCCGTTCGCGGCATCGGGCCGGTTCAGGGTGATCCGCGCGATGGGGCCGGACTGTTCGAGCGTGATGGTCTGGTATTCGGTCACACCTGGACTTTATCTGCGGACCCAAGCCTGCCCTCGGTCAGCTTCAGATCGACCGTTTACCTGCGTATGGCACCCTAAGCTGTCCGAAGCACTCACAGCGAAGGTGGAAATGGCTGCCAGCACGCCGAAGACCTCCCTGCACGTGGAGGTCGAACGGAAGTTCGACGTGGTCGAATCCACCGTTTCGCCTTCGTTCGACGGGCTTTCGTCGGTGGCCCGGGTGGAGCGGTCGCCGTCGCAGCGGCTGGAGGCCGTCTATTTCGACACGCCGGTCCACGACCTCGCCGCCCACCACATCACGCTGCGCAGACGTACCGGTGGATCGGATGCCGGTTGGCACCTCAAGCTGCCCGCCGGGCCGGACACTCGCACCGAGGTGCGGGCGCCGCTGGCCGACGGTGACGACGCGACGGTCCCGGACTCTCTGCGAGACGTCGTGCTGGCCATCGTTCGTGACCGCCCGCTGAGACCCGTCGCCCGAATCTCCACCGACCGAACCATCGACTTGTTCTACGACCCCGACGGCTCCGCAATCGCCGAGTTCAGTGACGACAAGGTCACCGCGTCGGCCGGCGAGGGCGACGAGCAGCAGTGGCGCGAGTGGGAGCTGGAACTCGTCGAGGGCGCGTCCGCGGCGCCCGACCTGCTCGATCGGCTGGCCAATCGACTCCTCGACGCCGGTGCGGTACCTGCCGGACACGGTTCCAAACTCGCGCGGGTGCTGGCCGGCCATGCCGATGAGGACGACTCGGAAGCGGAGACGACGACGGCCGAACCGATACACCAGGCCGTCGCCGAGCAAGTCGACCAGCTCGTCGAGTGGGACCGGGCGGTACGGGCGGACGTCTACGACTCGGTGCACCAGATGAGGGTCACCACACGCAAGATTCGCAGCCTGCTACAGGCGTCCGAGGGCACCTTCGGCATCTCCAACGACGCGTGGATTCTCGATGAGCTGCGCCAGCTCGCCAGCGTGCTGGGAGTCGCCCGAGACGCCGAGGTACTGGCCGAGCGCTACGAACGCGCGCTGGACGAAGTGCCGGACGACCTCGTCCGTGGTCCGATCCGGGAACGATTGGTGGAGGGCGCCAAGCGGCAGTACAAGTCCGGCCTACGGCGGTCGTTGATCGCGATGCGCTCGGAGCGCTACTTCCGCCTGCTCGACGCGCTCGACGGGCTGGTGGCCGCCGAGCCGCCGTCGACAGCGGCGGGCGAAGAGCCGGCACCTGTCACCATCGACTCGGCCTATAGGCGAGTGCGTAAAGCCGCGAAGAACGCAGCGGATGCGGCCGACGAGGACCGCGATGAGGCACTGCACCGAATTCGTAAGGGCGCCAAGCGGCTCCGCTACACCGCGGCTGCAACCGGCGCCGACAAGGTGTCTGATCGGGCGAAGACTATTCAAAGCCTGCTGGGCGACCATCAAGACAGCGTGGTCAGCCGCACGCACCTGGGTCAGCAGGCCGAGGCCGCCCATGCGGCAGGCGAGGACACGTTCACCTACGGCCTGCTGTACGCGCGGGAAGACGATCTGGCGCGCAGCGCACGTCAACAGCTCGACGACGCGCTGAGGAAACTGGACAAGTCGGTGCGCAAAGCCCGGTAAGTAAGGGGCGAACGAGTTGGCCTGTAAGCCGGATTCTGTTCCTCGCCGCCGCGAATTACCACGGCGACGAGGCGGCGACCATCCATCTGGGCACACCGTCACCGGGTGCCTCGAGCGGCCTACCCGCAGGCTCGGGCGAGCAACCCTCGAACGCCTGCGCAGCCGCACCAGGTGCGGCCTTTTGGCCTTGCTTCGGGTGGGGTTTGCCGAGCCATCCCGGTCACCCGGGATGCTGGTGCGCTCTTACCGCACCGTTTCACCCTTACCACTGAAGGTGGCGGTCTGTTCTCTGTGGCACTTTCCCGCGAGTCACCTCGGATTGCCGTTAGCAATCACCCTGCTCTGTGAAGTCCGGACTTTCCTCGGATACCTTGCGGTGATCCGCGGTCGCCCGGCCAACTCGTCCGCCGTATAAACGTACTGCGTTGAATGGCTGTTGCGCGAGCAGGCCATACTTGTGGACTATGCCGCGGGTTCCACCGGCCAGGTATCTGATGCGGGCGAAAGATCTCGTCGATGCGCGCTATGCCGAGCCGATCACCGTGGACGATCTGGCCGTCGCGGCGGGCCTGTCACGTGCCCATTTCAGCCGGATGTTCACCCGCACGTTCGGCGAGTCGCCGCGCGCATATCTGCAGACCCGGCGGTTGGAGCGGGCGGCGGCGCTGCTTCGCCACACCGACCGGTCGGTGGCCGACATCTGCGTGATGGTCGGATTGCAGAGCCTTGGCTCGTTTACCACCAGCTTCGCCCGGGTGTACGGCCTACCGCCTGCCGCCTATCGCGCCAGTCTTCCGCCGGCTTCCGTATACGCACGGGTGCCGAGTTGCATCCTGCAGCGCGACACCAGGCCACCCGCCGACAGCCGAGTCAAGACAGCACACGGGGAGAAGACGAGTTCCGACGGCTGACCGTAGCGTCGTGCTCATGATCAAAATCGCAAGCACCCACCTTTGGGTACACGACCAAGAAGTGGCATTGAAGTACTGGACCGACAAGGTCGGTATGGAAGTGCGCGAAGACGTTTCGATGCCGGAGCTCCAGTTCCGGTGGCTGACGGTCGGCCCGCCTGGCCAGGACGACATATCGATCGTGTTGATGGCCGTGCCCGGCGAGCCGGTCATGGACGAGGCGACCAAGAAGCAGGTTCTGGACCTCACGGCGAAGGGCTTCGCGGGCACGGTCTTTCTCCAGACCGACGACTGCCAGAAGAGCTACGAGGCAATGAAGGCGCGCGGGGTCGAGTTCACCGAGGAACCACATCAGATGCCGTATGGCATCGACTGCGGGTTCCGCGATCCGTCCGGCAACAGCGTGCGACTCACCCAAGTCGCGGAGACCTGGCCTAATACTGGGTAGGTGCGAACCTCCACCGCCGCGCTCGGGTCAGCGGCGTTCTTCGTCGTAGCACCCGGCACCTTCGTCGGGCTGGGCCCGTGGCTGATCACCCATTGGGAGATCCCCGGGTCCAGCCCACCGCTACGGGTGATCTTGGGTGTCGTACTGATCGTGCTCGGCCTCATCCCGCCGGTGCATGCCTTCATCCAGTTCGTCAAGGCCGGCGGAACGCCCATGCCTGTTGCGCCGACCGAGCGTCTGGTCGTTACTGGTTTCAACCGTTTCGTCCGCAATCCGATGTATATCGGACTGCTCACTGCGATCCTCGGCCAGGCATTGCTTTTCGACAGCCTCTGGCTGGTCCTCTACGCCGTGATCGGATGGATCGTCACCGCATCGTTCGTGCACTGGTACGAGGAACCAACCCTTGTCCGCACGTACGGCGAGCAGTACGAGGAGTACCGCCGCAACGTACCCGCGTGGACCCCGCGGCTGACGCCGTGGACGCCGTCGGAAACGGACTGACTAATCAGAACGGCGGCGGGTCGGCGGCATATCGCGCCGCGTTGATACCGCGTTCCCATCGGATGCGGGAGGCGCGGTCTTGGGCGCGGGTGCGTTCTCGGGTGGGCATGCACAACCCACGCAATCGGCTCGGCGGTGAGGTCGCTCGCGGAAGAACAAGCTCACCGGTAGGCACCGCCAATTGCGGAAAGAACAGTGCCCCTTCGGGTTTGGTCGTGTACGTGCGACCGCTCGGTGAGGTGAAAATCATCGTTCCGTCGGGCAGCTGCCGTTCGTTCCATCCGCCGGGCCCGCAGTAAAACGTCTTCAGCAGATGATGTTTGCGAATTGGCAAAGTACACTTTAGTTCCAGCGGGCTGCATGACACCGAAACTCGACCCGCTCCTCGGCTTACACTTCGGCAATGTTCTCGGAGACGCGCTACGCGCTGAACGGGGACTTGCGTGTCGCCTACCGGGCCTCGCGTGAAGGCCTGCGCGACCTTGTGGTCGTCCCGAACTGGTTCACGTGCTGCGAGGTTCTTCCGGAGCTGCCGTCCTTTCGAGGGTTCTTCGAGGCGATGACTTCGCTCGGTCGGCTGATCTTTTTCGACCAGCCGGGCACCGGCGCATCCGATCCTGTCACGCCGGGCGCGCTGCCGACCTTGGAGCAATGGGCCGACAGCATCACCGCGGTGCTCGACGATCTCGGGAGTCGCGAAGCGGTTCTCGTCGCGCCGAACGCCGCGTTCGCGCCCGCTGCGCTGTTCGCGGCCACACATCCGTCGCGCACCACCGCGCTGGTCGTGCTCGGCGGTTTCGCGGATGCGGGCGGCACCCCACTCGTTCAAGACGAAACCCGAGCTGCGGTGTTCCGCATGTGGGGCAGCGGGAAGGCCCAACATTTGGTGAATCCGGACATGCCGTGGAACGAGGAGATCAGGGCATCGTGGGCCCGGATGGAACGCCTGGCGGCCAGCCCAAGGACGCTAGCTCTCGTGACACCTCTCGCGACGGAAGTGGACGTGCGGGCGGTCCTTCCGACCGTCCGTGTGCCAACCCTCGTCCTCCACCACACCGACAACGCGATCATCCCGCCCGCGAAGGGCAAGTACATCGCCGAGCACATACCCGATGCGAAATACGTTGAACTGCCGGGCCGCAACTGGTTACACTCCGTTGAACCGGGATGGCGTGCGTCGTTCCAGGAGATCTCCGAGTTCCTCACCGGGCACCAGGCAGACGTGGCCGACGACCGAGTTCTCGCCACCGTGCTCTTCACCGACATCGTGGATTCGACGCGCCGCGCCGCAGAGATCGGCGATCGTGACTGGCATGCGCTGCTTGACGCGCACGACGCCGTCGTGCGGTCGCAGCTCGCCCGCTTTCGGGGCCGCGAGGTGAACACGTCGGGCGACGGCTTCCTCGCGATGTTCGACGGCCCACAGCGAGCGATCCGCTGCGCGATGTCGATCCGCGACGCGGTGCAGGCGCTCGGCATCGAGGTGCGCGCGGGATTGCACACCGGCGAGTGCGAGGTCCGCGGCGATGACATCGGCGGGATCGCCGTGCACATCGGTGCGCGCGTGAGCGCACTGGCAGGGCCGAACGACGTGCTGGTGTCCAGCACGCTGCGCGACCTCGTGATCGGGTCAGGGCTCGAGTTCGAGGAGCGCGGCGCACACCAACTCAAGGGCGTGCCCGGCGAGTGGCATCTCTTCGCCGTCGCGTCTAGATAGCGGTGGGTTGCGGCGAAACTGATTTCGCCTGCCGTAAGCGCTTGTGCACTCGGTGACAGCGAACCGCCGAAGTACGTTTTAGATTGCTGGTGGCACCACGAAGGCCGGGGGATACAGCCTTCCTGTTTCAATCCCAGTATCGCGCACTACTATAACCGCAGTTCAGAGCATGTTTTTAGGCCGCTGCACAGCGGCGTGGAAGATACGTGGAACACCCGGCGGGTCAGCGCACACTGAGCCGCAGGCGTTCGGCGCTGGCGCTGCAGTAGCACCACACAAGTATGATCGCTGCCCGAAACGACCACTGGTCTTCGTCTAGAGGAGCTATGTCCATCAGTCCGCAACTCGGCCGAGAGCACCGCGTCGAGATCCCGGCGGGTGCGATCAGCTACCGCGACCGCGGCAACGGCTCGCCGATCGTCTTCGTTCACGGCGTCGGCGTCAACGGCGATCTATGGCGGCGAGTCGTGCCGCGCCTGGCAGGCGGCCATCGCTGCATCACCCCCGACCTGCCGTGGGGCTCCCACTCTATCCCGCTGGAACCCGATGCCGATCTGTCCCTGCCAGGGATGGCGCGGGTCACCGCGGACTTCCTCGAGGCTCTGGATCTCGACAACGTCGCGATCGTCGCTAACGACACGGGCGGCGCGGTTGCACAGGCGCTCGTCGGGTGCCACCCCGACCGGATCGCTCGCCTAGTGCTCACCTCATGCGACGCGTTCGAGAAGTTCCCGCCGACGCCGCAGAAGTACTTGCAGGTGATGGCGCGCTCGCGGCTGCTCACGTGGATCGTCGCCTACACCGCGCAGTTTAAGCCGATCCAGCGACTGCCGACAGCCTACGGGTTTGTGACTTCACGGGCGATGCCGGCGGACATCATGTGCTCCTACACCGACCCGGTGCGCCTGAACTCGCGAGTCAGGCGCGACTTCCGGCGCATGCTGCGAGCGGTCGACACGAAATACACATTCGAGGCCGCGGCTCGGCTCACCAACTTCGACAAACCGGCGTTGGTGCTGTGGGCCGAGAACGACAAGATCTTCCCCCGCGACCATGGACGACGGCTGGCACGACTGTTGCCGCAAGGCCGATTCGAGCTGATCACCCACAGTCGCACCTTCATCCCGGAAGACCAGCCCGACCTCCTGGTCACCGCGATCGAGGACTTCCTTGCCGCACACCCAACGGGAACGGAGTAAGGGCTGGGCAACACCTCTCGGCCGCCGGTCGGCTGCGAGCGATCGAGTGCGCCCAGATGCTCGCGATCGACGTGTTCCGGCGGGCCGCTGGCTGTGCTGCTGATCGCGCAGGCGTGGCAGCGTGCGGCGGCGGCGTCACACGCACGGATGACACGCTGAGCCATCACGGCTCCCGGCGTCGCGCGATCCCCTTCGCGTAGCGAGGAGCCACCTCAAGTCGCGTGGAGTTGGTCGCCCGCGCTGCGAGTGCGACGTTCTTCTGCTCCTGCTCGGCCTGCCAATCAGCGATCATTTCCCGCAGATGGTCTCGATTGGCTTTTCGCTTCGGGGTGGCTCTGTGGCCCAGGTGGGCGTACTTTAGCTCAAGGTCAGCCTCGGCCATCTCGCCCTCCTGCCTGCGCGATGGTCTGTGGTGTCACCCCTGCTCATTCGCGTCACGTTAGTAGCCGAGTCCGACACCGCACGGGATGACGCGCTGAGGTCGCAGTTAAGCGGCGAACACCCCACCGCTGGTGTGATCGTATGGCCGGCCGTCCTGAGCTTTACCCGGCGAAGAAGTTGTCGTCATCGTCGCGTGGTGTGAACGATCCCAGCCCGCGTTCGGCGACCGGCGACAGACCCAACAACCCGCCGAGCTTCGCCATCTGCGCGGCGGCGTTCTCGGCGACACTCACCGCTGCACTCTTGCCGAGCCGACCGGAGGAAGGGTTGACCCGCACAACACCCTCACTGCGGTACTGCTTCACAGCGGCGACGAACCGCGACCAGGCTTCGCAGTAGGCGACGAGCGTGCCTCTGTCGCTGTTCTTCAACAAGCCGAGCGGCTCCAGATCGGCGATGACTCGGTCCCATTCGGCGCGACCCTCATCGTCCAAGAAATCCGGTGGTTCGGGTGCCACCCGCTCGAATGCGGGCGGGGTCGGCACTTGATACCCCGAGCTGTCTTTGCCGTTGCCTCGGCCGTGTAGCAGCAGCACTTTCGCGGGCAGTGGTGCGGGCATGTCGTGAGTCTCTCACTCTTTGTCGGCGGGCGCGGCGGGCGCCAGTGTCGCCGTTCGACCGGCACCGCACGCCGCACCCGGTCCCCTTGCCGCACGGTCGGCATCGTTCGGCCGCGCAGCCAGGTCTACGGGACGTTTGGCTGATCCGACCGACCTCTAGTTCACCGAGGACCACCTGGACGACCCGACGCACTGGCCGCCGCCATCGACGATCTATTGACTCGCAAGCCGCACCTGGCCAGCAGGCGGCCCGTTGGCGAAATCGGCAAGGGGCCTCACCTCCGGCGGCGAGTAGCGTTGACCTTGCCGCGCTTCTGCGACGACGAGCACGTTAGGAGGGAACATGCGTGACCTCACAGAGCTAGCCGACCAAGCCGCCGAAGCACTGCTCACAGCAATACGAGACCAAGCGCGAACGGCCAGTGACTTAAAGTTGCTTCAGCTCGCCCAGGCGTATTCGATGATCGTTTCGACCGAGGTCAGCACAAGGCTGGCGGACGAGGGCGCAACCGCCATGGCGGAATCCTTAGCGGAGTTTGACTCGGGGGTCGTATCGTCCATCTCACCACCGGAGTACCCCAAGGGGGTATAGAGAAGGGGTCGCGCCTGGTGCGCGGCCCCGTAGTTGTCCTGGCGGCACGGGAACCGAATCCCCCTTCCCCCGTTAGGACTTCACCATGGCTAGTGAAACCACTACCGCCAACCCCGAACTCTTACAGACCCAGGTCGCGCAACTGCTGGTGCAGCCCCCTTTGCCCCGTGGGCGTGGCCGAAACCCGAGAAGAAAACAGCCACGCCCGCGGGAGTCTGTCAGGCGGTCAGGTCGCAGGACACACAACCCGCCGTCACACCGCGGACGGTGACACCCGCCGATTCCGACTACGGCCGGCTCTGGCAGATCGTCAACGACAACAACAGCAGCAACCGCTACAACCAGTACCAGAAGACGACCTCCCGGCCGATTCCGGTCATCGTCCTCACACCACAACGCCCCTAGCACACCGCCACACCCGACGCGGACACGCCGACGCGACACACGGCAAGGAGATGATCATCATGGACCTCTACGACGTCATGCGAACCACCCACGCGGTGCGTGAATTCACCGATGAACCGCTGCCCGACGACACGCTTTACCGGATCCTCGACAACGCACGCTTCGCCCCCAGCGGGGGCAACAGGCAAGGAACCCACATCACTGTGGTGCGTGATGCCCAAACGCGGCAGCGACTCGCCGAACTCGGCATCCCCGCCGCCCGCCGATACATCGCCCAGCTGATGGCCGGCGAAAACCCCTGGAACCCGGTACATCCCAGTAGCGTGGCGCCCGAAACCATGGACAACACCGACCCGCCGGACAGCTTCATTACCCCGTTCATCCAAGCCCCAGTCGTGCTGGTCGTCTCGGTTGACCTGGAAGTCGTGGCGGCCCTCGACCAAAACCTGGACCGCATCGGCCTGGTTAGCGGGGCGTCGGTCTACCCCCTGGTGTGGAACATACTTCTGGCCGCCCGCAACGAAGGCTACGGCGGCAACCTCACGTCCATGGCCGTCCCCCAGGAGGCGCAGGTGCGACAGCTGCTCGGCCTGCCTGACACCCATGCCCTGGCCGCGCTGGTACCGCTCGGAAAGCCAACCCGTCAACTGACCAAACTACGGCGGCAAACCGTCGAAGAAACCGTCACCCACGAACACTTCGACGGTGCACCCTTCACCCGCCCAACACACCACCGATGACACCGCGTCAAACACACCGCAACCGCTCACCGGATGTCGCGGGCAACCAACCGCCCCGCCAGACAAGCCCCGACGAAGACCACCTAAGACAGCGAAAGGACCTGAACGTTGCCCAATGCAATCGTTTTCGACCAGCCGGGACCGCCGGACGTGCTCCAGTGGCGCCCAGTAAATCCACTCCGGCCCAAGTCGCACGAAGTCGTCATCGCGGTAGAAGCCGCCGGAGTGAACAACGCCGACATCATGCAGCGCCGCGGCGCCTATCCCGTGCCTCCCGACGCGCCGAAAATCCTGGGCCTGGAATGCGCCGGCCACATCACCTCGATCGGCGACGACGTCACCGATTGGTCGGTCGGCGACCGGGTCTGCGCACTACTAGCCGGCGGCGGCTACGCCGACGAGGTCGCGGTGGCGGCCACCCACCTGCTGCCACTCCCCACCGGGCTCAGCGTCACCGAGGCGTCCGTCCTGCCCGAAGCCGCGTGCACCGTCTACTTCAACCTCGCCATGATCGCCAGGCTCCAAGCCGGCCAAACCGTCCTGATCCACGGCGCCGGCGGCGGCATCGGCACGTTCGCCATCCAATGCGCCACCGCCATCGGAGTAACAGTCATCACCACCGCCGGCAGCGACGCCAAGACCCAAATCGGCCAGAGCCTCGGCGCATCGACGGCAATCAACTACCGCACCGACGACTTCGTCGCAGCCACCCTGGCAGCCACCGACGGCCGCGGCGTCGATGCCATCCTCGATGTGGTCGGCGCCGATTACCTCGACCGCAACCTGGACTGCCTGGCAACCGACGGCCACTTGGTCATCGTCGGCGGCAACCTCAGCCCTACCCCGTTGAACCTCGGCCAGTTGATATTCAAAGGGGCCAGCGTCACCGCGACCATGCTGCGACCCCGTTCCATCCAGCAGAAAGCTGACATCATCACCGGTGTCCGCCGCGATGTCCTACCGCTGGTCGAAACCGGCGCGATCAAGCCAGTCATCGACACCGTCGTACCGATGAGCGATGCCGCGCAAGCCCACACCCTGCTGGAATCGGGATCGACAGTCGGCAACGTCGTGCTCGACAACCGGAGCAGCTCATGAATCCGGCGAGGAAAAAGTCACCGATATATTTACGCGTCGTCGAATACTTCGTAGCTCTCGGACGCTCGAGCCCGGATGCGCTGCCATTGCCGAACGAATCCACATCTGGCTCGGCACTCGCGGACTGTAGCGACCACGCAATCGCAGCGCGTCTCACAAACGCTGCACAAGTGCAGAGCAAGCGAAGTTATGCCTATCATGTCGTGACCCATTTCGGGGAAAATTCCTGCTTCGGTGCGATATGCACGTGCCGTTCCGACCTCGACGCCATGATTGCCGGATATCGCACGGTGTATGACGTGGTCGGCCAGGGGCCGATTACGAAACACATTGCGGGGCCGTGGGATCCTGCGTCGAGGAACCCCACGACCGACGACATCCTGTCGACGATCGCCCGGCTCGGGCAGACTACATATCATCCGGTCGCCACCTGCTCGATGGGTCCCGCACACCGCACCCTTCCTGTCACGCGGCGAGAGGTACGCCGCGCAGCCAGCCTCACGCCGTCAATCGAGCGTGCAAACACCGAGCGGGCTGAAAACGCTTGTCGCATACCGGCTCTCACACCGGGCGAACACCAGGTTCTTGCCGAACGAGTCCGCGGTCGCGTTCTCACTCCACTGGACCTAGCTACGGGCCCGGACTGCAAGCGTGTCGGCCGCTACGGCTGAACGGGGCCAGTGAAGTAAACCCGCAGTGCGGTGATCTTGCCAGCGGCCAAGTCGTAAATCACCGAGTAGGGCACCAAGATTCCATCCGTACGGACGAACTCGGCCTCAGCGACCGCGTGCGTCTCGCCCATGAACGTGTTGCGCACCTTGATCTCACCAACTGCGTGAATACCTTCGACCCAGTTCTTCGCGGCTTCACGGCCCCGATACCGCTGGTCTGTCCCACGGACTTCGACCACCACGTCGTCGCTGTAGTGCCGCGAGTAGTCGCCGCGATTGATCAGGTCGCGTGCCATCGGCTCAACGAGTCGTGATCGGATCATTTGGCCGGAGTTACTGGCCGATCAAATGCGTACCAGACCAACGGCACCTGCACGCCAGGTAACTCTTCGGGGTTCCCAGAAGCGGTCCAAAGCCTTACAGCACTCGGATACCGCCAGCCAGGCGCTCACCGACCTAACCGTCATACCGGTTGGGCCGTCTTGGCGCAAATGGATCGTCACCGCATCGTTCGTGCACTGGTACGAGGAACCAACCCTTGTCCGCACGTACGGCGAGCAGTACGAGGAGTACCGCCGCAACGTACCCGCGTGGACCCCGCGGCTGACGCCGTGGACGCCGTCGGAAACGGACTGACTAATCAGAACGGCGGCGGGTCGGCGGCATATCGCGCCGCGTTGATAGCGCGTTCCCATCGGATGCGGGAGGCGCGGTCTTGAGCGCGGGTGCGTTCTCGGGTGGGCATGCACAACCCACGCAATCGGCTCGGCGGTGAGGTCGCTCGCGGAAGAACAAGCTCACCGGTAGGCACCGCCAATTGCGGAAAGAACAGTGCCCCTTTGGGTTTGGTCGTGTACGTGCGACCGCTCGGCGAGGTGAAAATCATCGTTCCGTCGGGCAGCTGCCGTTCGTTCCATCCGCCGGGCCCGCAGTAAAACGTCTTCAGCAGGTGA
>CAWDAC010000009.1:0-30142 GCA_963800125.1 uncultured Actinomycetota bacterium | reverse complement strand
CAGCCGGAACCTATTTTGTATTCCTCTCCTGCCCCGCTGTTGTCACGGCCCGCCACCCCTGCCGCGATTGTGCATCCCCTCGCCGCGCTCAGAGAGACAATCACCGAGCGACCGAGGATTTCCACATCGAGCACCTCGGGCGCCTGCCGAGTTTTCCCGCGCGGGCGAAGGGGCGGAAATGCCACACCGAGACGAGTACCTCCTGGGCTATCGGGAGGCCGAACAGCAGCGGCTGCTATTGCAGGCCCAGCAGCTCGCCGATGAATCAACGTGGTTATTCGACCAGCTGGCTCTAGCCCCCGAGGCTCGGGTGGTCGAGATCGGTTGCGGGCCTCAGGGCTGTCTGGACCTCCTCGCCCAACGCGTGCCATCAGGGGTGGTGGTCGGTGTCGAGCGCAGCGAAGAATCGGTCGAACTGGCGAGACGATTTGTCCGCGAACAGGGCCTAGCGAACGTCGAGATCATCCACGGCGATGCGCGCTCGACCGGTCTGGCGCGTGACAGCTTCGACCTGGTCACCTCGAGGCTCGTCTTGGTCAACATTCCTCAACCGGAGGAAATCATCGCCGAGGCCGTCGCTCTGGTGAGGCCCGGCGGTTCCGTCGCGTTCCATGAAGCGGACTGGTCGATTCATGTCTGCGATCCGCCACTGCAGGCGTGGGACCGTGCGGGTGATCTCCTGATTACATACGCAAGGTCGGCTGGTATCGATCTCTTCATCGGCCGCAAGATCCCGCGCCTCCTCCGTGCGGCCGGCTTGGTTGACGTCGAGGCCCACCCACTCATCCACATCTATCCACCGGGACATGCTCGGCGGTCGATCCTGCTCGACTTCGTAGAGGACGTGAGCGAGCGACTGGTCGAGACGGGCACCGCGAGCCCGGCCGAACTCGAGACGCTGACTGACTCACTTCGCCGGCATCTTGATGATCCCGACACTCTTGTCGTCTCACACCTCTTCGTCCAAGCATGGGGCCGCAAACCGTGAACCTACGTGCCGCAGTGGCGGTCGCCGGCTTCTCAGTGCCGAGTGTTCGATCGTTGACGCTGAGAACCGCGTCCTGATCCGATCCACTGCCACCTACATGATCATCCAGACTGACGGCATGGTCGTCGCCACCGGCGGTTAGGGTTCGACTCCCGTCGGGCGCGCGGCGTTCAGCAGCGACGTCAGCACCGGTATCCGCCGTTCCTCAATCTCGGGTTGCGCCCACACATGCCGGAAGATCGCGGCACCGTCGAAGGAGTTGACCATTACCGCTACCAAGGCGGCGAAGTTCTCCTCCCCGAACGCTTCCAACTCCTCGGCGGAAAACACCGACCGCGCGGCATCGTAGATCTTCGCGATGTACACCGTAAGGACGTCTTTCAGCGGAGGCCGCAGCCTCTCGTCGGTGCGCGCGGCGACCGCTAATTCGTGCATCACGGTGTTCGTCGGGTTGCCGGTGATGTCGCGCATGATTGCTAGCGCCGCGTCGAGATCGGGCTTGTCTGGCGGGATCTCGGCGACCCGTTTCGCGATTTCCTCGAGTTGACGCCGCGCCGCCTCATAGGCGGTCGCCGCCATGAAGTCGCCCATGGTGGCGAAGTGCCGGAAGAGGGCGCCATCGGACACCTGCGCGCGTTGGGTGATCACCTTCGCCGTGGCCCGGGCGTACCCGACCTCGATGATCGTGTCGATGCTGGCGTCAAGCAGCCGGGAGATCGTCTCCTCTCGGCGTTGCTGCTGCGTTCTGGTCATCTCAGACCGAGACGCCTTTCCGCTGGGACTGGCCGACGCCTGCCTTCAGGAATCGTCCGGACTTCACGGTCTCTCCGTAGCCCTCGCAGAACTCGCCCTTGCGGAACACGACCGCGCCGTTGACGCCGGTCGCAATGACCGCGGCGTCGTTGCGGTTCACCATGCGGGACAGGTCGCCGTAGAACGGCACCTTCTCCTCGTGGTAGCCGTCCACCGAATCGTCGAGACCGGCCGGATCGATGACGACGAAGTCGGCGCGGTCACCCTCACGCAGGGTGCCTGCCTCGAGGCCGAACCACTCGGCGACCTCGGCAGTGAGCCGGTGCACGGCGCGCTCGACGGTCAGGAACGGGCGTCCCGCACGCTCGGCGTCACGGACGCGCTTGAGCAGTCGTAGCGAGAAGTTGTAGAACGCCATGTTGCGAAGGTGCGCGCCGGCGTCGGAGAAGCCCATGTGGATCGACGGGTCCTTGGCCAGCGCGTCCAGGTGCTTGGGCCGGTGGTTGGCAACGATCGTCGTCCAGCGGACGTTGCGCTCGCCGTTCTCGACGAGCACGTCGAGGAAAGCGTCCAGCGGATGCAGACCGCGTTCGTCGGCGACCTGGCCGAAGCTCTTGCCGATCAGCGACTTGTCAGGGCATTCGACGATGGTTGCGTCGTGAAAATCGCGGTGCCACAACGTCGGGCCGAGTTTCTTACGGTCGAACGACCGGCGGAATCGGCGGCGGTACTCCGTGTCGGCGAGCAGTTCGTTGCGCTCGATCTGGTCGCGCAGGTGAAGGGCGGCGGTGCCCGCTCCGAACTCCTCGAAGACGGGCAGGTCGATGCCGTCGGAGTACAGCTCGAACGGCACCGGCAGATGCTGGAACCGCACGAGTGAGTCGAACACCTTGTTGAGAAGGCGTGTGCCAGGACCGAATACGTGCACCGCACCGGTTGCCGACTTGGCGTCGGCAGACACCAGCAGGCTCATTCGAACCCCGGGGCGGCGGCCGAACATCCGGCTGCTGGTCAGGAAGAACATCAGCGCGGACACGGGGCTCTTGGTGTTTGGCGCGCTCTGCAGGATGCGGCCGCGCTTGCGCAGCACCTTGATCAGCCTGCGTCGTTCCCGCCACGTGGCGAATGTCGATGGCAGCGCGCGTGATCGGAAGCGTTCGCCGTCGAGCTTGTCGATGGGCGCGTCCATGCCGGACATCCCGAGCAGGCCGGCGTCGAGCGCTTGCTCGAGCAGTTCGGTCATCCGCTCCAGTTCCGCGTCCGTCGGCCGAACATCGTCGGTGGTGGCGCGGTCGAGTCCGAGCACTGAGGTTCGCAAGTCCGAATGGCCAAGCATGGAACCCACATTCGGCCCGAGTGGAAGATCGTCGAGTGCCCGAACGTATTCGGCGGGCGTCGACCACGTCTTCTTGGCTTGCAGGGCGCCGAGCACGTACTTGCGCGGCACCGCTTCGACGCGGCTGAACAGGTCGGCGGTATCTTCGGAATCCGCATACACCGTCGACAGCGAGCAGTTGCCAAGCAGAACGGTGGTCACGCCGTGGCGCACCGACTCGCGAAGCCCGGGATCGAGCAGCACCTCGGCGTCGTAGTGCGTGTGGACGTCGATGAAGCCCGGGACGACCCACTTGCCCTCGGCGTCGATGACGTCGGGGCACCCCGTTTCGTCGAGCGGCTCTGCGGACACCGCGGCCACGATGCCGTCGCGAATGCCCAGCGTACGGGTCTGCGGGGATGCGCCGGTTCCGTCGAACCAGAGCCCGTTGCGAACGATCACGTCGTAAGGCATCAGGAGACGGTACCAAAGATAGTGAGTACTTACAATCTTTTCTTATACACTCTTGAGGATAGGGTCATCGGCATGACACCACCGGTGATCGAGCGCTGGATCGACGTCATCGAGAACGACCGCGTTTCCGAACTCGAGGGCCTGCTGGCTGAGGACGCGGTCTTTTACTCGCCCGCGGTATTCACGCCGCAGGAAGGTCGCGACAAGGCGGTCACGTATCTGAGCGCCGCGGCGAAGATGTTCGGCGGCACCGACTTTCACTATATCGAGCAATGGTACGGCGACCGCTCGGCGGTCCTGGAGTTCGCCGCGACGATCGACGGCATGTATGTGAACGGCATCGACATGATCCACTGGAACGACGACGACCAGATCGTTTCGTTCAAGGTGATGATGCGACCGCTCAAGGGGTTGCAGGCGATCATGCCGAAGATGGCCGAGCTGCTGACGCAAAGCTGATCGTGCGGCTGCTGCTGATCGCCGACACCCATGTGCCCAAGCGGGCGCGTGACCTTCCCGCACCCGTATGGGACGAGGTGACCCGCGCCGACGTCGTACTCCACGCTGGCGACTGGGTGGACGGGGCACTGCTGGACACGCTGGAGGCCAAGGCCAAGCGGCTCGTCGCGTGCTGGGGCAACAACGACGGCGCCGAGTTGCGGGCGCGGCTGCCAGAGCGGGCCGACGCGAACCTCGGCGGCGTGCGGTTCACGGTCGTCCACGAGACGGGTGGGGCCGCGGGCCGCGATGCCCGGATGGCCAAGCTTTACCCCGACACCGATGTGCTGGTGTTCGGGCACAGCCATATCCCGTGGGACACCACTGCGGACACCGGTCTTCGACTACTTAATCCGGGTTCGCCGACCGACCGGAGGCGACAACCGTTCTGCACGTACATGACCGCGACCGTCGACAACGGCGAGCTGTTCGAGGTCACGCTGCATCGGTTGGATCGCCGCGATGCGTGACCGGCCGGCTCGCGTCGCCGATGTGCACGAGATCGCCGCGGCCATGCCGCATGTCAAGCGGATCGAGGGACCGAAGGGCAACGCGATCTATCAGGTGGGCGGAAAGTCGTTTGTGTTCTTCCGCACGCCGCAGCCCGACGCCGAGGATCCCGAGACCGGTGAGCGCTACGCCGACGTCATCATGATCTGGGTAGAGGCCGAGAGCGACAAGCTGGCCCTCATCCAGGACCCGAAATTGCCGTTTTTCACCACCGGCCGGTTCGACGGGCACCCGTCGGTGTTGGTGCGCGCCAGCGCTTTAGCCGCGATCGGGAAGCAGGAGCTGACCGAGCTCATTCAGGATGCCTGGCTGTCCCGGGCGTCGAAGCGTCGAGCCCAGGCGTGGCTTGCCGAGCACGACGGCTAGGCGCGTTCGGCCGTCACGCCGGGGGCACAGCGGAATGGTTGGCCCCGCAGATGAACAGCGCCAGCCGCGCCGGTGTTTCGCCCGGGTTCTTCCACCGATGCCGGGTCCCGTTCTGCACCACGGTGTCACCGGCGTGCAGTGTGACTTCGGCGCCGTCGTCGAGTTCGAGCACGACCGTGCCCTCCAGTACCACCTCGAAGTCGATGGTGTCGGAGGTGTGCATTCCGGGATCCGACGGGTCCATGTACCTCAGAAGTCCGGGTAGCTTCCCCTCGATGTCGGCCACCGCCTCCTCGACGCTGAATAGTTCCTGTTCGCTGGCGCCGATCTCCGGCGGGATGGTGAAGAGCCCGAACCGGAACCCGCCGACGGGCGGAAAGTACGTGTGCCAGTCCGGCATCAATACCGGCCGCTCTGGTTCCACCGTCGCATCGCTGACAAACACGGACTTGCCGGACGAATCGTGTCCGGTCACCACCCCGGCGCACATTCATTCGGTCAGTCAATCACCGCGAGGTGTAACCCCGTTGCCTATCTGGATAAGGGACCAACTACTAAGAAAGGCATATCCGATGTCCGTCTTATCGCAGCGCGAAATCTCGCTCGCCCAGTTGACCGCGACCCGCGCGTCGGGCGCCGTCGTCCTCATCCGCCTTTACGTGGGGCTGATCTTCGTCGGCGAAGGCGTCCTGAAGTTTCTCCGGCCCGACGCCCTAGGACCGGGCAGGTTCGACAAGGCGGGCATTCCCGCCTCGACCTTCTTCGCCTACTTCGACGGGGTGTTCGAAATCGGCTGCGGCGTGCTGATTCTGGTCGGCCTGCTGACCAGGTTGGCGGCCGTGCCGATGATCATCGACATGATCGGCGCGCTGGCGATCACCAAGCTGCCGATCCTGTGGGGCAACGCACCGCTGTATCCCAAGGAAGGCGGCTTCTGGGACTTCTTCCATGAGGGACGCCTCGAGGTTGCGATGCTGTGCGGCAGCGTTTTCCTGCTCATCGTCGGCGCGGGCGCGTACTCGCTCGATCGGCGGATGAACCGCACCGGCACGCCTGCACGTGTCACCGGTGCAGCGGTCTAGCCACACACACAGCAATCTCCAAGGTAGATTCGAGGACGGTGACGGGTGATCGCGAGCCAGAATGAGGCGCGCCGTGCTCGACTCGTGGAGACGCGGAGGTCCCGCCCGGAGGGAGGACTGCAACCGGTGACGGGTGCGGCGTATCCGGACTGGGATGCGGTGTATCGCGACAACGTCACCTGGGTCTACCGACTGATGTACTCGAAGGTGGGTAACCAACCCGACGCTGAGGACCTCACCGCAGAGGTGTTCATGACGGCCCTTAAGCCGCTGCGGGTCTCGGCCACGGTGCCGGAGGTGCGCAAGTATTTGAAGATGACGGCGCGCACGGTGCTCGCCTCGTACTGGCGAGACCGGATGGGCCGGGAGCTGACGACGATCGAGGACGACGTGCCCGAGACGGTCGAGCCGGAGGACGTCGTCGGCGACGCGCCCGCCAAGGTGCGCACGCTGCTGGAGCAGTTGCCGGACAACTACAGGCGCATCCTGGAACTCCGTTTCCTGCAGGCCTTCTCGGTCCGTGAGGCCGCAGGGCAAATGGGTGTTAGCGTCGCAAACGCGAAGGTGTTGCAGTACCGGGCGCTCCGGATGGCTGCGCAGACACGTGAGGAGGAGGCGCCGTGAGCGGACGAACTGTGCGCCGATTCGTCGACGGCTTGCTGCGGGGCCAGCGCACCGAACGGGCACGGCCCGATGACTTCGAAGCCGAAGAGATGAAGACAGCCATCGAGTTGCGCGCCGCCCGCACGGGCAGCGACTCGCCGCGCGAGGAGTTCGCCACCGATCTGCATCGCCGGCTGGCTGTGGCGATGGGCGAGGCCCCGCAGGCCGATGCCCGGTCGACGCGGGGGCCATCCGGCACACGACGCCAGGTCGTAATCGGCACTGGGCTCGCGGCGGCATCGGCGGCCACCGGGATCGTGGTCGGGCGTAACCTGCTCGGCGGGAACCAAACGGCTCCACCGCAGGCCACGCCGCCAACCCAGGGTGTGCTCGAACCCAACGCGGGTACCTGGCACGCGGTCGGGGCCAGTGTCGACCTCCCCAAGGGGGGAGCACTCGCGTTCGACCTCGGCTCGATCAGGGGGTTCGTCCACCGGGCCGATGCCCAAGTTGAGGCGGTCTCGGGCATCTGCACGCATCAGGGCTGCAAGCTCTGGCTGGATGCGCCGGAGAGTCGGCTGCGGTGCCCGTGCCACTCGACGTCGTTCTCGTTGGAGGGTAAGGCGTTGACCCATCAGCTGCCCGACCCCTCCTGCGCCGCTGCCGAAGTTCGAGGTGCGTGAAATCAACGGCGTTATTGAGGTTTTCGCGCCAACAGAACCCGCATAGCGGGGAATAGTGGCAATGTCAGCGGCATGAACCAGAAGCCGCCTACCTCAGTCATCGAGGCCGCAAACCGCGACCACCTGAGCAACCTGCCGTTCTCCGACACCGCGGATTTCGAGGACGCCGACCGGGGATTGATTGCCGCATTAGAGCCGTGCGTCGTCAAGGCGGACGACGGCCGGGTGGTGTGGGACAACGACGTCTATGCCTTCTTGAGTGGCGATGCGCCGACTACGGTCCATCCCAGCCTCTGGCGGCAGAGCCAGCTGTGCGCCAAGCAGGGGCTCTATCAGGTGGTGGAGGGCATCTACCAGGTCCGCGGTCTTGACCTGTCCAACATCAGCTTCATCGAGGGCGACACCGGGATCATCGTCATTGATCCGCTGATCTCCACTGAGACCGCGGCGGCCGCGCTGGCGCTGTACCGAGCACATCGCGGCGACCGGCCCGTCATCGCTGTGATCTACACCCACAGCCACGTCGACCATTTCGGCGGCGTGCTGGGTGTGACGACTCAGGCCGACGTCGACGCGGGCAAGGTCGCAGTGATCGCGCCCGAGCATTTCACCGAGCACGCCGTGCAGGAGAACGTGTATGCCGGCACCGCGATGGCTCGGCGGGCCGCCTACATGTACGGCGCGGTGCTCGCGCGCGGGCCGCAGGGCCAGGTGGGGTGTGGGCTGGGCCAGGTGGGGTCCACGGGTGAGGTGGCGTTGATCGTGCCGACGGTCGACATCCGCGAAACCGGGGAGAAGCACACGATCGACGGCGTCGAGATCGAGTTCCAGATGGCGCCGGGCACGGAAGCGCCCGCTGAGATGCATTTCTATTTTCCAACGTTCCGTGCGCTGTGCATGGCTGAGAACGCCACCCACAACCTGCACAACCTGCTGACGCTGCGCGGCGCGCTGGTCCGCGACCCGCACGGGTGGGCCGGCTACATCACAGAGGCGATCGACACGTTCGCGGACCGCACCGACGTCGTGTTCGCGTCCCATCATTGGCCGACCTGGGGTAAAGGCCGGATCGTCGAATACCTTTCCCTGCAACGGGATCTGTATGCCTACCTCCACGATCAGACCTTGCGGCAGCTGAACCAGGGCTTCACCGGCATCGAGATCGCCGAAAATTTCCAGATGCCTCCGGCGCTGGAGAAGGCCTGGCACACCCACGGCTACTACGGTTCGGTCAGCCACAACGTCAAAGCCGTCTACCAGCGCTACATGGGGTGGTTCGACGGCAATCCGGGCCGGCTGTGGGCGCACCCGCCGGAAGCCATCGGCCCGCGCTATGTCGAGGCCATGGGTGGTCTCGACCGCGTCGTCGAGGTCGCCCGCACAGCGTTCGATGACGGTGACTTCCGTTGGGCGGCAACGCTGCTCGATCATGCGATCTTCACCGATCAGAACCACGCAGCGGCCCGCGATCTGTACGCCGATACGCTCGAACAGCTCGCCTACGGCGCCGAGAACGCCGTCTGGCGCAACTTCTTCCTTTCCGGCGCGACGGAGCTGCGGGAGGGCAATTTCGGTACCCCGGTCCAGACCGCGTCACCGTCGATCATGGGCCAGCTGACGCCGGAGCAGATGTTCGACACGTTCGCGATCAACATCAATGGCCCGCGGGCATGGGACCTCGATGTGGCCGTCGACATCACGTTCCTAGACGTCGACACCAACTACCGGCTGACGCTGCGCAACGGTGTGCTGGTGTATCGCAAGGTGCCCGCAGACGATTCGACGGCCAACGCCACCGTAAGACTTGCCAACAAGCAGCGACTGTTGACATTTGCTGCCGGTGACAGCGACTCGCTGGGCCTGGAGATTACCGGGAACGCCGAGGCGCTGCCGTCAATCGTCGCGGTGCTCGACCGGCCCGACCCGAACTTCAACATCGTCACGCCCTAGCGACGTTGCGACTCCAATACCGCGGTACGTCCAGAGGTCCCAACAGGCCCGGCCGCGCTTGGCACACCGCCGGGATCGAGTTGAGCACGGGCATGGCGGACAATGTGTCGCCGCCGATTCCGAAGCTCAGCTCGATGGCGTAGCGGGGATCGCCCTCGACCCTGAAGGCCAGGTCGGACGGGCCGTACGGTTGTTTCCACTGCTTGCCGATAGTTGGTGTGGAACGCGACATCCCGCGACGGTTACACCCGCTTGCGGCTCTCCCGGCATCTTGGGGGTGCGCTGAGCAGCTGCCTTGCAGCTCGTCGAGTAAGCCTTGTGGCCAGTTAGCGGGCGAGTTTTCGACCTCGCGACACGCACGTTTTCGTTGGGAGGTTCTCGGAAGTCCCGGCTGGGAGGTGATTTCTTCAGCCACTTGCTAAGGCGGAGAAGCTGATGAATCACGATGCCGACGCGCAGAATCGTCGGCGTCACGACGATCGCGGTGGTCACGCCACTCTTACTCCCAGGAGTTTCCCAGCGCCGTCGACGCGTTCCGCCTCGTCGCCGTCATGTGCTCAGGCCGGCCGCCTCGGTTGGGGCCTTAAGCCCTCATTCGAGGCTAGATCGGGACAACGGTGGTGGACCGCACCACTCCACCAAGACACCAGAAGGTTGATAGCCAGTTGGCCATCCAGTTACGCCTCGGAGCCCAACACGGCACCGAATGCACCTCGTGTTCGGCTTCCATCTCGAGCCGCTTTACCCGCTGCTCGGGTAGCCGGCACAGATAGCACTACCTCGTTGCTGCCAGCTGGGTTAAATGCCTCAACCTCGTCAGTCCGGTAGGCCCGGACGGTTACGATGCTCGGCAGCCAGCAACTGGGACCAAGCTCGGGGGAGCTATGAAGTATTTCTTTGCGGTGCTCGTTTCTACAATGCTGCTGGTATCGGGCTGCGAGGAAGCCCCGGTAGTTCCCCCACCAAAGCCCTCTGCAACGCCGGCCACATTACTCCCCCCACCGAAACCCGTTGTGACACACCACATTCTGGTAATAGGCGACTCCATAACTCAGGGCAGCGGCGAAAGCAGTTTCGCGTGGCCGGCCCTGGTCTGGTCCAGCCTGAAATCCAGCGTCGGGATCGTTGTTCCGATAATCGCTGGCGAGGGTGCTTCCGGTTATGTCCATCCCGGCAACACAGGTAGCACCTTCGGTGAGAGAGCAGCCTTGTACACAAGCCCCCAGGATGAGTTGGTGGTGTTCTTCGGTAGCAGCAACGACTCCGTCGCATCCCCAAGCGTCCTGGCTTCGGCCGTCCGCGACACCTTCGCCAAGACCAAGGCCGCCGCACCCGCAGCCAAGTTGCTGGTGATCGGGCCTGTGGCGACGAGCCCCAACCCGCCCGCCGCGATTGCGCGTATACCGGGCATCCTGCGCGATGAAGCACAAGCCGTGGGTGCAGTGTTCGTCGATCCCATCGCCGAGGGCTGGTTGGCCGCAAACCCCGAAATGATCGGATCTGACGGGGTGCATCCCAACGATGCAGGGCAACGATTCCTGGCTGAGCGGATCGGGCCGCTCATTCGAAATGCACTCCAACCGAGTGGCGGTGGTTAGGGGGGCTGCATACGCTATGGGCTTACCGTAATGCCAACAGCAGAGCTGGTGGTTACGGAATGCCGCCGTCCACCCGGATGATCGATCCGCTGGTATAGCGCGATGCGTCGGACGCCAGATACAAAGCGGCGCCGATGATCTCGGGCGGTTCGCCGAGCCGCTGAAGTGCGAAATGTCGGGCCCCCGCCGTGGTCGCCTCGATATCCCAGGCCTTGCTGATGTCGGTCAGGAACGGACCGGGCATCAACGTGTTGACGCGCACGGTCGGTCCGAAGGCCAGCGCGAATCCTTCGGTCAACGCGTTGAGCCCCGCCTTGGCAGCCGAATACGGCAACTGCTCCGGCCGAGGACGCCGCGATCCGCTCGAGCTCACGTTGATGATCGACCCACCACCGTCGGCCACCATCCGTTCGCCGATGAGCGCCGACAGCCGGAACGGCCCCTTGAGGTTGAGGTTGACCACCGCGTCGAACAGCTTCTCGGTGATCGAGCTCAGCGATTCGTAGAGCGGCGACATGCCCGCGTTGTTGATGAGCACGTCGACCTTGTCGAAGCGGTCGTAGGCCGAATCGACCAGGCCGTCAAGCTCGTCCCAGTGCCCGACGTGCACCTGATAGGGGAACGCGGCGCGGCCGGTCGCGGTGGCGATCTCCTCGGCGGTGGCCACGCACGAGTCGTACTTGCGACTCGCGATGATTACGTCGGCGCCGCAGCGCGCGGCGGCGAAGGCCATCTCGCGACCAAGCCCGCGGCTGCCGCCGGTGACCAGCACAACCCGGTCGGTGAGATCGAAGAGTTCGTCGGCATAGCCCATTAGCGCTCCTTGGCTTCGCGGGCGGTCTCGCGTATCACCCGGTGGATGAACGCGAGCTTGGCGACCACCGGTGGTGGGATCTCGAAGGGGTATAGCGGGTCCTTGCCCATGGCAGTGTTGACGCGGTTGAAGAACAGCGCCATCCACTTCCAGTCGAACAGCATGCGTTCCACCGGGACGTCGTCATAGGACTCGGCAGGCGCGATATCGCGGGGTGCGGAGAATCGCACCCGATCGGCGTGCAGCACCATCCCGGCCTCGCGGCTGGTGTCGATGGAGTCGGCGATGTGTAGGTAGTGCGCGAAACACTCAGCGAAGTCCTCCCACGGATGCATGGTCGCGTACTCCGAGATGTAAGACTGGCGCCAGTCTTCGGGGGCACCGAATCGATAGTGCCGCGCGATTTCGTCGGCATAGCTGATGCGTTCGTCACCGAACAACTCCCGGCAGTTGGCGAGATACCTGTCGGCTCCCGGGCCGGTCTCAATCAGCACGTGCTCGTAATAGTGGCCGACCTCGTGCCGGAAGTGGCCCAGCATGGTGCGGTACGGTTCGCCGAGTCGGATGCGGAGTGTCTCGCGGTAGTCGTCTAGCGACTCGACGAGATCGATCGTGATGACCCCGTTCGCGTGGCCGATCACCACACGCTCGCCCGAGCTATAGCTGGACACCAGGTCGAAGGCCAGCCCGCCATCGCGGCGCCAGAACGGATCGACCGGCAGACCGATCTCGAGCAACTGATATACCAACCTACGCAGCGCCGCCGATGTCGGTATCAGCTTCTCCCGGGCGATCGTGTCGGACGCATCGGGTTCTCGGCGGATCAACGAGTCGGGAAGGCAGCGTCCGCGCTGGTAGACGTCTCGCTCGGCGTCGGGGACAAGCCAGTTGCAGGCTAACGTCTCGCTCTGGGTGCATCGGAGCCAGCGTCGTCCGTCGACCATCGCCACACCGTCGACGACAGCGAGCATCGTCATCGTCGGCGGGTGTAGCCCCACGGCGGCCTGACACGCTTGGCACCGGTCGGCCTCGAACGGCGTGAAGTTGTTGCACACCGGACATGCGAATGCGCGCACGGGCAATATGGTGTCACGGTGCAACTGCTACTGATCCGGCACGCGTTGCCTCTTCGCAGCGAGCCCGGGCAGGGCTCCGATCCGGTTCTGTCCGACGAGGGTGTTCAGCAGGCCAAGAGGCTTCCTGACGCGTTGGCGCGCTTCCCGATCACTCGACTGGTCAGCAGCCCGCAGCGGCGCGCCGTGCAGACCGCCCAGCCGGTTGCCGATGCCCTCGGTCTGCCCGTCGAAATCGACGAGCGGCTCGCCGAGTACGACCGGGACATGGAGCACTACATCCCGATCGAGCAGATCGCCGCCGAGTTCCCCGAGGAGCTGGCGCGACTGGCAAACGGGCACCTGCCCAGCAGCGTTGACGAGGCCGCGTTTCTCGCTCGGGTCAACGCGGGGATTCGCGACCTGGTGTCCGCGGGCGACCACGAGGACACCGTCGCGGTGTTCAGCCACGGCGGGGTGATCAACGGGCTGCTGCACGGCATCCTGGGCACCGAGAAGATCCTGTGCGTCAACGTCGACTACGCAGGGGTCACCCGGCTGTTGTCCTCACGAGAGGGCAACCTCTATGTGGCCTCCGTCAACGGCACCGAACACGTGTGGGATCTGCTCCCCAGAAACCAGCGGTGGTAAACAAGTCCGATGACTACCTCGTTGGAGGGGCTTGACCTCGACGCGCTGGACCGCCACCTCAAGGAGGTCGGCATTCCGCGCAGCGGCGAGCTGCGCGCCGAGCTGATCTCTGGCGGTCGGTCCAACCTGACCTTCCTGGTGGCCGACGACGCGTCGAAGTGGGTGCTGCGTCGGCCACCGTTGCACGGGCTGACGCCGTCGGCGCACGACGTGGCGCGCGAGTACCGGGTTGTCGCCGCGCTCGAGGACACCCCGGTCCCGGTCGCCCGTGCGGTCACCATGCGCAACGACGACTCGGTGGCCGGCGCACCGTTCCAGATGGTGGAGTACGTGCCTGGCCGGGTTGTGCGGTTGGCGCCGGAACTCGAGGCGCTCGGCGACAAGGCCACGCTCAACGACTGTGTCGACGCGCTGATCAAGGTGCTGGCCGACCTGCACGCTGTCGACCCGGCGGCGGTCGGGCTGGCCGACTTCGGCAAGCCGACCGGCTATCTTGAACGCCAGGTGCGGCGGTGGGGTTCGCAATGGGAACTGGTTCGGCGACCCGATGACGAGCGTGACGACGATGTGAAGCGGCTGCATTCCGCTCTCGCACACGCGATTCCCGAGCAGAGTCGCACATCGATCGTGCATGGCGACTACCGCATCGACAACACCATCCTCGATTCCGAAGACGCCACGCTAGTGCGGGCGGTGCTGGACTGGGAGATGTCCACGCTGGGCGATCCGCTCAGCGATGCCGCGCTGATGTGCGTGTACCGCCACCCGATGTTCGACATGGTCCATGCGAACGCCGCGTGGACGTCGCCGCTGTTGCCGTCGCACGACGAGATGGCGCACCGGTATTCGGTGGTGTCCGAACGGTCGTTGGCGCACTGGGAGTTCTACATGGCGCTGGCCTACTTCAAGCTCGCCATCATCGCGGCCGGCATCGCTTTCCGTGCGCGGATGGGCGGGGCGGATGCGCCCGATCCGGTGGACGAGGCGGTGGCACCGTTGATTGCCGCCGGGCTCAGCGCACTTCGGGAGTAACCGTGGCGGCCGAGCAGACGCGGTATCGCGCGAGACTGCGGCACGCTTCAGAGGCTGGACTTCAGGTTCCGCTTTGCGGCACGGCGGAGCTGGACGATCCTGGCCGTGCCCGCCGCGACCGTCAACAGGCCACCACACACCGCGGCCGCCAGAATCGCGACGCCGAGAGGCAGGCTCCACTGCCAGCCGAGGAACGCGAACTGCGCCGACTCGGTGTTCTGTGCGACGAATATCAGCAGCACGAGGAGGATCAGGAAACCGGGGATCAGCGCCGACCACAGCGCTGCCGCGCGGGTGAACTTGACCGCGGACTCGGGCGGTGGCGCAGGTGTCGAGGAGGTGTCGGGCAGCTCCGGTAGTTCTTGGCCGGGGCGAGGAACTGGCCGCTCGTCCGATGGCGGCGACACGGAAGGATCGCTGGTCATTGGTTCATCTTTGCCCTTTCGGGCCGCGGATGAAACCAGATTGGGTTTCACGGTGAAGCAAAGCGCGGCGTGCAGGCGCGCATCTCGATAGTGTCCGGTGGAGCTATTGCGCCGAGAGGACGTTGGGTATGTCGATGGGTATGGCGAAGACACATAGGTGGCAGCTGGCGCTTCTGGCGGCCGTTCTGGCCCTGATCACGGCGGCCTGTGGCAGTTCGAACCCGCTGGGGGGCGGCGAGGTTTCCGGCGATCTCAAGTCGGTCGTCGTCGGCTCGGCCGATTTCCCGGAGTCGAAGATCATCGCCGAGATCTATGCGCAGGCGTTGGAGGCCAACGGTTTCACCGTTGGCAGGCAGTTCGGCATCGGCAGCCGCGAGACCTACATTCCCGCGGTCAGGGATCATTCGATCGACCTGATACCCGAATACACCGGCAACCTGCTGCAGTACTTCGACAAGAACACCAAGGTGACCACCCCGGATGACGTTCTGCTGGCATTGTTCCGGGCCTTGCCGGGCGACTTGTCGATCCTTACCCCGTCACCCGCCGAGGACAAGGACACCGTGGCGGTCAGCGAAGAGACGGCGAAGAAGTGGAATCTGAAGAGCATCGCCGACCTTGCGGCACATTCGCCCGAGGTGAAGTTCGGTGCGCCGTCGGAGTTCCTGAACCGCACCGAGGGCTTGCCGGGTCTCAAGGCGAAGTACGGCCTTGACGTCCCCCCCAACAACTTCGTGGCGATCAGTGACGGCGGTGGGCCTGCGACCGTGCGCGCGCTGGTGGATGGCACGGTGACCGCGGCCGACATCTTCAGCACGTCGCCGGCCATTCGGGAGAACAACCTGGTGGTGCTCGAGGATCCGAAGAACAACTTCCTAGCCGCCAATGTGGTCCCACTTGTCAGTTCTCAGAAGAAATCTGACGAACTCAAGACGGTTCTCGACGCCGTCTCGGCCAAGCTGACTACCGACGACCTCATCGAGCTCAACACCGTGACGTCCGGCAATGCCGGAGTCGACGCCGATGAGGCGGCCAAGAAATGGGTACAAGACAACGGGTTCGACAAGCCCATTCAGGCCCGATGAGCGCTTGCGCGAAATAGCAAACAGGGATGAGTGCATGATCAGTTTCGACGGTGTCACCAAGCAGTATCCCGACGGCACGGTCGCCGTTGACGACTTAACACTTGAAGTGCCCGACGGCACGCTCACGGTCTTCGTCGGCCCCTCCGGTTGTGGCAAGACGACATCCATGCGGATGATCAACCGGATGATCGACCCCACCTCGGGCACGTTAGCGGTCAACGGTAACGACGTCACCAAGGTGGATCCGGTCAAGCTGCGCCTGGGAATCGGATACGTCATCCAGAGCGCCGGGCTGATGCCGCACCAGCGGGTGATCGACAACGTGGCGACTGTGCCTGTGCTGAAAGGAGAATCGCGGCGGACCGCCCGCAAGGCGGCGATCGGGGTGCTGGAACGGGTCGGGTTGGACCCACAACTCGCAAACCGCTACCCGGCGCAACTGTCGGGTGGTCAGCAGCAGCGCGTAGGCGTTGCGCGGGCGCTGGCCGCCGACCCGCCGATCCTGTTGATGGACGAGCCGTTCAGCGCCGTCGACCCAGTGGTTCGGGAGGAGCTGCAGGCCGAGATCCTGCGACTGCAAAGCGAATTGCGCAAGACGATCGTGTTCGTCACGCACGACATCGATGAAGCCCTCAAGATCGGCGACAAGGTCGCCGTGTTCGGCCGCGGCGGGGTGCTGCAGCAGTACGACGAACCGTCGCGGCTGTTGTCGAACCCGGCCAACGACTTCGTCGCCGGGTTCATCGGCGCCGACCGTGGCTACCGCGGCCTCCAGTTCCGCCACGCGACCGGCCTTCCGCTGCACGAGATTCGCAGCGTCAGCGAGCCGGAGATCGACGCGCTCTCACTTGATCCCGGCGACTGGGTGCTGGTCAAGAAGCCGGACGGGACGCCGTACGCGTGGATCAAGGCCGACGGCGTGACGATGCATCGCGACGGAAAGTCATTGTACGACAGCACCATTGCGGGCGGATCGCTTTTCCGCCCCGACGATTCGCTGCGCCAGGCGCTCGATGCGGCGTTATCGTCGCCGTCGGGTTCGGGTGTAGCGGTGGACGGTGACGGTAAGCCGATCGGCGGTGTGCTCGCCGATGATGTGCTGGCCGCGTTGAAGAAGCAGCGGCAGGGATAGCATGCGCTACCTGCTCAACAACCTCGACGACGCGTGGGCGCTCACCATAATTCACCTGCGGCTGAGCCTGATTCCGATCGTTCTCGGACTCATGATTGCGGTGCCGTTGGGCGCGCTGATTCAGCGGACGACTGCGCTGCGGCGGTTGACCACCATCACGGCCAGCATCATCTTCACGATTCCGTCGCTGGCGCTATTCGTGGTGCTTCCCCTGATCATCCCGACGCGCATCCTCGACGAGGCCAACGTGATCGTCGCGCTGACGCTGTATACGACGGCGCTGTTGGTGCGAGCCGTGCCGGAGGCGCTGGACGCTGTGCCTGCGCCGGTCCGTGACGCCGCCACCGCGGTCGGCTACCGGCCGCTAACCCGCATGTTGAAAGTTGAGCTGCCGCTGTCGATCCCGGTGCTGGTGGCCAGCCTGCGGGTCGTCGCCGTAACGAACATCTCGATGGTCGCGGTTGGCTCGGTGATCGGTATCGGAGGCCTGGGCACCTGGTTCACGGAGGGCTACCAGTCCAACAAGAGCGACCAGATCATCGCCGGGATCATCGCGATCTTCGTGCTGGCGATCGTGATCGACACATTGATCATGCTCGCGGGACGGCTGGCCACTCCATGGACACGTGTGGCCGGCGGCGGACGCGTCGCGCGGCCGAAGGCGAAGGCGGCGGTGGCATGAACTTCCTCCACCAGGCGCTGTCCTTCATCTTCACCGCGGCCAACTGGGGCGGGCCGGCCGGGCTGGCCGCCCGCATCGGTGAACACCTGCAGTACACCGTGATCGCGCTGATCTTTTCGGCGTTGTTCGCCATACCGGTCGGGATGATCATCGGGCACACCGGACGTGGCACCTTCCTGGTCGTCACGGGTGTCAACGCGCTGCGCGCGCTGCCGACACTCGGCGTGCTGCTGCTCGGCGTGCTGTTGTGGGGCCTTGGTTTGGTCCCGCCGACCGTCGCGCTGATGCTGCTCGGTATCCCGCCACTGCTGGCGGGCACGTATTCGGGCATCGCCAACGTCGACCGCGCGGTCATCGACGCGGCACGATCGATGGGGATGACCGAGGGTCGGGTGTTGCTTCGCGTCGAGGTGCCCAACGCGATGCCGCTGATACTGGGCGGTTTGCGCACGGCGACGTTGCAGATCGTCGCGACCGCCACCGTCGCGGCGTACGCCAGCCTCGGCGGCCTCGGTCGCTATCTCATTGACGGCATCAAGGTGCGGCAATTCCACATCGCGTTGGTCGGCGCGTTGATGGTCACTGCGCTCGCGTTGATCCTCGACGCCGCGCTGGCTTTCGCGGTGTGGGCGTCGGTGCCCGGTACCGGGCGGCTGAAGAGAATGCCGCAGCCGTTGCTGGACGACGAAGTCGCCCTGGAATCCGGCGCGGCCTCCGGATCAAGGGCGAGAAGCAGTTCATCAGCACGCTACGAACGAGGGGATCCTTCGCCTACGGTAGATGCGTGAGTGCAGAACAGCCCGCTGCCTGGACGGCGATCTTGACCTGGCGCGCGCACGATGTCCCGCGAATGGAATCCGTGAGGGTGCAGTTGTCCAACAACCGCATCAAGGCGTACGGGCGGATTGTCGCGGCGGCAACGGCTACCCACCCCCCGTTTTCCGCGTCCTACGATCTCGTCACCGATGAAACCGGGGCAACCAAACGGCTCTCGATGACCGTCACGCTCGCGGAGCGGGAACGGCAGCTATCCATCGCCCGTGACGAAGAGAACATGTGGCTGGTGCAGGACCACCAGGGCCAGTCCAACCGGGCCGCCTACGACGGCGCGCTGGACGTCGACGTCATCTTCAGCCCGTTCTTCAACACACTGCCGATTCGGCGCACCGGCCTGTATCAAGGCACCAACTCGGTCTCGCTACCGGTGGTCTACGTGACGCTGCCCGACCTGGTGGTGAACCCCGCCACGATCAACTACAGCAGTGCGCCCGACGGCATCAAGCTGCATTCGCCGGTCGCCGACACCACTGTCACGGTGGATTCGGACGGCTTCATTCTGGATTACCCAGGACTGGCAGAGCGGATTTGATCACCCCGCCGGCTCGTCCGGCGGCGGCCAGTTCGTCACGCCATCCGTCCCGCCCGACGACGATCGTCACGATCTGCGACCTCTTGAAGCCGGAATAGCGCATCCGTGCGGCGTGACCTTCCTCGACAAGGTCGGCCACCGATTCATGTGTGGCCAGGGACTTGCGCGCTTTTGTCAGCAGTTTGATCGACCGGTCGAGCGCGGGCAGCAGCTGTTCGGAGTTCGCTTCGCACATCGCCCGCACCAAATCGGGTGCGGTTAGGGCAACCCGTGTGCCGTCTCTGAATGACCCGGCGGCCAGTGCGAACGCCAGTGGCACCTCTCCCGCGGTAGCGGCGAGGGCTTCGGCGAGCAGGTGCGGCAGATGCGAAATCGCTGCCGCTGCAGCGTCGTGCTCGTCGGACTTGGCCGGCACGACGACCGCGCCACAGTCCAGCGCAAGGTCCATCACCGTCGACCACACCGCCGCGTCGACGTGCTCGTCCACACTGATCACCCACGGCGCCCCGACGAACATGCGCGCGTTGCCCGCCGCCCAGCCGGAGCGCGCGGTGCCCGCCATCGGATGACCGCCGACGAAGTTGGCCAGCAGGCCGAAAGACTTGACTTCGTCCAGCACGCAACTTTTGACGCTGGTCACGTCGGTCAGCGGGGAGTCCGGGGCAACGTCGCGTACGTGCCCGAGCACGATCGGCAGCGCGGGCACCGGCACGGCGAGCACGATCAACGCGCCGGTCCTGGCGGCGCGTTTCAAAGCCTTCTCGATCTTCTCCGTGGCGTCGAAACCGTCCGCCTTCGCGGCCTGGACGCCTTCGATCGACCGGTTGTAGCCGAAAACCTCACGGCCTGCCTCGGTCGCCGCACGCATCACCGAGCCGCCGATCAGACCCAGACCCAGCACGCAGACGGGCGCTTTCTTCACGGCTTCAAGGGTTGCACATGTTCCTGGTAGCCGGTCGTCCGGCTGGTGTCGATTGCTAGTCAAACGTCCTGGTCGGGGACTAGCGTATGCGGCCATGGGACCACAGCGGGCACCCGCGCAGGACCAGGCCGCCGACATGCCCGACGGCTTCGGGGTGGCCGTCGTCCGGGAGGACGGCAAATGGCGGTGCTCCGCGATGCGTCCCGCCGCGCTGACCAGCTTGGCGGCGGCCGAAACCGAGCTACGCGAACTGCGGAGTGCAGGCGCCGTTTTCGGTTTGCTCGATGTCGACGACGAATTCTTCGTCATCGTCCGGCCCGCGCCCGCAGGAACCCGGCTGCTGCTGTCGGATGCGACCGCCGCTTTGGACTATGACATCGCCGCCGAGGTGCTCGAGAAGTTGGATGCCGATATCGGTCCGGAGGACCTCGACGACGCCGACCCGTTCGAGGAGGGTGACCTAGGACTGCTGTCGGATGTCGGCCTGCCCGAGGCGGTGCTGGGGGTCATCATCTCCGAGTTGGACCTGTACGCCGACGAGCAGATAGGCCGCATCGCACGGGAGATGGGCTTCGCCGAGGAACTGTCGGCGGTGCTCGATCGCCTCGATCGGTGACCGACGAAGACCTCATCCGTGCCGCCCTCGAAGCCGCAGGCACGGTCGGGCCTCGCGACGTACCGATCGGCGCGGTGATCGTCGCGCCCGACGGGACCGAGTTGGCGCGGGCGGCAAACGCGCGCGAGGCGCTCGGGGATCCGACGGCACACGCGGAAATCCTGGCGATGCGCGCGGCCGCGGCAGTGCTCGGCGACGGCTGGCGGCTCGAGGGCACGACGCTGGCGGTGACCGTCGAACCCTGCACGATGTGCGCTGGTGCGTTGGTGATGGCGCGGGTGGCGCGGCTGGTATTCGGCGCGTGGGAAGCCAAGACTGGTGCGGTGGGATCGCTTTGGGATGTGGTGCGCGACCGCAGGCTGACGCATCGCCCTGCCGTGGTCGGCGGGGTGCTGGCCAAGGAGTGCGCGGCTCCGCTGGAGGCGTTCTTTGCCCGGCAGCGATTGGATTAGCCTCACGGTCGGCCGGTAAGCTGCCTGGCGGTGGCGTGTCCGAGCGGCCTAAGGAGCACGCCTCGAAAGCGTGTGACGGGTAACCCCCGTCCGAGGGTTCAAATCCCTCCGCCACCGCCACAGCTTCCCCGAGCATTTACGCAGTTGGGAAGCTTTTTCGTTCGGGTGTTCTTCGTCCGAGTTCCCTTTGCCCACAACTTGCCCACATTGTGGCGTGAGGGACGCAGGAGTATGTCGCGGGTCGTGCGGAGTCACCGACTGGACCTTGTCACCTTGACGCACCGCCCGCCATTCGACTTTGGCCTGGCGTGTCGGCAGCACGCCGCGAGCGGGCACCTGGACCCACTGCAAGTGAACCCAAATCCCCAGAGCAACAACAGTTTTCGTCACCAGAGCAAGGTGGCCACCAACGGCAGACGACGCCGGTTGTCCTTGGTCAATTTAAATGCTGCATGCCGGAGCCCGCCACCTGCGATGCCGCAGATAGATTGACCAATCTTCGGGCTATCTCGTCACGATTTCTGTTCCACGAATGCAAATCTTGTTTGCCGCGTTGTGCGCGCGCTGCTTCGATGTGAGCCAGACGCACTTCGGATTTGGCTCTAGAGCGGGTGTTTTCGCCCTATGCTGATGGCCAAAGCGCAGCCCCGGACGCGGCGGCGTCGCACGCGCACCTTCGACCCGACGAGGTGGCCATGCCAGCAGACCGACTCGGCATCGACTTCTCCGCCTACGTGGCCGAGCGCACCCAGGAGTTCGACGGGCGGGACTGGGTGCTCCAAGCGATCGACGAGTGGCTGGCCGATCCGCGGGGACTTCTACATGGCCATTGACACGCTTACCAGCTTTATGTTCGGTATGCCATCTGTGCGGAAGGCCATTGCTGTTGGAACTGTCTTGCTTACACTCGCTGCGGCTTCCTCGTGTGGCTATGCAGCGCACACAGCAGTAAGCGACAGCGCGCAGGCAACGCAGGCGCCAGTTGCGGCCCGCGCTGACGCCCGATGTGGCCCCGACGCCCACGCTGTCGCCAGATGTACCTCGCACACCTGACTTCGCAACAGTCTCCCAGCTGATGAACGATGCGATTGCCGCACATAGGCTGCCAGGTGCTGTGGTAGTGATCGGGCACGGTGGCAAGATTGTCTTTCACCAGGCTTATGGCTCGCGCAAGCTTGCAGGCGAGCCGGGACTGGACGGATCGCCTGCACCTGCTGAGCCGATGACCGAGGACACGATCTTCGACGTGGCGTCGTTGACGAAGGTCCTCGCAACGGCGACCGCCGTCATGCAGCTTTACGAACAAGGCAAGGTTCAGTTCGACGACCCCGTGCAGAAGTATCTGCCTGACTTCAACACGGCGAACGATCCGCAGCGTGCAAGGGTGACGGTTCGCATGTTGCTCACGCACACTTCAGGCGAAACGGGTGACGTAGAACTCAAAGATCCGTGGGGACTTAACGGAGCCGACAAATCGGAAGGCATTAATCGAGCGCTCACCACACCGCTGCAGTCGGGTCCTGGTGAAATTTTCCGCTATTCCGACATCAACTTCATTCTGCTTGGCGCGCTGATCGAGAAAGTCACAGGCGAGGCAGAGGACGTTTACGTTCAGCAGAACGTATTTGAGCCGCTCGGCATGGAAGACACCCACTATCTTCCCCCAGCCAAAGCATGTGGTCCCCACCAGATGAGAGGAGCCGCGATAGCGTGGGCTCCCACACCAAATGAGCGCGCGCTGGTCGCTTGTCCTGCAGGTACGTGGAGCGCCAGCCTCTTGTCGCGCATCGCGCCGACAGCACGTGACGACGAGAGCAGAGCCGATCCGAGCAAGAATCCCGACCTTGATTACCTGCTTCGGGGCACTGTGCATGACACGACGGCGCGGCGCATGGGTGGAGTGGCCGGGCATGCCGGTGTGTTCTCGACGGCGCACGATGTCAGCATCTACGCGCAGGCCCTGCTTGATCGGCTTGCGGGCCGCCCGAGCAAGTTTCCGCTGAAGCAAGCGACTCTGGACTTGATGACGACTCCGCAGCAGCCCGGACATACCGCTCAACAACTCGAAGCAGCGAACGATGCCGCCCGAGCCGCCATCGCAAAGACGCCAAACACAACGGATCCGCTGCTCGCTCCGAACTATCCGGCGATCACGGGACAAAACCTGCGCGGCTTTGGCTGGGATATCGATACGGCCAATTCCAAGCCGCGAGGGATGATCTTTCCCATCGGTAGCTTTGGCCACACAGGCTTTACCGGAACCACGCTTTGGATCGACCCAGGCTCGGATACCTATGTAATTCTGCTTTCGAATTCAATCCATCTGCGAGGCAGTCCACCGATCTCGGAACTGCGGGGTGAAGTGGCGACGGCGACGGCCCAGGCCTTGGGTCTCTAGGCAGTGCGTCATCGGCCACGACTTCGACACCTGCCCGCAGAAGACCTCGTTGAACACCTCGTTGAAAGTAAACACCGTCATTCGCAGCCGCAGTTGTCCGTGACGGCGCCGCCGCCGTACATGTGCTCGTAGCTCGTCGAGCCGGGCCTCGACCATCCGCCGCGTGATCACTTCGCCGCACCGATCGGCAATTCCGAACACGTTCAACGCGACGATCTCGACGGCGGCGTCATGTGAGGTCACGGCGTTGTTGGTATTTCCTACTCCTTATGGAACTTTGCTTTCAACGCGTCCACTCGCGTCTTGACGTCTTCCTTGCGCTCCCGCTTCTTCTGCTCACGTATTGCCTTTCGGGCGGCCTTGTCAGCCTCCCGCGCTGCCTCATCCTGCGCCTCCAACTCAGCGAGAACCTCGTCCAGCGGCCTGCGGGAAACCTTGCCACCGAATCCGGCCGCAAACTGCTCCAACGGATCGGTCGTGACTTCGTCCGTCACGGCGAGGATCGCGTTGCCACCAGGCGGTATCAGGCGCCCAAATGCTGCGATCGCCTCGTCACCCGTGTCCAGGCGGTCCGCGTCGTACAGGGCGCCGGAAGCGGCGCCGACACTCCACCCGAGCAGCATCCCGATCGGGCCACCGAGCACACCGACGAGCATCCCGATCAAGCTGCCACTGGCGATTCCAATACCGGCGGCGCTGTCGCCCGACTCGGGAACCCGCAGCTGCCCCTGAGCGTCACGTTCGATGATCCCGGCCGACCGGACCCCATACTGGTTGGCAGCATCTGACAGCTTGCTGAACGCCTCGTACGTCGTGCTGGTCTGCGGAAACGTGATTGCCGTTGCGTACTCCGTCATCCAGGGACCCCTTGTTGACTCGTAACTTGTTGACTCGTAACCGACCCGCGGTCGCGGACCGGGTCCCCGCGTGTGGCACTGGTCGTCACTCGCCGACGAGCGCCATATGCGGTTGCGGCTCGTCGCGTGCCGTCTCATCCGGGGCCTTCCGTAGGATAATCGCTCTCACCCATCGCGTAGACGGATCCGCATTGACTCATCAATTCGCGGTGTTCACGGTTGCTCAGTGTGCGCCGGTCGGCGGCCGCCGGTGGGTCAATCCGTCCGCAGGGCATCCCGCGTCGAGTACCCGCACACCGCTTCGTGAGTACGCCATGAGCACAGTTACGGACATCTCGGTCATCTCACCAGATCACACCGGCGCAAATCAGCAGTGGTTTAGACCGGAGACCAGGACCGCCGAATAGGATTCAAATCCCTCCGCCACCGCCATTTAATCGGCGAGAACCGCAGTAGAGACGGGCTATTCGACTGCGCGGCAACCTGTCTCATAGCACCCACCCGGTCTCCCTGGATCAGCATGCTTCCATCGCACGAACCTCAACGTCCGTGGCTGTCTCGGACTCCTGAACGCTTGCACCGTAGTTCCGCGTGCCTGGCGATCAATTGTTCGATCGAAGCGCGGAAGTCGCTTTCAGCGGCCTTAAGATCGTCCTGCACCGTCGCCGAGTCCGACATATACATGAGGCGCGTCCAATACGTGTTGAACGTGACCCCAAGCCAGGTAATGCATTCGAGGTTCTCTTCGAGCGCTTGTAGCGGCTGCCGAATGAAGAAAGCAAGGAAAGCGCTCGCGCCGAGACCTCCGAACACGATCGAAACGACAGCGCTGCCATTACGCAGCCCGATTACTGCGGCCACGATAAACATCCCGAGTCCGGCGAGGAACAGGGCCGCGTACAGCCCGACCGTCAGGCGATACGGTTTCATGAACGCGTTGAGCGTGGTCTCGAGCATCCGCTCGTTGTTCCGAAACCCATCCACCATGTGTTGTGTCCAGGCGTCCACGAGCGCGGGGGAAACCGTCTGTCCGGCATTGACATCGTTCAGCGGGGGCGGAGGTAGTGGCTGCGGGATCGGTAGTGTCATCACGCACCCATCCGTCGGGCTGTTGGATTCCGAAGGTAGCGACAGTTCGACAGATGTGTCGAGCCATCGGCGGCATACACTTCAGCAACATACCTTCAACGCCGTCCGGCTGGTATCCAGATCTCAGCGGCAGTACCTCGGATCAAATCGGATCGAGGAAGTGGGCGCTCTGAATCCTTGTCCTCGGACACTAGGATCCGCCTCATGCCGGCGCACCCCCGAACCGTGACCGAACCGAGCCGCGAGATCGACGTCATCCACGAGACCGACGTGCTGGTCGTCGGGTCTGGTCCGGGTGGCCTCGCCGCCGCCCTGGCGGCGTCGCGGGCCGGCGTGCGGGTGGCACTGGTCGAGCGGTTCGGCTGCTTCGGGGGAAGCATTACAACGGTCGGCGTCGAGGGCTTCGCCTGGTACCGCCGCGAGCAGACGGTGGACGCCGGCGGCATCGGCTGGGAGTTCGAGCAACGCGCCAAGGAGATGGGCGCAGCGGTGCCCGAGAGCCAGTCGCTGTCCTACGAGCTCGACTCCGAGGGTTTCAAGCTGGTCGCCGACCAACTGGTCGAGGAGGCGGGCATCCACGCGATGCTGCACCGCCAGTTCGTCACACCGCTGATGGACGGCGACACGATCATCGGCATCGTCACTGAGTCCAAGGCTGGCCGCGAGGCGATCCTGGCGCGCCGGGTCGTCGACGCGACCGGGGACGCCGACGTGGCGACGCGGGCGGGCGCGCCGGTCCACAAGACACCGCCCGAGGAGATGATGGCGGCCTCGGTGATGTTCCACCTCGCCGGTGTAGACAAGGCGGCGTTCCTCAGGGGGGTGGCCGAGGACCCGCAGACGTACCGCGACTGGGCGGCGGGTGAGTTCGCGGCCGACACCGACGAGAAGGACGCCGACCTCTACTCGCCGTACCTCGGCAAGCCGTTCGCGAGAGCCATCGCGGACGGCGTGCTCCCGGCCCACCTGAACACGATCGGCGGCACCTGGGGAGCGATGCACGATACCGGCGAGCTGACCTACATGAACCTGATCCATCTCGACGGCTGCGACGGCACCGACCCCGACAGTCTCACCCGCTTCGAGATCGAGGGTCGTCGGCAGGCCATGCTGGCGATCGACGCGCTGCGCCGCTACACACCGGGCTGTGAGACCGCCCGCCTGCGCAACTTCGGGATGACCATCGGCATCCGCGACACCCGCAAGATCGACGCGGTCTACAACCTCACCGAGGCCGATGTGCGCGAGCAGGGCCGCTTCCAGCGACAGCATCGGCATCTACCCCGAGTTCATCGACGGATACGGCGTGCTGGTGCTGCCGACGACCGGGCGCTACCTACAGATCCCGTACCGGTCGCTGCTTCCGCAGGCGGTCCGCCACCTGATCGTGGCCGGGCGTGCCACCGGAGGGGACCGCATCGCCCACGCGGCGACCCGGAACATGTCCTGCTGCGCCGTCACCGGCCAGGGCGCGGGCGTGGCGGCCGCGGTGTCCATCCGCGGGGACCGGCCTCTGGAGGACGTGGACATCGCCGCGGTGCAGGCCGAGCTGATCCGCCAGGACGTCCGGATCGCCTAAGCCGTCGCGACGGATGGCTGGCTCGGCGTGGCCACGACCAGCAGCGGCGTCTCGCTCCATGCCCACGGCGACCCTGTCGCCGGGGTTCAGTCGCACGGCCAGAGGGCTCGGCACGGCAGCCATCAGCAGCTCCGCGTCATCGACGTCGACGTACACCCGGGACACCGGTCCCAGGAAGTTGACCGATGCCACGGTGGCGTTCGCGGGACCGTCGGCCGTGATGGTCACCGACTCGGGCCGCACCAGGGCCTGCCCGGGCCCGGAGGAGATCGACCCCTCGATCGTCGGGACGGCGGCACCGAGCACGGTCGCGCGACGGTCGGAGACCACGGCGGCGACCTTGTTGTTGAGGCCCACGAACTCCGCGACGAACTGCGACGCCGGGTTGGCGTAGAGCTCGGACGGTGGCGCCAGCTGCTCGAGCCGGCCCCGGTTCATCACGCCGACGCGGTCGGCGACCGCGAGCGCCTCCTCCTGGTCGTGGGTCACGAACAAGGTGGTGGTGCCGACCTCCAGCTGCACCCGGCGGATCTCGTCGCGGAGCTGGACCCGGACCTTGGCGTCGAGTGCGGACAGCGGCTCGTCGAGGAGCAGTACCGACGGCTCGATGGCCAGGGCCCGGGCCAGGGCGACCCGCTGCTGCTGGCCCCCGGAGAGCTGATTGGCGTACTTCGCGGTGTGCTCGCCGAGGCCGACAAGATCGAGCACCTCGCTCGCGCGCCGACGGCGGGCCGAGCGGTCCTGGCCGCGCAGTTTGAGGCCGAACGCGACGTTGTCGAGCACGGTCAGGTGCGGGAAGAGGCTGTAGGCCTGGAAGACCATGCCCATGTCGCGCTTGTTGGCCGGTACCCGCGTGATGTCGCGGCCGCCGACCTCGACGTGCCCGGTGGTCGGGTGGTCCAGGCCGGCGAGGATCCGCAGCACCGTCGTCTTGCCGCAACCCGACGGCCCGAGCAGGGCGACCAGCTCACCGGGGGCCATCCGGAGGTCGAAGCCATCCAGGGCCCGGAAGGAGCCGAAGTCGCGGGTGAGGTCGAGCAGGTGGACCGACCTGCTCGCGCCGTTGTCCTTGCCAGGCCGCCCGTCCACGTCTGTCTGGGTCACGAGGACCTCCCTCCACTCGTACGTCGGTCCCTGCTGAAGAGCCCGATGCCCAGGAGCAGCGACGAAGCGAAGACGATGGTGGCGAGCGATGCGGCGACCGCGGTCGAGGCGTTGCTCTTGCCGAGGAGGTTGATGATCACCGGAAGCGTCTCGAAGTTGAGCAGCGAGGCGAAGGTGAACTCGCCGAGGACGAGCGCCACCGAGATGAAGGCGGCCGAGAGCACCCCGGGCACGATGTTGGGCAGCACAATCCGCGCGATCACGGTGAACCACCCCGCGCCCAGGGAGCGGCCGGCCTCGGCGAGCGTCGCCACGTCGATCGAGGACAGGGCCGCGTCGATGGCCCGGTAGGAGTACGGGAGCACCAGTACGACGTACGCGAAGGTCAGCACCAGCGCCGAGTCACCGAGGAGGTAGGTGACCCAGGCGTAGACGTTGGAGATGCCGACGACGATCACCAGCGCGGGGATGGTCAGCGGCAGCAGGCAGAGGTACTCGACCAGGCGCGACGCTCGCGGTACCCGAAGCCGGACCCAGATCATGGTCGGCACCAGCAAAGCGATCATCATTACGACCGTGAACAGTGACAGCAGCAGCGAGGTGACGATCGCTTTGAAGACAGCCGGGTCCTCCACCAGGTTGCGCCAGGCCTGGCCGGTGCGACCGGGGGCCGACCCGGGCACCTGGGTGCTGAAGTCCAGCATCGACAGCAACGGGATCGCGAAGAACGCGGCGAAGAGCAACAGCAGCAGCCAGCGGGTCACCCGCCAGACGACGGAGCCCGTCACTGCAGCCACCTCGCCGCGCGCCGGAGCAGCAAGCCGTAGGCACCCATCACCAGCGCCACCACGACGACCATCTCGAGCGCCAGGGCGTACCCGAATCTGCTCTGGCCCAGCAGCGTCTCGCTGGTCAACGCGGACCGGATCAGCAATGGCGTGATCGGGCTGCCCTGGCTGACCAGCGCCGCCGCCGTCGCGTACGCCGCGAACGCGTTGGCGAACAGCAGCAGCATCGACCCGAGGAAGGCGGGCAGCAGGAGCGGGAACCCGACCTGGGTCCAGTACTGCCGGGTGCTGGCCCCGAGGTTGATCGCCGCCTCGCGCCACTGCGGGCGGACCCCCTGCAGTGCAGGCATGAAGACGATGACCATCAGCGGGATCTGGAAGTACGTGTAGACCAGGATCAGGCCGGGCAGGTCGAAGAGCCAGCCGCCGCCGAAGATGTCGATCCCCGGCCACGAGCGCAGCGCCTCGGTGAGCACACCGGAGAAGCCGACGGTCGCGATGAAGGCGAAGGCCAGGGTCACACCCCCGAACTGCGCGAGCACGCCGCACACTGCCAGCACGATCCGCCGAAGGATGCTGTTGGGCCGACCCGTGACCACGAGGTAGGCCAGCAGCGCCCCGAGCACCGCGCCGATCACCGCGGTGGACGCCGAGAGCACGATGCTGTTCCACAGCGCGCTGCGTGCCGCCTCGCTGTTGAGGGCCCTCAGCTTCTCCAGCGTGAAGCCGCCCTCGTCCGCCTGGAAGGCACCCACCAGCACGGTGGCCGTCGGGACGATCAGGAAGACCGTGAGGTACGCCAGGAACGGCAGCAGGGCCAGGGACGGGCCGAAGGCGAACTTCCGGCCCGGCCCCGGACGCTTGCGGTCGACCGCAACCGGTGCGGGTGTGACGGCGGCACCCGCCATGATCAGCTGATGACCTTGGACCAGTTGTTCCCGAGGTACTCCGCGTTCTTCTCGGTCTGCTCGTTGGTCTGGATCACCGGGGTGCCTTGGACCGACGGCAGCGCGTCGAGCAGGCTCTTATCGACGGTGCCGGCCTTGGCCATCGCGTCGGAGCGCACCGGGCGGGCGAGGCCCTTCAGGTAGAGGTTCTGACCCTCGTCGCTGTAGAGGAACTCCTGCCAGAGCCGAGCTGCGGCAGGGTGGGGACCGTCCTTGTTGATCGCCTGGAAGTAGTAGCCCGCCACGAGCGCATTGGACGGCACGAACACCTTCCAGGTGGGAATCTTCTTGGTCTCGGCCGAGCTCAAGTAGTCCCAGTCGATGACGA
>CAWDAC010000008.1:0-63203 GCA_963800125.1 uncultured Actinomycetota bacterium | reverse complement strand
GTGTCGGTAGCAGATTTCGTCGACCCCGATTCGGTAGAGGGTGTCGAGCCGGCGGGTATCGAGCAGCTCGGCGACCCCGCGGTTGATGATCGCGGTGACGGTTTCCCAGCCGCAGCGCATCAGGGTGGCCACCGAGGTGCGGTCGGTGCGTTGGGCCAGCCACAGCACCATGTCTTCGAAATCGCGGGTATGCCGCGCCCCGGGCCGAGCCCAGGGCAGCTCCTCGGTGCGGATCCCGCAGTCCGGGCAGTCCAGTCGACGGATCTCATAGACCAGCCACAACCGACATCGGGCCAGGTCCAGGTGCCGCCAGCGGCGTCGGCGGCGGTCATAGACCGCCGAGCACAGCATCCCGCACGGGCAGCGCAGCAGTCGGGCGCGTGGGCGCAGGGTGACCTCGACGTCGCGCTCTCCGAATAACGACATCGGTCACCGATGCTCCGGGGATCTGCAGCAGACGGTTAAATGCAGTATTGACGCGCACGCGGTGCCTCCGGGTTGCGGTTGGTGTGGTAACCCCGAAACCTAGGGCCACACCGCGTGCGCGTCCCTCATTTCACCCGCGAAACGCCGAACATCCTCCCCCGCGCAACCGAAAACAACCCTGACCAGCACAAAGGCGCCCACGAAAACACGTGGAGCGCCATGTATGTTCGACACAATCGCAGCGGACGAAGCCGCACTGATCGAGCGGATCGCTGATCTCGAGCGGCAGAAGTCTGCGGCTGCGGCCGGTCAGGCGAGAGCGGCCGTCGCGTTGGACGAGATGCGCCGTGCCGACGAGGCCGCGGCCGGAGTGCCGAGGGCCAAGCAAGGCCGAGGCGTGGCCAGCGAGGTGGCGTTGGCGCGACGGGATTCGCCTGCGCGCGGCGGTCGGCACCTGGGGTTCGCCAAAGCGTTGGTGTACGAGATGCCGCACACCCTGGAGGCGCTGGAACGTGGAGCACTCTCGGAGTGGCGGGCAACTCTGATCGTGCGGGAGTCGGCCTGCCTGGATGTCGAGGATCGGCGAACGCTGGATGCCGAACTCTGCGGCGACGTGAGCAAGCTGGACGAGCTGGGTGATGCGCGGGTGGTGGCGGCCGCCAAGGAGATCGCCTGTCGGCTGGACGCGCAGGCGGTGGTGGATCGGGTGGCGAAGGCCGAGCGGACCGCACGGTGACCATCAGGCCCGCCCCCGACACCATGACGTATGTGACGGCGCTGCTGCCGGTCGCCAAGGGTGTCGGGGTGTATGCGGCGCTAAACAAGACTGTTGAGGTGATGCAACAAAGCTGAGGCGAGGGGGAGTCTTCAATGACTCGGCGGACTTACCGCGCTCCGCTCTCACCCCCGTCGCCAGTGTCGTCGTCATTGTCGCCGCTGAGCGCCTGCTTCACGCTGGCGGAAACCTTGGTGACGACCTTCGTGATATCAGTGCTGGCGTTACTTGACCGCATCCCGCACCGGCGTCTTCCGCGCAGGGCTGGCGGTGGCGACGTCCGAGCCGTTGTCACCGCGGGCGGACCGCACGATGGTGCGCCCGTCGCCGATGACCGACTTCACCGTACCGATGGCCGCGTTGAGCCGGTCCCTGGTCGTCGCCGGCTCTCCACCGACCGTGCGCTGGGGTGCCGCGAGATCGTCGTGGGTGACCGCGGGCGGCTTGGGCGCGCCGATCAGGGCCGCGGCGTTGTTGATGCCCTCGCCGATCGCGTCGACGAGATCGCCGGCCACCGTCACCGGGTTGAGCAGCGGGATCAGCCGTGCCGGGGTGGGTTCCCACGGCGGGATGCTGCGGTCATAGCCCAGTTCCACGATCTCCCGGAAGAACGGCTCGACCACGTCGATGACCGGCTCGGGCACCCCCAGGGTGCGCAGCGGACCGAACAACGGCAGGTCCTCGGTCTCGAAGAAGTAATAGTCGGTGTCGCCGGTCTTGCTATGGATAGGCGGCGGTTCGTCGGATCGGGAGCCAGGCTGACGTCGAACGGGTACATGTGCACGTAGAAGAAGCCCAGGAACGCGTTCAAGAGGGAGATGCCGTTGAGCGGATACAACGGGAAATCGGCCATGAAGTCGTACTGCCGGGTGATCTCCACCGTGTCGAACTGGGTGTCGGTCGGTGCGGGGCCGTTGAAAGACATATCGAGGATCGGGATGTAGAGGCCCGGGAACCGCGCAAAAAAGCCCCCGTTGGGCAGATTGGGGTCACCGCCCAGCACGAAGTCGATATCGGGGGCTGTGGTTCCCGCCGGGTACTGCTCGGCGAGCTTGCGCTTCTCCCGGTTCGCGATGACCGCGCTTTGCGAGTAGCCGTAGATCACCAGATGGTCGTTGGGGTGCGCGGCCATCGCCTGCTCCAGATCGGTGACCCCTTGCAGGATTGACTGATCGAGGGTGAGGTCGAAGGGCCCCGCGAGTTTCCACCACGGCACGTCCCATGCTGGGCCGCCAGGCCCGAAAATCTCCGGGGACCCCCGATGCCGAGTAGCGAGACGAGGCGACCAGGCCCCGCGAGGGGCCAAAACTCCTCGGGCGTCGTCACCTTGACGTACTCGATGTGGCCCGGATGGGTCGGCGCGATGAACTGGTTCTTGACAGACTCGACGTAGAAGTCGTCGGGCGTCGGGACGCCGCTCGTGCCCAGGATCAAGGCGCACGTTACGTCGGTCTTCGTACACGGCGGGGTCGAGGCCGACAGCCGCACCTCCGGCGACACCGGCGAGCCGGCGCCGGCATGACCGTGGCCGCCACCGCCAGGACTGCGACGCCGATCGACACCGTCATCCGCGTGGCGACTGCCAGGGCGCCGACCCGTCCGACACACCTGCTGTACCCCATCGTCGTTTCCTTCCCAGCCGCGCCCCCGGGTTGACGCCTGGGACATCGCTCAGAGCGAGCGTTCAGCGAGTTAATCGCCGAAGCGTACGTGCCTGGTCAGCCCGAAAACCTCGTTATCTGGATAGTGCTTAGCAAAGTATTTGCGTTGGCAAACACAGGCAATTCACAGAATTTACGTTGCCGTCAGTAAATGGGCAGGTACAGACAGTTCGCGTGCAACAAACCAGGACACAACGCCGCCAAAGATTGTGCGATTTAAGGCGCTAACGATGCCCGAACGGCCTCAGCCTCGGCGCACCCAATCAGACATCCGCCCCTCCCGGCGTAACCAATAACACAAGCAGCCAGAACCCTGGCAGCCCCGACGCAAATAATAAGAACGGCAACAGCCCCAACGGGGGCAAAACGAACAGCCGCCGAGAACGCCGCCAAGCGGCGAATACGTCGCCGTCGCTGTGAACATATGGCCGACCTTTTTACGTCAACACGCAGGCATCGCCGCATAGCTAATGGGTCTTACGCACCCGCCTTGGCGGGTTGGTGGTGATCCGCTGACCGCAGGAACGCAGGGACGCACCTATATCCTCCCCTGGATTTTTCGAAACCGAGGGCACGACTAAACCGAGGGCACGACTAGAGTGTTCGTCCGTGCGCACGTTGATCTCGGCGCTTGTCCTGGTCGTCGTGGTCACGGCGGCGATCGCCATCAAGCTGCTCCTGCGCCGCCGCGCGCCGAAGGGTGGCTGGTTCACCGACTCCAGCCATGGCGAGGGCACGTTCGGGGTGCTCGGGACGATGTTCACGGTCATGCTCGCGTTCATCATCTTCCTCGCGCTCGAGAGCTATACGCGCGCACGGGAGGGGTCGAGCGTCGAGGCCATCGCCGTCACTAAGCTCCACTCCACCGCCGAGCTGTTCCCCGCGCCCTCGAGCGATCGCCTGCAGGGCGGACTGGTGTGCTACGCGCGCGCGGTCATCGACGACGGGTGGCGTGCGATGAGGCAGGAGCGCTACAGCGAGCGGGTGCAGTTCTGGGTCGACGAGCTGGCCCGGGAGTTCGCGATCGTCGACCCCCACGGCACGCAGGAGGAGGCGGCCTACGGACTGTGGCTCGAGCAGGAGTCGGAGCGCCGCGACGGCCGGCGCGAACGTATCGCCGAGGCGCCCGCGTTCGTGCCGCTCCCGCTGTGGTTCGTGCTGGTCATCGGTGCGGCGCTCACGATCGCCTACATGTGTATCCAGGCCGACCGGCGTGAGGGGGTCGTCATCCAGTCGGTGAGGATCGGCTTCGTCACGACCCTCGTGACCGCGGGTCTGCTCGTGGTCGTCTTCCTCGACCACCCGTACGCGGACCAGAGCGGGGGCGTCGAGCCGACCGAGATGCGCCGGACGCTCGCGCTCATCGACGACGGGAGCGCCGTGCCGTGCGACGAGCTCGGCATCCCCCGTCCCACCTGAGGGGTTTGGCCCCACCGTTCCAAGGTCGGTCACGAAGCTTTTCACGCCGGGGTGCGGTCACGGGAATGGGCCAGTTCCCAACTCCAATAACGTGAATGTGCCCGCCGCTTGCGTGCCCTAAAGAAGGGGCCCCAGCCGCATCCAAAGTTATTCGTGCCGCACGCATCCCGTTCCTGGGGTGCGGGCGGCGGCGGTGGGTTCACACGGTGGCTGGCGCGGTTGAGGCAGGCGTAGAGCCACGAACACGGGCTGGCTGGTATGAGGGATAGGCCGGATTCGCCAGCCGTCCTGGGCTTTTCGGGTCGGCGGCGGACACCCGGATGCTCCCGTCAGGCGCCGCGCACCGCCGACCTTCCTGGGCCGCACCCGCACCGACTAAGCGGCCCGGCTCGAATCGGAACCATGGTGCCGATCACACGAAACACGCTGCCCCCGTTTTGCGCCGACCGGCAGTCACCGCGCCGAACCGCGCCAGCGTCGCAGCTACCAGCGGCGCCACGAACACCGCGCCGTCGCGCCGATCCCACCCGAACGCGCCGGCGTCACCGATCGGACGTCTGCGGGCACCCTCCACCGCGGCGTTCAGTTGCGGCTGCTCGGCGTGCGACAGGCGCCCGGCGAGCACGTCGTCGAGGAACCCGCCGCAGGCCACACAGCGGAATTCGTGACCCCCACGGGCGCGCACTACCGATCGACCGTACCGCCATTGCCGGGCGTTCGGCCGATCGAAGTGAGCGAACTCGAAGTCAGGATCGGAATCGCCATTGCCGAGCAGGACGCCGCCTAGATGAGTAATTCCAAGGGGTGTTACTGGTGTGGCTGCTGTGATTTATGGGTGAGGGTGTCCAGGATTGGCGTTGCTTAACCCAACCTGGCACTGGAGGCCGAAGTGGACGCCGACCTGGACACCCTCGCTACCGGACTGTACGTGACAAGTGATGATTTTCTCGCCGACAATCCGCAGTATCGACCGTGGCGGCCGCGCGTCGGGCTCGCTCCGCGGCTCACTGACGCCGAGCTGGTCACCCTGGTGGTGCTGCAGGCGTTGCTCGGATTCACCTCCGAGGCCCGGTTCCTGCGCTACGCAAACACTCATCTGCGCGGTTTATTTCCTTATCTGCCAACACAATCGGGCTACAACAAGAGGATTCGCGCGGCGATCGGCACGCTGCGGGCGGTGATCGCGCACCTGGTCACACGGACCAGCAGCGTCAGCGATGACGTGTGGGTGGTCGACTCGACCCCGGTCGAGTGTGGGCGCTCGCGAGAGACGGCGAAACGGTCGGATCTGGCCGGGTGGGCCGAGTATGGCTACTGCGCTTCGCATGCGCGCTTCTTTTGGGGGCTGCGCCTGCACCTGGTGTGCACGCTGTCGGGTCTGCCGGTGGCGTTCGCGCTGGCCGGCGCCAAGGCCGACGAACGCGAAGTCCTGCTCGGCATGCTCGACGCCGACCCCAATCTCGCGGCCGCCCACCCGAATCAGAAGTTGATGGCGGACAAGAACTACTACGGCAAGGCATTCGAAGCCGCCCTCGCCGACGCCGACGTCGAGCTGCTGCGACCTGCCCGCAAGGGCGAGAAACCACGGCCGGGCCACCGGTACTTCAAACCGTTTCGGCAGGTCATCGAGTCGATCAATAACACGCTCAAGACCCAACTCGACCTCGAACGCCACGGCGGGCGCACCATCGCGGGCGTCACATCGCGAGTACTGCAACGCATCCTCGCCCTCACCGCCGCGATCTGGCACAACGACCAACTCGGCCAGCCCACGTTGCGATCGCTAACCGCCTACGACCACTGACCCCTTGGAATTACTCATCTAGTCGCCGCGAACGGTCTGGGTGAATGCGAACGCTGCAACTACGCCAAGGAATCACCCGGCTGGCAGGTGACGACTCACCAGGAAAACGGCGTGCACACAGCGGAATTCGTGACCCCCACGGGCGCGCACTACCGATCGACCGCACCGCCATTGCCAGGCGTTCGGCCGATCGAAGTGAGCGAACTCGAAGTCAGGATCGGAATCGCCATTGCCGAGCAGGACGCCGCCTAGTCCTCACGCCACCCAATATCAACTACTTGCGATTGTGTGATGGAGCAGATACGGTCAGCGCTGCAGGCTCCCGCACCGAGTCGACAGGAGTAGGCAATGGCTCGATTTCCCAAACCGGCCGAAGGCAGTTGGACGGAGCACTATCCCCAGCTGGGAACCGAGCCGGTGTCCTACGAGGATTCGATCAGTCCCGAGTTCTACGAGATCGAACGCAAGGCGGTGTTCAAGCGCGCGTGGCTGAATGTCGGTCGCATCGAACAGCTTCCGCGCAAGGGCAGCTACTTCACCAAAGAGCTGAAGGTCGCGAACACGTCGATCATCGTGGTGCGCACCACCGCGGGCGAGATCAAGGCCTACCACAACATCTGCAGGCACCGAGGCAACAAGCTGGTGTGGAATGACATGCCGCTGGAGGAGACCAGCGGCGTCTGCAGGCAGTTCACCTGCAAATACCACGCCTGGCGCTACGACCTCGACGGCAACCTGACCTTCGTGCAGCAGGAAGAGGAGTTCTTCGACCTCGACAAGAGCCGCTACGGCCTGGTGAGCGTGCACTGCGACGTCTGGGAGGGCTTCATCTTCGTCAACCTCGCCGACGAACCCGAGCAGACGCTTCGCGACTTCCTCGGCCCGATGATCCTCGGTCTGGAGGGCTATCCGTTCGGGCAGATGACATCGCGGTGGTACTACCGCTCGGAGGTCAAGGCGAACTGGAAGCTCTACATGGACGCGTTCCAGGAGTTCTATCACGCGCCCGTACTGCATGCGAACCAGTCACCCTCCAAATACTCGAAGGCCGCCGCGGAGGCCGGTTTCGAGGCGCCCCACTACCGCATTGATGGGCCGCATCGACTGGTCAGCACGTCGGGTATCCGCGCGTGGGAGATGGACTCCGAGATGCGCAAGCCGATGGAGGACATCTGCCAGAGCGGACTGTTCGGACCTTGGGACAAGCCCGATCTGGGCGAGATGCCTGCGGGGCTCAATCCGGCGAAATGTGACCCGTGGGGCCTGGATTCGTTCCAGCTGTTCCCGAACTTCGTGATCCTGATCTGGGGCCAGGGCTGGTATCTGACCTACCACTACTGGCCGACGTCGTATAACTCGCACATCTTCGAGGGCACGCTGTACTTCCCGCAGCCGCGCACGCCGAGGGAGCGCATCGCCCAGGAGCTGGCGGCGGTTTCGTTCAAGGAGTACGGGCTGCAGGACGCCAACACCCTGGAGGCCACCCAGACGATGGTCGAATCTCAGGTTGTCGACAAGTTCTTGCTTTGCGACCAGGAGGTGCTCATTCGGCATCTGCATCAGGAGACCGCCGCATGGGTGGACGACTACCGGCGCAAGACGGCGGGGGAGCAACACCGGCGCAAGACGGCGGGGGTGTGAGTGCGATGACCGCCATGCTGCCAACCGAATTCGCAGATTTGGAAAGGTTTTCGGAGTGGTGCCTCGCGAGCGAGCCGGAGCGCTTCGCAAAACGGCTGGCCAGTTCGATGGCCGAGATGCAGGCCTTCTATGACGCGATCACGCCGCGGGCGGAGGAGGCGATCGCCTATTGCGACAAGTTTCCGCTCGACGACTTGCCGGAGGACGTCCTCAACCTGATGCACCTGCTGTACTCGATGATCATGGTGTCCTTCCCAGTCGAGTGCTGGAAACAGCCGCGCGTCCCCGATTCCGGTGCCGCCGCGTTGGATTGCTTGTCCGAACCGGTGCCATGACAGACCTGACCGTCCTGCGCGCCGAGCGCTGGGCCGATGTCGATACCGGCGAGGTGCGTTCGCCAGCCGTGGTGGTGGTTGACGGCGACCGGATCCAGGCGGTGAATCCCCCTGAGCCGCCCGCCGATTCGACGGACATCGACCTTGGCGATGTCACCCTGCTGCCGGGCTTGATGGACATGGAGCTCAACCTGCTGATCGGTGGACCGGGCGGCCCGGAAGGCCTGCCCAATCCCATGCACGGCGTGCAGGACGACCCCGTCTATCGCACACTGCGCGGCGCGGTGAACGCGCGGACCACCCTCGAGGCCGGCTTCACGACCGTGCGCAACCTCGGCCTCATGGTGAAGACCGGTGGCTATCTGCTCGACGTCGCACTGCAGCGCGCAATCGACCAGGGCTGGCACGTCGGTCCCCGAATCTTTCCGGCCGGGCATGCGGTCACCCCGTACGGCGGACACCTCGACCCCACCGTGTTTCAACGACTCGCGCCGGGCATCATGCCGCTTTCCGTCGCCGAGGGCATCGCGAACGGTGTCGACGATGTACGGGCGTGCGTGCGGTATCAGATTCGCCACGGCGCCAAGCTGATCAAGGTCTCCGCGTCGGGTGGCGTGATGTCGCACAGCACCGCCCCCGGTGCCCAGCAGTACTCCGACGAGGAATTCGCTGCGATCGCCGACGAGGCCCACCGGGCAGGCGTGCGCGTCGCAGCGCACGCCGTTGGGGACAGTGCCATCCGGGCCTGCATCCGGGCCGGCATCGACTGCATCGAACACGGTTTCCTCGCGACCGACGAGACGATTCAGATGATGGTCGACCACGGAACGTTCCTGGTGTCGACCACCTATCTCACCGAAGCGATGGCCGTCGACCGCATAGCCCCGGAGTTGCGCAAGAAGGCCGAAGAGGTCTTTCCGCGGGCACAGACGATGCTGCCGAAGGCGATCGCCGCGGGGGTCCGGATCGCGTGCGGAACCGACGCCCCGGCGATCCCGCACGGGCAGAACGCCAAAGAACTGTGCGCGCTGGTGGATCGGGGCATGACGCCGATGGAGGCGATCCGGGCCGCGACGATCACCAGCGCAGAGCTCATCGAGGCCGATGACGAGCTCGGCCGTCTCGCGCCGGGCTACCTCGCCGACATCATCGCCGTCCCCGGGGATCTGTCGCGCGACATCGCCACCACACTCGACGTGCGGTTCGTGATGAAAAACGGCCTGGTCTACAAGCGCTGACGGGTCAGGCAAGGAGGCGACGTGGAACAAACCGACAACATTCTCTGGCTGCTCAAGCAGGCGTGGTACTTCTCGTTGACGACGGTGAACGATGCGGTGAGCGAGCACGGCGTCAGCACCGCACAGATCGGCATGCTGCGCCAGCTGGCCACCGAGCCCGGCTTGTCGGGTGCCGAGTTGGCACGTCGGCTGCTGATCAGCCCGCAGGGCGTGCAACTGGCGCTGAAGGAGCTCGAGCGTCGCGGACTGGTGCAACGGAAACAGGACCCACAACACGGCCGGATACTTCAGGCCTTCCTGACCGACCAGGGGCGCAAGGTCGCCGAAGCCGTTGTCAGCGACGCGATCGCGGCGCACAACAAGGTTTTCGGCGTGCTCAATAGCGCCGAGCAGGACACGCTGCGCGAACTGCTCGGTCGCGTGGTCGAACAGGGCACCGGGCACAAGCTGTACGCCGACCACATCGAGCCCATATGAGCGAGGGCAGCCGAGCCGACGTAGCCCGGATGGTGAACAATGACGCGCTCGAAGATGACGAGGTAGCAGAGGGGTGGGTGCTGACCTGCCAGGCCCTGCCGACCAGCACGACCGTACGGGTGAACTACGACTTCTAGGGAGCCGAGGAAACGCAATGAGGCGGATGCGATGACTCGCGTCGCAGTAGTAACCGGCGGCGCGTCCGGCATGGGTGAAGCGACCTGCCACGAGCTGGGCAGGCGCGGGCACAAGGTGGCTGTACTGGATCTCGACGGCCAAGGCGCACAACGGGTCTGCGAAGAGTTGGTTGCCGAAGGTGTGACGGCGCTGGCGGTCGCGACCGACGTCAGCGACCGATCGGCCGTGGAGGAGGCCTTCGCCAAGGTACGCAATGAGCTTGGGCCGGTGCACATCCTGGTCACCAGTGCGGGCCTGGTGGATTTCGCGCCGTTCACCGAGATCACCGCAGCGTCTTGGGAGCGCCTGATCGCAGTAAACCTGACCGGAACATTCCACTGTTGTCAGGTCGCGGTGCCGGACATGATCGAGGCGGGATGGGGCCGCATCGTGATGATCTCGTCGTCGAGCGCCCAGCGGGGCTCACCGAAAATGGCGCACTATGCCGCTTCCAAGGGTGCGCTGCTCTCCCTGACCAAATCGCTTGCACGCGAATACGGGCCGGTGGGCATCACGGTCAACAACGTTCCGCCCTCCGGAATCGAAACGCCGATGCAGCACCAGTCGCAGGCCGCCGGTCACCTGCCCTCCAATGAGCAGATGGCCGCGAGCATTCCGGTCGGCCACCTCGGCACCGGCGACGACATCGCCGCTGCGGTCGGATTTCTCTGCTCGGAGCAGGCAGGCTTCATCACCGGTCAAGTCTTGGGCGTCAACGGCGGGTCGGTGCTGTGATGACGTCACCGTTACAAGAGGGAGGTTCGCATGGGGCGGTTTCCTAAACCGGCGGAGGGCAGCTGGACGGAGCACTATCCGGAGCTCGGTACCGGGCCGGTGTCCTTCCGCGACTCGACCTCGCCGGAGTTCTACGAAATGGAGCGCGAAGCCATCTTCAAACGCGCATGGCTCAACGTCGGTCGCGTGCAGGAAGTGCCCCGCGTCGGCAGCTACTTCACCAAGGAGATCGATGCTGCCAACACCTCGGTAATCGTGGTGAAGGGCAAAGATGAAAAGATCCGCGCCTTCTACAACATCTGCCGCCACCGCGGAAACAAGCTGATGTGGAACGACTTTCCCAACGAAGAGGTCAAGGGAACCTGCCGCCAGTTCACCTGCAAGTACCACGGCTGGCGCTACGACCTCTACGGCTCGCTGAAGTTCGTGCAGCAGCCCGGCGAGTTCTTCGACTTCGACAGCGCTGAGTATGGGCTGCGACCAGTGCACTGCGACGTCTGGAACGGGTTCATCTTCATCAACTTCGACCCGCAGCCGCGGCAAAATTTGCGCGAGTTCCTAGGCCCAATGATCACTGGCCTCGACGACTACCCCTTCGGAAAGCTCACCGAGCGATACGATTTCGTCGCCCACAACAACAGCAACTGGAAGATCTTCGCCGACGCCTTCCAGGAGTACTATCATGTCCCGTCGCTGCATCCGCAGCAGGTGCCGTCGGAGGTCCGACAGCCCAACGCGGGGTTCGAGTGTGCGCACTTCCAGATCGATGGCCCCCATCGCCTGGTGAGTACCGCCGGAACCAGGCGCTGGCTGATGGCTCCGGAATACATGTATCCGATCGAACGGGTGACGCGTAGCGGGTTGGTCGGCCCGTGGCGCACGCCGGAGACCCATCTTCCCGCCGGGCTCAACCCCGGTGGCATCCAGTCGTGGGGGATCAGCAACTTCCAGATCTTCCCGAACCTCGAGATCCTCATCTACGGAGGCTGGTACCTGGTCTACCGGTACTGGCCTACGTCGCACAACACCCACAAGTTCGAGGCGTACACGGCATTCCACCCAGCACGCACTGTGCGCGAGCGCATCGAACATGAAGTGGCTGCGGTGGTGCTCAAGGAGTTCGCGCTGCAGGATGCCGGCATGCTCGGCGGCACGCAGGCGGCGCTCGAGACCGGCGTCGTCGACGAGTTCCCTTTGAGCGATCAGGAGATCCTGGTCCGGCACCTGCACAAGGTGGTCGTCGACTGGGTCGACGAGTACCAGGCTCAGCGCATGCCTGCGGGGGTGTGACGGTGCCCCAGACCCGACTCCCCAGTGCGTTCGCCGAGCTCGAGCCCTTTGCAGAAAAGTGGTGCCTGGCAACCGAAGCCGAACGCTGGGATATGCGCATGGCCACACCCATGTTGGAGATGCGGGAGTTCTACGAGACGTTCTCGCCGCGGCTCGAAGAAGCGATCGACTACTGCGACAAGTTCCCCCTCGATGACGTGCCTGACGATGCCTTGAATCTGCTTCACCTCATCTACTCGATCATCATGGTCTCGATGGCCATCGAGGTGTTCGGCCAACAGAAGCCCACCGACTCCGCTGACGCCGTCATCGACCGCGTCGGGGAGCCGGTGCCGTGACGCGCACGCGAGGAGCAATGAAACCCAGGCGGTACGCGGCGAGAAAGGACAGACGATGAGTCTGCTGACGATCAACAAGCTCACCGATTCGGTCGGCGCAGAGGTTCTCGGCGTCGACTCCGACCGGCTGGCAAGCGATGACCTGTTGGGTGAAGCGGTGCTCGATGCGCTCGAGGAAAACGGTGTGCTGGTGTTTCCGAGGCTCGGGCTGGATCCCGAAGCGCAGGTGGCGTTCTGCAGGCGCCTCGGCGAGATCGACCACTCCTCCGACGGGCATCACCCGGTCGCCGGCATATATCCGATCACGCTGGATAAGTCGAAGAACGCCTCGGCCGCCTACCTGCGCGCCACGTTCGACTGGCACATCGACGGCTGCACCCCGATGGAGGACACATTTCCCCAGATGGCCACGGTGCTCTCGGCCGTCCGGGTCGCCGAGAGCGGTGGCGAAACCGAGTTCGCGAGCTCGTATGCGGCGTATGACGCGCTGAGTGACGCGGAGAAGGAGCGGTACGGGTCGCTGCGTGTCGTGCACTCACTGGAGGCTTCCCAGCGCCGGGTCACCCCGAACCCCTCGCCGGAGGTGCTGGCGAGGTGGCGGTCCCGGCGCACGCACGAGCATCCGCTGGTGTGGACGCATCGCACCGGACGCAAGTCGCTGGTGCTCGGTGCGTCGGCCGACTACGTCGTCGGCATGGATCTCGGCGAGGGCAGAGACCTGCTGGCGGAGTTGCTCGACCGGGCCACCGTGGCCGACAAGGTGTACAGCCACAACTGGTCGCTCGGCGACACCGTCATCTGGGACAACCGCGGCGTCCTGCATCGCGCGGCACCGTATGACCCCGGCTCGCCCCGCGAGATGCTGCGCACGACCGTGCTGGGCGACGAGCCGATCCAGTAACCGCAACCTGGCCCGCTGACCTGTGTCGTTGACGCCGGAGAGCCGCTGTGGAAATGTAATACTCAAAGATGAGAGTCACGTTCTCGTAGATCGAGATCGCTGATGGGAGTGGCGCATGGACAACGACCTCACCGGAATCGACTATTTCCGGGACGAGCGGGTGGTCGACGACCCGTACCCGATCTACCAGGCTCTTCGCAGTGAGTGCCCGGTCAAGCGGGAGGACCATCACGGCGTCGCGATGGTCACGGGCTGGCAGGAAGCCGTCGACGTGTACAACGACGCCGAGACGTTCTCGTCGTGCATCTCGGTCACCGGCCCGTTTCCCGGATTCCCAGTTCCGCTGGAGGGCGACGACGTCACCGAGCTGATCGAGAAGCACCGCGACGAGATTCCGTTCAGCGACCAGTTGCCGACCCTCGACCCGCCCACCCACACCAACCACCGTGCCCTGCTGATGCGGCTGATCACGCCGAAGCGCCTCAAGGAGAACGAGGACGCGATGTGGCAGCTCGCCGACGACATCCTCGACACGTTCCTGGCCCCGGGCGAGGGCGAGTTCATCACGGGTTTCGCGGGCCCGTTCACGTTGCGGGTCATCGCCGACCTGCTCGGTGTGCCCGACGAAGATCGCGACGAGCTCCTCGAGCGGTTGGCGCGCGGCACCCACGGTGGCGGTCTCGGCAACGCCGAGAAGACGTTGACCAAGACCCCGCTGGAGTATCTCTACGAGGTCTTCGCGACCTACGTCGAGGACCGGCGTCGCGAACCTCGTGATGACGTGCTCACCGGCCTGGCGACCGCCACTTTCCCCGACGGGTCTCTGCCCGAGGTCGGAGACGTGGTGCGGGTCGCCACCAACGTGTTCTCCGCCGGCCAGGAGACGACGGTCCGGCTGCTCAGCACGGCGCTCAAGGTGCTGGGTGACCGGCCGGACATTCAGCAGATGTTGCGTCAGGACCGAAGCCTCCTTCCGAACTTCATCGAGGAGGCGCTGCGCATCGAGAGTCCCGTCAAGGGCGACTTCCGGCTGTCACGTGTCCCGACGACCGTCGGTGAAACCGACATCGCCGCCGGGACCACATTGATGGTGGTGAACGGCGCAGCCAACCGCGACCCGCGTCGGTTCGAGGATCCGGACACGTTCGACCCGGAGCGCAAGAACGCCCGCCAGCACCTGGCATTCGGCCGGGGAATCCACAGCTGCCCAGGCGCACCGCTGGCCCGCGCCGAAACCCGAGTCGGGATCGAGCGCTTGCTGGACCGAACCACCGACATCCGGATCAGTGAGGCGCACCACGGCCCGGCCGGCAACCGTCGCTATCAATACATTCCGACCTATATCCTGCGCGGGCTCACCCAACTGCACCTCGAATTCGACCTCGCAGGCGGTTCCTCGTGAAGGTCACGGTCGACGACCAGCGGTGCCGTGGCCACGGCATGTGCCTCACGCTGTGTCCCGAGGTGTTCGACCTGACCGACGACGGCTACGCAGTCGCCGACCCGGAGGAGGTGCCCGCCGGGCTGGAGGACGCCGCCCGGGAAGCCATCGAGAACTGTCCCGAACAAGCCATCAGCGAAATCGACTGAAAGCCGAGGAGTTTCGAGTGCCCAAGGGTTACATAGTCCTCACCGAGGACGTCAAGGATCCCGCCGGGATGGGTGAGTACGCCAAGCTTGCCGGGAAGGCGATGGCGGGCGCGACGCTCCTGTCGTTCGACCAGTCGCCCCAGGTGCTCGAGGGGGAGTGGCACGGCAGCCAGACCGTCCTGCTGGAGTTCGAGTCGGTGGAAGCGGCCCGCGCCTGGTACGAGTCGGAGGACTACCAGAAGGCGGTCAAGCTGCGACAGGCCGCTGCCGACTGCAACGGTGCCATCCTTTCCGGTCTCGGCTGATCGCGCAGTATTAGTGGGGCACCAGCGGGCCGGTCGGCTTGGTGGTCGTGGCGTGCACGAGTAGCTCGGCCAGCTCCCGGGGACGGCTGAGGAACGGCGAGTGCGACGTGTCGATGGTCAGCTGCTCGACGCCGAGCCGGCGCGTGACCGTGTCGGCCAGCCAGCGCGGCATCGAACGATCCTGCAGACACCGGATGAAGCTGCGAGGCAGGTCGGCCGCCCAGAAGTTCGACACTGACACCGGCGTGACGGTGGTGTCACCGAACCGTTCTGGGCCTAGCCGATCGAATGCCCAGCGGGCGGTCGCTTCGTCGCAGTCGTGGTAGAAGTACTTCCACGCACCTTCGAAGTCGGCGAACGTCATCGCACCGTCGTCGTCGAACTTCAAGTAGCCCAACATCTCTCCGACGTCGGCCTCGAACTCGCCGTCCTCGGAGTCGCGCATCGCCATCGCCTCCGGGTAGGTGCGCCCTTCCCGTGGCAGGGCGGCCGCGAGGTAGACGATGTGGCTGACGCGTTCGGGGACGGCGTCCGCGGCGAGCGTGGCGTCGAACCCTCCACCGGAATGGCCGACGAGGACGTCGCCGGGTTGCAGGGCAGAGACGATCGCATCCCGACGGTTCGCGAGCGTGGACTCCTCATCGACCCGAGCGCCGTGTCCCGGTAGGTCGACGGCAACCCCTTCATGGCCCAGCCGTTGCAGCTCGGCAACCGTGAAGTCCCAACACCAGCCGGCGTGAAAACCGCCGTGCACGAAGACGAATCGCATCTAGTCGCGCGTCACTCTTCGCGAATGGAGATGGCTTGGCGCGGGCACTGCCGGACCGCTTCGCGGATCTGCTGCTCGTTCTCCGGGGTCACCTCGTCCTGCAGGATGTGCAGGTAATCCTGGTCGTCGAGATCAAACACCTCGGGGATGATGCCCATGCACACCCCATTGCTCTCACATAAGCCGAAGTCGACTTCAACCTTGCTCATTGCAACACCTTCACCGGCACGTTCTTCCAGCCCATCACATTCTGCATCTGGACACGGTTGCAATTGTCGAAGTCGACCTCGAAGCGCGGCATGAAATCGAGCAGCTTGTCCAGTGCGATGGCGGTTTCCATGCGGGCCAGTGCCGCACCGAGACAGCTGTGAATCGCCGTAACCGAAACCGAGGTTCTGGGCCTCGGAGCGGTCGCGGTCGATGTCGAACTTGTCGGCGTCGGTCCAAGCGAGATGGTCGCGGTTGGCGGCGCCGTTGATCAGGAATACCGGCATGCCCTCCGGGATGGTGGTTCCGTGCAAGTGCACATCCTTCATCGAGCGGCGCACCTGGTACTGAGATGGGGCCTCGTAGCGCAGCAACTCCTCGACGGCCGCCGGGATCTTGCTGCGGTCGTCGAGCAGTTTTTGCCATTCATCCGGGAACTTCGCGAAGAGGTACACAGCGCTGCCGAGCAACTTGGTAACGGTCTCGGCTCCTGCGCCACCGAGAAGAGTTGCGAAGCCTGCGATTTCGATGTCGTCAAGACGCCGTTTCTCGCCGTCCTCACCTTCGATCTCGGCGGCGATGAGCTTGCTGAAAAGATCGTCTTGCGGTTCGGCGCGCCGCTTCTGCACGAGGTCGTAGTAGAACATCCCGGTTTGGATGTTGATCTCCATCGCCCGTTCGCTGAACTCGACCTGACCTGGCTCGCGGGTCAGAGATTCGTCGATCCAGTGCCGGATCTGCTGGGCATGTTCCACTGGTACACCGAGCATGGTGGTGATCACCTCGACGGGGAATGGCCCGGTGAATTCCTGGACGGCGTCGAACCCGTCGGGATCCACGCGGTTGAGGTACTTCTCGATCTTTTCGGTGGCCATCTCCATTTGTGCCTGGATCGCGCGGGGCGTGAACACCTTGTTGAGCAGGCTGCGCATAGTGCGGTGCTCGGGGGGATCCATGAAGATGATGGACTTCTGCCCCTCGGCTACGCCGCCTTTCTTGACCGTCGCGAGGTCGATCCCGTATGCCGACGAATACGTTTCGTGGTCCCTGAGCGCGGGTGCGACGTCTTCGTGCCGGGTCAGCGCGTAGAAGTCGTGCACGTCGTTGTAGTAGACGGGCGCTTCGTCGCGCATGCGGCGATACGTCTCGTAGGCCCCGTTGAAGAAGTCTTCGGAAAACGGGTCGAATACAAGCTTCGCCTTGGTCATTAAACGCTCCTGAGCTGTGCGGATAGTTCGAATTCCATTACGAATGGCTATTGAGTTGTAACCATAGCGGTAATGGCGTTTCCGTAAAAGAGAATGAGACACTCAGCTGATTTGTCTCATCTGTTGAGCCCGGCGTTGACCATGTCGCCCAGCGCCCCGAGATCGCCGCCGAGCTCGGCGACGGCCTTGCGAACCACCGCGATGTCCTTGCCGATGAAGTCGCCGACGGTGTCGATGTAGTTCACCGCGGAGCCCGCCCTCGCGATATGGCCGAGCGCACGGCTGCTGGCGCTGCCGTGCGTCAACGCTGCGAGCAGTGCGGGTTCGTCGATGCCCAGCCGGCCGCCCAGCCGCACGCCCTCGGCGACCAGCCCGATCTGCGCCGCGAACAGCGTGTTGTTGACCAGCTTGACAAGCTGACCCGCGCCGGTGCGGCCGACGTGCAGGATGGGGTCTCCGTAGGCGCTCAGCAGGGGTTTGACCCGAGCGACGGCGTCATCGTCGCCGCCGACGAACAGGGTCACGTGGCCCGCGGCGATGTCGTGTGGGCCTCCACTGACCGGAGCATCGACGACGTCGATGCCGCGGGCGTGGGTCGCGATCGTCTCGGCGGTGCGCGGGCTTCCCGTGGTGTGGATAACGAGGACGGCACCGGGCGCCATGGCGGCAACGAGGTCGCTCTCCAGGCAGACCTGCTGCACCTGCTCGTCGGTGAACACACAGACGATGACCGCGTTAGCGCCCTCGGCGACGCGGGCCGGATCCGCTACCGCCTGCGCACCCAATTCCTGGACCGCTGCGCACTTCTCCTGCGAACGACCGAGCGCACGGACGTCGTGACCGGCATCGACCAGCCGGCGCACCATGGGCCCGCCCATGCGCCCCGCCCCGACGAAGCCGACTCGCGTCATCGTGGAAAGTCCATTGACTGAAGTGCGGCGTCGGCGGCGTCGAACACCACGCCCTTGGGAGCCGACGCGGTGTCGGCAATGCTCGCGGCGTGCCGGACGTCCTTCTGCAGCAACGCCCCTGCGATGGACGCGAGTTGGTCCAGGGTGCCTCCGAAGGCGGCAATGCTGCCCAGCGCCTTGCTGGTCGCCGACCCGCCGGTGAGCACCTCGCCGAGCCGGTTGCGGTCGATTCCAAGGGATTCGCCCAATTCGAGGGTGCTTACCGCGCTGCCCAGGTTGGCGGTGAACAGCAGGTTGTTCAGGATCTTGGTGACCTGACCGCTGCCCAGCGGGCCGAGATGGACGATGGGGTCGGCGTAGGTCGCGAACACCGGGCGGCAGCGCTCCACCACCTCGTCCTCGCCACCGACCATGACCAGAAGACATCCTTCCGCGACGGCAGGCGCTCCACCGCTCACCGGGGCGTCGATCACCGAAACACCTTGCTCGGCAGCCGACTTGGCGATCTGCCAGCAGGTGTCGGGATGCACGGTGCTGTGGATGGCGATGATCCCGCCGGACGCCAACCCGGCAAGCACCCCTTCGCCACCGTTGATCACTTCTCTGACATCGTCGTCGCCGACCACGCACAAGCAGACCAGGTCGCTGGCCGCCGCCAGTTCGGCGGGTGACCCCGCGGTCTTTGCGGCGGTATCGGCGTAGGGCTCGAGCGTGGCCGGCCTGCGGGCCCACAGCGTCAGCTCGTAACCGCCTTCGACGATCCGCCGCGCCATGGGGCCGCCCTGGCTGCCCAGTCCGATGAATCCTACGCGCATCAACCCTGCTCCGCCCCATAGATTTCGCGCTCTCGCGCGGCAGCGATTGCGTTCTCCCGCGCGACAACACATTCCTCGACGAACGACAACACGTTCATGTGGTACGCCGCGGCGCTGACCGAAAGGCTGAGATTGTGTCCCGCGCCGGCCTGTTCGTTGATCACGAATCGGGGCGACGCGGTGAAAGTCGAGGCGATCTCCGCCAGGGCCTCGGGGTCGGACTTCCACACTCGTTCGTGTTCGGCGACGCTGAACTGCACAGGGACGCGCACATCGCCCGCGAGTGCCGGAAAGTCCTGCCGCGCCCAGGTATTGATCATCGCAGCCTCGTACGGCGCGCCCGTCGACGAGTTCGTGATCCCGTTCAGCACCTCGGCCGGATACAGATGTGCGGGCTCCCAGAGCAACTCACGCAATCCCGCTGGACGCTTCGTGGGGGTTGCCGTTTTGAGGATCTCCCGTGCGGCATCGTCATAGTGCAGCCCCGTCCCGGCCAACGCGATGCCGACCAGGCCATTGCCGCGCTCGTCGGCTGCCATCCGCACCACCAACTCGCAACCGGCGGAATGACCGAGCAGGAACAGCTCCCAACCGGACCCGAGGATCTTCTCGATCGCGCCATAGGCCAGCTGCACTCGCTGCTCAGGGAGCGCCATCGCGTCCGGATACGGGGCCGAGCTTCCGTAGCCCGGCCGGTCCAGTGCCACCACGGTGAACCCGAGTGCCGCTCCGGTACGCAGCAGGGACAACCGCGGATGCCCGGGACAGTCGAAATACGCTGCCGTACTTGCCCCGCCGTGGAACGCAACGATGACGGCGCGCGGGTCGGCCGCCTCGGCGACAAGGCCCGACATCGGCACGCCGTCGACGAGGACGACGCGCGGGCGCGGTGCGGTGAGGCTCACTCGTCCGTCCGTAGCAAGATCGCTCCGCTCGGGGTGAGACCGCCGCTGCTGACCACCCCGACGCGGGCGTCTTTGACCTGGCGGTCGCCCGCTTCACCCCGCAGCTGGACCACGGCTTCGTGGATCAGGCCCATGCCGTGCGTGCGGCCGTGCGAGAGCTGACCGCCGTGAGTGTTCACCGGAATCACACCGTCGCGGGCGATGGCCTTCCCGCCGTCGAGGAAGTCCTTGGCCTCGCCGATGCCGCAGAAGCCGAGCGCCTCCAACCACGACAGGCAGTTGAACGAGAAGCCGTCATACAGCTCGGCCACGTCGACGTCCTTGGGCCGCAATGACGTTCGCGTCCAGAGGTGCGCGGACTGGCCCAGCACTTGGGGTTCGTGGGTCATCGTGGTCTGGTCCCAGTCGGTGCGTTCGATGATCTGGGTGCCGACGGCCTCGAACAGCACTGGCTTGCGGGCCATGTCCTTTGCGACGTCGACGGCCGAGACGATCACCGCGATGGCGCCATCGCACGGCACGTCGCAGTCGTAGAGCCCGAAGGGGGTGGTGATCATCCGGGCGTTCAGGTAGTCGTCCATGGTCATCGGGTCGCGATAGATCGCCGTCGGATTCAGCGCCGCATTCGCGCGCTGGTTCAAGGCGATCCAGCCGAGGGTCTCCCTCGTGGTGCCGTACCGTTCGAAGTGGCGTTGTGCGTTGAGCGCCAACGTGTGAGCGGCCGACGTTGCGCCGAACGGCATCTGCCAGCTCGAGGTGCGGGCGCCCCCCGGCGGGGACATCCTGCCCTCCTTCATCATCTGCTGGAACGTCGCCTCCCACAGCGTGCGGAAGCACAGCACGTGGCGGGCCATGCCGGTGGCGATCGCCATCATCGCCGCGATGACCGAGCCGCCGGGGCCGAATGTGTCCATGCCGCCGTTGATCCACGTCGGACGCAGTCCGAGTGCTCCCTCGAGCGCCGACACCCCGCCTTCGCCCATGCCCGCGATGTCGAGTCCCGGGTAGGTGGACATCCCGTCGATGTCGTCGAATGTCAGGCCCGCGTCGGCGACCGCCGCCTCACACGCCTCGATGGTCAGCGACAGCGGCGGCACCATCAGCCTGCGGCCGAGGCGGGACGCGCCGATGCCGGTGATCGCGGAGTGCTCCTCGAACTTCTCGGTTGTCAGCGGTGGCCGCACGTATCGGCCGAAGTCCTGCGGCGCGATCTCGTCGACGGGCAGCGGCCCCGTCTTTTTCTCGGCCGTCGGACGGAAGAGTGGCAGCCACACGGCTCCCGCCTTGTCCTGGGCCTTCTCGAACACGACCTCGACCGTCTGGCCTAGCTCTAGATCGTCCGGTTCGCACTCAACGATGTTGGTGGTCAACCGAACCCGGGGGTCCTCGGCGACCGCAACCTGTGCGACCACATAGGGCGGCGGGAGGTCGGGGAAGCCGAAGCGGTGGTTGACGGTGAAGGCCGACAGGGTGGCCTCGCCCGACACGGTGCGCACCCCCATGTCGTGGCTGCGGCAGTACCGGCACACCGGTGCTGGCGGGTGGATCAGCGCCCGGCAGCTCTGGCATTCCTGGATGCGGAGCACGCCGTCGGCGCCTGCAGTCCAGAAGAACTCGTTTTCCGGGGTCAGCTGTGGCAGCGGGCGGCCGGGGATGTCCAAAGGGGTCAGCTCCTCGCATCCTGCGCGGTGGCGTCACGGGACTGGCTACTTTCTTGCTCCTCGCGTCCGCGCCTCATCTCGATGATCGCGTGCACCGGGCAGTCCAGTAGGGCCCGCATGACCGCGTCATGGTCCTCCTCGGGGATCGTGCCGCTGCCCACCAGCGAGGCGTATCCCCAGTCGTCGAGCGAAAAATACTCCGGCGCATGCTTTGCGCAGACGCCGAAGCCGTCGCACATCGTTCGATCGAGACGGATCCTCATGCCGTCACCACCACCTCGACTTCGTAGGGGCGCACCGCTTTGAACGCGCCGACTCGACAAGAATCACAATCGTTTTGGAGGTGGCGATCGACCACTTGCGGGAACGCCGACAGCAGGCTGGCCGCCACGTTGGTCGCGGCGTCCAGCGTCGCGCAGGCGCCACGGCCGCGGAGCACCACCGACCAGCGCTCCAGCCGGGCCAGGTCCTCGCCGGTGGCCACCCCGTCGCGCAGCGCCGAGGTCACCGCCGACATGGCCGCCGTGCCGTTGAAGCACGAACCGCACTGGCTGGCGTTCTCCCGGTCGAAGTACGCCATCACCGACGCCGCGACCGCCACCGGGCAGTCCTCGGTGAGGACCGTGATCGCACCGCAGCCCAGCCCGCTGTCGAGGCGGCGCAGCGACTCGTGGTCGAGCGTGACATCAAGAATGTCGCGGTTCAGCAGACCGGCGAAGTAGCCGCCCATCAGCACGCCGTGCACCTGATCGGCTGGCACGCCGTGGAAGTCGAGCAGCTCGGTGAATGCCAGGCCGTGCGGAATCTCGTAGAGCGCAGGGGGCCTGCCGGCGCCGGTGATGGTCGCGAGAAACGTCCCCGGCGACATCGACGTCCCCTGGCCGCGGAACGCCTCCGCGCCGTGTCGGTGCAGGAACGGGATGAGCGCAAGAGTCTCGACATTGCTGACCATGGTGGGCAGGCGGCCGACGCCCTCCTCGAACGGGCGCGGCGGCTTGTCCGTCGGCTTGGCCGGGCCTCCGTTGAGGGCGCGCACCGCCGCCGTCTCCTCGCCTGCGACGTAGCCGGGGTCGACCGTAAATATCGTGATGGCCAGGCCGCCGAGCACTTCCGGCTCGACCGCGGCGAGCGCGGTCTGCACTGCTTCGGCGGCGCTCGGGTCGGAAACATAGACGTGCGCACGCTCGGCCGACACCATCCGCGCCGCGAGCCGCAGCCCGTCGAGCACCAGATGCGGGCGGTGCCTCAGCAGCCAGCGGTCCTTGACCGACGCTGGTTCGCCCTCTTCGCCATTGGCGACCACCACGGCGCCGCCGGCCCGACGGCCGTTGTCGCGGACCGTCTTCAGCTTTACGGCCAGCGGAAACGCCGCGCCGCCACGGCCGAGCACGCCGGACAGGTCGACCTGGCTCAGCAGGTGGTCCACATCGTCGAGCGGGCGGTAGCCGCCCGAGTCGCGATAGTCGGCGTAGTCCTCGGCGCCATGACGCAGCAGCCGGGGCTCGATGCCGGGCCACACGGCGACGGCGAGATCCGTTGTCGCGGTCATGGCATCCTCCTGCCCGCGGATAGGGTTGCGGGCATGAGAACCGCGGTGGTGCGTGTCCAGGTGGACCCGGCCGGCCGGCTCACGCCGGAGCGGTTAACCGACGGCATGACGGCCCTCCGCGGACTTGCCGATGCGGCGGGCATCGACGTGCTCGAGAACAACATCGCCGCGATGCCCGCTGCGCCGTCGAGAAGTGCAGATGCTGATGGCGGGCAGCGACGTCGGACAACTGAAGCGCGACGCGGTCGCGTTGTGCGCCAAGGCGTTCGGTACGACGCCGACCCCGGGCGTGGTCACCTACGTGAGCAGGGGGACCGACGACGACGCCCACGGCGTGCTTGCGGGTTTCGGCCTCACCGGCGAGATCACCCGCACGCCGGGAGACGACGGCCTGGACATCGTCCACGTGACCCTGCGAAGGCCGACCTCGACCGCATCCCGGAAAGCCGAATCCACACCGCCCTCGAAGCGTCGCTGAACTGCGAGGTGCAAATCCGCACGGTGTGAGTGACGCCGCATCACTTGTCCAGGAACTTCAGGATCGCAGGCGCGGCCTGCACCCACGTGTCGAACCTGTTGAAGTGATCGACCTTGCCTTGCGCCATTTCCTCGCCCGAGCGCTCCCACGCGTCCTCGGGCCACGGTGGATCGATCAGTTGGGATCCCGTGATTAGACAGCTCACCTCGAGTGACGTTCGCTTCGGGTGGTCGTAGTCGTTCTCGCCACTGCGAATGATCAGTGTGGGCACCTTGATGTTGTCGAACAGCTCGTCGTCGACACCGGGAATCGTCTGGCCCGGCTTGGGCACGTATGCGTTGAGCCAGCGCAGCATCACTTTGAGGAACTCGTCGGCGTCGAAGTCGAGGAACCGCTGCTTGTTGGCGGGGTTCTCGGCAATGCGCTCCCGCCATTCGCGGATGCCGATGACGGCCTGCATCCGGTTAGCGCGAAACGCGAGAAGGGTCGGCACGACGTAGTGGGATCCCAGGACGAACGTGCCGTACACCCCGCCGACGATGTTCCACACCACCAGCTTTCGCACGATCTCCGGGTAGAGCATCGTGGTCAGCATCGAATCGCGCGCTCCGCCGGAACCGCCCGCGATGATGCACGGCCCGATGTCGAGCGCCGGTGATCAACGCGTGCAGCGTTTCGGCGCGCATGTGAGACTCGCTCTGCCCGTAGAACTGGACGTCGGACTTCCCACAGTTGGGCCGGTCCCACAGCAGTACCCGGTAGCCGCCCTTGACCAGCTCTTCCGCCAATGGTCGTAGCCCCTCGATGTCCTTGCTGAATCGGCCGCCGGGTGTCAGTACAATGAAATCCCCTGTCCTACCGAGGATTTCGTATACGACGTTGCCGCCGTTGATCTCGAGGGTCTTCTCGCCCTTTTCCAGCACGGGCCCGGCCGACTCGGCCCCAGTCATTACTCGACTCCCGCTCGCTCCGGTCCTCGCTCGTTCCTCGCTGCGATCCTCACTCGCGCTCGTCTTCGGGGTCATGCCATCACCAGCACATCGTTGCCGACCACCCGGACGGGGTAGGTGCGGATGCTCCACTCCGGCTTGACCGCGGTGGTGCCGGTGGCGAGCTCGAATCCCCACTGGTGCCAGGGGCAGTAGATGAACTCGAGGTCGCGGACCATGACGGCGTCCCCGGGCACGTTCTCGTCCACGACGGTGCGGCCACGGGCCCGTCCAGAGCACAGCGGGCCACCTTCGTGTGGGCAGTAGTTCGCGATGGCGTAGAACGTGCCGTTGACGTTGTATACACCGACGCCGTGGCGCCCGATCGGCACCAACTTGTGTGTGCCGGGCGGGATTTCGTCGACGGTAGCTACAACGTGCTCACGCCCCTGCGCCAGCCGGGGCGGTTTCGTGTCCTCTGGCACTAGTCAGAACACCCTTACTTGGCCCTCGAGGGCCGGGATTGTGTCCGGAAGGTGGTAGGTGGCAATGCCGTTGCGGAACATCACGTTCTCGCGGGCATGCTCCGGCAGGTGTTTCACCAGCCAGCGAGGATCATCGAAGGTCCAGTGCGGGTAGTCCGACGAGAACAACAGGATCTTGTCGCACTCCATCCACTCGAACGCCCGAGTGAGCTCGGTTTTGTCCTCGGGATAGTCCAGCGGTTGGGTGGTGAACTTGATGTGGTCCTTGACGTACTCCGACGGCTTGCGCTTGATGTCGACCCACGACTTGCGGGCCTCGTAGATGGCGTCCATCCGCCACATCAACGGCAGGATCCAGGTGAACGCGTGCTCCACCAACACGATTCGCAGGGTGGGGAAGCGATCGAAGACGCCGTCGAAGATCAGGCTCATCACTTGGTTCGCCGCGAGCAGCGAGTACGTGACCATGAAGTCGTGGTTGTAGCTGGGCAATCCCACCGACGGTATTGGCAGCTCTTCGTACTGGCTGCGGGACAGGTGACAACTCACGGTGATGTCGTGCTTGGTGGCGGCTGCCCAGATGGGGTCATACTTCGGGTGCCCCCACGATGGGCGCGGCTCGGCCTTGATCAGGATCTGGCCCATATACGGATGCCCGGCCCAGCGCTCGATCTCGGCTGCGGACAGGTCCGGCGTCTCTATCGCCACGCAGATCGACCCGCGCCACCGCTCGTGCCAGTTGTTGTGGCTGTCCAGCCAGTGATTGGCCTGCCAGTCGTTGAGCGCACATGACATGGCGTGGTTCGCCTCGTCGAGACGTGCGGGATAGGCGGCCGGCTCCAGGATCGCGAGATCGGCGCCGGCCTCCATGATCAGCTGCTTGAACGCCAGATCCGGATCGCTGCCCGGAAACTCGCCGTCGGCGGGGAACGTGTCGACACGCATCGCGTAGGCGTGTGCGTAATCGGGAGCGTCGTAGTAAATGCGCTCCCCGACTTTCTGGTGTGCGTAGAACTTGCTTCTCCACGGCTCCGGGATGTACTGCGCAAGCTCACCGCGCCTCGGCACCGGATGAACGTCGGAGTCGACGCACCGGACCGCGATGCGCTCAGCCGCCGGCTTGCGCTCTGTGGTTGTCACCGTCATCGTGGTCTCCCTTGCTCGAAACCTCTGCTATTACTGTGCGCCGACATCGGCCCCGACGTCTATCCCGTAGAGCTGCGCTGCGTTGCGCCAGCACAGCTTGTCGCGCTGCTCGGCGGAGAACGCGCTGGGTACCTTCAGCTTTCCGGAGTGCCAGTGCGGGTAGCTGGAGCCGAACATCACCATGTCCTCTTTGCCGGTGAAGCCGAACCACTCGCCTGCGAAATCGGTATCACCGGGACCGTCGAGACTGCCCTGGACGAAGTAGACGTGACCGGGCAGATAGTCGCTCGGCATCTTCGGCGCCCACGGCGTCTGCTCGAGGTGCGGGCGCCCAAAGCAGTCCATCCGCCAGATGAACGGGGTCAGCATGTCGGCGGCCCCGTCTGCCCAGACGAACTTCAGCGAGGGCATCCGTTCGAATACCCCTTCGGCGATCATGTTCATCACGTGATACAGGTAGTTCAGCGCCATGAAGGACAGGTACTGCTCGTAGGTCAGCGTATTGCCGGATGGCGTCGGCGCGGCCGCGATGCCCGAGCCGACTTCGATGTGCGCCGCGACCGGCAGGTTCGCGTCAACCGCGGCCTCCCATAACGGCCAGAACTGGGGTTTTCCGAACAACTCGCGCGACTGCAGCGGTATCCCGATCTGCACGACCCGGGGGTGGTTCTTGTACTTGTCGATCTCCCGGAGCGCCCCGGCGATGTCGTCGGGGTTCACCCGGATGGTGCCACGGAAGCGCTCGCCGAACTCGTCGTGGTCGAGCCAGCGGGTCACCAGCATTTCGTTGTGCGCGGCCGCGATCGCGGTGCCCAGATGCCTGTCCGGCATGATGCCGCGGGTCATCGGATGGAGGATGGCGACGTCGACGCCCCGCTTGTCGAACAGTTCCTCGGCCACCACGGCGGGATCGGAGGCCGGATAGCCCGCATCCGCGGCGCCCTTCACGTACTCGCCGCCCGGCGCCTGGTACCAGTCCATCTCGTAGTCGGGGAACCCGCGACTGCGGTACGGCTCCTGCATGAAGTTCTTCCGCAGGTCCTTGTTCGACTGCATGAAGATGTGCACGCTGGCGTCGATAACGGGGGTCTTGGTCCCGTCACTGTGTTCGATCACGAAAGTCGCCTCCGATACTCATCCGACGACCCGTCGCCACACACGCGTCGGTCAGGGGCGCGCCGGGCGCCCACATACCCTCAGTGTAAAGGGAAGTTCTTCAAATGCAAGAATAGGGTTCTCAAGCGGTACGCTTACTTCTGCGCAGGTCAGGGCGTGCGCTGGTCAACTGCACGGCAGCGACAAACCGAAATGCACTAGTTGGATTCGGAGAACGGTTACAACATCTAAGGAGAATGTTATTCTCCTATCGACCCGACTAGCCCCTCAGGAGGCGCCGGATGCTACTCGAGTTCGATGCTGATCAGCGGTTGTGGCAGGACACCGTGCGCGACGCGGTGGGCAAGCAATGCCCGCCGTCGCTGGTTCGCGAGGTCGCGGAGAACGGGGTCGACCCGTCGCCGTTGTGGCAGGCCTACATCGATGCCGGCTGGACCGAGCTGACCGATCCGGAGAACGCGGTCGAACTCGCAATCGTGCTCGAGGAACTCGGCCGCGCCACCGATCCGACGCCGTTCCTCGCGACGTTGACGCAGTTTGCGCCCCTCGCCGGCGACCGCTTCGACCCGCAAAAGGCCGGTGCGGCGATCTACGACGGCATCACCGCCTACCGCGACGCCGACGGCTGGGTGCTGGACGGAACGGCACGACACGTCCTCGACGCCGACCGGGCCGAACGGCTGGCGGTGGTCACCGAGGGCGGGGTCTTCCTCGTCGATGCCGGCGCGGTGGCCATCCGGCGCAGCCCGGTGTTCGACCCGGTGTTGCACGTTGCCGATGTGTCCTTCGCCGGCGTCCGGCTGCCCGACACCGAGCGGTTGCACACCGATGCCGAGAAGGCCCGCCATCTGGCACTTACCGGCATGGCGATCACGACGGTCGGTGCGTGCCAGCGCATCCTCGACCTGGTGCTGGAGCACGTGAAGCAGCGTCAGCAGTTCGGCGTCGCCATCGGTTCGTTCCAGGCGGTCCAGCACAAGGCCGTCGACATGCACGTCGCCACCGAGCGCGCCCGCGCGCTGTCGTACTTCGCGGCGCTGACCATCTCAGCCGACGACCCACGTCGACGCCTGGCATCGGCGATGGCCAAGGCGGCGGCGGGGGAGTGCCAGGCGGTGGTGTTCCGGGACGGCCTGCAGCTGTTCGGTGCCATGGGCTTCACCTGGGAGAACGATCTTCAGTTCGCGCTGAAGCGGGCCAAGGCCGGCGAGCTGCTGCTCGGTGGCGCCGCCGAACATCGCGCGATGATCGCGGAGGAATTCAATGCAGCTGACTTTTGATTCCGACGTCGAGGAGTTTCGCGCCGAGTTCGCGGCGTTCCTCGACGAGCATCTGCCGCCGGAGGCCGAGACGCTGGAGCGGCCGAGGTCGGTGTCGCACATGCCGCAGTGGGCGCGCAAGTGGCAGCGGCTGCTGTTCGACAACGGCTGGCTGCTGCCCGCCCAACCGCCGGAGTTCGGCGGCCGAAACGCGACGGTACTGCAGCAGTTCGTGCATCTCGACGAACTGTGCCGTCGCCGCATCTACCACAGCCTTAATCCGCAAGGTGTGAACATCATTGCGGCGTCGCTGATTTCGTTTGGCTCCGAGGAGCAGAAGCACCGCTGGGCGGTGCCGGTGCTCAAGGCCGAGCTGACCGCTTCGCTCGGCATGAGCGAGCCCAGCGCCGGCTCCGACCTGGCGTCGCTGCGGACCCGCGCGGTGCGCGACGGTGACCACTTCGTGGTCAACGGCCAGAAGGTGTGGACCTCCGGCGCCCACGACGCGGACTTCCTGCTGGCGTTCGTGCGCACCGACCCGGACGCGCCGAAGCACAAGGGCATCAGCGCGCTGATCATTCCCACCGACACCCCGGGTGTGGTGTGCCGGCCGTTCGCCGACATCTGCGGTCAGGAGAACTTGGACTTCAACGAGGTTTTCTTCACCGACGCGGAGGTGCCCGCCGAGAACCTCGTCGGGCCGCTCAACGGTGGCTGGGGCGTGGCCAATGGTTCACTCGGACACGAGCGCACGATGATGTGGCTGGGCTTCGCCGACCGGATCGACAACATGATCGCAGACTTCCGGCCACGCACCGAGCTGGAACGCGACCAGTACGCCACAACGATCATGGACTACCAGGCGCTGCGGGCGATGGGTTCGGCAGCGCTGGCCAGGGCCGCACGAGGTGAGATGGACACCGCGTCGGTGTCCGTGCTCAAGCTGTTCGGATCCGAGGCGGAGCGTCAGGCGTTCGAGAACGCGCTGACCGCCGCAGGGGCGGACGGGCTCACTCATCCCTCGACGACGGGTCCCTACGCGCACATGAACCTCGACCACTACTTCGCCAGTTGGTTCGAGCGCTACGCCCGCAGCTTCGGTGGCACCATCGCCGGCGGAACCTCGGAGATTCAGCGCAATATCATCGCCACGCAGGTGCTCGGCTTGCCTCGGCGCTGAGTTCAGCGGAGCCGACGTGACCGAGACATTGACTCTCGACCGGAAGCGGCCCGGCATCGTTGCGCTGCAGCTGAACCGGCCGAAACAACTCAACGCGATCAACCAAGTGATGCGCGACGAACTTCTGCAGACGTTCGCTGACATCGCCACGGATGCCTCGGTCAATGTCGTCGTCCTCAGCGGAGCGGGCCGAGGTTTCTGCTCGGGCATCGACATGCGCAACTTCGGGCCAGATGCGCTGGAGGCCACCGATCCGGCCATCGACCGGTTGCGATTCCAAGAGGCGATGGCGGCGCTGCCGCAAGCGATCTGGAACCTGCCGCAGCCCGTCATCGCCGCGGTCAACGGACCTTGTGTCGGAGCAGGACTCGCGCTGTGCCTGGCCTCCGACATCCGGATCTGCTCAGCGGCGGCCACATTCGGCAATGCCGCCATACTGCTTGGGTTGTCCGGCGCCGAGATGGGCATGAGCTATCACCTCCCGAGGATCGTCGGAACCAGCGTCGCCGCTGACTGGATGCTGACCGGTCGCACCGTGTCGGCGGACGAAGCCAACCGTCGGGGCCTGGTGAGCGAACTGGTCGAGCCGGACCGCCTTGCCGACCGTGCGATGGAGATCGCGTCGACAATCGCCGAGTTGTCGCCGCTTGGTGTGCAACTGACCAAGCGTGCGCTGCAGGTGAATACCGATGCCGCGGGACTCGGCGGGGCGATGGATCTCGAGAACCGAAACCAAGTGCTCAGCCACGCCACCGACGACGCCGCGGCCCGACGGCAGAAGTGGTCGCCGATGAGCGCTCGCGCGAAGAGCAGACGGCAGCGGTGAGCGGACCGCTGCACGGCGTGCGGATCGTGACGATGGGCGGCCTCGGTCCTGGCCCGTTCTGCGGCATGCTGCTCGGTGACCTCGGCGCCGACGTCGTGCGGGTCGACATGCCGCGCGCGGTCGACGGCCCGCTGCCCATCGACTACACCGTGCGGCGCAGCCAGCGATCCATCGCGTTGGATGTCAAAGAGGCGGCGGGCCGGGCGATTCTGCTGCGGTTGGTCGAGAGCGCCGAAGCATTCATCGAGGTCTTCCGGCCCGGGGTCGCCGAGCGGCTGGGCATCGGCCCGGACGACCTGCTCGAGGTGAACCCGCGGCTGGTGTACGCGCGGATGACCGGGTACGGGCAGGACGGACCGTATGCCGACCGTGCCGGCCACGACATCAACTACATCGCGCTGGCGGGCGCGCTGAACGGCATCGGCACCGCCGATGCGCCGGTTCCACCGCTCAATCTCGTCGGCGACTACGGCGGCGGCGGCATGCTGCTGGCGGTCGGATTGTTGAGCGCCATCCTGGACGCGCGCGCATCGCAGCAAGGCCAGGTCGTGGACGTGGCAATGGTTGACGGCGCCGCCACGCTGATGACTCCGTACTACGGGATGGTGGCAGCAGGGACATGGCGGGACCACAGGCACGCCAACGTATTAGACGGCGCCGCCCACTACTACGGCGTCTACGAAACCGCCGATGACAAGCACGTCGCCGTCGGAGCCATGGAACCGCAGTTCTACGCGGAGTTGTGTCAGCGCCTCGGTGTCGATGTGCCGCACGACGAGAACGACCCGACGGCGTGGGATGCGCACCGTGCGGTGCTTGCGCAGCGGTTCCGCGAGAAGACCCGCGCGCAATGGGAACGACAACTCAGTTCGCCGGGATGCTGTGCCGCACCCGTGCTCAGCCTCACCGAAGCGCCGCGGCACCCGCACAACGTGGCCCGCGGCACCTTCATCGAGATCGACGGCGTTGTGCAACCCGCGCCGGCGCCGCGGTTCTCCCGGACGCAGCCCGTGACGCCAACCGGTCCCGCGTTGCCCGGTGATCACACCCGCGAGGTGCTTGCCGGCCTCGGGCTGGACGACGAAGCCATCACCGGGCTGATCGACTCCGGCATCGCGCGGCAGAGTAGCAACTGAACACCGACGGAAGGACGTCCGATGGCGTGGGACTTCTCGACTGACCCCGAGTGGGCGGAGCAGCTGGCCTGGGTCGATCAGTTCGTGCGGTCGGAATGCGAGCCGATCGATCTGATCGTCAAGGAGTCGCACGACCTGAACGACCCGGTGCGCCAGGCGCTCATTCCGCCTCTACAGCAGATCGTCAAGGAGCGCGGGCTGTGGGCCACCCACCTCGGCCCGCATTTGGGTGGGCCCGGCTACGGCCAGGTGAAACTGGCGCTGCTCAACGAGATTCTCGGCCGCTCCGAATGCGCACCAATCGTTTTCGGTTCGCAGGCACCCGACTCCGGCAACAGCGAGATCCTCGCTCACTACGGGACGCCGGAGCTGAAGGAACGCTACCTCGAGCCGCTTCTGGACAACCGGATCGTGTCGTGCTTCTCGATGACGGAACCGCAAGGCGGGGCCGACCCCAAGGTGTTCACCACCGCCGCGGTGCAAGACGGCGATCACTGGGTGATCAACGGCGAGAAGTGGTTCTCCTCCTTCGCGTCGATGGCGTCGTTTCTGATCGTGATGGCCGTGACCGATCCGGATGCGCCGCCGTACGAACGCCACTCGATGTTCGTCGTGCCCGCCGAGACACCGGGAATCGACGTGCTGCGCGACGTCGGGCTGGGTTACCAGCCGCGGGGCGGCGGGCGCGAGGGCTATGTCCGCTACGAGAACGTCCGCGTCCCGGCCGATCACATGCTCGGACCCCGGGGTGGAGCATTCGTGGTCGCGCAGACGCGGTTGGGCGGCGGGCGGATCCACCACGCCATGCGCACCGTCGGACTGGTCCGGCGTATCTTCGACATGCTGTGTGAACGGGCCGTCTCGCGATACACCCAGGGCGAAATGTTGTCCAACAAGCAGCTGGTCCAGGAGATGGTCGCGGACTCGTGGATGGAAATCGAGGCGTTCCGCCTGCTCACCTTGCAGACCGCGTGGAAGATCGACCTGCACAACGATTACAAGGCCGTTCGGGCAGACATCTCGGCGGTCAAGGCGATGATGCAGAAGGTTCTTCACGACGTGTCGAGCCGCGCGCTTCAACTGCACGGCTCGCTGGGCACGACCCACGAAATGCCGTTTGTTCAATACCTGGTGGAGTCGTTCGTGCTCGGGCTCGCCGACGGGCCGACCGAGGTGCACAAGGTCACGCTGGCCCGCTTGCTGCTCAGGGAGCACAAGCCGGCGCCCGACATCTTCCCGTCGGAGCACCTGCTGCGGCTGCGGGAAGCTGCCGAAGCGAAGTTCGCCGACAAACTTGCAGGGATTCCGCGCACTTGACCCCGGGGAGGTTTTCAATTGCCCGCACCATGTGACGGCAAGGTGGCCCTGGTGACCGGTACCAGCCGGGGCCTCGGCAAGGCGATCGCGCAGCGACTGGCAGGCGAAGGCGCGACGGTGGCACTCACCGCGCGCACCATGGAGCCAGACCCGAGATATCAAGGCTCTCTTCGCCAGACGCTTGCGGAGATAGAGGCGTCCGGTGGGTCGGCGATCGCGATCCAGGCGGATCTGTCCATGGTCGAAGACCGCGAGCGCCTCTTCGGCGAGGTCGTCGGACGCGTTGGCGCACCCGACATTCTGGTCAACAACGCTGCCGTCACGTTCCTGCGCCCACTCGACGAGTTTCCTGACCGGCGGGTGCGGCTGATGATGGAGATGCACGTGCTGGCGCCGTTGCACTTGACCCAGATGGCGATCCCCGCCATGCGCGAACGTGGCCGTGGGTGGGTACTCAATGTGACGTCCGTCGGTGGCGACCTTCCTGGCGGTCCGCCGTTCTCCGATTTCGATCGAGCGGCCGGCTTCGGCATCTACGGCACAGTCAAGGCCGCACTCAACCGGCTGACGAAAAGCCTTGCGGCCGAGCTGTACCACGACGGGATCGCCGTCAACGCCGCGGCGCCGACCAACCCGGTCGCCACGCCGGGCGCGGGCACACTTGATCTGGCCAAGACCGACACCGAGGACATCGAGCTGATCACCCAGACCGCCTTCATGCTGTGCACCGGCGATCCGAAATCGCTGACCGGTCGCATTGCGCACACACAGGCGTTCCTGCGTGAGGTCGGTTGGTTGACCTGAACGACCAACTACTCGATCAACTCACCGTCCGGCTGGCGCCGCACGGTGTCGCGCAGCTGCGTCCCCTTGCCGGGGGCTCGTCCAGCCTGACGTATGCAGGCGCGATGGCAGGCAGGCCGGTTGTCATCAAGGTCGCCCCGCCGGGTGTCGCGCCGAAACTGCACCGCGACGTGCTGCGGCAGTCGCGGATCATCCGCGCACTGGGTTCGACACCGGTGCCGGTGCCCGAGGTGCTCCTGGAGGACGGGGGTGACCCTCCGGAGATCCCGCCGTTGTTCGTGATGTCCATGCTGGACGGAACCTCGGTCGAGCCGCTGTTCGACGCCGACAGCGCGACCGAACCCGATTCGGTTGTGGCTCAGCGATTCCGGAACGCGGCGACGACCATGGCGCAGCTGCACCGGATCGCTCCGAGTTCGCTGGACCTCGACGGTGATCCGAGGACCGGACCCGTCGCGGAGGTCGACCGGTGGTCCCGAACGCTGGAAACCGTCGATCCGCGGCTGGCGCCCGGCTGGCAGGAGCTGCGTGACGCGCTGAAAGCATCAGTGCCACCGCAGTTGCCCGCGGTCGTCGTGCACGGCGACTTCCGGCTCGGCAATCTGCTGGCCGTCGGCGAGCGCATCACCGCCGTCATCGACTGGGAGATCTGGTCCCTCGCCGACCCACGCATCGACGCGGGCTGGTTCCTGACCAACTGTGACCCGAGTACCTATCGTCGAGACACCCCCTACGTCGGGGTCACGCCTGCGCCCGCACAACTGGCATCGATCTACTCGCGGGAACTGGGCCGCGACGTGCCGGATCTCGAATGGTTCCAAGCACTCGCGTGCTTCAAGTCTGTGGCGACGTGGTCGCTGATCGTCAAACACAACCGTCGCCGCAGCTCACCCAGAACCGATCTCGAGGCGATGGCGGCGGTGTTGCCAGATCTGCTGGCGCGAGGCCGAGAACTGACGGGATGATGCGCACCATGCCTGACATCGCGCTGCGACCCGCCCATGTACTGGCCGAGGCGATTCGGCGTCGCGACATCTCGAGTCGCGAACTGCTGGAGGACTACCTGGCCCGTGTCGAACGGCTCAACGGACCGCTGAACGCCGTTGTCACGCTGGATCCCGACGGCGCCCGGCGGGCCGCGGACGCAGCGGATGCGTCGTTGGCGCGCGGCGAGGCAGGCGGACCGCTGCACGGCGTGCCGATGACGATTAAGGACACCTACCAGACCGCGGGCATGCGCACGACCTGCGGGCTGGCGGCGTGGGACCACGTGCCGGAGCACGACGCCGAGGCGGTTCGACGGCTGCGCAACGCGGGCGCGGTGATCTTCGGCAAGACCAACACGCCGACCCTGGCGGGTGACTGGCAGACCTACAACCCGATCTTCGGCACCAGCAGCAACCCGTGGGACACCAACCGCACCACCGGCGGGTCGTCCGGCGGGGCGGCCGCCGCCGTCGCCACCGGCATGACGGCGCTCGAGCTGGGCAGCGACATCGCGGGTTCGATTCGCGTCCCGTCGAATTGGTGCGGAGTGTGTGGCCACAAGCCGACCTGGGGCGTCGTACCACAACGTGGGCATCTGCCGCCTGCGCCGGGCACCCTTGCCTCGACCGACCTCAACGTCATTGGGCCGATCGCGCGCGACGTCGACGACCTCGAACTCGCGCTCGGGGTGCTCGCGGGCGCGGCGGGACTCGCGGCCGTCGGATGGCGTCTCGAGCTTCCGGCCCCGCGTGGCGCAACGCTACGCGAGTTGCGGCTGGCCTTCTGGCTCGACGATCCGGCCTATCCGGTCGACCCCGAGGTCGGGCAGGTTCTGGAGTCGGCCACCGCCGCGCTGCGGGCCGGCGGCGCTCGGCTGGTCGATGCGCGGCCGAAGCTTCCGTTGCCGGACGTGGTGCGCACGTATCAGCAGCTGCTCTATCCGATTCTGCTCAGCACCATGGCTCAGCACAGTTTCGACAATTTGGTAGCACTGGCGGACTCATTGCCCGACGAGGATGACCGCCCGCTGGCCCGCACGGCGCGCTTCGCCACTCAGCGTTATCGCCACTGGGTCTTCGCCAACGAGAAACGCGAGCGGCTGCGTGCGCTGATGGCTGAGTTCTTCTCCGATGTGGACGCACTACTCATGCCGGTGGCGGTGGTGCCCGCCATCCCACACGACCAGAGCGAGCCCTTCGCCGACCGGGTTATCAGGTCGAACGGCGGCAGCAGGCCCTACACCGACATGATGGGCTGGATTTCGCTGGCGACCTTGACCCACCTTCCGGCCACCGTCGTCCCCGTGGGTCGCACCGCATCGGGCCTGCCGGTGGGCATCCAGATCGTCGGGCCGTATCTCGAGGATCGCACGACGCTGGCGGTGGGTCGCTGCCTCGAGGAGCTGCTGGGCGGATTCGTCCCGCCGCCCGGCGCGTGATGCTTATATTTGGTTTCGATCCGTGGGAGTGGAGCGTTATATGAAATCGGTCAAGGTAGGCATTGCGCTTGCGGTAACGGCCGCAGCCGTGGCACTTGCGCCACCAGCTAGTGCCGCGATGCCGATCGGCAATTACAGCTTGAACATCGAGGGCAGGCGCGACTTCCATACCTGGATATGGGCCGTTGCGTGGTGCGAGCCCAACTGTGTTCTGGTGAGCGCCCTAGCCCAGCCGATCGCGAAGGCCTTCCAGTTCACCCAAACCGCGCAACTCGCCGACGGTCGGTACGCGATGACCGTCGACGACCCTTACGGCCTGCGTTGCGGCAACATCTATTACGGCCCGACAATCCCCACCCGCGACGTCTACACGTGGGATGCGGCGACGCTGGTCGGTTCGATGACATCCTCGTTTGACGCAGGCTGCGACGGGGCGCCGGGCGGAGCGTTCACCTACCCGTTCAACCTCACCCGTTGGTAGGTCAATCGATAACGGCGGCTTCCTTGCGCTCGGTGATCGGCCGCGCGAGTTCCTGTTCGTCACAGATCCGCTGCAGTTTGTCCAGCGTCTCGTCGAGACCGGGGCCCAGCCTGGGACCCGGGGTGAACGCGGCGGGTAGGTGCTGCATGCCCTGGATGACGCCGATCGTCTCGTAGTGCACGGTGCCGTCTGGATCGCAGACGTAGTCCGGCATCCGGTCGAGCACTGCTGTCAACATCGACTTGAACACCGAGCGTGCGACGTTGGATCCGACGCAACGATGCACACCGATGCCGAAGCTGAAGTGCCGGTTGCCTTTTCGGTCCAGGATGATCTCGTTGGGGTCATGGAAGACCGACGGGTCGCGATTGGCCATCGCCCACGAGATCCACAGCCGCTCACCCTCCTTGAACCGTGTTTCCTCGAACTCCATGTCTTCAGAGAATGTGCGGCCGTCGCCGGGGGCGGGCGTGAAGAAGCGCAGGAACTCCTCGGTGGCGGGGTGCAGCAGCGTATCGCGCTCGCGACTGAGCCGCTCGCGCTGATCGGCGTTCTCGCCGAGCCATTCCAGTGCATGGGCGGTGAGCGCGGTGGTGGTGTCGAAACCGCCACCGATGATGAGCCCGATGTTGCCCAGAATCTCCATGTCCGGCGCGGGCTCGCCGTCGATCCGCAGCTGCAGCAGCGCATTCACCAGGCCCGGCCGCGGGTTCTCCCGGATCTCGAACATGTTGTTGAGGATGTCGATACCCATCTCGCGGTGCTGGGCGTTGATCTTCTCCCGGTCGGGGGAGTGTTCGGGTGTGTACACCGACGCATGGGTCGGCTCGCTGTAGATGTTCCATTTCTTGAGCTCGACGCCCATCATCGCCAGCGTGAAGACAGCGGGAACCACGTTGGCCAGATGGTCGACGAAGTCGATCTGACCGGACTCGATGTGTTCGTCGAGTGCCGCCCGGGTGATCTCGTCGACGAACGGCTCCCAGCGCTTGATCGCCGCAGGTGACAGGTATGGGTTGAGCGCGCCGCGATAGGTGCTGTGGTCGGGCTCGTCCATCTCCAGGATTCCGCCGCGCACGGCCGTGGCGCGGCTGGCCTTCGGAATCGTGATGCCCTGATAACCGCTGCCCTCACCGGTGACGTCGTGGTCGTTGGACACCGCCGGGCAGCGGGCGAGTTCGAATACCTCCTTGCTGCCCGCCGCCACCCAGTGGCCGTCATAGGTGTCCGTCCACGCCATCGGGCACCGGGATTGCATCTCCTCGGTGATCTTCTCGAAGTTGAGCCGGTACTCCGAGGTATGCCGATCGAAGTGGTAGGCGTTCTTCTTGCGATCGTTGTCGGCGGCCTCCTTTTCGCTCCTCGCGTGCGCGGCCTCCTTTTCGCTCCTCGCGTGCGCGGCGTCCTTGAGGGTATCGTCGACACTCACGGCTGTTGTCTCCCTACGTATTTCGTCTTGATCACCAAAGACGTCAGTCTTCGATTGAGATGGCCTGCTCCGGGCACGAGTGCGCGGCTTCGCGCACGGCGTCTTCCTGTTCGGGCGGAACCACTTCGTTGACCGGCGACGAGGTGCCGTCAATGTCGCTGAGCTCGAACGAATCTGGCGCGATCATCGAGCACAGCGTGTGTCCCTGACAGCGCTCCGAATCAACAAAAACCTTCACAGTGACCTCCGTCAGACGTGGTAGTCGTACCACTTCAGGTAGCCGCCTGCGTCGACGCGCTGCTGCGTACCCGTGATGTACCTGGCCTCATCAGATGCCAGGAAGAGGACCATGTTGCTCATGTCCTCGGGCTCGATCCACGGCACCTTCATCGCCTGCTGGACATAGAAAACCGGTTCGGCGTCGGCCTGGGTCGGGTGCTCCAGGTCCGGCCGGAAGGACTTGTACATCGGCTCGCTCTGCAGCATGGGCGTGTTGCAGTTCGTCGGGTGCACGACGTTGGCGCGGATACCAAGCGGCGCGAGCTCAGCCGCAAGGTGGTGGACGTACTGCGACAACAACCTCTTCGAATGCAGGTAGGCGGCGCCGCCCGGGTCGGTGCCGGGATTGTCGTTCTTGGCGACGTCCATCAGCGCGGCGGTGGAACCGGTGGCGATGATCGAGGCGCCTTCGGACAGGTGCGGCAGAGCGACCTGGATGGCGTTGATGGTGCCGATCAGGTTGGTGTTGATCACGTCTATCCAGGCCTGCAGCTGCGGCTGGCCCTTCATGCCTGCGATACCGGCCGTCGTCACGACGATGTCGAGCTTGCCGAACTCGGCGATGCCGCGGTCCAGCGCCTCGCGCAGCTGCTCGGCCTCGCGAACGTCCGCCTGTGCGGTCACCACGCTCCGACCGGTCTTCTCGACCAGCTTGGCGGTCTCGTCGAGATCCTCCGGCTTGGCCATTGGGTAGCCGATTGTCTCGATGTCGTGGCAGATGTCGACCGCGACGATGTCGGCGCCCTCCTCGGCCAGCCGAACGGCGTGGCTGCGGCCCTGCCCGCGCGCAGCGCCGGTGACGAATGCAACTTTTCCTTGAACGCGTCCCACTACAGATGTCCTTTCAGTGCTTTTGTTCAGTTCTCACGTGTTTCGTCCGCCGTTGACACCGAGGATCTGGCCGGTGATGTAGCCGGCTTCCTCGGAGATCAGAAATGCACACGCGGCGGCGATGTCTTCGGGCTTACCGACCCGGCGGACCGGTGTTCGCTCGATGTGTTCGGAGATGGTCGCGCCGAGCAGCCCACGTTCCTCAGACTTGCGCAGCATCGGGGTGTCGATGAAGCCCGGCGGCACCGCGTTCACCGTGATGCCCGCAGGCCCGTACTCGAGGGCCAGCGACTTGGTCAGCCCGTTCACCGCGGACTTGGCCGCCACATACGCCGCCATGTACGGCTGCCCGGAATGGGCGCTGGACGACGAGATGTTCACGATCCGTCCCCAGCCGGCCTCGACCATGTCCGGCAGCACCGCCTGCACGCAGTGGAACACCCCGTTCAGATTGACATCGATGACGTGTTGCCAGTCGGAGAACGTGAGGTCGGTGAACCGCTTGAAGCGTTCCATTCCCGCCGCGTTCACCAGGATGGTGACGGCGCCGAGCTGTTCCCGGACGGCAGCCAGCGCGGCGTCCACCGCCGCGCGGTCGGTGACATCGGCGGTGTGGGCGAACTTGTCGTCGGACGGGACCAGGTCGAGGGTGGCGACGTGGTACCCGTCGGAGCGCAGCCGGTTCGCGACGGCCAGGCCGATGCCCGAGCCGCCTCCGGTTACGACGGCGGTCTTCACGAAGCCGCGCTCGTCTCAATCATCAAGAATCTTCCTTCCGAATATGAGAACCGTACTCTCGGTGCGTGCGGTCTCGCAAGACAAATCAGGCCTAATTGTCGCATCCGTTTTGGCGCCATCGCCGTCATCAGGGCACATGACTAGGCCATCTAGGTTATCTTGAGTTCTCATGGCGCGAATGTATGATTCGCCGAGGATGAGAATGAAGTTTCCATCACATCTGAGGAGGGTGAATGCCGGAAGCGTCGACGATCTCGGGTGACGGGCCGAGCACCGCTACGGGCACATCTGAGCGGGACGCCGATCGGCGCATGCTCATCGACGGACAGTTGGTCGAGACGCCACGGACGTTTCCTTCTCTCAACCCCGCCACCGGAGAGGTGCTCGGCCACGCTCCGGACGCCACCGTGGCCGACGCCGAAGCCGCGCTTGCGGCCGCTCGTCGCGCGTTCGACAGCACCGACTGGGCGACCAACACCGTGCGCAGGGTCCGCTGCCTCGAGCAGTTGCACCAAGCGCTGATCGATCACCGCGACGAGCTCGCCGAGCTGACCATCGCAGAGGTCGGTGCCACCCCCGCGCTGTGCCGGGGCGCACAGCTCGACTCGCCGATCGCCATCGTGCGCTACTACGCCGAGCTGCTGAAGAGCTATCCGATGACCGAGGACCTCGGCAACATCGAGAGCCGAGGCATGCAGCATCACCGCTGGGTGGAGAAAGAGGCCGCGGGCGTGGTCGCGGCGATCATCGCCTACAACTACCCGACCCAACTCGCGCTGGCCAAGCTCGCGCCCGCGCTCGCCGCCGGTTGCACAGTGGTTCTCAAAGCAGCCCCGGACACCCCGCTGGTCACCCTCGCGCTCGGCGAGCTGATCGCCAACCACACCGACATCCCCGCCGGCGTCGTGAACGTGCTCTCCGGTGCGGATCCCGAAGTCGGTGCGGTGCTGACCACGAGTCCGGACGTAGACATGGTGACCTTCACCGGCTCGACGCCGACGGGCCGCCGGATCATGGCCGCCGCCAGCGAGACGCTGAAGAAGGTCTTCCTCGAACTCGGCGGCAAGTCGGCCGCCATCGTGCTCGACGACGCCGACTTCAACACCGCGGCGTTGTTCAGTGCGTTCTCGATGGTGACGCACGCCGGGCAGGGCTGTGCGCTGACGTCGAGGCTGCTGGTGCCCCGGAAGCACAAGGACGAGATCGTCGAGCTGGTCAAGAACAACTTCGGTCTGGTGCGCCACGGCGACCCGGCCGACCCCCAGACCTACATGGGCCCGCTGATCAGTGAGAAGCAGCGCGACAAGGTCGACGGGATGGTCAAGCGCGCGGTCGACGCGGGCGCGACGCTGGTGACCGGAGGCGAAAAGGTCGATCCGGGCTACTTCTATACCCCGACGTTGCTCACCGATGTCGATCCGGACAGCGAAATCGCCCAAGACGAGGTGTTCGGTCCGGTGCTCGTGGTGATCGCCTACGACGATGACGACGACGCCGTCCGGATCGCCAACAACTCCATCTACGGCCTGTCCGGCGCGGTTTTCGGCAGTCAGGACCGCGCCGTCGCGGTGGCGCGTCGCATCCGCACCGGAACCTTCTCGATCAACGGCGGCATGTACTTCAGCCCCGACAGCCCGTTCGGCGGCTACAAGCAGTCCGGGATCGGGAGGGAGATGGGCACCGCCGGTCTCGAGGAGTTCTTCGAGCGCAAGACATTCGCGACGGTCGATGAGCCGCTTGCGCGAAGAGCAGAGGGCAGCCCGTGAGGCCGCTGGAAGGAATTCGCGTTCTCGAAGTCGCCATGTACGGCTTCGTCCCCTCTGCGGGCGCGGTGCTGACCGAGTGGGGCGCCGACGTCATCAAGGTCGAGCACGCCGTGACCGGCGACCCGCAGCGCGGCCTGCGGCAGACCGGACTGCTGCGGGTCGAGGGAGATCCCAACCCGAACATCGAGCACGCGAATCGCGGCAAGCGCAGCATCGGGCTGGACATGTCCGTGCCCGAAGGCAAGGAAGTGCTGTACAACCTGGCCCGGCGCAGCGACGTCTTCCTGACCAGCTTCCTGCCCGGCCACCGCAAGAAGTTCGGCATCGACGTCGATGACATCCGGGCCGTCAACCCCAAGATCGTCTACGCGAGGGGCAGCGCACTCGGGCCCCGTGGCGAGGAGTCAGTGAAGGGCGGCTACGACATGACCGCCTTCTGGTGTCGCGCGGGCACCGCGGCCACCATCACCCCGCCGGGAATGGAGGGCATGATCGGCCCGCCCGGCCCGGCCTACGGCGACACCATCTCCGGCACCAACCTCGCCGGGGGGATCGCCGCCGCCCTTCTCAAGCGGGAACGCACCGGTGAGCCTTCGATTGTGGATGTCTCGCTGCTGGGCAGCGGGTTCTGGGCGTTGGGACACACCGTCGCGCTGACCAAGCACCTCAACCAGCGCATGGAGGCGTTCCCACCCGGTGTGCACGGTTCGCCGATCAATCCGCTGGTGGGGCTGTACGCCACCGCTGATGATCGGTACATCTCGTTCGTCATGATGCAGCCGACGAAGTTCTGGGCCGACGTGTGCCGTCACATGGACCTCGACGACTTCGCCGACGATCCGCGGTTCGCCACCGTTGAGTCGATCGCCGAGAACACCGCGGCGGGGGTGGAGTTGCTCAGCGAGGCGATGGGCAAACGGTCGCTCGCCGAGTGGAGCAAGCAGTTCGCGACGCTGGCCGGCCCGTGGGCGCCGGTGCAGGACACCCTGCAGGCGGTCGAGGATGCGCAGATCCGGGCCAACGAGTACCTGGTGCAAGCGGGGGAGCTGGAACTGGTCGCCAACCCGGTGCAATTCGATGTCACCGCGCCGCAGACCGGTGCTGCGCCGGGTTTTGCAGAGCAAACCGAGGAAATTTTGCTGGAACTGGGTTTTGATTGGGACCGCATCATCGAGCTCAAGACGGCCGGCGCCGTCACCTAGACCGCGGGAGAACCCTCAATGCCCTACGTCGCTTCCATCGGCACCTACCTGCCGTGTTGGGGAACCGCCCAACGCCGGGTGGCCGGTGACGACGAGGACGCGATCACCCTGGCCGTGGAGGCCGGCCGGGCCGCGTTGAGTGCGGGCGGTGCAGTGGAGCGCGTGGTCCTGGTCAGCCGGGATCTGCCGCTACTGGAAAGCAGTAACGCCGCGGTGCTGTTGGCCGGCCTCGGGCTCGACCCCGAACTCGAGGTGGCCGAGCGGCTCGGCGGTGCCCCGGCGACGGTGGACGCGCTCAGTTCCGCACGACCGAGGACGCTGATCGTCGGGGCGGATCTGGAGCCCGCGGGCGCCGCCGCCATCCTCACCGCCGAACATGGGCTGCAGGTTCGCACCGCTGCCCGCGTCGCGCGCAGCCTGCCGGTGCGGACCCGAAATGCCACCGGCGATGTCCATGACTACGGCGACCCGCGACTGCTGCACGAGCGAGGCCTGATCGCCTCACTCGAGGCCGCCTGGCTGGACACCCCGGCAGCGGTCGCGGGAGTTGATCACCAGCGCGCCGCCGACCTGTGCATCGGAAATCCGCCGCCCCTTCCAACGACGGGGGCCAGCTCGAGCCTGTTCGCGCTCGCGGGAATGACGGAGCGGGGTGTCACCGGGCCGTTGGTCGCCGTCGAGCAGGCCATCCTGTCGGGGATCACGGTCACCAGCGGCACCGCGCCGATCCATCGCCGGGAACCGGCCGCGCGGCCGACCCCCGAGGGTCGGTATATTGCGGATGCCGAAATACCGATCTCGCTGGCCGCGTACGAACGCGCTTTCAAGGCTAAAGTTCGTTGGGAGGCAGGGCATTTCGCAGACTCCGAGGAGCTGGATTTCCCGCCACGGTACCGGGTTGGAAACGACGGCGGCCTGGCCACCGAGTATGCATTGGTGCCACTGCCGCGCACCGGGACGGTCTACACCGAGACGACCGTTCACATTCCGGTTCCCGGGTTGAGAACGCCCTATTCGCTGGTGATCGTCGAGTTGGACGGGGTAGGGGTTCGCGCGCTCGTGAAGGTCACCGGGGCGCAGCCGGGGACCGTCGGGATCGGCGACCGCGGCCGGATGGCGCTGCGTCGTGTCGCGGTCCGGTCCGGTGTGCCCGACTACGGTTACGCGTTCGAGCCGGAGGCCGTGTCTTCCCCCCAGTCGTCCCCCTACCCTTCGGGTGGGCGGTACCCCCATCGCTCCGACCCCCGGGGGGCGGCATGAGAAACGTCGCAATCGTCGGCGCAGGCATGACGCCGTTCGGCGAACATTTCGCACTCGGCATCAAGGACCTGCTGCCGATGGCGTTCGCTGACTGTGCACGCAGCGTAGACAAGGGCTTGCGGAAAGCGGACCTGCAAGCGGCCTGGTTCGGCGCGATGGGCACCTCCGACGGCTTCCCGTCCGGCATCCTCGCCGACTCACTCGGACTGCCGGACCTGCCCGTCACCCGCGTGGAGAACTCCTGTGCCACCGGCAACGATGCCGTCCGCAACGCGTTGTTCGGGGTTGCCTCCGGCGCTTTCGACGTCGCCCTTGTCATGGGCGCAGACAAGCTGCGCGACACCACGTCGGCGGACATGTTGTGGGAGTGGGAGGCGATGGCCCGCGACATGGCCTGGGACTACCCCCTCGGCCTGGTGTCTCCCGCCGGATTCGCCCTCCATGTTCAGCGCTACCTGCACGAATCGCCCGCCACCGAGGAGCACCTCGCCATGGTGGCGGTGAAGAACCACCGGCACGGCGTCAACAACCCGAAGGCGCGGTTGCGCTTCGAGATCACCATGGAGCAGGCGCTGGCAGCGCCGACCGTGGTGACCCCGTTCCGTCTCTACGACTGTGCCCCACAGAGCGACGGGGCCGCCGCACTGGTGCTCGCCGCCGAAGACGTAGTGGACCGCTTCACCCACCGACCAGTGTGGATCCGTGGTGTCGGCATCGGGCTGGACTCGGTGATGCACCAGCACAAGCCGGACATGACAACGCTCACCGCGACGGTGCGTGCCGCCAAGCAGGCGTTCACCATGGCCGGCAGGACACCATCTGATATCGATGTCGCCGAAGTTCACGATTTTTTCACCGGCATCGAGTTGATCAGCTATGAAGATCTGGGCTTCGCCGAGCGATTCGGGGCCTACAAGCTTCTCGAAGCGGAGGTCACGACAATCGGCGGTGGATTGCCGGTGAATCCCAGCGGCGGGTTGAAGGCCAAGGGCCACCCGCCGGGGGCGACCGGGGTCGCGCAGTGCGTTGAACTCTTCGCACAGTTGCGCGGCGACGCCGTGAACCAGGTCGACGGCGCGCGAATCGCGCTGGCGCACAACATCGGTGGCCCGACTGCAGTATCGGCGGTCACGATTCTGGAAGGACCGGTTGCCCGTGGCCATTAAAGGGCCGGAGCGGTGGTCGCCGGGGCTGCCGCAGATCCGCAACTTCGCCGGGCCGATGCAGGCCGTCGGTGGCCTGTTCTCGATGTCGGCGGACGCGGTGAAGTTCATTTTCCGTCGACCGTTTCAGTGGCGGGAGTTCCTCGAGCAGTGCTGGTTCATCGCCAAGGTTTCGTTGGCGCCCACTCTGCTGGTCGCCATACCTTTCACGGTGTTGGTGAGCTTCACCCTCAACATTCTGCTGCGCGAGCTCGGTGCCGCCGACCTGTCCGGCGCGGGCGCCGCGTTCGGCGCGGTCACCCAGATCGGCCCGCTGGTCACCGTGCTGATCGTGGCCGGGGCCGGCGCGACGGCCATGTGCGCGGACCTTGGCTCGCGGACGATCCGCGAAGAGATCGACGCGATGGAGGTGTTGGGCATCAACCCGGTGCAACGGTTGGTGACTCCCCGCATGCTGGCGTCCGGCTTGGTTGCGCTGCTGCTGAACAGCCTCGTCGTCATCATCGGCATCCTCGGCGGCTATACGTTCTCGGTCTTCATTCAGGACGTCAATCCCGGCGCGTTCGCCGCAGGCATCACGCTGTTGACCGGGGTGCCTGAGGTGATCATTTCGTGCGTCAAGGCCGCACTGTTCGGCCTGATCGCCGGCCTGGTGGCGTGCTACCGCGGGTTGACGATCACCGGCGGCGGCGCCAAGGCCGTCGGCAACGCGGTCAACGAGACGGTGGTGTACGCGTTCATGGCGCTGTTCGTGATCAACGTGATCGTGACCGCCATCGGCATCCGGATGACGACGGGATAGCGCCATGACATTGCGGGCGACCTATCCACGACTATTCCGGTCGGCACGACGACCGGTGGATTTCTTCAGCCGGATCGGCGATCACGTCCTGTTCTATGCGAAGGCTCTTGGCGGCATGCCGCACGCGGCGATCCATTTCCGCCGGGAGATCATCCGCCTGATCGCCGAGATCAGCATGGGCGCCGGGACGTTGGCGATGATCGGCGGCACCGTTGTGATCGTCGGCTTCCTCACCCTTGCGGCGGGCGGCACCCTGGCCGTCCAGGGCTACAGCTCACTGGGCAACATCGGCATCGAAGCCTTGACCGGATTCCTGGCCGCGTTCATCAACGTCCGTATCTCGGCGCCGGTGGTCGCGGGCATCGGCCTTGCGGCCACATTCGGTGCGGGCGTGACGGCCCAACTGGGTGCGATGCGGATCAACGAAGAGATCGACGCGCTGGAATCAATGGCGATTCGCCCCGTCGAGTACCTCGTGAGCACCCGGATCGTCGCGGGCATGATCGCGATCACCCCGCTGTACTCGATCGCCGTCATCCTGTCGTTCATCGCCAGCCAGTTCACCACGGTGGTGCTGTTCGGACAGTCCGGCGGGCTGTACGACCACTACTTCAACACGTTCTTGAATCCGATCGACCTGCTGTGGTCGTTTTTGCAAGCCGTGCTGATGGCAATCACCATCCTGTTGATACATACCTATTACGGCTATTTCGCCAGCGGCGGCCCTTCGGGCGTCGGTGTTGCGGTGGGCAACGCGGTGCGCACGTCACTCGTTGTCGTGGTGTCGGTGACACTGCTCGTCTCCCTGTCCATTTACGGTGCCAACGGCAACTTCAACCTGTCGGGATAGGGGAGACGAGCCGATGAAGAGTGGTGCGGTGCGCCCGCTGGCCGGGCTCGGCCTGGTGGTCGCGCTCGGCTTGATCTTCGCCCTGGCCGTTGGACTGTTCCGGGGCAGCTTCACCGAAACGGTACCCGTGACCGTGTTGTCGGATCGCGCAGGCCTGGTGATGAATCCCGACGCCAGGGTGAAGATGCGCGGCGTGCAGGTGGGCAAGGTCGCATCGATCGAGTCGAAGCCGGACGGCCAAGCGGCCATTCACCTGGCGATGGATCCGTCGCAGATGCATCTGATTCCCTCCAACGTGCTCGTCGACATCACCTCCTCGACGGTCTTCGGCGCAAAGTTCGTTCAGCTGGATGCCCCCAAAGATCCCTCACCGGAGAAACTGCGCGCCGGGCAGGTGATTCAGAGCCAGCACGTGACGGTCGAGATCAACACCGTCTTCCAGCAGTTGGTGTCGGTGCTGGACAAGATCGACCCGGCGAAGCTGAACGAGACCCTCGGCGCGATCGCGACGGCGTTCAACGGCCGCGGCGAGAAGCTCGGCCAGACGCTGTCGGACTTCAATGCGTTCCTGGCCAAGATCGAGCCGAGCCTGCCGAACCTCAGCCGCGACATCGAGACGTCGGTCCCCGTGCTGACCGCGTACGGCGACGCGGCGCCCGACCTCGTCAAGACCGTGGACAACTCCACTCGGCTGAGCCGCAGCATCGTCGAGGAACAGGACAATCTCGACGCATTCCTCGTCAGCGCGACCGGCCTCGCCGAGGTGGGCAACGACGTGGTGGGTAGCAACTCCGAGGGTCTGAAGAACGTGACGGGCCTTCTGGTGCCGACCACCGATCTGCTGGCCAAGTACCACGAGCACGTGTGGTGCATCGTCGCCGGGCTCGTCCCGTTCACGAACTCGCCCCAATTGCCGTACCCCGGTATCTACGTGGGGTCCAGCTTCACCCTCGGCGTCGAGCGCTACCGGTACCCGCAGGATCTGCCGAAGGTCAACGCAAAGGCGAACAAGTCGTACTGCCAGGAGCTCGGCCTGCCGAACGTGCCGTTCGAGTACCGGCCGCCGTTCCTGGTTGGCGACGTCGGGACCAACCCGTTGAGGTACGGCAATCAGGGCATCCTGCTGAACTCCGACGCGCTCAAACAATGGCTGTTCGGCCCGATCGACGGACCCCCGCGCAACACGGCGCAAATTGGGATGCCCGGATGACCGCCGCGACACAGCACGTTCGTCAAGTTCGGCATCTTCGCCGTCGTGATGGTGTTGCTGACCGCGTTTCTGTTCATGACGTTCTCCGAGTACCGGGGCGGTTCAACGTCCGGCTACTCGGCGGTCTTCTCCGACGCCTCGCGACTCGAGTCGGGCGACACCGTGCGGGTCGCCGGTATCCGGGTCGGAACGGTGTCGGACGTGGAGCTGCAGCCGGATCGGAACGCGCTGGTCAAGTTCGACGCAGACCGCAACGTCAAGCTGACCAGCGGAACGAAGGCGCAGATTCGCTATCTGAACCTGGTCGGCGATCGCTATCTCGAACTCGTCGACGCGCCGGGATCGACGAGGATCCTGCCTGCCGGCTCGCAGATACCGCTGGATCGCACGTCGCCGGCACTGGACATCGACCTGCTGCTGGGCGGTCTGAAACCCGTTATCCAAGGGCTGAATCCACAAGACGTGAACGCGTTGAGCGCATCGCTCATCCAGGTGCTCCAGGGGCAGGGCGGGACGCTGGAATCGCTGTTCTCCAAGACGTCCTCGTTCTCGAACTCGCTCGCCGACAACAACCAGGTGATCGAGCAGTTGATCGAGGATCTCAAGAACACGCTCGACACGCTGTCGAAGGACGGCGACGAGTTCTCCGGCGCCATCGACCGACTCGACAAACTGGTCAACGGCCTAGCCGCCGACCGCGACCCGATCGGCACGGCGATCAGTTCCCTCGACAACGGGACCGCGTCGCTGGCCGACCTGCTCGGAGAGGCACGCGTCGCCGCTCGCGGGCACGGTGGACCAGCTGAACCGGTTGGCGACGAACCTCGACAACGACAGGGACCGACTGAACGTGTCCCTGGAGAGGGCGCCTGAGACCTACCGGAAGCTTTCGCGCCTCGGCGCTTACGGCAGCTTCTTCCAGTACTACATCTGCGGAATCACTTTCCGCGCAACCGACCTTCAGGGCCGCACCGTCGTGTTCCCGTGGGTGATGCAGGAAACCGGAAGGTGTGCGGAACCCTGATGAACAAGTACGGCGGAGCCAAACTCGTCAGGGCAGGCATCATCGGCGCCGTCCTGGCCATCCTCGTCGTCGCCATCGGACTTCAGCCGGAACGGCTGGTGCAGTGGGCGACTTCGATCCGGTACCAGGCGCTCTTCGACGAGGCGGGCGGCCTCAACGCCGGGAACGACGTGACCGTTTCGGGCATCAAAGTCGGTTCGGTGGACAAGATCTCACTGCAGAACGGTGATGCGCTGGTCGGCTTCACCATCGCCGGAAAGTACGCACTGGGGTCCGATACCACCGCACACATCCGGACGGGGACACTGCTCGGTGAGCGGGTGCTGGCGTTGGAGTCGGCAGGCAGCGGCACGCTCGATCCGCAGTCAGGTCATCCCGACGTCGCGCACGTCCTCGCCCTACTCGTTGACCGACGCGGTCGAGCGACCTCACCACGAACACGGCGGGGACGGACACCGGGCAACTCAACCAGTCGCTCGACACGTTGTCGGCGACGATCGATCAGATCGCCCCGCAGCTGGGGCCGACCTTCGATGGGGTGACCCGGCTTTCGCGGTCACTGAACAACCGCAACGAAAGCCTGGCGGAGCTGCTCAAGACGGCGGGCGACGTCACCGGGATATTGTCCGAACGCAGCGCACAGGTCAATGCGCTCATCCTGAACGCCAACGACCTGGTCGGGGTTCTCAACGACCGTCGGCAAGCCATCGTCGGCCTGCTGTCCAACACGTCCGCGGTTTCCCGCGCGTTGACCGGTGTGGTGGCCGACAACGAGAAAGAGCTCGCGCCCACGCTGGAGCGGCTGAACCGGATCAACGCGGTGTTGGAGAAGAACCAGGACAACGTCGGCAAGGCGCTAAGGGTCTGGCCAAGTACGAGGTCACCCAGGGCGAGCTCGTCGCGAACGGCGCCTACTACAACGCGTACGTCCCGAATCTCAGCCCAGCGCAGATTCTTCAGCCGTTCCTCGACTACGCGTTCGGCTTCCGGCGCGGCGTCAACGCAGGCCAGCCGCCGGACACCGCCGGGCCACGGGCCGAGATTCCGTTCCCCGTCAACGCCATTCCGCAACCAGGAGACCTTCCCAATGATGGCAACCCGTAAGCGGCTGGTGGCCGGTGCGGCCATTGCCCTGGCCGTCGCTCTGGTCGCCGGCGTGGCCTTCCTGGCTTACCAGGTGTTCTTCGGGCCGAAGACGATCACGGCCTACTTTCCCACCACGACGTCCATTTATCCGAGCGACGAGGTCCGGGTATCGGGTGTGAAGGTCGGCAAGATCGATTCGATCAAGCCGGAAGGCACGCAGACGAAGATGACCCTCAAGGTCGACCGCGACGTGCCCATACCTGCCGATGCCAAAGCCGTGATCGTCGCCCAGAACCTGATCGCCGCCCGGTACGTCCAGCTGACGCCCGCGTATCGAAACAGTGGCCCGAAGATGGATGATGGCGCTGTCATTCCCGCCGACCGCACGGCCGTACCGGTCGAGTGGGACGAGGTCAAGACCCAATTGAAACGACTCGCAACGGAATTGGGGCCCCGCAGCGATGTCTCCGGTACGTCGGTGAGCCGATTCATCGACAGCGCCGCCGACGCGCTCGACAACGGCAACGGCCAGAAGCTGCGAGACACGCTCGCCCAATTGTCCGGAGTGGCACGGGTGCTCGGTGAGGGCAGCGGCAACATCGCCGACATCATCAAGAACCTGCAGATCTTCGTCACCGCGCTGCGCGACAGCAAGCAGCAGATCGTCCTGTTCGAGAATCGGCTGGCGACGCTGACCAGCGTGGTCAACGACAGCAGATCCGATCTGGACGCCGCGCTCAAGGACCTGTCGGTGGCGATCGGCGAAGTTCAGCGATTCGTCGCGGGAAGCCGCAAGCAGACGTCCGAACAGATTCGGAGCCTGGGCAGTGTCACCCAGAACCTGGTCGAGAACCGGATGGCCCTGGAGAACGTTCTGCACGTCACGCCGAACGCCCTGGCCAACGTCTGAGTACATCTACAACCCGAGTACCGGCGCGGTTTCGGGTGCGTTCGTGCTCACCAACTTCAGCAACCCGGTGGGGTTCATCTGCGGGATGATCGGCGCGGTCGCGAACGTCACCGCCCCGGAGACGGCGAAGCTGTGTCAGCAGTATCTCGGGCCCGCGCTGCGGCTGCTCAACTTCAACGACCTGCCGATACCGCTCAACCCCTACCTGGGGCCGTCGGCGAACCCGGACAGGATCATCTACACCCAACCCGAATTGGCGCCCGGCGGTGCGGGGTCACCCAACCCCGCAGAAACGCCGGCGGTGTCCGCGTACACGGGTGCGGGTGACATACCGCCGCCTCCGGGATACGGCCTTGGCCCGGCATGGGGCCCCGGCCAGATTTCCGACCGCCTGCCTGCGCCGCCGTCACCGCCGTTGCTACCCGATGCGCCGGTCGTTGGGCCGACGAACATCGAAGAACTGCTCAACCCTGCCTCAGCGCCCCAGCAGCAGCAACCCGGCCAGAGGTACTCTCCGCCGCCGCCGCTCACCGGCACGGGACCGCCTCCCGGCCCGCCGCCGGGCCCGGAACCCGCGCCGCCCGCAGCACCTGGTGCGCCGTTGCTGCCCGCAGAAGCGGGGCCCGCGTCATGACCAGGTCGGTGTTCGTGCGGCGCGCGGTCGTGATCGCTTGCGGCGTCGCGGTGACGGCAACCGGATGCTCCTTCCAGGGCCTGAACTCGTTGCCGCTGCCGGGCGCGGTGGGGCGCGGGCCAGATGCCGCTACCTATCACGTCGAGATCCCGAATGTCGCGCAGCTGGAGTCGAATTCGCCGGTGATGATCGATGACGTCGTGGTCGGCAGCGTGGGCAAGATGACGGTCGACAACTGGCACGCCGACGTGGAGGTCTCGGTCAAGCCCGATGTCGTGGTGCCCGCGAACGCGGTCGCCACCGTCGGGCAGACCAGCCTGCTCGGGTCGATGCATCTGGCGCTCAATCCGCCGCTCGGGCAGCAACCGACCGGCAAGCTGCAACCAGGTGCCACCCTCCCGTTGAACGAGTCGTCGACTTATCCGACGACCGAGCAGACGTTGTCGTCGCTGTCGGCCGTCGTGAATGGTGGCGGGCTGGGGCAGTTCGGCGACATCATCCACAATTTCAACGCCGCGCTGTCCGGACGCGAACCCGAGATTCGCGAGCTGCTCACCCGGCTGGACAATTTCGTCGGCGTGCTCGACGAACAGCGCGACAACATCGTCGCGTCCATTCAGCAGCTGAATCGGGTGGCAGGCACGTTCGCTGGGCAACGCGACGTGATCGACAAGGCGCTGAAGGACATTCCGCCCGCGCTGGATGTGCTGATCAAGGAGCGGCCTAACATCACGACCGCGCTGGAGAAGCTCGGGACGTTCAGCGACACGGCCACCACGCTGGTCAACGAGACCAAGGACTACCTCGTGCGCGATCTGAAGAACCTGGAGCCGGCGATCAAAGCCCTCGCCGACGTGGGACCGGACATCGGTAAGGCGCTTCAGTTCGCCCTCTACTTCCCTTACGGCCCTGCCCTGGTGGATCGCGCCGTCAAGGGTGACTACGCCAACCTGTTCGCGGTCTTCGACCTCACCGTTCCGCGGCTGAAGCGGACGCTGTTCCTCGGTACACGATGGGGCGACGAAAACGCCAAACTCGTTCCGGCACCGGGAGATCCCTGGTACCTGCAGTACACGTACGAACCCATGAACGTGCCCCTCAACCCGCCGCCGGAGGCACCCGTGGCGCAGCAGTCGTTGCCGGGTGAACCGATGCCGCCGGTCACCGGGCCGGTGTTGCCGGTGGTTCCGCCGCCGACGGTGCCGGGAGTGATTCAGACTCAGGCCGGGCCGTCATCGCCGATCTTCGCAGGGCCGTACGGTGCGGAAGCTCCGCCGCCGCCGCCCGATCCGGCCGCCCCGCCGGTCCCACCGGCAGCAGGGAGTGGTGGCTGATGCTGACACGCTTCGTCCGAAACCAGTTGATCATCTTCACGATCGCGTCGATCGTCGGCGTGGCCGTCATGTTGTTCACCTACATGCAGGCGCCGACCCTGCTGGGCCTCGGCCGCATCAACGTGAAGCTGGAATTGCCGTCCAGCGGCGGTCTGTACCGCTTCGCCAACGTGACCTACCACGGCGTCCAGGTCGGGAAGGTCACCGACATCAAGCTGACCGAGAACGGCGCGGAAGCGACGATGTCCCTTGACACCTCGCCGAAGATTCCGGCGGACCTGCAGGCCGAGGTGCGCAGCGTCTCCGCCATCGGCGAGCAGTACGTGGACCTGCGCCCACGCACCGACTCCGGCCCGTACCTGACGGACGGCTCGGTCATCGAGATGGACAACACGACGATCCCGCAGGCGGTCGGACCGATGCTGGATCAGCTCAGTTCGCTCGTCGACACCATTCCCAAAGACAAACTGAGTCAACTGCTCGACGAGGCGTACAACGCCTTCAACGGAGCGGGTTACGACTTCGGTTCGCTGATCGACAACGCGGCCAAGTTGGCCGGGGAAGCCAATGCGTACTCCGACCAGACGCGGTCACTGATCGACGACAGCGGCCCGCTGCTGGACTCGCAGGCCGAAACCACCGACTCGATCCGGACCTGGGCACGCAGCCTGGCCGGGGTGACCGAGCAGGTGGCGGCGAACGATCCCGACATTCGGGCGATCCTGCAGCGTGGCCCGGGCTTCGCGGATGAGGTCTCGGGGCTGCTGAACGATGTGAAGCCAACACTTCCGGTGTTGCTGGCCAATCTGACCACACTGGGACAGATCCTGGTCACCTACAACCCGTCGCTGGAGCAGATACTGGTTGTAGCGCCGGCTTACATTGCGGCACAACAGGCTTTCGGCTTGCCGAGGAACAACCCGACCGGGCTGCCGTCGGGCGACTTCTCCCTCACCGTCGGCGATCCGCCGCCGTGCACCGTCGGGTTCCTGCCCCCGTCGCAGTGGCGGAATCCGGAGGACACCACGACGATCGACACCCCGGAGGGGTTGTACTGCAAGCTGCCGCAGGATTCGCCGATCGCCGTTCGCGGCGCGCGCAACTACCCGTGCATGGGCAATCCGGGAAAGCGCGCGCCCACGGCCGAGATCTGCGACAGCGACAAGCCGTTCGAACCGATTGCGGTGCGGGAGCACATTGCTGGGTCCGTACCCGTTCGACCCCAATCTGGTTTCGCAGGGCATTCCGCCTGACGACCGTGCCGACTTCAACGATCGCATCTATGCGCCCGTTGGAGGGCACGCCCCTGCCGCCGGGTGCCGTCCCGGCGGGCACGCCACCGGGTCCACCGCCGGCTAGTGAGCCGTTGGCGCCGCTACCACCGGTTACCCGTATGCGCCACAGCAGGATCCGTCACCGCCGGGTGCGCCGCCACCCTTGCCGGTCCCGCCCCCGATGCCGTCCGCGCCACCGCTGCCCCCGCCGCCACCGGGCAATTCGCTCAACGGGGTGCCGATACCGCCTGCCGAGGCGGCGCCGGCCCCGGATGGTGGTGCCGTCCCTGCCGCGCCAAGTGCGTTCGGCCCCAACGCAAATGGCGGACCATCGGTCGCGATCGCCCACTATGACCAGAACGGGCGCTACGTCACCCCCCAGGGCACGATGGAGCAGCAGACCAACTTGATCGCAGGCGGCACGTCGCCCAAGACGTGGCAGGACTTGATGCCAACCTGAGTTCAGCGAGCCTGGGTGCGGCTCTTGACTCAGATTGGGATCAGCTGATCTTCTCTACGCGCAGTGGCACTTTGATGAACAACGGCTTGTTGATGCCACACGAACCGCTTCTGCTCTGCGTGGTGACCTCGCCGCCAAGAACGGTGCTGGCATTATTGGTCAGTTGCTGCTCGGCTCCTTGCCGTAGAAGTAGTACTTCTGGTAGCCGGTGGCGGTGGTGCCGTCGGGGCACGGCTCCCAGTTCGGAATCTCACGGTCGACGAGCCAATGGTCGATATCCCACCGCAGCGGTGCGGTCCAGCCTTGGTCGCTCGTCACCTGGCCGGTGCAGGTCCAGGGGTCCGTACAGCTCGAGTTGACCGTCCAGGTCTCGACGGTGGTCTGCTCGTCGATGAACACTTCGTTGGTCCGCGCCAACTCACCGATGGACGTGGCCCGATATGTCCCGTTGATCTCGAACCCGTAATTCGACGCCTGCGCGGGCACCGCGGCGCCTAGACTTCCGATCACGGTGAATGCCGTCGCTGCGGCGCCGGCGAGCAGACCCATTCCACGCATAGCCCGACAGTCTAGTCTGGGCGGGAGCAATCCTCTCCGAAAGCGAGAATTTCGTTCCCGCCCTGTGTGAGAATGGCGCCGTGCGATCCTTCGTCGCGGTGCTTGCTGCCTTGATGAGTACGGGTTTGGTGTCCGCCGCGCCACCGGCGGCCGCTGACCCGGCTCCACCCCGGCTCCACCGGAGTGCAACTATCCCGATTGCACGCCGGGCATCATGCCGAACGTCGTGCTCGGGTCCTATTGCGACAACTTCACCTACTACGCATTCGGCGTCACCAACTGGGGACGGCTGGTGTTCTGCGGCTCACCGCGCAGATATGAGCCCCGATGGTTCCGGTCGCCCGAGATGCACGGAATCAAGGAAGAGGGCGCTCTGTGCCCGACGTCCGACGGCGAGGTCGCACAGGCGCCCGACGGCCTGTTCCTAACCTGCGTGACGAGGGACGGCCGGACCGCCTGGGAGCGCGGAGACCTCTAGCCGCCGCTTACGCCGTTGGCGTGAACTTGATGTTCAGCTGGGTGAGCCCGCGCAGGATGAACGTGGGCTCGTAGACGTACTCACGAGCGTCAGCCGGCCCGTGCTTCTCGTCGTCGATCGTGATCTCCGCCATCCGATCGAGGATCCGTTCGATGCTGACCCGGCCCTCCACCCTGGCGAGAGGCGCACCGGGGCAGGAGTGGATTCCGCGGCTGAACGCGATGTGCTCACGGACATTCTTGCGGTCGAGCTGAAACTCGTGCGGGCTATCGAAGCGGCGCGGATCGCGGTTCGCCGCACCGGGACTGACCATCACCGTGGTGCCGGCGCGAACGTCCGCGTCGCCCAACTTGGTGGATTTCCGCGCCATCCGGAACACGCTCTTCACCGGGCTGTCCATGCGGAGGCATTCCTCGATGAAGATCGGAATGAGGCTGCGGTCCTCGCGCAGCTGTTGCTGAATGTCGGGCCGGTCGCCGAGCACCCGCAGTGCGGCGCTGAGCAGCTTGGCCGTGGTTTCCTCCCCGGCGGCGAACAGGAATGTGGCGGTGCGGACTACGTCGACCACTTCGGGAGTCGATCCGTCCGGGTACTTCGCGGTTGCCAGTGCGGTCAGCACGTCGTCTTGGGGGTTTTCCCGCCGGTCCTCGATGTAGAAGCTGAACTTCTCGTCCGCCCATTCGAGCGGATTCATCGTAATGGGCTCGTGGTCGAGGCCACCGATATTTTGCTTCTCTGCTCCGAACGCTTCCCGGAACTCCTCGTGGTCCTCCTCCGGCACGCCGAGCAAGTCGGCGACCACGATCAGCGTGAAGGGCCTCGCGTACGCGGTCAGAAACTCGCATTGGCCATCGGCGATGAACTCGTCGATGTGGCGATCGGCCAGCCGCCACATGAAGTCTTCGTTTTCCTTGAGCCGTTTCGGCGTCAACAACCGGCTCAAGAGCGAGCGTGCGTCCGTGTGATTGGGCGGATCCATCGTGACCATGTGCTCGTACATCGGGATCTCGGTGCGGTGCTCTTCGAGCTGCGCGCAGATGTCGTCCCCCTCGGGCACGAAAGGGATCGGGGTGAACGGCCCGGCGACCGCGACGCAGGACGAGTAGTTCTCGGTGTCCTTGTAGACGGCGTTGGCTTCTTCCCAGCCGGTGACGGCCAGCACGCCGTTGTTGATCGGACAACCCACCGGGTTCTTGCTGCGCAGGTAGTCGAAGTAGGGATGTGGGTCCGGAACAAGCGACGGATCGGTGAAGTAGTCGACCGTGTCGAAGTCAGTCATGGGTTACGTGCCTCCCGGGCCGCAGGGTGAATGAGTCGAGATGACAGAAACGACAGTAGCAAAGTGCTGAGCATCTGCTTAGCATGGCTGTAGAGTAATGGTCAAGGTCAGGGCATCGAGTAACGGGGTGAAGATATGGCATCGGCCCGAAGAATCGGGGCACCGGACGCGAAGAACCGGGGCGTGCTGCTCGACGCCGCCGAGCAGCTGATGCTCGACGAGGGCTACGCCGCCGTGACGTCGCGCCGGGTCGCGGAGAAGGCCGGGCTGAAGCCGCAGCTGGTGCACTACTACTTCCGCACGATGGACGACCTGTTCCTTGCGGTGTTTCGCAGGCGCGCCGAACAGGGACTGGTCGACCAGGCGCAGGCACTGGAATCTCCGAAGCCGCTGTGGGCGCTGTGGCGGTTCGGCACCGATCCGGCCGCGAGCCGCTTGACGATGGAGATCATGGGCTTGGCCAATCACCGCAAGGCGTTGCGGGCGGAGATCGCCTACTACGCCGAGCGTTTCCGCGCCGAGCAGACCAAGGCCATGACGGCGGCCCTGCAGCGCTACGGGGTCGATGTGTCGGAGGTGCCGCCGGTGGTGTGGACGGTATTCGCCACCAGCGTTTCTTCGGTGATGGTGATGGAGCAGGCGCTGGGCATGTCGGCGGGTCATGCGGAGATGCTGGAATTCTGCGAAGGCTGGCTCCGTCGGCTGGAGGGGGAGCCGCCGCCGGCGCCGATCACCGCGTCTGGGTGAGTTCGTCACCAGTTGCGTATTGAGCAGAGCGCTCCCTTGGGTCCTGCTGCCGTCTTGACCACCTGGCCGTCGACCGCGAGCACGCAATGGAAGTTCGGTTTCGCGTCTGACTCGCCGCTGGTCCCTGCCGTGACAAGGGCCCACTGATCGGGGTTCGCCAGCCAGACGTCGAGCGTCCACTTCTGCTCCGGGCCCACGTCGGCTTCGACATTGGGACTGTAGAGGTACGGGTTGTGGCTGTATTCCTGCCAGTTCGGCGGGTCGGTGTCGCGGTAGTAGATCTCGGCGGCGGCGTACGGCTGCTCGGAGAAGACCGTGTACTGGACGTGGCGCAGCGGCGGGGGAGGCGGCTCCGGCGGATCCGCATTCGAGACTCCGGTGGGGAGCAGGACGGTGGCCGCCATCAGCATCGTCAGCGTCGCCAGTCCAGCTAGCAGCCGGGCGCGCAAAGTCGCGCTTCCTGCCGGAAACATCATTTCCGGATTTTAGAACATTGTTTTCACGCGACGTGGCCGATTCACGCATACAGCTGGACCGCGCAGGTGTTGACCGTCTCTCTGGATGACGACCACGGGGTGCCCTTTCTTCATTGAGGCTGCCGATGTGGCGGTCGGTGTGGTCGCGGGGTTGATCTTGTTCGTGTGCACCGTCAGTGTGACGAGGAACTGATGGGTGCGCGGCACCCCGCTGAAGTCTTGGCCGGCTTGCGGGGTGCCGCGCTGTAGTGGTTCGAGGCACCGATGGTGACGGTAGAGGCTGACCCTGTCCACGTCGAGTCGCGGCTGGCGGCCGGTGGGATCGGCTGCCCGACGTGTGGGGTCGGTGTGCTGGGCGGCTGGGGGTATGCCCGGGCCCCGACAGATCGAGGGGCTCGGCGTCTGCTGCGGCCGCGGCGGGCACGCTGCCGGGCGTGCACGGTCACCGACGTGTTGTTGCCGGTGACGGTGCTTTTGCGCAGAGCGTATGCGGCGGAATGGATTTGGGCTGCGTTGACCGCCCGTGCCGAGGGGCTGGGCATCGCCGGATCGGCGCCAGCCTAGGTGTTCCGGCGGCGACGGTGCGGGGTTGGCTGCGCCGCGCAGGGTCGCGGCTGGAGGCGGTTCGAGTCTGGTTTCTGGGTGTGGCAGTCGCTGCCGGGGTGGACGTGAGGATCCCAGACGGGACGGGTTGTGCGTGGCGTGACGTGTTGGCCGCCGTGGCGACCGCGACCGCCGCGATCAGGTTCCGCTTCGGTGCGGCCGGGTTGCTGGGCGCGGTGACGCCAGATCGGGTAGCGGTCGCGGCCAGTGGTGGTCGGCTGCTGACACCGGGCTGGTCGTCACCCCGCAGCTGACCCTGCGCAACACGAATCGCCCCTGACGCCGCGCACGATGATCGGTGATCCTCGCCAAGGCGCCTGCCCGGCAATCGGTTACGGGCAGCCCTTCGATTGGAGAGGAGAACCGAGAAGGTGTCGTTGGAGGAGCACAAGCGCCGCGAGCGGGCGCAGGCGATCGGATTGTTCCGCTATCAGCTGATCTGCCCGGCCCTGGATGAGGGGTTGTCGACCAAGCAGCGCGGCAAGCTGGTGCGTGAGATCGCCGGCCAAACCCATACCGACCCGTTCGGCAACCAGGTGCGCATCTCGCGGGAGACGCTGGACCGCTGGATCCGCCGCTACCGCGCTGGCGGGTTCGAGGCGCTGGTGCCCGCACCGCGGCGGCTGGCCGCGCGTACCGACGCGCAGGTGCTGGAGCTGGCCGCGTCGCTGAAGCGAGAAAACCCGACCCGCACGGCGGCGCAGGTGGCCCGGATCCTGCGCACCGCGACCGGGTGGGCGCCTTCCGAGTCGACCCTGCTGCGCCATTTTCACCGGCTGGAGTTGATGGGCCCGGCCGCCGGGCAGGCCCCGGCGGTGTTTGGCAGGTTCGAGGCCGCCGACCCCAATGAGCTGTGGGTCGGCGACGCCCTGCACGGCCCGCGGGTTGGCGACCGCAAGACCTACTTATTCGCCTTCCTTGATGACCACAGTCGCCTGGCTACCGGCTACCGGTTCGGCTTCGCCGAAGACACTGTGCGGCTGGCCGTGGCACTCAAACCAGCCCTGGCCGCCCGCGGCGTTCCAGCCGGGATATATGTCGATAACGGCTCGGCGTTCGTCGATGCGTGGTTGTTGCGCGCCTGCGCGAAACTCGGGGTGCGCCTGGTGCATTCGGCACCCGGCCGACCCCAAGGCCGGGGCAAGATCGAACGATTCTTTCGTACCGTGCGCGAACAGTTCCTCATCGAGGTCACCGACACGGCCAGCGAGGACCTCGCCGCTGCCGGGGTCGACGATGCCACCGCGTTGTTGGAGCTCAACCGGCTGTTCACAGCCTGGGTGGAAACCGAATACCACCGCCGCACCCATACCGAGACCGGGCAGACCCCGCTGGCCCGCTGGGAAGCTGGCTGGGACCGGTTGGGCCGCACCCCGGCCATGCCGACGGCCGATGAGTTGACCGAGGCGTTCTTATGGTCCGAATACCGCGTGGTGACCAAGACTGCCACCGTGTCGCTGCACGCCAACACCTACCAGGTCGACGCGGCACTGGTCGGGCGCAAGGTGGAACTGGTGTTCTCACCCTTCGACCTGGAAACCGTCGAGGTGCGCTACCGCGACAACAGCTTCGGGAAAGCCCTGCCGCACACCATTTCCCGCCACGCGCATCCGAAAGCCAAACCAGAGACCCCCGAGCCCGAGCCGGCGGCTGGGACGGGGATCGACTATTTGGCACTGACCGCGGCCGCCCACCACGAGCAGCTGCGCCGCGACGAACGCATCGGCTATCACGCCCTCTACGGCAGCAGCGACGACGGCCAGATCCCCGGCCAGCTATCCATCGACGACCTTCAGCCCAGTGTCGACGTCGATCACGAGGGTGAGGTGTCGGCGTGAGTATTCAACGGCTGCAATCACATTGGGGATTCACCCGGATGCCATTCGGACGTGACCTGGCACCCGCCATGCTGCACCGCCATGCCGGCCACGGTGAGGCCCTCGCCCGCATCACCTGGTGTGTGGACCAACGTGCGATCGGGGTGATCACCGGCGAGGTCGGCGCCGGCAAGACCGTGGCCGTGCGGGCGGCCACCGCCAACCTGGATCCGTCTCGGCACGTGTTCATCTACCTGGCCAACCCCACCATCGGGGTGCGCGGCATGCTTACCCACATCGTGGCCGCGCTCGGGCACACCCCCGCCTACCACAAATCCGCCCTGGCCCCCCAGGCCGCCGAGGCGCTGGCCACCGAACACGCCGAACGGGGCCGCAATCCCGTGCTGGTCGTCGACGAAGCGCATCTGCTGGATAACCATCAGCTCGAAGCGATCCGGCTGTTGACCAACCATGAGATGGACAGTGGGTCCCCGTTCGCGGTCATCCTGGTCGGCCAACCCATGCTGCGCCAACGGCTCCGGCTCGGTGTGCTGGCCGCGTTGGATCAGCGCATCGCGGTCCGCTACGCGATTGCCGGGATGGGCGGCGCCGACACCGCCGACTACATACGGCATCATTGCAAAATCGCCGGACGGGCCGACACCCTGTTCTCCGAGGACGCGATCGGGCTGATCCACAACGCCTCCCGCGGTCACCCCCGCGCGGTCAACAACCTGGCTCTGCATGCGCTGACCGCCGCGTTCGCCGCCGATCACGCCATCGTCGACGAGAAGGCAGCACGTATCGCCATCGCCGAAACCGCTGCGGACTGAACCCAATCCAACAAACCGGGGGAAGCTCAGGCCGGTTCTGGGTGCACCGTGAACCCACAGCGCCCCTAGCTCCGAGACCGGGACGGTTGGGTTTTCCCTTGAACTGCCCCGCCGGGGACTCGTCGAGAAGCCGGGGTGGTTCGATGCTTGGCCTCGCGGAGATGTACACACGCCGGGGCCGGTCGGCGCGTTGGCTTCGGGAAGTCCCGCTCGATGAGGAAACGTTGCATCTCGATCTCCTTGTGTGTCGATGCCGTGCCGCCGCTCGACGGCACGAGGAGATCATCCGCTCACGGGCGGAGGCGCACATCGGGCACTTGCCCCATCCGCCACCCCCATCGACCTCGCTGGGGGGTGGCTCAACCCTCGAGCGCACGACAAATCGGCCATGCGCCGTCACTCCAGTTGCTCACGACCGTGCGTGTCCGGCGATCCGCGGGATCGTGCGTGCTGCGGAACGACACGCCGGCGTCATAGCCCTCGAGCTCGACGGCGCCGTCGGGTGTCAGCCAGAACCCGAGGCCGTAGTGCATCCGACCCGACGGGGTTGCGCTGCGTGGCCGGGTCATCTCGGCGACGACGTCGAGCGGAACGATCGCCCCGGCGAACAGCGCCTGCCAGAATGCGTCGATGTCGGTCAGGCCGACGTGCGCGCCACCGTCGCCGGAGCCCCGGACCGGAAGGTGCAAGGCGTTGGTGCGCAGCCCGTCGGCGAACAGGTAGCCGATCGCCACGTCGCCGGGCAGTTCGTCGTTGCGGAGGTACGCCGCGCCGGCCATCCCGGCGGGGTCGAACACCCGCTGGCGGACCAGTTCGTGGAACGCCACGCCGGACGCTCGCTCGGCGAGGAGCGCGAGCACGACATAGCCGCCGTTGTTGTAGGCGAATCGCTCACCGGGCGTCGACACCTGGGGATGACCGTCGAGGACCGCGATGAAGTCCTCCGTCGTCTCCAGGCGATGCACCGGCACGGGCATCACGTAGTCGGTGATCGCGCCCACGACGTCCTCGTCCAGGTAATCGCCGATCCCGGAGCGATGGGCCAGCAGGTGCTCGACGGTGACGGCGTCGTCGATCAGCGGCAGGTCCGAGCCGAGCACTTCCCGCGCCGGTGTGTCCAGGCTCAGCCGCCCGTCGCTCACGAGGGCGATGACGGTCAGCGCAGTGAACGCCTTGCTGCCGCTCGCGATCCCGAAGCGCGTCGCGAGCGCCACGGGGACGCCGTGCGCCCGGTCGGCGAGTCCGCGTACGAGCGTCCACCGATCACCGGGGGACTCGCCGTCGCTCGCCGCAATGCCCGAGAACCCCGACGCGTCGGCGGCCTCGACGACCTCGGACGGCACGTCCATCCGATCACCCTAGGCCCCGTCACGGTGGGCACGCTGGCTGTGTGTCGCAGTGCACGGAAGGGGCCGCCCGGGCGCCTCACGATGGGTCCGGC
>CAWDAC010000007.1:0-65524 GCA_963800125.1 uncultured Actinomycetota bacterium | reverse complement strand
GCGAATGACACCCGCGCCCGCTTCTGCCCCGGCGCGCAGTTGACGGTGGCGATCTCGCGGTAGCCGGCCTGATTGGCCGCCTCGAAACCGGGAAACCGGCCGGACTGCGACGCCCAGGCCAGCACCAAGTCGTCGCAGGTGACCGGCTTGCCGTCGGAATATACCGCCTTGTCGCTGATCATGTAGTCGAGCACCAGCGGGACGCGGCCGACCACCGAGATGGCGCCGAAGTCATGGTCGCCGACGATCTGGCCGTCCGGACCGTGATAGTTGAATCCCGTCAGCACCCTGGCAAACGCCTGCGGCCCGGCCGACGCCGCACCGGCGACGGTGTTGGTGTTGTAGGTGGTCAAGGTGCCGTCGACCGCGTACGCGATCTCGCTTGCCGGGCTACCCGAGCACGACGACACGCTCACGGCGCAAACGAGCGCGACTGTCACCGCGGCGGCGGTCCCCCGCAAGCGGGCCGTCATCGGGCCCTACCGCCGCCGGCTGTTCCGCTTACCCGCGGGCCGTCCGGTCCTGCTGCTGGTTGGTCGGATCGGACGCGCACCCGGCGCCGGCTTGTTCGCGACCTCATGCTTGCCTGCCAGCGACGCGGCGGACGCGGCACCGACGGCCTCCCGCTCGGCGTCGGGCTGATCGTCGGTCGCCTCTGCGGACGCGCGGGCCCGCTCGCTCGCCGGCTTGCGCCGGTTGAGCACCCGGCGGGTGTGGGTGCGGACCAACTCGGTGTGTTCCCGCAGCGTTACGAGCAGCGGGGTGGCCAGGAAGATCGACGAGTAGCTGCCGACGATCACGCCGACGAGCTGCACCAGGGCCAGGTCCTTGAGCGTGCCGACACCGAGCAGCCACACCGCGACAACCATCAACGCGATGATCGGCAGCACCGAGATAAGGCTGGTGTTGATCGACCGCATGAACGTCTGGTTGATGGCCAGGTTGGCCTGTTCGGCGAAAGTCCGCCGGGTTGTGTGTTGGAAGCCGTGGGTGTTCTCTTCGACCTTGTCGAACACGATCACCGTGTCGTACAGGGAGAAGCCGAGGATGGTCAGCAGGCCGATGACGGTCGCCGGGCTCACCTCGAACCCGACAAGCGAGTACACGCCCGCGGTGGTGGTCAGGTCGAAACCGAGACAGGCCAACGCCGCCATCGCCATGTAGCGCTCGTAGCGAACGGTGATGTAGATGGCCGACGAGCACCAGGAACACCGCCAAAGCCAACAGCGCTTTCTTGGTGATCTGACCGCCCCAGGTCTCCGACACCGCCGAATCACTGATCGCTTGCTTGCTGGGCTGGCCGTCGGCGCCTTTGGGCTGGAACGCCTCGAACAGCCCGTTACGGAGTTCCTCAGTCTCCTGATTGCTCAGCGCTTCGGATCGGATCTGCACCGTGGCCGAATTCCCGCTGCCGACGACCACCACCGATTCGGCATCCTTGCCCACTGCCTGACTGAACACCTCTTCGACCCGTTCGGTACTGACGCCTGCGGCGGGCATCGACACCTTGGTGCCGCCCTGGAAGTCGATGCCGAAGGTGAAGCCACGAATCGCGATGCTGGCGATGGCAATGGCGACGATGAGTCCGCTGATGGTGAACCAAAGCTTGCGCCTGCCAACCACTTCGAACGCGCCGGTGCCGGTGTAGAGCCGGGTGAAGAAGCTGTGGTGCGGCAGCGCTGCCGTCGACTCGATGCCCGGCGCCTCGACCGCGCCGGACTCGTCGGCCTCGGTCACATCAGCGTCGTCAGTGCGCTTGGCCATGCGTCACCCCCGTCCCGTCGTCGCATGAGCCGCCGCCCGTCTTTCACGTGCCACCTGCTGAACGGCGCCGAGACCGTTGAATGCCGGCTTGGCCAGGGTCGTCGTCTTCGACGCCAGGTACACCAGCGGCCAGGTCACGAGGAAGACCACCACCACGTCGAGAATCGTTGTCAGCCCGAGGGTGAACGCGAAACCCTTCACCTGGCCGATGGCCAGGACGTAGAGCACCGCGGAGGCCAGGAAGCTGACCGCGTTACCGGACAGAATCGTCTTGCGCGCCCGCGTCCAACCTCGCGGGACCGCCGAACGGAACGAACGGCCCTCGCGGATCTCGTCTTTGATGCGTTCGAAGAACACCACGAACGAGTCGGCGGTGGTGCCGATACCGATGATCAGACCGGCGATGCCGGCCAGATCAAGCGTGTAGTTGATGTATCTGCCGAGTAGCACCAGGATCGCGAATACCATTGCACCCGATGCCACCAGCGATAACGCCGTGAGCAGCCCCAGCACCCGGTAGTACAGCAGCGAATACACCAGCACCAGCGCCAACCCGATTGCGCCTGCGATCAGACCCGCCCGTAGCGACGTCAAACCCAATGTGGCCGAGACGGTTTCGGCCTCCGACGATTCGAAAGACAGCGGCAGGGAGCCGTACTTCAGCACGTTGGCGAGCTCTCGCGCCTTGTCGGCGGTGAACTGTCCGGTGATCTGAGTTTGGCCGCCGGGGATCGGTTCATTGATCGTGGGGGCGCTGACGACCTGCGAGTCCAGCGTGAACGCGGTCTGGGTGCCGACGTGTGCAGCGGTGAAGTCGGCCCAGATCCTCGCGGCATCGGGCTTGAATTCCAAGTTGACGACGTACTCAGCGCGCTGCGTGTCCAGGCCGGAATTGGCGTCCTTGATCTGCTCGCCGCTGATGATCGACTTGTCCAGCAGATACACCTGGCTGTGGTCGGTCGAGCAGGTCACCAGCGGCAGGTTCGGATCGTCATTGCCTGCCAGGATGTCGTCCTCGTTGCACTGTGTGGCCTGGATCTGCAGCGCCAGGAACTGGATCTGCCCTTCGGTGCTCTGCCGCCACGCCTTCTGGTCGGCGATGCGCTGCGCGAGGTCTTTACGTTGATCGGGCTGCGGTGTCGCCGGGGCCGGTGTCGGCGGCGCCGGGGTCGGTGGTGGCGGAGCCTGCGGGTACGGGCGGGGCTGCGGCGGCGCTTGCCCGCCGGGTTGCTCCGTAGGGCTCCCCGGCTCTGTCGCGGACTCGCCGGGCGGAGCCCCCTCCGGTGGCGCAGGCTCCCCGGGCAATGCGCCCTCCGGTGGCGCAGGGCCGCCCGGTGGCGCCCCGGGCTGTGTCGCAGGCGCGTTGGGGGGCGCCCCGGTTGGTGGCTGGCCGGCCTGGCCTGCCGGCTGGGCAGGGTACGCCTGGATCACCGGGCGGATGTACAGCCGCGCCGTCTGGCCCAGGTTGCGGGCCTCGCTGCTGTCGTTGCCCGGCACCGTGATCACCAGGTTGGAACCATCGATGATGACTTCCGAACCGGACACACCCAGGCCGTTGACGCGGGCACTGATGATCTGTTGGGCCTGATTGAGCGCGTCGCGGGTGGGCGCCGACCCGTCGGGGGTACGCGCGGTCAGCGTGACACGGGTGCCGCCCTGCAGGTCGATGCCCAGCTTGGGCTTCGCCTGCTTGTCGCCGGTCAGGAAGACCAGGAGGTACACGCCGACCAGCAGCGCCAGGAAGAATGCCAGGTAGCGGGCAGGGTGCACCGGCGTCGAAGGCGATGCCACGTTTCTTTGGTCTCCTCGAAGATCAGTTCATCAGCACCGCAAAGGGTACGTGCCGGTGCTGAGTCCCCGACCGTCAGTCGTTAGTTCAGGCGGTTCTGGTCGGTGCTGTCCGTAATCTCGGTCGCGCTCGACTCGGGCTCGGCGGGGTCGTCGGTCTCCTCGTCGAGGTCGTCGTCGGGTCCGACGCGGTCCCGCACCGCGAGCTTCATCCATGTCGTCACGACGCCGGGCGCGATCTCCAGGTCGACGCTGTCGTCGGTGATGCCCGTGATGGTGCCCTGAAGGCCCGACGTGGTGTGGACGCGGTCGCCGACCTGCAGAGAGTTGTGCAGATCGATGGTCGCTTGCATCGCTTTCTTCTGGCGCCGCGAACCGAAGTACATGAACGCGCCCAGGATGATGAGTAGGGGTAGGAAGACAACCAGGTCCATGGCAGCAACTGTCTTTCGTGTCGGTCTTGCGGTGACGGCCCCCGGATCGTGGTGGATCTCGGGGCCTCCTAGTTGACCAGTGTGCCATTGCGGCAGCTGGCGGCCGAGCGGCCCCATGTTCTGGGCGGCGAACGCGGCTACCGAGGATTTCCTGCTGGACTCGGTGCGCCACCATGAACGCGACCGCAGCTACGAAATCCGTTGTGGCAATCCAATCCGACGGGTGATCCCGCCGAGAGGTGCGGAAGTTTTCAATCGGATCGGTGCGTCTCGGACTAGGCTCAAACGGCGACGCGGCATTCCCCGAACGCGCAGGTCGTCAGGAGGCGAAAGTTGAGCACCCTCGAGCAGAGCCGCTACCTCGCCACCACAATCCCCGGTCCGCGATCGAAGGAGCTGATCGACCGGAAAACTGCCGCCGTATCCCGCGGTATCGGCAACACCATGCCGGTCTATGCGGCACGCGCAGGCGGCGGCATCGTCGAGGACGTCGACGGCAACCGACTCATCGACCTCGGGTCGGGGATCGCCGTGACCACGATTGGCAACTCCTCGCCGCGTGTCGTCGAGGCGGTGCGCGAGCAGGTCGCCGACTTCACCCACACCTGCTTCATGATCACGCCGTACGAGGAGTACGTCGCCGTCGCCGAACAGCTCAACCGCCTTACGCCGGGTGGCTACGAGAAGCGCTCGGCGCTGTTCAACTCCGGGTCTGAAGCGGTGGAGAATGCGGTCAAAATCGCCCGGACGTACACCCGCAAGCAGGCGGTGGTGTCGTTCGATCACGCGTACCACGGCCGCACCAACCTGACCATGGCGCTGACCGCGAAATCGATGCCGTACAAGCACGGCTTCGGCCCGTTCGCGCCGGAGATCTACCGCGCGCCGCTGTCCTACCCATTCCGCGACGCCGAGTTCGGCAAGGAGATGGCCACCGACGGTGAAGTGGCCGCCCGCCGCGCCATCGACGTCATCGACAAGCAGGTCGGCGCAGACAACCTGGCCGCGGTCATCATCGAACCGATCCAGGGCGAGGGGGGGTTCATCGTCCCGGCCGACGGCTTCCTGCCCGCGCTGCTGGACTGGTGCCGGGAGAACAACGTGGTGTTCATCGCCGACGAGGTGCAGACCGGATTCGCGCGCACCGGCGCGATGTTCGCCTGCGAGCACGAGGGCATCGAACCCGACCTGATCGTCACCGCAAAGGGTATCGCCGACGGGCTGCCACTGTCGGCGGTGACGGGTCGCGCCGAAATGATGGATGCGCCGCACGTCAGCGGGCTGGGCGGCACCTACGGCGGCAATCCCGTCGCCTGTGCGGCGGCGCTGGCCACCATCGCCACGATCGAGGCCGACGGCCTGGTGCAACGGGCACAGCAGATCGAGCAGCTGATGAAGGACCGGTTGCACCGGCTGCAGGCCGAGGACGACCGGATCGGCGACGTGCGCGGCCGCGGCGCGATGATCGCCATGGAACTGGTGAAGTCCGGCAGCACCCAACCCGACGGCGACCTGACGAAGGCGCTCTGCGCGGGTGCGCACGCGGCGGGCGTGATCGTGCTGTCCTGCGGCACCTACGGCAACGTGCTGCGCTTCCTGCCGCCCCTGACCATCAGTGACGACCTTCTCGTCGAAGGCGTGGACGTTCTCGCCCTCGTACTCGCCGACCTCTAAGAGGCGGGCGGCCGCGGCCAAGGCATTCGCCGACTGGAAGCGCTCCACACCGTCGCACCGGCAGAAGGCGATGCTCGACTTCGCCGACGACGTAGGAAAGAACGCGCAGGCGCTGGTGGAGGCCGAGGGCCGCAACAGGCAAGCCCAACCACGTCACGATGGCCGAAGAGATAGCGCCGATGGTCGACCAGATCCGGTTCTTCGCCGGTGCGGCAGGGATGCTCGAAGGCAAGTCGGCCGGTGAGTACACGGAGAACCACACGTCGTGGATCCGCCGCGAGCCGGTCGGTGTCGTCGGCCAGGTGGCGCCGTGGAACTACCCGATGATGATGGCGATCTGGAAGTTCTATCCCGCGGTCGCCGCGGGCAACACCGTCGTGATCAAGCCCAGCGACACCACGCCGGTGACGACGGTGATGCTCGCCGAGATCGCGGCGAAGCACTTCCCGCCGGGGTGTGCTCAACGTCGTCTGCGGCGACCGGAACACCGGCGCCGCCGTCGTCGCGCATCCCACCTCGGAGATGGTGTCCATCACCGGGTCGGTGGCCGCAGGCCGTGCGGTGGCGGTCAGCGCGGGCGGCAACCTCAAGCGCACGCATCTGGAACTGGGCGGCAAGGCGCCGGTGATCGTGTTCGACGACAGCGACATCGCTTCGGCCGCAGAGGGAATCGCGACCGCGGGCTACTTCAACGCCGGCCAGGACTGCACCGCCGCGACTCGGGTGCTCGCCCGCGCCGCGGTGGCGTCGGATCTGACCGATGCCCTTGCCGAGCAGGCCAAGGGTGCGACAACGACGTTCGGTAAACCCGCCGACGACGAGGACGGCTGGGTGCCGCCGGTGAACAACATCAACCAGATGAAGCGGGTGCTGTCCTTCTTCGAGGACGTTCCCTCGCACGCGAAGGTGGCGGCCGGCGGACAACGCCAGGGCGACAAGGGTTTCTATGTTGAGCCGACCGTAATCGGTGATCTGATGCAGGATGACAAGCTGGTCCAACAGGAGATCTTCACCCCTGTCGATGTACGGGTTTGACGACTACACCCGCATCAAGCACGTGATGGCCTACGCGGGCTAGCACAACTGCGATTCGTGGAGTCTTAGCCGCGCTGACCGCGGTTGACACTCCACAAATCGCTCAATAGCCGAAGGATCCGGTCGCGGTCGATCAGCAGCGGCGAGACGTGGCCGGTGCCTGCGACCTCCTCGACGCGGCAGTTCGGAATGGCGGCGCAGGTGCGACGCGCCTCGTCGGGGCGCCAGCCGGTGACGTCGTCGCGTACGGGCATCACGAGTGTGGGCACAGCGATATCGGGCAGTAGGGATTCGATGCCGGCACGGTGCAGCATCATCGACTTCATGGCGTGATACATGCCGCGGTGGTCGGCCGAGCGGAACGAGTCCACAATGGTAGTGGCTTGTTCTGGTTGTGCCGCAACGGCTTCAGCGCCGATCAGCGAGTCCGACAACTTGCCGACCAGGAAGCCCGAAGGCCCCATCACCCGGTATAGGCCGACGAGTGGCCACCCCATGGTGGCCCTTTCGCGGAACGTGAAGCCCTGCACGGGCGTGCCGATGGTGGTCAGCGTGCGTAGCCGGGAGGGTGTGCTGGCAGCGAGTCGAATGCCGACGTGTCCACCCCAGGCGTTGCCTACCCAGTCCACGGGTTCGGTGAGGCCCAACCGGTCCAGCGCCTGCTCGGCTGCGGCCACGCATTCCTCGAAACTGAAGTCACGAGGCACCGCCTCGCTCTTGCCGTGCGACGGCCCGTCGATCGTGTACACCGTCCGGGTTCGAGCCAGTTCGTCGACTATGCGACCCCACGACTGAGAATCGACGAACAGGCTGTGCCACAACACGACCGGCGGGCCCGTCCCGGTGTGCTGCACGTGCAGCCGGCCGAGATCGGTGCTGACGAAATTCGGGCTCGGCGTGTTCATCGCGACTCTCCCATTTACTTCGGAAGCCGAAACTTCGGTAACCGTAGTATTCTCGGACACCGTGGCGAAGTCAAGAAATCTCGCGCCAGACCGGCTGGCCATCGGGCAGCTGCTGGTCAGGCTGCTACGCGAGTTCCGCGACGACCTAGCCGCTCCCCGGGCCGACGCCGGATACGGCGACGTTCGCGAGCCGCACTTCCAGATCTTCGGCAACATCCGCACCGGTGGAATCCGGCTGACCGAGTTGGCGGATCGCGCGCAGCTGAGCCTGGCCGCCACATCGGAGCTCGTCAACGATCTCGCCGACTTGGGGTATCTGACCCGTCGGCCCGATCCGGCCGACGGTCGGGCCAAGCTGATCGAGTTGACCAAGCGGGGCCGCGATCTGATGGCCGATGCGGGCGGTCGCGTCGCCGACATCGAGCGTCGATGGTCGGCGCTGGCGGGCGAGAAGAACTTCACTCAGATGTGCCGGACCATGCAGCATCTACTCGACGAGCTCGACCCGAAAGACTCCCGCGGGTAGCCCCCGGCCGCGAAAGTGCATTCCGCTACGCATTTCCCGAGTGAACCCGTCGCTAGTTTCACTCTCGCGGTAAACAGGGAGACGACGAGCGCGCCGTTTGCCACATCGATCTGATCTTGTCTATGGTCAGGCGATGAAACGACTCCTCGGCGGTTGTGTTGCTGTGCTGTCGAGTGTCGCAATCGCTTTAATGCCCGGCGCCGACGCGCAAACAATGCTCATCACGGGCGGCGCGGTCTACTACCTGTTTCCGGGTATTACCAACAACATCGGGTCGGGGTTTTACCCCGACGCCGATACGACGGTCATCAAGTATCCGGGCACACCGATCTTGGTCGAGCAGTCCATCGGGAGGGGTGTCGATAATTTGGATGCGGCGATCAAGTCTGCTGAGGGTCCGATCGTGGTGGCGGGCCTATCCGAGGGCTCGATGGTGATCGATCATGAGCAGGCCCGGCTGCTCAGCGATCCTGATGCCCCGCCGGCGGATCAGGTGACGTTCATCATTTTCGGGAACCCGGAGCGCGGGGTGCTCGCATTGTTGCCTAACGGCACGTATGTTCCGCTGGTCGGCTACACGACGTCGACGCCGGTGGAGTCTCAATACGACACGATCATTGTGATAGGCGAATATGACGGTTTTGCCGATCCGCCTGACCGGCCGTGGAATCTGTTTTCGACGTTGAATGCAGTAATCGGGGCGGGCGTGGTGCATTCGCTGTATGCCGATGTGGACCCAGCGTCGATACCGCCGGAGAACGTCACGACTGAGGTGAATTCTAAGGACGCGACGGTGACGAGGTATCTGGCGCCGACCGACGATCTTCCGTTGACGCTGCCTCTGCGTTTCATCGCCCCGCCGGCGGTGGTCGACCGGATCGATGACGTTGTACGTCCGATCGTGGATGCGGGGTATTCACGGAACGACGACGCCGGCGACAGGCGACCATACCTCTCGCACGGTGAGATTGTTTTTCCGTCAGCACCGTCAACGCCGATGGTCACCCAGACGCGGACGAGAGTGACCAAGTCGCCGGAGCCGACGCCGTCTAGGTCGACCTCACGACTCAACGACACCCACCAGCAGTCTCGGTCCGACACGCATGCGGAGCGCCGCGCGGAGCGTAGGGAACGCCGGGAACAGCGCCAGGCGGAGCGGGCCGAACGTCGTGCCGGTTCGACGCGGGCGGTAGGTAGCCGGTAAGTACGGGCGGCCCGTCACTGAGGCACGTGGCGACGGCCGAACATGCCACCCCACGGACGATGCGGTGGCTCAGGTGTCGCTTGCGCCGGCTGGATCTCCGTCACGTCCTCAGATGGCGGAGGCTCCGTGGTCGTCATGGCCGAGCGGTGCGCATACCTGACATCGCGCGCGCTCCGAATCGACAAACGTCCGAGTGCGACCGCGCCCAGAAAGATGATGAGGGCGCCCAGCCCATAGAAGTACGTCAGGTCCAGCACCACTCGTTTGGTCTCGGTCGCCGCCACCGGAGCGCCGGCGTCACCGATGTCCAACAGCCCGGCCAGCGCCCGCCCCATGACGAACCATGCGCCGGCGAATACCGTCAGCCACCCGCCGAGCATGGCGGTTGCGCGATTGCGCGAACTCAGCAGCAGGAAACCACCCACCACGGTGGCTGCGCCGGGCAGCACCTCGAGCCAGCCTCGCGCGGCGGTCCAGGCCCATTCCTGGTCGGGCGTGAACGCAAAGTCGAAATACGGTCCGACAAACGGGATGAGCGCACCCCACACGCCCAACAGAATCAGCAGAACTCCACTTGCAGCACCACGGCTGCGGGGCATTTGCATCCTGCTGCCGCGGGCACGAACACGCTTGTCACTCATGAGTCCTTACCTTTCGGTCGCCGACGGAGTACCCCAACCCGCGTGCGCGTAACCGACGGCAGACCCTCACCAGGGTGGCCGATGCCCACGGCGCGACCCGATCATCGTCGATCTCGATCGCTTCAAGCAGGTCAACGACACTCGGGGCCACGCCACATTCGACCGCATCCTGGTCGCCGTCGCCGACAAACTGCGTGAGGCCGCCCGCGGACGCGGCGTCGTCGCACGAGTCGGCGGAGAGGAGTTCTTGATCGCCGAGATGACTCAGCCCAGTGAAGCGCAGACGATCGCCGAACAGTTGCGCCAGGAGGTCGCCGCGATTCCGTGGCGCGCAACCGAGCGTCGGCGTTGCGAGCATCAGACGGACCAAGGTCGTCGACTCAGACCAACGCCGTGATCGAGCATCTGGTCGACGCCGCAGACACCGCGATGTACGAGGCGAAACGGGCCGGAGGAAATCAATCGCGGCAGGCCGAGAGCACCGAGATCGCCGCGCCCGGTGAACCTCACTGAGTCGCCAGGGCCACCGCGAGGAGTACGACGGCGATCAGCGGGAAGGCTCCTTGCGTGACGGCGGCTCGGGCCTTGTCCGGCGACGACGCCAGCAACACCACCGCCGCCGCCAGCATCGAACCGGTGCCGGCGAAGATAAGTGCGCATGCGGCGTCGTGACGGCCAAATCCACCGATCACGATTCCGACCACCGTGATTATCGCCAGAAAAAGATTGTAGAAACCCTGGTTGAAGGCCAGCAGCTTGGTAGTTTGCGCCTCCTCTTCGGTGGTGCCGAAGGCGGCGCGGGTGCGCGGTGAAGTCCACAGGAACGACTCCATCACCCAGATATAAACGTGCAGCAGCGCTGCGAGCCCTGCGAAAATCAGTGCGGCGGCGATCATCTACGGTCCGTTGCCCTCCCCGGCTAGTCGAACAGGCCCTGCTGACCCAGCCCGGACACTCCGCTTGGCGGGGTCATCCCCAGATGCGTCCAGGCCTGTGCCGTCGCGACGCGGCCGCGCGGCGTGCGGGCGATCATCCCGGCGCGCACCAGGAACGGCTCGCACACCTCCTCGACCGTTGTGGCTTCTTCCCCCACCGCGACGGCGAGCGTGGAAACCCCCACCGGGCCGCCGCCGAAGCTGCGGGTGAGCGCCGACAGCACAGCGCGATCCAACCGGTCCAGGCCGAGCTCGTCGACGTCGTAGACCTCCAGCGCGTATTTCGCGATGTCGCGGGTGATCACGCCGTCGGCGCGGACTTCGGCGTAGTCCCGCACCCGGCGCAGCAGCCGGTTGGCGATGCGCGGCGTTCCCCTTGAGCGGCGGGCGATCTCGGCCCCCGCATCGGTACCGAGCTCGATGCCTAGGATGCCTGCCGAGCGCGCCAGTACCCGCTCCAGCTCGGCGGGCTCGTAGAAATCCATGTGGGCGGTGAAGCCGAACCGGTCCCGCAGCGGGCCGGTCAGCGCACCCGACCGAGTGGTTGCGCCGACGAGGGTGAAGGGCGCCACCTCGAGTGGAATCGACGTTGCGCCAGGGCCTTTGCCGACGATGACGTCGACGCGAAAATCCTCCATCGCCAGGTACAGCATCTCCTCGGCGGGCCGCGCGATGCGGTGGATCTCATCGATGAACAACACGTCGTGCTCGACGAGGTTGGACAGCATCGCGGCCAGGTCACCGGCCCGCTCGAGAGCGGGGCCCGACGTCACCCGCAGCGACGAGCCAAGTTCGGCGGAGATGATCATCGCCAGCGACGTCTTGCCGAGCCCGGGCGGCCCGGACAGCAGGATGTGATCCGGTGTGCCGCCGCGGTTCTTGGCCCCCTCGATGACCAACTGCAGCTGTTCGCGCACCCGCGCCTGCCCGATGAACTCGCCCAGCGACCGCGGACGCAGGCTGGCGTCGATGTCACCCTCGCCGACTGTCAGCGCCGGAGAGACGTCACGATCGTCGGGCTCCTCGTCCAAGTCGCTTTCGAATCGGCTCATTTGTTGCCCAGCATCGACAGCGCAGCGCGCAGCGCGCGCGACGTGTTGGCCTCCGGATCGTTGGCGAGCACCTTGTCGGTGGTTTCTTCTGCCTGTTTGACCGCAAACCCAAGTCCGACAAGGGCTTCCACCACCGGACCGCGCACCGCGTGGCCGTTGGTGGCCGGCAGGCCGACGGCCCGTCCCACCGGGCCGACCTTGTCGCGGAGTTCCAGCACCATCCGCTCGGCGCCGCGCTTGCCTATACCGGGCACCCGGGTCAGCGCCGTCACGTCAGAGTCGGCCAACGCCTGGCGCAGCGCGGGCGCGTCGTACACGGCCAGCGTGGCCAGCGCGATCTTCGGCCCGACACCGGACACCGACAGCAGAGTCGAGAACAGGTCGCGGGCATCGGCGTCGGCGAAGCCGTAGAGCGTCATCGAGTCCTCGCGCACGATCATGGCGGTCACCAGTCGCGCCTCGGTTCCGCGGCGCAAGGTGGACAGCGTCGACGGCGTCGCGTTGACCCGGTAGCCCACGCCACACGCCTCGATGACGACATGGTCGAGCGCCACGTCGAGAACTTCCCCGCGGATGGATGCGATCATCGTGCCGCCTTGAGTCGTGCCCGGTACTTCTTCTGCTGTTCGGCGGCCTGCGCTTCGGCGGCGGCCATCCGTGCGATCATCGGCGCCCGCCAGCAGTGGCAGATCGCCAGCGCCAATGCGTCGGCGGCGTCGGCGGGTGCCGGTTTGGTCTGCAGCGCAAGGATTCTCGTCACCATCGCGGTGACCTGAGCCTTGTCGGCGCCGCCGTTGCCGGTGACCGCGGCCTTGACCTCGCTTGGCGTGTGGAAGTGGACATCGATGCCGCGCTTCGCGGCTGCCAGCGCGATCACCCCGCCGGCCTGCGCGGTACCCATCACCGTCGAGACGTTCTGCTGCGAGAACACCCGCTCGATGGCGACGACGTCCGGGTGGTGGGTGTCCATCCAGTGTTCGACCGCATCACTGATGGTCAGCAGGCGCTGGTGCAGCGGCGCATCGGACGGTGTGCGGACCACGTCGACGTCAAGCGCGATGACCTGCCGACCCGTCCCGCCTTCGATGACGGAGAGCCCGCAGCGCGTCAACCCGGGATCGACTCCCATTACGCGCACGCCAACCCCTTCTGTGAACATCTGTTCGAGGAGCCTAGCGTGGTGGACCGACGCGATCCGGCAAAGACACGCCCCGTCAACCGTTATTCCAAGGCGCGGTTCGTCCAGGTCGAATCGTCCGCCAAGAAGCCGTGACCGCGAGCACGACTTCGCCAGGCCCAACGGCCGCGGCTGACTTTTCAGTCGCTGACCGGCGTCGCGATGCGCGTCGTCAGGGCGACTCCCTTGTACTGCGGGGCAAGCACCCGGCCCGCTGATAGCAGCGGCTCGGTGCTGCGCAGCGTCCTGGCCAGCACGAACGCGCCCTCGAGGCCGGCGACGATCGAGGTGGTCACGTCGCGCGCCTGCGATTCCGGCAACCCGCGAGCGACGAAGTAGGCGGTGCCGCCGTCGAGCCATCCGTTGAACACGGCCGCCGACGTGGAGCGCAGTTCCTCAACGGTGTCGGCGATCTCGGCGGCGACGCTGGCGACGGGGCACATATTCGCGAACCCCGTCGATGCCATGTCCTCGGCGGCCTGGGCGAAGACCGACTCGATGGCCTCGCCAAGGTCGTCGTGTGGGTCGACGAGCGTCGGGATGAGCAGCCCGTAGGCGACGCCGGCGTTGACCAACGCCTCCCTCGCGATCTGCACCTTGCCGTCCCGGAAGTGGTGATACAGCGAGCCGATCGGGGCGCCCGACGCCGCCGCGATGTCTTTCATGCCCACGGCGCCGTAGCCCTTTCGGCGCATGAGTTCGGCTGCAGCGGTCAGGATCGCTTCCCTGGTGGACCTTGCCATTCTCGCCTCCTGCCGACAGACTAGAGCATACGTTCTAGAATTGTTGTTCTAATAGCCAAGGATGTGCCAATGAAGACCGTCGACGTGACCGCCGGAACGATCGAATACCGCGAGGAGGGCGATCCCAGCGGCCCGCCGGTGGTGCTGCTACACGGCCTGCTGATGAACGACGCGCAGTGGAACCTCGCGCTTCCGCTGCTGCCAGGCGGCTTCCGTTACCTGCTGCCGGTGTTGCCGATGGGCGGGCACCGCGTCCCGATGCGCGACGACGCCGACCTCACGATGAACGGGATGGTCAACACCGTCGCGGACTTCCTCGACGCGCTGGACCTGACCGACGTCACACTGGTGGTGACCGACTGGGGTGGCCCACTGTTCCTCACCGACATCGGCCGTGACAAACGCGTTGGCCGGCTGGTGATCTGCCCGTCGGAGGCCTTCGACAACTTCCCGCCCGGATTTCCGGGCAAGGTGGCTTGGCTCGCGAGCCGAACCACGGGGACGGTGTCGCTGGCCATGCGTCAGCTGAAGATCGGGTGGCTGCGCCGTCAGTGGTTCATGTTCGGCCAGATGGCGAAAAAGCCGGTGCCGCAAGACATCGTCGACGCGTGGATGGTAGCGGGACTCGGCGACCGACGAATAAGGCAAGACCTGGTGAAGTACTGCCGCACGAAGTTCGACGACGCCGACCTGATCCGCGCCACGAATCGGCTCGCGGACTTCTCCGGTCCGGCGCTGGTGCTGTGGAGCCGAAACCCGGTGATGCCGGCCGAGCACGGTGAGCGCCTCGCCGATGTGCTTCCGCAGGGTGAGCTGCGACATGTCGACGACGCCTACGTGCTGGTCATGCTGGACCAACCCGAGCAGACGGCCAAGGAGATCGGCGCTTTCCTGAAGAGCTGAGCCCGGTCGATGACCAGGAGTATGTTCGGGCTCCATGCGGACTGTTCGCAGCTTCTGCCGGGTCTGCACCTCGGTCTGCGGCATCCTCGTCGACGTCGACGGCGATGACGTCATCGCGGTACACGGCGACCGCGATCACCCGTTCTCGCAGGGCTACACCTGCCCTAAGGGACGTGCGCTGCCTCGGATTCACCACCACCCCGACCGCCTCGAACACCCGCTCATCCGCGTCGACGGCGAGCTGCGGCCCACCACGTGGGAGGCCTGCCTGGACGATCTCGGCGAGCGGCTGCGCGCGACCATCGACGAACACGGACCCGAGTCCGTCGGCATCAACTTCGGCACCGGCGTGGGAATGGACGCGGTCGGCTACCGCATCGCCCAAGGGCTTCACGCCGCGATCGGCACGCCGGCGAGGTTCAGCCCGCTGACCATCGACGGCACCGCCAAGGTCCTGATCGCCGAACTGATGGGCGGGACGCAGGCGCTCACCGGGCGACCCGACTACGACAACGCCGCCTTCGCGATGCTCATCGGCAGCAATCCCGTTGTCTCCCACGGGCATACGGTCGGGCTGCCCAACCCACGAGGTGCGATCCGTGACCTCGCGAAGCACGCCGAGCTCTGGGTCGTCGACCCCCGCCATACCGAGACCGCACGGTTGGCAACCCACCACCTCGCGCCGCGCCCGGGCACCGATTACGCGGTGCTGGCGTATCTGGTGCGTGAGGTGCTGCGCGACGGCGCCGACCCCGATGTGCCGACTCAGGACGCCGACAGACTGGTTGCCGCTGTCGAGCCCTTCACACTGCAGCACAGCGCCGCCGTGGCCGACGTGTCCGAGGCGCAGCTGACACAGCTGCTGGCATCGATCCGGCGAGCCGGCCGGATCGCGGTCGACACGGGCACCGGCATCACGATGTCGCCGAGCGCCAATGTGACGCAATGGCTTTCGTGGGCGCTGCTGATCCTCACGGGTTCGATGAACAGGACCGGCGGCGTGTGGTTCCATCCCGGGTTCGCCTACCAGCTCGAGACCTTCGAGCTGCCGGTCTCACCGCCGGAGGGTTCCTTCGGGCCGGGGCCGCGCAGCCGTCCGGAAACTCAATCCTTCCTCCGCGAATGGCCGTGCGCCGTGCTGCCCGACGAGATCAACGCGGGAAACATCCGGGCCTTCCTCAACCTCGGCGGGAGCCTCGTCACCGCATTCCCGAACGCCGGCTCGCTGGTGCCGGCACTGAACAAACTCGACGTCCTGGTGACCACCGAGATCCTGCCCAACGAGACGACGGCGCTCTCGACGCACGTGCTTCCCACCAAGGATCAGCTCGAGCGACCCGACATCACGCTGTGGGACATCCTGGCGCCCCAAATCTCCGCCCAGCACACGCCCGCGGTGGTCTCCCCCGTCGGGGAACGCCGGTCGATGTGGTGGGTACTGGCCGAGATCGGCCGTCGCCTAGGCCACGAGTTGGCGGACAGCAGCGCCACGGACGAAGCGATGCTCGCTCTGGTCGGCTCCGGGGTCCGGGGCGGCTACGACGAGCTCACCGCGAACGGCTGGGCGGAGGCTCCGGTCGAACTGCCCGCGCCGTGGGTGGAAGACCACGTCGAGCGCATGGGTGGCTGGCGGCTGGCGCCCCGGTTGCTTGCCGAACAGCTCGAAGCGCTGCGGGAGCCGGCCCCGCTGGTTTTGGTGCCGCGCCGCCAGATGAGCCGACTGAATTCACAGCTCGAGTTTCTCGGGGAAGCCCCCGAGGTCGTCGTCCATCCAGACGACGCGGCCGCGGCGGGACTCTCCGACAATGCGCTGCTGATTGTCCGCAGCGAGCACGGTGAGCTGACCGGCATCGCGAAGGTGGACGCATCCGTCCGGCGCGGCGCGGTGTCGGTGCCGCACGGCCATGCCGGTGCGAACGTCAACCTGCTCACGAGCAAGGACGACATCGACCTGGTGACCGGCATGACGCGCTACTCGGGCATCCCGGTTACGCTGCACCCCGCCTAACCCCGCGATCACGCCGAAATCACTCGTCGTCGAGGATGGCCGCGACGTCGTCGGGGATGTCGATGTTGGTGTAGACGTCCTGCACGTCGTCGCTGTCCTCCAGCGCGTCCACCAGCTTGAGCACCTTGCGGGCGCCGTCGAGGTCGACGGGCACCGTCACCGACGGCTGGAAGCTGGCCTCGGCGGATTCGTAGTCGATGCCCGCATCCTGCAACGCGGTGCGGACGGCCACCAGATCGCCTGGCTCGCAGATCACTTCGAAGCTGTCGTCAAGGTCGTTGACGTCCTCGGCGCCCGCATCGAGCACGGCGGTCAGCACGTCGTCCTCGGTCAGCCCGTTCTTCTCCAGCGTGACAACGCCCTTGCGGGAGAACAGGTAGGACACCGAACCGGGGTCGGCCATGCTGCCGCCGTTGCGGGTCATCGCGACGCGGACCTCACCGGCGGCGCGGTTGCGATTGTCGGTCAGGCACTCGATCAGCACCGCCACGCCGTTGGGCCCGTAGCCCTCGTAGGTGATGGTCTGCCAGTCAGCGCCGCCGGCCTCCTCACCGGCGCCGCGCTTGCGGGCGCGCTCGATGTTGTCGTTGGGCACCGAGTTCTTCTTGGCCTTCTGGATGGCGTCGTACAGCGTCGGGTTGCCGGCCGGGTCGCCGCCGCCGACGCGCGCTGCCACCTCGATGTTCTTGATCAGTCGGGCGAAGTTCTTACCCCTGCGGGCATCGATGATCGCCTTCTTGTGCTTGGTGGTGGCCCACTTGGAATGGCCGCTCATGCAGGTACTACCTCTTTCACTGACTGCGAAGTCCGATCAACGAGTCTACGTGGACGTTTATGCAATACGGCGCCGCGTCGGGCGGCGTCAGCGCCACGATCCGACGATCGCGCTGGTCTCACCCGCGGCGCGGAGCAGGACCGAGAGGCTCAGCGTCGCATCGCCGAGCGCGCCCCGGGAGTACGGCAGGCTGTCGGCCGTCGTCGTGCCGATGATCATCGGATGGCTGTGGCGCCAATTCGCGCGACCTCCGTTTAGTGGCGCGTTTGCTGAATTGATACTCTTGGCTGATGCCCCGGCCGCGACAATTGCCCGGGTCGCCTCCCAGGCAGACACCCGGCCAAATGGATAGCCGATGAGCGCGTCTCATCGATGGTGGCGGGGCCTTGATCACTACAACTGGCTGACAGCGTTTCTCTCCACCCGTGGAATTCAGCGGACAACCTGTCGTGTGATGGCGCTGATGATATTCGGATTGAGCGCCATTTCCGTGACGCTGATCTGGAGCCCGACCGGCCCGCACGGGACACGGAACGAGATCCTGGCGATCGCCGTGACGGTGTGTTGCTGGGGCCTCGGGTCGCTGTGGCTGCGGCAACGCTGGCCGACCGCCCTCGAGTCCCGCATCTGTGTCGCTCTTGGATCGGTCTGCATTGCGGTCTCCTGCCTGATTCAGTCCGATGCCATGGCCGGGCTCTTCGGGGCAACGGCTTTCACACTCGTAGCCAGCTACACCGCTGTCTTCCACACCGCGCGATGGCTGGCCATCACCTGGCTGGCGACCGGCATGACGTTGGTCATTCTGGCTATCAGGTTGGCCGCGATCGACATCGCTTTCGCGATCTCTGCGGTGCTACTTGTGGCCTTCACCGTCGTCTTCGTCTCGTTCACCGGTCGGGCGACGATCTCGCTCGTCGACGCCGACATCCTGCATGAGAATTTCGAGCCGCTCACCGGCTTGTTCAACCGTGACGGCTTCTATGAGAAGGCGACAACGCTGCTCGCGTCGCGCAGCCGCGGTGACGACCGGTATCTCGCAGTCGCCGTAATAAACCTGGACGGCTTCTCCCTGGTGGGCGAATTTTCCGGCATAAGTGGCTCCAACCGGGCTCGCGTTGAGATTGCCCAACGCCTGCGCGAAACCGCTCGACGCGGTGCGGTGCTCGCACACATCGCCGACTCCGAGTTCGTGATCGCCGACTTGTTCGAAAGTGCCGACGCATCAGCGCTCATCGAACGTGTGCGCGGCACCATCTCCGGTGCGCCGTCCCGTCTGTCGGCCAGCATCGGCGTGGTCACCACTGCATTGCAGCCGCTCGTGCAGCTTCCGCCAAACGACGTGCTCGACGAGCTTCTTGCCATTGCCACCAACGCGATGTATGACTCACGCAAGGCGGGCGGCAATCATGTCACCTACGTCAGAAATCCCGCGCTCACCGTCCTCGACGATCCGGGAACCGACGATTGGATCGACACAGGGGAACCCGCCTAGCGATTCCGCATCACGATCTGCCGGTGACGATGTCGACGAACAGCTGGTGGATACGGCGATCGCCGGTCATCTCGGGATGAAACGCCGTCGCCAGCATCCGGCCCTGGCGGACGGCGACGATGTGGCTGTCCGCCAGGGCCAGCACCAGCACGTCGGGACCGACCCGCTCGACCCACGGCGCCCGGATGAACACCGCATGCACCGGCCGGTCCAGACCGTCGAACTCGATGTCGCCTTCAAAAGAGTCGACTTGGCGACCAAAGGCGTTGCGCCGCACGGTCATATCGATCGCCTTCAGCGGAGCGGCCTCTCGCCCGGCGGCTCCGGCATCCAGGATTTCGCTGGCCAAGAGGATCATCCCGGCGCACGACCCGTAGGCGGGCATGCCCTCGGCCAGTCGCGACCGCAGCGGCTCGAGCAGCTCGAACTCCCGCAGCAGATGCGTCATCGTGGTGGACTCGCCGCCCGGAATGACCAGCGCGTCGACGGCGTCGAGTTCGCCGCGGCGGCGGACGGTGGACGCGACGGCTCCGGCTTCGCGCAGCGCCGCCAGGTGTTCGCGGGTGTCGCCCTGCAGCGCCAGCACGCCGACGCGGGGCGCGGAGCCAGGCTTGTCCGAGCGATCGTCGGGTCTCATCACTCTCGTGCAGGCGCGAAGTCGCGCTTGTAGCGGGTCAGCCCTTCCTGCATCACCGCCGCCACCATCTCGCCGGACCGGGTGAAGATCTTGCCCTGCGTGAGCGCCCGGCCACCGGACGCCGACGGGGAGGACTGGTCATACAGCAGCCACTCGTCGGCGCGGAACGGGCGCATGAACCACATCGCGTGATCCAGCGACGCGACCTGCAGATGCTTGCGCTCCTCCTCGTGGTGGACCTGCGCCGAGCCGAGCAAGGTGAGATCACTCATGTAGGCCAGCGCGCAGATGTGCAGCACCGCATCGTCGGGCAGCGGGTCGCGGTGGCGGAACCACACCTGCTGCTGGGAGGCCTTGCCGGGGAGGCGTTCCAGCTTCTCCTGGGGCACCACCCGGATTTCCCACTCGGCGAACTGCCGGAAGCCGGCGTCGTCGAACGCCTTGATCTCGGCCAGGCCCGGCAGGTCTTCCGGTGGAGGCGCCGACGGCATGGCGTCCTGATGATGGATTCCGCTCTGGTCGGTCTGGAAAGACGCCGACATGGAAAAGATGGTCTCCCCGTGCTGGATCGCGTTGACCCGTCGGGTGGCAAATGAGCCGCCGTCGCGGAGGCGTTCGACGATGAACACCGTGGGCGCCTTGGCATCTCCCGGTCGCAGGAAGTAGCCGTGCAGCGAGTGCACTTGATACTTGGGATCGACGGTTCGTACCGCCGACACCAGGGTTTGGCCGGCGACGTGGCCGCCGAAGGTCCGCTGCCAGTTGCCCGACTCCGGGCTGAAGACGCTGCCGCGGTAGATGTTGACCTCGAGTTGCTCGAGATCAAGGATCTCCTCGATCGCCACTACGGGTTCTGTTCTTCGCGCGAGCCGCTCATCACCAGCTTCTTACCAGCCGCGCTCGGCGAGCCGGTGCGGGGCGGCGATCTCCTCAACGTTGATACCGACCATGGCCTCCCCCAACCCGCGCGACACCTTGGCCAGCACGTCGGGGTCGTCATAAAAGGTGGTGGCCTTGACGATCGCGGCGGCCCGCTGTGCGGGGTCGCCCGACTTGAAGATGCCCGAGCCGACGAACACGCCCTCGGCGCCGAGCTGCATCATCATCGCTGCGTCGGCCGGGGTAGCGATGCCGCCGGCGGTGAACAGTGTCACGGGAAGCTTGCCCGCTCGCGCGACTTCGGCGACCAACTCGTAGGGGGCTTGCAACTCCTTTGCGGCGACGTACAACTCGTCTTCGGAGAGCGACGTCAGTCGGCGGATCTCACCGCCGATGGCCCGCATGTGCGTGGTGGCGTTGGATACATCGCCGGTGCCGGCCTCGCCCTTGGAGCGGATCATCGCCGCGCCCTCGGTGATCCGGCGCAGCGCTTCGCCGAGGTTCGTCGCGCCGCAGACGAACGGCACGGTGAACTTCCACTTGTCGATGTGATGGGTGTAGTCGGCCGGGGTGAGCACCTCGGACTCGTCGATGTAGTCGACACCGAGGCTCTGCAGAATCTGCGCCTCGACGAAGTGGCCGATGCGGGCCTTGGCCATCACCGGAATGGTGACCGCCGAGATGATTCCCTCGATCATGTCGGGGTCGCTCATCCGGGACACCCCGCCCTGGGCGCGGATGTCGGCGGGCACGCGTTCCAGCGCCATCACCGCGACGGCGCCGGCGCCCTCGGCGATGCGGGCGTGCTCCGGAGTGACGACATCCATGATTACGCCGCCCTTGAGCATCTCGGCCATGCCGCGCTTGACCCGGGCCGTGCCCGTCTGACCGCCTGCCCCGTTCGGTCCAGCTGCGGTATCCACTGCTATCTCCTCCAAATGCCTACTGATCCAGTCTAGAGGTGGCGCCAAATCGGATAAATCCACCGCGCACGCGAGGAGCACAAGATCCACCGCGCACGCGAGGAGCACAAGATCCACCGCGCACGCGAGGAGCACAAGGGGTGAAGCTCAGCGGATCGACTGCAGCTGCCGTTGCGGTCCGGCACCCTGCGGGTCGGCCAGTGCGTTCGCCTCCGAAAGCAACTCACCGAGCTGCAACGGGTACACGGTTTCCCCCTTGGCGACCAGCTCACCGATCATTGTCGCATCGCACCAGCGGTGGCCATGGATGTAGCGCCGTTCCAGCGCGGTCCGGCCCGACGCGGAGGGATCGAACCGGCTGGTGCGGTGCACGAAGAACATCTCCTCGCTGCGGATGACCGATCCGTTGAAGTCGATCACGGCGTCACGTCGCCACACCGGCCCGACCATGTTGGCGGGGTCGACGCGCAGGCCGGTTTCCTCGGCCAGCTCACGCACTGCGGCCTCGGTCAGCGTCTCCCCCGGCTGGGCTGCCCCGCCGACGGTGAACCACCAGCGCGGTGCGCTGCCGTCCTCGTTGGCCGGGTCCGACCCGCAGAACAGCAGCACCGCTCCGTTGTCGTCCAGCAGCACCACCCGCGCAGACGTGCGGCGGCTGACCACCCCGACGTCGCGGTCGGCCTGCTCCGCGATCTCGAAATAGCTTGGCAGCGCTGCGGTTCCACCGAGCCGGAGCCAGCGCACCGCTGGCCGCTCGCGCAGCGCCAGGGTGTCGCGCACGGCGTCGTTGTGGAATCGGCGGGCCAGCAGCACGCGTGCCTCGGCATCGGCCAGCTCGGCGACCAGCGCGACCGGCAGCGATGCCGGGTCGACGAGTGCGAGCGCCGCCGACAGTTCGTTTTCGGCGGCTTCCCTGGCGGCTCGCTGCGCCTGCTCGGCGGTGTCGGCCAGCCCGGCCAGCCGTTTGCCCTCTGGCCCGGCCCCGTAGGCGTCCACGGCCACCGTGCGGGCCACCACCGCGCGGCGGGCCAGCGCACCGTCGAGCGCCTGCCAGGACAGGTCGTAGCGGACGTGCAGCCGGTCCAGCCGGTGCGCAGTCTGATAGGCCCACGCGGCCACCAGCAGGAGCGCCGCCAGCAGAACCAGCAGGACAGCCACCGCGAGCCAGGTCATCAGCTGGCCACCTGCACCTTGGCCCCGGCGCCGGCCACCGTCTCGTACACCCGCATGATCTGCCCGGCGACCACCGACCAGTCGTATCGGCGGACCGTCTCGGTGGCCGCCTCGATATAGCGGCCGCGGGCGACGTCGTTCTCCAGCACCTCGATGAGGCCTGCGGCAAGCTCATCGGCGTCGTCCACCGGCACCAACCGTCCGGCCTTTCCGTCGACGAGCACCCGGCGGAACGCGTCGAGGTCGCTGGCCACCACCGCGGTGCCCGCGGCCATCGCCTCGACCAGCACGATGCCGAAGCTCTCGCCTCCGGTGTTCGGTGCGCAGTACACGTCGGCGCTGCGCATCGCGGCGGCCTTTTCGGCGTCGTCAACCTGGCCGAGGAAACGGAGGTGCCCGGCCAGTGGGCCGGCCTCCTCCCGCAGCTCGTCTTCGTCTCCGCGGCCTACGATCAGGATCTCGATGTCGGGGAATCGCTCGACCAGCGCGGGCAGCGCAGCCACCAGCACCGCCATCCCTTTGCGGGGCTCGTAGAACCGGCCAAGGAACAGCACCGACTTTCCCGGCCGCGGGTATCCGTCGAGTCGAGCCGCTCGCGCGAACGACGCCACGTCGACACCGTTGGGGATTTCGACGGCGTCCGAACCGAGTGCCTCCATCTGCCAGCGCCGCGCTAGATCGGACACCGCGATGCGGCCGACGATCTTCTCGTGCCAGGGTCGCAGGATGCCCTGAAAGACCGACAGCGTCAGCGATTTCGTGGTCGACGTGTGAAAGGTTGCGACGATCGGTCCCTCTGCGATCATCAACGCCAGCATGGACAGGCTGGGCGCGTTGGGCTCGTGCAGGTGCAGCACGTCGAAGTCGCCGTCGGTCAGCCAGCGTTTGACCTTGCGGTGCGTTGCCGGGCCGAACCGCAGCCGCGCAACCGACCCGTTGTACGGGATCGGCACGGCCTTGCCGCCGGACACGACGTAGTCGGGCAGCGAGACGTGCGGCGACGACGGCGCCAGCACGCTGACGTCGTGGCCGCGGGCCCGCATGACCTCGGCCAGTTGCAGCACATGGGATTGCACGCCGCCGGGGACGTCGAACGAGTACGGGCACACCATGCCGATGCGCATCAGGTATCGCCCCTGAGCATGGCGCGCCGTTCCTCGGACAGGTCGGCCAGCCACTGCGGCTGCAGCATGTGCCAGTCCTCGGGATGGGCGGCGATGCCTTTGGCGAACCGGTCGGCCATCGCCTGCGTGATCGCGGCGACATCACCCGACGACGTGTCCAGCGGCCCTGTCACGTCGAATACCCAACTATCCCGCGTGTTGTAGCAGTGCGTCGGCAGCACGATCGCACCCGTCTCGATGGCCAGCTTCGCCGAGCCGGCGGGCATCCGCGTCGGCTCGCCGAAGAAGTCGACCTGCACCCCGGACCGCGTGAGGTCGCGATCCGCCATCAGGCAGACAATCCCGTTGTCGCGCAGTCGCTCAGCGAGCACCTCGAACGGCGGCCGCTCGCCGCCGGTGAGCGGCAACATCTCGAAGCCGAGGCTCTCCCGGTAGTCGATGAACCGCTGGTACAGGGATTCCGGCTTGAGCCGCTCGGCGACGGTGGTGAACGTGCTGAAATGCTGGACCATCCATACCCCGGCCATGTCCCAGTTCCCGCTGTGCGGCGTCGGCATCACCACCCCTCGACCCGCGTCGAGGGCAGCGTGTATGTGTTCGCGCCCCAACAGACACGGCTCGATGCGCTCGCGAAGCTTCTCCTTGTCCATCGACGGCAACCGAAATGCCTCCCGCCAATATCGGGCGTATGAGGCCAGCGAAGCACGGATCAGCCCACCCGGCACTCTGGCGGGTGTCACACCAAGCACGCGCGCCAGGTTCTTGCGCAGCTGCGCGGGCCCACCGTTACGAGACGCGTAGATGGCGCCGGCGTCGAACGCGTTGCGCGCCACCAACTCCGGCATCGCGCGGACCACTCGCCAGCCCGCGGCGTAGCCCAAATCGGTGACTTGCCCCACCAACGACAAGCGGCTGCCCCCAGTCGCCTGTGGTCCGGTCGGGGTGGTGGTCATGGCTCGTCCCCCTGCCCTCCGGGCGGGTGGGCCCCCCGCTTGCGTGTGGAGTGCCCCCACGTATCGGGTTTGTCGCCGGAGTTACCCGCGACATCGGACTCGACGGACTCGGCTTTCTGCAGCGGCTCCATCGCGCCCGGCGAGGTCCGCACGGTGTGCACACGCTGACCCAGGGTGATCAGGCTGGCGACCGCAAGCACCCACATCGCGACGTGCAGCAGCCACGGCATCGGATAAAACGGCAGGTCGGAAAGCCACGCGCCGAGCAGTACGATTGCCAGCCGTTCCGGCCGCTCGATGAGGCCGCCCTCACCGCTCAGGCCGGCGGCCTCGGCGCGGGCCTTGACGTAGGAGATCACCTGCGACGTGACCAGGCAGATCATCAGGGCCACCACCAGCGGCGTGCTCCGCAGGCCGAACGCCGCCCACCACAGCAGCCCGCAGAACACCGCGCCGTCGCAGATCCGGTCGCAGGTAGCGTCGAGCACCGCGCCGAACCGGGTGCCGCCGCCACGCTGGCGGGCCATCGCGCCGTCGAGCATGTCGGCCAGCACGAAGAAGCAGACCGCGAGCGAACCCCACCACAGCTGCCCGATGGGATAAAGCGTGAGGGCGGCGATGACGGCGCCCGCGGTACCGATGATGGTGATGCTGTCGGGGGTGAAGCCGGCGCGCAGCGCGGCCTTGGCCACCGGCGTCGAGAGTTTTTCGTACGCCGCGCGGGTCATCAGGTAGAAGTCGCTCACGACTGTTTCGCCCATTCCGTGGCCAGCAGCTCGCGGGTCTCGCGCAGCAGCTGCGGGACGACCTTGGAGCCACCGATGATCGTGATGAAGTTCGCGTCGCCGCTCCACCGAGGCACCACGTGCATGTGTAGATGCTCGGCCAGCGAGCCACCCGCGGACTGGCCGAGGTTCAGGCCGACGTTGAACCCGTGCGGCCGCGACACCGACTTGATGACGCGAATCACCTTCTGGGTGAACGCCATCAGCTCGGCGCTCTCCGCATCGGTGAGGTCCTCGAGCTCTGACACCCGCCGATACGGGACCACCATCGAATGGCCTGGGTTGTACGGGTAGAGATTCAACACGACGTAGACAAGCTCGCCGCGGGCCACGACCAGACCGTCCTCGTCGCGCAGCGTCGGGATGTCGGTAAACGGCTGCGTGGACGCCGCCGACCCGCCCTTCATCGGAGCCTCCGCCAGATAGTTCATCCGGTACGGCGTCCAGAGGCGCTGCAGGTGATCGGGCTCGCCCACCCCGTGGTCGATGACCTCGCTCTCGTCGCTACCGGTCACGTGCCGGTGCCCAGCTTGATCAGTTCCGCGGTGGGCGCAGCGTTTTCGCGGTTGGCGACCCAGTTCACGATCGCCTCGACCGCCTCGTCGCGGGGCGCCCCGTTGACCTGGCTGCGGTCGCCGAACCGGAAGCTGACGGCACCGGCCTCGACGTCGCGGTCGCCGGCCAGCAGCATGAACGGCACCTTCTGGTTGGTGTGGTTGACGATCTTTTTCGCCATTCGGTCGGCGCTCGTGTCCACCTCGACCCGGATACCGTGTGACCTCAGTTGCTCGGCAACGCTTTCCAGATATGCCACGTGTCCGTCTGCGACCGGGATGCCGACCACCTGCACCGGTGCCAGCCACGCCGGGAACGCACCGGCGTAGTGCTCGGTGAGGATCCCGAAGAACCGCTCGATCGACCCGAACAGCGCGCGGTGGATCATCACCGGCCGTTGCCTGCTGCCGTCGGCAGCGGTGTACTCCAGATCGAAACGTTCGGGAAAGTTGAAGTCCAGCTGGATCGTCGACATCTGCCAGCTGCGGCCGAGCGCGTCCTTGACCTGGACGGAGATCTTCGGGCCGTAGAACGCCGCGCCACCGGGATCGGGCAACAGGTCCAATCCGGACGCGGCGCCCACTTCGGCCAGCACGCTGGTGGCTTCCTCCCACATTTCGTCCGGGCCGACAGACTTGTTCGGATCCTTGGTGGACAGCTCAAGATAGAAGTCGGTGAGGCCATAGTCACCGAGCAGGTCCAGCACGAAGCGCAGCAGTGACGTCAGCTCGTCGCGCATCTGCTCACGGGTGCAGTAGATGTGCGCGTCGTCCATCGTCAGGCCTCGCACCCTGGTCAGCCCGTGCACGACGCCGGAGAGCTCGTAGCGGTAGACGGTGCCGAACTCGAAGAGCCGCAACGGAAGTTCGCGATATGACCGCCCACGAGACCGGAAGATCAGGCAGTGCATCGGGCAGTTCATCGGCTTGAGGTAGTAGTCCTGGCCCGGCTTGCGCACCGTGCCGTCCTCGTTGTACTCGGCGTCGAGGTGCATCGGCGGGAACATGCCGTCGGCGTACCAGTCGAGGTGGCCGGAGATCTTGAACAGCTCCGCCTTGGTGATGTGTGGACTGTTGACGAACTCGTATCCGGCCTCACTGTGCTTGCGACGCGAGTAGTCCTCCAACTCACGTCGGATGATGCCACCCTTGGGGTGGAAAACCGCCAAGCCGGAACCGATTTCGTCCGGGAAGCTGAACAGGTCCAACTCTGCACCGAGCCTGCGATGGTCGCGTCGCTGCGCCTCCTCGATCAGCTCCAAGTGGTGGTCGAGTGCCTCCTGCGACTCCCACGCCGTGCCGTAGATCCGTTGCAGGCTGGCGTTGTCCTGGTTACCACGCCAATACGCGGCCGAGCTGCGGGTCAGCTTGAACGCCGGGATGAACTTTGTGGTCGGAATGTGCGGGCCGCGGCATAGATCGCCCCAAACACGTTCGCGAGTACGGGGATTGAGGTTGTCGTAGGCGGTCAGCTCGTCCCCGCCGACCTCCATCACCTCGGGATCGCCGGACTTGTCGTCGACGAGCTCCAATTTGTACGGCTCGTCGGCGAGTTCTTCGCGCGCTTGGTCTTTCGACTCGTAGACGCGGCGGGAGAACAGCTGGCCCTCTTTGACGATCTGGCGAATGCGCTTTTCCAGCGCCTCCAGGTCCTCCGGGGTGAACGCCTCGGCGACGTCGAAGTCGTAGTAGAAGCCGTCGGTGATCGGCGGCCCGATGCCGAGCTTGGCCTCCGGGAACATCTCCTGGACCGCCTGGGCCAGCACGTGTGCTGCCGAATGCCGGATGACGCTGCGCCCGTCCTCGGTGTCGGCGGCCACCGGCGTCACCTCGACATCGGCGTCCGGCATCCAGCTCAGGTCGCGCAGCCGGCCGTCGGCGTCACGGACGACGACGATCGCATCGGAGGCGCCCCGACTCGGCAACCCGGCGTCGCGGACCGCTGCCGCCGCTGTCGTCCCGGCAGCGACCCGGATCGGGGCTGCTGGGGCGGGGCTGGCGGCGGCGCTCATCGGTCACTCTCCAAAGTCTCTTGTGCTCCTCGCGTGCGCGACTTTTCGTGGGTGTTTACGAACGCGACCATGCTATCGGTGCGGGCGGTCACGATCCCAAGCCAATAGGGCTCCGCAACAAGGAGTGCTCGATGCCCACCAGCTCGGCCGACCAGCCAAGAGCGCCGAGCAGCCACAGGGTCGCCAGCACCACCGCTGCGGTAAAGGCGACGCCGAGGGCCTGCACCCAGCGACCCTGACGGCGGAACCAGGCCATCACCGCGTCGTAATGCTTGCGTGCGAATGACAGCAGCCGCCGCGCCCAGTTGAACTCGGTGGCCAGGATGCCCAGCCCGACGAAGAGGATCGCCCACCCCGGCCCGGGATACGGGATAGCGACGATGCCGACGGCGAAGATGGCCAGGCCGACCACTGCGACCACGATGCGGTACACGAAGTTGGCGGCGGGCCGGTGCCGGAAGCTGTCCCTCCAGCGCGCCCAGCGTCGCACCACCTCGGGTCGGCTCATGCGCCGACCTCACAGGCTCGGCCGCCGCATTCTCTGCCGATGATTCGCTCGCAAGCTTCGCTCATGGCTGCCCCGGGTTCAGCTTCACAAACAGCGCCTCGGCCTCGGCGAGTACCGCATCACCGTCGAGGAGTCGTCCGGCAACGAAGATCTTGCGCGCCTCGGTGCGGTCGATCCGGGCGTCGACCTGCAGCTCCTTCTCGATCGGCGCGATCTTGCGGTAGTTCACGTGCAGGTAGGCCGTCCGCTGCTTGCGGCTCCGAGTGAGCCTGAACGCCGCGAAACCGAGCACCGAGTCGAACATCAGGGCCACCGCACCGCCGTGCACCGCGCCGTTGCGGCCGAGGTGGAACCGGCGGAAGCGGGCCACGCCGCCGACCTCGTCCTCGGCCGTCCTCTGCAGATCAACGGGGACCTGCATGATGTTGCCGCGGTTGGGCAGATCCATGCGCCGGCCGGACGGTGTGGTCCATTCGTCGGCGTCGAAGGGCGCCAGCAGCTCGGACACGGCCTCGATGAGGTCGGCGGCCATGGTGATCACCTCATCAGGGGCGTCCGCGGCGCGGGTGTGGTCCTGCAACGTACGGACGGCTTCGACGAACCGGCCGTAGTCCGGTCCGCCGCGGGTGGTGGGTTCGGGCGGGTTGAACCCGCCCCCTGGATGCGCCTCGTTGGGGTCGGTGGCCACCCGCTCACCGTATTGCCTCGTTACCGGCGACGGTTTGCAAGGTAAGCGAAGCGTCTTAGCCTGCGGATCCGGCGTTACTGAGGACCTCGAATTCCTCGTCGGACAGCTTGATCTCGGCGGCGGCGACGTTCTGCTCCAGATGGCTCACCTTCGACGTCCCGGGGATCGGCAGAATCACCGGCGAGCGCTTCAGCAACCACGCCAGCGCGAGCTGGGACGGGGTGGCGTGGTGCTCGGCGGCGATGCGCTGCAGCGGGCCGTCCTCCGCGGCCAGCGGTCCGGCCGCAAGCGGAAACCATGGGATGAAAGCGATGCCTTTGGCTTCGCAGGCCTCGAGCACGGGTTCGGCGGTGCGGGCGGTGAGGTTGTACATGTTCTGGACCGACACGATCGGGGTGATCTTCTGTGCTGCCTGGAGCTGTTCGACGTCGACTTCCGACAGGCCGATGTGGCGGATCTTGCCCTCCTGCTTGAGCGCGACCAGCTCACCGATTTGGTCCTCGAGCGGGAACTTCGTGTCGATGCGGTGCAATTGGAACAGGTCGAGGCGCTCGACGCCGAGCCGGCGCAGGCTCATCTCGACCTCCTGGCGCAGATAGGGCGGGAAGCCGAGCACGGGCCACTCGTCGGGCCCGGTGCGTAGCAGACCGGCTTTCGTCGCGACGACGACGCCGTCGTAAGGATGGAGCGCCTCGCGAATCAACTCTTCGGAGAAATACGGGCCGTAGGAGTCGGCCGTGTCGATGAAGTTGACGCCGAGTTCGACCGCGCGCCGCAGCACGCGAATACATTCGTCGTGATCGTCCGGCGGGCCCCACACGCCCTTGCCGGTTATCCGCATGGCGCCGAATCCGAGTCTGTTGACGGTGAGGTCGCCGCCGAGTTCGAACGTTCCTGATGATTGAGCGACGGTTGACGTGGTCATCTCTCAGACCGTACGCCGGTGATGACATCGTGTTCGGGTGAGACTAAGCGACTTGGCGACGCTGCCCCTGACATATCGGGAGGTGGGCGCGACCGCAGGCCCATTGCCGGGCAGATACCACCATGTTCGCAAGTCCGCCGTGATCGGCCAGGGCTGGCCGCGGTTCGAGGACGCGGCGGAGAAGGTGATGCGGTGGGGCATGCTGCGCGGGGCCGGCGTGCGGGTCGAGGCGAGCACCGAGGTGGCTGCCGTCGGCTCGCATGTGCTCGTCGGCTTCGGTCCGCTGCGCGCGCCGTGCCGGGTCGTCTACGTGATCGACGAGGGCGATCGCCGTGGGTTCGCCTACGGCACGCTGCCGGGCCACCCGGAGTCCGGTGAGGAGTTGTTCGGCGTCCGCTACGACCCGGCGACCGGTGACGTGCATGCCGAGGTCGTCGCATTCTCGAGGCATGCGACGTGGTGGAGCAGGCTGGGCTCCCCCGTCACGTCGCTGGCGCAGCGGGTCATCACGTCGCGGTACCTCACCGCCCTGTAGCCTGCGGCGTCGTAGCCACGACGGCCCTCGCCGCGAGGTCGAGGTGGTAGGACAGGGTCGCCGGCGTGAACAGGCCGATCGCCGTGTTGAGCAGCGCACCGAACACCACACACCGTCCGGGCGCCGAAGCCGAGTATCAGCCAGCCGGTAAGTAAGGCAATCATCATCCGCCCTGGCCATCCATGCTTTCTCCGCCTTATGCTCGCGTTAGCCTTAAGCAACTTCTCGGAGCATGATGATCAGGTGACGTCGGTAAACGATCCAGCCGAGGTGGAGGCCGCCCACCTCCGCATTGCCGAAATCACGCACGAACTGTACGGCCGGGCCGACGCGGATTCCGACACGGTCATCGCCGAGCTGGCCGAGCATGCGGCCGTCGAGATCCCCGGTGCGCAGTACGCCGGCGTCACCGTCACGCGCAACGCCAAGCACATCGACACGCCGGCCGCGACGAGCAAGTGGCCGCTCCTGCTCGACGAGATCCAGCAGCGCCACCGGCAGGGTCCGTGCCTGACGGCGGCGTGGGAGGAGAAAACCGTCCACGTCGCCAACCTCGAGACCGATGAGCGGTTTCCGCTCTACGCACGAGATGCGTTGGCGCAAACGCCGATTCGCTCAGTCATGGCCTTTCAGCTGTGGATCGCCGGTGAGACGATGGGTGCGCTCAACGTCTACGCCGAAACCCCGAACGTGTTCGGGTCCGAAACCAAAGCCATCGGGCTGGTCTTTGCGGCTCATTCGTCGGTAGCGTGGAACGCAGCGCGCCGCGACGAGCAGTTCGAGAAAGCGCTGGCCAGCCGTGACGTGATCGGCCAGGCCAAGGGCATGCTGATGGAGCGCTACGGCGTCAACGCGATTCAAGCCTTCGAGGTGTTGCGCAAGCTGTCCCAGGACTCGAACACGCCGTTGATGCAGATCGCCGCGGACCTCGTCGAACAGCAGCAGTCCGCCACCGAGTAACCGCCGGCCAAGACTGCGACCACCGAGTGTGTGTCGTCCGCTACGACCTAGAACTCCTTGTGCGGCACGTCGGTCACCAGTCCGCCGTCCATCACGAACTCGCTACCGGTCGCATAGGACGACTCGTCGCTGGCGAGGAAGACCACGAACGTCGACACCTCTTCCGGTTCGGCGGGACGGCCGAGCGGAATGGTGACCATGTCCTCGGGTAGATGCGCGGTCATCGGCGTGCGGATGAACCCGGGGTGGATCGAGTTGACGCGAATCTTCTTCGGCGCCAACTCGAGTGCCGCCGACTTGGCCAGCCCGCGCACGGCCCACTTGGACGCTACGTACGGGTGCACCATCGGGGCACCGCGCAGGCCCTCGATCGATGACACGTTGATGATCGAACCGCCGCCCGCGGCGGTCATCGGATCGACGACGGCCTGCATGCCCAGGAACGTGCCGGTGAGGTTGACGTCAATGACCTTCTGCCACTCGGCAAGAGGAAACTTTTTTAGCGGGGCCAGCGCAACGATGCCGGCGTTGTTCACCAGCACGTCGAGCTTGCCGAACTCGCCGACGGCGGTGTCGACCGCGGCCTGCCACTGCTCCGGCTGGGTGACGTCGAGGTGGACGTAGCGCGCAGCGTCGCCGATGTCGTCGGCCAGCGTCTTGCCCTCGTCGTCGAGGATGTCGCCGATCACGACCTTGGCTCCCTCCTTGACGAGCATTCGTGCGTGCGAGGCACCCATGCCGCGGGCGCCGCCGCTGATGAGCGCAACCTTTCCGTCCACGCGTCCCATGCCGTGTTCTCCTTTTCCTTGTCGGGCGCCCTAATTGGCGGCGAAGAGTCCTTTGCCTGTCACCAGCGGCAGGTCCAGCGTCGTCCTGATTCCCGGCGGCGCGGCCACCACCGCAGGGATCGCGTTGACCACGCGGCCCGCGCCCGCCGCGATGGCGGCGTAGTTGTGGTCGCCCTTGCGGCTGGTCGGACAAATGTCGACGGTATATGAGGGCTCACCGACGATTTCCACCTTGTACGAGCCACCGGGCTGCGCGGGCTGCGGCCACTCCGGGCACATGTCTTCGCGCAACCGCGTGACGTGATCGATGACGATGGCGGGCTTGCCCTTGACCATGCCGACGATCTCGAACCGCAACGCGGCCTGGCCGCCCTTGGGGATGTGTCCGGCCGCGATGTCGAACGCCTCCGGGGCGGGTATCCGCACGCAGGAGTCCTTGATCTCGTCGACCTCGATGCCGAGCCCGGCGGCCAACTGGCGGATCGTGGTGCCCCACGCCATCCCAAGCACGCCGGGGTGCAACAGCATTGGCGTCTCGTCGAGCGTCTGGCCGAAACCCATCACGTCGAACATCACGGTGGAGCCGTCATAGGTGGCGTAGTCAGCGATCTCCATGCAACGCACTTGCTCGATGCTCTGGCAGGTGCTCGCGAATGCGAACGGAATCAGGTCGTTAGCGAATCCGGGATCTACACCAGAGATGAAGAAACTCGAATTGCCTTGTTGTGCAGCTTCTTCCATCGGGGCGATGTACTTGTCGGGCATTACCCCCCATGGGTACTGGAACACACCGGGAGAAGTGCCGACGACGTTGATGCCGGCCGCCAGCATGCGTCGACAGTCGGCGACCGCCTCGGGTATCCGGTTGTCACCCATTGCGCAGTACACGGCGCAGTCGGGCTCGGTGGCCAGCAGGGCGTCCAGATCGTTGGTCGCGGCGATCCCGGTCGACACGTCGAGCCCGGCGAGCTCGCCCGCGTCCTTGCCGACCTTGGCATCCGACGACACCCAAACCCCGGTTACGTCGAACCGCGGATCGCTGATCAGATGATTGAGCGCGATACGACCGACATTGCCCGTGCCGATGTGCACGACGCGGATCGCCATTGCAGTCTCCTCAAGGCCGCCGCCGCTGGACAGCTGTCCAACTTATCGGATGCGGCCCGCCGGAAACAAGCGAGGTCATGGCCATGGACGGCTACCTGCTCGTACTCAACCCGCGGGATCAGCTGGAGTGCTAGACACTTGTCCAGCACTCCAGCTGGCGCCATTAAAGCCGTTGCCGACGACGCCCGAGGTAGAAGGCCAGCCCGAGAGCGCCGAAGCCCAGCCCGGCGATCACCCCGGCTGCCGCGATCAGGTACATCTGCGTGCGATCCACGCCGGTGGACTCGTCGGAGGCCAGCCGCATTTGGTAGTCGCCCGGCAGCGGCGCCTCTTGGGGATCGCCGAGCCCGGGGTACTGCTGAGTGCGGTGCACCTCGAATTGCCGTTCTCCGGTCGGCGACGTGGTCCACTGACCCCACGCAGGCGTCGCACCGTCGAGCAACACCTTCCGTCCGCCGTACTGGACGTCGTCGCCGACGTCGACGATCTGCCGGACCAGGAACGGCTCGTAGGTCGCGTTCGAGTAGCGCACCTGCACAGGCACGTTGTCATAGGTCAACAGCGGAGGCGGGGCCACAAACGGCAGCCCGACGCCGGGGACGAAACCACCGCCGAAGAAGGTGCCCACCGCCACGTCCACCACGTCAGCGGCCACGTCCACCACGTCAGCGACCACAGTGGCGGCGCCCAGCACCACGGCCGTGAAGCTGTACGCAGCGAACTCGGCTACGTCAAGGACGATCCTCTCCAGAGGCTGGATGAGCAGAATCCGCGTGGCGTTCAGGAGGTTGTAGGCGATCCGCACCGGGGCCCGGAAGGGATTGAAAATGACCGGCCGGTAGAAGTCGTCGTACTCGATCCAGTCCCGATTCCACTGGCGCACCGTGCGGTCCCAAATCCGATCGGCGCCGACGGAAAATTCTGACCCCGCATTGGACTCGAACGGCCCAAACTTGGTGTTGCTCGACAGGTTGATAGCGCTCGACAGGGCGTCGATATCTTGCTTCGCCGCCGGTTCCGGCTTCACTTCGATCGGTTTCGACTGCTTGGCGAGCTGGATGTCCTGCTCTGGCGCCCGCAGTGTTTCGGGCTCGGCAGTCGGGATCCACTGCGCGGCCTTCGAGACCGTCGATGGGTCGGACGGGTCAACACCTTCGGCGTCGCGTGAACCCTCGGTTCCTGGTTTCGCCGCGTCAGCTGCCGGTGGCTGCTTCTTGTCCGGAGCGTTGGCACCCGGTTCGGACGGCTGGCCGGGCGCCAGATTCTTCGGGACCTCTGCATCCAGCTTCGGCCCGGCGGGCGTAGCGGGCTGATCCACGACTGCAGGAGGCGCGGGCGCGTCCACCTTCGGCACGTCCACCTTCGGCGCATCGATCTTGGGCGCATCAACCCTTGGCGCATCAGCCTTGGGCGCATCAACCCGCCGCACGTCAGCCTTGGGCGCATCGACCTTTGGCGCCTCTACTACCCGCAGCTCTTCCTTCTTCGGCGGAGGCGCCTGGATCTGCGGTGCTGGCGCTTCGGGCTGCGGTGCGGGCGCTTCGGGCTGAGGTGCGGGCGCTTGGGCTCCGGTGCGGGCGCCGGGATCTCCGGGGCCAACGCTTGCTGTGGTGGTGAGTCGACCTTCGGGGGCGACGGTTCTTTCGGCGCGCGCGGTGCCTCCGCGGGCGCCTGTTCCTCGGGAACCACCTGCGGCGCCTCCGGAGCGACGACCTCCGTCGTCGGCACGATCGGCACGACCGGGTCGCCGTGATCCGGTTTCGCAAAAGCCGGCGCAACTCCCCCGGTGAGCGCAGACATGGAGATAACTACTCCCGACGCCAGCACAGCGACAACACTTCGCCGAGAGCAAGTTTCGAGGGGGGCACGCATTTGGGTATTAACTCCTCTGGTCTCAGGGGATGGCGGGTTCACCGCCACCGCTGTCATGCGCAGCCATCTCCCCCGACACTGGAAACGGACCAGCAGGCGCCACGGTGCTTGTGGGGCCGGAGCGACGCTTGTGGCGGTGCGACGAACCGGTTCCAAGAGTTAGATCGCTCCCTTCCCTGATGCGTTACACCCGTACGATCGGCCCATCACCGCAACCAGATGGGAGTGCTGACATGGAGACGCGCGACCGGCTTTTCATCGGCAACGAATGGGTGGCGCCGGCCACCGACAGCACCATCGATGTCATCTCTCCGATCACCGAAGAGGTGTACGCACGCACGCCCGACGGGTCACCAGCCGACATCGACCGGGCCGTCGCCGCCGCGCGGGAGGCATTCGACAACGGCCCGTGGCCCAACTCGACGCCGGAGGAACGCGCCGACGCCATCGCCGCGCTCTCGCAGGCGCTGCAGAAGCGCGCCGCCCAGATCGCCGAGGTCGTCACCAACGAGAACGGCGCCCCGGCCCAACAGTCGTTAGGGGTGCAGGTCTACGCGGCCACGATGGTCCTCGACGTCTACGCCGACATCGCGCGTACCTACCCCTGGAGCGACGAGCGCGTTGGTGCCATGGGCCAGAAGGTGGTGGTGCGCCGGGCGCCGGTGGGCGTGTGCGCAGGCATCACGCCGTGGAACGTCCCGCTGTACATCATGGCGATGAAGCTCGGGCCGTGTCTCGCGTCGGGCTCGACGATGGTGCTCAAGCCGGCACCGGAGACGTCGCTCGACCCGTACCTGCTCGCCGATGCCGTGCTCGAAGCCGGCCTTCCGCCCGGCGTGGTGAACATCGTCGCCGCATCGCGCGAGGCGAGCGAGCACATCGTCACGCACCCCGGCGTCGACAAGGTCAGCTTCACCGGGTCGACCAGTGACCGGCGCGCGCATCGGCGAGCTGTGCGGCGCGCAGATCAAGCGTGTGACGCTCGAGCTGGGCGGCAAGTCCGCAGCGATCGTGCTCGACGACGTCGACCTCGAGGCACAACTGCAGAACATCATCATGTCGGGGCTGATGAACAACGGCCAGGCCTGCGCCGCGCAGACCCGCATCCTGGCGCCGCGCTCGCGCTACCAGGAGTTGGTCGACGCACTCGCCGCCGGCGTCGGTGCGATGCCGGTCGGCGACCCCAACGATCCCGCCACCGCCGTCGGCCCGGTCGTCGCCGAACGCCAGCGCGACAAGATCGTCGGCATGCTCGAGTCGGGCAAGCAGCAGGGCGCCAAGGTGGCCGTCGGCGGCGGCACCCCGGCGCACCTCGAGAAGGGCTGGTTCATCGAGCCGACGGTGTTCTACGACGTCGACAATGCGATGCGCATTGCCCGCGAAGAGATCTTCGGCCCGGTGCTGTCGGTGATTCCCTACGAGACCGAAGACGACGCCGTCCGCATCGCCAACGACTCCGACTACGGCCTATCCGGATCGGTGTGGACGGCCGACGTCGATCACGGGGCCCAGGTCGCCGCCCGATTGCGCACTGGGACCGTCCCGATCAACTCGGCGCTACTCCTCGACTTCAAGAGCCCGTTCGGCGGCTTCAAGAAGTCGGGCATCGGCCGCGAATGCGGACCCGAGGGTGTCGACCCCTACATCGAATACCAGTCGATCATCTATCCCAGCTGATTGGAGACCTGCGGCGATTTGTTGTGCTGCGGCTGGTCGCTCCAGCAAATTTACGTCCACGATAGATCTCGGTAGAAGCCGCCGCTATCTTTGAGGTATGCTGGCAAATCTGTGGGGGTACGGCCTCCTGTGCTATCACACTGTTCACCAGGCTGGACGCGTAAGAACTGTGCACAGCCAGCAACCGTGCTAACCAACCAAGAATCGGGTTTCTAAAAACGGGGATGCGAAAGTGACTGCAACCGACACGCGCGTCGGCGAGAGCTTCGGCAAATACGAGCTCAACGCCATACTCGGCACGGGCGGAATGGGCGAGGTGTACGAGGCCTACGACAGCGATAAGGGTAGAAACGTCGCTCTGAAGATCCTCCCCGACCAGTACGCGCAAGACGAGCGGTTCCGGGCCCGCTTCCTCCGCGAGTCGCACGCCGCAGCGATTCTCCAGGAGCCACACGTCGTACCGATCCACGACTGGGGCGAGATCGACGGGAACCTCTACATCGACATGCGCCTGGTCCAAGGGCAGACGTTGCATGACCTGGTCAGGAATGACCCCCTGGAGCCGGAACGCGCAGTTTCGATCATCCAGCAGATCGCCGCGGCGCTCGACGCCGCCCATGCCGAGGGGCTGATCCACCGAGATGTGAAGCCCCAGAACGTAATCGTCACATCGGCGGACTTCGCCTATCTGGTGGACTTCGGCATCGCTGAGGCGCAAGGCGACACCAGGCTCACGATGGCCGGCACGCAGATCGGCTCGTTCGCCTATATGGCCCCTGAGCGGTTCAACGATGAGCCGAGCTCCCCCGCTTCGGACATCTACTCACTGGCCTGCGTGCTCTACGAGGCTCTCACAGGAGATCTACCCTTTCCGGCCGAGAGCCATGAGCACCTGATTGCGGCTCATATCGCTTCCCCACCACCTCGACCGAGCACGGTCGATGCCCGGATTCCTGCGGCCTTAGACGACGTCATCGCGCGCGGCATGGCCAAAGAACCCGACGATCGCTACGGCAGTGCCGCTGCGTTGGGCCGGGCTGCACAGCGCGCACTCCAGGCTAGTGGAGGGGTCCCCGCGCCTGATGCGAATACCATGGCGGCGCCTTACGTTTCGTCGCCATCCCTGGGCGCCACATCGTCGGGCGTCGGACAAACGAGACAGAACACCGCTCCGACCGTGACTCTAGATCCGCACGGTGGGCACTCCCGCCAATCGTTTGTGCCGCTGGCCGTAGTCGGCGTTGCCGCAGCTTTGTTGCTCGGCGCGATGGGTGTCGTCATCGGACTGCTGGTGTCAAAAAACTCTTCTCAGAGTCCCAGCCCCTCGCCGACGGCTACGGCTGCGCCGGGACCGACCATTTATCAAACCGTGCCGGCACCGGCGCCATCGCAAACCGCCTCGCCTACGGCATCCCCTCCGACCACTTCAACACGTTGGCTCCCCGCCCCACCTGCGCCCGATCCCGAGTCCTCCAGCGTTCAGCAGCTGCACCAATTCGCCCGCAATGACCGCGATTTCGTAGCGGGCGAACTTGCTGATCTCTGGGTTCCGCAGCTGAGTTCCAAGCGGCCAGGGGTCGTCGACGAGGGTGTCGTGTGGAACAACTCTTTGACATTGCAGGAGCACTTGCGACTGCGCGCGCAATATAACGCCAAGCTGCTGTGGTCGGGTGACTGGTCGACATTCAACGCGTCCAACTACTGGGTCACCATCGTCCCGCTCACCTTCAGGAGCTCCGACGGCGCGCTGCAATGGTGCACCAGCCGCGGCTTCGATCGAAACCACTGCTTCGCCAAGCTCGTCAGCACAACCCACGGGATTTCCGGAAGCACCGCACTTAACTGATGCCGGTCCGCAATGACGCGTAATCGTTCTCAACCGCACCGGGCACGCCATCGCTTACCCACTGCCGCGCGACCGCGCCCGGTGAAGCGACGCATAGCCACTGTCGCAGGCCTTGTTCTCGCCGTGGCGCTGGTCGTCGGCGGCGTATGGGTCGGCATTGAGTTGGGCCGCGACCGTCACTCCGACCCATCAGCGACAGCGGCAAACCCGACTGTGCTTCCGGCCGAGGTACCACGAACCCTGGTGACGGCGATCGGTCCCGCAGCCCCGATCCCGCTTGCAGCGCCGGGCTGCGGCGACGCTCCGGCGCTGCTGGCATCCATGTCGACTCGCGACAAGCTCGCCCAGTTGCTGATGGTGGGGGTCACCGGCGAAGCCGATGCCCGCACGGTCGTGGCCGACCATCACGTCGGAGGCATCTTCATCGGCAGTTGGACCGATCTGTCGATGCTGACGAGTGGCGCTCTGACGGCCATCGCCGGGTCAGCAGGACCGCTACCCCTGGCCGTGAGCGTGGACGAAGAGGGCGGTCGGGTGTCGCGGCTCTCATCACTGATCGGCTTGGCACCCTCGGCGCGCGAATTGGCGCAATCCGAGTCGGCCGAGCAGGTCTATCAGCTGGCGCTGGAGCGTGGCCGCAAGATGCGCCAGCTCGGCATCACCGTCGACATGGCGCCGGTGGTCGATGTCACTGACACCGCGCCCGACACGGTCATCGGCGACAGGTCGTTCAGTGCCCAACCCGCGGTGGTCACCGAGTACGCCCGCGCCTACGCGCGCGGCCTCCGGGCAGGCGGGCTACTGCCGGTGCTCAAACACTTTCCCGGACATGGCCATGCATCCGGCGACTCCCATACCAGCGGAGTGGTTACCCCACCGCTGGATGAGCTGCAAGATGTCGATCTAGTGCCCTACCGAACGCTGGTGGCCGAGGGGCCCGTGGGTGTGATGATTGGCCACATGCAGGTACCCGGCTTGACGGGGAATGAGCCGGCGAGCCTGAATCGTGACGCAGTTGCCTTGTTGCGCAATGGAAATGGATACGGCGCGCCGGCGTTCGATGGTCCGGTGTTCACCGATGACCTGTCCAGCATGCGGGCGATCGCAGACCGGTACGGGGTGGGCGAAGCGGTGTTGAAGGCACTTCAGGCCGGTGCTGACACCGCGTTGTGGGTCACCACCACGGAGGTTCCCGGTGTTCTCGACCGCCTGGAGGCGGCGCTTGCAAGTGGTGAATTGACCATGACGAACATCGACACGTCGGTGCGGCGGATCGCCGCGGCCAAGGCACTCAACGCCGGCTGCCGGCATTGATCGTCGCCTCGCGCAAGCTTTCAGCCGACGGCCGCTACCGTTGTCCTGTGTTCGCCGGCGTTCGGGCGGGGATCGCCGCCGTTTGTTTGGCGCTGGCCGTAGCCGGATGCAGCCAGCCCACCGTCCTCGACGGGCGTGCGCTGTCGATGCGATACGACCCGTACCGGGTCGCGGGCTTGCCCACATCGGACGGTCCCAGCGGACCTCGCACAGCCGCGCCCTCGTCAACAACCAGGGTGCAAAACACCGATGACGGGGAAATCGACCGCTCGGCGTTGTTGGCGATCGAAGACATCGAGGATTTCTGGACGCAGCATTACTCAAATTCGTTCGCCGGCACATTCTCACCGGTTTCCGGACTCGTGTCGATCGATCCGAACAGTTCGCTGAGCCTCTGCGGCCATGAGGCAAGTGCATTCGACTTCAACGCACTGTATTGCGTTCCGCAGGATGTAATCGCTTGGGATCGCGTGGATCTGCTGCCCGTGGCCAAGGAGTTTTTCGGCGATTTGGCAATCAACGGGCTACTCGCGCACGAATACGGCCACGCCTTGCAGTGGCGTGCCGGGCTCGTCAACGAGCAGACTTCCTCCACGCTGGTTCGTGAGCAGCAGGCCGACTGCTTCGCGGGCACCTATATGCGGTGGGTGGCCGAAGGGCACTCGCCGCGTTTCACCCTCAACACCACCCGCGCACTCGACCAGGTGATGGCTGGGGCGATCGCCGGGCGGGACCCGATCTCCACCTACGACAGCCTCTCGCTCGAATCTCCGTCCCACGGCACCGCTCTCGATCGCGTTAGCGCGTTCCAGAAGGGTTTCGACGTCGGAGCCGAAGGTTGCGCCACAATCGACTCGGCCGAAATCCAGCAGCGCCGAGGCAACCTCCCCCAGTCACTGTTTGATCCGGCGAGCCCACAGAGCGACATCGCGATCGACAACGAGACGTTGTCGACATTGCTGGAGTTGTTGGGGCAGATCTTCGCTCCGGCGGACGCTCCGACGCTGTCGCCTGCATCCGGCGGCTGTTCCGTGGGCCAGCAGCGGCCTGTGGCCTACTGTCCGGAGTCCAACACGATCGCTGTCGATCTTCCTGCGCTGCAGCAGATTGGCGCGCCAGCCGACGAGCACCAGTTGGTCCTCTTGCAGGGGGACAACACCGCCTTGTCGATGGTGACGTCGCGCTACATGCTCGCTCTTCAGCGCGAGCGGGGCCTGGCCCTCAACTCGGCGGTGGCGGCAATGCGCACCGCCTGCCTCACCGGGGTCGCGCACCGCAGGATGGCAGAGCCCGTTCGCGGGCCTTCGGGCAACCAGCTCGTGCTTGGTGCCGGCGATATCGACGAAGCGGTGTCCGGTCTGCTCACCAACGGCATAGTGGCCACCGACGTCGGTGGAACGCCGGTGCCATCCGGGTTCACCCGGATCCTCGCGTTTCGCACCGGTCTTCTCGGTGATGCTGACGACTGCTATCAGCGGTTCCCGTGAGCCGCCGCCGAGTTGTTCGACTTACCTGTGACCCACAGGCGAATGTTGGGAGAATTGCGGGATGAGCGGATCACGGGACGAAAGAGCACGCCCAGGGTCCTCTCAGCCGCCAAACGCGGAGCGAAAAGTACTCCCCGAGGACAGAACGGTAGAGGTCCCCCTGCGGCCGCATAAAGGCGCCCAACCGCCGAAGAAACGTCCCAACGTTCCGCCGAATAGATCTTTTGAACAAGAGGCAAAAGCAACCGAGGAGCCGTGGTGGCGGAACGTGAACCGGCAGGTCCCAGCCCCGCCTCGGTCCCGGATCCAGCGGCCCACTCCGGGGGCGCCGCCGCCGGTTCCCGGATCGGGCGGGCCACCACACCGGCCTGACGGCCGTTGGCCGGCCACGAAGCGCCCTCCCGTACACGAGACCCCCACGCAGCACGTACGAGGCGCGGAGCCGCGCCAGGTGCCTGCAGGTCGACGCTATGGTCAGCAGCCAGACCAGCACAACGCGCCTGTCTGGAATCGCCAGGCGCAGCCAACTTCCGTTCAGCGAAAGAGTTCGCAACTCCCGGTTTTGATCGCAGTCGGGGCGGTCGCGATCTTGGCCGGGGCGGTCGGACTGATCGTCGGGCTGTCGACACTCGATGTGCTGAAAGGCAACGTGCTCGACGTGTCCAAAGCACAGGCTGATGTTCAGCAGATACTGGTCGACCCAATAGATGGCTATGGCGTCACGAGCGTCACCGATCTCGTATGCAACAACGGTGACGACCCGGTGATCGAGAAGGGCGGTACCTTCACATGCGAGGTGATCGTCGACGGCCGGAAACGGCAAGTGCTGGCGGTCTTCCAGGACGACAACGGCACCTACGAGGTCGACCGGCCTCGGTAGGGTGACCGAGATGAGCGATCCGCCAGAGCTCGGCAGCTTTTTTCATGATGATGCCGTGTGGGTCGATGGTCCGCATCCATCATCGGTGGCAACCCTATCTCCGCGGTTGTCATGGCGGTGTTTCGAGCTCGACGCCGACGGCCGAATTACCCAGTGGCGTGAGGCTTACGACTTGAAGTCGATGATGGACCAGATCAAAGCCGCCGCTCGAACGCGTCATTGGGGAAAGCCGAAGAGCTGAACCACGCCGTGATCGCGGCCGGCTGTGTACCCACCGTCGACGGCGATGGCCTGGCCGCTGACGAAGGACGCGTCGGGAGACACGAGAAACGCCGCCATGGCGGCGATTTCGTCCGCCCTGCCCAGCCGTTGCAGGGCGTGCTCCTCGGTGATCAGGTCCAGCGGGCGCTCCATCCCCGGCATACCGAAGACGCTGTCGGTCATGGGCGTTTCGATGAAACCGGGGCAGATGGCGTTCGCCCGGATGCCGCTCGGGCCGTAGTCGAGCGCGATGTTCTTGGTCAGCAGAACGACGCCACCCTTTGAGGCGTTGTAGGCGCTACCACCCGCCGTGCCTTCGAGGCCCTCGATGCTGGCAAGGGTCACGATCGAGCCACGCTCGCCGTCGATCCGGGGTTGCTCGATCATCCTGGCCAGGGCCGCCTTGGCCACCAGGAACGTGCCGGTGAGATTGATTGCGATCACCCGGTCCCATTCGGCCTTGTCGAGCAGATGGACCGGACCGCCGCCGGCAACGCCCGCGGCGTGGACGATCCCGTCGAGACGGTCGGGCACGGCGGCCAGCACAGCGGCGACCGCGGCTTCGTCGGTCACATCGGCGGTGACGAACGTGAACCGCGGGCCGAGGTCGGGAGGTGCGGTCAAGTCGGTGCTGACGACGGTGCCGCCTTCGGCCAACAGGCGCCTGGCGGTGGCCAGGCCGATGCCCGATGCCGCGCCCGTCACGATGAACGTGCGCGAGCGGGCACGATCAGCGCTCACCATGCTCGGGTCCTCTCCGTCAGAGTCCAAACGCTCACGAGACCCTAAGACAACGTTCACGAGTTACGGCTTGGTTTGGGCACTTCGCGTGTGCATCAACCGATATCGGTTGTGGGCTCACTCGTCTCGGCGTACATACGCAGTCGCACCTCTCGCGCACGAACATGTGGTGCTAGGCGATACGCCGCGCGGCCTCGCCGTCGCGGGCCTCGATCGCGCCAAGCATTTCCTCATGCTCACGCGACACCGCCTCCCAACGATCGCAATGGGTTGAGCGTCGTCGTCGGGTAACGGACGAGGTGCACGTTCAGCCGGTGCAGCAAGTCGACCAGCGTCGGATTGTGGCTCGCTGTCCACACCGCCTCGTGGAAGCGTCGGTTCGCGGCCGCCTTGGCCTCGGCGCTGTCCTCGACATCGATCATCGCCTGCTGCGCGGCGCGCAGCCGTGTCCGATCGAGCTCTGTCGCACGTTCGGCAGCTGCGTTTGCCAGAAGGGCGGCGGGTGGTAGTTCGCGCCGACGAACTGCTGGTTTGTTCGTCATTCGCGGGCGATGCGAATGTCGTTGATGCGTCGCGTGCTTGGCGTCGCCTGCTGTCGTCGTTGACAAAGCTGTCAAATCCCAGTTGAGCCCCTGGGTAGTTCCAGCGACGCGGACCCTTACTCACGATATTTTCGTCAATCGGCAGTCGGCACAGATCCTGTCGACAAGAATTACCTTCATACATCAAGCGACGGCGAGGGGATCATCATGACGGCAACGATCGAACAGATCGGCGAGTCCCAGGCTGTGGAGGGCCAAGGCACCAAACTCAAGGGGCGCGTTGCGTTCGTGACAGGTGGTACCCGGGGCATCGGCGCAGCGATCAGCAAGAGCCTGGCCAGTCAGGGCGCAACTGTGGCCGCGGGGTACGGCAGGAACACCGAACAGGCACAAAAATTCCTCGCCGAATTGACGGCCGCCAGTGACGGCGCCGAGGTCAGCGTCCATCAGGGCGATGTCGGGTGCGGGGATGACTGTAAGCGAACCATCCGCGAGGTCATCGACCGCCACGGGCGCCTGGACATCCTGGTCAACAACGCCGGCATCACGATCGACAAGACAGTGGCCAAGATGACCGAAGACGAATGGAACAAGGTCATCGCGGTCAACCTGTCCGGGGCGTTCTTCCTTGCCCAGGCAGCGTTGGCGCATATGCTCGAGCGCGGCAGCGGCCGGATCGTGATGGTCTCCTCGGTGATCGGTGAGATGGGTGCCATCGGCCAGGCGAATTATGCGGCTTCCAAAGCCGGCCTGTTCGGCCTGACAAAGACGCTCGCGCGCGAGGCTTGTTTTCAGAAGGGACGCGCGGGCAAGTTGACCGAAAACGGTATCGGCGTCACGGTCAACGCGATCACACCCGGTTTCGTGGCGACCGAGATGATCGAGTCGATCCCCGACAAGGTCCTAGACCGCATCAAAGGCACCATCCCCATGCGCAGGCTGGCCCAACCGTGGGAGATCGCACGAGTGGTGCACTTCCTGGCTGCGGACGCCTCGGGGTACATCACCGGACAGGTTTGGGGAGTCAACGGCGGCCTGGACATGTGATGTTTCGGTTCGCCCCCACACCCAGCGTTACTTCCAACTCGCAAACGACTCGTCGAAAAGGTGATCGGTAATGCAGTCTTTTGAACTGAACAAGCACGGCAAGATCGTCTTTCCGGCCAATTGCTTTCCCGATCTGGACTTCTCCACCTTCGAAAGCATCGAGCAGCTCGATGCCGTCATTCGGCGGGACTTCGATTCCAAAGCGCCAACTGGGACCGACATCCTCGAGCGGATCAAGACCGGCGCCTACCAAACCAAGTTCGAGCTGATGCGGGACATGGCGCTCAACCTGTTCTGGGCCAATCGCTTCAAAATGACGATGTACGACGTCCGGCCAACCCGCTGGGCCGACGTGCCGCGTAGCCGCGACGACATCTTCATACCCATCCAGACGCCGTGGGAAGATCGCGAAACAAAGGTGACCGCGGTGCAGTCCGCCTATCCGGGTCTTGCGGCGCAGTGGGACGCCGAGGTCGAGGACAGCATCTTCGAAATCCTCTTCGACGTGTTCGGCCATCGCAGGAACCATGCGACCAAGCTGTCGGCCGTCGTACCCACTGTTACCGAATTGCTGTCTGATCCCGGTAATCAAACGCTGCGGCTGAATCGATATGACCCTGACTTCCGCCGGTACAGCTACGCCGAGATCATCGACTGCAACGAGGATGTGGCCGAGCTGGAGGCGCTACGCCGCTGGTCGATGGTCCTGCACAATCAGTATCCGTGGTCTCGTAGCGACGCCGCCCTGACCGCGGTCAAAGAATTGCGAGACGACGACTACGTGGTGGTCTTTCATCCGCGTGATCTTGATGTCCACCTGTTTCTGTCCCGCGTCGCCTCGGGGCACGCCCCGAAGCAGGCTGTTCCGGCCGCCCCCGAGGTTTCCGCGCCCATTCGGCCGTACCCCGCCATCAACGTGCGCAAGGACTTGGCAGTGCAACCTCGCATCGAGGCCATCGCCGCAGTGCACGGCGAAGTTGTGTGCACCAACGAGGACCTCATCCGTAACAGCGCCTACAACTGGTCCCCCATGTCAGCGGACGAGATCAGTGCCAAGACCGGCATCGAGGCGCGTCGTTACACCTTCGACAGCCTCGAGGACCTCTCGTTGCGGGCCGCCCGGTCGGCGCTGGCTCACGCTCAGGTGGGTCCAGACCAGATCGGGGCGGTTTTGGTGTGCACCTGCACCAGCGATCGGCTGATACCGTCGGTCGCGGCCTGGCTCTCCGGCCAGTTGGGCGTCCAGCAGACGCACTGCTCGTTCGACCTCGTCGCCGCGTGCGCCGGCCTCAGCTACGGGCTGGCCGAGGCCACGAGAATTCTCCAACTGGTTCGGCGGCCGGTGCTCGTGGTGTGCGCGGAAAAGTTCTCCAACAAGATCGGGAACGTCCGGCCGTCCCGGATGATCTTCGGCGACGGCGCGGCCGCCATTGTCGTCGGCCCCGCACCCGAGGGTTCGCCGCCGGATATCGAGTACATGCAGACCTATGCCAGCGGTCCGACAAGCCAGGTCAACTCGATCTTGTGGCCGAACCCCGCGTTCGCCAACAACATCACCGTCTTCGGCCCCGAGGTGAAGGCGCTCGCCGGGCGCTACCTCATGCAGATGCTCGACGACATCCGGGCCCTGCCGGACCCGGATGGGGCCGCAGAGTCGCTTCTGGCCAGCATCGAACTGATCATCCCGCACCAGGCCAACAAGACCATGGTGATCGACCTGGCGAAGGCCGCCGGTCTCTCCCCGGATCAGCTGTATTTCAACATCGAACGGGTGGGGAACGCCTCCTCGGCGAGCATTCCACTGGCCATCCACGACGCTGTCCGCGACCAGGTGATCACCAAGCCGATCCGCGTTTTCGCCCCCGGTTTCGGTGCGGGTGCGGTTGCGGGTTACGCGGTTCTCCGAATCGATCCCGCCGTCATCGCGCCGGACGACCAGGCTGCACCGACTGGCGAGTCGGCCGCGGTTCCCGAGCCCGAGCTCAGTATGCCTGGCGGGGCCAATATGGCCGTTGCCTTCGGATAACAGCCTCATTCGGCTGGCGGCATCTTCGTCCTTCAGGGTCTTGCCGATCGACCGCCGTAGTCCATTAATCGGGTTGCGGCAGTCGAAGTTTTCGAATCGAGAAACTGCTTCACCAGACGGCCCACAATGGCCGCCGGGCCGGGCTTTTGCAGATCGTGTCCGGCCTGGATCGTGACAAGGCGGGCGTCGCGGATGCGCGCCGCAAGTAGCCGACTGTTCGCCGGCGGGACGGCCCTGTCGTGGTCGCCGCAGACCACGAGGGTGGGTGCATCGATGCAGCCGAGAACGGGGATGCTGGACCAGGTCGAGATGGCAGCGAGCTGCCAGAGCAAGCCCAACGGATGCGGGCGCGGCCACCGTGTTTCGCGATTTGGCGTCAGCAGGATTTGGGTGACATCGCGGGGGTGGCCTGGAACCGCGCCGACCCCACAAGCAGTCGCAAGCAGCACGAGTCGGTTCACGCGGGTGGGATGGCCGACCGCGAACTGCTGGGCGACTGCGCCGCCGTGGGAGTACCCGACGACGTCCGCTTTCTCGATGCCGACTGCGTCGAGGACCCGTGCAGCGACATCCGACAACATCGGCATCGAGTACGGGACGACCGGAATTTCGCTCGCGCCGACCCCGGGACCGTCGAACGCAATGACAGTTCTGTCTCGAAGCGCGCCGGCCAAAAGCGCCCAGCTCGCCATCGGGCGGGACATGCCGTTGAGCAACAACACCGGATCACCCGATCCGGTGCTCCGCGCCGCAATGCGTAGACCGCTAATCGAAAGCACGAATTTGTCCGAGTCGACGGTCTCCGGCGAGTGGGTCACGTGCTGGCCCGGACGTAACTACCCGGCGCTTTCTCGATAGGTGGATAGTCGTCGCTGCCCTCGTGATCGGGCGCAGGAATCATTTCCCCGCCCCGTTCGGCGATCCACGCAGTCCAGTCCTGCCACCAGGTGGCGTCCACTAATTTCGCGTTCGCTTTCCATTCATGCGGGTCGGCGGGAAGGCTGTCGTTCACCCAGTGCTTGGCCTTCGGATTGGGGGGATTGACGATACCGGCTATATGACCGGACGAACTCAGGACGAACCTGCTCTTGCCACCGAGTAGCTGTGTGGTCTTGTAGCCCGATGTCCATGGGACTATATGGTCATCGACAGCCGACAACACGTAAGTGTCGATGTCGACCAGGCTCGGGTCGAGACGATTGCCGTCGATTTCGAATTCACCTCGGGCAAATTCGTTGCGCAGAAAGCATGAACGCAAATACTCGGAATGCATCCGGGCCGGCATTCGGGTCGAGTCTTCGTTCCAGGCCAGCAGGTCGAACGACGGTGGGTTGTTTCCGTGCAGCCAATTGTTCGCCACGTATTGGAAGATCAGGTCGTTTGGCCGCAACGCACTAAAGGTCCGTGCCATATTCGCCGAGTCCAGGAAACCCTTCTTCCGCATCTGCTTCTCAAGTCCCGCGACGGTTGCCTCATCGGTGAACGTGCCGAGCAGGCCCTGTTCGGTGAAGTCGGTATGCGTATTGAGGAATGTCGCGGACTTGATGGACTCGTCACCTCGTGCCGCGTTGTAGGCCAGCCCGATTGCGGTGAGCGTTCCACCCAGGCACACCGACACCGTGTTCACCGCGGGGGCACCGGTGATGTCCCGAACGACTCTCACGGCGTCCAGCGGTCCTTGGAACAGGTAGTCGCGGAATCCGAGCTCGCTCATCGACTTATCCGGATTGCGGTAACTGATCGCAAAACATGTATGTCCGTGTTGGACGGCCCACTCGATAAGACTTTTTCCCGGTGCCAGATCCATGATGTAAAACTTGTTGATCCACGGCGGGCAAAACAGCAACGGAACCGCATACGTCTCCGGAGTCTGTGGCGAGTATTGGATTAACTCGATGAGCTCGCTGCGGTAGACCACGCTTCCCGGCGTGGCAGCCATGTTGACGCCGACCTCGAATCCGGAGCTGTCGACTTGCGACGGCCACCCACCGTTGTGGCGAAGATCATGCACCCAGTTCTTGAGGCCCCTGACGATGCTCTTGCCGCCCGTGTCGAACGCCTTGCGGATCGCCGCGGGATTGCCGGCAAGGGTGTTCGTCGGGGCCAGCGCATCGACAAGAAGCGTGGCGGCGAAGCGCGCCTTTGCTTCCCGCGTTCCACTCACATCGGCGGTGTCGAGGAGTTCGTCGACAAGCCGGCTGAACAACAAATACTGCTGAGCCAGCAGGAAGTACGCCGGATTCTCCTGATAGGCCGGATCGGCGAACCGTTTGTCGCCACGGGCGATGGCGATGGGACCGGGATTGTCACGGCCGATCGCGCGTTCGCCGGCAGCTCGAAACGCCCCCGCATAACCCCAGACGCAAACGCGTGTTGGCAGCGATGATTCCGGCTGGATTCCTCAGCGTCATCCGTGCGGCGGCTAGCAGCTCACGGAAGAGGGCGGCCGGATCGGCCGAGAAGGTGACATTCTCAGCGATCCCAATCAGATCTTGGACTGAACGCGCAGTCGAGCGTGCGGGCGCTTCTGACGACATCATGGGCCTCCTTCGGTTCGGGCTGGGAGAAGACCCTGCTGGCTATTTAGACAGTATGCGGTGGCGGAGGCCTCGCCCACATCGAAACATGGAACCCCGCCGGGCCGGCGTCGACCTGCTAGTGCTCAGGCGGCGCCCGCGCCCACGAATCGCTCAACGGCGCTGATCGCCGGAGGGCTGATCAAGATGGAGTAGTGATCGGTGTCGACGTCAACCACCGTGGCGTCGCGGGCCTCGGCGGCGAACCGTTCGGCGTCAGCCCGCGAGACCACCAGGCCGCCGCCTGGGGCCATGGGCCTGCTGGCCCGGACCAACAGGACCGGGCAGCGCAGCCGCGGCCACAGCCCATAAATGTCGTGCGTCGATGCATAGGCGCTGTCCTCGCTCACCGCAGCCAAGTCGGTCCGAATCCGGACGGTGTCGTCGACCGGTTCCAGCTCCCACGCGAAGTAGCTGTCCCAGAACTCATCCCACGGATCAATGGTGCCGGCGGCCCGCATGTATGACAGCGCAGCCGGCACCGACGGATATGTCCGGCCCAGTCTGCTGACGGATTTGGCGATGTGCAGCAAAGCGCTGGGCTCAGGCTCGCCCACAGCGTCGATGAGGACGAGGCGGCCGCACCGCCGCGGATACTGAGCTGCCAGCGACATTCCGATGAAACCACCCATCGAGTGCCCGATCACGTCGAACGAATCGGCCGCGTACAGGTCGGCGATCTCCAGGAGATCGCGGACGTGGCTGTCCCAGCCGTAGGAACCGCGTGGGGTGATCTCACTGCGGCCACGACCACGCAAATCCATGGTGACGACGTGGTGGCCCGGCCCGGCCAGTACCGGCACGAATCGATCGAACGATCGGCAATTGGCCGATAAGCCATGCACGCACAGAATGAGACGCCCGAGCGGATCGCCATTCGATTCCACGTGCAGGGTGCCGGATGTGAGCTGGATCCGCTTGGCAGGGCCCATTTCTCGTACGCGGAGCCTATACCGGCTGGCTAGGCGTGGACGGGAGCTCGTCGTCATACATCACGACGCCCATCCCGTTGATCCACTCGTAGGAGAAGACGCCCATGCAGGGAACCCGCCAACGCAAACCCACGCCCCAAGCTCACCGGTGCCGTTACCTGCCTGCATCGGTTCGTCAATCGGCATGTCGTGCAGATTACCCAACTTCGTCTGCCTCCAGCTGTAACGCCATCAACTGAGACGTCCCGGTACTAGCCCACGATGCCGCCGAGGCGCCGCGCGGCACCGAACGGGCGCACCCACCCTGCGCGCCCTAAATCGCACCTCAACCGAGCGACTGGCCGATGAATTAGCGTCGCTCGCTGGCGGGGTGGGGGGATCGGTCACTTTGCCCGCCTTGAGCGACAAACTCTCAGGCTTTTTCCTCAGTGCAAGGCGGTATTGGATTGATGGTGAGCACGGCGAGGTGGTGACCATCGTGCAGCTACCGCCGGCTGGCCGGCTGCCACGCGCGATGATTCAAGGCGCTCCTAAGTGAAAAGCTGACCCCATTCGTGACGCGCGGCCGATTGAGCGGCACTGAAGGTATGGGGCGATTCTTCGCCGCCGTTGGCGAGATGCACAAGCGCCCAGGCCATCGCGAACACCGGTACGAGGTGGCGTTGTGCGGCACCGAGCAGCTCGTGAAACGCTGCCTCCGAAGGGCACCGGCGAAGGCCGATTAAAATGCCCAGGGCGGTGTCGAGGATGGGCCTGGCATGCAGGTCAAGAGAGACCTGGGAGGGAACCCAGTCTGCCGTCATCTGTTTCTTACCTCCCGTGGAGCCATTCCGCTGCCCGTCACCGACGGGAGATCAAAGACGCTTCGACGGGCCAACTGCTGCCTCTGGCTCGAGGGCATGAGTGGCCAGCGCACTTAGCCATGATTTGTGCCTGCCTCCTGCTGTGCCAGACCATGGATCACATCGGTATGCAGCTGTGACCGCCTTGGTACAGCGCCGCCGCGTAACTCGACTCGCGGACGCGTCTCTGTCCACATTCGCTGCCTACTGCAACGGGGCTACTTGCGATTACTGCCTTGTTCGCGGTCTGGGGCTTCCGCGATTGACCGGCGTCAATGCAGGGCGCTCTGTACATCGAACGTGCCGCGCACCCCGATCGCCCCGTAATGGGCCGCGAGCCAGGATTGAGCGGTCCGCCGCCCGGCATCACGAAGCTGCACGAAGAAATCCCACTCCGCTTTGCGCTTCGAAGAGGACTCGAAAGCGTCAAGCACGCCGCTCGCGTCGATCCGGTGTAAGTGGACGTTCTTGTATTCGTCGGGCGAGAGTTTTCCCTCTTCGATCAGCCGCTTGACAAACGCCACGGCCCGCAATTCGCGCAGGAGATTGCCGTTGAAGGTGATCTCGTTCAGCCGGTTGTGGATTTCGCTCACCGTGCGGGGTGTCTGCCGGCGCTCCAGCGGGTTGATCTGCACGAGCAGGATGTCGTCGGTCATCGTCTCGTGGAAGAGCGGGAACAGCGCCGGATTGCCCATATAGCCGCCGTCCCAATAGGGCACGCCGTCGATTTCCACGGCCTGGAAGACCGTGGGCAGGCAGGCGGAGGCCATGAGGTGATCGGCCGTGAGCTCCTGTCTCTTGAAGATCGCAACCTTGCCGGTCCAGACGTTGGTCGCGCTGATGAAGATCTCGACATCGGTGCAGGCGCGCACGCGATCGAAGTCGATGAGCGCGTCGATCGCGTCCCGCAGAGGATTGATGTTGAGCGGGTTCGTCTCGTAGGGACTAGACCTTTGGGCGATGACGTCCATCAAGGCCTGGATGCTCCAGAAGCCGAGCATCCAGCTGAGAAGTTTGCGCTGGGCCGGGGAAAGGGACCCGTCGAAGCTGGCCCGGCGCCAGAAGGTTTCGAGCTGGCTCCGCGCACCGTCGATCCCGCCCCCGAGCCAGCCCTCCACCATCACGACGGCGTTCGTGGCGCCGGCGCTCGCACCGGTGATCGCTTCGACGGCGAGGCGCCCGTCTTCGAGGAGGGCGTCGAGCACCCCCCACGTGAAGGCGCCGTGGGCACCGCCGCCCTGCAGGGCGAGCGACACGGACTTTTCGGCGCGCGGCCCGGCGAGGCCGCCGGTCTCGCCCGGATGGGGTCGAACGCGGCCGGTCATCGCGCCGTGCCGATGAACCATGCCTTGGTCATTGAGGCTCCTGAAGGTCGGAAAACCCAAACTGTGTTGGTGTCGCCTGTGGCGCGGCCACTCTGTTCACTATTTCTGTTCCGCGCACGCCAGGCAGCCGTACTGGAAGAAAGTTTCAAAGGGAAATCGGACGCCGAGGCGGGCAGCTACATCGAATCCGTATCTCGCGCTATGTCGGGGTTCCGAACAGTGGAATTGCGGGGAGCACTGGGTGCGGGTCCCAGCCGATCTACCATCGATGAGATAGTCAAGACACAGCAGGCAGGGCGGGCGTTGGGGTTCCGATCGGTCACATCCGTTGATGGGACCCGTCTGCGGTCGTGGAGCAATGAAGGCCACGGGGTTCCCGTGGTGATCTCCAACGGGCTTGGCACCCCACACGATGCCTGGCCGGATATCAACCGGCGGACCGAGACCTACCGAGTTGTGACGTGGGACCATCGAGGTCTGGGCGGCTCGGAGCGCCCCTCCGACGAGTCGCGGATCACCATCTCCGACCACACCGACGATCTGTTCGCGGTGATGGACTCCTACGGCATCGATCGAGCCGTGGTCATCGGTTGGTCGGCCGGCGTCAACATCGCCTTTGAGGCCGCGCTGCGCGAGCAACGGCGGATCGCCGGCGTGCTCGCCATCGGCGGCGTCCCGGGCGGAACCTTCGAGGCGTTGCTTCACCCGCTTCCCCGATTCCTGCGCCCGCGGGCCGGACGGGTGGGATCACATCTGATGCGGTACCTCGGGCCCGTGCTCAATCGGCTCGGCGACGCATTGCCCGGCTCGCCCGAGCATGGGTTTGACCCGCGGGGAGTCGGCACGTTCGGGCTCGACCTCATTCACGGACAAACCCTGGTCCGTGTACTGCGACGATTCGCTGATCACGATTGGCCCTGGTACTCCCGCCTGGCCCGCGCGGTGGGCGATCACCCCCCGATGGACCTGAGCGCGATCGACATGCCCGTCACCTATATCGCCGGGACGTGGGACTCGATCACGTCGGCCGAACGAATGCGGGCGGCCAGCGCGCAGACACCACAGAGTCGCTACGTCGAACTCCCCGCCACCCATTTTGTGCCGCTGCAGCTTCCCGACCGCATGTCAACCGAGCTCGGCAGCCTCGTTGATCGCTGTCGCCTCTAGCGAGTGCAGGGAAGTTCCGCCGCATTACCTGACGAAGTCAAACTTTCGCCGCATCGTCCGCTGTCCCATCATCGTTGGCTTCGATATAGCTGCGGTACACCGCAAGCAGGGCGCGCTTCTGCGGCTCTGTGAGTCGGGGGTCCGTGCGCAGTGCGGTTTCCGTTGCATCGTCGTCGGGACGGGTCGACTCTGGCATAAAGCCGGCCTGGGCGAACAGTGCTTCGGCCGAGAGGTTGAGTGCCTGGGCGATCGCATTCAGCACTCGGGCCGACGGTTCGGACAACCCACGCTCGATCTGACTGAGATAGGGGTTGGACACCGCAGTCATCGCGGACAACTCGCGCAGCGACAGATTGGCCATCTGTCGCTGCGCGCGGATGAACGAACCCAGAAGGTTGCTACTTGTCGCTGACTCTTCCGACATGCCGTTCTCCCGTCGTCGCTGTGAGCAGTATCCAGCGCTGATTCGTACTCAGGCAGATTTGCCCGGAGTCAACGTCGTCGTCAGCGCCACAGCGAAATCCTTCTGAGCCGCAAGCAGTTCGGAGGCGAGGTCGAAGCTGTAGGCCGTGATCGCCGGCACGTCGGGCAATGCAGCGGCAAGGGGGTTCTCGGGCAGGTTCGATGGCACCGACGACCACGCTCCTGCGAATGCACGTGCCACGTCCAATGCCACGCTCTGGCCCTGCTTGACCGCGGAAACCGACTGCTCACCGAGCTTCTGGGTGGCGTCGAGGACATCGGTCGAGGTTGACGATTTGTCAGTCATGTTTCTCCTGTGATTGCGGGTGAACTAACGCTGCTCACTATAACAGGCACGCGCTAGATGGACCAAACACACAGGCCGGTCTGGCCGTCAATATTGGTCGATGGTGGCGCCGCCGATTCGGTCCTTGGCCCCAGTCGTGGGTCATACACTGAGCGGGTGTCCGACCTGTCGACTGTCAGGTTTCCAAGACGAATCGCAGTGGTCAACAGAGGTGAGGCCGCGGTACGCCTGATTCGGGCAGTACGAGAATTGAATGCCGAGTACGGGTGCGGCATAACCACAATCGCTCTTCATACCGACGCCGAGCGCAAGCGCCATGTTCGTACGCCAAGCTGACGAAGCCGTAACGCTGCGCCGCACCTCAGGCATCGTGTACCTCGATCACGCCGAGCTCGAACGCGCTCTGCTGGAATCCAAGGCCGACGCGGTGTGGGTGGGCTGGGGGTTCGTCGCCGAAGACATCGCCTTCGCAGAGCTCTGCGCGCGCCTGAAGCTCACGTTCATCGGGCCGCCCCCGCCGCGATGCGCACGCTGGGCGACAAGGTCGAGGCCAAACTTCTGGCCGAGAAGGTGGGCGTTCCGCTCGCACCGTGGAGCGGTGGCCCCGTCGCGACCCGCGAGGACGCCCGCCGGCACGCAGAGGCCATCGGCTACCCGCTGATCATCAAAGCCCGTAGTGGGGGCGGTGGCCGCGGTATCCGCAAGGTGTTCTCCCCCGACGAGCTCGAAGTCGCACTCGAGCGCACGCAGGGCGAAGCCGAGCGCTCGTTCGGCGACCCGGTCGTGTTCCTCGAACGTCTTGTCACCGATGCCCGCCATGTCGAGGTCCAGGTGATCGCCGACAACCACGGCAATGTCTGGGCGCCGGGAGTGCGCGACTGCTCCATCCAGCGCCGGAACCAGAAGGTGATCGAGGAGTCCAGCTCCCCGCTACTGACCAAGGAGCAGGCCGACCACCTTCGAAGCGTGTCGGCCGAACTTGTCCGCGCTGCCGGATACCGCGGCGCCGGCACCGTCGAGTACCTCTATCAGCCGGATCAGAAGGTCTTCACGTTCCTCGAGGTCAACACCCGGCTGCAGGTCGAGCACCCGATCACCGAGGTCACCACCGGCCTCGATCTGGTCAAGCTGCAGATCTTCGTCGCCAGCGGCGGTGCTCTCGAGGGGGAATGCCCCCCCGTGTTCGGCCACGCCGTCGAGGCCCGGCTCAACGCGGAGGATGCCGACAATGACTTTGCGCCCGCGCCGGGCACCGTGCGACTGCTGAAGTTCCCGCTCGGATCCGGTATCCGCGTCGACACCGGCATTGCACAAGGCGACGTCATCCCGCCCGACTACGACTCGATGGTCGCCAAGGTCATCGCCTGGGGCCGCGACCGAAACGAAGCACTGGCGCGCCTGCGCACCGCCCTGCGGGAGACCACCGTCGTCATCGATGGAGGCACCACCAACAAGTCCTTCCTCCTGGAACTGCTCGACCGTGACGAGGTTGTGTCCGCCACGGCCGATACCGGATGGCTGGACCGCACCGGCGCTGGAACGCCGATTGGTCCTACGCCGACGGCAGATATCGCGCTTATCGCCGCCGCGGTCGACGCGTACGAAGCCGAAGAAGCCCTCGAACGCGCCGCTTTTCTGGCGTCGGCACGTGGTGGTCGACCGCGCGCCACCCACGCCATCGGCCGGCGGGTGGAGCTCAACTACCAGGGCCAGGCCTACGGCCTCACGGTCGGGCAGATCGGTCCGCGCGGCTATCGCGTCGTCGGAGACAATGGCGAACTTGTCGTCGGGGTCGAACGGCTCGGTGAGTACGAGAGTCGACTCATCCTTGGCGACGAGCGCTTCCAGGTCGTCACGGTCGCGGGCTCCACTGGATACCTGGTCGAGGTGGACGGCATAAGCCACCGCATCAGTCAGGACGAGGCCGGCCTGATCCGGGCGTCCTCTCCGGCCGTGGTCGTTGCAATGCCGGTGGCCGTGGGCGACAAGGTCGAGGCCGGTGCCACGCTCGTGGTCCTGGAGAGCATGAAGATGGAAACGGCACTGCGCGCACCAGCCGCGGGACGCGTCCGGGAGATCTTCGCCACGGTCAACAACCAGGTCGATGCGGGCGCCGCACTGCTGCGCTTCGACCAGGCCGGTGAAAGTGCGGCGGCCCAGGCCGCGCCGCGTGTTCAGTTTCGTACCCAGCCGAGGAGCGAGGACGCGAACCCGCGCACCGAGGCCCTCGCGCGGCTCGACGAACTTCGCGCGCTGATCACCGGTCACGACGTGAGCGCCGATCGGGCGCGCGTGCTGCTCGCGGAGTATGACGCCCTTCGTGGCAGCCTGCCTCTCGACGACCCGGAACTCGTGGAAGCCGAACTCGGACTGTTGGAGACCTTCGCCGACATCTGCGAGATTTCCCGTCCTCGTCCGACAGAGGACGAGGAGGAAGCCGACGAGGGCGTCCACAGCCCACGCGAGCACTTCCATTCCTTCCTGCATTCGCTCGACGCCGACGTGGAGGCGCTGCCGCCGTCGTTTCGCGACAAGCTCGCTCGCGCACTGCGCAACTACGACGTCACGACCCTGGAGCCCGGACCGGAGTTGGAGGAAGCGGTCTACCGGCTATTCCTCGCATTGCAGCGGATGGAGAACCAGGTCCCGGTGATCACTGCCCTGCTCGGGCGCTGGCTCACCGCCGACGAGGTCCCAGCGGCTTCTACCGGTGCGCTGGGCGAGGTACTCGAGCGGCTGATCGTCGCGACCCAGGTGCGCTACCCGGTGATCGGCGACATCGCCCGTAATCTTCGGTTCCGCTTGTTCGACGAACCGCAGATTCGCAAGGCTCGCGAGCAGATCTATCACGGCGTCCGCGAAAGCCTGCAGTACCTCGCCGACCATCCCGACGCGGCGGACTATGCGACACGCATCGACGCGCTTGTCGCAACGCCCGCGCTGTTGATCGACCTTCTGGCACAACGCATTTCCGACCCCGGGCCGCTGCTCGAGATTGTCACGCGGCAGTACTACGAGATCCGCGCACTCGAAGACGTCAAGACCTTCGAGCAGGCCGGTAGCCAGTTCGTCACCGGCAGTTACGAATTGGCCGGGCAGCAGCTGCATCTGGTGTCGACCGTGACCGATCGCGAGCGGTTGTCGGCCACGCTGCTCGCCGTAGATGCAATCGCCGGACCCAAGGCGGACAACCTCGTTGTCGACATCTATCTGTCCTGGCCGGATGCCCCAACCGACGGCGACGATCTGTCTGCCGAGTTGCGCGACGTTGTTGCCGAGCACCCAAGCGCGGCCGGTTGGCGCCGGGCGACTGTGACGGTGGTGGGTCGAGACCTGCATCAGGTCACGTTCCGGCCGGCGCCAGACGGCGGCATGGCCGAGGATCCGACAATCCGGGACATGCACCCGCTGACCGGACAGCGCCTCGATCTGTGGCGGCTGAAGAACTTCAACGGCACTCGGCTGCCCGCCGCCGAAGGCACCTACCTCTTCCATGTGACGGCGAAGGACAACCCGTCCGATGAACGCCTCATCGCGCTGGCAGAGGTTCGTGATGTCACCCCCCAACTGAACGAGGCCGGCGAAGTGGTCGGGGTCCCGGAAATTGAGCGCACTCTCGCAGCGTGTCTCGACGGCATTCGGCGGGTGCAGACCCAGCGGGGCAAGAGGCGGCTCGACAATAATCGCGTCGCGCTTTACGTGTGGCCGGTGCTCGACATCCGCACGCTCCGTGGACCTGAGCTGGTGCGGCGCATAGTGCCACTGACGATCGGGGCCGGGCTGGAGGAAATCACCATTCTGGCAAACGTCAAGGACGACGAGACATCGGAGCCCAGGCGAGTGGCTATTCGCTTCGCGTACACGCCGGGTGCCGGTGTTGCCGCGAATGTGACGGAACCCCCGACCGAGCCGTTACGGCCTCTCGACGGATACGCACAGAAGGTGCAGCGCTCACAGGCTCGCGGATTGGTGTACCCGTATGAGCTGATCCCGACTCTGACCGGCAGCGACGGCAAGTTCGTCGAATACGACTTCGACGAGTCGGGCGAATTCGTACCCGTGGACCGGCCGTATGGACGCAACACGGCCGGGCTCATCGTCGCCGCGGTCACGCGGCGGACGCCGCTGCACCCCGAAGGTATGACGCGGGTGGCCATGTTGGGTGACCCGACGAAAGCGCTGGGCACGGTGGCCGAAGCAGAATGTGCCCGGGTGGTGGCTGCGCTCGATCTCGCCGAGAAGCTGTCCGCGCCGGTCGAGTGGTTCGCGTTGTCCTCCGGCGCAACCATTTCCATGGAAAGCGGCACCGAGAACATGGACTGGGTGTCGCGTGCGCTGCGCCGAATCATCACGTTCACCCAGGACGGCGGGGAGATCAACGTCGTCGTTGCCGGTATCAATGTCGGCGCACAGCCGTATTGGAACGCCGAAGCGACGATGCTGATGCACACCAAGGGCATTCTGGTCATGACACCGGAGAGCGCGATGGTCCTCACCGGCAAGCAATCCCTCGATTACTCCGGTGGGGTGTCGGCGGAGGACAATTTCGGCATCGGTGGCTATGACCGCGTGATGGGGCCCAACGGCCAAGCGCAATACTGGGCGCCCAACCTCCAGGCAGCATGCGACATTCTGTTCACGCACTACGACCACGCCTATGTCGTGCCGGGAGAACGTTTCCCGCGCCGCGCGGAGACTTCCGACCCGGTGGACCGCGACGTTTGCACCTTCCCGCACGAACACCCCTCGAGCGAGTTCACCACCGTCGGCGACATCTTCTCCGATGCCACCAACAAAGACCGCAAGAAGCCGTTTGACATTCGGACTGTCATCCGTTCGGTAGTCGACCAGGACCATCCGGTACTCGAGCGGTGGGCCGACATGGCCGACGCGGACACCTCCGTGGTGGTCGACGCCCACGTCGCCGGAATTCCGGTGTCCGTCATCGGCATCGAGTCGCGGGTCATACCCCGTAAGGGGTGGGTCCCTGCCGACGGGCCGGACCAGTGGACGTCGGGAACCCTTTTCCCGATGTCCTCGAAGAAGACCGCTCGCGCGATCAACGCCGCAAGCGGAAACCGACCCCTTGTAGTGCTGGCGAACCTTTCGGGTTTCGACGGTTCGCCGGAGTCACTCCGCAGGACCCAGCTGGAGCTCGGCGCCGAAATCGGCCGGGCGATAGTCAACTTCGACGGACCGATTGTGTTCGTCGTGGTTTCGCGCTATCACGGCGGAGCTTTCGTGGTCTTCTCGGGCGCGCTGAACGAGAACATGGAAGTGCTCGCGGTCGAGGGATCCTTCTCTTCGGTCATCGGTGGTGCCCCCGCGGCGGCGGTGGTGTTCACCCGAGATGTGAACAAACGCACCGCAGCGGATCCAGCCGTACAGGACCTCGAAGCGCAGCTTGCCGACAGCACGGACGACGCCGCACGCGCCCGCCTGAGAGTGAAGCTCGCTGAGACCAGAACGGCGGTACGTTCGGACAAGCTCGGCGAGGTGGCAGCGGAGTTCGAAGCTGTGCACAACGTGGAGCGGGCACGCCAGGTGGGTTCGGTCCACTCGATCATTCCGGCGGCTGAGTTGCGCCCGAGCATCGTCGCGGCAATGGAGCGCGGGATGGACCGAACACTGGAGGCGCTCGGTCACTGAATCCGTGGCTACTGGCCTCAAGCACGTCGTGGGTCATCTGACCTGCATAGCTTTGCGGTGGTCCCGACTGGGATCGAACTAGCGACCTTCCGCGTGTGAGGCGGCAGTGAATGCTGCTGACCTCCGGCGTAAGCACTTCCATGCGCTGAATGGAGAACGTTTGACCTGCTTCTACGCATACGAGTCGTTGCTGCATAGGACGTGAACCGGACAGGATTCCGCTGTGGTCGGCTTCTGAGAGTCCGAACGAACGAAGCTCGGATGAGCGGTCCGAGGGCTTCAGGGAGCCAAACATGCAAACCTCGTTCGCGCTGCTGCACCATGTGGTAGCGCCGAGAGCTGACAAGTCGATCCGTGTTCACGAGCGGCATGACAATCGCCAGGGGCGAAGCCGTCCGGACGCGTTTCCGCTGGTAGCGAGGACAAGATATGGATCCGCGACCTCTGGGTTATGAGCCTGTGGATCGGTGTTCACCGGGGCCCACACGTCTCCAATGTGCAGGTCACCGGTAATCAATCGTCTGGATGATCACGCCTGATTTGACTGGATCCCTGTTCCTTTTCGCCGCGTTTCATGCACAAATCCGTTCACATATCGGTGGACGGTGTCGGCGGCAACGCGACGGCCATGTTGGACCTCGGTATCCCCGAGGGTGTGGCGCGTGTGGTCGACGGCGCTTGCCGCCGTTCGCCGTTGTCAGCGTCGACGGCGGCGACACCTATTGGCACCGCGGGCATCTGGCGCGGACTCCGGCGCGATGGTGCTCACCGAGCTGTTGCCGATGCTCGCCATGCACGGGCTCGACACCTCACGGGTGGTATTCATGGGCTGGTCCATGGGCCGTTAGGGCGCACTGCTGTTGGGCGCGCGGCTCGGCCCAGCACGCACGGCGGGTATCTGCGTGGTTAGCCCGGCACTGTGGACGTCATACCTGGCAACCGACGACGGCGCATTCGACAGCTCCGCCGACTGGCAGCAAACACCGTCTTCGGACAGCGGGCGTTGGCGTCGATCCCTATCCGGGTGGACTGCGGCACCGAGGACAGGTTTTACGCGGCCGCCCGGCAATTCGTCGCACAACGGCGCAGGCCAGTCTCGGGCGGGCTTCTCGCCGGGCGGCCACGGTGTGTCATTCTGGCGACGGCAACTACCCAGTGAGTTGACCTGGCTGGCGTCCTAATCGACGCTCCCGCGGGGCCCAGGCTGCCGTCCTTTCGCCTCTCATGGCAAGATCGCTGCTCGAGTGAACACAGTTACACCCACCGCAACCCCGTCCCGACGCGGCGGGATTCCGCGTGCAGGTCAACGCCGCGACTTCCGCCCGGACATCGAGGGTCTGCGTGCGGTCGCGGTGCTCGCGGTGGTTCTGTTTCACGCGGGATTTCCGGGTGTCAGCGGCGGCTTCGTCGGGGTCGACATCTTCTTCGTGATCTCGGGCTTCCTGATCACCGGCCTTCTTGTTCGGGATGTCACCACACACGGGCGCATCCGCCTCGCCAGGTTCTACGGCGCCCGTGCCCGACGTCTCCTGCCCGCCTCGGCCACGGTCATCGTTGCCACGGCATTCGCTTCGACCGTGCTGCTGCCAGCCCTGCAGGCGCGAAGCGTTCTCGGCGACGCGATCGCGTCCGCGTTGTACGTCGGCAACTACCGCTTCGCCCTGCAAGGGACCGACTACCTCGCGGCCGACGCTCCTCCGTCGCCGTTTCAGCACTACTGGTCGCTCGGTGTGGAAGAGCAGTTCTACCTGGTGTGGCCGGCGCTCATCATCGGCACCGCCTGGCTGGTGCATCGGATCAGGCGCCGCAGAGGCGACGAGGCGACGCGGTCGGTGGCGCTGTACGTGTGCGCCCTCGGCCTCGTCGCGGTGCTGTCGTTCGCGATCTCGCTGGCCTGGACGCACAGTCTGCCGTCGTGAGCGTTCTTCTCGCTGCCATCACGGGCATGGGAGCTGGCGGCCGGCGGACTGGTCGCGTGGACCGCAAGCCGATGGCGCCGCCTGACCGATCGCGCTGCATTGATCGCAGGCTCGGGCGGTCTGGCCCTGATCATTGTCACCTGCATGGATCTGGGCGAGAAGACGCCGTATCCCGGTACCGCCGCGCTGCTGCCGGTTCTCGGTACAGCGCTCGTCATCGGCGTTGGCCGGGCGGCGTCGGACAAGGGCGTCGGCCGGGTGCTGTCCCTACCGCCGCTGCGGATGATCGGGCGCGTGTCGTACTCCTGGTACCTCTGGCACTGGCCGGTGCTGCTGCTGGCGCCGCCGCTAGTCGGGCATCCGCTCGGGCTCGGGGGCAGACTCGTCGCCGCTGCGGTGTCTTTCGTGCTCGCAGTGCTGACACTCGGGCTGATCGAGAATCCTTTCCGGTTCGCCGGACCTATCAAACGCTCGGCGGTTCACAGCCTGGCACTGGGCGGGGCCGCGACGGCGATCGCGGTGTGCGTGGGCTTGCTGCTGTTGGCGGTCCGGCCCGTTCCGGTCGGTCACGGAACGGCCGCCGCGCGGGTGACGGTCAATCCGCCGGGCCCGTCCGCACCCGCGTCGAACCCACCCGACACCGTTGCGCAGATGACCGCTCAGATCCAGGCCGCGGTGGCGGCCTCGGCGGGGGTGCAGGCGATTCCGTCGAACCTCTCGCCCACGCTGGCCGCCGCACCCGGTGACAAGCCGACGGTCTTCCTCGACGGATGTGTCCGGTCATGGCAGCAGGTTGGTCAGGCCGAGTGCGCATCGGGCGACACCGCGTCGGCCACCACCGTCGCATTGGTGGGGGACTCACATGCGGCGATGTGGAACCCGGCGCTCGAACCTGTTGCCGAACAGCGGCACTGGAGGCTGGAGACGCTGGGCAAGGTCACGTGTCCATTGATGGATCTGCCCATCACGAGCCCCTACCTTGGGCGGGAGTACACCGAATGCGAGCAGTGGCGAAGCGACATCCTGAGCCGGCTGCAAGACGAGCGACCGCAGCTGATCGTGCTGAGCATGTCACGTCGGTACGGCGCCGACTTCGGATTCACCTCGTATGACCCGGCGTGGGTGGCCGGCCTGAACCGGTTGGTCACCCGATTGCGGTCCACCGGGGCGGCCGTTCTGGTGCTCGGCCCGATCCCCGACCCGCGCACCACGGTGCCGACTTGTCTTTCCGGCCACCTCGACGATGCGCTGGCCTGTTCGCCGCCGCGGCCAGACGCCGTGAACGACGCGGGCATCGCGGCCGAGGCGGCGGCCACCGCGGCGCCAGGCGGGCAGTACGCGGACGTCACCACGATGTTCTGCACGGCTGATCGTTGCCCCGTCATCGTGGGCAACAACCTCGTCTACCGCGACGACAATCACGTCACGATCGAATACGCACAGGTGCTCGGGCCGGTCCTCGGTGCGATTGCCGAGCGTGCTCTGGCCAAGCGCTGAGGTCGCTACCGGGGAACGAAGTCCGTTGTGGCCGCCACGATGTCGGCGGCGGTGTCTTCCTGCATGTAGTGGCCCGCGCCTTCGAGCAGGACGGTGCGATGCCCCCGGGAAGAGGGCTTCGCATCGTTTGCGCTCCGGTTCGCGGAACGCGAAGTCTTTCGTGGGCCACACCACCAGTGCGGGTCGGTCGGAGAGAGCGGGCAACGCCGCGGCAGTTTGTGCCAAAAACGTTCTGCTGCCGAGAATTTCGCGTGGAAATACAGCGAACGGCCGTGGTGATTCAGTGTTTGGGAACGGTCCGCGGTAGGCGTTCATCTCGTCGTCGGAGAGGCGACGGCGGCGCACGCCGCGCGGCAGGATCGTCTCGACGAAGAAGTTCCGCCGCTCGATTAGGTGCCGCCCGAGCGGGCTGCACACGTCTATTGCCGGGGCGGCATCGTCACTCGAGCTTCAGCAGCCGCGCCGCGTTGCGCCACAGCCAGGCTTCGAAAACGTCAGGTTTATTGGCAGCATATGCATTTCGTTGCATAGCTGCTAATGAGGCGGTTCAGCAGGAACGCGCCTGTGCCGAAGACGACCTTGTCGACGATCGTCGTCTGCCCGAACCGCATCTCGACCCGTCATAGCTACCGCGAGTTTGCTGTGCGCTGCGCGTTTCTCACCCGTGCCGGTACGGTGCCGGTATTTCAGGCCGAAATCGGGCCCTATATGCCGAGCTAGCCCTCGAAATATAGCGGCTGACCCGCGGCTCTGAAGTGGAGCTGATGAAACGTTACTCGAAACCCGTCTACCAGGGGCGACGGCTGCGGCGGATGGTCGAGTTGGCCGAGAAATCGGCGGAAATGCCGGCCAGAGAGGCGACTTCGCTCCCCCAAGCCCAGCGGGTGGACCGTCGGCTATCACCCGAGACGATCGCCGAACTGGTACAGGCGTACCGGGATGGTGCCTCGACCACCGAGCTTCGGCGACACTATGAACTCAGCCAGGGCAGCGTCATCAAGCTCCTGCACGAGCATAGTGTGGCGATGCGGAACCAAGGACTGGTCGGTGGTGACGTTGCTACTGCAACCGAGCTATACCAGAGCGGCGCAACCCTGGCGCAGCTCGGCGAACGATTCAGCGCCCGCCGGATGGCATTGGGGGATGGGGACCAAGCCACGGAGTTAGCGGTCTTTGGTGTATCCGTCGCGTTTGAGCTGGATTGCCAACTTCGCCAATCTCTTCGCATCGAAGTACCTCCGCTCACCGTGGTCCCCCACGGGTTTCAGCGCAGTGCGTAGCACTCGCATCGGCCGGCGTCGTGATGCGGCCGCGCGGCGGAAGCAGGAAGACATCCGGTGGCGGAGAACAAGATGCGCGAACGCTACCACCGCCTATGGGCTGCATGTGCTGCTCATCCCCGAGGAGCTGGCGGTGCAGCGTGTGGCCTACCGGGTACAGATACTGCAAGTACAGGTGGTGAACCTGATCGCCGCATCCGGGGGAATCTTGCTCAGTTCGGCGGAAGTTCGGCCAGGCCGCCCGTAATCGGCGTTGCACCTCTCGCCC
>CAWDAC010000006.1:0-35866 GCA_963800125.1 uncultured Actinomycetota bacterium | reverse complement strand
GCTACTTGGTAATGACCGTATAAAGCTCAGCGATGACGTCGTTGCGAACGATTGCGACGTCGAATCCACTTGTGACCGGATCGCCGCCCTCGGGACCCAGGTGCCAAGCCAGGTACCCGAAATCCAGCGTTTGGTAGACGGGACTGGCCTTCGTAAACACCAATCCCTGGCTGTGTTGCTGCAGCCCCTGGGCCCTCGCTTCCAGCGCTTCATGGCCGACACTTACGCCCTCATCGTCGGTCCAGCGGACATCGGGCAGCATAGGTGCTCCTGATCGCCGCGGCCCTCCGTTCGCCGTCTCGCTCGTTGAACACTCCGAGCAGGTTCGCTTCCATCAAGCGGCTTACAGTCTCGTTCATCGTCAATCCTCCGACGCGTATGTACGCATATCGCTGCCGACCCTTTGGTTTTCCGGCGGCCCTATCGATCGTCTAATGAGTCAGCTCAGGTTTCGATGTCTTTCCGCACAACCTTGACCGGCATTGGGTGTCACGTAGCACTGCCGCGAACCCCTCGTGTCCCGGGCGCAGCGCGCCGCGCGGGGGGCCGGGGATTTCGACGGAGTCGTGCGGCTATTGAGGAGTCCTTTCTTTCTCATCGACGACATCCGCGACCGCGCCCCACGGAGACCTGACGAACAATTCACCCAGGTTGTCCCCGGCAGCGCCGGGGTCTGCTTCGATGGGCTCGTCGAGTGTGACGCGGTAAACGCAGAAATCAGCATGTCTTGCGGCGATCGCGCGCGCTACATCAAGCCGGGTTGTCGCGTACGTGTATTCCTTGCCATCGAGCGGGTCTAGCGTCCGGGTAGCTGCGTCTCCGGCATTGAGGCCCTGCACATCAGCCCGGTAGTAGGCCATGCGGCGTCGGTCTGTCGAGGGCTTCATGTCGGCTCCTTGGTTCTGGTCGATACCGTCCAAGCGTCGCCGTCGCGTCGTCAGCCGTCTATGTGTTTCCGAACAGTCTGGGGGGCTCACGTAGTGTCGCCGCGAACATTGTGAAGACGCCGATCCAACGCAAATCTGGCGTGGGACAGCGCCGTTGTTCACCGGCACCGCGAACGGCCACCGGCGTTGTGTACGTCGACGTCGACAGGAGGCGCGGCTTCCAGCAGCCTCGAGTTGACCATGTAGAACGGAGCGGAAGCGGGGAAACCTATGAGCGGCTATCAGGTTGGCTACATTATCGGCAGCCTTTCAACCGAGTCAATCAATCGCACGCTGGCCGACGCGCTCATCCGGTTGGCGCCCAAGCATCTGAAGTTCGTGGAGATTCCGATACGGGATCTTCCGTTGTACAACCGCGACTTCGACACTGATTACCCGCCGGCGGGCCGAGCGCTCAAGGATGCGATCGCCTCAGTGGATGCGGTGCTTTTCGTAACCCCCGAGTACAACCGGGGCATCCCCGGCTGCCTGAAGAACGCTATCGACTGGGCCAGCCGCCCGCATGGGACGAACTCATTCGCGCATAAGCCGTCGGCGGTGATCGGCGCCTCCCCGGGCAAGATCGGAACCGCTGTCGGGCAGCAGAATCTGCGGAATGTGCTGAGCTTCTGCAATTCGCCCTTGATGGAGGCGCCGGAAGCCTACATCCAGTTCACCCCCGGCTTGATCACCGAAGCGGGGGAGGTTACCGACAAAGGAACCGAGCAGTTTTTACGCGATTTCATCGTGGCGTTCGAAGTGTTCGTGGCCCGTGTTCACACGGTGCTAACGCCTGAAAGTCAAGCGAGTTGACCACGAGAGGTGGCGGGAACACGTTGGTGACGCAGCGCGACGAACACCGATCCCTGTACCTGTCTTATCTTGAGTGCTGCAATGAGCACGATTTTGATCGAATGGCGTCGTTTTATACATCGACCATCAAGGTCAACGATGTCCCTATGGATCCAGCCGCCGTTGCGGCGCAATTCGAGCCCCTGATCTCCGCATTTCCTGACTGGCATTGGGAGATACGGAATCTCGTTGTCGACGGCGACTATATCGCGGTGCACTTCACGGTCACCGGTACCCACCGGGGGGCCTTCCGGGGAATTGAGGCGACCGGTCGTCGGGTGACTATTTCGGAGTTCACTCTTTATCGCGTGGAAGATGGCAAGTTCGCCGAGGTCTGGGACCACACCGATGTGGACGCCGTGATGAGGCAGATCGGGCAGGGCGAGGCACCGTTGACGGCCCCCGCTGACCAAGGTGGTACTGCGGATAGCTGACATCGCCGAACGCGTCTGTTTCCGTTCCAAGTGATGCCATTCCGACGGTAAGGTTGTCGCCACTTCCGGTGCAGATGGCGGCGGACTTCACGGTGCGGGGCGGCGCGATGGAGCTGATAAACCGGGACGCCGAGCGCGACACGCTCGACCGGCTCATCGCGGCCGTTCGCGCAGGTGAGAGCCGGGCATTGGTGGTGTCCGGCGAAGCGGGTGTCGGCAAGACCGCGTTGCTTGATTACCTGGCCGAGCAGGCTTCGGGATGCCGGGTTGTACGCATCGCGGGTGTGCAGTCGGAGATGGAGCTGGCGTTCGCCGCATTGCATCAGCTGTGCGCCCCCCTGCTGGACAGCCTCACGCGACTACCGGTCCCGCAGCGTGATGCCCTGCGGATTGCGTTCGGCACGGGCTCAGGACCGATACCGGACAGGTTCCTGGTCGGGCTGGCCGTCCTGAACCTGCTTTCCGACGCTGCGGAGCAGCAGCCACTTGTCTGTGTGGTTGACGACGAGCAGTGGCTCGATCGCGCGTCTGCCCAAGTGCTGGGCTTTGTTGCTCGACGATTGGTGGCGGAATCAGTCGGGATGGTCTTCGCGGCCCGTGACCCCAGCAGCGATATCGCAGGGCTTTCGGAGCTCACCGTTGAGGGGTTGCCCGAAGCGGATGCGCGAGCGCTCCTGGATTCCGCATTGACCGGGCCACTGGACACTAGGGTCCGCGATCAGATCCTTGCCGAGACTCACGGCAACCCGTTGGCATTGCTGGAATTGCCTAGGGGATTGACTTCGCAGGAGCTGGCTGGGGGGTTTGGGCTTCCCAACATAGTGCGATTGTCCGGCGGAATCGAAGCGAGCTTCCGCCGACGGGTCGAAGGTCTCCCCGACCAGACCCGGCGCCTGCTGCTGATCGCGGCGGCCGAACCCGTCGGCGACCCCGCGTTGGTGTGGCGGGCCGCGGCGTGGCTGGGGATCGGCGCCGAAGCGGCGGCGCCGGCGATGGAGGCGGGCCTAGTCGAGTTCGGCGTACGAGTGCGGTTTCGTCATCCCTTGGTGCGCGCGGCGGTTTACGGCTCGGCGCCCCCGCAGGAGCGACAACAGGCGCACGGTGTGTTGGCGGAGGTCACCGATCCAGAGCAAGACCCCGATAGACGCGCCTGGCATCGCGCCCATGCCGCGCCTGGGCCGGACGAGGCCGTCGCCGCCGATTTGGTGCGCTGCGCGGACAGGGCGCAAGCGCGTGGCGGCCTGGCTGCGGCGGCTGCATTCCTCGAGCGCGCCACGATGCTGACGCTCGACTCGAAGGAACGGGCTGAGCGGGCACTGGCCGCCGCGTCGGCAAACTTACAGGCCGGCGCTTTCGACACGGTGCGGCAATTGCTTTCCCTCGCGGAGGCCGGAGCGATCACTGACTTGCAGCAAGCTCGTATCGACCTGATTGCAGCCGACCTCGCATTCGTCACAAATCGGGGCAGTGATGCTCCATCCCTGCTGTTGAAGGCCGCCAAGCGGCTCGAGCCGATAGACCCAGAGCTGTCGCGCGCGACCTACCTGCAGGCATTTTCGGCCGCGATGTTGACCGGTCGCCTGGCCCTCGGCGGTGGGGTGCTGGAGGTGGCGCGCGCCGTCGCGGCCGCACCGCCACCGCGGGACGCAACGCGCGCCTCCGACCTTCTGCTGGAAGGCCTGGCAGCGCACTTCGACAGGGGATATGAGGCCGGACTGCCGATAATGCGGAGGGCACTGGACGTCTTCGGCATCGGCATGTCGGTCGACGAGCAGCTGCGCTGCCACTGGGTAGCCGGCATCGTGGCGCCGCACCTCTGGGATGACGATCGCTGGCACCTGCTTTCCGACCGGCACGTCCAGCTTGCCCGCGGCGTCGGTGCGCTGAGCGAACTGCCGCTGGCCCTCAGTATGCGTGCGTTCACGATGTTGTTCGCCGGTGATCTGACAGGCGCGGCCTCCCTGGTCGGGGAATTTCAGGTCGCGATGGATGCGACCGGCAGCCACCTCGCCCCCTACGCCGAACTAGGCGTGGCGGCGTTGCGCGGCAGACGAGCCGAGGCGGCCGCGCTGATCGACGCGACCATCAGGGAGGTGAACCTCCGAGGCGAAGGCATCGGGATCGTCGTCGCCGAGTGGTCGAACGCCGTGCTGAACAACGGCCTCTGTAGCTACGAGAAGGCGATGCAGGCAGGCCAGCGCGCCACCGCCTACCCGGTGGAATTGGTGGTACCGGGCTGGGCGACGGCCGAGCTCGTCGAGGCCGCCGTGCGCAGCGGACACAATGACGTCGCCGCCGACGCGCTGCGCCGGTTGGCCGAGAGGACCACACCCAGCGGCACCGACTGGGCGCGCGGCGTCGAGGCTCGTTCGCGGGCGCTGCTGAGTGAGGGTGACACCGCGGAACGCCTCTATCTCGAGTCGATCGAGCGTCTCGGCCGTACCCGCCTGCGCGTAGATCTCGCCCGGGCTCACCTGCTATACGGCGAATGGCTACGCCGGGAGCGTCGCCGCATCGACGCGCGCGCACAGCTTCGCATCGCCCACGACATGCTGGACGCGATGGGTATGGACGCCTTCGCCGAGCGGGCCAGGCGTGAGCTACAGGCCACCGGCGAAACGGCCCGCAAGCGCAGCGTCGCCACCGGCGATCAACAGCTCACGGCACAGGAGGCTCAAATCGCCGGGATGGCCCGCGACGGCCTGTCCAATCCGGAGATCGCTGCCCGCATGTTCATCAGCGCACGCACAGTCCAGTACCACCTACGCAAGGTGTTCACCAAGCTCGGCATCGAGTCGCGCACGCAACTCGACCTTGTCCTGCCCGACTGACGTAAAGTTGTCGCTACTTCCGGTGCAGACGGCGACGGACTTCACGGTGCGGGGCAGCGCGATGAAGCTGATTGACCGTCATTCCGAGTGTGCGGTGCTCGACCGGCTGATCGAAACTGTTCGCTCTGGTGAGAGCCGAGCCTTAGTCGTGTCCGGCGAAGCGGGTGTGGGCAAGACAGCGTTGCTCGAGTACCTGGCCGAGCAGGCTTCGGGATGTCGTCTAGCCCGTGTCGCGGGTGTCCAGTCGGAGATGGAGCTGCCCTTTGCCGTGTTGCATCAGTTGTGCGCGCCAATGCTCGATAAGCTCCAGGGCTTACCGGTGCCGCAGCGCGATGCGCTCCAAATTGCGTTCGGAATGAGTTCCGGACCGGCGCCGGACCGGTTCCTGGTCGGGCTGGCCGTCCTGAACCTCCTTTCCGACGCTGCGGAGCAGCAGCCACTTATCTGTGTGGTGGACGACGAGCAGTGGCTCGATCGGGCCTCTGCCCAAGTTCTCGGCTTCGCCGCTCGCCGATTGGTGGCGGAATCAGTCGGGATGGTCTTCGCGGCCCGCGACCCCAGCAGCGAAACCGCAGGGCTGCCGGATCTCACCGTTGAGGGGCTGCCCGAAGCGGACGCGCGAGCGCTGCTGGATGCTGCGTTGACCGGGCCATTGGATACTCGGGTCCGCGATCAGATCCTTGCCGAGACTCAGGGCAACCCGCTGGCGTTGCTGGAAGTGCCGCGGGGATTGACTCCGCAGGAGCTGGCTGGCGGATTTGGGTTTCCCAGCGCGGTGGGATTGTCCGGCGGCGTCGAAGAAAACTTCCGCCGGAGGGTCGGCGTTCTCCCCGACGACACCCGGCGCCTGCTGCTGATCGCCGCGGCCGAGCCGGTCGGCGATCCGGCGCTGGTGTGGGGGGCCGCAGCGCGGCTGGGGATCAGCGCCGAAGCGACGGCTCCGGCGACAGAGGCGGGCCTAGTCGAGTTCGGCATGCGAGTGCGGTTTCGTCATCCCCTCGTGCGCTCGGTGGTGTACGGGTCCGCGTTGCCTCAGGACAGACAGGAAGTGCACGCTGCGTTGGCTGCTGTCACCGATCCGCGACAAGATCCCGACCGACGCGCCTGGCATCGGGCGAATGCCGCACCCGGACCCGACGAGGACGTCGCCGCGGATTTGGAGCGGTCGGCGGGCCGCGCGCAGGCTCGTGGCGGAGTGGCTGCGGCAGCGGCGTTCCTCGAGCGCGCCACGGCGCTGACGCTCGACCCCGCCCGCCGCACCGAGCGGGCGCTGGCAACAGCGTCGGCCAAAGTCAGGGCCGGCGCGTTCGACGCTGCGCGGGACCTGCTCTCTACCGCGGAGGCGGGTCCGCTGAGCGACTTTCAACAAGCCCGTATCGATTTGATCGGGGCTGAGCTCGCGTTCCTCACGAATCGGGGCAGCGAGGCCCCGCCCCTGCTGCTGAAGGCCGCGCGCCGGCTCAAGCCGATCGACGCAGAGCTTTCCCGGGCGACCTACCTGCAGGCACTGACAGCGGGATACTATGCCGGCCGCCTCGCTCTCGGCGGGGGCGTGCTGGAGGTGGCACGCGCAGCCGCGGCCGCGCCGCCGCCGCCCCACGCGCCGCGCGCATCCGATCTTCTGCTGGATGGCCTGGTCGCGCACTACACCAAGGGATACGGGGCTGGATTGCCGGCACTTCGTAAGGCACTGCACGCCTTCGGCACCGGCATGTCGGTAGACGAAGCTCTGCGCTTGCACTGGGTGGCCGGCATCGTTGCCCGTTACGTATGGGACGACCACAGCTGGCAGGTGCTCTCGGACCGGCATATCCGGCTTGCTCGTAGTGTCGGGGCGCTCAGCGAGCTACCCGTGGCCCTCAATTCACGTGCAGTCATGTTGTTGTTTGCTGGTGAGCTCGCCGCCGCAGCCTCGCTGATCCAGCAGCTCCCGCCGGCGATCGACGCGACCGGCAGCAACCGCGTTCCGTACTCGGCCCTTGGTCTGGCCGCGTTCGCCGGTAGACAAGCCGAAGCGGCGACCCTGATCGACGCGATCACCGGGGACATCAGCTTGCGGGGTGAAGGCGTCGGGATCACCATCATCGAGTGGGCGAGCGCGGTACTGAACAACGGCATCGGTAACTACCAGGCGGCGGTGGAAGCAGCGCAGCGCTCGACCGAGTACCTAGGGGAAATGATCACGCCGCCGTGGCCGGCCGTCGAGCTCATCGAGGGGGCCGCGCGCAGCGGACGCACCGAGATGGCGGCCGACGCGCTCACCCAACTCGCCGTGAGCACCAGTGCCAGCGGCACAGACTGGGCGCTCGGCATCGAAGCTCGTTCACGTGCGCTGCTGAGCGACGGTGACACCGCTGAGCGTCTCTATCGCGAATCGATCGACCGACTGGGCCGCACCCATATGCGAGCAGACCTCGCTCGCGCGCATTTGCTATACGGCGAATGGCTCCGCCGGCAGCGCCGCCGCATCGACGCGCGCGCACAGCTTCGCATCGCCCACGACATGCTGGAGGCGATGGGGATGGAGGCTTTCGCCGAGCGGGCCAGGCGTGAGCTACAGGCCACCGGCGAAACGGCCCGCAAGCGCAGCGTCGCCACCGGCGATGCGGAGCTCACGGCACAGGAGGCCCTGATCGCCCGGATGGCCCGCGACGGCCTGTCGAATCCGGAGATCGGCGCCCGCATGTTCATCAGCGGACGCACAGTCCAGTACCACCTGCGGAAAGTCTTCACCAAGCTGGGCATCGAGTCGCGCAGCCAGCTCGACCGTGTCCTGCCCGACTGACCAGCCGCCGACGGTTAATCGCACTGTGCAGTGGCGGATGCGAACGCGTCCCCCCTCGGCTGACGATGACCACGGACATCACAACGAAGTGCTGCCGGTCAGCCCAGTATCGGTTTGCGAGGGAGCCATGGACGAACTACTAGCCGCCGACGAATCTCCGGTCAGGCAACTCGATGATTCTCCCGACGATGTCGCGCTGTACGCCGAGTATCGCCAGCTCGTTGCCGAGCAGGCGGCGGCGCGGCGGGTAGGCACGCTGGTCGCGCGCGGCGTCGAACCGTCGGAGGTGGGCGGCGCTGTGGCCGAGGAACTGCGCCGGTGTTTGGGTGCGTTCACCGCTGGATTGTGGCGCTTCGAAACAAGCGGCGAGATCACGCTAGTGGCCGCCGCCGCCCATCCTGCCGCGCTTGTCAAGTGGCCCTTAGGTACTCGCACGCCGATCGAGGGAAACACCCTCGCCACCGTCGTGCAGCGCACCGGCCTCCCCGCGCGGATAGACAGCTACGACAACATCGCCGGGGCGGTCGCCGCACGGGTGCGTGCCGTGGGCATCCACGCGGCGGTGGGGGTTCCGATCATCGTCGACGGGAGCGTATGGGGCCTGGCGGCCGTCGGGTCCACGGAACCACGCCCCATGCCAGCCGACACAGAGATGCGCATCAGCCGCTTCGCCGAACTCATCGCCACTGCTCTGGTGGCGGGATACCGCGACGAACAGAAGAGGCAACTCCTGGGCGAGACATCGCAACGTCCGTTTCTGATTGACTCCGTTCTCGAGGGGCGAATTTTCGATCGCTGGAGCCTGTGGGAAGTCGCCAGTGGTCTGCGGCTGCCTGCCAATGGTCCGTTTGTCGTCATCGCGGCGGAGCTTCCCGCCGTCGGAAGCGAGGCGTTGCCAGAGATCGAATCGAAGCTGCGCAGCCGGGACGTGTATTCGGCCTGGCGGCTGCAACCTGATTTGCAGGTCGGGATCGTGCACGTCAAGTCTGACCGGCAACTCGACGAGATTCTCGGTTTGGTGTCGCGGTTGGCGATGAATCGAGTCGGCGTCAGTGCGCGCTTCGACGATCTGCACGACGCGCCGCATGCTCTGCATTTCGCCAAGGTGATGCTGCGGGGTCGACCTGACCATGCCACGCCAGTCGCGGTGTTCGACGGCTCGATCCTGGCCATCGCGGCAGTCAGCGCCCCCGAGGTGATGGTGAAATCGGTCGGAAATGCGTTGGGCGGCTTTGACGATCTCCCCGACGACGAGCGCGAGGTGCTGTTTGAAACGTTTAGGGTGTGGCAGGACAATGACGCGTCGGTGCGCGGCGCCGCCGAAGTGCTTATCTGCCATCCCAACACTGTGCGCCATCGCTTGCGCCGGATCGAGAAACGCACCGGCCGATCTCTCTCTCGCCCAAAGGACGTCGCCGAACTGTGTTTAGCCTTTGAGGTGTATCGTCGGCTCATGTAGCCGTGTGGATGGTTGTTCCCAGCGCCGGCGCTATCTGGCTACACATCGCCGGCGCGGCAACGTTGTCTCGGATGACAACGCCTGATATCTCGGCAAGAGCGAAACTTAGGTGTGGTGCCGTCAAAGTGGACGAGCGACCAGTCCGTCACAAACGACGCGAATCCATAGCAATATCTATCAAATTCACTGGAGCGCCATGAACGGCTTCTGCCTGGCCGCCGAGACACTGCAGAGATCATGATGTGGGTATGGGCGATTGGTGCGTTCTCTCTCGCGGCGGTGGTGAATCAGATTGCGATCGCACTGTGCCGGCGCGCACAGGCCGCCACAGAACCGATCTTCACGAGCAGTGGTTCACTCGAACTGCACTCTCGCCGATGAAGCCGAGTTCGACGCGTCGCCGCCGTGCACTTCGCTGGCGAGCTTCTTGATTGCCTCGCGTAGGTTCGACACGGTGATGGAGTCGATGACGCGGGGTCCCGCAATGCGATCGGCATCCTCCGTTTGGTGTGACCAGACACCGCTGTAGCAGCCGGAAGCGCGGCCGATTACGGCTAGTGGCTTGTCATGTAGGGCGGCTTGCTCACACCGCTGCGTCAGCCAATCGATGGCGTTATGGACTGTAGTGGGAACGCGCCCGCGGTAGTTCGTTACGACTAGCACTGCGTCGGCCTCAGCAGCCGCCGTGCGCAGGGCTCCGACAGAACTCGGTGTTCCGCGCTTTTCGAGCGACTCGCTATACCGGGGCAAGTCGGTGAGGTTGTCGAACATCTTCAACGCTATGCCGTCCGCTGAACTGTCGGCTGCGACCTCAGCGAGTTCACGGTTCACCGCACCTGCGCGGAGTCCGACGATTATCAACACGTTGATGTCCGTCATGGCAGAGATCGTCAACGTGTTCGGGGTTTTAGCAGTCATCGCGTCCTCGTCTGCACTCAATGCTTTGGACGACTCGATCGTCCGCCGGGTCGTGGAGCCCGTCGATGTTGTCGGAAACACCAATCGTCGCGCTGTGTTGGCCGTGACGACATCGACGCCGGCGTTCAGCGTCCTAACGATCGAAAGAGAACGCCGTCCAAAGACCGCGTAAGGAGCGTCATGAATACCGTTGTTGGGCACCAACTGTGACCCTTTTCGAAATCTTGCCGTCCATGCGGCGCGCCGCCACGCCCCGGATAGACCGCGCGATATGGCCTCTGACCACCCGCGTCGACGAGCTGGGGCGACTTTGCGTCGGCGAGATGCCGCTGGCCGAAGTCGCCGATGAGTTCGGTACCCCGACCTACGTCATCGACGAGGCCGACTTTCGTCATCGGATTCGGCGATACCGCGCCGCTCTCCCCGAGGTTCGCTTGGTCTATGCCGGCAAGGCGCTCCTGAGCACTGCCGTCGCACAATGGGTCGCGGAGGAGGGAGGAGGTCTTGGCGTGTGCTCGGGTGGCGAGCTCGCGACCGCGCTGGTCGCGGGTGTGGACCCGAACCAAATCGTGATGCATGGCAACGCCACAACTTCCGGCGAGCTGTGCACGGCTGCAAACGTCAGGGTCGGACGAATCGTCGTGGACAGCCCCACACAAGTCGCTCTTCTGGCTACTGGTGTCCGCCGGCCCCAAGCCGTTCAAGTGCAGATCACGCCGACCATGGCGCTCATCGACGGGCATGCCGCTGGCACGGTCGAGCGGATACTGGATCAGCCGCTGCTGTACCTGGTCGGTCTGCACTGCGATATCGGTTCGCAGGTGACCGACGCTTCGCTCTACGGCGAAGCCATTCGCGAGATGGTCCCATTGATGGCCGAGGTCCGTGCCCGTCACGGCGTGTTACTGACCGAATTGAACATCGGTGGCGGACATGGCGTCCCGTATGTGTCCGGCGACGCCGAGTTGGATCTCGACGCGTTGTGCGACTTCATCGACGATGCGCTCGACGCGTCGTGTGCTGTTGAGCGTTTTCCCCGCCCAACCATCGTGATCGAGCCGGGCCGCGCGATCGGCGCGCGCGCCGGTGTCACGCTCTATCGGGTTCAGTGGGTGCAGTCACAACCCGGCGGGCGCACCTTCGTGGTGGTGGACGGCGGTTTGACCGACAGCCCTCAGGCAGCGCTTTCTGACACTCGCTACAGCGTCGCGCTCGCCAACCGTCGTCCAATCGCACCGACGCAGCCGATGACGGTCGTTGGCCGGCATGGTGAATTCGGTGACGAGATCGCGCGCGACGTACCGTTACCGGACGATCTACGTGCCGGCGATCTGCTCGCGGTGGCGTGCACCGGCGCTTATCACCACAGTATGGCGTCAACGTACAACATCGTGGGCCGGCCACCGTTGGTGGCAGTGAAGGCCGGAGGCATCCGCGAACTCGTGCGCCGGGAGACGATCGCCGACCTGTTGGCCCGCGACCGCGTCTACAAAGAACCGCGGCCTAGACGGCGCGAGCCCGTCGAGAGCAGCTGCGAAGCACTCCTCCACGGCGAGTAATTAGCGCGAGTGTTGGTGATGACAATTGACAGTGTATGGAGTTGTCCGCTGTGACATCGACACCCGTGTTGATGCCGTCAACGATCGAAGAGTCGGCAATCCCACACCACACGCCAACCCCGAGCGAGATATCAAACCAGTTGGCAGCGCCAGTGATTAACCCGCAGATCGGAGACAGCCATGACCATGAGTTCGCAACACGTGGAACGTGTAGCCGGGCGGGTGTCGCCAGTTGACGCAATATTCGCCGCCGGCGCCCTCCTGTCGACGAGCGCGATACTGACCACTGTTGTCGGTCTATTCGCCCTTACCGCCAACGAATTAGTGGCTTCGGGCCCCGGCTACGAGTACACCTTCGAAATCACGGGTTGGGGATGGGCGAACATACTGACGGGACTGGTGCTGGCCGCAGTCGCCGTTGCCCTCTTCTTGAGCGCTACGTGGGCACGGGTTGCGGCAATCATCGTCACCTGCTTGGCCATCGTGGTCACCTTCCTGTGGATGCCGTACTACCCGACCGGCGCAATTGTGCTGATAGCCCTTGACACCGTAGCCATTTGGGGTGTGGCGACGCGGAGCCCATCGCGCGATTCGGCATGAAACCGCTACAGTTCAAACATGATCGGCATGGGGTGGACTGTGTCCGACATTGACATGCGCAGATCGGAAAAGCGCCTTCCGGGGTGGGCAGTGTCACGTGAGCAGTTCGCTCTCAGCGGGACCCTCGCTGACCGGGTAATCTCGCTCGCCCGTATTCTTGGCCGGCCCGTCTGCAATGCGGCGGGTACGCGAATCGGGAGAGTCAACGACATCGTCGTGCGCTGGGACGCCGGCAATGAGCACCCGCCGGTCACCGGAGTTTTTGTCACGGTGCGCGGCGCCATTGCGGCCGTACAACAAGGTGACGTGGCATTGAGTCAAACCGAAGTCCGCCTGCGATCCGATGCGCGAATGGTGTGGCGGCCGGTCTGGGGGGACAACGACGTAGCCCTGGCCCGCGACGTTCTTGATCGTCGGCTTGTCGACACGTCCGGTGTACAGGTCGCGCGGGCAGCCGACGCCTATCTCCTCAACGGGCCGCAGGGCTGGGAGCTGGCGGGCATCGACGTGGGCATGAGGTCCCTCGGCAGACGGCTCATTACCCGGCGCAGCGCCAGCCCGCCTGCGAATCGGGTCATCGACTGGGCACAGTTGCAGGCGTTCGTGCCGGGGTTCACGGACGCAACCACGCCCGGGGAATCCGCACCGACGATCAGCGGCAGGTAACCCTATCGGCATGCGCCGAACGTGGAGTGTTAGCGGTCGAGAACCCACGCCAGCCAATGCCCGACGTCGCGGTGGACGTCGTCCTTCTCGCGTTCGTTGAGGATCTCGTGCCGTCCACCGGCGTAGAAGCGACACTGGAGGGCCCGGTGTCCATGGTTCATCTAGCGGGTGGTCAGGCCCTGGATCGTCGTCGTCTCACCGCCCGCCGGGTCTTCGGTCCCCGCGCTGACAAGGATTGGAAGATCTAGCGGGATTCGTGACTCGTTCTCGGCCAACCACAGGTCATGGAAGCCCTTGGCCACCGAATAGGTCGGCTACGGTACGCGGCGCACCGCCTAGATTTGTCTCCCGGCGATAAGACGCCGCTCGAAGTTGGTCGCGCCGCGACATCGTTGAGCTGGATCTTCTCTCGTAGATTTCATTTCACGAATTCGGCAACGAGTTCTTACCCGGAAACATATTCGACGATTCCGCAATGCGGAGAAGGTGAGTAAAGCCATGCTGTTCCCGATCATCATTTTCCTGATGGTGCTGTCCCCCCTGGCGATCCCGGTCGCGGTCACTGTGGTCCATGAGTTCGGCAACTGGCGGCTCCGCCACTCCTTGGGGTCGTTCGCCGGTGCGGTCCCGTCGGCCGCGTAGCAAGCTCCTCGTCAGCGACCGTGACGCCCAGCGTCACGGTCGCCTCGCGTCATGACCACGTTGGCGACCCGGCGCACCTGATCGACATCCGAACTGGTCGGAATCAGGTGGATCTCGTCGGTGCCGATGTCTTCGAACTTCCGCAACAGGCCGAACAGCTCGTCTTCGCTACCAGCCCAGCCGGTGCCGGGTGCCATGGCGTCGACGTACTCGGCCGGAATCCAGTTCATGTAGCGGCGCAGATGCCGGTGGATCTGGGCGCGTGCGTCATCGATGTCGCCCAGCGCGAACCAAAACGAGGTGGCGAGAAGCGGCTTGGGTTTACCCGGCCTGCGCCCACGCCGTGCGCGCGACGTCGAACAACTCGTTCTGCTTGGCGAAGTCGAGGTCCAACGTGGTGCCCGCCAGGCCGTCGGCCCATGCGGCGGCGCTGCGAACCGTCTTCGGCCCCATCGTGCCGACCAGCAGCTGCGGGCCGCCCTGTTGCAGCGGCATCGGCCCGACGGGGACGACGGACTCGGTCACGTTCTCACCGGCCCACACCCGCTTCATCACCTTCACCCGTTCGGCCATGCCACGCATGGTCTGGGTGGCCGGGTCGGCGCCGACCGCGTGGTAGTCCTCGCTTCGCCCGCCTACGCCGAGGCCGACGGTCAGCCGGCCGCCGCTGAGCATGTCGCCGGTGGCCAGCGCCTTGGCCAGCATCACCGGGTCGTGCAGCTGGGGCACCACCACCGTCGTCACCAGCCGCACCCGATCGGTCCATGCCGCCAGCGCGCCGAGCAGCGTCACGGCCTCGGGGTTGTCGAACGCGATCCGCTCGCCCCAGCACAGCGATGAGAACGGTCCGTCGTCGATGGCCCTGGCCCAGGCCTTCAGCGTCGCCGCATCCAGGTCCGGCTCCATCACCGGCATCGTCATCCCTATCCGCACGACGGCGATTCTGGCATGCCGTCGGGCGGCGGCGACGCGGCTGGCAGCATGAACCCATGGCGATCAACACCACTTCTGTCGCGCACATCCGGCTCACGGTCACCGACATCGCGCGATCGCGGGAGTTCTACGAGAGCGTCTTCGACTGGCCCATCAACCTCGAGATGCCCGAGGACGCCGACGACGCAACGCGTGAACGGCTCGCATTCCTGTTCGGTGGCGTCGTCTATAACGTCGGCGACTGTCGGGTCGCGCTGCGCCCCGCGGCCGACGACAGGTTCGACGAGGATCGCACCGGCCTCGACCACCTCGCATTCCGGGTCGACAACAAGTCCGAATTAGATGATGCGGCAAAGCATCTCGACGGACTCGGCATTGCCCATGAGCCAATCAAAGATATCGGGGTGATGTACATCCTGGAGTTCCGCGATCCGGACAACATCGCCTTGGAACTCACCGCGCCGAAATAAGCGATTTCGGCGTGATTTCCTGCGCTCAGCGCTGGTAATCACGCCGAAATCACCGGCGTGGGGGTTTTCCCCCGGCGAGGGTCTCGGGAAAACGCCATGTTGCCCGGCCCACGACCTCCATAGGTTGAAGTCATGGTCGCAGTCACCACAGGCTGACGGTCACCAGCCAGCAGGAGACCGGCGTGTTGATGGCTCAGGCCGATCTCGACCAGTTGATTGCGCGGACCACCAACGGACCGGTGTTGCTCAGCGGGTCGGCGCGCCGCGTCGAGGTGCACAGCGTGGACGGCGACGTGATCACCCGCAGCGCGATCTCGGTGACCGAGTCGTTCGGCGCGACAACCATCGACGGTGACATCGAGGTTGACTTCAAGGCGGCGCCGCGCACGCTGGATGCGACGACGCGCGACGGCGACATCAGCATCGGGCTGCCACCGCGCGGTCCGTACGTGGTGAACGCCAACACCGGCGAGGAGAGCGGTGCGACGGTGGTTCGGGTCCCGCAGACGACGAACCGCACCGACGCCGCCGCGGTGATCACCGCGCGGTCGGAGAACGGCGACGTCGTCATCGACGACCTGCGCTAGCCGGCCAATCGGTCAGCGGATGTGCAAACCCGCAACCGCCTGATTGAGCGCGGCCGCGGCTGCGCCGACCGCGGGAAGGTCTTCAGCGTCGGCAGCCTCCCTGAGCCGCTGCATCGCCGCATCCACCGCCGCGGGGTCCTGCAGACCAGGTCGGGTGCGTTCCCAGACCCGATCCAATGCGGCGACATCGGCCAAAACCAAACCTGGATCCTCGGCTTTGACATCGACCGGAAGCTGGCGTGCCCACAGAGCCAGCCGGGCCAGATCGACATCGATCACCGGTTGGTACAGCAGCCGCAGGTCGAGCTCATTCTGGGAGACGCGCAGCGCGGCCGACTCGGAGGCACGCCAATCACCCTCGCCCAAGGCGCTTTTGAGCGCGTCGATATCGCGAGTCATCTGGGACTTCATCTGCGGCGGAATTCCCTTGATGAGCGCGGCGTCCCACGCCTGGCCGAACGCCGTGCTGGCCTGCTCAGCGCGATCGCGGTTCGCTGTCGTGACCGCGTCGAAGACCCCCGCGGCTGTTCCGGACAAAGCGCCGAGTTCGGCGGGAGCCGGCCCTTGCCGGCTGTCGGTCGGCGACGCAAGCGACACCGCCTCCAAGTCGCCGGACGGGCTCCCGGTGGAGAACTCGCCGTATCCGGGGGCGAAGATCTTCCCCTCAGTCGTCCCGTCCATGTGCAGCTCCATCACTTCGATGGCGCCGGTGATCTCTCCGCTCGGGCCGTGGACAGACTGGTCGATCTTCTCGACACGCACCTGCTCGAACACGACCCCGGGGGCGTTCTCGGCACGATAAATGTTACCGACGGCCGGCTTGGCCGGCATGATCATCGCGGCTGGTGTCTTGTCGCCGGCCACCCATGTTCCCTCGGTGTCGGCGACCTTGCCGTCCTCGTAGTTGGACACGTCTTCCCCGAAGTACCACACCGAGCCGTCGTCGGCCTGGGCATACGAGTCCATCGCCACTTCGTGGATGCGTCCGTCCAGGTACGCGACGTACTGGACGATCGCGGTGTCGACCGGCTTGCCGCGCCACGGGATGGGCCGTGTGCCGGGCAGCAGCGTCACCTCCGTCCGGAACGGCTTGTCGTCGACCTGACCGCCCATGATGACCTGCTTGACCTCACTTGTCGGATGCAGCGGGTTTGTGATCGGCGTCGGCTTGCTGAAAGTCGGCGTCACGAGATCGACGCGTTGGCTGTCCGGCGCGACGGGCAGACATTCGTCGGTGGTCTGCCCCGACTCCTCGACGACCTTGATGCACTCCGCCGCCGTCGGAGCCGACTCGCCACTACATGCGACGCCGAGTGCGGAAACGATTGGCGCGCAGATCACTAGCGTGACGAGCCTGCGACCAGCGGCGGCATTCATCGTCGGACCTGCGCTAATTGCCGGGAGCGTCGGGTTCGGTGTCCGCGCCGGGCTGGTCGGTCTTGCTACCGACCACCGCGAAGGCGTCGTCGAGCTGGACATCGACCTGGCTGCCGTCCGCCAGCGTCACCTCGACCTCGTAGAGGCTTTCCTCGTCGCCGACCTCTGTACCGGTGACCGTGCCGCCGCCGGTGAACGCCAACGCGGCCTGGCTGGCCTTGGCCAGTGCCTCACCGGTGATCGGCGATCCCTCGCCGTCGTCGGGTTGCGCCGCGGCGATGCCGGTTCCGAACGCGACGGCCGCCGCGCCTACCGCCGTCAGGATGCCAATGCGTTTGCAATTCATGGTCATCAGCCTCTACCCGACTACCTGACTGCAACCTGAACCGCGCTCAGCCCTGACCAGCAGGCAATCTGACCTCGACGCGTGCGCCGCCTGCCGGTGACTGCCCGATGAATACCGAGCCTCCGTGGTCCCGAACGACCTCGTCGACGATCGCGAGACCCAGACCGCTGCCGCCGTCATCGCGGGAACGCGCCTCGTCGAGCCGGACGAATCGCTTCAGCACCCGCTCCCGTTCGGATTCCGGGATGCCCGGGCCGTCGTCGTCGATCGTCAACCGCACCTCGCCGCCTTGCTCGGACAGGGCGAGATCGATGCGGCCCGCGGCATGCCGGGCGGCGTTGTCGGCCAGGTTGCGCACTACCCGCCGCAGCCCATCGACGTCCCCGTGCACCCGCGCCGCCCCGACCGCCGATGTGTCCACCCGAACGGCAGTGGTGGACCGCAGCCTGCGCGCCTCCTCGAAGACCAGGTCATCGAGGTCGACCGGTGCGCGCTGCGGCGCGGCGTGCTCGTCGGCGCGAGCCAGCAGCAGCATGTCCTCGACGAGACGCTGCATCCTCAGTTCCTCGGCCAGCACCACGTCGGCAAGCTCCTCGGCGGTGGTCCCCTCCGGATGCGCCAGGGCAACCTCGGAATGCTCACGGATGGTGGTGAGCGGCGACCGCAGTTCGTGGGATGCGTCGGAGACAAAGCGGCGCTGGCTGTTTCGACTGTCTTCGAGCCGCGAGAGCATGCGGTTCATCGTGGCGGCCAGTCGTCCGATCTCATCGTCGGCCTTCGGCTGCGGTACCCGGCGGTGGAGTTGGGCCGCCGAGATCTCGTCCACCTCACGCCGAATCGCCTCGACCGGCGCCAATGCGCGGCCCACCGTGAACCATGTGGTGAGCGCTACCACCACCAGCAGCACCGGCAGTCCGATGATGAGCAACCGGGTGACCACCGTGGTGGCGTCAGAGACGTCGACCAGCGCTCGGGCCACCAGGACCGTCCTGGGCCCGTCGGAGGTCCGCGCGCCCTCCGCCACCGCGGCGAACTCCTCGTCGTCGAGCGGGGTGAGCACGTGTCGCGCCTGCCCTGGCAGCAACTGCGCGACTGCGGGCTTACCGGCCACATTGGGACTCGACGCGACGACTGAACCGTCGGGAGCGAGCACCTGAACCAGTTGTTCGTCGTCGCTTCCGGTGACATCCAGGACCGTCGGCCTGCCGGATTCCAGTTGCCGCGCGACCTTGATCGCTTGGGCCCGGCCGGCCTCCTCGACCTCGTCGAGCATGCTGTGCCGCAGTGCGGCGATCAACGCCGTTGCGCCCACCACGAGGGCGATGCCGACGATGATCGTCGCCGCGGCGGTGGTTCCGGACCGGATCGTTCTGAGGCGGCTAAGCACGATCGACGACCAGCCGGTACCCGGCGCCACGAATGGTTTCGATCACCGGGCCCCTGGCCGAGCGCTGCAGCTTGGCACGCAGCCGCCGCACGTAGACCTCGACGATGTTCGGGTCGCCGTCGAAATCGAAGTCCCACACGTGGTCGAGGATGTCCTTCTTCGCCAGCACCTCGTCGGGGTGATGCACGAAGAACTCGAGGACGGCGAACTCGCGCGCGGTGAACGGTATTTCCACACCACCCAGCCGGACCCGGCGCGCGGCAGGATCCAACCGCAGGTCACCGACTTCCAACACCGTCGGCCGCGGGCGCGCTCCGCGGCGCAACAGCGCCCGCAGCCGGGCGATCAGAACCGCATACGAAAACGGCTTGGACAGATAGTCGTCGGCGCCGGTGTCGAGCCCCTCGACCTCGTCAGCGATCCCGTCCTTCGCGGTGAGCATCAAAATCGGCGTCCAATTGCCCTCACTGCGCAGCGTCCGGCACACCTGGTAGCCGTTCGCACCGGGCAGCATGATGTCGAGAACGATCGCGTCGAAGGGGTTTTCCCGCGCCATCCAGATGCCGTCGGTGCCGTTGTGAACGACATCGACGGCGAAACCCTCCGCCTCGAGCCCCTTGCGCAATCCAGCGGCGAGCCGCTGCTCGTCCTCGACGACCAATAAACGCATCGTGGCTGCCATGATCGCAGCCCGAAACTGACTTGCGGCTGAATTGACCGCCGCTAGGTCAGGCCCTTCATGATTTCGGCCACCGGTGCAGCCTTGATCGACTTGAAACCGGTGCCCGCCCACACGTTGGTGCCGTGCGGGTCGCCTGCGCGCACCGCGGCCGCCCGCAACGGGCCGGTCAGATAATGGATCTCGGGGTATCCGAACGGCGCCTGCGCCTCGTGCTCGTCGATGAACCGGTTACGTAGCCCCCGGGCGTAGCGCCCGGAAAAGGACTTGGTCACAACGGTTTCGGTGAACTGCGGATCCTGCAGCGCCGCTCGGTGGACGGGACTGCTGCCCGCCTCGTCGGCGAGCAGGAACGCGGTGCCGAGTTGCGCCGCGACCGCGCCGGCGCTTATCACGCGGTTGACGTCGTCGGCGGTCACCAGGCCACCGGCCGCGATGATCGGGACGCTGACCCGGGCGCGGACAGCGGCGAGCAGTTCGGACAGGGGTTGCGGGTTCGGCGCTGCGACGGGGTCGAAGGTGCCGCGATGCCCGCCCGCCGATGCGCCCTGCACGGCAACGGCGTCGACGCCGCAGTCCACAGCCGCGTCCGCTTCGTCGAGGGTGGTCACGGTGCCGACCGTGGTGATGCCCGCGTCGCGGAGCCGCTTGCACTCCTGCTCGCTCGGCAGGCCGAACGTGAACGACGCCACCTCGGGCCGCAGGTCAAGCAGCACGTCGAGCTTGGCCGCCCAGGCGTCATCGGTGTAGACCGGGTCGCCCAGCTTGGCGCCGTAGCGCTCCGCATCGAGGGCCAGCGCTGCGGCGTACTTCTCGATCCCGTCCGGGGTCGCGGCGCTGGGTTGCGGGGCGAACAGGTTGACGCCGAGCGGGCCGGTGGTCAACTTGCGTGCGGCGATGATGCGCTCGGCAAGCGTGTCGGCGGTCAGGTAGCCGGCCGCGACGAACCCCAGTCCGCCCGCATTGGTACCGGCGGCGGCGAGCTCGGGCGTCGACGGACCGCCTGCCATCGGTGCGACGATCACCGGAACCGCAAGCGCCCGCATGTCGAAACCGCTCGGCATCATCGCCTCCCACCGGTTCAATGGGTCATTCGTACCACGGGAAGCTGGATAGCCTGAGGGCAGCATGTTCTCCGAAAGCGATGGCTACGAACGGTTCATGGGACGGTGGAGCCGCCGGCTGGCGCCGCTGTTCGTGGAATTCGCCGGAGTCGGGACCGGCGATCACGTACTCGACGTCGGGTGCGGCACTGGAGCGCTGACGTTCGCCGCCGCGACGGTCCCGTCCGTGCGGGTGGTCGGCGTTGACCCGTCGAGCGAGTTCGTGTCAGCCGCGCAACGGGCCGGCGATGGCGACCGGGTGCGCTTCCAGGTCGGCGACGCTTCCGCGCTGCCCTTCCCCGGACGCCGGCATTCGACCGGACGCTGTCGCTGCTGGTGCTGAACTTTGTGCCCGACACCGCCGCGGCGGTGCGCGAGATGATCCGGGTGACTCGGCCCAATGGCGTTGTGGCCGCGGCGGTTTGGGACTACGGCGACGGCATGGAGATGCTCCGCGTGTTCTGGGACGAGGCCGTCGCACTGGATCCGGCCGCAGCCGGGCGCGACGAACGCCACATGCCGCTGAGCGGCCGGGGCGAGTTGTCAGCGTTCTGGCGAGACCTTGGGCTGCGCAACGTCGAGGAGGCGCCGCTGACGGTCGACATGGCGTTCGCATCGTTCGACGACTTCTGGCAGCCCTTCCTCCACGGACAGGGACCGGCAGGGGCCTATGCGTCCTCGCTGCCCGAACCCGCCCGCGATGAGCTGCGGGCAAGGTTGCGCGCCCGCTTGGTGGGAGCGGACTCCGGTTTCACGCTCGCGGCCCGTGCGTGGGCGGTGCGGGGCGTCGTCACCTGACCGCCTTGGCGAACTGCAGAACGTCCTGTGGCTCCGGGCTGATGTTCGGGAAGACGGTGTGCCGAACCAGCCGGCCCTCGAACGAAAGGCCGGCCCGTTCCAGCACCCGCGCCGACCGGGTGTTGTCGACATGGCATATCGCGGAGATTCGGTACACCTTCGGGTCGCTTTCCATCTCGGCGAGCAGGAGCGAGACCACCTCCGACATGATTCCCTGGCCCCACCACCGGCGGCCCAGGCAATAGCCGAAGTCGACGCTGTGGGCCTGCACCGGCCGGAACCCGCACGTCCCGATGATCTCCCCGCTGTCCCGCAGCTCGATCAGCCATGTTCGTTCACCGCCCACGTTGAACAACTCGGTGATCACCCGCCGCGTCTCGTCGACGTCCGGATGTGGCGTCCAGGACATGTAGCGCGTGACTTCGGGATCGGAGGCGACCGCGGCGAACAGTTCCTCGGCATCGTCGAGCCGAGGCGCGCGCAGGGTGACCCGTGTTCCCGTCAGAGCCTTCACGCCGACCATGCCCTCATCCTGCACCTTTGTCGTGTATCCGATGAAACTGGTTGACTGGCAATAGCGTCGCGTGTCGGTGGCGGGCTGCGCCAGGCATGGAGGCGCCGAAGCACATTGGGGTTTCACATGACCATCACGTTCAACCACACCATCGTCGCCGCGAGGGACAAGAAGCAGTCGGCGACCTTCCTCACCGACCTGTTCGACCTGCCGAGCCCGACGCCGTTCGCCCACTTTCTGACGGTGACGGTCGCCAACGACGTCAGCCTGGACTATGCGGAGGTTCCCGACGGCCAGGACATCCGTCCGCAGCACTACGCGTTCCTGGTGTCCGAGGATGAGTTCGACGCGATCTACGGCAAGATCCGCGAACAGGGCATGCAGCACTGGGCCGATCCGCGGGGCGCCCGGCCGGGCGAGATCAACCACAACGACGGCGGCCGCGGCGTCTACTTCCAGGACCCGGCGGGCCACTACATGGAGATCCTCACCCGGCCGTACGGGTCGGGAGGCTGAGCCGCGACTCGAGCACGGCGACGCCGTCGCCGACGAGGCGTGGCAGCGCCTTCGGCCGGTTGCCGAGCACCGAGACGAGTTCGGCTGCGCGGCCTTCGACAACCGGTCCGCGCTCGCCGTGGCTCCACGCGGCGTCGGTCGCCCGCAGCCGCAGTCCCCTGCTGTTCCGGAACGCAGGTACGAACGAATTCGGCACGGCCACTTGGGTGTTCAGCACCGCGATCAGGGCATCGGGCGGAATCTCCGGTTCCTGATCGAGTGCGAAGACCATATCGAGTTCATGGGTGACATGGTCGCCGAGAAGCAGGCGCGACGGAAAGTAGCGGCCCAATCCCCGTGGTTCGCGGCTCAACCGCTCGTAATCGTCGAGCAGGTCGGCCGGTGAGCGCACCGCCGCCAACGTTCGCGCCATCTCCGCGTTCGCGCTGTCGAACGAGCCGCGGTGGCGCAGGATCGCGCCGACCACGGAGCGAAGCGACGCGCTGAGCCCGACCACCAGGTGAGCGAGCAGCTCGTGGTTGGACCAGCGCTCACACAGGCTGGGACACGACCAGTCCTCGGCGCTGAAGCCCTGCGCGAGGGCGCGGAACCTTTCGTCGTTCGCTCGCAGAAGCTCATGCACGGACATCGAGATGCTCCCGCAGAAAAGCGGTTTGGTCGGCGAGCGCTTGGTCGACCAGCGGTGGGTGGTAGATCTCGAAGTGATCGGAGTCGTAGTGCCGGGCCTCGCCGCGGGGCGCCCGCCGGGCCGCCAGCTCGACGTACTTGGGGTCGATGAGGTTCTCTCGGTCGCACACGCACACCAGCAATGGCACGGTGATGTCGCGGGCGTGCCGGAGCGCTGACGTCAACACCAGGCCGACGGCGTCGGCGGCGGCGACGCGGTTCTCGAAGCGCCCGCCGGGTGGAAGCGTGGAATTCCAGCCCGCTTCGGCGCCTGCGACGGTGACCACGGCCGTGCCGCCGGGCGGGCCGACGATCGGGACATAGCGCCGCCCCCGGCGCAACAGCGCCCGCAGCGCGTCCTCGGCGATGAACGGAGCGAGCCGCAGTGCCGCCGCGACGCCCAGGCGGCGTGCCGCCCCGGGTCCGTGCACCATCGGGCACTGGACGACCGCGACCGCGACGTCGTCACGCCTGGCTGCCGTCCGCAGCACATTCATCCCACCCAGGCTGGTTCCCCACAGTCCGACGCGGCACGCGTCGATTTCGGGCAGCGACATCAAGAACGCCAGCGCCTGCTCTACGTCGGCCTGCTGCTCTCGCAGCGAAATATGTTGCCGGGGTTGGCCTTCGGATGCTCCGATATTGCGATAGTCGAACGCCAGCGTTGCAATACCCGCGGCGGCGAAGTGCTGCTCGTACTGCGCCAGCATCATGTCGTGCGTCGCGCCGAAGCCGTGTACCAGTACGACCGCCGGATACGGGCCTGCGCCGGGCGGCAGTGTGAGCCAGGCCGCGCACCGGGTGCCGCCGGAGAGAAAGTCGACCCGATTGGTCGGGATGGTCGTCGGCATAAGCAATCTCCTCATAAGTACGGTGTACGTATGACTAGACTGCTTCACGTACGCTGTACTTGTCAAGGGCGATGAGCCGCTTGCGCGAAGAGTGAAAGGCCGAGCTGATGATGCGGGCACGGTTCACCACCGACGAGATCGCCGCGGCGGCGCTGCGCATCGTCGACGAGTCGGGCGTCGCCGCGTTGAGCATGCGATCGCTGGCCGCGGCATTGGACACCGGGCCGATGACGCTCTACAACTACGTCGCCGACAAGGAGGGCCTGGAGGAGCTTGTGGTGGCCGCGATCGTCGCAGAGGTGCGGCTGCCCGATCCGACCGACGACTGGCAACAGGACGCGTACGCCATCGCCAACGCGATGTGGCAAGGCGTGCGCGCGCACCCGGCGGCAATTCCGCTTGTGCTGACCCGCAGGATGTCGTCGGCGACCGGTTTCGCCGCCGCCGACGCGCTTATCGCCGCGCTGAACCGAGCCGGTCTGGACGACCGCGACCGGCTCGCCGCATTTCACGCACTACTGGGCTTCGTTACGGGTGGTGCGCAGGCAGATCTGGCGGGCCCACTGGTCGCTGCGCGCATCGGAGCGGTGGCCGGTTCCGAGTATCCGCACGTCGCGGCATTGTCCGAGGTCGCGGTGCGGACGTCGGCGGAAGAGGATTTTGACCGCGGTCTGCGGATGCTGCTCGACGGCATCGCCAGTCGCCGACGGTCTCGCAGGCGCCGCTAGCCGACGGTGCGCGGCTCGATGTCGCGGACCTTTCGGCTCCGGTGGCCCCGCTGCCGCTCCTGCTTGCGGTAGTCGTCGGCGAACTTTGCGACATGGGAGGGCAACGCCCCGGCGGCTACATCGGCCAGGCTGGTCTCCTCCAGCACCGAACGCATGCTCGCCCGCAGCGCCCGCCAGACATCGGTCAGCGCGGCGGTCGGTCCGGAGTAGGGCAGATCTCCTAGCCCGATATCGCGCACGCTGGCCAGCGGGCCGTCGATGCAGCGCAGCACGTCGGCGATGCTGATCTCGGCGGCCGGCCGGGCCAACTCGTAGCCGCCCTCACGGCCGCGGCGGCTGTGGACCAGTCGATCGGTACGCAGATCGGACAGGATGTCGACCAGAAACTGCGGCGGGATGCCCTGCGCCTTGGCCAGGTCGTCGGTCTTGACCAGCGCGCCCTCGTCGGCGGCGGCCAGTTGGATCATCGCCCTGACCGCGTACTCCGCCTTGGCCGACATCCGCATGCTGCGAATTCTGCCATCGACATGGATGCGAACCCGACGAGCGTGCTTCACCATCGACGGATGACCACCCGCATCGCCTGCGCTCAGATCCTCCTGCGGATCGGCGACACCCCAGGAAACCGCACCACCGCCAACGCCGCGATCGAGGCGGCCGCGCGCGACGGCGCGCAGATCGTCGTGCTGCCCGAACTGGCGTCGTCGGGATATGTGTTCGCCGACCGCGCCGAACTGTCCTCGCTGGCCGAGACCCGCGACGGCCCGGCCATCACCGAGTGGGCCAACCTCGCGGAGGCGTTCGGACTCACCATCGTCGCCGGATTCCCCGAGGCGGCAGGCGACGCCATCTACAACAGCGCGGCCGTCGTCGACCCGACCGGACTGCGGGGCGTCTACCGCAAGGCACACCTGTGGGACACCGAGAACGCCGTGTTCGACCGCGGCGACGACCTGCCGCTGCTGGTGAACACCGACCACGGCCGCATCGGGGTGATGATCTGCTACGACATCGAGTTCCCGGAGTGGGTTCGCACGGTCGCACTGGCCGGCGCGGACCTGCTGTGCGCGCCGGTGAACTGGCCGCTGCTGCCGCGGCCGGAGGGCGAGCGGCCGACCGAGATGGTGCGGGCGATGGCCGGTGCCGGTATGAACCGGATGCCGATCGCGGCGTGTGACCGCGTCGGCGTGGAACGCGGTCAGGACTGGATTGGCGGCAGCGTGATCACCGACGCCGACGGCTATCCGCTCGCGATCGCCGAGTACGGCACACCGAGCCTCGCCACCGCCGACATCGACCTCGCCGAGTCGCGGGTGAAGCGGATCAATGCACACAACGACGTGCACGGCGACCGCCGCACCGACCTCTACCGTCGTACCGCGCTACTGGACTGACGGCGGCGCGTCGCGCGAGGCGCCGGTCAGCGCTCGGACCGACTCGGGCACCGGGATGCCCGGGTTGAGGTCGGGGGCGAGCAGCGGCGCGCCATAGGCAACCGACATCGGCACCACTCCCGCCCACGCGTCCCCGGCGACGTCCTCCTCCGGGTCGTCGGGCCAACCGTCGCTGATCTTCAATGACCAGTTGTCCTCGCCGATCGGCAGCCGTAACGGCATGGTCGCCGCGAGTTCCTTGCGGGTACTGGCCCGTAGTTCGGCGGCCCGGCCGGGGATGAACGAGTCGGTCAGCCGCGCCAGGTACCCGACCTTGTCGGCCTCGGGCACCCGCTCGAAGACGCCGAAGAGCACGGCACTGCGGTACCGGAACGAGGACTCGAATCCGCTGCGCGCCACCACGACTCCGTCCAATACGGTCACCGCGACGGCGGCCGAGGCGCCCGCCGACAGCGCGCGCATCCACGGAGAGCCCGTGGACCCATGGATGACGAGTTCGTCGTCGACCCTGGCGAAGCCGGTCGGGAAGATCACCGGATGTCCATCGCGGACCAGCGCCACGGTGGCCAGCGGCGTGCTGTCCAGAAGTTCGTCGAGCTCGTTGCGCGACGTGCTCTGCATCTCGCTGAGCCGGCTGATCCGGGTCGAGGGCGTCGTCATCTGGGCCGCCGATTCGGCTCAGTCCGGGATGCCCGAGCCGTCGGGCACCACCACGGCGAACAGGTCGGCAATCGCGGCCAGGCTTGCTGAGTGCATCACCGCTGCGGGCACCGGCTCACCGCCAACCCCGGGCAGCGAGCGGGTCGCGGTCGCCGCGGCCACCACGGTCGGCGCGTATCCGAGGTTGAACGCTCCGCGCGCGGTCGAGTTCACACACATGTGCGTCATGAAACCGGCGAGCACGAGGTTCGACGCGTTCGCGGCCTTCAATCGCTCGTCGAGATCGGTCTGGACGAAGGCGTTCGGATAGTTCTTGACGACCACCGGCTCGCCTTCCCGCGGGGCGACGCGCGCCACGATCGCGCCGCTCTCCCCCTCGATGTCGTAGAGCGATCCGGGACCGTCGGAGTGCTGGATGTGGATGATCGGAATGCCCGCGGTTCGGGCCCGGTCGAGCAGGGCGGCCGCTTCGTCCAGGGCCGACTGCACGCCGTCGAGCTCCATCACACCGCGGGTGTAGGTGTTCTGGCAGTCGATCATGATGAGCGTCGACTCGGCCAGGCTGACCGGTGACTGGGGCAGATCGGCCAGGGCGCGCAGGGTCGTGGGTTCTGACACGCCGCCGAGCGTAAGCGCTCAGGCCGCGGTTGCGGTGGCGATCAGCGCGGGAGCCGCGAAACTCACCGAGCCGTCGGCGCCGACGAATCGCGCCAGCCTTTCGGTGGCCTGCGCACGCAGATGGGCGTACTGGTCATCGTCGACGTGCTCGGAGAGTGTCCATCCCCGGATTTCGCTGTAGAGCCAGTCGTCGATCGAGGCGAAACGGGCCAAGCCTTCGCGGCGGGCGACCGCGACATCGGGGAAGGACGGCCGCAACAGATCGCCCAGCGCTCCGGCCGTGCCGACGCTGAACGGCGCCCGCATCGCTTCGGCGGCCCAGTCGCCGAGCTCGTCGCCGAACAGGTCAACCATCGCGGCGAAGCCAGGCAGTTCCTCCACCGCCGCCCACGTCGCGACCGCTACCCGGCCGCCGGGTCGCAGGACCCGCGCCATCTCGCCGATTGCCCGTGCCCGGTCCGAGAAGAACATCAGGGCGAACTGACAAGTCAGACAATCGATTTCGTCGTCGTCGATGGGTAGTTCCTCCGCAACGCCGCGGCGGATATCCAGACCGGCCGCCAGCCGCTCGGCCATCGCGAGCATGCCCTCGTTCGGGTCGACAGCGACCACCGATCCCGTTGCTCCGACCCTCCGCAACGCGGCACGGGCGACGACCCCGCTCCCGGCGCCGACGTCGAGAAGGCGATCCCCTTCCACGGGGTGTACCGCGTCGAGCATCGGTTCGACCCACTGGTCGAACAGCGCGGGCACCAACGACTCTTCGTAGATCTCGGCGGCAGCCTTCGACAGCTGCCCCGTGGCGATTCGTGACCTCATGCCGCAATGGTCCGCGCCAAAACCAATGTTGTGAAGTTCGAATTTAGAACTGCCGGTATGCGCCGGGCGGTGGCACGATCAACCCATGGGCACGTACCACCAGTATTGTCCGTTAGCCCGCGCGTCGGAGGTCCTCGCCGAGCGGTGGAATCCGCTGATCGTGCGCAATCTGATGTTCGGTGCCGACACGTTCTCGGCCATCGCCAGGGGTGTACCGACGATGTCGCGGTCGATGCTGCTCAAGCGGCTCGAGGAGCTCGAACGCGCCGGGGTCATCGAGTCGAGACAGAAGCCGTACGGGCGGGGTCACCTGTATGCGCTCACCGAAGCCGGCGCCGACCTGGCCGGCGTGATCGACGGGCTCGCGGCGTGGGGCGAGCGCTGGGTGGAGGTCACCCCCGACCGTTCCGATCCCGGTTTCGCCCTGTGGGCCTGGTGCCAGGTGCAACTCGATCGATCGGCGCTCCCAGCCGGCCGGGTCGTCGTCGCCTTCACTTTTCCCGACGAGCGTCCGGGCAATCGGCGGTACTGGCTCTTAGTCGAGCACGGCGAGGCCGAGGTCTGTTACTCCGATCCCGGCGGCGAACCCGACCTTACGGTGGAAGCGCGGTCGCTGGCGTTCGTCGACTGGCACCGCGGCGAACGGTCGTGGCGCGACGTGCTGCGATCCGGTGACGTCACGGTGGCCGGACCGGCGTGGCTGCGGCGGTCGTTTCCGACGTGGAACCGGCAACACCCAGTGCTCACTTCGTGATCGGCAGGACCGCACGCCGAAATCGCGAACGATGCCTACGGGACACCATTGATGCCGGGATGCTGACCGGGGGGGACGTTCGGTGCTGCAGGAGCTGTGACCCCCGGCGTGAACAGGTTGCCGCCGGTGGGATTGATGCCCTTCTCCGTCGGAGTGGGCGGCGCTGCGCTCGATGACGGCGTGGTGGTTGTTGTGGTGGTGGTCGTTGTCGAGGGGGCCTGCCCCCCGTTGTTGCCACAGGCGGCGACCAAGGTGCCCATCGCGATCAGCGCGGAACCACTGGCGACGGCCATCTTGCGACGACTGATTCTGCCGGTACTCACAATTCGTGTCCCATTCCTGTTGAGCAGCCCGTGATTCGCGCTCGCGATGGTGTCGGGCCGCCGCCAATTGAGTTGTTATTTGTTGCGGTGGACGCCGGGCGGTTCGGTAGGCGCAGGCGGCGCCAGAATCTGCGGTGAGAACAAGTTGCCGCCGGTGGGATTGATGCCCTTCTCCGTCGGAGATGGCGGCGCTGCGCTCGATGGCGGCGGTGTCGTTGTGGTCGTCGTCGTGGTCGTGGTCGTGGACGTCGTGGAGGGCGCTTGCTCACCACCCTTGCCGCATCCTGCTGTAAGTAAGGCGATTGTGACGAGGAGTCCGCCGCCGGCGACCGCAACTAAGCGACGGGTTGACGAGTTCGAGCTCATGATCTAAATCCTGTCCGCAGAACGGTTGGTCCCTGCTGCAAGGGCAGCTCGATTTTGGGCTGTCCAACCCATAATAGCGACGGCAGCCACAGCCTCCGCAAGTTACGTCCAGATATTCCAAGGTGACTCACACTTGACTCACAGCGAAAGCGCAGAATCTTATGAGGCGCCAAGTGGTGCGCCGGATTCAGCGGTGGCCGCGTTGCAACAGCATCCAGGTGTCGTCGGGACCACGTAATGGGTGGCCCGACCCAGTATTCTGCGTCACCTAGCCCATACTTGTCCGGGGCAGCGCTGATTAAGTGCTGAGAATTGGATGAGACCGACTCGTCCGCCGACGAGGTGAAGTCTAATGCTTGTTCTTGGGCCGCGAGGCCGAACGGGGTGTGCGCCGCCTGGGCGGCTGGCGGAACGAGGCGACGTAGTCGACCGCAGCATTTACCAGGGCGCGCAACGGTTCTGGGGTCCCGGTCGCATGAGTAAGCATCGCGCCGCCCTGATGCGCAGCCACCAGAGCGACAGCGAGGTGGCGCGGATCGGCGTCGTCGGTGAGATCGCCGCGGCGACGCATTATCCGCAGTCCGTCCCGGAACAGCGTTAGCCATTGGTCGTACCCCGCGGCCAGGTCGTCGAGGATTCCGTCGTCGGCTTCCAGAAGTTCACCGGTCAGCGAGCCGTAAACGCATCCGCCACGCACATACACCGCTTCCGCCTCCGCCACACAGGCATCGACCCAAGCCCGCAGCGCCTGCAGGGTGTCGAGCTGGCCCAGCTGCGGTTGAGTGTGAAAGTCGATGACGTCGTTGGTGCGCGAAGCGATGACTTGTCGGGTGAGATCGCGTTTATCCGCGAAGTAGTGCGTCAGTTGTGATCCGCTCACGCCCACTGCTTTGCGCACACCGTCGAGGCTGGTCCCGTTGACGCCTTGCTCGAACATCAGACCGGCGGCGCGCTGGACGATACGCGCACGCGTCGCCAAACCCTTCTGGGTGAACCGCGACCCGCTATCGTCGATGCCCGCGCCGATATCGCGCGTGCGCCGATGGCGGGGTCGGCGCGGCCTGCGTGCGATCCGTTCGGCGGGGTCGGCGGCGAAGGTTCGTAGGTAGTTGATCACAAAGCGCAATGTGTCGGCGAGCGGCCACTCCTGACGGTAGGCAAAAGTCAGGATACCGGCGCCCTGGTGCCCGCCGACCACGACCAGCGCCAAGTGCCGCGGATCGGTGGAAGTCACCAACACGCCACGGTCTTTCATCCGCTGAAACGACCGTTCGAGCAGGTCGACCCAACGCCAGTACCCGTCGGCGAGCGTCTGGCGTGTGGCGTCGTCGGATTTCGCCAGCTGACCGGCCAACTTGTGATACGTGGGCGTCTTCGTATAGCCGATCCGGCGGAGGTAACGCATGTTGAGGTCGGCCCAGCGCTCGAAGTCGTCGAACGTGTCCAGCCCGCCCAGCTTCGGCTGGCGGTGAAAGTCCAGCACGAGCTCGATCTGGCGGTCCAGAACTGCTCGTATCAACGCCGGTTTGTCGGCGAAGTAATGGGTCAGCTGCGACCCGCTGACTACGGCCGCCCGCCGCACCCTTTCCAAGTTGAAACCGGAAAGCCCCTCATACAAAAGCACCTGTGCCGCCGATCGGAGAATACGCTCGCGGGTCGCGCGCCCTTTGGCGGTGAATCCCTGTGTGGCAGGAGGGTCTACGGCGGCCATTTGCCAGCAACGATACGCCGCGCTCCCCCAGTATGGGTCGACCAACCCACTGAGGAGGCGCCTTCACGCCGCATCACGATAGCCACGGGCCTACCGAAAATTGAAATGGGCCAGATAGCCCACTATCGCGTCGCGGCGGAATGGCACGCCGTCGTCTCACTAGCCAACGGGCGCTCCGGTAATCTGGGCTAGTGGCAAAGGTGTTGTCGGTCAACCTGGCACGTGCCTGTGCAAATCCTGATCCTGCTGCGCAGTCGAAGTCGACGGGCATCGACAAAGCGGCGGTGGCTGAAGCGGTTTTGGTGCGTGCCCCCGGACCGATGCACGGTGGTCTCGGCAGCGGACTGGTCGGCGACACCATCGGTAACCAAAAGGTTCACGGAGGTGACGACCAAGCCGTCTACGCATACGCGCGAGAAGATCTCGACGCATGGGAAACCCAACTCGAACGCTCACTCTCCAACGGAATGTTCGGAGAGAATCTCACTACTTCGGGCGTCGACGTGACCGAGGCACGAATCGGAGAACGCTGGCGCATCGGTGCGGACGGCCTGGTGCTCGAAGTCTCTGCGCCTCGTACCCCCTGCCGCACGTTCCAGGCTTTCCTGCAACTCAGCCACTGGATCAAAACCTTCACGCAAGCCGGGAAACCCGGCGCCTATCTACGGGTCATCTCCCCGGGAACGGTGCGCGCCGGGGACACGATCACAATTGATCACCGCCCCGATCACGAGGTCACCATCGGCCTGGTGTTCCGCGCCCGAATGTCCGATCCGGACCTGCTACCGCAGCTGTTGGCGGCCGACGCACTCTCTGCGGAGCTCAAGGCGTACGTGGGCCGCCGCGTTGCGTCGAAGGGACGCTAGAACACGCGTCTGAGCTCACCTGGTGACGGAGAGGACGACCTCGGCCAATTCGGGTCGGCACACGATCAGATCGGGCAGCAGCGGGTCGGGCCGGTTGTACTCCAGCGGCGAGCCGTCGATGCGCGATGTGTGCAGCCCGGCCGCACGGGCGACCGCGACCGGCGCAGCGCTATCCCATTCGTATTGGCCGCCCGCGTGCACGTACACGTCGGCAATGCCCTGGACCACCGATGCGACTTTGGCTCCCGCAGAACCCATCTCGACGAGCACGCCGTCCAGGGCGTCCCTGACCGCGAGCGCGACGGCGGGTGGCCGGGTTCGGGACACGACTATCCGCGGATTGGCCGGCCCGGCAGGAGGCGCGGCGACGTTCGGCGTGGCCAACGTGACGCCCTGCGCCGGAAGGGCGACCGCGCCCGCGACCAGTTCGCCCGCCTGCCACAAGGCGACGTGCACAGCCCAGTCGTCGCGGCCGAGCTCCGAGAATTCGCGGGTGCCGTCCAGCGGGTCGACGATCCACACCCGCTCGGCGGTGAGCCGAATCGGATTGTCGATACCCTCCTCGGACAGCACCGCGTCGCGCGGCCGCTCGTTGGCCAGCGCCTCCATCAGGAAGTCGTGGGAACGCTTGTCCCCCGCGTCCTTTCGCTCCGCTGCGGTGACGTCGGCGAGCTCATCACGCACGCCGAGCAGTAGTTCGCCCGCCTGTGTGGCCAGTCGCGCGGCGACATCGTCGTCGCTGCGATCGGTCATCGGTGCTGTCCGCTCTTCGCGCAAGCGCTCATCGCCGGCTCTCCAACATCTCAATGACCAGCTCTGCGAGTTCGTCTGTCGAGCGGTCCGGGGTGAGCCGCAGGTCGGGGTTCTTCGGCCGCTGGTAGGGGCTGTCGATCCCAGTGAAGTGGGTGATCTCGCCTGCTCGGGCCTTGGCGTACAACCCCTTCGGGTCGCGCCGTTCGCAGTCCTCCAGCGGGGTGTCGCAGAACACCTCGAAGAAGTCGAGGCCCGCTTCGGTGGTCACCCGCCGCGCCAACTCGCGGTGCTCCTGGAGCGGGCTGATCGCGGGCACCAGCACGACCTGACCGGAGTCGGCAAGAATGGCGGCGATATGAGCCAGTCTGCGCTGGTTCTCGGCCCGATCGGTCATGGAGAACCCGAGATCGGCGTTGAGGCCGTGGCGCAGATTGTCCCCGTCGAGAACGTATGCCGGGGTTCCCTTTTCGAGCAGCTTCTGTTCGACGAGCATCGCCACCGACGACTTGCCTGATCCCGACAGACCGGTGAACCACACCGTCCGGCCGTGGCTGAGCCGGTCGTCTGCGGTGCACAGCGATTCGTGGCGCACCGCGTTGGGGCTCGACGTGCGTGCTGTGACGTACGGCAGAATCATGCCGGCCGCCACGGTGCCGTTGGTGTTCGGGTCGATCAGGATGAACGAACCCGTGGCCGCGTTGCGGCTGTACTCGTCGAGCAGCAGTGGCACCTGCGTGCGCAACGAGATGCGGCCCAGCTCATTGAGTTTGAGCGCGGTCGCGGTCTTGTCGCGGTGCAGCGTGTTGACGTCGAGCCGGTAGTCGAGCGCGGTCACCTTGACCCGCGTGGTGCGCGTCGTGTGCTTGATGATGTAGTCGCGACCCGGCTCCAGCGAGGATTCGTCGGCCATCCAGCACACCGTGGCATCGAAGTCCTGTGCCACCCTCGGCTGGTTGTTGGGCCGCGCGATCAGGTCACCACGGGAGATGTCGATGTCGTCGGCGAGGCTGATCGACACCGCCATCGGCGGAAACGCTTCCTGGACAAGCCCGCTCGGCCCTTCGATCGCGGCGATGCGGCTTGTCTTCCCGGTCGGCAGGACGACGATCTCGTCTCCGGGACGCATAACACCGCTGGCAACGGTGCCCGCGTAGCTCCTGTGGTCGGCGTGCTCGTGCGTCTGCGGCCGGATCACATACTGCACCGGGAACCGCACGTCGACGAGGTTGCGGTCGCCTGCAATGTAGACCTCTTCGAGGTGTGACAGCAGCGACGGCCCGTCGTACCACGGGGTGTTGTCCGACTTGGTCACCACGTTGTCACCGAGCAGAGCCGACAGCGGAATCGTTGTCACATCGTGCACGTCGAGCCGGGCCGCGAATTCATGGAAGTCATCGCGGATCTTGTCGAACTGTTCGCGGTCCCAGCCGATGAGGTCCATCTTGTTGACCGCGAGCACGATGTGCCGGATGCCCAGTAGCGATGCCAGGAACGCGTGCCTTCGCGACTGTTCGAGCAGCCCGTGGCGGGCGTCGACCAAGACGATCGCCAGCTGTGCGGTCGACGTCCCGGTGACCATGTTGCGGGTGTACTGGATGTGCCCGGGGGTGTCGGCGATGATGAATTTCCGCTTGGGAGTGGCGAAGTAGCGGTACGCGACGTCGATGGTGATGCCCTGTTCGCGTTCGGCGCGCAACCCGTCGGTGACCAAAGCCAGGTCGGTGTAGTCGTGTCCGCGCTCCTTGGAAGTGCGCTCCACCGAGGCCAACTGGTCTTCCATGACAGCCTTGGAGTCGTACAGCAGACGGCCGATGAGCGTGGACTTGCCGTCGTCGACGGAGCCCGCGGTGGCCAGGCGCAGAAGCGTGGTCATCAGAAGTAGCCCTCCCGCTTGCGATCTTCCATGCCTGCCTCGGAGATCCGGTCGTCGGCGCGGGTGGCGCCGCGTTCCGTGAGCCGGGACACCGCGGTCTCGGCGATCACCTCGGACACCGTCCCCGCCAGCGATTCGACGCAGCCGGTGCAGGTGACGTCGCCGACGGTGCGGAACCGCACGGTCTTCTCGACGACCTCCTCGTCCTTGCGCGGCTGCAGGTACTTGTGCACGGCCAGCAGCATCCCGTCACGCTCGAACACCTGGCGGCGGTGCGCGTAGTAGATCGACGGCAACTTGATCTTCTCGGCGCCGATGTAGGACCAGATGTCGAACTCGGTCCAGTTGGACAGCGGGAACACCCGGATGTGCTCGCCCTTGTGGTGGCGGCCGTTGTACAGATTCCACAGCTCGGGCCGTTGCGCCTTCGGATCCCACTGGCCGAACTCGTCGCGGAAGCTGAACACCCGCTCCTTGGCCCGCGCCTTCTCCTCGTCGCGGCGGGCGCCCCCGAACGCCGCGTCGAACTTGTTCTCGCGGATGGCGCGCAGCAGCGTGACGGTCTGCAGTGGGTTGCGCGACGGGATGGTCTCGACCACGCGGCCGGCGTCGATGTCGTCTTGCACCTTGGCGATGATCAGCCGCACATCCGCTTCCTCGACCAGTTGGTCGCGGGTCTCGAGGACCTCGTCGAAGTTGTGTCCGGTGTCGACGTGCATGACCGGGAACGGCAGACGGCCAGGGCGGAACGCCTTAAGTGCCAGATGCAGCATGACGATGGAGTCCTTGCCGCCGGAAAACAGCAGCACCGGCCGCTCGAACTCGGCGGCCACCTCGCGGATGACGTGGATCGCCTCGGCCTCGAGCGCCCTGAGGTGGCTGAGCTCGTAGCGTCCGGCAGTCGGTTTCGACTCTTGCGCGGTCGTCATCGATTCCTCATTAAGTTGGTAGATCTGACCAAGATTATAGGCTTAATCGGATATTAAGCCAGATCGGCCGATCCGGTGTCAACGCTGGAGGCCCGCGACCGTGCGCAAAATGCTGTTTAAGCTCGGCGTGTCGGCCGCAGACACGCACGCTCGCGGGAGGAAGGCGATTACCT
>CAWDAC010000005.1:0-167437 GCA_963800125.1 uncultured Actinomycetota bacterium | reverse complement strand
CACGTGCCGAGATGGCGGCCAACCACATCGCTCGACTCGCGGCAGGAGTGCAGGCGGGTGACCGGATCGGCAGCAAGGATGACATCCGCCATGTCTGCGGGGTCTCGGTGGGTACGGTGAACGAGGCGATCAAGATCGCACAGGAGCGCGGGATCATCACGTCGCGTCCCGGTCCAGGCGGTGGCATCTTCGCCGCTGATCCCTCTGCGCTGTCGCGAATGAATGGTTGGTTCCGTTCCGCCGCAAGTGATTACTCCGCGCTCGACGAGGCGATTCAGATTCGCGATGCTCTGGCGCCACTTCTGGTCGATGAGGTGCTCGCGCGGATCACCGACGCAGACCAACGCGCCCTGAACGCATTGGTGCTCGAGGTACGACGAACTCGCGATGCCCACGACCGGGTCGGATTCATCTGGGCGGTATGGAACGTACACGAGCATTTCGCTGGTATCGGGCGCAACCAACTACTCAACAGTCTTTATCTGAGCATCATGGACGTCGGGACCTCGCATCTGCGGGCGCGTCTGGAAGCCGGCGACGAGACAGGGCAATGCGAGCCGGCTGTCGATTTCGAGGGGCCTGCCGAGGTCGTTGAGGATTTCGTCGCGGCTCTCGCTGCGCAGGATGCCGATGCATGTGTTGACGCTCTGCGACGTACCGACCCCGCAATGATTCTGCGTCCGACGCCGAGCAACCACAGCCGGGTCGATTCGCCGCGAGCGGGCTGACCGCCCTCCTCCTACAGGGAGGGGCGCGTCTCTGTGGGTTTTTTCACGGGGGCGTGACCTGCGGTTATGCAGTATCTACTGAGCCGTCCGAAAATAATCATGATTAATTTGGCGCTAACCCTTGACAGACGACCCACATCACCCGCACTGTGTAGCGAGGGAATTAATCATGATTATTTCGGAGGTTCGATACGATGCTCGATCAACATTTCCGCGACCTGATGGCCGGTGTCTGCGCGCCGGTCGCCGTGGTCACCACCGCTGACCAGGACGGTCCGCATGGGGCGACGGTGAGCTCGCTGGCGTCGCTGTCCCTGCGTCCGGCACTGCTGTCGATCGCCTTGGACAAGCGGTCGAGCCTGCTGGCGCGGGTGCTCGAGGTCGGACGCTTCGGCGTGAACGTGCTCAACTCTGCGCAGGACGACATTGCCACGGCCTTCGCCACCCGCGGCGCCGATCGCTTCGGCTCCGCGCCCTGGTCGATGACCGAGGCGCTACCGCGGCTCGACGATGTGGCGGGCTGGGCCGCCTGCGAGTTGTGGCGGACCGTTGACGCCGGTGATCACCTGTTGCTGATCGGCGAGGTGCACCACGCTTCGTCGGCGCCCCGGCCCCCACTTGTGTACGGACACCGCACTTTTGGCACCCATTCCCAATTCGCCACCCAGCCCGGGCCGGCGAGCATCGACCAGATCAGCGCCTAAACCCGCTGACATCCCACTTCATCCAGATCGATTCACAAACCAGGAGAGTCATGACCACCACATCAACGTCCACGCTTGAGCTGCCCACCGACGCCGAGCTGGTCGCTCGTGCCCGCGAGCTCAAGCCATTGCTGGCCGCCAACGCCGCCCAAGGCGAGGCCGACCGCCGCGTCGTCGAGGAGAGCATCCAGGCCCTTACCGAGGCGGGCCTGTTCAAGATCTCGGTGCCCAAGCGCTACGGCGGATACGAGACGTCGCTGCGCACCATGCTCGACGTGTCCGCCGAGGTGGCCGAGGCCGACGGCGGCACCTCCTGGGTGGTCACCCTGATCAATGTGTGCAACTGGATGGTCGGGTTGATGCCGGAAAAGGCGCAGGATGACGTGTTCGGCGCCGACCCCGACGCCAAGGTGTCGGGTGTGCTCGCACCCACCGCGCAGACCCGCAAGGTTGACGGCGGATGGCGGGTCACCGGCAAGTGGTACTACAACTCAGGTTCGTGGCACGCCACCTGGGCGGTCATGGGTATCCCGATCACCGACGCAGACGGAAATGTGGTCGATCAGGGCTGCGCCCTGATCCCGCGCTCCGACATGGACTTTGAGGACACCTGGTTCGTCGCCGGCATGCGCTCCTCGGGCAGCAACTGCCTGATCGCCGACGACGTCTTCGTGCCCGAGCACCGCGTGATGCCCATGCCGCCCGCCATCGCCGGTGACTATCTCACCGAGCATTCCGATGAGGTGCTATACCGGTCGGCACTGATTCCTGTCGTCGCTCTGGTACTGGTCGGCCCGCAGCTCGGACTGGGCCGCGCAGCACTGGATTTCGTCATCGGTAAGGCGCCCAACAAGACGATCGCCTACACCAATTACACCTCACAGAAGGAGTCCACGGCGTTTCAGCTACAGATCGCCGAGGCCGCGCGCCTGATCGACACCGCCCACCTGCACGCCTACCGGGCTGCCGCCGACATCGACGACGCAGCCGCACGCGGTGAGTATCCCGACTACCTGACCCGTGCCCGAGTGCGTTCGGACACCGGATACGTCGCGCAGTGCATCACCCGCGCCATCGACATTCTGCTTGACGCCCACGGCGCCGGCTCCTTCGCCGAAGTCAGTCCGCTGCAGCGGATCTGGCGAGACTCCGCCACCGGGGCCCGCCACGCGATCGTTGCTCCGACCGTCAACTACGAAATCTACGGCAAGGCCCTGCTGGGCGTTGATGAGTCCATCACCCCGATGGTCTGAACCCCTAAAACCGACGAAAGGCCTGACTTGATGCGGGTTCTCGCCGCAGGGGTCATGGCTGGTCACGCCGGACGAGCCGGCAGATCCGGACGACCTCGCACTGGGCTGCGTGATCGACGGGGAAGAGGATGCAGAAAGGCCGCACCAAGCGAGCTGATCTTTCGGATCTCCAAGGTCGTGGCGACGTTGTCCACCACTGGCAGCCTCTACCTCGGCGACGTCGTCTTCACCGAAAGTCAATCCGGCATCGGCGCCGGACGGAACCCCCAAACGATTCCTCTCTCCGGGCGAGCGTTTGTATAGGTGGCGATGACGATCTCTCCGTCGATGACGCAACGCTCCGGAAGCTCCGCGGTGGCGGCTGCCACGAGCTCGGGGAAGTATCGGGTGAGCGGGCGTTCATTGCGGCTGCCGAGTTCGACCTCGTCGCCGTCGCGAAAGCAGATCGACCGGAAGCCGTCCCACGTCGGTTCGTACGACGCGCCGGCCGGGATCGACGGAACCGACTTGGCCAGCATCGGCGAGACCGGCGGCATGTCGGGCAGGTCCATCAGTCCATTGAACAAGCGATGACATTGTCGGGGTACCCCGGTCTACGTGAGTATGAGAACCATGGACCTCCCCGTGCAGCCGCCGATCGAGCCGATGCTCGCCAAGGCCACCGCCAAGGTGCCCGACGATGCCGGGATGTGGTCCTACGAACCGAAGTGGGACGGCTTTCTTCACTGAACCACCGTCACGTTCGCCCCGGCACTGCCGCCAGTGATGCCGCCGTGTGCCTGAGCTCGTGTGGAATCGGATCCTCGATGCCCGTCTCCCCGCATGCCTTGTCGAACGCTCGCCGGTACTCGTGATTGGACAACAGGCCACCCCTACGGTTGGGGAACACGAGTGCGTTGGGGTCGTCGGGTAGCCGCCTTGCGTCGATCCCACACCCAACCCGGTGGCACCGGCACGTTGCGGGTCCGCCTCGTCTTGGTGTCTGACTCTACGATCCCCTTGCCTGCTATTGCGGTGGCTGACGTGCTCACCGTCAGCATCCGGTCTCCGACGTGCTTGCGCCGTAGCGCAGCCGCCTCACCGAACCGCAGACCGCAGTACCCCACACGAGAGTCAGGGCCTCGAATCGCTCCGTTGCCCGAGCCAGCCGCAGCAGTTCGGCATGGGTCAGATACGTGCGGTCACGTGCCTTCGGTTCCGGCAAGTCCTGATCACGGTTGATCTCAAGAGCGACGTTCCTCGTGATCTTGCCGGTATGCGCGCGTATAACACCACGACGAGGTGTCGTGTCGGTGGTGAACCGTTCGTTTGTCAACGTGATCGAGCCCGGAAATGGGGCCGAACGCTGAATGCGCCCCCCCCCCCCCTCGAGCGCAACCGAACCGTCTGCCCGCGACCGCGCCTTATAGCACCGTGCGGCACCGACCCTAGATTGGCTACGCCGATTGGCGAGCGCGCGTGCCCGCCCACGGGAGGCACCGCGCGGCCGCCGTGGCGATCACCCGCTGATACCCCGAGCCCGTAACGCGAGCCAGCACATCGAGGGCCTTCGCCTCCCAACCGATCACCACCCGGGCGCGGCCCTTGCAGACGCCGTCGACAATCGTCTCCGCCGCCATCTCCGGCGAATGCAGTGCCAGCCACTTGTCGAAGAACTGTGCAACGCTCTGCGCATCCTGGCCGTCACACACCGTCGCGTTGCGCGCCACCGCCGTCTTGATGCCGCCCGGATGCACGCACGTCACCTTCACCGGATGTCCGGCCACCAACATCTCCTGCCGCAGCGCCTCCGTGAACCCACGCACCGCGAACTTCGCTGCGTTGTAGGCACTTTGGCCCGGCACCGCAATCAGCCCGAACAGGCTCGAGATGTTGACGATGTGTCCGTCACCCGACGCGATCACATGCCAATCCGAATTCGAGCTTGCTGATCCGGAACAGGCGTTTCATCGCGCTCACGTCGATCAACCCGGTCACCGCGACGAGCACCATCGCGCCCAGCGTCGCCTCCGGCAGTTTGCTCAGGACGGGAGCCAGGAACAGCGCGACCACCACCGCGAGCGCCGCGGTGACCAGACCGCTGACCTGGGTCCGCGCACCCGAGCGCAGGTTGACTTGGGTCTGGGAGAACCCGCCCGCCGGCGGCAACGTGTGGAAGAACGCACCTACCACGGCGGTGATCCCGGTGGCCGTCAGTTCCCGATCGGCGTCGACCTGCGGCTCGTCGGATCTGCGGACGCCGCGCGCCACCGAGACGGTTTCCAGGAACGCCATCAGCGCGATCGCCAACGCGCCGGGTATCAGATGGCCGACGTGCTGAACGGTCGGCATGGCGGGTACCGGAATACCCTGCGGCACTTCGGGAATAACGGCCACGCCGCGACCGGGCAGGCCGGCGAACGCAACCAGCGCGATACCGATAGCGACCACGATGAGCGGGCCGGGTATCGACGGGAGGTACTTCGCCATCGCCAGCAGGATGACGATCGAAGCGACCGAGAGAACCACCGTCGCCACATTCGCATGGCCGAGTTGACGCAGCGCGGAGGCCACCACGTGGAAGAAGCCGGTCGCGTGCGGGTTGTCAGGTACACCAAGCAGTTTAGGCAACTGCGCGGCGGCAACCGTGAGACCGACGCCTACCTTGAGGCCGACCAGCGTGGCCTGGTTGATGTTCTCGACGATCGAACCCAGCCGCAACACCCGGGCCACCAGCAGGACGACGCCGACCAGCAGGGTCAACGTGATCAATTCGGACTGCGCCTCCGCCGATCCGACTGCGATGCCCGCGCCGACCATCGTCGAAGGGGTCAACGTCGCAATCGTCGACGTGGTGGTGACGCTGGCGGCGCGCGATCCCCCGACGAATGCGTACACGACCAGCGGCAACATGCAGGTATAGAGCCCGAACTGCACCGGCATATTGGCCACCGTCGCGTAGGCCATCGCCTGCGGGATGACGACCGCTCCGGCGGCTAGCCCCGCAAGGATGTCGGCACGCAGCCATTGCTGTTGGTAGGGGCGGATGGCCGGCGCCAGCATGAATCGGGGTTTCGTCGCCTCGGTCATGGCACCTCCGGTCGCAACTACTTAACGCGCAACAAGATCCTGTCACCGGCGATGACGAGAGGTTTGTCATCCGTGATTCGATTTGGTTCGAGGCCGGACAGGTACCTATCTACAGAGGTCGTCGGCGGCCGCCAGGACCGCTCGTCGAGACTGCGACGGCCACCGGGGACAGACAATGAGAGGCTCTGGGCGCTCGGCGCTAAGTCAGGCGGCTGGATGGGCGGCGACCCAGTCTTCACGACCACCAAAGAATGGGCAGACGGATGCCGACAACATGAGAGTGTTCACAGCTCGGCCAGTGGGCTCTTCCGGTGTTGGGCCGGGATGACTCCTCGTGACTATCGACCGCGATTGGGGGTTCCGGTCTGATGAGGGGCGTGCAATTGAAGGTCCCGTTGGTGCTGCCGAGGTGTCTTCCCGAACCAGCGGCGGCACGAGTGATTGAGGGTGCTCTGCTCCGTGTAGCCGAGCAAGCCGGCGATCTGGCTGAGATGGAGCCCGGGTTCGGCGAGGTATCTCGCCGCCCGGACGCGCCGTTCCCGCTCGATCAGGTCCTGACATCGGACGCCCTCGGTGGCCAGCCGTCGTTGCAGCGACCGTGGATGCATCGCGAGTTGGTCCGCGATGGCATCGACGCTGCATTGGCCGGTGGGCAGCAGCCGGCGGGTCAGCTCTGCCACGCGGTCGGACAGCGACGCGGTGCGCGGAAGATAGTTGGACTCAAGATATTTCGCCGCAATCCGTCTGGTCTCCGGATCCGCGCTCTCGATGCGTCGGTCGGCCAAACGGTGGGGTAGCTCGAACCCACACCAGGTCTGGCGGAAACGCACGCGGCAACCCAGCGTTTCGCGATACGCCGCGTCGGTGCCCTGTTGGTCGTGCATGAACGAGATCACGTTCGGCCGCGCCTCCGGGCCGCCCAGCAGGCGGATGATCCTGACGCCGATGGCCATGCTGATCTCGTAGGTCTGGACCACATCGAGAAGTCCCGGTTCAGTCACCTCATAGGTGAACGCGAGATCGGTCTGCGGGGTGCGCGGTGCCAGCGTCAGCTTCAAGGCGGGCGAATGGACATAAAGGTAACGCGCGATCGCCTCAACCCCGCCGAGCAAGGTCTGCGCATTCCGCGCAATCACCGCGATCGGACCGAGAGTATGCAAACCCTGCCAGTTCGACAGACGAAGTCCGAAGTCCGGACAACCCAAGTCCTCGGCACTGGCCTCCAGCATGCGCGCGTACGCATCGAAGGAGATGAACGCGTCCTCCTGATTTTCGATGCCCCGCGGAATCCGGAAGCGCGACAAGAACAGCTCTGGGTCCCCACCGAGCTCCCGCACCAGGTCGCCGTAACCGAACAGCGTGGTGGCTCGCAGCAAGCTGCCCAATCCGATCAACTCCAGGTGTCGGGAAATCACAAAAGTATGTCGGAAAATCTCAATACTTGCCAGGGCCCCCTCGACCATTCTGTGTCTACAAGGTCCTGCGAAGACAGCGGGCACGGAGCACGAGGAAAAGATGAACGCACAACAATTCGAAGGCAAAGTCGTCGTCATCACCGGAGCCGGCTCCGGGATCGGCAGAGCGCTGGCGCTCAACCTCGCCAAGCGAGGCGCAAGACTCGCGCTCTCCGACATCGACACCGAAGGACTGGCCGAAACCGTGCGCCGGGCCGAAGCACTCGGCGCGGACGTGAAGTCCGATCGGCTCAACGTCGCCGAACGCGAGACGGTTCTGGCTTACGCCGACGCCGTCGTCGCCCACTTCGGCACAGTCAACCAGGTCTACAACAATGCCGGCATCGACCACAACGGCGACGTCGAGAAGACCACCTTCAAAGACATCGAGCGGATCATGGACGTCGACTTCTGGGGCGTCGTCAATGGCACCAAAGCCTTTCTGCCCCATGTGATCGCGTCCGGCGACGGGCACATCGTCAACATCTCGAGCTTGTTCGGCCTGATCGCAATACCCGGTCAAAGCGCCTACAACGCAGCCAAATTCGCCGTGCGCGGCTTCACCGAGGCGCTGCGCCAGGAGATGCTGATCGCCAACCACCCGGTCAAGGTGACATGCGTACATCCCGGCGGTATCAAGACCGCAGTCGCCCGCAACGCGACCGTCGCCGAGGGCGAGAACGCGCAGGCCCTGGCGGAGTTCTTCGACAAGCGGCTGGCACTCCATACACCGGAAATGGCCGCCGAGACCATCGTCGACGGAGTCGCCAACGGCCATGCCCGGGTCGTGGTCGGCTGGGAGGCAAAGGCCCTCGATGCGCTCGCCCGAATCATCGGCCCGCGGTATCAGCGCGTCACCGCCACATTGGTCTCACGCTTCGCCCCATGGGCACCTGACCGAGGCGACGCCCACCACGCCGCGTAACGGCGAGACATCGGCATCCACCCTTCAAACCGCATTAGGACCCGCAAATGAACCTTTCGGCACTGCCCGACCTGCGAGCCGCAGAAGCGCCCGACGCCCCCGCGGTGGCGGACGACACCATCAACCTGAACAACACCCAGTTCCTCACGGCCGTGCAGCAAGCCTGCGCGGTACTGGATGAGAAGGGTGTGTCCGCTGGGGACGTCGTCGCGATCATGCTGCCCAACCGGGCGGAGTTCGTGGTGGCGATGTTCGCCGCATGGCGCCTGGGTGCCGCGGTCACGCCGATCAGCCCGACGCTGGTGCCCGCCGAGGCGGCTTATCAGATCGAGGACGCCGCCGCCAAGGTCGTAATCGTCGACATGCCGGTGGAGATCGACGCGCCGGTTGAGATGCTTTCGACGTACGACCTGACCGCCGGGCAGGCCCCGGCGCTCGTCGAACCCGCCGAGCACCGCGACGACGCGCTCGCGCTGCTGATCTACACCAGCGGGACCACCGGCCGGCCGAAGGGCGTCATGCTCGACCACGCCAACCTGAATGCCATGTGCCGCATGGTCATCGACGCGTTCAAGATGACCGGCGATGACCACAGCCTGCTCATCCTGCCGCTGTTTCACGTCAACGGGATCGTGGCCGGCACGCTGTCGCCGCTGGTCGCGGGCGGCCGCGCGACCATCGCGGGGCGGTTCAGCCCGAAAACGTTCTTCGGCCAGCTCGAACAATGCGGCGCGACCTACTTCTCCGCGGTTCCGACCATTTACACCATGCTCTCCGACCTGCCCGACGAGGTGCGCCCAGACACGTCCTCGGTCAGATTCGCCGTCTGCGGCGCGGCACCGGCGAGCGTCGAGCTGCTGACCAAGTTCGAGACGCGCTACGGCATCCCGCTCATCGAGGGCTACGGATTGTCGGAGGGCACCTGCGCGAGCACCGTCAACCCGCTCGACGGCGAGCGCAAACCCGGCACCGTCGGGCTTCCGTTGCCGGGCCAGAGAATTCGGATCGTCGGCCCAGACAACGTCGACGTTCCGCGCGGTGAAACCGGTGAGGTCCTGATTCACGGACCCAATGTGATGCGCGGCTACCTGAACCGCGCCGAGGAGACCGCCAAGACCCTCGTCGACGGCTGGCTGCACACCGGAGACGTCGGGCGCCTCGACGAGGACGGCTACCTCGTGCTGGTCGACCGCGCCAAGGACATGATCATTCGCGGCGGCGAGAACATCTACCCCAAGGAGATCGAAACCGTCGTCTACCAGCTTCCGGAGATCGCCGAGGCCGCCGTCGTCGGTCGCGCCCACCCGGTCTACGGCGAAGAGCCGGTGCTCTTCGTGTCGCTGAACTCGGGCGCCGACCATCTCCACCGAGCGCATCCACGAGCACGTCGCGCGAATCTGCTGTCGAAGTACAAGCGCCCCGCCGAGATCACGATTCTCGACGACCTCCCCAAGAACCCGGTCGGCAAGATCGACAAACCCAAACTTCGGGCGTTGATCGCCGAAAACCGCTGATCCACCACGCACCGACAACCACAAACCTAGCCTCAAATCACCGATAAGGAGCCGATCATGGGATTCACCACACCGAACTTCCCCGCGGTTGAACCCGAAGCCTTTTTAGCGAGCCCGTTCCTGGAACGCGTGAAGACCCTCACGCTGAACTGGGTCGACAACGGGTACGGCGTGCCGCGGATGGTGCACGCCATCTACATCGTCAAGCTCGCGCTCTTTTATGTGCTGGGCGGCGTCGTGGTCGCCACGCTGACCTCCGGCCTGCCCGCGTTCTGGCATGTCGCGCAGTGGTGGAATGAGCCAATCGTCTACCAGAAGGTGATCCTGTGGACGGTGCTGCTGGAAACCATCGGCGTCGCCGGGTCGTGGGGCCCGCTGGCCGGCAAGACCAAGCCGATGATGGGAGGCATCCTGTATTGGGCGCGGCCCGGCACGATCAGGCTGCGGCCCTGGCGGCGGGTCCCCTTCACCGCGGGCAACCGTCGGACCTGGTTCGACGTCGCGCTCTATCTGGCCCTGATCGTCAGCGTGATTGTGCCGCTGGTGCTGCCGGGCGTGCCCAGCGGTTCGCTGTCGGCGGCGCTGCCGGACAACACGTCGGGTCTGGTGAACCCCGCGCTGCTGATCGCCCCGATGGTGCTGCTGGTCTTGATCGGGCTGCGGGACAAGACCATCTTTTTGGCCGCGCGCGGCGAGCAGTACCTGCCGGCGTTGTTCTTCTTCACCGTGCTGCCGTTCGTCGACATGATCATCGCGCTCAAGCTGCTCATCGTCGTGGTGTGGATTGGTGCCGGCGTCTCGAAGTTCGGCCTGCACTTCACCAACGTGATCCCGCCGATGGTGAGCAACAGCCCGACCCTGCCGTTCAAGTGGGTCAAGCGGGCCCACTACCGCAACTACCCCAACGACCTGCGTCCGTCGCACCTCGCCACCTTCATGGCACACGTGCCGGGCACCGTCGTGGAAATCGTTGCCCCGCTTACCCTGTTGCTCTCACCCTGGCCGTGGCTCACGGTGATCGCGGTCGCGATCATGGTCGCGTTCCACCTGTTCATCATCTCGACGTTCCCACTCGCGGTGCCGTTGGAGTGGAACGTGCTGTTCGCCTACGGCGCGATCTTCCTGTTCCTCGGCTTCCCGAACTGGGACGGCTACGGCATCGCGGACATGTCCTCGCCGTGGCTGACCGTCGTCATCGTGGCCGGCCTGCTGTTCTTCCCGGTGCTGGGCAACCTGCGCCCCGACCTGGTGTCCTTCCTGCCCGCGATGCGGCAGTACGCGGGGAACTGGGCGTCGGCGGTGTGGGCGTTCGCGCCCGGCGCTGAGGAGAAGCTGAACCGGGTCACGCGTTCGTCACCCAACCAGATCGACCAGCTGGTCGCATTCGGTTACGAGCCGCAGTGGGCGGAGATCTTCAACCAGCAAACGGTCGGGTGGCGGTCCATGCACAGCCAGGGCCGCGGCCTGTTCTCGGTGCTGGTGAAGAACCTCCCGGATATCGACACCCGGACCGTGCGTGAGGCGGAGCTCGTCTGCAACTCGCTGATCGGCTTCAACTTCGGCGACGGCCACCTGCACAACGAGGACCTGATCGCAGCGGTGCAGGACGCAGGCTCAGTTCGCGCCCGGCGAGCTGGTGGTGGTGTGGGTCGAGTCACAGGCCATCGGCAGCAAGGTCCAGCACTACAAGGTCATCGACGCGGCACTCGGCGTCATCGAGCGCGGCACCTGGAAGGTGACCGACGCGGTGGCCGAACAACCCTGGCTGCCCAACGGCCCGATCCCGTTGCAGGTGACGTGGACCCGCCCGGCGGCTGACCCCCGGTTCGGGGCGGCGGCGTGACAACTGCGGTGGTGGTCGGCAGCGGGCCCAACGGGCTCGCTGCCGCCGTCGCCCTCGCGAAAGAGGGCGTGCAGGTCACGGTGCTGGAAGCGGCCGACGAGATCGGCGGCGGCGCTCGCTCGAGCGAGGCCATCGTGCCCGGCCTTCTGCACGACCACTGCTCGGCGTTTCACCCCATGGCCGTCGGATCCACCTTCCTCAACGGTCTCGGTCTGGAGCGATACGGCCTGCAGTGGCGATGGCCCGAAATCGATTGCGCGCATCCACTCGACAGCGGCGACGCCGGCGTGCTGCGGCGCTCGCTCGATGACACCGCCGCCGGCCTCGGCAGCGACGGTCCGCGGTGGCGGTCGATCTTCGGAAGGCCGTCAGCGAATTTCGATGAGCTCTCCCAGGACATCATGGGTCCGCTGCTGCGAGTGCCCAACCATCCGCTCGCGCTGACCCGGTTCGGGCTGCCCACGGTGCTCCCCGCGTCGGCGTTCGCCAGGATCTTCCGCACAGAGCGGGCGCGGGCATTGTTCGGTGGTGTTGCGGCACATACGTTTAGGCCGCTTCACTACCCGATGACCTCGGCGATAGGCCTCGGCATCATCACCGCCGGACACCGCCACGGCTGGCCCGTCGCGGCAGGCGGCTCGCAGTCGATCACCAATGCGTTGGCGGGGATGCTCGGCGATCTCGGCGGCAAGATCGAGACCGGTGTGCGGATCGAAACGGTGTCGCAGTTGCCGCCCACCGATGTGACGATGTTCGACTTGGCGCCGGGTGCGATCGCCGACATCCTCGGCGACCGGTTGCCGGGCCGGGTCGCCCGCGCCTTTCGGCGCTTCCGGTACGGGCCCGGCGCGTTCAAGGTCGACTTCGCCGTCGACGGTGGCGTGCCCTGGACCAATCGCGACGCGCACCAGGCAGGCACCGTGCACCTCGGCGGCGACTTCGCCGAAATCGCTGCCACCGAACGCGACATCCACGCCGGGCGGATGCCGGGCCGGCCGTTCGTGCTCGTCGGCCAGCAGTACCTGGCGGATCCCGCACGCTCGGTCGGCGACATCCACCCGGTGTGGACGTATGCCCATGTCCCGCACGGCTATACCGGTGATGCCACCGAGGCGATCGTCGCGCAGATCGAGCGGTTCGCGCCCGGGTTCCGGGACCGGATCGTCGGGCAGCCGTTCGATCCGACCACGCAGTTGGCGGTATACAACCCCAACTACGTCGGCGGGGACATCGTCACCGGCGCAAAGGACATCCGTCAGCTGGTGTTCGGACCGCGCACCACACTGAACCCCTACCGGCTCGGCATTCCGGGCATGTACATCTGCTCGGCGGCCACCCCGCCGGGACCCGGCGCACACGGGATGTGCGGAGCCAACGCCGCCGCGGACGCGCTCAAACACCTCCACCGCCGGAGCTGACGGACGACCCTTGTCCCTTGGGGACGTCAAGCACTCAACACTTTGGCGCCGGCGACCAAAGACGCACGCCATAGCGCTCCGTAGCGTGCACATCAGAATCAACAACGACACTGAGGACTCAGAACATGGCGACGAAAACCTCTCTCCTGCAATCATTCACGCCGACCGATCTAACCGGCCGCCGGACGCTTGTCACCGGCGGCGGGCGCGGCATCGGGCTGGCAATTGCACGCCGATTGACCGCCGGCGGGGCGCGCGTCGCGATCGCCGACGTCGACGTTGACGGCGCGCGCGCTGCAGCCGAGGAGCTCGGCAACGGCGCCATCGCGCTGCGCTGCGACGTACGGTCCACCGCCGATGTTGATGCCGCCGTCGCCGCCGCCGTCGCAGAGTTCGGGGGCCTCGACGGCCTCGTCAACAACGCGGGCATCGAGATCGCCAAGCCGATCACCGAGCTGTCCGAGGACGAGTTCACGAACCTGTTCGACATCAACGTCACAGGCACTTTCCGGTGCACCAAAGCGGCGATACCGGCCATCGCGGCCGCCGGCGGCGGTGCCATCGTCAACCTCGGGTCGATCGCCGGCACCGCCGGTGGGCCGCTGCTGAGCGCCTACTGCGGCTCCAAGGGTGCGGTCATCCGCTTCACCGAATCGGCCGCGATCGAACTGCGGAGCCTGGGCATCCGCGTCAACGCCGTGTGCCCCGGCATCATCGCCACCGAGATGGGCGATCGTCTCGTTGCGCCCATCGAAGGGATCGCTCCGATGCCCTTCGATGAGCTCATCGCGCTCAAGCAGGGACGGATGGGCACCCCCGAGGAGGTCGCCGAAGTGGTCGCCTTCCTGCTTTCCAACGACGCACAGTTCGTCACCGGTGCCCACTACATGGTCGACGGCGGGCTCACAGCGGGCCTGCTCTAAGGAGGAAATGGACATGTCACTACAAGTTGAATCGACGCTGGCCGGCCGAACCGCGTCACGGGACCTCGAAGGAAAGGTTGCCGTGGTTACCGGAGCTGCCCGCGGCATCGGACGCGCGATCGCCGAAGCACTCGCCGCCCAAGGGTCGACGGTCGTCATCTCCGACGTGACGCAGGACGCCGCGACAGCGACCGCCGCAGAGATCGACGGCGCGGACGCCGGCCGCATGCGACGTCAGCGACGAAGCCCAGGTCGCCGAGCTGTTCACCGGCGCCCTTTCGCGGCACGGCCGCGTCGACATCGCCGTCGCCAACGCCGGCATCAGCGGCTTGGGCCCACTCACCGAACTGTCGTTGCAGGACTGGCGAAAAATGATGGCGGTCAACCTCGATGGCGTCTTCCTGACCGTCAAGCACGCCGCACGCGCGATGGTCGGCGCGGGCAACGGCGGCTCGATCATCACGATGGCGTCGGTGACCGGACTGGCGGGCACCCCCCTCTGCGGGCACTACGCCGCCGCCAAAGCCGGGGTCATCAACCTGACCAAGACGGCGGCGCTCGAATTGCGTCCCGCCTCCGTCCGCGTCAACGCGATCTGCCCGGGATTCGCCGACACCGATTTGGTGAGCGCGCAGAAGGGCGTATACGAACAAGCCTTGGGATTGCCCAGCTTCGATGCGCTGATCGAGCAGGCCCAGGGCGGCTATGTGACTCTCGACGACATCGCCCGCCTCACCGTGTTCCTGGCATCGGAGCGATCGCGCTTCTGCACCGGAGGTGCGTATGTGGTCGATGGTGGTCTCACCGCATCGCTGCTGTGACTGTGAACATTCCAAGAATGTCGAGCATTGAGGGTCCCACTGTTGAACGGTCGTGAAGTATCAATGGCGTAGCCGTGCGGATGTGGAGAGGGCGCCATGAGCTTGACGGAGTACAAACCAGGTAGCGCGTTCTCGGGCCGGATGGGCCGAACGGTCGGCGAGTCGTCGCCGGCGTGGCCCGCACCGGTGCGCTCGACACCTGGCGCGCCGAACGTTCTGTACATCGTGTTGGACGACACCGGCTACGGGCAGTTCGGTTGCTACGGCTCGCCGATCAACACCCCCAACCTGGACCGGCTGGCGCAGAACGGGCTTCGCTACACGAACATGCACACCACGGCGCTGTGCTCGCCGTCGCGGTCCTGCATGCTCACCGGGCGCAACCACCACTCCAACGGCATGGCGTGCATCACCGAGGGGTCGACGGGCTACCCGGGTTCCAACGGTGCGATTCCGTTCGAGAACGGATTCCTGTCCGAGATGCTGCTCCCCCACGGCTATGCCACGTTCTGCGTCGGCAAATGGCACCTGACCCCGGCGGAACAGATCAGTGCGGCCGGCCCCTACGACCGCTGGCCACTGGGTCGCGGGTTCGACCGCTACTACGGCTTCCTCGGCGGCGACACCCATCAGTACTATCCCGACCTGGTCTTCGACAACCACCAGGTCGAGCCGCCGAAGACGCCCGAGGAGGGTTATCACCTCACCGTCGATCTGGCCGACAAGGCCATCGAGTTCATCGCCGACCTCAAACAGGTCGCGCCCGACAAACCGTTCTTCCTCTACTTCGCGACGGGCGCCAACCATGCGCCACACCAGGTGCCCAAGGAATGGGCCGACAAGTACAAGGGCAAGTTCGACGACGGCTGGGACGCCTACCGCGAAAAGGTGTTCGCGCGACAAAAGGAACTGGGCATCGTCGCCGAGGACGTGGTGCTGTCGCGACACGACCCCGACGTGCAGCAATGGGATGAACTCTCCGACGACGAGCGCCGGCTCTACGCCCGCATGATGGAGGTCTTCGCCGGATTCTTCGAGCACACCGATCACCAGATCGGCCGACTGCTGGATTTCCTCGAAGCGATCGGCCAGCTGGAAAACACGTCTGGTCATGGTCATCTCGGACAACGGGGCAAGTGCCGAGGGCGGGCCGCACGGCTCGGTCAACGAGAACAAGTTCTTCAACAACGTGCCCGACGACCTGCAACAGAATCTCGCCGCGCTGGACGAACTCGGCGGACCGAAATACTTCAACCACTACCCGTGGGGCTGGACCTTCGCGGGCAACACCCCGTTTCGGCGGTGGAAGCGCGAGACCTATCGCGGAGGCGTCTCCGACCCATTCCTCGTGCACTGGCCCAAGGGCATCAAGGCCAAGGGCGAGATCCGCACTCAGTACGCGCACGCGATCGACATGGTGCCCACCGTGCTGGAGTCGCTGGGCATCGAGGCGCCGGCCGAGATCCGCGGCGTCGCGCAATCCCCGATCGAAGGCGTGAGCTTCGCGCACTCGTTCGACGACGCCGATGCGCCGACCAACCACCACACCCAGTACTTCGAGATGTTCGCCCACCGCTCGATCTATCACGATGGCTGGCGAGCGGTGTGTCCTTTCCCCGGAACGTCTTTCGCCGAGGCGGGGGTGAGCTTCGGCATGCTCGAACTCACCGAGGACAAGCTGCGGGAGCTGGATGCCACGGGCTGGGAGCTCTACAACGTCGAGGTCGATCCGGCCGAGACCAACGACCTGGCCGAGCAAGAGCGCGCGAAGCTCATCGAGATGATCGCGCTCTGGTACACGGAGGCCGGCAAGTACAACGTGCTGCCACTGGACAGCCGCGGCACGATGCGCTTCGCCGATGAGCGTCCGCAGATCGCCGCCGAACGGGACACCTACGTCTACTTCCCGCGCACCCAGGCGGTGCCCGAGAATGTCGCCGCCAAGGTCCTCAACCGCGCGCACACCATCACCGTCGATGCCGAGCTGAAGGCCGGCGATGAAGGTGTATTGGCTTGCCATGGCAGCAATGTCGGTGGCTACGTCTTCTTCGTGCAGGACGGAACACTGCATTACGTGCACAACTATGTCGGCGCGGAGGAACTCCGGGTGTCATCGGATCAACCGGTGCCGCCCGGAAAGCACTCATTGAGTTACGAATTCGAACCGACCGGCGCCCCCGACCTGAAGAACGGTAAGGGCACACCGGGCATCGCGAAGCTCTTCGTCGACGGCGAACTCGTCGCACAGGCGGATTTCCCGGTGACCGTTCCGCTGGCGTTGGGTCTCGGCAGCGGTTTTACCGTCGGCCGAAATCCAGGATCCTCCGTCTCGGTGATGTACGCGTCACCCTTCCCGTTCACCGGCATGATCACCAAGGTGACCGTCGACGTGTCCGGCAAACCGGACCACGACGAGGACGCAATGAAGGAGTCCCAAGCGCGAGTCGCTATGGCACGGCAATAAGTCCGTGTCAACAAAGACTTTCGAGGAGAGTAATCATGGCGAAACCGTCGAAGGCCGCTAAGCCCGCCAAGAACGGCAACGAAGGCCGCCAAACCCGCAAAGAAGGCCGCCGTCAAGAAGCCGGCCGCCCCAAAGGCCGCGGCGCACGTGGCGCGTGAGCACCTGCCCATTCCAGACCCCAAGCACGTCGGGCTGACGACGTACGACGCCAAGGACCCGAACACCAATTACCCACCGATCACGACGCTGCGGCCGCCGGAGGGTGCACCGAACGTGCTGATCGTCCTCATCGACGATGTCGGCTTCGGCGCGTCGTCGGCGTTCGGCGGGCCGTGCAACACGCCGGTGGCCGAGCGGCTGGCGGCAAATGGGCTGAAACTCAACCGCTTTCACACTACCGCTCTGTGTTCACCGACCCGCCAGGCCATGCTGACGGGACGTAACCACCATTCCGTGGGCATGGGGGCGATCACGGAGATGGCCACCTCGGCGCCGGGAAACAGCAGCGTTCGGCCCAAGGAGAAGGCGCCGATCGCGGAAACGTTGAAGCTCAACGGCTATTCGACGGCCCAGTTCGGCAAGTGCCACGAGGTGCCGGTGTGGGAGGTCTCCCCGGCCGGCCCGTTCCACCAATGGCCCACCGGTTCGGGTTTCGAGTACTTCTACGGGTTTGTCGGCGGTGAGGCCAACCAGTACTACCCGGGTCTGTACGAGGGCACCACGGCGATCGAGCCGCCCAAGTCACCCGAGGACGGCTACACGCTGACCGAGGATCTGGCGAACCGCGCCATCACCTGGGTGCGCCAGCAGAAGGCGCTGACGCCCGATAAACCGTTCTTCATGTACTTCGCGCCGGGCGCCACCCACGCCCCGCACCAGGTGCCCACGGTGTGGTCGGACAAGTACAAGGGCAAGTTCGACGGCGGCTGGGATACGTTGCGGGAGAAGACACTCAAGCAGCAGAAGAAGTTGGGCGTCGTGCCGAAGGATGCCGAACTGACCAAGCGGCACGACGAGATCCCGAGCTGGGACGAGATGCCGGACGACCTCAAGCCGGTGCTCGCCCGACAGATGGAGCTCTACGCCGGCTTCCTCGAGCAGACCGACCACGAAGTGGGACGGCTCGTCGACGCGATCGACGACCTGGGCGTCCTGGGCGACACGTTGATTTACTACATCATCGGCGACAATGGCGCTTCGGCCGAGGGCACGCTCAATGGCTGCTTCAACGAGATGACCACGCTGAACGGTATGCCGGGCATCGAGACCACCGAGTTCCTGCTGTCCAAGATCGACGACTTCGGCACCCCGAAGGCCTACAACCACTACGCGGTCGGCTGGGCGCACGCGTTGTGCGCGCCGTACCAGTGGACCAAACAGGTGGCCTCGCACTGGGGCGGCACCCGCAACGGCACGATCGTGCATTGGCCCAACGGCTTGACAGACAAGGGCGAAACCCGCGATCACTTCCACCATGTCATCGACGTGGCCCCCACCATCCTGGAGGCGGCGGGGCTGCCCGCGCCCCTGTTCGTGAACGGCATCAGTCAGGCGCCTCTCGAAGGCGTCAGCATGCTGCCCGCGCTGCGCGACGGCGGTGCCCCCGAGACGCACGTCGTCCAGTACTTCGAAATGATGGGCAACCGCGGTATCTACCACCAGGGTTGGACCGCCGTGACCAAGCACCGCACGCCGTGGAAGGCCGACACCCCGCCGCCGTTCGATGACGACGTGTGGGAGCTGTACGGTCCCGACGACTGGACCCAGGCGCACGATCTGGCCAAGGAGAATCCTGCGAAGCTCGCTGAGTTGCAACGGCTCTGGTTGATCGAGGCGGTCAAGTACAACGTGGTGCCGCTCGATGACCGCGGTTTCGAGCGCATCAACGCCGACATTGCGGGACGACCGCAGCTGATCCGCGGCAACACGCAGTTGCTGTTCGACGGGATGCGCGTCAGCGAGAACTGCGTGTTAACGCTCAAGAACAAGTCCTACTCGGTGACCGCGAACATCGTCGTGCCGGATTCCGGCGCCAACGGTGTGATCGTCACTCAAGGCGGCAGTGTGGGCGGCTGGTCGCTGTACGCGCACGAGGGAAAGCTCAAGTACTGCTTCAACTTCTTCGGCATCGAGCACTACATCACCAGTGCGAAGAAACCCATTCCGACGGGCAAGCATCAGGTGCGGATGGAGTTCAAATACGACGGCGGCGGGCTGGCCAAGGGCGGCGACGTCACGCTCTACTACGACGGCAAGCCCGTCGGCTCGGGCCGCGTCGAGCAGACGCAGCCGATGGGCTATTCCGCCGACGAAGCCTGCGACGTCGGCTCCGACACCGGTTCGCCCGCCTCACCCGATTACGGCCCGACCGGCAACCGCTTCACCGGGGAGATCGAGTGGGTCCAGCTGGACATCGGCGAGGACGGCCACGACCACCTGATCACACCCGAGGAACGGTTCAATCTCGCGATGGCACGCCAATAGATCGGCTTGACACCGATGAGAGAGGGAGGGGCAGCATGACGGATCAGCCCGATCGGTACGAGATCGAGGTCTTCGATTCCAATTCGATGGACTGGTTAGAGCTGCCGCTCGAACAGCTCGGCAGGAGTCTGTCGCTCAAGCCATTCACGTTCGACCCCGACACCGGGATGTCCTGCATGCTTTTGCGTTACGACGCCGGGTTCATCAACCCGTGGCATACCCACGACTGCGCGCACGGCATGTTCGTGTTGAGCGGCACCCTGCGCACCAACAAGGGGGATTTCGGTCCGGGGAGTTTTGTGTGGTTCCCCGAGGGGATGACGATGTATCACGGTGCGACCGAGGACAGTGACTGTCTCATGCTGTTCATTACGAACAAGCCGTTCAATATTCGCTACACATTCGAGGATGAACCCAGCGGAAGCGAGGCCGAGCGACTGGGCCGGGAGAAAGCATGCCTGTGCTCGATGGCCTCCGTAACCTGACGCAGTCCTGATCTGGGCATCAATTCCGGGTGAGGACGAACGCCTCTATTTTGCGTTCGCCAGCCCGTGCTTCGTACTTCCCCCAGGCGGGGTAGATCTCGAGGCCTTTCACCCAGATTTCGTCGCGCTCCCCGGGTGTGGCGGGTCGGGCGGTGGCATGCCAGGTATCGCCCTCCAGAGATACCGTGGCCTCTGGGTTGGCCTTGAGATTGTGGTACCAGGCCGGGTGCTTCGCACCGCCCCAGTTGGACGCGATGAGGGCCAGGCCGTCGGGGTGCGGGATTCCGTACACCGCGACGGTGCGGGGTTGGCCCGACTTGGCGCCGGTGGTGGTGAGGATAACCGCAGGAACGCCGGTTACGATCCCAGTGAAGTTGCGCCTGCCGCCGGTGAGCCTGCTGACGAGTTGGTCGAGGTGGTTAGCCGTCGGGCGCAGAAGCGCCGCCCCCACCGTCGTGGCCGCGAGGGTGCGCATCGTCCGCTGGAACGCGTTGGCCTCGGCGAAGGACCGGCCTGGCATGCGTCATTCTTACCGGAACTGAGGCGCGTATTCGTAACACTCGGCGCATTCGACCGCCGACACGGTGATGAGTGTGCGCTGGAAGCGTGGCCATCATCTTGGTTTAGTCTTGACGGTTTGCAAAGTGAGTCTAAATACACCGTCTTAGCTGCGGTAATCCAGCCTTCCAGAAAACAACCGTACGAAAAGTTGAGAGAGCGCGGGCGCTGGCTGTGCAAGGCGCGACTCAAGATCACTTCGGAGGCACCCCCCACTGACCTGAGAACCTTCGCTCACGACCCCCGACCCAGTCTCATATGCGTGTCCCAATGGACATGAGTGGGACATTGAATTTGAGAATGGGACATCTATGGTCCAGGCTGACCTGGCGGTTTGCACGCCGTCTCACGACAATCTCCGCCCGGTTTGTCTCACGGAACGCTTCATTTCCTACGAAATGCGTTATGCCGCAACGCCCTGACCTGGGTCAGTCTCACACCCAACGCTGAATTGGCAACTGCGACTGAGAAAATGCAACGCAGAATGAGACGCTACAAGATGTGTTGTAGCTTCTCAAACGTGACGTCCAAACTTGACGCGCTGAGCTGCACCGATGTAGCTCGTCTCACGGGATGTCCAGCGCGAATTTCTCACTTTTGTGTCCACTTTTCAATCGCAGCGCATCGTCCCTATTGGTAGCCCCGAGCAACACCCGACCGTACGTACTTGCAAGCTTCGCCTTTCGTCGCAGTGACGCGGACGCCACCTTACTGCATGACCACACGGAACCAGCTATGCGACAACGTATTACGTCGCACAGGCCGATGAAATCGATCGGCTGTCTGGGGTTGCGGTGCCGGCCGGGCTGCTGTTGCTGGTCGTGCGGCCGGAGGTCTACGACCCGAGCCGTGCCGCGTGGGTGGTGCGGTGATGGTGTTGTTTCACCTCGCGCGTTGGGCACCACGCGCTACCTGCGTGCGGTTGTGACTGCAGCCGCCGCAGCAGCGGCGATGGTCTTCACAGTCATTCCCTCAGTGGCAGCGGTGGCGTCCTGGTGGATGCTGGATCAACGTCCCGACGCGGGGCGTTCGTAGGTCTGGCGTTGGGTGCGGTAGCGCTGATGATCGAAAGGTCGCGCCGCCACGCTAAACGCGTTCGCGAACAACGTGTCCCGGCCACCGATCGCGCGCCGCGCCCGGGGGCGACCCGACCCCCGTCCCGGGGCTGGCAAGTGCCGCTGGCAGACCGGCGTCAGGCTGACAGCCGCGACCGCGGCTCGTTCGTGACGTCAGGATCTGCTGGGTAGTAGGCACGGAATCAGCGTGCAGCGTCGGCGGCCGCGGCAATCGGGTGGGCGGATCCCGTCCTTCGCGCAGCGCGGGAAGCAATGCGGTGCAGTCGTATTGGCCGCCGCCGTCGTCAACGAGGGTGGCGATACAAGGCGTGCACGGTGCGTGCGGTGTCCAAGGCGGTGCTGGTGTTCTGCCCCTCCTGCAACGCCAGGGTCAGGTCTTTGAGGAGCAGCGTGGCGCTGAACCCGGGTGCATAACCGTGCGAGCTGGCCGCGGTGGGCACCACCCCGGGGGCCGGGCACCAGTCGCGTAGCGCGAAGTTCTCCGCGGTGGAGTTCACGGCGATGTCGTAGAAGACGCCGGCGTCCAAGCCGAGGCGCTCGGCCAGGAGCAGTCCCTCGCTGGTTCCGGCGAGGCAGACCGCCAGAATGAGATTGTTGACGATCTTGGCGGCTTGGCCGGTGCCTGCCGCCCCGATGTGCACGATCCTGCTGCTCAACGGTTCGACCAATGTCGACGCCGTATGAAAGTCTTCGTCGGATCCGCCGATCATGAACACCAACGTGCCGGCTGCTGCTCGGACGACACCGCCCGATACCGGCGCGTCGACGAACCTTCTGTTGGCGGCCGCGGCCACGGCGTGCAGTTCCTTGGCGCATTCCACACCGATGGTCGAGGAATCGATGAACACGGTGTGCTCGGACGCTTGCGCGAACAATCCGCTTGGGCCGAGCAGCATTTCGCGCACGTGGTCACCGGTGGGCAGCATCGTGACGACCGCGTCGGCGCCGGCGACGGCCTGCGCGGCCGATGGGTAGACAGTGATTCCCACCGCTTCGGCAGCGATGATGACCGACGGGTTGATCTCGACTCCACGAACGTCGTGGCCGGCCTGGACCAGCAGCGTCGCCATGGGAAGGCCCATGTTCCCGAGGCCGATCCACGTGATTACAGACATTGCGACTCCTGGCATGAGTTTCGGCTACCGGTGGGACGTGACGAACAGGATCTGTTGGTTCCGTCACGGACAAGACTGCGAGCTGCCACCAGCGCGGGTCAATGGTCACGTTGGCGCCATGGTGGCGCATTTTTGCACCGCCTCGGCGCCCACCCTGAGTGCCCTGCCGGGGCTGTGTGTGCTGCGTCGAAACGGTTATCTCGCAGCGTGATTGGGGACTCGGCAGTACCGCGACCAGATGTGGTGCGTTTCTGCACATCCCCGAGGTGTCTCTGGGCATTGTTCCGCTGCCCGTCCCTCGCAAATACTTCGATGACCAGCGCGCCACATCACATTCGCGCAGGACCTGTAACCCAGATCATGGAGGAGAATTCGCGTGAGTGACATCGGAGTCGTACAACGAACCAAAGACGCGCACAAACAGTTGAAACGCGTCGTGGCAGCCTCGATGGCGGGCACGATCGTCGAGTGGTACGAGTTCTTCCTCTACGGAACAGCCGCCACCCTGGTCTTCAGCAAGATCTTCTTTCCCCCCGGCACCAGTGAATTGACCGCGATTCTGTCCGCGTTCATCACCTACGCCGTCGGATTCTTCGCCCGCCCCGTGGGTGGCGTCGTGTTCGGGTACTTCGGCGACCGGTACGGCCGCAAGAGGCTGCTCCAGGTCAGCCTCATCGTCGTGGGCGGCGCCACCTTCCTCATGGGATGTCTGCCCACCTACGGCCAGATCGGTATCTGGGCACCTGCTTTGCTGGTGGTGCTGCGATTCGCGCAGGGATTCGCCCTGGGCGGTGAATGGGGCGGCGCGGTCCTGCTGGTTGCCGAACACAGCCCAGACAATCGCCGTGGCTTCTGGACCAGCTGGCCCCAGGCCGGTGTTCCAGGCGGGAACCTGCTCGCGACCGTCGTCTTGCTGGCACTGACGATGACGCTGTCCGACGCTGCGTTCCTCAGCTGGGGATGGCGAGTCGGATTCTGGCTGTCAGCAGTGATGACCGGCAGGGCCTTTCGCTCTGCAGAGCGCCGGGGGGTGTGGTTGTTGCGGAATTGCCTGCACCGCCGACGGCCGGCCCCGAGAACACAGCTCCTCGGCCTTGTCGGAAATCCGTTAGGAACCTGGCATATCACTACAGATGCGCGCTCCCGGGCTACGACGTGCGGAACAGCGCGGTCATCAAGTCGAGTAGACGGGTGCGCGCGGCGTGGGCAGGCGCAATCCGAAGCTAATCAATTGGTGCCGCATGCGTTCACGCTAATTTGACCGCGCGTACGGGGTGAATCATCCTGGTCGGCGATGCCGTCCGCCGCGCAATGAGCAGCTATGCAGGACGCATGAGCGGCCCAGCAGCGGCCGGGTCGCTGGCCCGGGCAGACCATCTGCCGCCGGCGCGCTGCACGATCACCGGGTGATCAAAGGCTGTACTGACATTCTCTGAGTTCATCACGGCGTCGACCGGTCCGGCCGCATTTATCCGACCGTCGCGGGGCAACACAGCATGGGTGGTGCTGGGCGGCAGTTCTTCCAGGTGGTGGGTGACGATGACCGTCGAGAGGGCGGGTACGTCGTTCTGCAGATGTACCAGGGCGTTCAGGAGCGTCTCGCGGGCGGCGAGATCCAAGCCGGTACAGGGTTCGTCTAGAAGTAGCAGCCGCGGCCGGGACATCAACGCCCGGGCAATGAGGACCCGACCCCGCTCCCCTGGAAGAGGTTGGGCCACAACAGATCGCCGCGCTCTTCCATGCCCATCGTGGCCAGGGAGCTCGCAGCGCGCTGCTGCTCGGCGACGGTGACCTGGCGTCGGGGAGGCAGTGCAGCAGTATTGGTTTAATCCGGTCAGAGTGGCATCAAGGGCAGAGTCAGCCGCGGTTCGATGTTCTGGCGTGGGTCGACATGGCCGATCTCAGAGGGCAACTACCGCATATCGACGCGACCCAGGCGATGCCCCAGGACCGACACCGTTGCGCGGGTGGGATGCACGACCGCACCCAACAGGCTCATGAGGGTGCTCTTGCCGGCGCCATTGGGTCCCAGCACGGCCCAGTGCTCACCTGCTTGAAACACGAAACTCGATGTTGTCCAATAACGTTCGGCCACCGCGCACCACGTCGACTCCACCGACGTGAAGCACTGCTGTGTTCACGGTCAACCGACCGCCGCGCGCAGGGGTTCCTCGACCGGTTCGTTGTGGACGTGCGCGGTCGTATCCAACCAGCGCAGCACCGAGTCCGTGTGTTCACCCAAGACCGGCGGGGCATCGTGGTAGTCGCGGAGTTGGGATTGCCCGTCGGCGGACTCGAATCGCAGGGACGGTCCGGGAAGCTGCACCCGCCCGACCGCGGAGTGATCCACTTCGATCAGTAACCCTTGGCTGCGGGTCTGGTCCCACTCGTAGACCTCATCGATGGTCCGTATCGCCCCCGAGGGCACCCCTGCGGCCTCAAGGTCAGCGAGAAGGTCGTTGCGGTCCCGAGCCCGAACGCCGCTTCGACGAGCCCGGTCAGTTCTTCGCGATTGGCCACCCGGTCGGCGTTGGTCGCGAAACGCCGATCATCACAGTCGATCCCGGCGATCGGCGCGAACCGCGGCCACAGCGACTCGCTGCCGACCGCGATCTGGACATAGCCGTCTCGGCAACGAAACGAACCGTAGGGAGCGATCTGCGGATGCTGGTTGCCGCTGCGTTGGGCCACCTGCCCGCCCACGGTCCATTTCGTGCCCTGGAACGTGTGGGCGCTGATCGCGGCCGCCAGCAGCGACGTTCGCACGACGACACCGCGTCCGCTGCGTTCACGACCAGCCAAGGCCGCTGAGACGCCCGCCGCGCCATGCACGCCGGCGAGTACGTCGGCGATCGGCACACCGATCCGGGACGGGCCGCCTTCGGCGGTGCCCGTCACCGACATCAGTCCCGCTTCGCCCTGGGCGATCTGGTCATAACCTGCGCGTGATCCTTCCGGGCCGTCGTGGCCGAATCCGCTGATGGACAGAAGGATAAGACGGGGGTTCAATTCCTCCAGCGCGGCGGCGGAGAATCCGAGCCGGTCCAGCGTGCCGGGCCGGAAATTCTCGATGAGAACATCAGCGCGACGCACCAGCCGTTGCATCACTGCTCGCCCGTCATCTGATTTCAGGTCCAGTTCGATGGATTCTTTGTTTCGATTGGCCGACATGAAGTAGGAGGAGTGCGTATCGCCGGGTGTCCCGACGTATGGCGGGCCCCACCCGCGGGAGTCGTCTCCGGTTACCGGTGATTCGATCTTGATCACCCGTGCACCCAGGTCGCCCAGCATCATCGCCGCGATCGGGCCCGCCAGCGCCCGCGAGAGGTCGAGAACCACGATATCGGTCAGAGGGCCAGTTGCCATGTCAGAAAACTCGTTTCGATGCTCAAGGGCGCGTCGGTGCGCGCGGAGATGGACAGGGGCTGAGGGTCAGGCGCGGGCAGGGGAAGCGATGTCGATGAGCAGCTTGCCGGCCAGCGAGCGCGAAGCGAGGTCCTGCTGCGCACGGGAAGCGTCGGCCAGCGGGTACCTGCCGGCAATCTGAACCGAGATCACGCCGTCGCGAGCCCAGCCGAATACCTCTTCTGCACGCCACGCCAATTCGCCGGGGCGGGCGGTGAAGTGGGCCACTGAGGGGCGTATCACCGACAGCGACTTGGCGGCCAGGGTGGGGAATTCGACGGCGGGAGGCTGCCCGCTGGCAGCGCCGATCACGACGAGCGTTCCGCGCACGGCCAAGCTTTTCAGGTCGCCATCGACGGTGTCGCGTCCCACGCCGTCATAAATGACGTCGACGCCGCGTCCGCCGGTGATGTCGTGCACCGTGGCCGCGAAATCCTCGTAGCCGATTGAGTGATCGGCTCCCGCCGCGGTGGCGATGTCGCGCTTATCGGGCGTCGAGGCGGTGGCGATGACCGTGGCGCCCAGATGGTGGGCGACTTGGGTGAGCAGCCTACCCACGCCGCCGGCCGCCGAATGCACCAGCACTGTCGAATCTTTCCCGATTTCGAAGGCGCTGGTAGCGAGGTAGTGCGCGGTGATGCCCTGCATGAGCAGGGCGACCGCGTCGTCGGTGCTGAGGTCGTCCGGGATCTCGACGACCTTCGCGGCATCGACGACGACGGTGTTGGCGAAGCTGCCCTGTCCGGCCAACCAGCCGACACGACGCCCGACCAGGGTGGTGTCGACGTCCGCGCCGGCCTCGGTCACCCGCCCGACGCCTTCGACGCCCGCGACGAAGGGTGCCCGCGCAGCGCCGTTGCGCTGGTAGATGTCCAGATAGTTGACGCCTGCGGTATCGACAGCTATCGCCAATTGGCCCGCACCGGGTGCGGGCACGTCGATGTCGCTGAAATGGAGATTCTCGGCTCCACCGTTCTCTTTGACTACTACTGCTCTCATGGCGATGTCCTCTTGCGGCTCAGGCGGTGATGTGATGTTCAAACATGTTGGCAAACAAGTCGTTTGGCAGGCCACCCGACGGTGGTGCACAGGTGCAACTCAATGCTGGCCTCGGAGCCGGATATTGATCTGCTTGGTCTGCGTGAATCCGGCGATCATTCCCTCCAGGGAAGCCTCGCGGCCGATCCCGCTCTGCTTGTAGCCGCCGTAGGACTGCCCCACCAGTTGGCCGCCGCCTTGGTTGACCTGCACCCAGCCGGTCTCCAGCGCGTTCGCTGTGCGCAGCGCGCGGTCGATGTCATGGGTCCACACGTAGGCGGCCAGACCGTAGTGCGAATCGTTGGCCATCCTGATGACGTCGGCCTCGTCTCGCCACGGGATGACGACCACAACGGGGCCGAAAATCTCTTCGCGAGACAGCCGCCAGCCGTTGTCGGCTCCGGCGAAGACGGTCGGACCCATGTAATAGCCGTCGGTGCGCCCGATCACCTGCGGTGATCCGTCCAAAGCCACCGTGATACCCGGGGCGGACAACCCCTCCTGGACGAAGGAGTTCACGGACTGGAATTGCCGATCATTGATGATCGCGCCGATATCGCTGGACTCATCGAGAGGATTGCCGACCACCTGGGCGTCCAGCGTGGCAACGAAGCGTTGTAGCACATCGTCGTAGATGTCCTCGTGCAGGAACAGTCTCGATCCGGCGGTGCAGCTTTGTCCCTGTCGGTGGACTCGCGATGACAGCAGCAGGTTGGCAATCAGGTCGTCGTCGTCGGCGGCGTCGGGGAACACGATCGACGGGTTCTTGCCGCCGAGCTCCAGTGACACGTGGGCCAGGCGGTCTCCCGCCTCGCGGGCCACGTGACGTCCGACTTCAGTCGAGCCGGTGAAGGACACTTTGTCCACGCCGGGATGCTGGACGAGACGCTCGCCCGCCACCGATCCGAGGCCGGTGATGACGTTGAGCACTCCGGGCGGTAGGTGCTCGGCGCAGATTTCTGCCAGCAGCAGCAGGCTCAGAGGCGCGGCCTCGGCTGCTTTGACCACCACGGTGTTGCCCACCGCCAGAGCGGCGGGGATCTTGAAGCCGGCGATCATCAGCGGGGAGTTCCACGGCAGGATGGCGCCGACAACCCCCAGCGGTTCGAGACGGGTGAACTGCAACTGGTCCTCACCTGCAGGCAGGACCACGCCTTTGGCTTCTCCCGCGATCCCGGCGAAGTACCGAAAGAGGTTCGCCAGTGTGGCGGCCTCGGGCCGGGCCTGCGTGCGAATCGCGTTGCCGGTGTCCAGGGCGGTCAAGAGTCGCCAGGTCGTCAAGACGTGCTTCGATGGCGTCGGCGATGCGACCGAGCGCCCTCTGGCGCCCTGTGAAGTGCTGGGCGCGCCACGCTGGGAAAGCCGCGCGCGCAGCGGCCACCGCCTTGTCGACGTCGGCGACACCGGCACTCGGCACGCGGCCGATGACATGGCCCCGCACGACCGGCGTGGTGACCTCAGTCCATTGTCCTTCCAAGGCCTCGACCCATCGCCCGTCGACGAACATCCGGTAATCACGGGCCTCGGGGATACCGGTGGTGTCCGGGGCGATTTGCACAGAGGTCATGACGAGACTCCTCGAAAACTAGTGGCTTGTGGCGGTGGCGCGTTGTCCATCACCGAGAGAGTCGAAAACCGTTCCCATCCAACAACGTCGGGCCAGCGAACGAGATTGTTGCCTCGGTGAATGACTCCACGATGCGGCCCGCGCATCGCCGCGGTCAATGGCCAGCTTCACGCGCCCCTTGTGCAAATCTGCACCAGAAACCACCGGTGGCATTAGAGTGCGCCCACATGACCGGCAACGGAACTTCGTCGAGCCCGGAGCGCCCCAGCACTGCGCCGGCGGTGGCCGACGTCAAACGCACAGTCGATCTGCGCCAAGTCCGGGCCGACGACTTTCGCTATCTCAGCGCGATCGCACGAACCGGTACCCGCCGGTCTGCCGCCCTGGATCTAGGAGTCGACCACACCACGGTCTCTCGGCGCATTCATGCCCTGGAGAAGATCCTCGGCGTGCGGCTGATCGGGCGGGGTGCGGTGGGTTGGGAGCTCACCGACATCGGCCGAGCCGTCGCCGACCGTGCCCGCGCAATCGAGGAGACTCTGCAGGAAGCTGTCGAAGCAGCGGTCGGCGACTCGGGTAGCACGCTGCGAGGCAGGGTCCGAGTCACTGCTCCCGACGGTTTCGGCACGCTGATCGTCGCGCCCGCGTTGGCTCGGCTCAGAATGCGCCACCGGGATCTGTCCGTCGAACTCCTCACTGCCACACGGCAGATGAACCTTCAACAGTCGGGATTCGACGTAGCGATCGCCGTCGGCGCAACCGTCAACAGCCGCTTGGTCTCTGAAACCATCTGCACCTACTCGATGGGGATCTACGCAACCACGGAGTACTTAGCCTGAATCCGTGGATGGGTGATTTCGTGTGGTCGTTGACGTGGTTGCCCTGAACTGCGGCCGGGTGTGGCGCGGTGGCGCATGCGTGATCGGCTGGTCTGTACCAGCTTTTCCTCGTTACGAGGTTCCTCGGGTCGGGCCTGGGATGGCGGGGTGGACCGGGGCTGGTCGGTGGGGTCAGGCGGCGCGGGGTTGGGCGGTCGGGTAGTAGGAGCCGATGACGTTGTCCCACAGGGTTTTCCATCCGTTTTGCCAGGGCCAGTGGGCTGGTAGGTGCAGCATCGGTTTGCGGGCCGGGGCGGCGAAGCGGGCCGGCACGTTGACCAGGTCGCGGCGCAGGGTGGCGCCACGGGCCGCGGCGTGGTTACCGCCGGCGAGCGTGCCGGCGGCGCGCAGCAGGTTGTGCGCGATCACCGCGCAGCCCAGCCAGGCGCAGTTGGCGGCGAACAGCCCCGACGGGATATGGGCCAGCGGGCCGTCGATCAAATCGGCGAAGGTGGTTTCGATGATGGCGTGGCGGCGGTGGGTGATGTCGGCCTCGGCGGTGGGCAACTCGGAGTTGGTCACAAACGGGTGATGGCGCCACACCGGAAACAACGCATCGGGGTAGCGGGCGTCCTTGACGCGGCGCACCACCAGCCGCACGGTGAGGCTGCGGCCGCGGCCCAGCCGCAGGGTGTAGGGGGTTTCGGCGACCTCGGCATCAGAGATCAACTGCCCGGTGTCGGGGTCTTGCGCCGCGCCGGGATAGTGCACCGGGGTGTAGGCGGACTCGTCGATGGCCTCGAGGGCCTTGGTGATGCGCTTGTTTCGGCTCACCGACAGGGAGAACTCGACACCTTCGGCCACGCAGGTGGTGATCACCTTCTTGGTGCCGAACGCCGAGTCGCCACGCAGCATGATCGTGCCGCAGGGCCCGCAGGCGCGCGCGGTGCCGATGGCTTGCTTGACCTGCCAGGCGGCCGCGCGCCCGGAGCCGGCCCGCCCCGAGCGCAGTCGCGCTTCGGCGATCACCGGCGCCGTGGTCGCCGTCGAGATGGTGGTGATCTGCGGTGAGAGGCCCAGTCGCAGCAGCGCGCGGCTGGCGATTTTGGCGTGCCCGAACGAGGCGCCCTGTTTGTGGTGCCCGTAGACCGGGCGCAGCAGCGAGTCGACGTCCAAAAACACGCGCTGCTCGATGCCCGGCAGCAGCGGCACGCGCGCGGCCAGCGCCACCAGATGCGCGCGGGCCACCGCGGCCAGCTGGTTGGCATGGCCGAAGGTGAACTCGCGCAAGAAGATCCCCAACGTCGACGGCGCATACACCTCGTGAAACACCCGCGGGGTGCCACCGGCGCGCAGCACGTTGCCATCGTCGATGCTGTCCGCGCCGCACATCATTGCGGCGATGATCGAGGTCAGCTTGCCGGCCGGGTTCACCGCCCCGGATTTCACCCGGGTCGACGGCAGATCCACCTGCTCGCCGATCAACTGCGAAAGACCGGTCTGCTCAGCCAGTTCCAGCACCGGCACCAATCCGGCCGACGACACCAGATTCTGCTCGTCAAACACCGCCGACCCGGCGGTGAACGTATACGATGATTGCACCGAAAATGCCTTTCAGAACTCTGGACAAGATCGACTTCAACACTCGTATTGTCCCAGTTCAGAAGGCATTTTCGCTGTTCACACGCCGATCACATCACCGGCCCATCCACGGATTCAACAGTACGGTGCGCCATCGTCGGTCGACGAGGTTCGCGACCACCCCATTATCTTCTTCGTCGACTCGCTGCTCCAGGTCGGCGACCTCGATCTTGAACGGCATCTGCCTGGAGCGACCGCATCCTTCATGTCCACCAATATCTTTGCGCACGTCGAGGCCACTCGCGCCGGCGGCGGGATCGGACTTCTGCCGGCTTTCATGGCCAACCAGCATCCTGAATTGGTCCGACTCCTTCCCAAGGAGGTGGACGTCCACCTCATCTTCTCGCTGGCCGCCCGACGCGAAAGCCTGACCAATCCGACGGTTCGCGCGGTCCGCGACGCGATCCACGCCGAAGCCGCCCGTCGACGTACCGATCTACTACCGCCCACCTGAAGCGCCGCACCGGCCCGCTGATCCGTGGATGTGGTGGATCAAAACTATTGCAGCACAACGCGTTGCAGGAAAGGCGCGTGTTGACCGGAGCGTGCACGACCGTTCCGAATCCACCCCGGGCTGTCACCTGTACCGTGCCGGGCAGCGGAGCCAAGCAGCACACTGCTGTCGCTGCACGTTGCTTGATCGCGAGGGCGATGCAGATTTGCACCAGGGCGGCGCGATTGTGGCCGTTGACCCTCGATGGCCCGCGGCCAAGACTGGGTGACGACCGTAACAGCGTTGAGCCCGGATGTGCGCGTTGCACCCGGCCCTTTTGAAGGAGTAACTGATGAGCAAGATCGCCTGGATTGGCCTCGGCCACATGGGTGTCCCGATGTCGCGCAACATGGTGCAAGCCGGACACACCGTCCGCGGCTACGACATCTCCGCGACCGCGTGCGAAGCCGCACAGTCCAACGGCGTCGAGATCGCCGAATCCATCGCCGACGCCGTGCGCGACGCCGACGCCGTGTTCACCATGCTGCAATCGGCCAAAGTTGTCGAGCAGGTCGTCACCGGCCCGGACGGCGCTTTCGCCAACATGCCCAAAGGCACCGTGGTAGTTGACTGCTCGACAATCGGGATCGACACGGCTCGCTCGCTCGCGGCGGAAGCCAAGAACCTCGGCGTTGGCTTCGTCGATGCCCCTGTCTCCGGCGGTGTGGAGGGTGCCGAGGACGGGAGCCTCACCCTGATGCTCGGCGGCGACATCGACCACGTCGCGGCCGCAGAGCCGTTGCTCAAGTCTGTCGGCACCTACATCGTGCACGTCGGGCCCAGCGGCGACGGCCAGGCGATGAAGGTCGTCAACAACGCGATTATGGCTGTCGGAATGGCCACCGCGTGCGAGGTCTCAGTGCTCGCACAACGACTCGGCCTTGACCCGCAGGTGTACTTCAATATTGTCACGCGGTCCTCCGGCGACAGCTGGGTGTTCCGCAACTGGTTCCCGCTCCCGGGTGTGGTCGAGACCTCACGCAGTTCCCACGGATACGAGGCGGGTTTCATGATTGACCTGATTCACAAGGACCTGCGCCTGGCCACGGCCACAGCAGAAGAGTTCGACGTTCGGTTGGACACCGCCGCCGCCGCGGCCAAGCTGTTCGCCGACGCGTCAGCCGCGGGCGCTGGCGCGCTTGACTGCACCGCGCTCGCAGTCACCCTGGGTGCCGACGTCGAGAAAGCCACCGTCTCTGTGTGACGTTGTTGCTCGTCCTTCCGACCGGTAGGACGAGCACCACGGCCAATCATCTGACGTGCTGAAGGAGCATCGCTCATGCCGCTTTTCGCCCTCGTTTACCGGTATACCGACGACGCCGACCTCGTGACGAAACACCGTCCGGAGCATCGTGCGTACCTACGTACGCTCGCCGAATCTGGCGAGCTTGTCCTGGCTGGCCCCCTCGGTGAGCCGGGGCCAGCCAGCGGCCTTCTGATTTTCGACGTTGAGTCCGCAGCACGCGTGGAAGAGCTCGCCGACAATGACCCCTTCAAGGCCCGGGGTGTCATCAAGGAGAGGTCGGTTCGGCCTTGGACGCTCTCCATCGGTGAGCACAGAATTCGCCGCTGCGCCACGCCTGCGCCCTGACCCGCGGACATTGCCGCCACTCTCCTGACCTCATCCGCCACAGACGTTAGTTCAGCCGAATAAAGCCATCGACCACCCGAAACTGCTTACGTTGCCATTGGAACGGGGCTCACCACGTTCCTTCGGCACCTCAGCAGGCAGAGGAAAGCTAGGAGCGTCGCCATGCGCGCAGCCGTTGTGACCGACTTGATAGGACCCGACGGCGTCGTGGTTCGCGAGGTGCCTACCCCGACTCCCGGCCCAGCACAGGTCTTGATCGACGTGGAGTATGCGGGCATCAGCTTTCCAGACGTCCTCCAAACCCGGGGCCAGTACCAAGTGCGCCCAGAGCTGCCGTTCACACCTGGCTGGGAGATCTCCGGTGTGGTTCGCGAAGGCTCTGGTAGTTTCCGCGCCGGAGAACGCGTTGCCGCGATGCCCTTCGGCGGCGGGGTGGCCGAGTCGGTCGCCGTAGATACCAACTACGTCTTTCCGTTGCCGGAGTCCGTGTCGTTCGATGCCGCTGCCGCACTACCCCTGAACTATCTCACCGCGCACTTTGCGCTGGTACGCCGTGCGAACCTGCAGCCCGGTGAAACTGTGCTTGTACAGGGCGCCGGCGGCGGTGTTGGCAGCGCGTCGTGCAACATGGCCGCAGCCCTCGGCGCAAAGGTGATCGCCGTGGTGTCATCAGCAGAGAAAGCTGCCGTCGCAGAGGCCGCCGGTGCTCACCACGTTGTGCTTGCGGATGGCTTTCTGACCAAGGTGCGAGAGCTGACGGAGGGTCGCGGTGTCGACGTGGTCGTGGACCCTGTTGGCGGAGAACGATTCACCGACTCGCTGCGCTCGCTCGCGCGAGAAGGTCGGTTGCTCGTCGTCGGCTTCACCGGTGGGCAGATTCCTGCAGCGAAGACGAGCCGGCTACTGCTGACCAACACGACCGTTATAGGGGCCGGCACCAGAGAGCTATGGAACCACGAACCCGAAATGCCTCGACGGCAATGGGACGATCTACTACCCCTCCTGCAATCAGGAGCCCTCAAACCCGTGATCGGTCAACAGTTCTCGTTGGAGCAGACTTCCACAGCTATTCGAACAATCGAGGAACGATTAGCCGCAGGCAAGGTACTCGTACGCGTTCGCTAGCCCGGGTATGTCAATCTACCTCCAACAACTCAACGCTGGCATGGTCAGGCAACCGCCGGACCAACCCGTTACCCTGCGCTTTGCGGTCATCGGCCAACCGCGACAACAGGATTACCGGCGCAGGGTTGGGCATTGCAGGGGTTGGGCATATTGGGCCGCCTGCGCCTGGGCGCGGCACAAGATTCGCCACGCTAGCTGAGAAACTAAACTCGCTAGCCTGCGGAGCAAGCAAAAGATGCCGCAGGTCTCGAAATTCTTGACTACCGAATTCGTCTCACGCGCGTGTCCAATTGGACATTCGTTGGACATTTCAGTTGAGAATTGGACAGCGAGTTTGAGACCCTACAGCGCGTGTAGGTTCCCAAATCGCGTGTCATCTGGCGATCCTCTGAACTGCGGCAATGCGAGTTGTCTCACATGATGTCATCGAGCCTTTGTCTCAAACTCGTGTCATTTTTCAGAACCCGTCAGAAATCACGCCGATAGTCCGGCCGAAGTTCTGGGCCAACGTCCAGGCGCCTTCGCGTGATTACGTCACGTGACAGCGGGGACTAAAAGCAAGTCCTGGCAGATTGACCCCAACGGCCGTTGACCTGAATTTTGGGTCAGCACAGCGGGAGGAGCCCCCAGCATCCATTAAAGATTCAGGAGCACTTGCCATCTGGCGTCTCAGCTGGGGACTTTCCCTCAGCGGTACCAGTTGCGTTGTCCCGCAAATCATTTCGCCTGCGCCGGCAATTCATGTCCACGGTCGCGGAATTCCCGAGGGGTAGCCGTCACGTAATTCCCCATGCTCGGGAGCTGCTGTGGTGAGGCTGCCCCCCAACGTGGCGATCGTCCTGCGGCAGACGCAAGGGTTGACGACTTTCAGGATGTCGACACTCGCCTCAGCTTCCACCTCGCCCACGCCAGTGCTCGACGTGATCGGATGGCCGCTGCAGAATGTGGGCAGATCGTCGGACGACCGACGGGAGATCAGATTCCCGTCGATGACGACATCCTCGCTACGACGGTGGCACCCGCGTTGCACTGACAGGCCGAATTTCGCCCCGAAGATTCGGCTCGCTGGCCCACTCCCTGAGTCACTTCGGGATCGCACACTACGAGAGCGAAGTGCCGACTAGAAGGCACAACCGGCTCCGCTGCGAGGCGTGCCGGTGCCGACACCGAACTCGCGATCTCGCCCCGGAGGTTATCATGCCAGCAATGTCGGACACCGAGTACCGCGATTTTGTCACCGCCGGAACCCGTACGGCCAAGTGGGCCACCACCCGCCGCGACGGTCGCCCGCACGTCGTGCCGGTATGGTTCGTTCTCGAAGGCGACGATCTGCTGATCACCACCGGGTCCAAGTCCGTCAAGGGCCGGGCGGTGCTTCGCGATCCACGGGTCGGGTTGTGCATCGACGATGATCGCCCGCCGTACGCGTTCGTCCTGATCGAGGGCTGCGCCAGCGTCAGCACCGATCCAGATGAGGTGCTGCGCGCCTCCACTCTCAACGCCCGCGGGTATGTCGGGGCGGAGCGGGCGCAGGAGTGCGGCCGGCTCAATGCGGGCAAGGGGATGCTGCTGGTGCGGATCACTCCCGAGAAGGTGGTGTCGGAGAACAACATCACTGGTGAACAGGAACAAGCGACGATCATGAGCACCGGTCGACGATGACGGTCGATGACGGCAACGCCGCCAGGGGATCGGCCAGCCGCGACCCCGACACCGACGAATCGCGGGAGACGGATGGGCGGTCGGTGGGCAACCTGGAGTTGTTCTTCGACCTCACGTTCGTGTTCGCGATGTCGCAGGTCACCCACCTGATGCTCCATGACATCTCCTGGCAGGGATTCGGCCGGGGTGTGCTCGCTCTGCTCGCCCTCTGGTGGGCGTGGGTCTGCTACGCCTGGCTGACCAACTTGTTCGAAATCGCGCGGGTGGTCCACACGACGCTGATCATCCTCGCGATGGCGGCGATGCTCATCGCGGTGATCGCGCTGCCGACCGCATTCACCACCGGGGCCCTCGTTTTCGGGCTCGCATTGCTCGCCGTCCGCCTCATCAACGCCGGTATGTTCATCGCCTCGTCATCCCGCGACGAGGCTGAATTGGCGTCGGCGATCCGCCGACTGGTGCCGGGCCTGCTCATCGGGCCGGTCTTGATCGTTGCCGCTGCATTTATGGCCTCCCCCTACCGTGAGTTGCTGTGGATCGCGGCGGCGGCGGTCGACTTCGGCAGTCCCCTGCTAGCGGGAACCAACGGACTTCGGGTCGTACCTTCGTATTTCATCGAGCGCCACGGTGCGGTCATCATCATCGCGCTCGGTGAGACGATCATCGCGCTGGGAGCGGGGGCATCCGAAAGCCTGCACCATCCCGGCGTCCTCGGCGCTGTGGTTCTCGGGGTGCTGATCTCGGCCACGCTGTGGTGGACCTACTTCGGCCTCACCGCCGGCGCCGAAGAACGTATGCGGCGAACATCCGCTGCCGATCGGCCGCGGTTGGCGCGCGACGCCTACAGCTACCTGCACCTGCCGCTCGTCGCGGGGATTGTCTTCTTCGCCGTCGGGGCACGGGTTTCGGTGGAACACATCGGCGAGCCGCTGGCGCCGCTGGCCGCCCTCGCCCTCACTGGCGGGGTGGCACTGTTCTACGCCGCCGAGGTGGCCTACAGATGGCGGGACCACCATCAGCTTGTAGTCGATCGGCTCCTCACCGCCGCCGCGTCTCTCCTGGTGTTTCCGGTGGCGGTTTCTGTCCCGGCCGTCTTGTCGCTGGCCATTCTTACCGCGATCGGAGTCCTGCGACTCGCATGGGAGCTGTGGAGGCGACCCCAGATCGGCACCGGCAGAGCGGGAACCGTGCGGTGAGGCAAGACAATCCGCTACCGGTGGAAGCACGGCGTCAGAGCTTGTTGGCGATCACGTCGAGATTGCTGATGTCGGGTGGCGAGGCGAAGAGCTCGTCGGCTTTCTCCGCGAGGGCCTTCCCAACGGGGCCGCCAAGATGCCTCTCGCGTGCCGCCTCGTCCGGGAACGCGTCGATAATGCCGAACGTCGACGGGCCGAACCGAACCGCTAACCATGGTTTCGTGCCGGGTTCCTGCTCGACCAGCGGCAGCGCCGAAAGAAGAAATCACTCCCTCTATGCCTGTAGGCCATCCGCATTAAAGCCATGACTTCTCCTAGGTTGCGAAGGTCGTGACACGGAAGCGCCGACACAACAGCGGAAAGCAGCGCTCACGCTGTAATGGGCGTCGTAATTCGCTCCCAAACAAAGAGTCTGGCAATCTGCTGCGGTTGTCGTGTGAACCCGAAGAACTGGGCGCTGATTCGTCCTGTCAGCACCACAGCGACGACGAGGTCTGATTAGGGTAGGCCGGGTGGACACTTCGGAGCCGGAAATGCGCTTCGGAACGCCAACTTCGGGTATGCCCTTCTTAGAAGGGGGTGGGCTCGAGAGGAGCCGAGCCTGGCACTCCAAAATGAACGATAAATCGCACAGCCCGTCACAGGGCACCCGCCAGGTCGAACAGGCTTTGTCAGCTGGACTGGCCGCACTGTCGCGTGTCACTTTCAGTGACTCCGATGCCGGCGAGATCTTCCGCGTCGCCACGGCCGCTGTTGGCGGACTCGGGCCCTGCCAGGTCGAGGCCAGTTACCGGTCGGTGAACGGCGAATTCCTTCAGTTTCCACCATCCCAGCCAGCACACCGCGACATCGAACGGCACCGCCGGTCCAACTGGGATGGCCAGGTCAAGGCGGAAGACGGCCGGTGGGGATGGGCGTTCCCGCTGCGTCACCGACGCGCCATCAACGGGTGTTTGGTGGTCAGTGCCACCAGTCCACCGTCGAAAAATCGCGACCCAGTTGCTGACCATTCTGGCCCAGCAGACCGGCGCCGCCCTGGCACATGCCGCAACGCATGACCGCGACTCCGGTGATACGGCGCAGCTGACAAAATCAAACGCCGATCTGAAGGTAGCGAACCGTGAACTCGCCGCAACGGTGACGCGGCTACAGCGGCAGACGAAGGTGCACGAAGCATTGAGCACAACACTGGCCGCGGGGACGGGCGAGCAAGGTATCGCGGATGCACTGAATGACCTGACGGGGCATTCGGTGGGTATCGAGGATCGGTTCGGCAACCTGCGCTGCTGGGCCGGTTCCGGACTACCGCACCCCTACCCCAAACAAGCGGGCGGACCAGCGCGAGCTCGTGCTGCACGAGCTGGCCGCACAGAACGGTCGAGCACGAATCGGACGGCGAGTACTCACACTCGTCCAACCCCGGGCCGAGATCCTCGGTGTCCTCGCGTTGAACGACCCGGACGACACGGTGACCGAGGACAACTTATTCGCCCTGCACTACGGCGCCACCGTTTTGGCACTGGAGCTTTCCCACCAGCGAACCGTCGCTGAGATCGAACTCAATCTGCGCCGCGATCTTGTCGACGATCTGTTGGCCGGCACCGACCGAGACGGGGCCTACGCTCGTGCCGACGCCCTGGGCCATGACCTACGGCGCCCCCACTATGTAGTGGTGGTGCAAAGTACCGGTCGCACCGAGAGCACGCTGCCAATCGCCGCCGGGCGCGCCGCAACCGCGTTGCATCTGAACTACCTGCTCGGGCGTCATGCCGGTCTGGTTGTTCTGCTCACCGACGGCCGCCCGGACCCGCGGGCGTTTCACCACGCGATCAGTGAAATCCTTGGCAGGACCACCAGCGTGATCGGTATCGGCTCTCGATGCGCGGTGCCCGACGATTTTCCGCAGTCCTTCATCGAAGCGCGTCGCGCCATGAGCATCCGGCTGCGCTCAGTCAGTCCACAAGGCGCAGCGGCGTTCGACGAACTCGGTTTCTATCGCCTCATCGACGCCGCCCATGGCGGCGGCGAGGTCGAAAGTTTCGTGCGCGAATGGCTGGGCACACTCCTGGATTACGACGACAGCAAGAACTCCGAACTGGTGATGACCCTGAGCGATTACCTGGAGTGCGGTGGAAATTATGACGAATCCGCGGCTGCACTGCACATCCATCGCAGCACGCTGCGTTACCGGCTGGCGCGCATCGCTGAACTCACCGGCCACGACCTCCGCAACGTCGATACCCGGTTCAACCTGCACGCCGCGACGCGGGCGTGGCGATTCCTGAACCCTGATGGCTGACCGGAAACCCGCTGCAACGGGGCGTCTAGGGCGAGCCGTCGCCCGATAGCTAGCTGCACCCGTCCGCCCCTAGATCCGTCGCTGGACACGTCTTTGAGTCCGAAAGATGTTGGTAGATGCACTAGTTAGCGTCGTCGACACGGAGTGCCAATGGGCCATGCGTGCCTGAGCCCGGCCGGAATGTCGTCGCCCCGCTGACAGCAGTCGCGGGCGTGTTGGAACGAGGAGCACCTACACAAATTCTCAAAGTGATGTCATAAATGACATCGAGATGACATCCAAATTGAGACTACGACACGGGTTTTGAGAAACTACAACGATGTCCGTTTCTTCTCATCATCATCATCATCATCTATAGGTTCTCATCGTCGGCGACGTCTTTGCCTGCCGCTGACCTGGTGTTTTGGAAGGTGTCTCACGGCTGTCGCGGCCAGGTTTGTCTCACGGACCGCTTCATTTCCTACAACGTCCGGTTCGCCACAATGCTCTGACCTGGCCTATCTCGGCCAATACGCTTGGGGTGCAACGGGAAATGAGAATATGCAACGCGGAATGAGACGCTACATTGATCATTAATCATCATCAGTGACATGCGGTTCTGCTGGGCGTCTCACGTGATGTCCACCCCGGTTGTCTCACCGCTATGTCCATTTTCAAAACGGGCCGTTCCGACCGCAATCGAGCGATGATTAGCCACGAACCGGGCGTCAGCCTGCAGGACGTCTTAGGGCGGCGACGGCCACTCGCCAGGTCTCCGTTCGATACGGTGCAGAGGACCATCTCGGCTGGACCGAGCTATCGAATGGTTTTGTGCCGCAACGTTCTCAGCTTTACCACTTGGTCTCGCGCCCGCGAACCGCCCGCTGTTGAGGTCACGCAGGCCCGGTCAGATGAGCGAGCCTACGACGACTGCCGAGGTCATCCTGAGGACGCCGAAAGTGATAAGACCACCGACAGTCAGCAACTTTAATCACCAAGGTTCGGCTAAAACGCCACATGAGGTCACCGCAGCTTCTGCGCGAACTCGATAATGTTGCCGTCCGGGTCACTAATGTGAAGGGTTCTTTCACCCCATGGTCGGTCCATCGGCCCAGTCAGTATCTCTACACCGAGCCCTTTCAGCCGCTCCGCTTCCGCGTCGACATCATCGATGATGAAGCCGATCTCGCCGCATGGCGCCTTGCCGGCTTCGCGACCAATGAGCTCTGGCAGCTTCGAGCGTTCAAAAAGCGAAAACTTGGTGTTGTCCATCTCGAACTCCACGTAGCCATCGCCCTCGATCCGCACCTTGAGCCCAATTACGTCCCGGTAGAACGTCATTGACCGCCCTAGCGATGCGACGTACTGAATGACGTAGTCAACGTGGGGCATGCAACACACCGTATAGGTGTGCGCCGTCCCATGATCGCCACAGCGACCCGCTACCCATCACAAGGTCGACATTTGATCGATTGACGGCTTGCCGTGAGTCGATGAAATAGCTGGCGAGCGGATGTCGATACCATGAATCCGCGCATGGGCGAATCGTCAGTCCCTCGGCGTGTCCGGCTGTCAGTCGAGGTGCTTGTCGAACCATTCGATTGGGATCTCGGGGTGCACGCCGAAGAAGTTGTAGCCGTCGAAGCGGCGCTCGGCGCCCTCGATCCAGTACAAGCTCTTCGCGGTAACCGGGATCGCGTCGTAAATGTCCTGCGGCCGCGTCATGGTGTCATCGTGCACCTGGGCGACAAGCGTGGGCACGCTGACCGCCGTTACGTGCTCCAGCGGCGATTGCTCGGACAGGTGGAATCCGGTGCGCTCGTGCACTGCCTTGTCGAACTACGTTGACTCGCGCGAAGCTCCTGCTGCTCGATCAGGAACTTGTCGTGTTCTTTCAAAGTTGTCGCCATCGACGCTCGTGTGGTCGGTCGCTGCTCCATATCTGCCTCATCATCGTTGAGTGCGCTGATGATCTGTTGGACGCTGCCGGTTGTTTCGCCATCGAGGAACACACCGGATTCATTGAGTGCTCGTGCGGCGATTGTCTTGATCGCACTATCGGCTAGCGCGTTCTTCAGCGCCTCGATCAAGACGGCTCCTGCGGCGTTCCTGAGTTCCTTCGCTGCGTCACGCCTTCGCGTGGTCGGAATGATCTGCGGTCCCTAGAACGTCTGCTAGCTTCTCGATGGCGGCGGGTCCTCCGATGCGCCCGAGGCCCGCCCCCAACGACCGAAAACCGAAGGCGCGCAATCTGACGCGCTGCCCGACGGACCGTGGTGCGGCGAGTTCAACGATCACCTATGCGGCGGCGCGGACTGCCCGCGGCGGCCAGTCCGGCGGATCGTCCCGACAATCGAACGGTTACTACTTGTGAGGGAGCGTTAACCCCTTCCCGCATCTCGCCCTGTCCAAGACTTTCCGAGATCGTGTGCACGGGGCGTCCGGCAGGGCGTCCCGTGCGAACGCCAGTCGCCGCCGGGCTTTCCGCCTATTCTGAGCGTGGCCGACACGCGGCCGCCCAGGAGGCGATTTGTCATGTCGGACGGCCAGACTTCCCGTTCAATTTTGCCGATACCCGACGTCGCGCATCTGGGTCTGACGACGTATGACGCGAAGGACCCGGACACCAGCTATCCGCCGATCAAAGACGTGCGCCCGCCCGCGACCGCGCCCAACGTGCTGGTCATCCTGATCGATGACGTGGGCTTCGGCGCCAGCAGCGCGTTCGGCGGTCCGTGTGAAACGCCGAACTTCGAGAAGCTCGCCGCGGGCGGGTTGAAGTACAACCGGTTCCACACCACAGCACTGTGCTCACCGACCCGCCAAGCACTGCTGACCGGCCGCAACCACCATTCGGTCGGGATGGGCAATATCACCGAGACAGCCACCGCGGCACCCGGGTACACGTCGGTGCTGCCCAACACCAAGGCACCGCTGGCGACGACGCTCAAGCTCAACGGCTATTCAACGGCTCAGTTCGGCAAATGCCATGAAGTTCCGGTCTGGCAGACCAGCCCGGCGGGGCCGTTCAACGCATGGCCGACCGGCGGCGGCGGGTTCGAATACTTCTACGGCTTCATCGGTGGCGAGAACAACCAATGGGACCCGGCCCTGTACGAGGGCACCACCCCGATCGAGCCGCCGAAGACCCCGGCCGAGGGCTATCACCTGACCGAGGACCTGACCGACAAGGCGATCAACTGGGCGCGCCAGCAGAAGGCGCTGCTACCTGACAAGCCGTTCTTCATGTACTTCGCGCCCGGCGCCACCCACGCGCCACACCATGTCCCCCCGGAGTGGATCGAGAAGTACAAGGGCAAGTTCGCCCATGGCTGGGACAAGCAGCGCGAGATCACCTTCGAGCGCCAGAAGGAACTGGGCGTCATCCCAACGGATGCTGTGCTCACGCCGCGCCACACGGAGATTCCGGCATGGGATGACATGGATCCGCAGCTCAAGCCGGCACTTGAGCGCGAGATGGAGGTGTACGCCGCCTTTTTGGAGCACACCGACCATCACGTCGGCCGGTTACTCGACGCCCTCGAACCCGTACTGGAAGACACCCTCGTCTACGTCATCATCGGCGACAACGGCGCGTCGGCAGAAGGCACACTGCAGGGCGCGTTCAACGAGATGGCCAACTTTAACGGGATGGCCGACATCGAGACGCCCGAGTTCCTGATGTCGAAGATCGACGAGTTCGGCGGTGAGGGTTCCTACGGCCACTACGCCGTCGGCTGGGCGTGGGCGATGGATTCGCCGTACCAGTGGACCAAGCAGGTGGCCTCGCACTGGGGCGGCACGCGCAACGGCACCATCGTGCACTGGCCCCGGGGGATCGGGGCCAAGGGCGGGGTGCGCAACCAGTTCAGCCACGTCATCGATCTCGCGCCGACTGTTCTGGAGGCGGCGGGCATCCCCGAACCGACGATGGTCAACGGGGTCCTGCAGAGCCCCTACGAGGGCACGAGCATGCTGTACAGCTTCAACGACGCCGCAGCGCCCGAGCGGCACGAGACTCAGTACTTCGAGATGTTCTGCAACCGTGGCATCTATCACAAGGGCTGGAGCGCGGTAACCAAGCACCGCACGCCGTGGGAGATGGCTGGGATGGCGATGCCCGCCTTCGACGACGACGTCTGGGAGCTTTACGACGGCAACACCGACTGGACACAGTCGAAGGATCTCGCGAAGGAAAACCCCGAGAAACTACATGAGCTGCAGCGCCTTTGGCTGATCGAGGCGGTCAAGTACAACGTGCTCCCGCTCGATGACCGCCAGATCGAGCGCATCAACCCCGCGACCGCCGGGCGACCCTCGTTGATCAAGGGGAACAGCCAGCTGTTGTTCCCGGGTATGGGACGGCTGTCGGAGAACAGCGTCGTCGACATCAAGAACAAGTCCTTCGCCGTCACGTCCGAGGTCGACGTGCCTGCCGACGGCGGCGCCGAAGGCGTCATCATCGCGCAGGGCGGCCGCTTCGGCGGCTGGAGCCTATACACCAAGGACGGCAGGGCCAAGTTCCACTACAACGTGCTAGGCATCAAGTCGTTCGACATCGAAGCGACCGAACCCGTGCCGGCCGGAACCAGCCAAGTGCGGATGGAATTCGCCTATGACGGCGGTGGCATGGGCAAGGGCGGCACCGTCACGCTCTACTACAACGGCAACGAGGTTGGCAGCGGCCGCGTCGACCAGACTCAGGGCTTCATCTTCTCCGCCGACGAGACCACCGACGTCGGATACGAGTCCGGCACCACCGTCAGCCCGGACTACACCGCCCACACCAGCCAATTCACCGGCAAGATCGACTGGGTGCGGATCGATCTCGGTGAGGACGCCGAGGCTGCCGACCATTACATCGACCCCGACGAACGCTTCCGGATCGCCATGGCGCGCCAATAGGGCCCATCATTCGGCCTCACGCGTCATCGTCATCATCATCATCATCGCTACTCAAGCTGTCTCACGGAAATGTCCAATTGGACATGCGTTGGACATTTCATTTGAGAATTGGACATCGAGTTTGAGAATCTACAGCGCGTGTAGCTTCTCAAACTTGCTGTCCGTACGCGATGCGCTGAACTGCACTGAGACAGGTCGTCTCACGGGATGTCCAGCGCGAGTTGTCTCACCGTCGTGTCCAATTTTCCCGCCGCCACATTTGACCGTTGTCGGATTCTGCGCGGTGCTCGACCGTACGCGGTGGCATGGGTCGCAATTTCGTCACGGTGACGACCAGATTCCGTCGGATGGTTCGTTCCGCGCAGTCCCGCAGCAGCACAGTATCTTTGACCTGCCGGTCGCGCGCGGCGTGCGATACCGGAAGGGGCCGGTCCGTTGCGTCCCTTAGGTATGCTGATGCCAACCTGATGTACGGGTCTGTGCACACAGTTGGGCAACACGACGGTTGAAGTGGGAAGCGGACCGGACACGTAGTCGGAGTATCGGATACGGGCTCAAAGTTCGCTTCATTGCACTCATTCCGAAACGTAGGTCGCATGAGCGCTGTGTCGCAATATTGCGATGGGTTCTTCTGAGACGAACTTTTGAGACGCAACGACCTGGCAGATCCTATGCCGTGGGTGTCCGTCCGGTACGTCTCGAATGTGGTGGTTTCGAGACGGGCGGACCTATGGGAGCAACCATCGCGGCACAACCCACACAACTGCGATGTGGGTGAGATGGCGGCGCTGTCTGGCCATCGCTATCAGGTTCGGGGCATGAGCTTTTCGACCACTTTGTCGATGGTGAAGCTCGCTGCTTCGGCGCGAGGCGGGAACTCCTTGAAGCTTTCTAGCCATTTGGCGACAAGGGTTTGCGCCGAGATCAGCAGGAAGTCGTGCTCGCTGAACCATTTCTCGTAGAAGAAGTCGCTTTCATCGCCGCGCTCGAACGGGTCGGCGCGCAGGTCGAAGAACTTCGGGAGCCGCATCATCGAGAACGGTTCACGCCACACGCCCACCCCTTTGTTGCGCTGCTCGGCGAACACCACCTTCCACCGGCGAACCCGCAGCGCCAGGAAGTCGCCGTCGTCGCTCCAGTAGACGAAACCCTCACGCGGGCATTCCTCCTCATCGCCGGACAGGAACGGCAGCAGGTTGACGCCGTCGAGGTGGACCTTGAAGGTCTTCTCGCCGATCTGGTAGCCCTTCTTCACCTTTTCGACCAGGTCAGGCTCACCGGCAGCAGCCGCGAACGTCGGGATGAAGTCCTGCAGGGAGCAGATGTCATTGATCACCTGTCCCGGTTGGATGACGCCGGGCCAGCGCCACACACAGGGGATGCGCCAGCCGCCCTCCCAGTTGGTGTCCTTCTCACCACGGAACGGGGTCGCACCGCCGTCGGGCCACGACAACACCTCGGCGCCGTTGTCGGTGGTGAACACCACGATGGTGTTCTCGGTGACGCCGAGTTCGTCGAGCTTGTCCAAGAGTTGCCCGATGTAGCCGTCGAGTTCGACCATGCCGTCGGGATAGACGCCGAGGCCGGTCTTGCCCTTGGACTCCGGCTTGAGGTGGGTCCAGACATGCATGCGGGTGCTGTTGAAGTAGCAGAACCAGGGGGTTTTCTCTTTGGTCTTGCGTTCGATGAAATCGATGGCCGAGGACAGGAATTCCTCGTCGACGGTTTCCATCCGCTTGGTGTCCAGCGGGCCGGTGTTCTCGATGACCTGCTTGCCGACCTTGCCGAACTGCTCATCGACCGTCTCGTCGTCGACGTCGGTGGCCGTGCATTTGAGCACGCCGCGCGGCCCGAACCGCTTGCGGAATCTCGGGTCCTTCGGATAGTCGGTGGCCTCCGGGGACTCCTCGGCGTTGAGGTGATACAGGTTGCCGAAGAACTCGTCGAACCCGTGCACAGTCGGTAGATGTTCATTGCGGTCACCGACATGGTTCTTGCCGAACTGGCCGGTCGCATAACCGAAGTTCTTCAGGAACTGCGCAATCGTCGGGTCCTCGGCACTGAGACCCTGCATCGCGCCCGGGAAGCCGACCTTGGTCAGGCCGGTGCGGATCGGCTGCTGCCCGGTGATGAAGGCGGCGCGCCCAGCGGTGCAACTCTGCTGACCGTAGAAGTCGGTGAACATCGCGCCCTCAGCGGCGATCCGGTCGATGTTCGGGGTGCGATACCCCATGATGCCGTGGTTGTAACAACTGACGTTGAACCAGCCGATGTCGTCGCTCATGATGAACAAAATGTTCGGATGATCGACATTCGCCATGACAGTCCTCCCAACCTATCGGCCCCGCGTGCGCTGACGGCCCGCCGACCGAGTCGCACCCAAGCCGACGACCACGGGCTGCTAATCACGCTAGGCATGTACCCTTGCCGATTCCAGGCTTCGACCGACGAAACCGTCAATAACGACACGCCGGAAGCGGCAGGGTCGGTGATGGGTGCGGAAACTCCCGACCGGGAGTCGAAACCATCCAGGCAGCCAGCAATCATGTCCTTCATAACGAGACTGCCTCAGGGCCTAGCGTTCGCCGCCTCCAGATTGGTGATCGCTGACGCCGTTCCAAGGAGGACTTCGCACTTCGTTGATTAACGTCGCTGCAACGGTCCTTAGGCGCATCAACCACAAGCAAGCAATGAGGACGGGCGGGGGCGCTCAGGCAGTTGCGACGGACTTCTGAGACTCTCGTATGTCGTCTATTTCAAGACAACGGCGTGCCAAGGCTGAGGTCTCAGTTGCCGCCAGCCTAGATAACCTATTGATCGCCTTTCGCCCACGCCCAGGCCGTAAGCCGCCAGTGTGCGTCGACTTTACGAAGCGCCACCGTGAAGACCGCGCCTGTTTGATTGACCTGCTTGTCGGGAAGCTTGTACGCGAAGGTGACGGGAACTACGACATACGCGTAGTCGCCGGTGACGTCTGCATGCCGTGGCTCGCCCACGCCGATGTGGAGGCCCGAAGCCCCTGCGTGCTCAGCCTCGTTAAGCGCGTCCCTATACCAGTCCTCGGCGGCTGTCGGTCCCTGCCACACATGCGGCGACATTCCGTCGAGGATCTGCATGGGATCAGCGCATGTCGCTGCCATCGCTGCAGAGTCGCCGTTGTTGAATGCATCGACATACTGCAGCACTGCAGTCATTGGATCGTCAGAGTCAGGCACGACGCGCCTCCGCTTTCTCGTGGCCGTACCCTAGTCCCTCGCGGAGAAGTGTGCGCGGAACTGGTGTGAACACGCCAGTGCGGCTAGTTCAGCACATGAAACTAACGAGACTCTCGTAACCCGTCTGTTTTGGGACAGGCATAGACGCGCTTTAACGGCGCAGCATCAACACGGTTCTGCGGGTTACGTTGCTTTGATCCGCATCACGTTCTCGGCGTTGCGGTGAGCGATTGCGGTTCGCTGGTCGTCGGTGAGTTCGGCCTGCTCGAGGAAGTCCGAGACGTTGTCGCGGATGATGTAAGGGAAGTCCTCGGAGTAGATGATCCGCTCGGCGCCGATCTCAGCGAGAATGAATTGCAGTTGATTCTGGCTGTACATGCCCGACGGCGTCGCCCACACATGTTCGCGGTAGTACTCGCTTACTGTGCGGTCCAGGTGGGTGCCCCAGCCGATCGCCTCGTCGAGTCGGTCGAGCCAGCCCGCGACGAACTCGCCCCAGTGACCGCTGAGGAGTTTCAGGCTCGGGTGACGATCCAACGCCCCCGACAAAATGAGCCGCAGAACGTGGATGCCGGCCTCGGCGTGCCAGCCGAAAGCGGGTCCCGAGAACAGGAAATGCGCCGCTGCGGGCCAATTTCCCGCGTAATAGGCCGTCGACACCGGGGCTGGCGGGAGTTCCGGGTGGATGTAGATGGGCAGGTCAACCTCCTCGGCTGCGGCCAGGACCGGATCGAACCGCTCGTCGTCGAGAAATAACCCGCCGCAGGTTCCCATGATGAGGGTTCCCACGAAGCCCAGCTCGTTGACGCATCGCCTCATTTCGTCCGCTGCGGCGGCCGGGTCGTGTAACGGGATGGTGGCGAATCCCCGGAACCGGGTGGGATGCTCCGAAATCTGCTGTGCAAGTTTGTCGTTCACTCTTCGGCACAGCTGAACGGCTTCAGGGTGGTCGAGCCTGCTGGGATTGCTTGCGCCATGTGAAACCACCTGGATGTCGATTCCGACCCGATCCATGTGCGCCAATCGGTGCCCGCCCAGCCGTTCCGCAGAATCCTTCTCCGGCATGAAGCCCTGAAAGAATCTGCCGAAGCCGTCGTCTGAAACGACAGGCGGCGGCGGCCACTGCCCCGCCAGTTCCTGGACACGGGCCATGACCTCGGGATGATGAAAATGTTCTTCGACGGTGATGATTCGCACCGAACTTCCTCACGTCTCGGACAAATGATGAACGAGGCCCGATGGCACCCGCCATTCCTTCCTACGCCGGGACGTGCCGTAAAACAGTGGTTTGCGCCGTCGCCGGGCTCGCGAACCTGACCGATCAGATCTGTCGCACATGCTGTCCGAGACGCCGTAAACGGGCGTCTCTAGGAAGCAGTCGTAGAAGGCGCACGAGCGTGATGGACGTGCTGGCCCGATGTCCAGGCGACTCTTCCGTCGATCCCGATGCTCCGACGTGGACGGCTGATGGACTCGGTCGAACTATCCGGCGATTCCTGTGAGTCTTGCCCGCGTGGTATCGACGGCGTTCACGTTGGCGTGCCTCCGAGACCGAGTTTTGAGTTTCCTGGTCCCCTTCGGGGACGCCCGCGCATGCGGGAAAATCGGGGTGCGGTCGCTCGCCGAGGTCGGTGGTTCTTGGCGCAGTGAGCCCGTTTTTGAGTTTGATCCGGGGAGCCGGTGGTGGGGCTGCGCATTGTTGCTATGAGCACGAGGGTCCGACTCTGGATCTATCCCTGTTCGGTTCCTGCGGGCGACCGCGCTCATGTAACCGGTTGCGAGGGAAGGAATTGAGCATGGATGACGTCGATGATGCCGATCTGGTGGTGGAGCGGGTGGCGGCGCTGGATCTGGGCAAGGCTGGTCTGGAGGCGTGTGTGCGGGTGCCGCAGGAACGGCGGCCGGGCAGGCGGATGCAGGAGCTGCGGAGCTACGGCACCACCACCGCGCAGTTGTTGGCGATGGCGGCCTGGTTGCGGCAGTGGCACGTGCAGCGGGTGGTGATGGAGTCGACCAGCACCTACTGGAAGGGGGTGTATTACCTGTTGGAGGTCGAGGGATTCGAGTGCTGGCTGGTCAACGCCCGCGAGGTCAAGAATGTGCCGGGCCGGGCCAAGACGGATCGGGCCGATGCGGTCTGGCTGGCCAAAGTCGCCGAGCGTGGCATGTGCCGGCCCTCGCTGGTGCAGCCGCCCGAGATCCGTCGGCTGCGCGATCTCACCCGCTACCGGCGCGCCCTGGTACAAGACCGCACCCGCGAGCAGCAACGGGCCGAAAAGCTGCTCGAGGACGCCCAGATCAAGATCTCGGCGGTGCTGTCGAACCTGCACGGCGTCACTGGGCGGGCGATCATGGACGCCCTGATCGCCGGGCAGCGTGATCCGCGCACGCTGGCCGGGCTGGCCAAGGCCAGCGCACGCAAGAAGACCGACCGGCTCGAAGAGGCGCTGCGCGGGTTCTTCACCGAGCACCACGCGACGATCCTGCAGATGATGCTCGACAACAGCGACCGCATCAGCGCCCAGATTGCCGCACTCGACGCCCGTATCGAGGAGGCGATTGGCCCTTTCTCCCGACCGGCGGCCCAGCTCGCTGACATCCCCGGCGTGAGCACCGTGGCCGCTGCCGAGCTGATCGCCGAGATCGGGGTCGACATGACCCGGTTCCCTTCGGCCGCGCATCTGGTGTCGTGGGCCAAGTTCTGCCCGCAGATCCATCAGTCGGCCGGTAAGTCGATGAGCAAGGGCCGCGCCAAGGGCAACCCTTGGCTGGCCGGCACTTTGGGCCGCATCGCGTTCGTCAACTCGCGTACCGACACCTTCCTGGGCGCCCGCTACCGGCGCCTGGCCCGACGCCGCGGCAAGCAGAAGGCGCTCGTCGCTACCGGCAATTCGGTACTGACCGTCATCTACCACCTGCTGTCGGACCCGGACGCCAGATTTTGCGACCTCGGGCCCGGCTACTACGAATCCCGGATCAACAAACACCGCCGCGCCCGCGACCTGGCCACCCAACTCCAAGCGCTCACCGGCCAACACATCGCCATCCGCGACGGCAAAGCGGTCATCACCGACACCGCCGCCTGACCCCAAACCCACAGCCGCGCAACATGACCCGGCTCCGCCGGGTTGCCTTCGGCCTGCCCACTCACTATCCGATTTTCGGGTCAGACCCTCATATGTCGTCTATTCCGCGACGACTGACCCGACGCGCGATCGGACGGAGCGGTTTACATGCTTACGCTTTGTCCACCCGGGATGCTTCACGAAAAATCTCATCTGAAATGTCCAATTGGCCAAACGTTGGCCAAGTCAAATGAGAAATGGACATCTAATTTGAGAACCGACAATGTGTGTCAGCAGCCGGCGTTACTTCGCCATGTTGGCGAAACGTGACAGGTGCAACTGATGCGCGACGGTGATGGTCTTGGTTGGGCCATTGCGGTGCTTGGCAAGAATCAGGTCGGCCTCGCCGCCGCGTGGGTCGTCGCGTTCGAACGCATCCGGCCGATGCAGCAGGATGACGACGTCGCTATCTTGCTCCAAACTTCCCGATTCACGGAGATCAGACAGCATTGGTTTCTTGTCTGTCCGCTGTTCTGGGCCGCGGTTCAGCTGACTGATCGCAACGACCGGCACCTCGAGCTCCTTCGCGAGCAGCTTCATGCTCCGCGAGAATTCGGACACTTCCTGCTGCCGCGACTCGAACTTCTTGCCCGACGTCATCAGCTGCATGTAGTCGACGACAATCAGCCTCAGATCAGCCCGCTGCTTGAGCCGGCGCGCCTTGGCACGGATCTCCATCATCGTCAGGTTCGGCGAGTCGTCGATATACAGCGGTGCCTCGCTGATCTCGCTCATTCGCCGCGCCAGCCGGGTCCAGTCGTCGTCGCTCATCCGGCCCGAGCGCATGTCCGCCAGCTTGATCTTCGCCTCAGCTGACAGCAGCCGCATCACGATCTCGGACCTGCTCATCTCCAGCGAGAAGACGACGCTGGCCAGTCGATTCTTGATCGAGCACGACCGCAGGAAGTCCAGGCCGAGCGTCGAGTTGTGCGTCGGCACCATGCCGCGCCCGGCCAGATACAGGTGCGCGGCATTGTCGACCTCGACGCAGCGGACCGGCACGGTGCGGACGCGACGCATGGCGTCGATCTGCAGTACCGGCGACATCAGGGTGGCAACAGCGCGGCGTTCATCGAACCGCCCCAGCGAGCCCGCCGCGGCAATGGTGTCCAGGCCGCAACGCAGTTCGGCGGTGGTCCGGCTTCCGTAGCCGGTCGGCCATTGATGCTGCGCGTCGGCGACAATTCGTGTCCCGTCGGAGAACTCGACCTCGTAGCACGGCCGGCCCAGCATCACGCCGGTCGCCGCCATCACCAGTGTCGGTCGCCCGTCGGCGCCGAGAAGCCAATCACCCACCGCGACATCACCCATCGTGGTCCAACCGGTCGGTGTCGGCAGCGGGGTATCCAATGACAGAGCCTTCCCGACGCCAGGCCTGGCCGCGACGATGATCATCTGGCCGGGGTGCAGGCCGTTGGTCACGTCGTCGAGTTCGACGAAGCCCGTCGGCACACCGCGCGCGATCCCGCCGTGTGACGCGATCGCGTCGATCTCGTCCATCGTCGGCTGCAGCAGGTCTTCCAGCGGCACAAAGTCGTCCGACATCCGCCTGTCGGTGACGTCGTAGATCTCGGCCTGTGCCCGATCCACGACCTCGGCCACGTCGGATCCCTCCGCACCGGCGTAGCCGTACTGAACGACCCTGGTGCCTGCCTCGACGAGCCTGCGCAACAGCGCCTTCTCCGCGACGATGCCGGCGTAGAACCCGGCGTTGGCGGCCGTCGGCACGGTGGAGATCAGGGTGTGCAGATACGGTGCGCCCCCGATGCGGCGGAGCAGACCCCGCCGGTCCAGCTCGGCGGCCACCGTCACCGCGTCCGCCGGCTCGCCACGACCGTAGAGATCCAGGATCGCGTCGTAGACGTTTTGGTGATTGGGGCGGTAGAAGTCGCCTGGCCGGAGCCGCTCGAGCACATCGGCGATGGCATCCTTGCTCAGCAGCATCCCGCCGAGCACGGCCTGCTCGGCCGCTTCGTCCTGTGGCGGCTGGCGACCAAAGTCCTCGGTGGGCGGTGAGACGTCCATCGCCGAACGGCCAAGATCATCCACGACAGCCACGGAGCATCCTCACCTCCCCTGCTCGCTCGAACGTACGTTCGACACCTGCTACCGTGACTCTAAGTCAGGCCACCGACGGGCACAACCTCCCCGGCGCCGGAACTGCCTTGCGACGGCCAACGCTAGACGTTGCTGGAGCGGTCGAAAAGCCACCCTGTTTATGAACTTGTGGATGGTGTGTGGATATCTGCGTCCACCCGTGTTGAGGCGTTGGGGAGAACCTGTGGACGAACGCCGACGTCTACGACATCCCCGCAGTTAAGCGGACCACAAGGGTGGTTGATATCTGTGGATGGCAATTTCCTCGGCGTGTCGGCCCGGGTTGCGTTCTCGGGCGTGTTGTGTTTCGCCTCAGCGCCGCCCAGGTTAACGGCAGGTTAGCTTCGCTGTGCAGCTATCGCCGTCAGGTGTTCGCCAGAAATACAGCAACACCGGCGTGAAGATGGATCATGGTCTTCACGCCGGTAATTGACGAGAGCATTTACAAGCTCGGCGACGACGTTCACCGACACCGCGACGTCTACGTCGGGATGTAGCCGCACCGCGATCGGATGGGTGCCGAGGGTCTTGATGTGTCCCTTGGGCAGTTGAACCGTCCGCTTGTCGAGATTGGGTCCGCCGGCCTTCTTGATCGCACCGACGATGTCGGCGGCTGTGACCGAACCGAACAGCTTGCCGGTATCGGACGCGGTCCTCGCCGGCAGGTCCACGGTGCCCAGGCCCTCGAGTGCGGACTTCAGTTCATTGGCGTGTTCGAGGCCGCGAACGGTCTTGACCTCGCGGGCCCGCCGAATCGCCTCGGCCTGACGCTCGGCTCCCCGGCTGGCCACGATCGCCAGCCCGCGCGGCAGCAGGTAGTTGCGCCCGTAGCCGTCCTTCACCTCTACGGTGTCGCCCGCCGAACCGAGGTGGTCCACCTCGGCGGTAAGAATCAGTTTCATCTCTTGAGTCTTTCCTTCAGTCCTGCCGCTTTAGCGTGTCGACGAGCTGAACGGCAGCAGAGCAACCTCGCGGGCGTTCTTGACCGCAATCGCGATGTCGCGCTGGTGCTGCACGCAGTTGCCGGTGACCCGCCGGGCGCGGATCTTGCCTCGCTCGCTGATATATGTCCGCAGCAGCGCAGTGTCCTTGTAATCGATCGTCTGCCCCTTCTTGGAGCAGAACACGCACTTGCGGGTCTTGATCGGCTTCTCGGGAGCCGGGCGTCGTTTGGTGGCCTTGGCCATGTTCTATCTCTTTCTCACTTGCTTTTGGAGTTTGGTCAGAAGGGCGGTTCGTCGTCGCTGCCGGAGAACGATCCGGACGCCGGAGCGCTGCCCCAGGGGTCGTCCTTGGTTTCGGAGCTGCCGGCAGAAGCGCCGCGGGAGCCGCCGCCGCCGCTGCCGAATCCGCCACCGCCGCCGCCGCTGCGGCTGGCCTTGTTCACCTTGGCGGTGGCGTAGCGCAGCGACGGGCCGATCTCGTCCACCTCGAGTTCGACGACGGTGCGCTTCTCGCCCTCGCGGGTTTCGTAGGACCGCTGCTTGAGCCGCCCCTGGGCGATCACCCGCGAGCCCCGGGTCAGGCTTTCGGCCACGTTCTCGGCGGCCTCACGCCAAATGCTGCACCGCATGAACAGCGCGTCGCCGTCCTTCCACTCATTGCTCTGGCGGTCGAAGATCCGCGGAGTGGACGCGACCGTGAAGTTGGCGACGGCCGCGCCGGAAGGGGTGAAGCGCAGTTCCGGGTCGGCGGTCAGGTTTCCGACGACGGTGATGACGGTGTCACCAGCCACGAGATCCTCCTGAACAGTATTTTCGGCTCTTCGCGCGAGCGCTCATCGCTGCGGCTTGTTGGGCGCGAGCCTACGCAACACGCACGACAGCCGACAGACGTTCGGGACTAGTGCTTGTCCGTGCGCAGCACCTTGGTCCGCAGTACGGACTCATTCAGGCTGAGCTGACGGTCGAGCTCGGACACGGTGGCCGGGGCGGCCTTCACGTCGATGACCGCGTAGATGCCTTCGGCATGCTTGGCGATCTCGTAGGCCAGCCGGCGCTTGCCCCAGATGTCGACCTTGTCGATGGTTCCACCGTCAGTGCGGATGACGTTCAGAAACGCATCCAGCGACGGGGCGACGGTGCGCTCGTCAAGGGTGGGGTCGAGGATGACCATGATTTCGTATGGACGCATGAGGACCTCATCACCTCCTGTGGTCATGTGCGGCCACGGTCGGTCCGTGGCAGGAGGGTCGCCTGCGTCGGCAACCGGCCCAGGCTACAGGAACGCCCGCTGATCTGCGAAATCGCGCTGCTCGTCGGGCTTACACTTCCGCAGTGTTCTCGGAGACGCGCTATGCGCGCAACGGCGACTTGCGCGTCGCCTATCGCGCGTCGCGTGAAGGCCCTCGCGACATCGTGTTCGTCCCGAACTGGTTCACGTGCTGCGAGGTTCTTCCGGAGCTACCGTCCCTGCGAGGGTGGGTCGAGGCGATGACATCGCTCGGTCGGCTCATCTTCTTCGACCAACCGGGCACGGGAGCATCCGATCCCGTCACTCCGGGCGCGCTGCCGACGTTGGAGCAATGGTCCGACAGCATCACCGCGGTGTTGGACGATCTCGGGAGTCGCGAAGCAGTCCTCGATCGCGATCGACGGCGCGTTCGCGACAGGGGCGCTGTTTGCGGCAACACATCCGTCCCGCACCACCGCGCTGGTCGTGCTCGAGGGCTATGCCGATCCGATCTCCGCCCGCACTGAAGGGCCCACTCCCGAGGAAATCCTCGCCGCCATGGTCGCCATGTGGGGAACGGGGAATTTCGAACATGCGATCAATCCGGACATGCCATGGAACGAGGAGATCCGGGCTACGTGGGCTCGGATGGAACGCCTGGCGGCGAGCCCCGGGACCGTTGCTCTCATACTGCCAATGGTTTCCGAATTGGACATGCGGGCGCTGCTTCCGACGGTCCGCGTGCCGACCCTCGTCGTCCAGCACGCCGACGACCCGTTGATCCTGCCCGCGATGGGCAAGTACGTCGCCGATCACATATCCGGCGCGAAGTACGTCGAACTACCCGGTCGCAACATGTACCACTTCGTCGAACCGTGGCGACCGTCCTTCCATGAGATCGCCGAGTTCCTCACCGGTCACCAGTCCGATGTGGCGGACGATCGGGTTCTCGCGACAGTGCTCTTCACCGACATCGTGGACTCGACGCGCCGCGCGGCGGAGATCGGCGACCGTGACTGGCATGCGTTGCTCGATGCGCACGACGCTGTCATCCGGGCCCAGCTGTCTCGCTTTCGAGGCCGCGAGGTGAACACAGCAGGAGACGGCTTCCTCGCGATGTTCGACGGCCCTCAGCGAGCGATCCGCTGCGCGATGTCGATCCGCGACGCGGTGCAGGCGCTCGGCATCGAGGTGCGCGCCGGGTTGCACACCGGCGAGTGCGAGGTCCGCGGCGATGACATCGGCGGAATCGGGGTGCACATTGGGGCGCGGGTGAGCGCACTGGCAGGGCCGAACGACGTGCTCGTGTCCAGCACGCTGCGCGACCTCGTGATCGGGTCAGGACTCGAGTTCGAGGAGCGCGGCGCTCACGAGCTCAAGGGCGTGCCCGGCGAGTGGCGCCTCTTCGCCGTCGCGCCTCCCTAGCGTGCTACGCCCGATGTTTGTAGTACTCCAAGGCGAGTTGGTGGGTGTCCGCGGATGCCTTGGACAGGGCGCCGGAGTCGAACGGCGGTTCCGGGTCGTATTCGATCATCAATTGGCTGGCCTCGGCCGCTTCTCGACCGACGAGCAACTCGACCAGCCGCAATGCCATGTCGATGCCGCTGGACACCCCAGCCGCGGTGATGATGCCGCGCAGGCTGGGGGCACCTCCCGCTTGCGGGGGAATGCTCGACCACCCGCTGCGGGACGTACGTCGCGCCCAGTGAGTTGAACAGCTCCTGAGCCCGCCAGTGCGTGGTCGCCGTCAACCCGGTGTGGGGGTACCCCCAGCTTGCGAGGGGGACAGTCCGGCCGCGGCCAGCACCAGGCCACCGGTGCACACCGACGTGGTGAAGGTCGTGTGTTTGTGGGCCGCGCGCAGCCAGTCCAACACTTCCTGGTCCTTGATCAGGACACGGGTGCCGATGCCGCCGGGGAACACCACCACGTCGGGCCGGGGAACTTCGGCGAAGGACTTGTCGACCATCAGACCCAGCATCCCGTTATCGCTGCGCACCTCACCGAGCCGGTGTCCTACAAAAGTCACGTCGATCGTCGGAACCCGTTGCAGGACTTCGTAGGGACCGACCGCGTCCAGCGCCGTGAACCGCTCGAACAGTGGAATCGCGACCAACATCGCCCGCCCCTTTATATGGTGCGCTGGCCAGCGTAATCAGGCTCGGGATGCGGTGCGCTCGGATTGGGGTCGTCGGATGGAGCTTCATCAGGTCGGCCGTGTTGACCGTTCGGGCGCAGCCACTTCGGCAGCCAACGCGGCGGCGCGTCGGGCGCACCGTCGAACACCCCACCCGACGGATCATCGAGCTGCCCGTGGTTGCGCACGAGATCCAGCTCCGGTCGGTAGATCTGCCGAATCACCAACGCGCACAGCCCGATCACCGCGATATCACGAAGCAGGACGGTGATAGTGAGCCACTGTTCGGGCAGGCCGCGGTTCTGCTCGCCGTACAGAAACAGCATCCGCGGCACCCACACCAGCGCGTCGATGGTCATCCACGCCAGCAGAATGCGCCGGTGCGGCAACGCCAGCACCGCCAGCGGCACCAGCCACAACGAGAACTGCGGACTCCACACCTTGTTCGTCAACAGGAACAGGGCGACGACCAGGAACGCCACCTGCGCAAGGCGCGGCCGGTGCCCGGCGGTCAGCGCAACGTAAGCGATGCCCGCACAACACAATCCGAACAACACCATGACCACGGTGTTGAGGATGGTCGGCGGCTGCCACAGCCCCAGGCCGGAGTCGAAGCCTTGCCAATCGGTGAAGGACTTCACGACGTTGTACAGCGAGTCCATGTCGTCGCCGCGGCGGGCGTTGAGCCGGAAGAACTCCGACCAACCGCGTGGGAACAGCACCATCACCGGCAGATTGACCAGCAGCCAGGAGATGACCGCGGCGGCGGCCGTCTTGCCCACTTCCCGCAGCCGACCAGTGCGCAGCCCGAGAATCGCCAACGGGATCAGCAGCAAGATCGGGTACAGCTTGGCCGCCACCCCCAGCCCGATCAGCGCGCCGGCAAGCACAGGCTTTCGCCGCGCCCAGGCCAGGATCGCGCCCACCGCGAATGCCGTTGCCAGCGCGTCGAAGTTGGTAAAGATCTGAAAGATCACGATCGGGGACCCTGCGACCAGAGCCGCGTCCCAGATGCGTCTGCCCGCCAGTTTCGCGGTAGACCACACCGTGGCCAACCACGCCAGCGCCAGCCCGAAGGCGGAGATGTTGAAGAACATCACCACCTCGGCGATCGACGGCACCGCGACCAACTTGCTCAGCGCGGAGTAGGTCTTGGCCAGTGCCATCGACATGTACTGGTAGACACCGGTGATCACCGGATACTCCATGTACCGCACGGCGATATTGCCGTCGAACTGAATCTGCGGCCTGCCCTCGCTATCGGTCTCGATCCAGCTCGACTTGTACGGGAACTTGCCCAGGTTCAGCATTTCCGCGGTGTAGAGCGGGACGGTGTCGGAGTAGCACAGCTCGTAGTACGCGCGCTGGTTCTGCCAATTGGCGACCTTCTGATCGGCGGTGCCCGACCCGGTGGTCACCAGGCATGCCGCCTTCGTCGTGTAGCCAAGCGCGAGAAACACCACGGCGATCGCAAACATGACCCGCAGCGGGGTGAGGAAGCGGGCCCGGCCGATCAGCGCGTGCCGCCCTACCGGCCCGCCGATCACCTGCGACAGTGCACCCGCTAGTGCATCGGTCCGGCTGGGCAGGTCGCGGTCGTCGGCGCTGCGCACGTCGGCCGCCAACGGCTGCGGCGACACCGTAGTGCGGAGCGGCTCGCGCGCCGCCGCCCCGTTCGTCGCCCTCGGCTATCCCCGCTCTCGGTCACGGGGGCGGAAGCGGCGCTGGCGGACCCGGACCCGGTACGCCTGGCGGAACCGGCGCTCCCGGCCCAACCGGTGCCCCGACCGGGCTCGGCGGCGACCCGGGCGGCGGCGGCGGACCGATGGGCACCGTTGTCGGCGGACCGAAGGGGATGGTGATGCCGGGTGCCACTTCAATGGTCGGCTGTATCACCGTCTCCGAGGGCGGCGCGAGCGCCGCCGGAGGAGGCGGCGGCGGCGCGGGCGGGCCCGCATAGCCGCCAATCTCGGTCGGCTTGGGGAACGACTCGTTGTCGGTGTCCTCCAGCGCGCCGTCCATCGTGTTCTTCCAGATGTCGGACGGCAGGCCGGACCCATACACCGGCGACCCCCACCTGTTCTCCAGCGGCTTGGTGCCTTCGGTCGTGCCGACCCAGACCGCCGTCGACAGCGACGGGGTGAAGCCGACCATCCAGGCGTCGCGGTTGTCGCCGGTGTCGCCGAGCTGGTTGGTGCCGGTCTTGGCCGCCGACGGACGTCCGCCGGCCAACGCGTGGCCGTTGGAGTACGCGGCGATCGGCTGCATGGCGGCGGTGACGTTGTCGGCAACGGCCTTGTCGATGCGCTGCTCACCGGAGTTGTCCTCGCCTGCCGCGTCGAACAGCACCTGGCCGTCGGCGTTCACCACCTTCTGCACGAAATGCGGAGCGTGGTAGACGCCCGATGCGGCGATCGTGCCATACGCCGAGGCCATGTCGAGCACACGACTCTGGTACTGACCCAACACGATTCCGTTGTTCGGCGGGCCGCCCTTGCCATCCTCGGACAGGGTGTGCTCGACACCGGGGAAGCTTTCGGCGATGCCGGCCTGGTGCGCGGCGTCGGCGACATCGGATGGCCCGTTCTTCAGCTTCAGCATCAGCCGGTAGTAGGCCGTGTTCAGTGACCGCTTGAGCGCTTCGGCGATGTTGCAGGTGCCGCAGCTGGCACCCTCGACGTTGGTGATCTTGATGCCGTCGACGGTGACCGGCGAGCTGTCCACCTGGTAACCCAAACCGATGCCCTGCTCGAGCGCGGCCACCAACGCAAACACCTTGAACGCCGAGCCGGTCGGCAATCCGGCCTGGGCGAAGTCGAAGCCTTGGGCGTCGGATCCGCCGTAGTAGGCCTTGACGCCGCCCGTCCTCGGGTCGATGGACACCACAGCGGCGCGCATATCCGGGCCCTGGCCGTCGAGCGAGTCGGTCACCGCTTCTTCGGCCGCCGCCTGCGCCTTCGGGTCGATCGTGGTGGTGACCTGCAGGCCCTCGGTATTCAGCGTCTGCTCGTCGATGTCGAACAGCTCGAGGAGTTCCTTGGTGACCTGCCGCTCGATCAGCCCGTTCGGACCCGTCGTCTGGTTCTGGTTCCTGGCCTGATCCGGCGGGACCGTCGGCGGAAACACCTGTGCCGCACGGTCGGTCGGCGAGAGCGCGCCGATCTCGACCATGCCGTCGAGCACCCACTTCCACCGCGCTGCCGAGGCGTCCGGGTCGACAGCGGGGTCCAGAGCGGAGGGCCGCTGGATGAGCGCGGCCAGCAGCGCGCCCTCGGTGACGGTTAGCTGTTCGACCGGCTTGTCGAAGTACGCCTTCGACGCCGCGGCGATACCGTACGCCCCGCGGCCGAAATAGATGATGTTCAGATAGGCCTGCAGCACTTCGTCTTTGGACCATTCGCTGGACATCTTCGTCGAGATGACAAGCTCCTTGGCCTTGCGGATGACACCGCCCAACCCGGCGCGCTGCGAGCCGACCAGCGCGTTCTTGACGTACTGCTGGGTGATCGTTGACCCGCCCTGAGTGTCACCGCCGAAGATGTTGTTCTTCGCGGCACGGGCGAACCCGGAGAACGAGAAGCCGGGGTTCGAGTAGAAGTCGCGGTCTTCGGCGGCCAGCACCGCGTCCCGCACATGCACCGGTATCTGGTCGATGTTGACGTCGACCCGGTTGCCTTCGGGCGGAACGATTTTGGCGAGCTCGCTGCCGTCGCTGGCGAGGATCGTCGAGACCTGGTTGGTGCGGATATCACCCGGCTTGGGCACATCCACGATCAGGTACGCCATCCCGAACGTCACGACGGGCAGCACAATCATCGCCGCCACCGTCACCAACAGCCCGCGGCGCACCCACTTCCAGTTGATCTGCTCCATGGCGGGCAGCCGGCGGGGAGCTCGGCCGGATGGTCCGCCTCCACCGCCACCCGGCCGACGCGGAGGTCCCGGTGGTGGCGGCTTCGGTGGCGGGGCGCCGTCGAGCGCCGCCTTGACGGCCTCGATCGGGTCGCGCAGCGGCGGGGTGTCCTCGCGGACCGCGGGGATGACGGCGGTCAGTCGGTCGTCGGGTGGCACCGCAGGCCGCCGAGGGCCTGACGGGTCGGCTTCGCGGGACGGGCGTGCGCCCACACCGTCAGCCGCTCGTCCCGAACGGACTTCACTGGCTGACCGGTCGTGGCGCCCTTCGCTATTCACTGGCCGTCCGCGCGCCGTTGCGCGCGGTCCGGGTGGAACGCGAACCCTTTGGCGGGCGAACCGCGCCGAGCACGTACGACTTCACCAAGTGATTCCAGCTGCAGGTGCGGCATACCTCCACCACATGTACCGAGAATTCGTCGTAGCGGGAGGCCAGCATGACCAGCTCCTCGGCCGTCCGCGCCGAACCCGACACGGCGCCCAGGTGGTCACCGAAAACCCATGACACCAACGTGAGCTGTTCCTTGCGGCAGATCGGGCACATCACCGAGCTGGGCTTCCCATGGAACTTCGCGGCCCGCAGCAGGTACGGATTGGCATCGCAGACCTCCGAGACGCCGGTGCGTCCCGAGTAGACCTCGGCCAGCAGGGACCGGCGCCGAAGCGCATAGTCCACCACCTGTCGCTGCAGTCGCACGATGACCAGAGTACGTCGGCACCGCGACGGCGGAGGCGTGACGGGGTCGAGTCCGTGATCGTGATCGGCATCTGGTCTGCGGTGATGCCGGACGAACTTTTACGATCGGGCGCCAAGTCGGACGTACCGCCAACGTGCTGACGCCGCCGCGGAGCTGCAGTCGCGGGTGGACTGACCGGTCTCACCGAGCAGATGAGGCAGCGGTTCGGCGACACCATGGGATACCGGATGGTGATCTATCCCGAATACGCGGTGCTCGACCGGGTCGATCCCAGCGACGAGCGGCGGAAGGTCAGCTATACCTATCGCGGCGGCTGGGGGGACGCCACCACTACGTCCGCGAATCCGACGACGTTCGATCCGACGGCGATCGTCGGGTTTTTCGCGGCGCTCCGGAGACGCTCGGCATCAAGCCGGCGGACGTGACGAGTAGCTACACCAACCTCGATCCGGGCAGCGACCCCACTGCGCCCGACCCGCTGACGGTGACCGTCTACGTCTCGAGCGACTTCGGCAGCGGTTACATCGAGATGGCCGACGACGGCACCGTCAAGCAGATCAACTACCCGCGCACCTGAGGTCTGCGTATTTGGGCTTGGCCCCGGTTTCTGTGTAGCGCGGAATATATCGGGGCGATACTATTGTCCGAGGTGTCGGAACGTCGTAGCGACAGGCGAAGGAGGTGGTTCGATGCTGGAGCTCGCGGTGCTGGGTCTTCTGCTCGAGTCCCCCATGCATGGCTACGAGCTGCGTAAAAGGTTGACGGGCCTACTGGGTGCTTTCAGAGCGTTCTCCTACGGCTCGCTGTATCCCGCGCTTCGCCGGATGCAGGCCGACGGGTTGATCGTCGAGGACGCGGCACCGGACGGCATCCCGAAGGTGCGCCGTGCGCGCCGGGTCTATCAGCTGACCGACGCCGGTCAGCGGCGCTTCGCCGAGTTGGTGGCCGATACCGGTCCGCAGAACTACACCGACGACGGGTTCGGTGTTCACCTCGCCTTCTTCAACCGCACACCGGCCGAGGCCAGGATGCGGATTTTGGAGGGTCGCCGTCGTCAGGTCGAGGAACGCAGAGAGGGTCTGCGTGAAGCAGTCGCGCGGGCCAGCAGCTCGCTTGACCGCTATACGCGCCAGCTTCACCAGTTGGGGTTGGAGTCCAGCGAGCGCGAAGTGAAGTGGCTCAACGATTTGATCGCGGCCGAACGGGTAGCACAGGGTCGCGCCGAGCAGTCATAGATCTAGCAGATTTCAAGTTTTCAAGTGGCACTGGTTTGAGAGGGAGAACCATGAGTGACAACACCGAGGTGCGGGTCGCGATTGTCGGTGTCGGCAACTGCGCGTCGTCGTTGGTTCAGGGCGTGCAGTACTACCAAGACGCCGACGAGACCGCCACGGTGCCCGGCCTGATGCATGTGCGCTTCGGCCCGTATCACGTCCGGGACGTCAAGTTCGTCGCCGCCTTCGACGTCGACGCCAAGAAGGTTGGGTTCGACCTCTCTGAGGCGATCTTCGCGTCGGAGAACAACACCATCAAGATCGCCGACGTGCCGCCGACCAACGTCACGGTGCAGCGCGGCCCGACCCTGGACGGCATCGGCAAGTACTACGCCGACACCATCGAGGTGTCCGACGCCGACCCGGTCGACGTGGTGAAGGTGCTCAAGGAGAACGACGTCGACGTGCTGGTGTCCTACCTGCCGGTGGGCTCCGAGGAGGCCGACAAGTTCTACGCGCAGTGCGCGATCGACGCCGGCGTTGCGTTCGTCAACGCACTGCCGGTGTTCATCGCCTCCGACCCGGTGTGGGCCAAGAAGTTCGAAGACGCCGGTGTGCCGATCGTCGGTGACGACATCAAGAGCCAGGTGGGTGCGACCATCACCCACCGCGTGATGGCCAAGCTGTTCGAGGATCGCGGCGTGCAGCTCGACCGCACGATGCAGCTCAACGTCGGCGGCAACATGGACTTCCTCAACATGCTCGAGCGTGAGCGCTTGGAGTCGAAGAAGATCTCCAAGACCCAGGCGGTCACGTCGAACCTGCAGCGTGAGTTCAAGACCAAGGACGTACACATCGGCCCGTCCGATCACGTCGCCTGGCTCGACGACCGCAAGTGGGCGTACGTGCGGCTGGAGGGCCGCGCGTTCGGCGATGTGCCGCTGAACCTGGAGTACAAGCTCGAGGTGTGGGACTCGCCGAACTCCGCCGGCGTCATCATCGACGCGGTCCGTGCGGCGAAGATCGCCAAGGATCGCGGCATCGGCGGGCCGGTCGTCGCCGCGTCGGCCTACCTGATGAAGAGCCCGCCGCAGCAGCTGCCGGACGACATCGCCCGCACGCAACTCGAGACCTTCATCGAGGGCTAGCCGCTGACATTGACTCTGCGCTCAGGGCGTGCGCTCCTCGCATATTCACGGCCTGGGCGCAGAATCGTTTCCGAGTAGGGTCCAGCTGTGGTCAACGACGACGAGTTGGCGGGCTCGGGCGAGTTTCGCGCAGGTCGCTAGATGCACACGCTTCCGGCGACGTAACCGAACGGACCCGTGGCGCTGACGCACCCGCCCGGGCGCCACCAACCCGGACCCCAGTCAACCCAGTCTCCGCCGACGCTTCCGAAGTTGCCACTACCACTTGCTAACAGCCGCGGTTCGTTGAAAAGGGGGCCCGGGCTCACCGATGCGGGGGCGGTATCCGGAGATCCTGTTTCGCCCTGTACGGCGCCGGCGCCCGCAACGCTCAGGCCGGTGAGGGCAGCGCCAAGCGTCAGGACTTTCCAGCTGGCCGGTCGTTCCATTGATCTACCCCTCTCTTCTCCTCAGTTCCTCTCCCCGGGCATGCCCCCAGTCTTGCGCGCTATATGCACGCCTGCAAGGCCAGACGGGGGTCTTTCATCTCGCTTTTGCTAGCCACGTCATCGCAAGATCAAGCCGGGCCACGGTGTGCTCCGGCCACTGGTGCTTCTGCACGCGAAACGGCACAATCGCCAGCCCGAGCAGCGCCGCAGCGGTCCGCTGTCGTAACTGCTGAGCCGGAACCCGACGCTCAGCATAGGCGAGGACCGCGTCCGCGTAACCGGGGGCTGTTTCCCGTCCGGCGGTGTCGAGAGTCAGAGCCGACAGGTGCGCGAGCAGCGTCGCCCATTCGTCGGATCGTTCTCCAGGGCCTGCGGTGTCGATATCGAGAACAGCGGTCACCCGCCCGTCGTCGGCGAAAAGCTGGCCTTCATAGAAGTCGCCGTGGACCGGCACCATCTCCTCGGATTGGGCTTCCACCGAGTGCAGGACTTCCACCACGTCGGCGACCCGGGTCAGCACCTCAAGCTCGTCGGCGGCTGCGCATCGCAACACGCCCGTGTGGTAATCCACCATCTGCAGATGCGATGGCCTGGGCACCAGCATCATCAGCTCCTCCGGCAGTGCGTCCAGGACAGACTCGAGCACCTCGGGTGAGGGCAGCGCGGCGTCGCCGTCGAGGATACAGCGTGCGCAACGGTGTTCCCTTCCCCTCCGGCAGCACGATCAGACCGTCGGGGGTCGAGGCAAGCACCGGTGGCACGGGCACATTTCGGCATGCAACGTCATGGCGATGGCAGAGGTCGGCCACCGCCGACGGCCGAACAACCTTGACGAACCACCGAAAGCGCCCGTCGTGCACCTCGAGCACGGCATGGTGCGCGGGCCGGTAGTTACGTGGGTGGATGTCTAGTGTCGACGCGGTGCTTAGCCCGAACTTCCGAAACATTTCGGCCAGCAGCACTGGGTTACTGGCGGTCGGGAGCGCGGGTAGCGCGGGATCGCGGGGCCACGCCCAAATTCCAACGTCGACCGGCTCACCGCGGTACTCGCCCGCGACGACGGCCGCACCGGCCGGGATCCGGCTCCCGGTCGTGGCGCCAAGAAATTCGGTTGTGCAGGTGCCGTCCGCGCGGCGCACCCCGGCCACGTACATGACGACGGCGGCGGCGCCGGACGGGTCTACATTGACGTCTGCCGCACGCAGGTCTTCCAGCCGGCAGCCGTACTCTGCGACAGCCGCGGAAAGCACATTCAGGGCTTCCGGACCGAGCAGCAGGTCCAGCGCCGGCGTGGCCACATCGCCGAGGGTAACGCCGCCGGAAGTGCCGGGTATGGCCGCCAGATGAGAGCGCTGAGCATCCACCACCGCGTGAGGCTCCCCACAGTCCCGGTGTACTCGTACAGTCAACGTCTGTGACCGAGATCGACGACGAACTGGCTGCTCTGCCGGAGTTCGCCTTCCTCAAAGAAAACGCCGAGCAGGCCGGCGTGACCGGCCACTCGCCGACCGTCGAGCGCATCGACCGCGGTCCGATCAGCGCGCTGAAGTTCGGCGACGGCCCACCGCGCGTGGTCTTCCTTCATGGCGGCGGGCAGAATGCGCACACCTGGGACACGGTGATCGTCGGGCTCGGCGAGCCCGCGCTGGCGGTCGACCTGCCGGGCCACGGCCGCTCGGCCTGGCGTGAGGACGGCGACTACGGGCCGAAGCTGAACGCGGTGGCGGTGGAGCCGGTCGTGCGTGAACTCGCGCCGGACGCCGACCTCGTCGTCGGGATGTCGCTGGGCGGTTTGACGGCGATCCGGCTGGCGGTGTCCGCGCCCGAGCTGGTGTCCAAGCTGGTGCTCGTCGACGTGACACCGTCTGCGCCACGGCGGCACACGGAGTTGACCGAGGCGCAGAAGGGCACCGTCGCCCTTGTGCAGGGCGAACGCATCTTCCCCAGCTTCCAGGCGATGGTCGACGTGACGGTCGCCGCGGCCCCGCACCGCGACCGGAAGTCGTTGCGGCGCGGCGTGTTCCACAACTCGAAGCGTCTCGATGACGGCACCTGGACGTGGCGCTACGACTCGATGCGCAAGGGCGAGGGCTTCGAGGGGCTGTGGGACGACGTGCCCCGGCTTGATGTGCCCACCACGCTGGTGCGCGGCGCCAATTCGGCTTTCGTCGACGACGAGGACGCCGACGAGTTCGCCCGCACGGCCCCAGGATTCCGCGGCGTGCACATGGTCGAGAACTCCGGGCACTCGGTGCAGAGCGATCAGCCGCGGGCGCTGATCGACATCCTGAGCGAGATCCTCGCCGGCTAGCCCTCACTCGTCGCCAGCTGTTCACCTCCTGCTGGCCCAGCTGCCGTAGGTTTCCGCCCGTCCCGGCCGCCAGCCCGGCCGGTCTGGTCGGAAGGAACCCCCAGCCATGGCGCTTGTGCCGTTCAATCTCTTTGTCACACACCGCGGAAGGTCCTCGCGGCAGCACGTGACGTGCCGGTACCGGTGCGGCGACGCCTGCTCCAAGCCCGTCCCCAACAAGAGCGACAACGAGTATTTCGGCGACATCGCAAAGGCGGTGTCACGGCGTTCGGTGCTGCAGGCCGGTGGCATCGCGGTCGCTGGCGGTCGGCGCCGGATCCGCACTGGCCGCATGCGCCAGCGGCGAAGCACCGGCGGCGGTGCCCACCTCGGCGGCGCCCGCTGAACCACCACCGGGCATGAAGTTCACCTCGGTCGCGCCCAACAGCGAAGACGTCGTCGTCATCCCCGACGGTTACGAACAGGGGGTGGTGATCGGCTGGGGTGACCCGGTGCTCCCGGACGCGCCGAAATTCGACGTCCGAAACCAGACCGCCGCAGCGCAGCGCGGGCAGTTCGGCTTCAACAACGACTTCGCCGCACTCATGCCGATCCCGATCGATTCTGGGGGGCAACCGAACCGGTTCCTGTTGGTCACCAACCACGAGTACGCCAGCCCGCAGTTCATGTTCCCGGGCTACAACGCCGACGCGCCGACCCGCGAGCAGTACGAGATCGAGCTCGCCGCGCTCGGCCTGTCCGTCGTAGAGGTCGAGCGAGCGCCGGGCGGCGGCCTGCAGCCGGTGATGGGTCGCTACAACCGCCGCATCACCGCCGACACCCCGTTCACACTCACCGGTCCGGGCGCAGGCACAGATTTCGTCAAGACCGCCGCCGACCCGACCGGGCGCGCGGTGACAGGCACCTTCGCCAACTGTGCGGGCGGGGTTACGCCATGGGGCACGGTGCTGTCCGGAGAGGAGAACTTCCAGGAGTACTTCGGCGCCGCCGAGGGCGCGCCCAAGCCCAACCCGGTGGACGCCGACCGGTTCGACCGCTACGGAATCCCGCTCGAGCCCTCCGTGCTCAAGTGGGAGACCTTCGACCCCCGCTTCGACGCCACCAAGACCCCCAACGAGCCCAACCGGTTCGGATACATCGTCGAGCTCAACCCGTGGGATCCCAACTCGACCCCGGTCAAGCACACCGCCATGGGCCGGTTCCGGCACGAGGGCGCCAACATCTACGTGACCGACGACGGCACCGTGGTCGCCTACAGCGGCGACGACCAACGCTTCGACTACATGTACAAGTTCGTCTCCAGCAAGAAGATGCAGCCCGGTAAAGACCCGGCGGCGATGGCGCACAACCTGACGCTGCTCGACGAGGGCACGCTCTACGTTGCCAAGCTTTCCAGCGACATCCCCGCCAACGAGATCGACGGATCGGGAAAGCTACCGTCGACGGGATCGTTCCGCGGCACAGGCACGTGGATCCCGCTGCTGCGCTCGGGTCCTGGCGGTCAGGCTGAATCGCTGGTGCCCGGAGTGACTGCCGAGGAGGCGGCGGTCTTCACGCGGTTCGCGGCGGACAAGGCGGGCGCGACGAAGATGGACCGGCCGGAGGACTTCGAGGCCAACCCGAAGACCGGCAAGGTGTACGTCGCGCTGACCAACAACGACGAGCGCGGCGCCCCCGGAGAGGCGCGACCGGACGCGGCCAACCCGCGCATCGACAACAAGAGCGGGCAGATCCTCGAGATCACCGACAACCACTCGGGCACGGACTTCACTTGGGAGCTGCTGCTGGTATGCGGCGACCCCGCAGCCGCCGACACCTATTTCGCCGGGTTCGACAAGACGAAGGTCAGCCCCATCTCGTGTCCGGACAACCTGGCCTTCGACAGCCACGGCAACCTGTGGATCTCGACCGACGGCAATGCGCTGGACTCCAACGACGGGTTGTTCGCCGTCGCACTCGAGGGCGCTAACCGCGGCGAGACCAAGCAGTTCCTCACCGTGCCGCTCGGTGCCGAAACGTGTGGCCCGGTCATCACCGACGACCTGGTCACCGTGTCCGTACAGCACCCGGGTGAGCACGACGACAACGACATCGACAACCCGTTGTCGCGATGGCCGGAAGGCGGCAACGGAACGGCGCGTCCGTCGGTCGTGGCGGTGTGGAAGACCGACGGCCAGATCGGCGTCTGATGGCCAACCCGCTTTGTGTCGTCTGTTGCGCTCCCGTCCGCACTTCGCCGCAATAATCGCGACAGAACCCGGGCCGATACGGTGGTGCGGTGAGCTTCCCAATCCGCATCGGCGTGCAACTGCAGCCGCAGCACTCCCCGAAATACAGCCATATCCGCGACGCGGTTCGCCTCAGCGAAGACATCGGTGTCGACGTCGCCTTCAACTGGGATCACTTCTTCCCGCTCTACGGTGACCCCGACGGCGCGCACTACGAATGCTGGACGATGTTGGGCGCCTGGGCCGAGCAGACATCGCGCATCGAGATCGGCGCGCTGGTCACCTGCAATTCGTATCGCAATCCTGAACTGCTCGCCGACATGGCGCGCACCGTCGACCACATCTCCGACGGCCGGTTGATCCTCGGCATCGGGTCGGGCTGGAAGCAGAAGGACTACGACGAGTACGGCTATGAGTTCGGCACCGTGGGCAGCCGGCTGGACGACCTCGCAGGCGCGCTGCCCCGCATCAAATCCCGGCTGGGCAAGCTCAATCCGCAGCCGACCCGCGACATTCCCATCTTGATCGGCGGCGGGGGCGAGAAGAAGACGCTGCGGCTTGTCGCCGAGCACGGTGACGTCTGGCACTCGTTCAGCGACAGCACCGAGTACCCACAGAAGGCCGAGGCGCTCGCGCGGCACTGCGCCGACGTGGGTCGCGACCCCGCGGCGATCGAGCGGTCGGCCGGTGCTTCCGGTGACGGACTGAATGCGCTGCTGGCCGAGGCCGACGCGCTGGCCGGCCTCGGAGTCACAATGCTGACGGTCGGAGTCAACGGGCCTGACTATGACCTGACCAACGCAGAAGCGTTGTGCCGCTGGCGCGATCGGCGTGCGGCGAACTGAAACATCCAGTTCGAGCTGAACGAAACAAGAAGTTCATTCGGTCAGATCGCCGCACGAAGACCTGGTGACGTGAGAAACTGTCGCCGCTATGCCCAAGAGGTATGGGGTTAAAGAAAAGGACCAGGTCGTTTCTCACATCATCAACCTGGTGCTGACCGGCAAGCTGCGCTCAGGAGACCGGGTCGACCGCAACGAAATCGCCCACGAGCTCGGACTGAGCCGAGTCCCGATCCAGGAAGCCGTCGTCCAGCTCGAGCACGACGGCATCCTGTCCACCCGCTACCACCGCGGCGCGTTCGTCGAGCGCTTCGACGAGTCCGTCGTCCTCGAGCATCACGAGCTGTACGGGATGCTCAACGGCATCGCGTCGGCACGCGCCGCGGCCGACCCACGACCGCACGTGCTCGCCCGACTGGACTCGTTGACCGACTTCATGCGCGCCAACCGGGAGTCGCGTGCGTTCCAGGAGGCGGCCTGGCAGTACCGACAGCTGATCAACGATGAGTACGCAGGCCCTCGATTGCGGGCTGAGATCCGGGCATCACAAAGCTTCATTCCCAGGGTGTTCTGGGTGACCTACCTGAACAACCACGACGAGATGCTGCCGTTCTACGAGGCTGAGACCGTAGCCATCCACGGGCGTGACCCCGACGGCGCGCGCGCCGCATGCGCCGGTCGGTCGGAAACCATGGGGCGGATCATGCTCGCCGAGCTGGTGCGACGCGGGGTGTTCAACCCGTCGGGCATGGCAAGGCAGCCGTCGGTTGCGTTCTGAATGAACTGAAGCCCACGCCGCCGGCTCGACCGGGTCGCCTTGCGGCACAAGGCCGATGCCCGACCCGGCCAAGTCGTCGAATCCGGCCCGCCAGAGCAAATTTTCGAAGCCGCCGAGACCGACCGGTTACAGCGATTTCTGTCTGAGGTTCTGTAATCGCAAACATTGCCTGATTGCATGCCGGCAGACCCAGACAGGTTAGACTAGCGAACTATGGTGGAGACCGAAGCGCAGGTCGACGAGCTTGCGGCCGAGCTGCAGCGCGTCCTCTCCAAGCTGTTTTCCGTCCTGAGGCGCGGCGACGCCAATCGTGGCACGGCCGGCGACCTGACGCTGGCGCAGCTGTCGATTCTGTTGACCCTGCTGGAAAAGGGCCCGATTCGGATGACCGACCTGGCGGCGCACGAACGCGTTCGCACCCCGACGACCACGGTGGCGATCCGCCGGCTGGAGAAGCTCGGGTTGGTGAAACGTTCGCGCGACTCATCCGACCTGCGTGCCGTCTTGGTGGAAGTCACCCCGCGCGGCCTCGTCCAGCACCGCGAATCCCTGACCGCACGTCGGGCCGCGCTGGCTGCACTACTCGGCAAGCTCAGCGAAGACGACCTAGAAACGTTGACCAAGGCGCTGGGTCCGATGGAGCGGCTGGCCGGTCAAGGAGACGACCAGGAAGAGGGTTAGCCCAGCCAGTCCAGCACCGCGGCGGCGGTCCACGACTGCTGCATGCTGCCGAGTGGTTCCCCGGTGAATGGTTCGTAGTATTCGGCGAAGGTGCCGTCGCTGGCCTGCCGCAGACCTTCGCGGCGCAGGATCAGCGACCGCTCGGCCCAACCGCGGCGGGCGAACGCCCAGGAGAACAGCCAGGTCATCACCGGCCACACAGGTCCGCGCCAGTACTCCCTGGACCGGAAGTGGCGCGACACCGGCGATGTCGACGGGATCAGCGCGTACTTCAGGTCGGGGTGCCCGCAGAAGCGCGGCCCCTCCAGTAGCCGCAGCAGCGACCGTTCCTTGTCGTGCGGTAGCCCGCCGCACAGCAGCGGGGCGAACTGCGCGACGGTCTCGGTGGCGATCAGCTTGTCCGCCCGGACGTCGTAATCCCTTGCCGCACCTGTTCTTTCATCGGTGGTTTGGACAACGCCCGCACGGAACCGCTCTGCCCACGAGTACAGGTCCCTGACGTCGGCGTGCGGACGCTTGTAGTCCTCGCCGATGGTCGCCAACACATCGCAGGCCACCGAGAAGACCGCGGAGACGAAGACGTCCTCGACGACAAAGCTCATCGCCTTGGGCAGCAAGTCGTCGTCGTAGCGGGCGGCTTTCATCTCTTCCAGCAGCCACAGGTACCGGTCGTATTCACCGTCCGACGGCCGCTGGCTGGGATCGGTGATGATGTTGTTGTCCTCGCGTTGATACTCCGGCACGTTGCCGGGAATTACGTTGGCGTACGAGCTATCCCAGCGCGGGGAGTTGTCCATGCCGGACTCCCAGCCGTGATAGAGCGTGATGCGGCCGTGCGAGTTCTGGTCGCGGGCCTCGGCCAGCCAGCGATGCCAGCGCACCAGGTCGTCCCAGCGGCGGTCGAGGAACGCCTCGGCCACTGCGCGGGTGGAGCGCCCGCGGGAGCGGGCATGGTCGAGGATGCGCTGCACGGCGATCGCGTGCACCGGCGGTTGGGTGATCCCCGATGTGTGCCGGGTGCGGGGCGCGTTGGCGGCCAGCGCCGAGCACGCCCAGCGGGCCGGGCCGGGGAAGTAGCCGTCGACGCCGCTGGCGAAGACGATGTGCGGGATCATGCCGTTGGACCACTGCGCCGACAGCAGCGTGTCCAGCTCGACGACGGCCCGCTCGACGCTCAACGGCGCCAGGCCGACCGCGACGAACGCCGCGTCCCAGCTCCACATGTGCGGGTAGAGCAGCGGCGCCGCGGTCGTCATCACGCCCAGGTCGTTGCCGCGCAGCAGGTACGCAGCGCGGGCCGCGAGCTGCGTGGGAGCGAAGCTGGGATCGGGTGCCATCACCTCCATGATCCCAGTCGGTAGGGTGACCGGCATGCCGACCGCGCTGATCACCGGAGCGGCGGGCGGTCTCGGCTCGGCGATCGCCGACGCGCTTGCGCCCAATCACACATTGTTTCTCGCCGGCCGGCCGTCCGACCGGCTCGACGCGGTCGCCGAGCGGCTCGGCGCCACCACCTGGCCAGTCGATCTGGAAGACACCGACGCCATACCCGCCGCGGTCGAGCCCATCGTCGAGCTTGACGTGCTGGTCCACAACGCGGGCGTGGCATTCCCGGCGCGCGTCGCGGAGTCAACGGTCGACGAGTGGCGCACCACTATGGAGGTCAATGTCATTGGGGCGGTGGCGCTTACGCTCGCAGTGCTGCCCGCGCTGCGCAGCGCTCGCGGTCACGTCGTGTTCATCAACTCCGGCGCAGGCATCAACGCCTCGCCCGGCCTGGCGTCGTATTCGGCGAGCAAGTTCGCGCTGCGGGGCTTCGCGGACTCGCTGCGCAACGACGAGCCGCAGCTTCGGGTGACGTCGATCCATCCCGGGCGGGTCGCGACGGTGATGCAGGAAGGTCTCGTCGCCTACGAGGGTGGCGAGTACCAGCCCGAGCGATTTCTGAGTCCGGAGACTGTCGCAAAGGTCGTCGCGGACGCCGTGAACGCGCCGCCCGACGCCCACATTCACGAGGTCATCGTCCGCCCCACGTGATTTGTGCCCGGTCGGTATCGCGACGGTTCATACTCAGCCCGTGGGCTCAGTGAAGGGAGTGGCCCATGAACTCGATAGCAGATACCGCCGAAAAGTTCTTCGATGCTTGCGAGACCGGAAAGGGCTGGGCGGGTTGCGAGCCGTACTGTCACCCGGGCGCGACATTCGCAACCCTTCAGGCATACACCGAATGGATGAAGGACCTGCTGACACTGCTACCCGATGGCACGGCCGAGGTGCGCTCCTTCGCCCTTGACGAGAAACGCAACAACGTGGCGGTGTTCGGCGTCTTCCGCGGGACACACACCGGCGACGGCGGCCCGGTGCCGCCGACCGGACAAAGCGCGGCCGCCGACTACGTCTACGTCATGGACTTCGACGGCGACAAGATCCGTCACATGACCAAGATCTGGAACGACGGAATAACGCTGCGACAGCTCGGCTGGGCGACGTGATTTCGGCGTGATTTCCTGCGCTCAGCGCTAGTTATCACGCCGAAATCGCTAGACGACGAGGTTGACCAGGCGGCCGGCGACCACGATCACCTTCTTGGGCGTGGCGCTGTTGAGGAATGCCTGCACCTTCTCGTCGGCCAGTGCCGCCGCCTCGAGCGTGTCGGCGTCGGCGTCGGCGGGCACGGTGATGTGGCCGCGTACCTTGCCGTTGACCTGCACCGGGTACTCGACGGTGTCCACGGTGAGATAGGCGTCGTCGGCGACCGGGAACGGCCCGTGCGCCAGCGAGGTGTCGTGACCCAGCCGCTGCCACAGCTCCTCGGCCAGGTGCGGCGCCAGCGGCGCGACCATCAGCACCAGCGGCTCGACGGCGGCGCGGGGCACTCCCCTAGCAAGCTGTGGGCCCAGCCCGGAGTGCTGCTTGGTCAGGTGGTTGGTGTACTCGATCAGCTTGGCGGCAGCGGTGTTGTTGCGCAGCGACGCGTAGTCATCGGACACCCCGGCGATCGTGCGGTGCATCACCCGTAGCGTCTCGTCGCCCGGCTCGTCGTCGTCAACCCGCACCTGCCCGGTCTGTTCGTCCACGACCAACCGCCACACCCGCTGCAGGAACCGATACGCGCCGACGACGTCCTTGGTAGCCCACGGCCGCGATGCCTCTAGCGGACCCATCGACATCTCGTACACCCGCAACGTGTCCGCGCCGTAGTTGTCGCAGATCTCGTCGGGCGACACCGAGTTCTTCAGGCTCTTGCCAATCTTGCCGAACTCCTGGAAGACCTCGATCTCGCCTGCGTCGCCGGTGTAGAGAAACTTCCCGTCGCGCTCGGTCACCTCGGCGGCAGGCACGTACGATCCGCGCGCGTCGGTGTAGGCGTGCGCCTGGATGTAGCCCTGGTTGACCAGTCGTCGGTACGGCTCCCGCGACGACACGTGGCCGAGGTCGTAGAGCACCTTGTGCCAGAACCGCGAATACAAAAGATGCAGCACCGCGTGCTCGACGCCGCCGACGTACAGGTCGACGCCGCCGGGGTCGTTCGAGCCGTGCTCGGCGGGCCGCGGCCCCATCCAGTACGCTTCGTTCTCCTTGTCGCACAACGCTTCCGAGTTGTGCGGATCGGTGTAGCGCAGCTCGTACCATGAGCTGCCCGCCCACTGTGGCATGACATTGGTGTCGCGGGTGTAGATCTTGCGGCCGTCGCCGAGGTCCAGCTCCACGCGCACCCATTCGGTCGCCTTGTTCAGCGGCGGCGACGGCACGCTGTCGGCGTCGTCGGGATCGAACAGCACCGGTGAGTAGTCGGGGATGTCCGGCAGTTCGACCGGCAGCTCGGACTCGGGCAGCGGGTACGCGCGGCCGGCTTCGTCGTACACGATCGGGAACGGCTCACCCCAGTACCGCTGCCGGGCGAACAACCAGTCCCGCAGCTTGTACTCGACGCGGGCCTGCCCGACGCCGTCGGCGACCAGACGCGTGGTGATGGCCTCCTTGGCCGACTCGACGCTCAGCCCGTTCAGGTAGTCGGAGTTGACCATCGTGCCGTCGCCGCTGTACGCGCCCTCTGAGATGTCCCCGCCGGCAACCACTTCCACGATCGGCAGGCCGAACTCGGTGGCGAAGTCCCAGTCACGCTGATCGCCGCCGGGTACCGCCATGATCGCGCCCGTCCCGTAGCTCACCAGCACATAGTCGGCGATGAACACGGGAACCTGTTGGCCGTTGGACGGATTCGTCGCATAGCTGCCGAGGAACACACCGGTCTTTGTCTTGCTCTCCTGGCGTTCCAAGTCCGACTTGGCCGCGACGGCGGCGCGGTAGGCGGTGACCGCCTCGCGTGGTGTCGCCGACGAGTACCTCCACCGCGGATCGACGGCGTCGGGCCAGTCGGCGGCGGTCAGCTGTTCGACCAGCGGGTGCTCGGGCGCCAGCACCATGTAGGTCGCGCCGAAGAGCGTATCCGGACGGGTGGTGAAGACCTCGATATCGCCGGCCTCGGTGGCGAACCGGACCTCGGCGCCGGTGGACCGGCCGATCCAGTTGCGTTGCATGGTCTTGACCTTCTCCGGCCAGTCCAACACGTCGAGATCCTCGAGCAGCCGGTCGGAGTAGGCGGTGATGCGCATCATCCACTGCCGCAACCGCTTCCGGAAAACCGGGAAGTTGCCGCGGTCACTGCGGCCGTCGGAGGTGACCTCCTCGTTGGCCAGTACCGTGCCGAGCCCGGGGCACCAGTTGACCATCGAGTCGGCCCGGTACACCAGCCGGTACGAGTCGATCAGGTCCGCGCGTGCATCCGCCGACAACGCCGACCACTGACGGCCGTCGCCGGGGCTGCGCTGTCCGGACTCGAACTCGGCCACCAGCTCGTCGATGCGGCGGGCCCTGTTGAGGTCCCGGTCGAACCACGCGTTGTAGATCTGCAGGAAGATCCACTGCGTCCATTTGTAGAACTCGACGTCGGTGGTGGAGAAACTGCGCCGCGCGTCGTGGCCCAGTCCCAGCCGGCCCAGCTGGCGGCGGAAGTTGACGATGTTGGCCTCGGTCCGGATCCGCGGATGGGTGCCGGTCTGCACCGCGTACTGCTCGGCGGGCAGGCCGAACGAGTCGAAGCCCAATGCGTGCAACACGTTGCGGCCCGTCATTCGGAAGTAGCGGGCGTAAACGTCGGTGGCGATGTAACCGAGCGGGTGCCCGACATGCAGCCCCTCGCCCGACGGGTACGGGAACATGTCCTGGACGAACATCTTGTCGGCGGGCACCGGTGATCCGTCCGCCGGCGCCAACGAGCCCACCGGGTTGGGCACGTTGAAGGTGCCCTGCTGCGACCACGTCTGCTGCCAGGCACGCTCGATCTCCCCGGCCAGCTTCGCGGTGTATCGGTACTGGGGGGTGTCGGCGTCGGCGTCGGTGACCGCCTCAGTGCTCACGTGAACAGGGTAAAGGGCCACCGTCGCCCGCCATTCGGCCACGGGCAGGTATCGGTTGCATTGCGGAGCGGTCAGAGCTTCATTCCAGCTCGGTTCCAGGCCTAGTGGCTAACTCCGCGCGCTGGATACAGTCGGCGCCTGACGTAGGGCGTCATGCCCGCACTGCTGGTAAGACTTCGGAAGGACCGGGCAATGATCAAGAATGCCCGCCGCTGGCGGATTCTGGCAGGTGGTGTGGCCGCGGGCATGGCCGGCGTGCTGGGCCTTGCAGGCAACACCGCCGCCGCCGACCCCTTTTTTCCGGTACCACCGCAGCCTGCTCCCGCGCCCGTGACGCAGACGGTCACCGCGATGCCGGGCGCCGCGGCTGCCTCGCAGTCCTACGGGCAAGCGGGCGTCGCGCCCGCCCTACCCGCTGCCCAGTCCGCGACCGCCCCCGGATTGATACCCGCCGCCGCGGCGCCGGAAACCCTGCTGCCTGCCACCTCGGTGTCGTTGCAGGAGTTCTTCAAGGAGAAGGGCGTCAAACTGGAGCCGCAGGTCGCCCGCGACTTCAAGGCGCTCAACATCGTGCTGCCCGTCCCGCGCGGCTGGTCTCAGGTGCCGGATCCGAATGTTCCCGACGCGTTCGCGGTCCTCGCCGACCGGGTCGGCGGCGACGGCATCTACACCTCCAACGCGGCACTCGTCGTCTACAAACTGGTCGGCGGGAACTTCGATCCCAAGGAGGCCATCACCCACGGCTACATCGATGCCCAACAGCTGACGGCGTGGCGCACCACCAATGCGTCGCTGGCCGACTTCGGCGGCATGCCGTCGGCCCTGATCGAGGGCACCTACCGGGAAAACAACATGACGCTCAACACGTCGCGTCGACATACCATCGCGACCGCGGGCCCGGACAAGTACCTGTTGTCGCTTTCGGTCACCACCACCGTCCAAGAGGCGGTCGCAGCCGCCCCCGCCACCGACGCCATCACCAACGGGTTCAAGATCAGCTCCGTCGACGCCACGCCTGCAGCGCGGGCCCCAGGCCTGTCGCCGCCGCCGACCCGATAACTACAGCGCAGGCGCCGCGGGTGCCCGCCCCGCCCGACGCGTCGCGGGCGCGCCTCGTAAGGTGAGCGCATGCTCTTCGCGGCGGTGGGTTGCTTGTGCGCCGCCGCCGCCACTGCCGCGCTTGGTGGGTGGACGCTGACCCGGCCCGTCTCCGGTGACCTTGTCCGGCAGGTTCTCCGCGCCGTCGCACCGACCCAGCTCGCCGCCGCGGTCATGCTTGCGGTCGCTGGAGTGGTGGCGCTGTCGTCTCAGCCCGAGACCGGCTTGTTGGTAGTGATCGTGTGCGTTGTCGGCGCGATCGCAACGGTCGCGGCGGGCTGCTGGCAGAGCGCCAAGTTCGTCGCGGCCAGGGCCGGGGGACCATCGGCTTGCGGGGGAGCATCGGTGGGTTGTGGTCGCGGCGCCTGCGCGACGTGCACCCTGTCCAGCAACTGACCGATGCGCATGCCACGGTTTCCCGTGGATCCATTCATCGTCGCACTGCTTGCCGTCGTCGGCATCGCGACGGTGCTGCCTGCCCGCGGTGGTTTCGCCGATGTGCTCTCGGTGGCCACCAAGGTGGCGATCGCGCTGCTGTTCGCGCTCTACGGCGTGCGGCTCTCGCCGACAGAGGCGTGGCACGGTCTACGGCACTGGCGGCGGCACACGCTGGTGCTGTCCATGACGTTCATCGCTTTCCCACTGCTGGGGCTGGCCGCCCATGCGCTGGTGCCAGCGGTACTGACCGCGGAGCTCTACACCGGCCTGCTGTTCCTGTGCCTGGTGCTGTCGACCGTGCAGTCCTCGATCGCATTCACGTCGATCGCGCACGGCAACGTGCCCGCGGCCAGCGCCTCGTTGTCCAACATGCTCGGCGTCGTACTCACGCCGCTGTTGGTGGTGCTGCTCATGCACACCAGCGGCGCGCCGCGCGTCGACGGCTCGGCCGTGTTGGACATCGTGCTGCAGCTACTGGCACCGTTCATCGTCGGTCAGCTGCTGTGGCCGTGGGCGGCCGGCTGGGTGCACCGGCACCCGTTGGTGACCAAGGTGTTCGACCACGGGTCGATCCTGCTGGTGATCTACACGGCGTTCTCGATCAGCATGGCTGAGCACATCTGGAGCTCGGTAAGCCCGTGGCGGGTGGTCGCCGTCGCCGTCGTCGGCGGCGCACTGTTGGCCGTCATGCTCGGTATCACGGTCGGCACCGCCCGGACCGCCCGGCTGAACCGTGCAGACGCCGCGGTGCTGTTGCTCTGCGGCTCGAAGAAGAGCCTCGCGTCTGGCCTGCCGATGGCGCTGGTGCTGTTCGGCAACGCAACCGTGGGTCTGATCATGTTGCCGCTGATGATCTTTCACCAGATCCAGCTGATCGTTGCGCCGTCATCGCGACCCGGATGTCGCGGAGCGGGCCGGAACCTAGTTCCGGCTGATGTCGACCGGGTGGGTTGCCAGCAGCGACAGCGGCAGCGGTTGACGGCGCAGTACCCGCCCCCACAGATCCACCCGGGCCTCAACGAGAACGTCGGACGGCAACGCCGACAACACAATCCAGTCGTCGCGCTCGATCTCACCCTCCAGCTGGCCGATCGTCCAGCCCGAGTAGCCGGCGAAGATGCGCACGCCTTCCACCATCGGCGCGATCGTCTCGGGCTCGGCGTCGAGGTCCACCATCACCATCCGGCCCTGCACGTGCCGGAGCCCCTGCACCCCGTTCGGGTCGGTGCCGACCCGCAGGGTCGCCAGGCACAGGGCGGCGTCGCGTTTCACCGGCCCGCCGATGAACATCGTCTTGGGCTTGGTGGCCAGCTTGGCCCACTGCGGCAACACGTTGTACACCGCGGTCTCGCTCGGCCGGTTCAGCACCACCCCGAGCGTCCCGCCGTCGTTGTGCTCGACGACGTAGATGACGCTGCGCCGAAAGGTCGGCTCGAGCAGATCGGTGTTGGCCAGCAGCAGAGTCCCGGCCCGCACCCGGTGCGCCGTCGGGGCGACGTAATCCTCAGGATCATCTGAGTGAGCCACCCCACCATCATGTCACCAGCGAACGATCAAGGTGGCGAACAAGCACGGTCCGCCGGGATATTTGTACTGTGAATTCCCGTGGTTGACGCTCACGCACCGATGGCCCTTTGGCGGTCGGTGCGCAGCCTGCCCGAATTCTGGCGACTCCTCGAACTGCGGACGGTGAGCCAGTTCGGCGACGGCCTGTTCCAGGCGGGTCTGGCGGGCGGGCTTCTGTTCAATCCCGAACGCGCCGCGGGCCCGTGGGAGATCGCCGGTGCGTTCGCGGTGTTGTTCCTGCCGTATTCGCTGCTGGGGCCGTTCGCCGGCGCGCTGCTGGACCGCTGGGACCGGCGTCTGGTGTTGGTCGGCGCCAACCTGGGTCGGCTGGTGCTGGTGTTCGGCGTGGCCGGACTGCTCGCCGTCGGCGCGAACGATCTGCCGATCCTGTTCGGCGCGTTGATCGTCAACGGCTTCACCCGCTTCGTCTCGTCGGGTCTGTCCGCGGCGCTGCCCGACGTGGTGCCGCGGGACCAAGTGGTGACGATGAACGCGGTCGCCACGGCCACCGGGCAGGCGGCGGCGTTCCTGGGGGCCAGCTTCATGCTGCTGACCCGCTGGCTGTTCGGTGCCGACGACACCGGTGCCGCCGCAGTCATTTTGATCGTCGCGGTACCGGTGTTGCTGGCGCTGCGGCTGTCGGTTCGCTTCCCGCCGCACATTCTGGGTCCGCACGAGAGCAAACGGGCGATACACGGCTCGGTGGCGTACGCGGTGGCCACCGGATGGCTGCACGGCGCCCGCACGGTGGTCGCCGTGCCGACCGTGGCGGCCACCCTCTCGGCGCTGGCCGCGCACCGGATGGTGTTCGGCATCAACACTCTGCTGGTGTTGGTGATGGTGCGGCACAGCGACACCCAGGCTGTTGCGGGGCTGGGTTGGACGGTGCTGTTCTTCGCCGCTACCGGCACCGGGTCTTTCCTCGCCACCGCCGCGACGCCGGCGGCGGTCGGCCGCTGGGGCCGTTACCGCACGGCCAACGGGGCGCTCGCATTCGCGGCCATGATCCAGCTCGCGGGGTCGGGTCTGTACCTGCCGATGATGATGCTGTGCGGGTTCCTGCTCGGCGCGGCCAGTCAAGTGGTCAAACTATGCGCCGACACCGCCATGCAGATCGACGTCGACGACGCACTGCGCGGCCATGTGTTCACGGTCCAGGACGCGTTGTTTTGGATATCGTTCGTCGTCGCCATGACTGCCGCTGCGGCTGTCATCCCCGCCGATGGCCGCTCGCCCGGACTCATCCTGGCCGGGTCGGCGGTTTATCTGGCCGGGCTGGCGGTGCACGCGAGCGTCGGCCGTCGCGCCCAAGCCGCGGGCTAGGGTGACCGGCATGGCGACAGCGGGCCCGATCGTGGCCGACCTACGCGCCGAAAGCGACGAGCTCGACGAGCTGGTCGCCGAGCTGCCCGCCGAGCGCTGGGCAGAACCCACTCCAGCGCCGGGCTGGACCATCGCACACCAGATCGCCCATTTGCTGTGGACCGATCGGGTCGCCTTGACTGCCATCACCGACGAGGCGGAGTTCGCCACGGTGCTCGGGGCCGCGGCCGCCGACCCGACCGGATTCGTCGACCGGGGTGCCGAGGACATCGCCGCCGCCGCACCTGCTGATCTGCTGGCCGACTGGCGGCGCACCCGGGCGCAGCTGCACGATGCGCTGCTGACCGTGCCCGACGGTCGCAAACTGCCCTGGTTCGGGCCGCCGATGAGCGCCACCTCGATGGCCACCGCCCGGTTGATGGAGACCTGGGCGCACGGCCTCGACGTGGCCGACGCCGTTGGCGTGAAGCGGCCCGCGACCGCGCGGTTGCGCTCGATCGCTCACATCGGTGTCAGAACTCGCGACTTCGCCTTCGCGGTCAACGGCCTTGCCGCGCCTGCGGATCCGTTCCGGGTGGAACTGGCCGCGCCCGACGGCTCGACCTGGGCGTGGGGGCCGGAGGATGCCGCGCAACGCGTCACGGGGTCGGCAGAGGACTTCTGCACACTGGTTACGCAGCGCCGGCCGCGATCCGCGTTGAATGTGACGGCCGAGGGTGCCGACGCAGAGCAGTGGTTGGGCATCGCGCAGGCGTTCGCCGGACCACCGGGGCCCGGACGTTGACGCCGGGCCCCGGCTTCGTAGCCGCACTCGATCAGCTGTAGAGCGCGGTCCACGTCTTCGGGCCGACGATGCCGTCGACCTTGAGCGGCACGTTGTCGCAATCGGTGAGGATGCCCTGGACGTTCTTGACCGCGGTTTCGGTCAGCTTGCCAAAGTCCCCGTCGACCGGCCCGGGATCGTAGTCCGGATATCCCCAGCTCTTGAGGATCTCCTGCGCCAAGAACACCGGGTTGCCCTTCGACCCCTTCTTGATCAACGGCGGAGTCAGCCGGGACCACGTCATCGGCCCGACGATTCCGTCGACGGTCAAGGGGAACGAGAACGCGAAGAACTCGCCGACACCGCGGTCCAGCTGGTACCGGATCACCCGGTTGCGGGTGACCGGACCGAAGACGCCGTCGACCTCGCTGAGATCAACCAGATAACGGCGGCAGTACAGCGCCTGTTGCGCCTTCTTGACCGCCTCGCCCGTCGAACCGATTTTGATGATTGGATCGGCCATCATCGTGCTCCTTTCCTGAAGGTTTGTTGAGCACGACGAACGGTGCCAAGCCTGAAGTGCGAAAACGCGAGTACTCGACTACCTGATTCCGACGCGGGAGTGCACAACTAGGCGAGTACCGTTGCCGGTAATGCCGCCGAAATCAACTCCGCTGCAACAGATATGCGCTTTCCTGCCTACGGAGTCGACGTACGGGCGGTGGCTGGATTGATAGTTCTTGCGCGGAACTACAGGTCGTTGGCGGCGTCGGCCTTGCCGTCGTTATTGCGGTCGGTCAACTTGATGTCCCAACGCCCGTCGCCGTCGGTGTCGACGTAGGCGACCTGCCCGCACAGCGCGCGGTCCGCCAGCCCGTTGCCGTCTACATCGAGCAGCCGGTCGTCGGGCTGCCCATCGCCGTCAAGATCGACCGTCGGCCCGCCCATCTGCTCGACCCCGTCCAGCCCGAACCACCGCACCCCTCCCCCGCGGTCCACGATCACCGCCCAGGTGCCCGACCCGTCGTCGGTGAAGTAGTTCAGGCCATCCAGCACCGCGTGATCGGCGACGCCGTCGCCGTCGAGGTCGGCCAGCGCGTCGTCGACGCTGCCGTCGCCATCGACATCCAGACCCACCGCGTCGAGCAGGCCGTCGCCGTCGACATCGGTGTCCAGTGGCGCGGTCCACATCGTCGCCGAGCCGTCCGGGTCGCCGAGGCAGTACTCCATGACGAATCAGACGCGCTAGTGGCTCTTCGCGTTCCACCACTTCATCAGCTCGGCCGTGGCCTCGTCACGGCTGAGCGGCCCACGGTCGAGCCGCAGCTCCTTGAGATAGCGCCACGCCTCGCCGACCTGCGGCCCCGCCGGGATACCGAGAATCTCCATGATCTCGTTGCCGTCCAGGTCCGGCCGCACCCGCTCGAGGTCCTCCTTCGCGGCCAGCTCGGCGATCCGTGCCTCCAGATCGTCGTAGTTGGCCTGCAGCAGCGACGCGCGCCGCTTGTTGCGGGTCGTGCAGTCGGCGCGCACCAGCTTGTGCAGCCGGGGCAGCAGCGGGCCCGCATCGGTGACATAGCGGCGCACCGCCGAGTCGGTCCACTTCCCGTCGCCGTACCCGTGAAATCGCAGGTGCAGATACACCAGCTGGGACACGTCGTCGACCATCTGCTTGGAGTACTTCAGCGCCCGCATCCGCGTGCGCGTCATCTTGGCGCCCACCACCTCGTGATGATGAAAGCTCACCCCGCCGTCCGGCTCGTGCCGACGCGTCGCGGGCTTGCCGATGTCGTGCAGCAGCGCAGCCCAGCGCAGCACCAGGTCGGGCCCTGAGTTGTCCCCCGAGTCGCTGCGCTCTCCCCCTGCCCTTCGGGCGGGAGGTACCCCCTGCCCCCCGGGACCGACCTCCAACGCGATCGCCTGCCGCAGCACGGTGAGCGAATGCTGGTACACGTCCTTGTGCTGATGGTGTTCGTCGATGGCCATCCGCATCGCACCGACCTCGGGCAGCACCACATCGCCGAGGCCGCTCTCCACCATCATGTCGATGCCGGCCGCCGGTTCCGAACCGAGGATCAGCTTGTCGAGCTCGGCGGCCACCCGTTCGGTGGTGATGCGCTCGAGTTGGCCCGCCATCGCAGCCATCGCCTCCCGCACCCGCGGAGCGACGGTGAAGCCGAGCTGCGATACGAACCGAGCGGCCCGCAGCATCCGCAGCGGGTCGTCGCCGAACGACACCTCCGGCGCGGCGGGTGTGTCGAGCACGCGGGCGCGCAGCGCATCCAAACCGCCCAGGGGATCCAGGAATTCGCCCGGACCGTCGGGCGTGATCCGCACCGCCATCGCGTTGACGGTGAAGTCCCTGCGCACCAGATCGTCGTCAAGGCGGTCACCGAACCGCACCTGCGGGTTGCGTGACACCTGGTCGTACGTGTCGGCACGGAACGTGGTGATCTCGACGCGGTCGTCGCCTCTCGCCGCGCCGATGGTGCCGTACTCGATGCCGGTGTCCCACTGCGCGTCGGCCCACGGCCGCAGGATGCGCTGAATCTCCTCGGGCCGGGCCTCAGTGGTGAAATCCAAGTCCATGTCGCCGACGATTGCCGGGAGCCGGCCAAGCAGCGCGTCTCGCACCGGACCGCCGACGAGGTAGAGCTCGTGGCCCGCCTCTGCGAACAGCGAGCCGAGGTCGCGCAACACGTTGGCGCGCCGGTTCAGCGCCACCGCGGCAGCGGCGAGCAGTTCAGCGTCATTGGACACGTTCGATCAGCCTAGATGTAACGGTCCAGCACCGAGCGGCGAGTGGGGCGGGAGCGAATAAGCGTGGCAGCTACTATCGCTTGGGTGTCGGACGGCGAACAGGCCAAACCACGACGGCGCCGGGGGCGTCGTCGCGGCCGGCGCGCGGCCGGTCCACCCGACACTGCCACTGCGCAACACAACAACAACTCGGTAGTGCAGGGCAAGGCCGATGTCCCCCGCAAGCGGGAGGTGCCCCCACCCGTCTCGGGCGGTCAACCCAAGCCGCACAAGCCCCGCTCGTCGCGGCGCGCACCCGACCGGCTGCGCACCGTGCACGAGACGTCGGCGGGCGGCCTGGTCATCGACGGGATCGACGGTCCGAAGGAAGGCCAGGTCGCAGCGCTCATCGGGCGGATCGATCGGCGCGGCCGGATGTTGTGGTCGCTGCCCAAGGGCCACATCGAGCTCGGTGAGACCGCCGAACAGACCGCGATTCGGGAGGTCGCCGAGGAGACCGGTATACAGGGAAGTGTGCTGGCCGCGCTCGGCAGCATCGACTACTGGTTCGTCACCGAGGGCAGACGGGTGCACAAGACCGTGCACCACTACTTGATGCGGTTCCTCGACGGCGAGCTGTCCGACGACGATGTCGAGGTCAGCGAGGTGGCCTGGGTGCCGCTCAAGGAGCTGCCAGCCCGGCTGGCCTACGCCGACGAGCGCAAGCTCGCCGAGGTCGCGGGCCAACTGATCGACAAGCTCCAAAACGACGGGCCTGCCGCGTTGCCACCGCTGCCCCGCACCTCGCCGCGCCGGCGCGCCCAGACGCACTCGCACACCCGCAACCGACGTCCCGACGAAGCAGGCCCACCCCAACCGGGCCGGCGGACGAACGGCTGCGGACAAGGGCCGTGATCGCCCGCCTGGGGGCCACTGGGGGTACTCCCCTCGCAAGCTGGGGGCCCACCCTAGCAAGCTGGGGGCCCACCCTAGCAAGCTGGGGGCCTCGACTGCTCGCCGTGCTGGCACTGCTGATCCTGACTGCCGCGCCCGCCGTGGCGCCCCACGCGGCCGCAGGCGAGCCCAGTTCGGTGCCGTTCTTGCAGGTGCGTATCGAGCGCGTGACGCCCGAGGTGGTGACGACAACCAGCGAGCCCGTCGTCACCGTCGCCGGAACCGTGCTGAACGTCGGTGACCGCCCCGTCCGCGATGTCATGGTCCGCCTCGAGCACGCCGCGGCCGTCACATCCTCGGCCGGCCTGCGCACGAACCTCGGCGGCGAGAACGATCAATTCGAACCGGTCGCCGACTTCACCACCCTGTCAGCAGAATTGCAACGCGGCCAGAATGTTCCGTTCACCCTGGCGGTACCGTTGCGCTCGGCGGAGGTGCCTTCACTGGGTGTCGAGCAGCCGGGCGTGTACCCGCTACTGGTCAACGCCAACGGCACGCCTGACTACGGCGCGCCCGCCCGTCTCGACGATGCCCGCTTCCTGCTGCCGGTGATCGGGGTACCGCCGGAACCTGCCGCGGACTCGTCGACCGATGAGTTGGCCGACGTCGTTCCGCCGGACACGTCCAAACCGGTGCGCCTCACCATGATGTGGCCGCTGGGAGATCGGCCGCGGCTGGCGGCGGGCGCTCCCGGCGGCACAACGCCGGTGCGGCTGATCGACGACGAGCTCGCCGGCTCGCTGGCGACCGGCGGGCGTCTCGACATCCTGTTGTCGGCAGTCGATTTCGCAACCAGCCCGTCCGTCGACCCCGGCGGACAGGTGCGTAGCGCGCTGTGCCTGGCCGTCGATCCCGATCTCTTGGTCACCGTGAACGCGATGGCGGGCGGCTACGTCGTCAACGACGGACCCGACATTGGCCCGGCCACGCCGACGCATCCGGGCTCCGGCCAGGAGGCCGCCGTGAATTGGCTGAATCGGCTCAGGGCGCTGGCCCGGCGGATGTGCGTCGCGCCGGCGAACTATGCCCAGGCCGACCTCGACGCCCTGTACCGGGTGGCCGATCCGGGCCTGAGCTCGATCGCCACCAACGGCGCCGGTGAGGTCGTCGACCAGATTCTGGGCATCACCTCGACCCGTGGCGCCACCCTGGTCGGCGACGGCCCGCTGACCGGTCCGGCGATCCAGTTGCTCGCGGCGCAGGGTCCGACGGTTGCGATTGCCGCGGCCAGTCTCACTGCGCAAGACACGGCGACCGGAGAATCGGCAACCGCGGATGTCGCCCCGGTCCGCTATACGCCGGAAATGGTTGCCGCCCCGTTCGACCCGACCGTCGGCGCCGCCCTGGCGGGCGCAGGAACCGATCCGTGGTCACCGTCGTATCTGGATCCCGCGCTGGACATTCCGGTTAAACACGATTCGGAAGTGGCGCGCCGCCAGGATGCATTGGGCTCTCTGCTGTGGCGTGGACTTCAGCCGGACGCCGAACCGCGCATCCAGATCCTGATGCCGCCGATGGAGTGGAGCCTGCAGGCCGACGACGCGGCGGCCATCCTGACCGCGGTGGCCACCACGATCCGGGCCGGGCTGGCCGCGCCGCGGCCGTTGACCGCGGTGATCGCCGAGGGAGAGGCGGTGCCGCAGCGGGATCCCCGGCCGCTGCCCGACGGTGCGCCGGCCAACCCGCGCGCCCGCTTCGACGACGCCGTGATCTCAGGTATCGCGGGGACCACCGGCAGGCTGTGGGGCTTGACCTCGGCGCTGACGACCGACGAGCGCACTGGGTTGACCGGCACGGAGTACACCGCGCCGTTGCGTGAGGACATGCTGCGGGCGCTGAGTCAGTCCGTGCCGCCGGACGCCCGCAACGGGCTGGCCCAGCAGCGGTTGGCCACGGTCAGCAGCGCGGTGAACGACCTGTTCAACGCGGTCTCCATCGTCAACCCCGGTGGCTCCTACACCCTGGCCACCGAACGCAGCCCCCTGCCGCTGGCATTGCGCAACGACCTGCCGGTGCCGATCCGGGTACGCCTGCAGCTCGACGCGCCGCCGGGCATGACGGTGAACGACATGGGCGAGATCGAACTGCCACCCGGTTATCTGCCACTGCAGGTGCCGGTCGAAGTGCACTTCACCCAGCGCGTCGCCGTCGACGTGGCGTTGCGCACGGCGGACGGGTTGCCGCTCGGCGAGCCGGTGCGGCTGTCGGTGCATTCCAACGCGTACGGCCAGGTGCTGTTCTTCATCACGCTGTCGGTGGGGGCGGTACTGGTCGCGCTCGCCGGTCGCCGGTTGTGGCACCGGTTCCGAGGCCAGCCCGATCGCGCCGACCTGGATCGCCCCGATCCACTCGAGGTCGCGCTGGCCCACACCGACGAACCCGACCGGGCACCGCGCACGCGAGGAGCAAGACCAGACCCGCGCACGCGAGGAGCAAGACCAGACCCGCGCACGCGAGGAGCAAGACCAGACCCGATTCACTCGGGCGAAGAGCGGCGGAAATGAGTTCCGCCGGCCGGCAGGCCGGGCCGGCGCAGCCACCGTTCAACCGTGGCGGTGGCCCGTTAGGTCGCCCGCCGCTCCCCGGCCACCGGGTGCCGCCGCCGCCCGGGACACGCGGCTATCCGCCGCCACCACCCCCTCGGAGGATGCCGCCGCCCCCGCCGCGGCAGCGCATCCCGCGGGGACCGGCACCGCGGCGGCGCGCCGGTCGGCCTGAACTGACCGACGCAGGCGTCGTGTCGCGGTCGTGGGGCATGGCGGTCGCCACCCTGGTCAGCCGGATCACCGGGTTCATCCGCATCGTGCTGCTCGCCACCATCCTCGGTGCGGCTCTGTCCAGCGCCTTCTCGGTGGCGTACCAGCTGCCCAACCTGATCGCGGCGTTGGTGCTGGAGGCGACGTTCACCGCGATCTTCGTGCCGGTGCTGGCCCGCGCCGAACGCGACGACCCCGACGGCGGCACCGCATTCGTCCGCCGCCTGGTCACCCTCGCGACCACGCTGCTGCTGATCACCACCGTGTTGGCGGTGGTTTCCGCGCCGCTGCTGGTGTCCCTCATGCTGGGCGGCGATCCGGAGGTGAACCGTGATCTCACCACCGCGTTCGCCTACTTGCTGCTGCCCCAGGTGCTGTTCTACGGCTTGTCCTCAGTCTTCATGGCAATCCTCAACACCCGCAACGTGTTCGGGCCACCCGCTTGGGCACCGGTGGTCAACAATCTTGTCGCGATCGCCACGCTCGCCATCTTCTTGCTTGTCCCAGGCGAACTTTCGGTGGATCCAGTGAAGATGGGCAATCCCAAGTTGCTCGTGCTCGGAATCGGCATGACGTTGGGAACGGTTACCCAGGTCTTGGTACTGGTTACTGCCATCCGCCGCGAACGGATCAGCCTGCGACCACTTTGGGGTCTCGACGACCGGCTGAAGCGATTCGGCACGATGGCAGCCGCCATGGTGCTCTACGTGTTGATCAGCCAGATCGGCCTGGTTGTCGGCAACCGAATCGCCAGCGGCGCAGCGGCTTCCGGGCCCGCGATCTACAACTACACGTGGCTGGTGCTGATGCTGCCGTTCGGCATGATCGGCGTGACGGTGTTGACGGTGGTGATGCCGCGATTGAGCCGCAACGCCGCTGCGAACAACACGCCGGCGGTGCTGGCCGACCTTTCCTTGGCCACCCGGCTGACGATGGTGACGCTGATTCCGACCGTGGCGTTCATGACCGTCGGTGGCCCGGCGATCGGTAGCGCGCTGTTCGCCTACGGAAACTTCGGCGACGTCGACGCGGGCTACCTGGGCATGGCTATCTCCCTCTCGGCGTTCACGCTGCTGCCGTATGCGCTGGTGCTGCTGCAGCTTCGGGTGTTCTACGCCCGCGAACAACCGTGGACACCGATCGTGGTGATCGTCGTCATCACGACGGTGAAGATCGCCGCCTCGCTGGCCGCGCCCCACCTGACCGACGACCGCGAATTGGTCGCCGGCTATCTCGGTCTAGCGAACGGAATCGGGTTCCTCGCCGGCGCCATCGTCGGCTATATCCTGTTGCGCGCCAACCTGAATCCGCCGGGCGGGCTGGGGGCACTCCCCTCGCAAGCTGGGGGCCCACCCGCTCGCGGGGGACTGGTCAGCCTGGAAGTCGTGCGCACCATTCTGGTCACGACCGCCGCATCGCTGATCGCCGGCCTGCTGGCCCACGTGGTCGACCAGCTGTTGGGTCTCGAGTCGCTCACCGAGCATGGCGGTGGCGCCGGGTCGATGGTGCGGCTGCTGGTGCTCGGGCTGATCATGTTGCCGATCATCTGCGCGGTCATGCTGGCCGCGCGGGTACCCGAAGCGCAGGCCGCTCTGGCCGCTGCCCAGCGCCGCCTCGGCAAGCGCCCGAGAGTAGCCGGACCGCCAGCCGTGCCATCCGTCCGACCACGCCCAGCGGTACCCCTCACGTACTCTGATCAGAGGAATTCGCTCGCGTCGCGGGGTCGTCACAGCCCGGCGGCTACTTGGCGCGGGCCTCCGGCGCCGGTTGCCGGAGCCGGGATGCGGAAAGGACCAGCGGTGACCGACGAATCCGCAGGCGACTCCGCACCCAGCCCTGACAAAGGCGCGACGACCAAGATGCCTCGGCCCACCGCCGACGACTTCCAGCCCGATGTCCCTGTCGACACCCCCGGCGGCCCGGGCAACACGGGCGGCGGCGGGGCCGAGCAGGCCGACCCCGGGACGATGCCCGTCAGCACCGTGCCGCCGCCCACCTCGGGTAGGCCCCCGGCCGACTACGGCGGCGACCCCACCCGCGAGGGGCTGCCCTTCGACGTGCCGCGCGAACCGCCCATCGAGACGGCGACATCGGACGAGGACGTGCACCTCATCCCCGGCGCAACCATCGGTGCCGGCCGCTACCGGCTGCTGGTCTTCCACGGCGGCCCGCCAAACCTGCAGTTCTGGCAGGCACTGGACACCGCACTGGACCGCCAGGTCGCCCTCACGTTTGTCGACCCCGACGCGGCGCTCTCCGACGAGGAGCTCCGGGAGATCCTGAACCGCACGTTGCGGCTGAGCCGGATCGACAGCCCCGGCGTCGCCCGCATCCTCGACGTCGCGAACACGGGCTCCGGCGGGCTGGTTGTCAGCGAGTGGATCCGCGGCGGTTCCCTTCAGGAAGTTGCCGAGACGTCGCCGTCACCGATCGGGGGCGCCCGCGCGATGCAGACGCTGGCCGCAGCCGCGGAGGCCGCCCATCGGGCAGGGGTCTCGCTGTCGATCGATCACCCCAGCCGGATCCGGGTCAGTATCGAGGGTGATGTGGTGTTGGCCTTCCCCGCGACCACGCCGGATGCCACGCCGGAAGACGACATCCGGGGTATCGGCGCCGCGTTGTACGCGCTGCTGATCAATCGGTGGCCGCTGCCGGAGTCCGGGGTGCGCAGCGGGCTGGAGCCGGCCGAGGTGGACGCCGTGGGCCAGCCCGTCGAACCCCGTGCCGTCGACCGCGACATCCCCTTCCAGATCTCAGCCGCGGCCGCACGCTCGGTGCAAGCCGGCGGCGGCATCCGCAGCGCGCCGACGCTACTGAATCTGCTGCAACAGGCGACTGCGATCGCCGACCGTACCGAGCGGATCCCGCCGGTCGACGAACCCGAGGCGCCGCCGCGACCGGCCCCGGTCCGCGGCGACGCGCCCTACGACCCCGAGGCGTTGGCCCGCCGGCGCAAGGGACTGATCGTCGGGCTGAGCGTCGCCGGCGCGATCATCGTCGTCGCGCTCATCGTGTTGGCGTCGGTGCTGAGCCGGATTTTCGGTGACGTCGGCGGATTCTCCAAGGACGAACTCGGCCTCAACGCACCCGGCACCTCGGCAGAAGGCGGCGGTGACGGCGGCGGCAGCGGCAGCGGCAGCACCATCAAACCCGTTAAGGCAACGGTGTTTTCACCGGAGGGCGAGGCCGACGCGCCCGAGCTGGCCGGGCTGGCGATCGACGGTAATTCGTCGACCGTATGGCCTATCGACACCTACACGGACCCCGTGCCATTCCCGAATTTCAAGAACGGCGTCGGCCTGATGCTCCAGTTGCCGCAACCCACCAGGCTGGGCGAGGTGACCATAAACCTGAACAGCACCGGCACCGCGGTGGAGATCCGCTCGTCGCAAACGCCGACGCCTTCGTCGCTAGACGCCACCACGATGCTGACGCCAGCCAGCACTCTCAAGCCCGGCTCGAACACCATCAAGGTGGACAACGCGTCCCCGACGTCCAATGTGCTGGTGTGGGTCTCCACACTGGGGACGGTCAACGGCGAGAGCCGCTCCGACATCGCCGAGATCACGCTCAAAGCCGCCGCCTGACGGCTACCCCAAAAGCATCAACCCCGAAGGCCCCGATGGGGTCCCGGTCCAGATTTCGGAGTGGGGACGTGTGTCAGGTGGAGGGTAGCTGTCCGAGTTGTTGCATGACGGAGAATAGGTTTGCAACGCCCCAGTGGTCGGTGATTTTTCCGTCGCGGACCCGCATGGCGTCGACCGTCTCGAATTGGATGACCTTGCCGGTGGGCGCTACGCCGAGAAAGTCACCGAGGTGGGTGCCGTGGTAGATCTTGTAGGTGGTGACCACGTCTCCGTCGACGGTTTGCCAATGAATCTCGGGCCGGAAGTCGGGAAACGCCTCACGCAATCGGTTGTAGAGCACGCGCACCCCGGCCTTGTCGGGTGTTGTGCCGGGCTGGGGGGTGTGGTCGACGAAGTCGTCGGCGAACAGTTCGTCGAACAGGGCGAAATCGCCTTTGCCCTGGACCTGTTCGGTGTTGCGGCGGACCACCGCCTTTGCGGCTTCGGCGTCGCTCTGGCTCGCCACCGACGCGTCGGGGTTATCTGGTCTGTTCACTGACTGCCTGCCTCTCTATCGACACCGATCGCACCGACCGGGACTGCTGCGCTTGGGGTCACTGACGCACCACCGGAACCCAAGTCCTACCATCAGCCGCTTATCGGCGACCTCACCGTCACCCATCGGGCGCTCAACCCTTCCGGCGACGCCGACCAAATTCTGTTCGTCCAACAGCACCGAACTCCTGAGTTAGCCCGCCTATCCCCAGAACGACAAACTTGTGTCGGGAGGCGCCCTCGGCGCCGTTTAGTGTTCGGCTATGGGAACCTTCGGGGGGAGTTCCGGACCAGTTCGGACCGACGCAGAGTTGCTGGCTGCGCATGTCGCAGGCGACCGATATGCCTTCGAGGAGCTGTTCTATCGCCATCACCGCCAGCTGTACCGGTTGGCAATGCTGACCAGCCGCAACGCGGACGACGCCGCCGACGCCCTGCAGGATGCGCTGCTGTCCGCGCACCGCGGCGCGGCCTCGTTCCGCCGTGACGCCGCGGTGAGCAGCTGGCTGTACCGCATCGTGGTGAACGCCTGCCTGGACCGGCTGCGCCGCAACAAGACCCATCCGACGACGGAACTAACGGACGACAACTGCCCCGTCGGCGATCACACCCCGCGGGTGGACACCGCGATCATGGTGGAACGCGCGCTGATGCGGCTACCGGTCGAACAACGTGCCGCGGTGGTCGCGGTCGACATGCAGGGCTATTCGGTCGCCGAAACCGCGCGAATGCTGGGTGTGGCCGAAGGCACTGTGAAGAGCCGCTGCTCACGGGCGCGCGCCAAACTGGCCGAGGCGCTCGGCTACTTCGACACACGCGCAGGCGCCATAGAGGCGCGTGGCGGGGTCCGGTGAGTCAGGATGGAACCGTAGGCGCTGCGCCGGCGTCCAACCACGCGGCGAAGACTGCGCCTATGCGCGCCAGCACCGACAACCGGCAGGGGCAGCGATGGAGAGCGGCGGCAGCGACCCCGGGCTTCCGGAGGAGCGGGTCCGGCGTGCGCTTGCGGATCTCGGCACCGACGCTGCCTCGGCGCCTGACGTGCCAGCCGGGGTGACCGCCCGCATCGGCGCTGCACTACGTGCCGCGCCGCCAGCACATGCCGTCACCCGAAAGAGGCCCCGGCTGGGCCGGCTCCAGCTCATCGCGGTGATCGTCGGCATCGGTGCGGCAGCGGCCGGCGTCGCGCTCGGCGCCGCGACCCTGCTGCACAATGCGCCGCCGACGCCGACATTCCCCGCAGGCCCGACCGCTGAGCGGATCACGGTGTCGGTGCCCAAGGTGCCCGGCGACACGCCCAAAGCCGTGGTCACAAGTCCGTAATCCGGCCCACCGACCAGGTGGGAACACCCCGGCTTACCCTGGTGTTTGTATCCGTGCCGCAGTGATATCGGTCATCCGGTACCACGCAGGCAGAAAGGCTCGCATGACTTCCACACCTACCGTCCACGACGTGATCGTCATCGGCTCAGGGCCGGCGGGCTATACCGCGGCGATCTATGCCGCACGCGCCCAGCTGACGCCACTGGTCTTCGAGGGCACTCAGTACGGTGGCGCGCTGATGACCACGACCGAGGTGGAGAACTATTCCGGTTTCCGCGACGGCATTACCGGGCCGGAATTGATGGACGAAATGCGCGAACAGGCCCTGCGGTTCGGCGCAGACCTTCGAATGGAAGACGTCGAGGCGGTAACACTGGACGGGCCGGTCAAGACGGTCACGGTCGGCGACGAGACGTACCGCGCCCGCGCCGTCATCCTCGCGATGGGCGCCGCGGCCCGACACCTTGGCGTTCCCGGCGAGGACAAGCTGCTCGGCATGGGTGTGAGCACCTGTGCCACCTGCGACGGGTTCTTCTTCCGCGATCAAGACATCGCCGTGGTCGGCGGTGGCGACTCCGCGATGGAGGAAGCCACCTTCCTGACCCGGTTCGCCCGCAGCGTCACCGTCATCCATCGCCGCGACGAGTTCCGGGCGTCGAGGATCATGCTCGAGCGGGCCAAGGCCAACGACAAGATCACCTTCGTCACCAACACACAGGTGACGGCGGTCGAGGGCGACACCCGGGTGACGGGCGTGCGGCTGCTCAACAACGTCACTGGCGAGGAGTCCACACTGGCCGTCACCGGTGTTTTCGTCGCGATCGGGCACGACCCGCGGTCAGAACTCGTCCGCGGCCAGGTGGACCTCGATCCGGACGGCTACGTACTGGTCCGTGACCGCACCACCAGCACGTCGGTGGACGGCGTTTTCGCGTCCGGCGACCTGGTTGACCGCACCTACCGGCAGGCCATCACGGCGGCAGGCACCGGCTGTTCGGCCTCTATCGACGCCGAACGCTGGCTTGCCGAAACCGCTTCTGCCACAACCAAAACCACCGACGACACTGATCTGATTGGAGCAAACCTATGACCGGCGCCGAGAACACCAGCTTGACCGTGGCCGTAACCGACGACTCGTTCTCCGACGACGTGTTGTCGAGCAGCACCCCCGTCCTGGTGGACTTCTGGGCGACGTGGTGCGGGCCCTGCAAGATGGTTGCTCCGGTGCTCGAAGAGATCGCAGGCGAGAAGGCGGGCGCCCTGACGGTGGCCAAGCTCGATGTCGACGCGAACCCCGCCACGGCGCGCGACTTTCAGGTCGTGTCGATCCCGACGATGATCCTGTTCAAGGACGGTGCGCCGGTGAAGCGCATCGTCGGCGCCAAGGGCAAGGCGGCGTTGCTGCGCGAGCTCTCCGACGTCATCTGACGCATCGGTTATTCACAGCGCCGAAACCGCCTGGCGTTTTCTCGAATCGGGCCTGCTTCTGAGATAATTCTGCCTAGCCTGTCCTGCAACTGTCAGCGCTGGACCGCCGCTGATATCCGCGACCGAAAGGCCCCGTTATGTCGAGTCTGCGTCGCGGTGACCGCGGGGGTGCGGTTACCGAGATCCGGGCGGCACTAGCGGCGCTGGGACTGGTGGACAGCCCGGATGCGGACCTCACCACCGGCAAGCACGTTGCGCTGGACATGTTCGACGCCGAACTCGATGAGGCCGTCCGGGCATTTCAGCAGCACCGGGGACTGCTCGTCGACGGCATCGTTGGCGAGGCGACGTACCGGGCGCTGAAAGAAGCCTCCTACCGGCTCGGGGCGCGCGTCCTCAACCACCAGTTCGGTGCGCCGATGTACGGAGACGACGTCGCCACCCTGCAGGCGCGACTGCAGGACCTCGGCTTCTACACCGGCCTGGTGGACGGACACTTCGGACTGCAGACCCACAACGGGTTGATGTCCTACCAGCGCGAGTACGGGCTGTCGCCGGACGGCATCTGCGGCCCAGAGACGTTGCGCTCCTTGTACTTTCTTGGTTCCCGGGTCTCCGGCGGTTCGCCGCACGCCATCCGCGAGGAAGAGCTGGTCCGCCGGTCCGGTCCTCGACTTTCCGGCAAGCGGATCATCATCGATCCGGGCCGCGGCGGCGCCGACCACGGGCAGATCACGCACGGTTCCGCGGGGCCGATCAGCGAAGCGGATATCCTGTGGGACTTGGCAAGTCGGCTCGAGGGACGCATGACGGCGATCGGCATGGAAACCTTCCTGTCCCGGCCGCCCAACCGCAGTCCGTCGGACGCCGAACGCGCCGCCACGGCCAACACGGTCGGCGCCGACCTGATGATCAGCCTGCGCTGCGCCACCCAGGCAAGCCCATCGGCCAATGGCGTCGCGTCGTTCCACTTCGGTAACTCGCACGGTTCGGTTTCGACCATCGGCCGCAATCTCTCCGACTTCATACAACGAGAAGTGGTGGCGCGCACCGGATTACGCGACTGCCGTACCCACGGCCGAACGTGGGACCTGCTGCGGTTGACCCGGATGCCGACGGTTCAGGTGGACGTCGGCTACATCACCAATCCGCGCGACCGTGCCATGCTTGTTTCCACCCAGACCCGTGACTCGGTCGCCGAGGGCATCCTCGCTGCCGTCAAGCGGCTCTACCTACTTGGCAAGAACGACCGACCCACCGGCACCTTCACATTCGCCGAGCTGCTCGCCCATGAGCTGTCGGTGGACCAGGCCGGCCGCGTCAGCCCGAGCTGATCCCCGTCGGTCCCCGGACCGTTCAGCAGATGTTCGAGCCCGCGCCGACGGGTTGTTTCAGCTTCTCGCTCTCCAGCAGTCGCTCCAGCGCCGCCTCCACACCGGCCTTCCAGCCCAGGCCGCTCTCCAGCTCGAGGCGCAGCCGTGGGAAGTAGCGGTGTTGCGCAACCTCGACGAACCCGACCCCTTCGAGGAAGTCCGCATCGAGAATGCACTGGTCGACTGAACAGTCGCCGAGCACTTCGACAACGGGCCGCAGTTCGAACGGCACCAGCCGCGGGTCGATGAGCTCGGCAGCAGCCTCGGTACGCCCGAACGCTTCCAGCGCCCGCACGCCGCGTCGGACCAGATCTGCCACGACGGCGACGATCAGACTTTGTTGCAGCCCGTTGGTGCCTTCGGTTCTTTCGCTCCTCGCGTGCGCGGTGGTCATTTCGCTCCTCGCGTGCGCGGTGGTCATTTCGCTCCTCGCGTGCGCGGTACCCGTCTCCACCCCGAGCGAGGTGAGCAGTACCGCGTCGGCGCTGACCGGCCCGCTGGGAAAGAGCCGTGCTCGCGGCACGGCGCCGGGTGGCGCGTAGAACGCGTAACCGAGGCAGGGTGTGTCGGCGCATTGTTCTGACGAGTCGTCGTCGGTCGCGTCGGCACGTCCGCCGGCCGGGGCGTTGTAGGCCATCTGGCCGCACGATCCCCACTCCAGCATCACCATCGACAGCCAGGCTTCCTTCTCGAACTCCGGGTCGGTCAGGTGATCCTCGCCTCCGAGGGTGGACGGATCCACCTCCCAGAACACGCACCGCCGCGCGTGCTTAGGCAGCTGCTCGAACGCTTCGAGCCGCAGGGGTGTGATTCGCGCTGGCACTAAACTCCCCGGGTTCTATTCGACGCCGATGTGCGTGGTCGCCATTCCAGAATAGGAGCATGTGGCCTGGAAGGCCCGCTTTCGCCGATGAGCCGCTTGCGCGAAGAGCAGACAGCAGCGATGAGCCGCTTGCGCGAAGAGCAGACAGCAGCGTCTTCGCTCATTCGACGCAACTCGCTTGGCCCAAACATGTTGCAACGCATGGCGATTCCTCCGGGACAAGGCAGCTGCCGACGGCGTCGTGATCGATGTGTCACAGTGACGTAATTTCCCTGTGTCCTTGGTCAGGCCTTGGTCGCGTTCATCAGGTCGACAATCCGCTGCAAGTCCTCCACCGACCCGAACTCGACGACGATCTTGCCTTTGCGTTTGCCCAGACTGACGCTGACCCGGGTGTCGAATGCGGTCGACAGCCTTTCAGCAACGTCTTGCAGACCGGGCATGTGGATCGGCTTGCGCCGGGGCGCCGGCGGCGCGGCGGAGTCGCTGCGGTTCGCTAACGTCACCGCCTCCTCCGTCGCGCGCACCGAAAGGCCCTCGGCAACGATGCGGGTGGCGAGCTCCTCCTGAAGCTCCGGCCCGCCCTCCAGCGCGAGCAACGCACGCGCGTGTCCGGCCGAAAGGACACCGGCGGCGACCCGCCGCTGTACCGCGATCGGCAGCCGGAGCAGACGGATCATGTTGGTGATCAGCGGACGCGACCGTCCGATTCGCGCCGCAAGTTCGTCGTGGGTGACCCCGAACTCATCGAGCAGCTGTTGGTAGGCCGCGGCCTCTTCAAGTGGGTTCAGTTGGACGCGGTGGATGTTCTCCAACAACGCGTCGCGCAGCATGCTGTCGTCGGCCGTCTCGCGCACGATCGCCGGGATCGTGGCCAGCCCCGCCGCCTGGGCCGCCCGCCAGCGGCGCTCCCCCATCACGAGCTGGTACCTGGGGCCGCCCCCCTGCGCAGGAACCGCGCGCACCACGATCGGCTGCATCAGACCGAACTCGCGGATCGAGTGGACCAGCTCGGCGAGTGCCTCCTCGTCGAACACCTGCCTCGGCTGGCGCGGGTTGCGCTCGATCGCCGACGGATCGATCTCCCGATAGACGGCACCGACACCGTTCGGCTCCGGCGCCCGGCCGAGCACCACGTCGGCGGCGGCATCACCCATCCGCGCACCCATCGTGCCCGTTTCGGAGTCGGCCGGGCCCGTCGGTATCAACGAGGCCAGGCCGCGGCCGAGGCCGCTCCTCTTCCGTGGCGGCTGGGTCATCGGTGTTGTCCTCCCTCGTCCACGCCCCGCGCGGCGAGTTCGCGGCTGGCGTCCAGATAGCTCATCGCACCGCGCGAGCCCGGGTCGTAGTCAAGAATCGTCATTCCGTAGCCGGGCGCCTCGGACACCTTGACGCTGCGCGGGATCACGGTCCGCAGCACCTTGTCGCCGAAGTGCGACCGAACGTCCTCGGCGACCTGATCCGCGAGCCTGGTCCGCCCGTCGTACATCGTCAGGATGACGGTGGACACGTTCAGGTGTGGGTTGAGGTGCGCCTTGACCATCTCGATGTTGCGCAGCAACTGGCCCACACCCTCGAGCGCGTAGTACTCGCACTGGATGGGGATCAACACCTCCGGCGCGGCGACGAGCGCGTTGATGGTCAGTAGGCCCAGCGATGGCGGGCAGTCGATGAAGACGTAGTCGAAGTCCGCTAAGGCCCCGTTCCGGAGATCGGCCAGTGCCGTGCGCAGCCGCCCTTCACGCGCGACCATGCTGACCAATTCGATCTCAGCGCCCGCCAGGTCGATGGTGGCCGGCACGCAGTACAGGCGCTCGTTGTGCGGGGTGCGTTGCAGTGCGTCGCGTAGTGGGATCTCACCGATGAGAACTTCGTAGGATGACGCGGTGCCCGGCCGATGCTCGATGCCGAGCGCGGTGCTGGCGTTGCCCTGAGGGTCGAGGTCGATCACGAGGACTTTCAATCCCTGCAGCGCGAGGGCGGCCGCGACGTTGACGGCAGTGGTCGTCTTGCCGACGCCGCCCTTCTGGTTGGCGATGGTGAACACACGCTGATGTGCCGGCCTCGGTAATCGGCCACCGGCATGTAGCAGGCGCACGGCGCGCTCCGCTTCCGCTCCGATAGGGGTGTCACTGATGTCGTCCGACACCCACCCGTCGGGCGAAGGGTTGGTCAATGTTTCACGTGAAACATCGGTACTCTCCGCCGCTCCCATAGGCGGCGTGCCGCCGCCGTCCGGAACCGGAGTCATCCCCTTCTCCTGCCCGCTCGTGCCGCCTGGCGGTGCACCTGTTGCGGTTCCCCGCGCCGCGCGACGACCACGGTGGCGGGCGGATTCAAGTAGTCCTCTCCACACATCACCACCTTGGCATCCACAGCGCCCAGCCGCTCCATCACACGCCGGTACTCCCGGACCTCGTCTCCAGCGCGTTCACCCTTGATCGCCAACATCCGCCCCCCGGGTCGAAGCAGCGGCATGCTCCACTTCGTCAGCTTGTCCAACGCCGCCACCGCTCTGGACACAACCGCGTCCGTCTCCCCCACTCGCTGCCGCACGGTCTGTTCTTCGGCCCGGCCACGTACCACGGTGATGTCCACTTCGAGTTCGTCGATGACCTCGCGTAGGAATTCGCTTCGCCGCAGCAGCGGCTCGATCAGGGTCACCCGCAAGTCCGGCCGGGCCAACGCTAACGGTATTCCCGGAAGGCCCGCTCCACTACCGATGTCAGCAATCTGGTCATCCGGGTCGAGCAACTCGGCGAGGGCGACGCTGTTGAGCAGGTGGCGTTCCCATAGCCGGTCCGCTTCCCGGGGTCCGATCAGGCCCCGTTCCACACCGGCGCCGGCCAGAATCTGGGCATATCGATGGGCGCGTCCCCAGCCGTCGCCGAAGAGCGCCGCAGCCGCCGGAGGGGGCGCGGACACGTCCCTATGTTTCACGTGAAACATCCTCCGGATCTCCACGCGGGCAAACCGCCTCGGCGATGAACTACATAAATGTAACTCTGTTAGTCGATCAGGACGACGACGCGCCGAGACGGCTCGACGCCCTCGCTCTCGCTGCGCACGCCCTCGACCGCCGCCACCGCATCGTGGACGATCTTGCGTTCGAACGGCGTCATCGGAGACAGCTGTTCGCGCTCACCTGTCTCCAGCACCCGGCGCGCCACCTTGTCCCCAAGGGCGGCCAATTCGTCGCGGCGGCGCCGGCGCCAGTGCGCGATGTCGAGCATCAGCCGGCTGCGCTCGCCGGTCTTCTGGTGGACCGCCAACCGGGTCAGCTCCTGCAGCGCGTCGAGCACCTCCCCCTTGCGGCCGACGAGCTTGCTCAGATCGCTGCCTCCGTCGATGCTGACGATCGCGCGGTCACCCTCCACATCGAGGTCGATGTCACCGTCGAAGTCGAGCAGATCCAACAGCTCCTCGAGATAGTCGCCGGCGATCTCGCCTTCGGCCACCAAGCGCTCTTCAAAGTCGGTGGATGTCGTCACCGTTTCGTCGCCGTCTTGTGACGCGTCCGACTCCGCGGGGCCGCTCTGCTCGTCTTGGAGGTCCTCGCTGCGTTCGGTGGTTTCGGCGTCTGCCATATCTGTCTTCTCCTCCTTCGCCGGCTTCGCCGGTCGGTTCCGGTCAACGCTTTCGCTTCCTCGGGCGCGCGCCGGGGCGGGGTGTGCGGTTGGCCCCACTGCGCGCGTTCGGCTTACTCGCGTTCGGCTTGTTGGCGCCCGAGCTCTCGCCGCCCGAGTTCCCATCGGACGTCAGCTCGCTGGCCGTGCTCTCCGTCACCTCGTAGGAATCTGGCGGCGATCCGTCCGTTGCGGCGGCCTGCGCCTTGCGTTCGCGCTTGGGCTTGGCTCCGGGCGGCGGGGCGTTCGCTGCGCGCCGCTCGATGGCCTCGAGCTTCTTTGCCTCTTCTTCCTTCTCGATCTTGCCGAACACGTAATGCTGTTGACCGAAGGTCCAGATGTTGTTGGCGAGCCAGTAGATGATGATGGCCAGCGGCAGGAACGGCCCGCCGACCACGACGCCGAGCGGGAACACGTACAGCGCCAGCTTGTTCATCATCGCGGTCTGCGGGTTGGCCGCCGCCTCCGGGCTCTGCCGCGCCACCGACGCCCGGCTGTTGAAGTACGTCGCGACGCCGGCCAGGATCATCAACGGCACGCCGACCGCGATCACCGATGCCCGATTGAATTCCGTGAACGCGTCCAGACCCGTCTTCTGAATCATGGTGGCGCCGATCGGCGCACCGAACAGGTTGGCGTCCAGGAAGTGCCCGACATCGGTAGCGCTGAACACATAGTTGCCCAGCGAACGGTTCAGCTCCGGGGACAGCTTCGGCTGACCGAAGCCGCCCTGGGTCCGGTTGAACGACCGCAGAACGTGATACAGGCCGAGGAACACGGGGATCTGCGCCAGCATGGGCAGGCAGCCGAGGATCGGGTTGAACCCGTGTTCGCGCTGCAGCTTCTGCATCTCCAACGCCATCCGCTGACGGTCCTTGCCGTACTTCTTCTGCAGCGCCTTGATCTGTGGCTGCAGTTCCTGCATCTGCCGCGTCGTGCGGATCTGCCGGACGAACGGCTTGTACAGGATCGCGCGCAGGGTGAACACCAGGAACATCACCGACAGCGCCCAGGCGAAGAAGTTCGACGGGCCCAGGACGAAGGCGAACGCCTTGTACCAGACCCACATGATCGCCGACACCGGGTAGTAGATGATGTCGAGGCTGAACCAATCAAACAACGGGACTGCTCTCCCCTCGCTGCGCTGGGGTACCCCAGACGTCGTCGACAGTGGCGCTCTCCGGACAACGTCCGTGGCGCTCAGGTATTGGGTCCCATCCTCCCCGATGCCACGGACCGCACTTCGCCAGTCGCACCATCGCCAGCCAGCCGCCACGGATCAGCCCGTACTCGCGCAGGGCCTCGACCGCATATTGACTGCACGTCGGGGTGAACCGACAGGTCGGTAACCGCAACGGAGAAACGGTGTTGCGATACAGCTGGATCAAGAAGATCAGGGCACGAGCCATCATCGCCGCGCCCCGTCAAGCAGCCGCGCCCGTTTCAGCGCCGTGCGCAGCTGCTGTTCGAGCCGGGCCGAGATGGCATACCTGCTACTCGGCAGTGCGCGGATCACCACACGGTCCGCCGGGTCCAGGTCGACGACAACGGAACGGGCGACATCTCGCAGCCGTCGGGCGACGCGGTGTCTTTGCACCGAGCTCCCCACTGATTTCGCGACCACCAGCCCCACCTTGGGATCACCCGGATCCGAGTCATCGGACCGGCGGGCGTGCACCACGATGTCGGGCTGCACCGCCCGCACCCCTTGGTTGACTGTGGCTCGGAATTCCGTTGACCGCGTCATCCGGTACCGCGCCGGAAGCACCGCGCTAGATCCTGCGTCGAATCACGCAGACAGCGAGCGGCGGCCCTTGCGACGCCGGTTCGATACGATCCCCCGGCCTGCCCGGGTGCGCATCCGCAGCCGAAAGCCATGCACCCGCGCTCGGCGCCGGTTGTTGGGCTGAAAGGTCCGCTTGCCCTTGGCCACGGCTGTCTCCTCGTTGCGTGTGGCAACCCCGTCGGACGCATAGGTCTGGACGGGATCGCCGTTGGTAAGCTCTTCGTCTCGCTCGCTAACCGGCGCGGTCTCCGAAAAATCCGGTTCGCAGCCGTGCCGCCGCGTTCGGGCGACTGTTCGAGGGTACTGACGAGATTTCCCTAGGTCAAACCTCCGCAGGCCACCTTCGAAAAGTTGACATCAGTCACAGCAGTCACGGTCTTGCAGGTGCCCTGAAGGAACCCGTGGGCAATGTTGCAGAACGGTTGGCACTCGGGAAGAAAGCTGTTAGCTTCGGGCAATGCCGTTCCGACAACGGGGCGGCGACCAGACAACGAAGCGAGGATGCCCCAACGGTCGCGAGCCCACAGAGTGCGGCACCACTGTGACGAGCCCCGGCCCGCGGCGTCCCCGCCGGTAGACGACAGAACGACGACGGCTGTCGCTGTCCACAGCCTGTGGATAACTATGTGGACAGTTCGTCATCGTTCGTTTGGTGGTCCCCGGACCGGCCTTGAGGGGGTACCCGTCATTGACAGCTGACCCCGACCCTCCATTTGTCGCCGTCTGGAACACCGTGCTTGCCGAGCTCAATGGCGACGCCGACACCGCTCGACCCATCAACGGCGAACCCCCGCCACCTAGTCTCACTCCACAGCAAAGGGCCTGGTTAAAGCTCGTCAAGCCGCTCGTCATCACCGAGGGCTTTGCCCTGCTTTCGGTGCCGACGAGTTTCGTGCAGAACGAAATCGAACGACACCTGCGCGAGCCGATCATCGCCGCATTGAGCCGCCAGCTCGGCCAGCGCGTCGAATTGGGTGTGCGGATCGCCGGTCCTAATCCGGACGACCCAGATAACGGCGTGGCGGCCGTCGCCGATACCTATATCGAGACCGACATGGACGAGATCGACGAAGTGAGCGAGGCGCTCGCCAGCGCCGAGGAAAGTTGGCCGACGTACTACTCCACCGGCCCGCAAGACTCCTCGGCAACCGATGCCAACGCGATCAGCCTGAACCGCCGCTACACCTTCGACACCTTCGTCATCGGGGCCTCCAATCGATTCGCTCACGCCGCGACGCTCGCGATTGCTGAGGCGCCCGCTCGGGCGTACAACCCGCTCTTCATCTGGGGCGAATCCGGGCTCGGTAAAACCCACCTGTTGCACGCGGCAGGCAACTACGCCCAGCGGCTGTTTCCCGGCATGCGCGTCAAGTACGTCTCGACCGAAGAATTCACCAACGACTTCATCAACTCGCTGCGCGATGACCGCAAAGCGTCGTTCAAGCGCAGCTACCGCGATATCGATGTGCTGTTGGTCGATGACATCCAGTTCATCGAGGGCAAAGAAGGCATCCAGGAGGAGTTCTTCCACACCTTCAACACGCTGCACAACGCGAACAAGCAGATCGTCATCTCGTCGGACCGTCCCCCCAAACAGCTGGCCACCCTCGAAGACCGCCTGCGCACCCGCTTCGAGTGGGGACTCATCACCGATGTCCAGCCACCGGAGCTCGAAACCCGCATCGCGATTCTTCGCAAGAAGGCTCAGATGGATCGGCTTGATGTTCCCGACGAGGTGCTCGAGCTGATCGCCAGCAGCATCGAGCGGAACATCCGGGAGCTCGAAGGCGCGTTGATCCGGGTGACGGCCTTCGCCTCGCTGAACAAAACCTCGATTGACAAATCACTGGCCGAGATCGTCCTGCGCGACCTGATCGCCGACGTGACGACGATGCAGATCGGCACCGCCGGCATCATGGCCGCCACCGCCGAATACTTCGAAACCACCGTTGAGGAACTTCGCGGTCCCGGTAAGACACGGGCCCTGGCCCAGTCGCGTCAGATCGCGATGTACCTCTGCCGTGAGCTGACCGACCTCTCACTCCCGAAAATCGGCCAGGCGTTCGGCCGCGACCACACCACGGTCATGTATGCCGAGAAGAAGATCCGCGGCGAGATGGCAGAGCGGCGCGAGGTGTTCGATCACGTCAAGGAACTGACGACGCGCATCCGTCAACGCGCAAAGCGCTGACCAAATCGCAAGAATCTTCAAAAAACTTCTGTCACCACCGCAACAGCTGTCACAGACGGCGCCTGTGCACGTAGGTGTGGAGAATTGCTGCAAACCACTCACGTGTGGCCCCGGTCGGTCCACAACGGCGGGAGAGTCCCCAACCATCCCGGCGACTGCGGCCACTCGTCCACAAGTAACTCACAGCCCGACGCGACGGTCGTCCAGCACCGACGGCGGTTCATCCACAACTTCCACAGGCCCTAATACTGTTGCTTATATATCTCCGTAGGTTTCTCTCAGAAGAGACGCCTTGGGGACACCGCCTAGCGACGCGTTCGCGGCAGGTCTCAGACCCGCAATGTCACCCCGATCGATTAGCTTTCAAGATGGCGCCGAAAGCTCTACGGTGGTTCTTCGACAGCGGTTACGGTCGTCGTAGCGACATTGGGTGACCGGTACGTAAGCATCGTGAAACCGCTGGTTAGAGCTTAGTTGTGAGTTGATCGAAGGGACACTATGGACGTGGCGACAACGACAGTTGGTCTCTCCGATCTGAAGTTCCGTCTAGTGCGCGAGGACTTCGCCGACGCGGTGGCCTGGGTGGCCCGCAATCTCCCGACCCGGCCCACGGTTCCGGTGCTCGCCGGCGTGTTGCTCACAGGGTCAGACGAGGGTCTGACGATTTCGGGTTTCGACTACGAGGTGTCGGCCGAAGTGCAAGTGGCTGCCGAGATCGCCTCCCCTGGAAGCGTTTTGGTCTCCGGGCGGCTGTTGTCTGACATCACCAGGGCGCTCCCAGGTAAGCCGGTGGATGTCAGTGTCGAAGGCACCCGGGTGCTTTTGAGCTGCGGCAGCGCCAAGTTCTCGCTGCCCACCATGGCGGTCGAGGATTACCCTGCGCTGCCCGCCCTGCCCGACGAGACGGGCGTGATTCCCGCCGATCTCTTCGCCGAGGCGATCGGCCAGGTGGCGGTGGCAGCCGGCCGGGACGACACGCTCCCAATGCTGACCGGTATCCGCGTCGAAATATCCGGAGAGACAATGGTTTTGGCCGCCACCGACCGTTTCCGGCTCGCGGTTCGCGAGTTGACGTGGTCCACGGATTCAACGGACGTGGAAGCGGCGGTTCTGGTGCCGGCCAAGACACTGGCCGAAACGGCCAAGGCCGGTCCGGGTGGCGCCGATGTTCACCTTTCGCTGGGTGCAGGCTCGGCGGTGGGCAAGGAGGGGCTGCTCGGTATCCGCAGCGACGGGAAGCGCAGTACCACGCGACTCCTGGATGCCGAGTTCCCTAAATTCCGCCAACTGCTGCCGACCGAACACACGGCGGTCGCCACGCTCGGTGTCGCGGAACTCACCGAGGCGATCAAGCGGGTCGCCCTGGTGGCCGACCGGGGCGCACAAGTTCGGATGGAATTCGGCGACAATGCGGTGAAGCTGTCGGCCGGCGCCGACAACGTCGGCCGCGCCGAGGAAGACCTGCCGGTCGCGTTCTCGGGTGAGCCGTTGACGATCGCCTTCAACCCGACCTATCTCACTGACGGCCTGGGGTCGTTGCACTCGGAGAGGGTGACGTTCGGCTTTACGACACCTAGTCGTCCCGCGGTGTTGCGCCCGGCACGCGACGATGAGGATGGCGCGGCCGGTAACAGCGCGGGTCCATTCCCCGCGGCGCAGACCGACTACGTCTACTTGCTGATGCCGGTGCGGCTCCCGGGCTAGGGCTCCCACCGTAACGAAAGAGGCTGCACATGCAATTGGGGTTGGTCGGCCTGGGCAAGATGGGCTTCAACATGCGGGAGCGCCTGCGCGAAGGCGAGCACGAGGTGATCGGCTATGACCCCCGGCCAGAGGTGACAGACGTGCCGACGCTGGCCGCGCTCGCCGAGGCGCTGACCCCGCCCCGAGTGGTCTGGGTGATGGTGCCGTCCGGGCCGATCACCGATGAGACCATCACGTCGCTTGCGCAGGAACTCGCCGAGGGCGATCTCGTCATCGACGGCGGCAACTCGCGCTACACCGAGGACGGGCCGCATGCAAAACTGTTGGGCGACAAGGGAATATCCTTCGTCGACGCGGGAGTGTCGGGCGGTGTCTGGGGGCTGAAAGAAGGCTACGGTCTGATGGTGGGCGGCAGCGACGAGGACGTAGCGCGGGCCATGCCGATCTTCGAGACCTTGCGCCCACCCGGTGAGCTTGCGGACGGGTTCGTCCATGCCGGCCCGGTCGGCGCCGGCCACTACGCCAAGATGGTGCACAACGGCATCGAGTACGGGCTGATGACGGCGTACGCCGAGGGCTATGAACTCCTGGCGGCCGAGGATCTGATCAAGGACACCCAAGCCGTCATCCAGGCTTGGACCAACGGCACGGTGGTGCGGTCCTGGCTGCAGCAGCTGTTGGCAAAGGCGCTCAAAGAAGACCCAGACTTCGACCAGATCACCGGCTACACCGAGGACTCGGGTGAAGGCCGGTGGACCGTCGAGGAGGCCATCCACCACCGGGTCCCGACGCCGGTTATCGCGGCTTCGGTGTTCGCCCGGTTCGCGTCACGGCAGCAGGAGTCGCCGACCATGAAGGCCGTGTCTGCCCTGCGTAACCAGTTCGGTGGCCACGCGGTGAAGCGGGTCAGCGAGTCCGGGTAGGTGTACGTCCGCCACCTGGGACTGCAGGACTTCCGGTCATGGGCGCAGGTCGATCTGGATCTCGAGCCCGGTCGGACCGTGTTTGTCGGCCCCAACGGCTACGGCAAGACCAACCTCGTTGAAGCGCTGTGGTACTCGTCGACGTTGCGGTCACATCGAGTCGCCTCGGACGCACCCTTGTTGCGGGCGGGCGCCGAGCGGGCGGTGATTTCGACGATCGTCGTGAATGACGGCCGTGAGCTCGCGATCGACCTGGAGATCGTGACCGGACGGGCCAACAAGGCCCGGCTGAACCGCTCGCCGATGCGCACCCCGCGCGAAGTGCTGGGTGTGCTGCGGGCGGTGATGTTCGCCCCGGAGGACCTGGCCCTAGTGCGCGGGGAGCCCGGGGAGCGGCGGCGTTATCTCGACGAACTCGCAACCACCCGACGACCCCGGATCGCGGCTGTGCGCGCCGATTACGACAAGGTGCTGCGACAGCGCACTGCACTGCTCAAGACCGCGGCCAGTGCGCGGCACCGCGCTGACGGGGGGGTTTCCGACACGCTCGACGTGTGGGACGGGCACCTGGCCGCCCACGGTGCACAGCTGATCGCCGCCCGGGTTGAACTGGTCAACCAGCTTCACCCCGAAGTGGAGAAGGCGTACCAACTGTTGGCGCCAGCGTCTCGGCCCGCGTCAATCCGGTACCGAAGCAACGTCGAGCAGATCGACGGGCAGAACGAGACCGCCGAGTTCTTCGAGGCGGCCCTGTTGGACGCACTGGCGCGACGGCGCGACGCCGAGATCGAGCGCGGCGTATGTCTGGTAGGGCCACACCGCGACGATCTCGAGCTGCGGCTCGGCGACCAAGTCGCCAAAGCCTTTGCGAGCCATGGTGAATCGTGGTCAATGGCGCTGGCGTTGCGACTGGCGGCCTACGAGCTGCTGCGCTCCGACGGCGGCGGCGACCCGGTGCTGCTGCTCGATGACGTCTTCGCCGAGCTGGATACGGCGCGCCGTCGGGCACTGGCCAGTGTGGCGGGGTCGGCCGAACAGGTATTGGTGACGGCGGCCGTGGCTGACGACATTCCGGGCGACTGGGATGCGCGCAGAATCGAGATCAGCATGCGCGACGACGACGACAGCCGAGTCTCGGTGGTGGAACCGTGACCACCCGAAGACGATCGCGAGTGAGGATCGTAGCGAGGAACGAGCGAGGACCGGAGCGAGCGTGAGTCGAGGAAATGACTAACGACGAATCCCCCGACACCGGCAACGAGATCGCTCCGCCGGATCACCTGGCCGGCCTGACGGGCATGGACCTGGTGCGCCGCACCCTGGACGAGGCCAGGGGTGCGGCCCGCAGCCAGGGCAAGGACGTCGGCCGTGGCCGCGGCTCCCCTGCGCCCCGACGCATCGCGGGTCGGCGCCGCAGGTGGTCGGGGCCGGGGCCCGACGCCCGGGACCCGCAGACGCTGGCCGCGGCGACGCGGGACCTGGCCCGCACCCGGGGCTGGTCGCTGCGCGTCGCCCAGGGCACCGTGTTCGGACAATGGCAGACGGTGGTCGGGGAGCACATCGCCGCGCACGCGACGCCGACGGCGCTGCGCGAAGGCGTGCTGAGCGTTTCCGCCGAAACGACGGCATGGGCGACCCAGTTGCGAATGGTGCAAGCGCAACTATTGGCCAAGATCGCGGCGGCCGTCGGTGACGGGGTCGTCACGTCGCTGAAAATCGTCGGCCCCGTCGCGCCATCGTGGCGCAAGGGTCATTACCACATCGCCGGCCGCGGCCCGCGTGACACGTACGGATGAGGCCCACAGGAGCGGTTGGCTGAGAGCGGCCAGAACGCTGCGAGGCCGCATCTAAAGCGTCAAGACCTAGCTTTGTCCGAGATAACCCACACACGGCGGAGTTAGATGGGAAGAAACGCCGCCGCAGAATCGGTCCTGTCGCCTGGTCCCGGTAGAATGAACGCGTGACTTGCCGGCGGCACCAACACCGCCGCTGCGACCCCCGAGGAGATGCTGGCGACCGTGCCTGCCGCTAAGAAGACTGCGCCTGCCGCTAAGAAGCGCGCCAAGCCGGCGTACGACGCCGATTCCATCACTGTTCTGGAAGGTTTGGAGGCCGTCCGCAAACGTCCCAGCATGTACATCGGCTCCACCGGCGAGCGTGGTCTGCACCACCTCGTGTGGGAGGTCGTCGATAACGCGGTCGACGAAGCAATGGCCGGATACGCGACCAAAGTCGACGTGCGGATGCTCGATGACGGTGGGGTCGAGGTTCGTGACGACGGGCGCGGGATCCCCGTCGAGATGCATGCGAGTGGAGCGCCGACCGTCGACGTCGTGATGACCCAGCTCCACGCCGGCGGCAAGTTCGGCGGCGAGAACAGCGGCTATTACGTCAGCGGCGGTCTGCACGGCGTGGGCGTTTCGGTCGTTAACGCACTGTCGACCCGCCTGGAAGTGGACATCTCGCGCGATGGTCACGAATGGTTCCAGTCCTACGATCACGCGCTGCCCGGCACCCTGAAGGAGGGTGAGGCCACCAAGAAGACCGGCACGGTGGTCCGGTTCTGGGCCGACCCGACGGTGTTCGAAACCACGATGTACGACTTCGAGACGGTCGCGCGCCGGCTGCAGGAGATGGCGTTCCTGAACAAGGGCCTGACCATCACCCTGGCCGATGAGCGGGTGACCCCCGAAGAGGTCGTCGACGAGGTGGTCAGCGACGTCGCCGAGGCACCCAAGTCCGCTGAGGAGAAGGCGGCAGAGGCCGCGGGGCCGCAGAAGGTGAAGAACCGCACGTTCCACTACCCCGGCGGGCTGGTCGACTTTGTCAAGCACATGAATCTGACAAAGAACGCGATCCACCAGAGCATCGTCGACTTCGCAGGCAAGGGCGAGGGCCATGAGGTCGAGATCGCGATGCAGTGGAACGCCGGCTATTACCAGTCGGTGCACACGTTCGCCAACACCATCAACACCCATGAGGGCGGCACCCACGAGGAGGGCTTCCGCGCGGCGTTGACCAGCGTGGTGAACAAGTACGCGAAGGACAAGAAGTTGCTCAAGGACAAGGACCCCAACCTCACGGGCGACGACATCCGTGAGGGCCTGGTGGCGGTGATCTCGGTGAAAGTGGCCGAGCCGCAGTTCGAGGGCCAGACCAAGACCAAGCTCGGCAACACCGAGGTGAAGTCGTTCGTCCAGAAGATCTGCAACGAGCAGCTCAGCCACTGGTTCGAAGCCAACCCGGCCGAAGCGAAAACCATCGTCAACAAGGCGGTCTCGTCGGCGCAGGCCAGGGATGCGGCGCGCAGGGCCCGAGATCTGGTGCGGCGCAAGAGTGCCACCGACATCGGCGGGCTGCCCGGCAAGCTGGCCGACTGCCGGTCCACCGATCCGCGCAAGTCCGAGTTGTACGTGGTGGAGGGCGACTCGGCAGGCGGCTCGGCGAAGAGCGGCCGCGACTCGATGTTCCAGGCGATCCTGCCGCTGCGCGGCAAGATCATCAACGTCGAGAAGGCCCGCATCGACCGGGTGCTGAAGAACACCGAAGTCCAGGCGATCATCACGGCGCTGGGCACCGGCATCCACGACGAGTTCGACATCGACAAGCTGCGCTACCACAAGATCGTGCTGATGGCCGACGCCGACGTCGACGGCCAGCACATCTCCACGCTGCTGCTGACGCTGCTGTTCCGGTTCATGAAGCCGCTGGTGGAGAACGGGCACATCTTCCTGGCGCAACCGCCGCTGTACAAGCTGAAGTGGCAGCGCAGCGACCCGGAGTTCGCCTACTCCGACCGCGAACGCGACGGCCTGCTCGAGGCCGGGCTTAAGGCGGGCAAGAAGATCAACAAGGACGACGGCATCCAGCGGTACAAGGGTCTGGGCGAGATGGACGCCAAGGAGCTGTGGGAGACCACGATGGATCCGTCGGTGCGGGTGCTGCGTCAGGTCACCCTGGACGACGCGGCGGCCGCCGACGAGCTGTTCTCGATCCTGATGGGCGAGGACGTCGAGGCCCGGCGCAGCTTCATCACCCGTAACGCCAAAGACGTTCGCTTCCTTGATGTTTAACAACAACTAGGGCTGAAATAAATGACTGATACCACGTTGCCGCCAGGCGACGAAGCAGGAGACCGCATCGAGCCGGTCGACATCCAGCAGGAGATGCAGCGCAGCTACATCGACTACGCGATGAGCGTGATCGTGGGCCGGGCGCTGCCGGAGGTCCGCGACGGGCTCAAGCCGGTGCATCGCCGGGTGCTCTACGCCATGTTCGACTCGGGCTTCCGGCCCGACCGCAGCCACGCGAAGTCGGCGCGGTCGGTGGCCGAGACGATGGGTAACTACCATCCGCACGGCGACGCGTCGATCTACGACACCTTGGTGCGGATGGCTCAGCCGTGGTCGCTGCGCTACCCACTGGTCGACGGCCAGGGCAACTTCGGCTCGCCGGGCAACGACCCACCGGCCGCCATGAGGTACTGCCTGACAGGTGACGCGCTGGTAGCACTCCCGGAGGGTGAGTCGGTGCGTATTGCCGACATCGTGCCCGGCGCACGGCCAAACAGCGACAACATCATCGACTTGAAAGTTCTTGATCGGCACGGCAATCCCGTTGTCGCAGACCGTCTATTCCACTCTGGCGACCACCAGACCTACACCGTGACTACCGATGAGGGCTACGAGGTCACTGGTACGGCGAACCACCCGCTGTTGTGCCTGGTCGATCTGGCTGGTGTGCCGACTTTGCTGTGGAAGCTGGTCGAGGAGATTCGTCCCGGCGATTACACGGTGATGCGCACCGACAGTACGGTTTCTGACGGAAAGGGGACGAAATCTGTCATAACCCGCACTGTCGGCGAATTCTTAGAAAAGTTCGGCGACGACCCAGACGCCACAGCGATCGCGAGTGACCTAACCGACGGACGCTTCTACTACGCGCGCGTCGCTTCGATTGCAGATGCGGGTGTGCGGCCGGTGTACAGCCTGCGGGTTGACACCGCCGACCACGCCTTCATCACCAATGGCTTCGTCAGCCACAACACTGAGGCACGGCTCACGCCGCTGGCGATGGAGATGCTGCGCGAAATCGACGAGGAGACAGTCGATTTCATCCCGAATTACGACGGACGTGTGCAGGAACCGACCGTCCTGCCCAGCCGGTTCCCGAACCTGCTCGCGAACGGCTCCGGCGGCATCGCGGTCGGCATGGCGACCAACATCCCGCCACACAACCTGCGCGAGCTCGCCGAAGCCGTGTACTGGTGCCTGGAGAACCACGACGCCGACGAGGAAGCGACGCTCAAGGCGGTTACCAAGCGGGTCAAGGGACCGGACTTCCCCACTGCCGGCTTGATCGTGGGCTCGCAGGGGATCAACGACACCTACACCACCGGGCGCGGGTCGATCCGGATGCGTGGCGTGGTGGAGATCGAGGAGGACTCTCGCGGCCGCACCGGGATCGTCATCACCGAGCTCCCCTATCAGGTCAACCACGACAACTTCATCACCTCGATCGCCGAACAGGTCCGCGACGGCAAGCTGACCGGCATTGCCAACATCGAGGACCAGGGCAGCGACCGGGTGGGCATCCGGATCGTCGTCGAGCTCAAGCGCGACGCAGTGGCCAAGGTGGTGCTGAACAATCTCTACAAGCACACCCAGCTGCAGACCAGCTTCGGCGCCAACATGCTGGCGATCGTCGACGGCGTGCCCCGCACGCTGCGGCTGGACCAGCTGATCCGGCATTACGTCGACCACCAGCTCGATGTCATCGTCCGGCGCACCACCTACCGGCTGCGCAAGGCCAACGAACGGGCCCACATCCTGCGCGGCCTGGTCAAGGCGCTCGACGCGCTCGACGAAGTGATCGCGCTGATCCGTGCGTCGGAAACCGTGGACGATGCGCGAACCGGCCTGATCGGGCTGCTCGACATCGACGAAATCCAGGCGCAGGCGATCCTGGACATGCAGCTGCGACGGCTGGCTGCACTGGAACGACAGCGCATCATCGACGATCTGGCCAAGATCGAGGCCGAGATCGCCGAACTGGAAGACATCCTGGCCAAGCCGGAGCGCCAGCGCGCCATCGTGCGCGACGAGCTGGCCGAAATCGTCGAGAAGCACGGCGATAACCGCCGCAGCAAGATCGTCGCGGCGGACGGCGAGGTCAGCGACGAAGACCTGATCGCCCGCGAGGACGTCGTCGTCACGATCACCGAGACCGGATACGCCAAGCGCACCAAGACCGACCTGTACCGCAGCCAGAAACGCGGCGGTAAGGGCGTTCAGGGTGCGGGGCTCAAGCAGGACGACATCGTCAACCACTTCTTCGTCTGCTCGACCCACGACTGGATCCTGTTCTTCACCACGCAGGGCCGGGTGTACCGCGCCAAGGCATACGACCTTCCTGAGGCGTCGCGCACGGCGCGCGGCCAGCATGTCGCCAACCTGCTGGCGTTCCAGCCCGAGGAGCGGATCGCCCAGGTGATCCAGATCAAGGGTTACGAGGACGCGCCGTATCTGGTGCTCGCCACCCGCAACGGTCTGGTGAAGAAGTCCAAGCTCACCGACTTCGACTCCAATCGTTCCGGCGGCATCGTTGCGGTGAATCTGCGCGACGGCGACGAACTGGTCGGTGCGGTGCTCTGCTCGGCCGAGGACGACCTGCTGCTGGTGTCGGCCAAGGGCCAGTCCATCCGCTTCTCGGCAACCGACGAGGCGCTGCGTCCGATGGGTCGGGCGACCTCCGGTGTGCAGGGCATGCGGTTCAACACCGACGACGAGCTGCTGTCGCTGAACGTCGTGCGCCCGGACACATTCCTGCTGGTCGCAACTGCCGGCGGGTACGCGAAGCGCACTGCGATCGAGGAATACCCGGTGCAGGGCCGCGGTGGCAAAGGCGTGCTGACCGTCCAGTTCGACAGGCGGCGTGGCAGTCTGGTTGGAGCGCTGGTGGTCGATGACGAGACCGAGCTGTACGCGATCACGTCGGGCGGTGGCGTCATCCGCACCGCGGCGCGCCAGGTTCGCAAGGCCGGACGGCAGACCAAGGGCGTTCGGTTGATGAACCTGGGCGAGGGCGACACACTGATTGCGATTGCGCGCAATGCAGAGGAGAGCGACGCCGAGCCCGAGGCCTCTGAATGAGCTGGCGACGTGACCGACGTTAAGGAGCCGTAGTGACTTCACCGAACGAGCCGGGCTACCCGCGCTCGGCCGACGGTAACGCCAACGGCTCGATTCCCGGCGCCGACTCGGACACCGGCTCTCTGGGCAATGCGATGGGGCGCGGCCACATCACCGACCCCGGCGACGTTCCGCCGTGGCAGCGTGGACCCGCGGCCCGGGCGCAGAACCCGCAGCCCCGGTCGCCGCGGGAGCCAACCCGCCCGGAGCCCCATCGAGGCAGCGGCGTTTCAGGCCACACCCCCGGTCTGGATGCCCGCCTCAACCGGTTCATCTCCGGCGGGTCCGCCGCGCCCGCTTCGGCACCGGAAGTCGCTGACCAGACGCCCCCGCGCAGCGAACCGGCACGCAACGAGTCGGCGCTCAGCGAGGCCTACGCCAGTGAACTGCCCGACCTGTCCGGCGCCATCCCGCGGTCCCCGCAGCGCAAGGTTGCGCCCGAACGCACCCAGCCGCCCGCGCGAGCGGCGTCCCCCAGCCGAGTACAGGTAGCCAACCGGCCGCACGCGGGCCCGGTACGGGCCAGCATGCAGATCCGCCGGATCGACCCGTGGAGCGCGCTCAAGGTTTCGCTGGTGCTGTCGGTGGCGCTGTTCTTCGTGTGGATGATCGCCGTCGCGTTCCTGTATCTGGTGCTCGGCGGCATGGGTGTGTGGAGCAAGCTGAACAGCAACGTCGGCGACCTGCTCACCAGCGCCGGCGGGCAGAGTGGCGGCGAACTGGTGTCCAGCGGCACCATCTTCGGCGGCGCCGCGCTGATCGGCCTGGTGAACATCGTGCTGCTGACTGCGATGGCAACGGTCGGGGTGTTCATCTACAACCTCACCACCGACCTGGTCGGCGGTATCGAGGTGACCCTGGCCGACCGCGACTGAATCCGGGTCCGGCGTGCAGGAGCGAAGCGACCCGGGATCTCATTTGGGCCATGAGTCGCGATTACGGTAATCTCGTCGCTCGGCCCTACGCGTTACGGGCCTATAGCTCAGGCGGTTAGAGCGCTTCGCTGATAACGAAGAGGTCGGAGGTTCGAGTCCTCCTAGGCCCACGGAAAGGTTCACCATGAGGCTGGTGTTGCTGGCCGCCGCGGTGGCGTTGGCGGTACTCGTGGTGCGGTCGCGACGCGGCGTCGAGGTGTGGCACGCGGCCGCCGATCAACCTTCCTGAAACGGGGCCTTAGCTCAGTTGGTAGAGCGCTGCCTTTGCAAGGCAGAAGTCAGGGGTTCGAATCCCCTAGGCTCCACAAGTAAAACAGCAGGTCAAGCGGCTAAACAGCTCCAGTAGCGCCGGACCCGAATTGGCGTCCTGCCCACATTTTGCCCACACTTTCGAGTTAAAAGCGCGTTGATCGCGACCCCGACAGCCTCAACGTCCGACCCGCACAGGTGGCCGTAGCGGTCCAATGTCAGCCCAGCCGATTCGTGCTCGTGCATGTTCTGCAGCGCCTTGATGTTCGCGCCGGCCTGGATCGCCAGGGACGCTGCCATGTGCCGAAGTTCGTGCAGCTTGAAGTCGTACACCATCATCACCTCCCCGGCTGCGCGTCGCCGCCCGGGGGAACAACTCTGCAGCGGCGACCGCCTTCGACCACCACCGCCGCCGCACATTGGTACCCGCGCATATGCCGCCCCTCCGAGTCAGGGAACAAAAGCGCGTCCGGGTCTGCCCGGCACCAGGAGGTCGGCAACGAACGCCGGCAGGCTCACCGTGCGACCCTTCCCGCTCTTCGGCGAGCCGATCACGAACACGCCGTCGACCAGCGTCACCGACCGTGCGATCCGCATCTTCAGGTTCTGAAGATCGACATCCCGCCACCGCAGTTCGGCGACCTCCCCGAACCTCAACCCGCACGTCCCCAGCACGTACACCAGCGGCCGGTGCGCACCCGCAGCGTCGGCCAAGGTGTGCAGCTGCTCCAAAGTCAGGAACCTCTGCTCCACCGATGTCACCGGAGGCAGCTCCACACCATCGACCGGATTCACCACAAGACGGTTCTCGGCCACCGCCATCGCCAGCACCTGGCGCAACACCCCGACCGTCTTGTGCACCGACGCCGGAGCCAGATCAACGGCTCAGATCGGCGACCCATTCCCGCACGAACTGACGGCTGATATCCCCCAGCGCCATATCCGCGTGCTTGGCGATCGCCGTATCAAGCACCACCTGATACCTGGCCCGCGTCGACGGCTTCAGCTTGTGCTTCGAATCCAGCCACTCCTGGCTACTCGCCCAGCTTCACCCGGCCCGCGGCCGGCGCAACATAGGCACCCTTGCGCTTGTCCACCTCGAGCTGATCAGCCCAGGCTTGAGCATCCCGCTTCGTTCGGAACCCGCGTTTCGTCGTCTGCACACGGTCCGGTGTCCTGTACCGGACGCGGTAACGCGTTGCACCGCTTGCGGTGTCGTACCGCTCAATCGTCGCCATCGAGACCGACCTCTCGGGCCTCGACGGTCGCCGACAAGGAACCTTCAGCAGCGAACTGTCCCAGTATCTGCTCCTGCTCCCACCGCGGCCAGGTATTCACGCTGATCTGCGTCAGACCGGGCGGGCCAGGCGGCCACGCAGCCACTCCCATACTCCGATTGCGGCCGCGGGATCTGCCAGGCCAGTAACCCGAACGGGATCTGCCATATCGACGTTGGGCGGCATCAACAGGGTAGCGGGCGAAACATCAAGCGCCACAGCCAAAGCGACCAGATCGTCCGGTGTGACCCTTCGTTCTCCCGATTCGATCCGCCGGATGCCGACCGCGTTGATCGACCAGTTCGCTTTTGATTGCAGCCGCTCCGAGAGCTGCTTGTAGTTCATGTTCTGGGCCGTCCGAAGCCGCTCGACGTTCGCGGCCACGTCTTCGCGGTATGGCCGGTGTCGGGTTCTTTTCCTACCACCCTGCAATAGTGTCATACTTTGGCAATTTATCAACAGTCCTTGACAGTAGATAACCCCGATGCTCTACTTTTCGTATTGCCATACCTTGGCAGAAAAGTGATCGGAGTTGTCTATGACCGCACCGCCCACCTCGGTCGCCGTCGTACTGGCTGAATTGGTGGCTGAGATGGAGAAGCAGGTTCCGGTGCATCTGCTCCCCCATATCGCTAAGCCTGAGCAAGTCGCGGAAGTCGTCCAAACGACCGTCGACGCCGTAGCACAAGACCGCTACAGGCGCAAAGAGCTACCGTTCGTGAAGATCTCGGGCAGGGTCCGCTACTTGAGGGCCGACGTGCTGAAGTTCCTGGCCGACAACCGCATCGGCGGTCACGCCGGCTGATGCGACACCTCGCCCAGGAAGATCACGCCGACCTCGGCCTGATCGACGACGACAACACCGAAGACATGACAGCGGCCCCCGCAATCCCCGGCGGTGACGCGCCGAGCAAAGACCGCTACAGACCCCGACCGATCCATGAGGTCCAACATGGGTGAAGCCTTCGACCGGATCTGCACGGCATTCCAACAAAGTGGTCTGACAGTCGTGCATCGCGGCGACGGCCAAGCATCCGCTCAAGCCCCGGGCCACTCACCAGCCGACCGGTCAGTGTCGATCAAGTCGGTCGAAGGCATGGCGCTGATGTCCTGCCACGCAGGCGAACAAACCGAGGACGTCCTGGCCCAGGTCGGCCTCGCTATGCGCGACTTGTTCAACAACGGCCGCGAAGCCCGCCACGAATATCCCGATGGCCGGGTCGTACTGCGCTCCTACACCACTACTGGAAAGAAATCCTTCACCCAACGCGGCAACACCGAGGGCAACGCGCTCTACCACGCAGATCAAATTGGCGACGCAGAGGTTGTCTACTACTGCGAGGGCGAAAAGGACGTGCTCGCAATCGAATCGGTAGGCGGCACCGCGGTTCGCAACGCAATGGGTGCCGGTAAATCACACCTGGCCGACCTGACACCGCTGTACGGCAAGACCGTCATCATTGTCGCCCACAAAGACGACGCTGGCCGGAAACACGCCAACGCTGTCGCAACCACACTCGAAGGTAAGGCCGAAGTCCGTATCGGTCGAGGCCGCGGTCGGCAACGACGCCGCCGACCACATCGCCGCCGGCAAGTCACTCGCCGAGCTGGTCGACGCCGAAACCGACCTACCGCTACGCCGAGCACGCATCACATGGGCAGACGAGATCAACCCGAACCAGTCGTCTGGGCCTGGGAAGAATCAGGCGAGGGACGCATCCCATCCGGTCGCTGTCCGTCGCCGCCGGCCGCGAAGGCACCGGCAAGTCCAGCTTCGGCATATGGATGGCCGCAGGCATCACACGCGGCACACTTCCCGGCAGCTTCTACGGCAAGCCCAGGAATGTCTTCTACGCCGCCGTCGAGGACTCATGGAAGTACACCCTCGTCCCTCGACTGATGGCAGCCGGGGCCGACCTGACAAAGGTGGGCCGCTTCGAGGTCGTCTCCGTCAACGACGAAGAACTAGCCCTATCACTGCCCTATGACAACGCCCTACTCGAAAAGGAAGTGCACTCAGCACAACATCGCCGCGGTGATCATCGACCCCCTGATGAGCGCCATCAGCGAACGCATCGACACCCACCGCGAACGCGAGGTCCGCTCTGCACTCGACCCACTCGCCCAGATCGCCGACCGCACCGGCTCATTCGTTCCTCGGCATCGCGCACTTCAACAAGGGCACAGGTCACCGACGCCGCCAGCCTCATCACCGGATCAGGAGCCTTCAAGAACGTCCCCCGGTCCGTATTCGGATTCGCCCGCGACGACTCAGACGAGAACCGCGGCCGCGTCATGACCCAGGTCAAAAACAGCCTCGGTAGAGACGATCTGACCAGCGCTCGGCTATGTCATCGATCAGCGTAGAAGTCCCCACCAAGAAGGGAATCGCCACAACCGGCAAGTTCATCTTTACCGGCGAATCAGACCGATCCGTCGCCGACATCCTCCGCGACTCCCGCAATGGCCCCGAGGAAAACGACGAACGCAAGGAGGCTGCCGCCTGGCTCGTCGCCTATCTCGCTGACAACGGCGGAGAGATGCCAGCAAAGGACGTATTCAAGGCCGGCCAAGGCGAAGGGTACAGCCGAGACGTCCTGAAACGAGCCAAGTCCAAGCGCGTGCGGTCGGCGAAGGTCGGAGACGGGTGGGTCTGGCAGCTCATTCTGGAGTTCGACGACCAGCAAGGGAGCACCAAGGGAGCAAGGGAGCAAGGAACAGAAGCCTGCTCCCTTGCTCCCTTGACTGCTCCCTTGACCACTGAGGACAGATCCGCGAACCCCACGCCAACCACCGAGCCACTACCACCTGGCGCACTCAGTCCGACGTCACCCGGCCAGACAAGCCGAGTCCAGCAAATCCTCGCCAAACACCAAATCGCCCGACGTGCCCCGCTGCGGAACCTCCGTCCCTCCGGGCCACGTCCAGTGCCAACCCTGCTACCAGAAAAGGCAAACAGCATGATCCACGTCAAAGCAGCCGACGCCCGCCAGCCGTCGCACTCATCGCCCACCACGGGTACGCGACGAAGAAGGCATGACCACCATCATCAACGAAGCCATCGAGGCCGAACGCTACGTCGAACTCCTCGTCGGCGTCCTCCTGATCTACGACAGCACGGTCCCCATCCTGCACTCCGACGTCGGGATCAAGGTGATCCGCATGGTCATCGTCGACCTCGCCGAACGCGCAGAACGCGAGGAACGCCAAGAGCGCGAGGAGGCCAACGAATGACCGCGCGCACAGAACTCACCGCACAGCACACCCACCTCTACTACGTCTGGTGGACATGCTGAGACTCCTGCTACGGCATCCCGACAGCGGAGGCTGCACGAGTCCGCACATGCGAGTCACCCGTGTCACGAAGAAACGCATCTACTTCCGCGACAGTTGTAGCTCCAAGTGGCGCCAAGAGCGAGTACTTCGTTGACCGCGCCACCATCGAACGGGACAGCGACGTGTACCACCGCGCATGCGCCAACTCTTGTACCTGGAACAGCCGAAACTGCCTGACAACTATCACCGCCGAGTCTCTACTGAGCTGCGCCGAGAAATGCCGACTGCCACCCCGACCGCGCGTAGTGCCGCCGAGTTCCGTGCAGCCCACGCCCGATACGCGCCGCTAAGGACGCGATGACACTCCACCCTGCATCGACTGCGTGAACCATCCGACAAAGCACGCTGCCCACAACATCGGCCGAAGGATCCACGCGATCGACGCGAACGCGATACACTCATGGATGAACTCTCTCGACGTGCTCGCCGGCTCAACCGTTCTGTTCGGACTGCGGCGCCGTCGAGGACTTGCAAGCCGATCACCTGCCCAGTGCATGGGAACGCAAGCTCAGGCAAGCCTGTGCGCCTCGCCGACGTGACGTGGTCTGCCGCGTCTGCAACCGTCAAACGTGGCTCAGCGACGACCACGAAGCCCAGAGACACCCCCGGGATCGGGAAAAGCACCGCCGCCAAGGCAAGTTTGTGAGTGAGATCGCATGAAGTCGGGCGCGAAGGGCACGATCACGCGCCGATCCGCTCGACTTCACCGGCTGGCCGGCGAACCGGCCAAGCGCCGCGAGAAGTTCATCGGCGAGTACCTGATCACCCCGCGCGGTCACGGTGCTGGTAAGCCGTTCAAGCTGCGGCCGTTTCAGCGGGAGATCATCCGCGGGCGTTCGCGCCCGGCATCCGCACCGCGGTCGTCAGCATCCCGAGGGCGAACGGCAAGACGATGCTGGCCGCCGCGCTGGGGCTGGCTGAGATGTTCGTCGGTGCCACCGTCCGCCGAGGTGCTGGTCGTGGCGTCCGATCAACGTCAGGCCAACATCACGCTGCGGTATGCCAAGCGCATGGTCGAGCTGAACCCGGTGCTCGCGGAGCGGGTGCAGGTCTACGCCGACCGGCTGTATCTGCCGGAGAACGATGCCGTGCTGTTGCCGTTGCCGGCCGAACCCGGTGCGCTTGCACGGCCACGACCCGAGCCTGCTGATCGTCGACGAGCTGCACGTCGTCACCGAGGCGGTGTGGGAGGCCGTCACGTCGGTGTCGGGTAAGCGCCCGGAGTCGTTGACGTTGGCGATCTCCACCCCGGCCAGCTCGCCGGATTCGATCATGTGGCAGCTGGTCGAGCACGGCCGCGCGGTGACGATCCGGCGTTCTACTTCCAGGAGTTCGCCGCCCCGGAGGGGTGCGCCGCCGATGACCGTAAGGCGTGGCGGATCGCCAACCCGGCGCTGGCGTGCCGTGACCCGTTCCTGTCCGAGGACGGCCTCGAGGCCGCCCGAAGACGATCCGCGAGCCGGTGTTCCGTCAGCTGCGGCTCGGCCAATGGGTGACCGGGGTCGAGTCGTGGCTGCCGTGGGGAGCCTGGGATGCCTGCCAGTACCGAGCGTGTCGGTGCAACCCGGGGAGCGGGTCGTGCTGGCGTTCGACGGGTCCGCATCCGGTGACTCGCACGGCGCTGGTGGGCTGCACCCTCGACGGGCACCTGTGGATCGAAGGGCTGTGGGAGAACCCCGGCGATCCGCGCTGGCGTGTCCCGCGCGAGGACGTCGACCAACGCCGTCGATGATCGCGTTGCACGAAGTACGACGTGATCGAGCTGGCTTGCGATCCGTGGGGTGGCGTTCGCGAGATCGAGGCAGTGGGCCAAGCGGCACGGTGAGCAGCCGGGTGGTCGAGTGGAACACCGCGCACGCCTCAACGGATGGCCCCGGCCACCGACCGGCTGTATCAGGCCGTGGCGACGAAAGCCGTTACCCACGACGGTGATCCACGTCTGGCCGCGCACATCGCGCACTGTGTCGCCAAACCCACCCCGATGGGTGATCTGGTGTCGCAAGGACAAGCGCGGGTCGCCCCGCAAGATCGACGCCGCCGTGGCCGCGATCGTCGCCTATGACCGCGCCGCCTGGCATCTCCACGAAGACAACCAGTAAACGAACAAGGAGTTTTGCAGCATGACACGACTCTACAGACCACTTGCTTCAGAAGCTCGACGAGCCGGTCGCCCGGTACGCCGACCTGGACCGGTACTACACCGGCACGCAGCCGTTGGCGTTCCTGGCCCCGGAGTCGAAAGCCGCTCTGGGCAACAGGTTCGGCCGGATGGCATCCAACATTCCGCCGGCTGGCTGTCACCGCGCTGGCCGAGCGGCTGCGGATCACCGGCTTCTCCGGGATCGCCGACCTGTGGGCCGATTGGATCCGCAACGATCTCGACCAGACTGTCCGGTGTCGCGCACCGCGAAGCGCTGCTGCTCGGCGACTCCTTCGTGATCGTGTGGGCCGACCTGTTCGGCCGGCCGAAGGTGACCGTCGAGTCCGCGAAACAGGTTGCCGTGCTGACCGATCCCGGCACCCGGCAGATCCTCGCCGCCGTCAAACGGTGGGAAGACCGAAAGACCACCACCGAGGCCGTGCATGTACCTGCCGGATCGGATCGTCCGGCTGCGGGCCGAACAACACCGGGCGCCACCATCGAACGGATTCAACACTGTCGAGGAGATCGCCAACCCGCTCGGTGTGGTGCCGGTCGTGCAGATCTGCGCAACTCCGACCGCATCCTCGACTGACTACGGCGTGCTCCGAGATCGACGACCTGATGCCGTTGGTCGACGCCCTCAACAAGAGCGCTGGCCGACATGATGGTCACCTCGCGAGTACGTTGGCCGGCCCCGGCGTTGGGCCACCGGCATCGAGCTGATCGAGGAACCCGTTCTCGACGACGACGGCAACCCGGTCCTCGACGACGACGGCAAGCCTGTCATGGAGGAGGTCAATCCGATCCCCGAAGGCACCCGGGCGATGATCTCGGAGAACGACGCCGCGAAGTTCGGGCAACTCGACGGCCGCCGACCTCGCCGGCTACGAGGCATCGGTGCGGGTGATCCTCGGGCAGATCATGGCCGTGTCCACGCTTCCCGCGCACTACGTCGGTGTCTTCACCGACAACCCGGCCAGTCCGCTGATGCTCTGCGTGCCGCCGAGGCATCGTTGACCGCCCGCGCCGAAGCCCGGCAAGCCACGTTCGGCCGGTCGTGGGAACAGGTCGCCCGGCTGATGATCGCCGTCCGCGATGGTCGCTGATCCTCAACATGTCGATGTCACGGGTGTCAGTGGGCTGATGCCGCTACCCGATCGGTCGCCCAGGAGGCCGACGCCGTCGTCAAGCTGTTCGCCGCCGGTCTGCTGCCGGCGTCGTTCGCGCTGGGCAAGCTGGGCTACACCGATGATCGAGATCGTCGAGATCCGCACCGCACGTAGAGCCGAAGCCCTCGACGGTCAAGGTATCAACCTGGCTGCCCTGCCTAGGGCGGTGGGTCAATGAGCGCGGTAGTCGATGCATTCCAGGCGCAGATCGAGCGGCTCGCAGCACGCACCGAGGCGATGGTCATGGCTATCTACGCGCAACTGACGGTGGGCGAGATCGACACCGACACCACGGTCCCGCTCATCGCGGCAGTCGTCAACCGTGCGAACGCGGCAGCGACCGCCCTCGCCGACGTCTGGCTGGCCGTGCAGATCGAAGCGCTGGCTCGGCGACCCGGTCCCGATCATCGGTGTCATTACCGTACCGACGACTCCGAGCGGCTGATACAAGGCGGCGACTACGATCCTCGACCGAAGGCCGTCGAGGATGTCGTACACTCAGACTGGCCCGGCTCGGCGCGTGCTGAACCGTTGGAAGCGGCGTGTTGGGGCACCCACGACGCGATGCAGTAACAACCGCTCGTCGAGGGGTGGGTGCGGCAGTTCGACGCCGACCCTTGCCAGCTCTGCGTCTGGTGGTGGCGCGAGGGCCGCGTCTGGCCCAAAGCCCACCCAATGCCGAGGCATAAAGGTTGCAATTGCCAACCCCGAGTCGTGCTGCCGAGAAAGTATTCAATCCACCGGATACACAAGGAGATTGAGAAATGCCGGATAGCGACACGATCGAAGACACACACGTCGAGGAACCGACGGACGACACGGATCGAGACCGTCGAACCGGTAGGAGAACCCGATGCCGAGGCACGAGAAGCCGAATCGTCAACGACGAAACCGGACCCGACATGTTCCCGCGCGCGGTACGTCGAGAGAGCTACGCCATGAGAACGGCAAATACCGGCAACGCGCCGCAACAGGCCGACACCCTACGCCCAACGTCTGCACACCGAACTCGTCCGCGCCACCAGGACTAGCTGGCCGATCCCTACCGATCTCGCCGTTCTACGAAAACCACCTCGACGACCCCGACTCACTGTCCGCCGCCGTCGATGATCTGCTCGCCCGCAAGCCGCACCTGGCAGTCCCGCCGACCAGTCGGCGACATCGGTCAAGGCGCCACTCCCGTCGCGAGCTACGTCTACCTCGCCGCTCTGCTACGGTAGATGAGCTCTATAAACATGGCTCTCTAATTTCTGGCATCAATGTTTTTCGCAGTGGAAGAACGCGGTTCTCGATCACCGCGTGAGTTCGGAGGACACTGTTGGGCGGAGCCGTCTATGCTGAGCGCACGACCATTGTTCAGATCGATGTTCTAGGAGGACCAGATGAAGTTCGTGTTTTTCTATTTTTCTTCCTTTTTTTTTACTTCTCCTCAGCATTATATTTATCTTCTTTCGTATCTTACTTTTTTATTTTTTTTCTTATTCTTATTCACCTTCCTTCTTTTTTATCTATCTTTTTTTCTTATCCTTTTCTTTCTTCTTTTTATTTTTCTCTTAGTTTATACCCACTTCTCTTCCTACCTGTTCTAGAGTCACTAGTAAATTCGGCTCTTTTCTTCGATTACCAGATCTTCTCTGTCGTCTATTTTTCCGATGGGCGTAATAGTCTTCTCAGTAGTCCTTTCTCTTTCATGTTTTCTATTATCTTATTCTCTATACTTTTTATTTTTCTCTCCTTTTTTTCTTCCCCTTTTTTTTTCCTTTTTTCTTCTTGTTTACCTTATCCTCTTCTCTTTCTTTTAGTACTTTTCTCATTACGAAATCACCTCTGCTAATCCCTTACTCCTCTCCTACAGGTTTTCTAGCTTTCTCTTTCAACCCCTCTAAGCCGCCTCCGTCTTCTCTCCTGCGGCCACGGATCTTCTACACCTGCCGTTGTTCTCGTATCCCCAAGCTGTTATCCGCGTCACCGTGGGCTTCATCGGCGAAGGCTAACTGATCCCAGACACCTTCGACGTCTACTTCTACGAGCTGGTTCTTATACCGACCGAACGCAAGTCCATCTAGACGATCCTTAAGTACACCTCTAGCTGTTTCTCCAGATTGTGATCGGCCTCGACGCCGTTCTCAAGACCCATCTCTCAAGGTCTTTTCCGACTAGCTCTACATCGCTCTTCTGACCTTAGACGGTGCCAGCTACAGCATCACAGTTCTTATCTAACAAGATGGTGTGCAGACCTACACGTGGGATCCAGCTGACCCTGACAGCCTCCTCTACGCCATCTGCCTGGCCGTGTCCGCCTAAGTGATGCCTAACAGATCGTTCATCAACTGCGCCTACTTCACCGCGCTGCGGAAGTCAAGGAGGCCAGCGTATCTGCGAAGTACGTCCTCTAATCCTATCTCACCCGTGACGCCACCTATCCGCTGTTCCGCATCCCTGTCACTTTTACTAACAAGCTCTACTAGTGCACCGCCGTCCTGGCCTACATGTCTAACGTGGCTATCGCCCTCTACCTCGCGCCCTCTGTCACCGTCCTCAACTAGCTATACGCCTAATACTACTTGATCTGTCTGAGCGTCACCACTAGGTACGATCTCTGCCTGCTGCATCCCGAGGCGGTCATCGTCCTCACCTTGTCCGGCAGCTAGTGGCGGTCGAGGCCGAGCAGGTTCTGCTGTTCCTCGGCCTACCCACGACACCGCGATCGAAGGTTTGCCGAGGCCGCCATCCCGATCGTCACGACGATGGTCAAGGCATACGTTCGGGGCACCTGCACCGGTGGGAACCCAACGAGGAACTCGAAGCGGTGATCGTCACCGCGCGCTCGTCTCGTCTCCAATCCCAGCCAGTTGCCTGTAGACCTGACCGCCTGCCCGTACACGCAATCGCTTCGTGGCTTCTTCACCTGCTGTACACTCGCCTAGCTGGCTGTGCTGAACCGCTACCGCATACGCGCCATGTAGTCGTCGTTGACCACATCGTGACCACAATCTGACCACAGTTACAGACAACTGCCGTTAATTACCGTTATGTGCTTTCGCACTACAACGGCACCGCAACCCCCTGAACAGCACCATGATTCGCCTTTGCAAGGCAGAAGTCAGGGGTTCGAATCCCCTAGGCTCCACAAGTAAAACCGCACTTCAAGCGGTTCGCTCCAGTAGCGCCGACCCTTATCGGGCTTCTTGCCCACACATTGCCCACACTTTGGTGTTAAAAGATCGTTGATGGCGACCCCGACAGGCTCGACGTCCGACCCGGGGAACAACTCTGCGGAGGCGTGCCCGGCGCGCCATTTCACGCCTGCGCGCCTCACGCGGCAGTGGAGACCGCACGGAACTGGACTACGAGCCGACCGTGGCCGACCGCCGCGCCGCACAAAGAAAGTTACTGCTGGAGACGAACCGCGGGCCGCCATCCCTCGTCGATGTAAGTAGGGCCGTCACCGTGGGCTTAGGCGGCGCCGCGGTGACAGCGGGCCGGCGTGCGCCTCAGTGTCCTCCGCCGCAGTTGCTGCACCCGGCCCGCGCCCTGGGCCACTCCCGCGCGGAATTGCCATAGCTCTTCCCCGGCTGCCAAGGCTCGCCCAAAAGTTCATTTTTCCGGCTGATCTCCCATTGCAAAGGTTGGATTCTCGTAGTCAACGAGCTAAAAGCGCCGACCGAGCTCGGCACTGCCGGGGGCCGATTGTGGCGGCAGGTGGTCCGAGAAGCCCGCCGACGACGGCCTGGAATTGGACAGTAGAGAGCAGGTCTGGCTCAGTTCGGCGTCGAAATTGGCCGACCGACTGGCCATCACCGCCGGCGGGGGTGAACAGAGAAACAGGGAGCCTCCGCCGCAGAGACTCCCTGTTTCTGTGTGTCAAGCCGTTAGCAGAGGCCCTTGCTGACCTCGATGTGGTCGGCCTGACGTGGTGAAGCCACCGACGTTGACGATGGTGTTGCAGTGCGACTGCTTGTCGGTGACGGTCCCACCGCCGACGGTGACGACGTTGTCGCCCTTGCCGTTCACCGAGGACACGCCCAGCACCGTCACGACGTTGTTGTCCTCGTCCGCGAAGGCCGTGGCACCCTTCACGCTCTGGTCACCGATGCCGGTCTTGCCCACGTCACCGATCCTCACGCGTGCCGAGGGGGCTGCATTCAGTAGTCGACTACTGGGATCTGGAGCCGCATGCAGTGGTCGACTACTGGGATCTGGAGCCGCATGCAGTGGTCGACTACTGCACCTGGCCTTTCGCGCCATCCGTGCGCGTGACGCAGCCGCCGCCCGGCGGCGTTGTGGGCGATCGCCCTGGAGGAACCGGGTGCTTGCTGCGAACCAATGTCATCAAATGATGACATTGATGTTGCGGAAGGACAGGTGCTGCGGCGGAGATTGTCAGCCGCCGATTGAGGCCACCCTAGAGTCGGGCCACATGCAGTAGTACGCCAGTTCGCTCAGGGTCGCCGCGTACCACAATCACCATGCCTTCATGGAGGCGCTCAACCGCCATCTCCACGAGATATCCGCACACGAATGGCGCCTTTTCAGCACCGGAGGACACACCAACAGCACCGTCACCATTCTGTTCTGGTCCAAGGAGGACACCCCCGCGTCCGGGTACTGATACGGCGCTCTCTAGGGCTTCGGCGTCACCTCCACGCTGGGTGGCCGCGGCGACGGCTCGGGTTGCATCGACCTGCGAACGATCGAGAACGCCACTGCACCAACGGCAAGCACCACCGCGCCGGCTGCCGCAAGCATCAGTGGCCGAGGCCGACGCCGCTTTGCCTGGCGGGCGTCCTGCAGCGCCTGCGGTATGTTCGCGACCACTTCCTGCGCGGCGGCGAGCTCCTGCGCGATCGTCTCCTGAGCGGCGGCCAGGCTCTTGGCCACCTGCGCGCGCCGATAGCGGTTGCCCATCCACACCGCCGACGACTGGGCCGAGTTCAGCCCGAGGCCGAGCGCGCCTCTCGTCACGTCGACGGGACCGACCGCGGTGTACTTCAGGCCGCGGGTCAGCCGTTCGCCGGGGGTCAGCCGGGTTTCCGTATTCGAGCTCATCTCCCACCTCTCTGCGGCCTGTTTGCAATAGACATCCAGACTGCCATCAACGGCAACCCAACGGTGCCCGGTTAGGCGCCGAACGGGGCGTGGCACACTGACATCCCGTGACGAGTCCCATTCAGACAGCGACCGCGACCCTGCACACCAATCGCGGTGACATCAAGATCGCACTGTTCGGAAATCACGCCCCCAAGACCGTTGCCAACTTCGTCGGATTGGCACAGGGCACCAAGGACTACAGCACCGAGAACGCATCGGGCGGCGCGTCCGGACCGTTCTACGACGGCGCCGTGTTCCACCGCGTGATCGACGGCTTCATGATCCAGGGCGGCGACCCCACCGGCACCGGCTCAGGCGGCCCCGGCTACGAGTTCGGTGACGAGTTCCACCCCGAGCTGCAGTTCGACAGGCCGTACCTGCTTGCGATGGCGAACCGCGGGCCGGGAACCAACGGCTCGCAGTTCTTCGTCACGGTTGGCAGGACGCCGCACCTGAACCGCAAGCACACGATCTTCGGCGAGGTCGTCGACCCGGAGTCGCAGAAGGTGGTGGACGCGATCGCCACCACCGGGACCGACGCCCGCGACCGGCCCAGCGATCCGGTGGTCATCGACTCGATCACCATCTCCTGAAAGCGGGTGACCCCGCGGCCGACCTAGCGGCCGGCGTAGCCGGCCGCGGTGAGTGCGTCGAGTACCTCCACCGGGTCGGTGCCCAAATCCCATCGGGTGAGGACGAATAGCCGATCGTCGGTGGTGTCGATCTCGAGTAGCCGGACTTTCCGTGCGATCCGCCGGAATTCGGTGATCCGGATGATCTTGATGTCCGGCTTACTGAGCCGATGTGTGCGCAACGGTCCGCGAATTAAGAGACCGTCGTCCCTGATTGCCAGCTTGGGCCGCGCGCGCCACGAAACTGTTGCAAACGCAAGAAGTCCCGCCCCGGCAATGATCGCCAGAATTCGGCCGGGAGCGTCTGTGACAAGGGTCACAGCGGCGGTAGCCATCATAAGTCCGAATACGCCACACGCTGCGATTCCGAGCGCCGAAGGGCTCCACTCAGTTTGCTGCACGGGTACCCGACACCCCTTCACCCCGACTAATGGGGTTATCCACAAGTGCTATCCCCAATGGGGATGAATCACAACAATGTGATTGGGTGACCATCAGGTTGCCGAACGGATAACGCGCCGAGTCCAAGATAAATTCATCAGGACCAACGCGACTGTCACCGCCAACGCATAGTCAGCAACAAACCGGTGATCATGAAAGCAAAGGCGATCGCGTAGTTCCACTGCGCGAGATCGGCCATCCATCGGAGGAAGGACGGAGCGTCCGCCCCGCTGCCCGCCAACTGGAAAACGATCAGCCAGGCCAGGCCGATCAGCATCAAACCGATGAACACGACCACGAACCAGATGCTCGACGGCCCGGCCTTCACCTTGACTGGTGTCCGGCTCACCGGGTTGATGGTGAAGTCGTTCTTCTTGCGGACCTTGGACTTGGGCATGGGTACCTTCACAAACAGTCGGCGCCACTGGTGCGACGATAAAGCGGGATGCACCTACGAGGTTAACGTAGGACGGCCGCTAGCCGAGAATGCGACAGGGGAGTAACCCGATGGCTGAGTCCAGTCCCCAGCTTGCGCGGGGGCCCAGGTCCGCCTGGCGCTTCGGCGTGCCGCTGGTTTGCCTGCTGGCCGGGCTGCTGCTGGCGGCCACCCATGGCGTCTCGGGCGGCGACGAGATCAGGCGCAGCGACGCACCCCGGCTGGTGGACCTCGTCCGGGAAGCCCAGCAGTCGGTGGACCGGCTCAGCGCGCAGCGCGACGCCCTCGTTACCGAGATCGACACCCACCACGGCGGCTCGCCAGGAGCCGACGCCGCGCTGGCGGCGATCCAAAACCGCAACGTACGTCTGGCCGCCGACGCCGGGCAGGACCCGATCCGCGGCCCAGGTCTTGTGGTCACCCTCACCGACGCCCAGCGCGACGCCAACGGCCGTTTCCCCCGCGACGCGTCCCCGGACGACCTGGTGGTGCATCAGCAGGACATCCAGGCCGTCCTGAACGCGCTGTGGAGCGGTGGCGCCGAAGGTATCCAGATGCAGGATCAGCGGATCATCGGCACGTCCGCACCGCGCTGCGTTGGCAACACCCTGCTTCTCAACGGCCGCACCTACAGTCCGCCGTACACCATCACCGCGGTCGGCGACCCAGTCGCAATGCAGGCGTCGTTGGCGGCGGCGCCGCTGGTCACCCTCTACAAGCAATACGTGGTGCGGTTCGGACTGGGCTACTCCGAAGAACCCCGCGGCACGGTCGACCTCGTCGGTCACACCGAACCGGTCAGGATGCGGTTCGCCCAGCCGGCGGGGCCCATCGGGTACTGAGCGAGCCCACGATCCATATACGGGGTTTCCCCGATGTTCCGGACGCCCCGCCTCCGCAAGCTGGCTAGCATGAGCGCACCCGAAGCATGGAGCGACCTGGGCGTGAGCGAGCTGCCGACCGGAACCGTGACGTTGCTGCTGGCCGACGTCGAGGGCTCGACACGACTGTGGGAGACCGAGCCGCAGCAGATGACCGCTGCACTGGCACGACTCAATGCCTCGGTGACCGACCTCGTGGCTGCCCACGGCGGTGTCCGGCCGGTCGAACAGGGTGAGGGTGACAGCTTCGTGTTGGCGTTCGCCCGCGCCAGCGATGCCGTCGCGTGTGCACTCGAGTTACAGCGGGCACCGCTTGCGCCGATCCGGCTGCGAATCGGGGTGCACACGGGCCAGGTACAGCTGCGCGACGAGGGCAACTACGCGGGTCCGACCATCAACAGGACTGCGCGACTGCGCGATCTGGGTCACGGCGGCCAAACGCTGCTGTCGGGTGCGACCGAGCAGCTGGTCGTCGACTGGCTGCCTGCAGACGCGTGGCTGACCGATCTGGGCACCCACCAACTGCGAGATCTGCCCCGGCCCGAGCGGGTAGCGCAGGTGTGCCACCCCGACCTGCGCAACGAATTCCCGCCGCTGCGGACATCGACGAGCGTTGAGACGCAGAATCTTCCGGTCCAGCTCACCAGTTTCATCGGTCGCGGCGCGCAGATCGCCGATGTGCGGAAGCTGTTGGCCGACAACCGATTGGTGAATCTGACGGGCGCCGGTGGCGCCGGCAAGACACGCCTGGCGGTCGAGATCGCGGGGCGCAGCGGGGCCGACTTCGCCGATGGCATCCACTACGTCGACCTGACGCCCGTCACCCATCCCGAGGTCGTGCCGGTCGCGGTCGTCCCATGCGCTCGGCCTACCCGATCAGCCCGGCTTTTCGGCGATGGACACCCTTGTGCGCTTCATCGGCGGGCGTCGGATGCTGATCGTGCTGGACAACTGTGAGCACCTTCTCGAGGCGGCGGCATCGCTGGTCAACGAAGTCTTGGGCGCCTGCCCGGAGGTGCGGTTGCTGGCGACCAGCCGTGAACCGCTCGGCGTGCCCGGCGAGGTGACGTTCCTGGTGCCGTCACTGGCGCTCGCCGATGAGGCGATCGAGTTGTTCGCCGATCGAGCGCGTCGGATTAGGCCCGAATTCATTGTGACCGAGGACAACTCGGCCACTGTCGAGGAGATCTGCCGCCGTCTTGACGGTATGCCGCTGGCCATTGAACTGGCGGCTGCGCGCGTCGGTGGATTGGTCCTACCCGCTGCTGACCGAGTCGGAACGCACGCTGTTCCGTCGGCTCGCGGTGTTCCTCGGTGGGTTCGACCTGGACGCGGCCCAGGCTGTCGCAGGAAGCACCGAGGTCGAGCGGTATCAAGTGATCGATCAGCTGACGCTGCTGGTGGACAAGTCGCTCGTCGTCGCCGAAAACACAAGCGGGCGAACGCAATACCGGCTACTCGAAACGGTTCGCCAATATGCCTTGGAGAAGCTGGGTGAGTCGGACGAATCCGACGCAGCGTGGTCGCGGCACCGCGACCACTACAGGTCCATGGCAGGTGCGCTCGATGCGCCTGCTCAGTCCGGTCATGAGCAGCGAATCGACCAGGCCGAGCTCGAGATGGACAATCTTCGAAGCGCATTCGCGTGGAGCCTGGAAAACTCCGAGACCGAACTCGCCCTGCGCATGGCGACGTCGCTGCAGCCGCTGTGGATGTCGCGGGGCCGCATGACCGAAGGCATGGCCTGGTTGGAAACCGCGCTGGCCGATGCGAATGCGCAAACCGTGAGTCCCGCGATCCAAGTGCGGGCCCACGCGGACAAGTCCTTCCTCCTCAACTCCCTGGGTTTCGTCGGCAGCGTTGACGAAGCCGAGCAGACGCTGGCACGAGCTCGAGAAATCGCCGATCCCGCGCTGGTGATTCGGGCGCTCGTCGCGCGCGGCGCCGCCAGCGCTTACCCCGTCGACGCAGCGCGGCCGTACTTCGACGAGGCGGCGACTCTGGCCCGCAAAATCGGCGACTCCTGGCTGCTGAGCCAGGTTCTCTATAGGCGGTCGGCTAACGAGTTGATTATCGGTGACCCTGCAGCGGCGCTTCCTGCCGCCGAAGAGGGACTGCAGTTGGCCGAGTCAATCGGCGACCGGTTCACCGCTCGCCTCTGCCGATTCAGCGAAGGATGGGCGCGAGCGTGGCAAGGCGACCATGTACGCGCGCAGGCGTTGTTCGACGCGTTGATCGACGAGGCGGCAGCAGAGCACGATGTTGTGACTCGGATGTACAGCCTGGCCACGAAGGGCTTCATGCTGGCGTTCGTGGGTGAAGCCGGTGCTGCCGCTGAGGTGGCCGATGCTGCGCTGGATTGCAATGCAAAGCTGACCGGCGCCTTTGAGGGCGTGTGTCATTCAGTTGCCGCGGCCGCGTGCTTGGTGGCGGGCGATGCAGAAGCGGCCCGACTTCGCCATGAGGCGGCACGCCGGATATCTACACCTCCGGTCATGAACGAAACGATGTCCGCTGCCGCGCTCGCGTCGCTGGCCAGCGGGGACTTGGAAACGGCGCGTAGGTGGGCCGACGAGTACGTCTCGGGTACCCAGGGCTGTTATCTCTCTGCCTCGCTGACGACACGTGCCCGCGTCGAGATCGTGCAGGGTGAGGTGGAGCAGGCCCAGCGCGACCTGTACGAAGCGCTGGCGATCGCCGCTGACACCGGGACGCGCGCGGGAGTTCCCAACATCATGGAGTGCCTTGCCGAGTTGGCGGCAACCGCTGAAAGTCACCGCGAGGCCGCGCGTCTGTTCGGCGCGGCCGAGACGTTGCGGAAACGCATAGGCGAAGTCCGCTTCAAGATCTTCGACTCCAATTACGCGCAACTGCTCGATGAACTCCGTAACACGGTGGGCTCCAACGACTTCGAGGCCGCCTGGGCCGATGGGGCCGGACTGTCGACCGACGAGGCGATCGCGTACACGCAACGCGGTCGGGGCGAACGCAAACGACCCAGTTCCGGGGTGGGCTGCGCTGACCCCGGCCGAGCGGGATGTGGTGCGGCTGGTCAGCGAGGGGTTGCCGAACAAGGACATCGCCACCCGGCTGTTCATCTCACCGCGCACGGTGGAGACCCACCTCACCCACGTCTACACGAAGCTCGGCCTCTCTTCTCGTGTGCAACTCGCACAGGAGGCCGCAAGGCACGCCTAGTAACCTGGCCTGATGCAGGTTCTGGTCGTCGACAACTACGACAGCTTCGTGTTCAACCTGGTCCAGTACCTGGGCCAGTTGGGTGTGGACGCTCAGGTATGGCGTAACGACGACGCCCGCCTCGCCACCGACGCCGATGTGACGAAGGCCGCCGAGGAGTTCGCCGGCGTCCTGTTAAGTCCGGGACCGGGTACCCCCGAGCGTGCGGGCGCGTCGATTCCGCTGGTTCGCGCGAGCGCTGCGACGAAGACCCCTCTGCTCGGCGTGTGCCTCGGGCACCAGGCGATCGGGGTGGCGTTCGGCGGCACGGTCGATCGGGCACCCGAACTGCTGCACGGCAAGACAAGCACCGTGTTTCACGCCAATGTTGGTGTGCTGCAGGGCCTTCCGGATCCATTTACCGCGACGCGCTACCACTCGCTGACCATTCTGCCCGACACCGTGCCCGCCGAACTGGAGGTCACCGCCCGCACCGAGGGCGGGGTCATCATGGGTGTGCAGCACGTCGACCTGCCCATCCACGGCGTGCAGTTCCATCCCGAGTCGATCCTCACGGAGGGTGGGCACCGGATGCTGGCCAACTGGCTGACCTACTGCGGCGCCGCCCCGGCCGAGTCCTTGGTGCGCAGCCTCGAGGACGAGGTGGCCAACGCGGTGCGGGCGGCTACGCAGCGAAGCTCAGCGTGATCCTGGCGTCGAAGTTCACCGTGCTGCCCGGCGACGGGCTCTGACTGACCACCGCGTTGGTCCGCTGGCCGCTGTCCCGAACGTCGGCACCCTTGTCCAGCACCCCGGTCCAGCCCAGCGCCCGCAGGCGCGGCTCGGCGTCGGTCCAGAACTGGCCGCGGAGGTCGGGCATGGTGAACTGGTTGCCCCGCGACACCTGTATCTGCACGACGGTGTCGAGCGCGGCGGTTTCTCCGGCTGGGGGATTGGTGCCGACGACCTGACCCGCGGGCTCTGGGCTGTCCACTTCGACGGGCACTGATTTGGTGAACCCGCTTGCGTTGAGGACCTGTTGGGCCGACTCGACGGACTGGGCCTTCACATCGGGGACCGGCCTGCTCTCCGGCCCCGAACCGACCACGATGGTGATCTCGTTGGTGATCGCGGAGGTCTGATTGGCCGGCGGGTTGGTACCCACCACGCGATCCTTGAGCTCGGGTGTGGACGGTGAGCCGGTCTGTTTGAACCGTCCGAATCCGGCATCGGTGAGCTTTTTGACGGCCTCGGCGTAGGTCAGCGACGCGACGTCGGGTACCTCGCGCTGCTCGGGTCCGGTGGAGACGTTGATGGTGATCTCGTCGCCTGCGCCGACCGAAGTGTTGGCTTCCGGGTCGGTGTTGATGACGTGATCGGGCGGGACGGTCGAGTCGGGCTTGGTCAGCGGGTTGACCTTGAAGCCGCGGTTCTGCAGGGCTGCGATCGCATCGTCCCTTGCCTGGCCACGTACATCGGGCACTTGTACGTCCCGAGTACTGCCGCCGAACATGTTGATCGCGAGGGTGACCACCACGGTCAGCACTGCCAGCATGGCGACCGCGATGAGCCACCGGCCGACCGACTGGCCGCGGTCACGCTCGGCGTACTCGGACTGATGGCGCGGCATGTGCTCGGTCGGCAGGGTCCGGTCGGGCGAACCAGCCGATGCGAGTAGCGACGTGCGCTCGGCGTCGGTGAGCACCTTCGGTGCGTCGGGTGCCTCGCCGCTGTGCACCCGGATCAAGTCGGCGCGCATTTCGGCCGCGGTCTGATAGCGATTCTCGGGGTTCTTGGCCAGCGACTTCAGCACGACGGCATCCAGCTCTGGCGAGATGCCCGCATGACGCTGCGACGGCGGAACCGGATCTTCCCGGACGTGCTGGTACGCGACGGCGACGGGAGAGTCACCGATGAAAGGCGGCTCGCCGGTGAGGATTTCGTACAACACGCAGCCCAGCGAGTAGACGTCGGATCGGGCGTCGACAGGATCGCCGCGGGCCTGCTCGGGCGACAGATACTGCGCCGTGCCGATCACCGCCGCGGTCTGTGTCACGCTGTTGCCGCTGTCGGCGATCGCTCTGGCGATGCCGAAGTCCATCACCTTCACCGCGCCGGTCTTGCTGATCATGATGTTGGCGGGCTTGACGTCGCGGTGGATGATGCCGTGCTGGTGGCTGAAGTTGAGCGCCTGGCATGCGTCGGCGATGGTCTCGATGGCCCGCTGCGGCGGCATCGGCCCGTCGGTGTGCACGATGTCGCGCAGCGTGACGCCCTCGACATACTCCATCACGATGTAGGGCAGCGGGCCGGTCGGCGTCTCCGCCTCGCCGGTGTCGTACACCGCGACGATCGCGGGGTGGTTCAGCGCGGCCGCATTCTGGGCCTCGCGGCGAAACCTCAGATAGAAGCTCGGGTCGCGGGCCAGGTCGGCGCGCAGCACCTTGACCGCTACGTCGCGATGCAGGCGCAGATCGCGGGCGAGGTGGACTTCGGACATTCCGCCGAAGCCGAGAATCTCGCCTAGTTCGTAGCGGTCGGACAGGTGCTGCGGGGTGGTCATTCCAGTGTCTGTTCTAGAGCCGAGGGCGCCGCCCGCAACGGTGCGGACGGCGCGATCGTGTCGGGTGTGTATACCCCGATTTGTTGTCCACCATGACCGATGGACCCCTTATCGGTCCAACCGGGCACCGTGACCAGCGGCGGAGCTCCGTACGGAGTTGTCTGGGTGACGGTGTCGGTGACCGTCGGCGGGGGCGATTCGCCGTCCTTCTTGTCCTGGGCGTTCAGCACGATCAGGATCGCGATGGCGATCGCGAGCGCACCAAGCACGCCTGCCGCCCACAGCAGGGCCCGCTGGCCCGACGAGAATGTCCGCCGCGGCGGGGGAGGCCGGTGCCCGCCGGTCGGTGGCCGGGCGGTCCGTGCCGCGGTCGCGGGGGTGGCGCGGGCCGTCATGGCGGCGCTGGGCGGCGAGCCGGAGGGAACTGCGGTAGGTGTGGCGCGCCCGATGGTGGGTGCCGCATTGGGGCGCGGCGGGCGACGCCCGGAACGCACTGCGGCCACCGCGTCGGCGAACGGGCCGCCGGATCGGTAGCGCATGCCGGGGTTTTTCACCAGCGTGATCTCGATAAGCTCGCGCACGTTGGGCGGCAGGTCGGCGGGCAGAGGCGCAGGCGTCTCCTTGATGTGCTTCATCGCCACCGTCAGAGCGCCGTCGCCGGTGAACGGACGCTTGCCCGAAACCGCCTCGTAGCCAACGACTCCCAGCGAGTAAACGTCACTGGCGGCGGTCGCGTCATGACCCAGCGCCTGTTCGGGCGCGATGTACTGCGCGGTGCCCATCACCATGCCGGTCTGGGTGACCGGCGCCGCGTCGACGGCCTTCGCGATGCCGAAATCGGTCAGCTTCACCTGGCCGGTCGGCGTGATCAGGATGTTGCCCGGCTTGACGTCGCGATGGACCAGGCCGGCGGTGTGGGCGACCTGCAGGGCCCGGCCGGTCTGCTCGAGCATGTCCAGCGCGTGCCGCAGCGAGAGCCGGCCGGTGCGCTTGAGCACCGAGTTGAGCGGTTCGCCGTTGATGAGCTCCATCACCAGGTAGGCGGTGCGGCCCTCACCGTTCATGTCGGTCTCGCCGTAGTCGTACACGCTGGCGATACCCGGATGGTTGAGCATCGCGACGGTACGCGCCTCGGCGCGGAACCGCTCCACGAACTCCGGATCGGAGGAGAACTCGGCCTTGAGCACCTTCACCGCCACCCGGCGGCCCAGTCGCGAGTCGACGGCCTCCCATACCTGGCCCATGCCGCCGGTGGCGATGAGCCGCTGCAGGCGGTAGCGGCCCGACAGCGTCACTCCAACGCGGGGGCTCATGCCTCGACTCCCACTCGCTCCGGTCCTCGCTCGTCCCTCGCTGCGATCCTCACTCGCGGTCGCCTTCGGGGCCGGATGCCTCGACTCGCACTCGCTCCGGTCCTCGCTCGTTCCTCGCTGCGATCCTCACTCGCGGTCGTCTTCGGGAAGCTCATGATCCCTCCCGCAATGCCGCGGCGATGGTGGCCCGGCCGATGGGGGCGGCGAGCGCGCCGCCGGTGGCCGAGAGCCGGTTGCCGCCGTTCTCTACCAGCACCGCAACCGCGACCCTTGGTGCGCGCGCCGGCGCGAACGCGATGTACCACGCGTGCGGCGGGGTGTTGCGCGGGTCGGTCCCGTGCTCCGCGGTGCCTGTCTTCGATGCGATCTGCACGCCGGCGATGGCTCCCTTCTGCTGCGTCACCTGCTCGGCGTCGACCATCAAGTCCGTAAGTGTATCGGCGACCTGCGAGGACACTGCACGCCGCTGTTCGCGCGGCATCGTCGTCGCGATGTTGGACAGGTCGGGCCCCTTGAGGCTATCGACCAGGTACGGCTGCATCGTTACCCCTTCATTCGCGATGGTGGCGGCCACCAGCGCGTTCTGCAGCGGTGTGAGTGCGACGTCCTTCTGCCCGATGCTCGACATCCCCAAGGCGGCGGCATCGCCGATCGGGCCGACGGTGGACTCGGCGACTTGCAGTGGAATTGGCGTGGGGCTGGCGTCCAGGCCGAAAGCCTGCGCGGTGGTTTTCAGTGCGTCGGCACCGGTGTCGATGCCGAGCTGAACGAATGCGGTGTTGCAGGACTTCGCGAACGCGTCCCGCAGCGAGGCGGTCGGACCGCTCCCGCACGGTGTGCCGCCGAAGTTCTCCAACGTTGCGGTGCTGTCCGGCAATGGAATTCGCGCGGCAGCGGGCAACTGGGTGTCAGGCGTTGCACCGGTCTGCAACGCCGCGGCTGTGGTGATGACCTTGAACGTCGATCCGGGCGGATAGGTTTCCGAGAGCGCCCGATTCAGCAGCGGAGAACCGGGGTTGTCCCGCAGCTGCTGCCAGGCTTCGGACTGCTGGTTGACGTCGTGGCTCGCCAGGAGATTCGGGTCGTAGGACGGCGCCGAGACGAGCGCCAGGATCTTGCCTGTCGACGGCTCAAGCGCGACCACCGCACCCGTGCACGGCCCGTTGCAGCCGTCCTCCATCGCATCCCACGCCGCCTGCTGCACTTGAGGATTGATGGAGGTCGCCACGTTGCCGCCACGCGGATCGCGACCGGTGAAGAAGTCGGCCAGCCGACGGCCGAACAAGCGCTCGTCGGAGCCGTTGAGAATGGTGTCCTCTGCGCGCTCCAGCCCGGTGCTCGAATACCGCAGCGAATAGAAACCGGTGACGGGCGCGTACGCAAAGGGGTTGGGATAGACCCGCAGGAACCGGAAGCGGCCGTCGGTCGACACCGAGTACGCCAGCAACTGACCGCCCGCCGAGATCTGTCCTCGCTGACGTGAGTACTCGTCCAGCAGCACGCGCTGGTTGCGCGGATCCGCCCGAAGACCGTCGGCCGTGAAGACCTGCGTCAACGTGGCATTGGCCAGCAACAGCACGATCAACACCATGATCATTACCGAGATGCGACGCAGCGAGGTGTTCATACGCGCCCGATAACCTCGGTGCTCGCGGCCGCGATCGACGATGTGTTGGGCGGCCGGGTCACGAGCGGGCGGCGGGCGGCGTGCGAGATTCGGATCAGTATCGCCAACAGCACGTAGTTGGCCAGCAGCGACGATCCGCCGTAGGACATCCACGGCGTGGTCAGGCCGGTCAATGGGATCAGCTTGGTGACCCCACCGACCACAATGAACAACTGGATCGCGAGGGTGGACGCCAAGCCGGCGGCCAGCAGCTTGCCGAAGCTGTCCCGCACGGCGATCGCGGTGCGCAGGCCGCGGATGATGACGATCGTGTACAGCATCAGCACACCCGCCAGGCCGACCAGGCCCAGCTCTTCGCCGACTGCGGCGATGATGAAGTCTGTCGACGCCGCGGGCACCGCGCCGGGCTGACCGTTGCCGAGACCGGTGCCGAAAATGCCACCGGTGGCGAAGCTGAAGAGAGACTGCACAATCTGGTAGCCGGCGCCGTCAGGGTCGGCGAACGGGTCCAGCCAGGTCTGCACCCGGGTCTGGACGTGATCGAAAACGTAATATGCCGCAACGCTTCCCGCCGCGAACAGCGCCAAACCGATGACCACCCAGCTGAACCGCTCGGTGGCCACGTACACCATCACCAGGAACGAGGTGTACAGCAGAAGTGAGGTGCCGAGGTCCTTCTCGAAGATCATCACGCCGACCGAGATGATCCACGCCGCCAGCAGCGGCGCCAGGTCTCGGGGACGGGGCAGATCCATGCCGAGCAGATGTTTACCGGCGCTGGTGAATACGCTGCGCTTGGACACCAACACCGCTGCGAAAAAGATCAGCAACAGAATTTTGGAGAACTCGGCGGGTTGAATGGAGAAGCCCGGCAACTCGATCCAGATCTTGGCGCCGTTCTGCTCCGAAATCGAACTGGGCAGCACGGCGGGAATCGCCAGCAGTATCAGCCCGGCGACGCCGCAGACGTAGCCGTAGCGCGCGAGGATCCGATGGTCGCGCAGAAAGATCACCACCAACGAGAACGCCATCACCCCGACCAGGGTCCACAGCATCTGCTGATTGGCGCTGGGCCCGCGCATCCCGCCGGAGGTGATGTCGCCTTCGGCTAGATCCAATCGGTGAATCATCACCAGCCCCAAGCCATTCAGCAGCGCCACAACCGGCAGCAGCAGCGGGTCGGCGTAGGGTGCGAAGCGTCGGATCGTCAGGTGCGCAGCCGCGAACAGCGCCATGTAGGCGACGGTGTAGGAGGCCAGATCCCAACGCAGCCCCTGCTCCTGGTTGGCCTCCACGATAAGCAGTGCCACCGTGGTGATCACGGTGGCGAACCCCAGCAGAAAGAGTTCGGCATTGCGCCGGTTGGGTAGCGGCGGCAATACGGTGACGGGCGGCTGTGGCTGCGTCGTCATGACACGGTCCGGCAGTTCGTGCCCGGCACGGAGGGCGGCGGCGGCAGCGCGGTGACTGTCGGCGACGGGGACGGTGGGGGAGCGGTAACCGCGCTTGGCGTTTCCGGGGCCGGGCCGGGACTCGGCGGTCGCGGGTTATCCGGAGGGTTATCGGGATTGGTCGGCGGTTCCGGTGCGGGGCCGGGTGATTCCGGCGGCCCGGGTGGGGGCGGTGGCGCTGTGGTGGTGGGTTTCTTCGAGGCGGGGGCGCGCCGCGGCGGGCACGTCGGCAACACGGAACTGTGGGCGAGTTCCTCGATCTGGGCGATGGCGTTGTCCAGGCTGCCCGACGGAAGCCCGGCGATCACCTGCGCGCGCTCCGACGGCCGCATGTCGTTGACACCCAGCATCCTGCAGTTGAGGTTGTCGCGGGACTGCTCGGGGCTAATGAGAGACAACTCATTTCGTTCGTTCAGGCACCCCAGTAGAAAGGGCTCCTGAAGTTGGATGCCCAGAAAGGAGCCCTGAACACCTCGCATGATCGACACCGTGCCGTCGTGCTGTGTGACGTAGTAGTTGCTGCGGACGATCTGCCGTCCGATCGCCAGCCCGGCCAGCACAACAAGCACCAGCAGCACCGCCGCTATCAGCATCCGGCGCCGGGACCGAGGCGGTCGCGGAATCTCTTCCGGCTGCGGCACAACACGTTTGGCCTCGTTGCGGCGCGGGTTGAATGCGGAGGCACGTCCGGCTGCGGTATCGGGCGGGGCGACCTGGTCGTCGTCACCGGACACCGCGCCGGCAATGATCGGCTGGGTCTGCCCGTAGTCGTAGTCGATGACGTCGGCGACGACCACCGTGACGTTGTCCGGCCCACCGCCGCGCAGCGCCAGTTCGATGAGGCGATCGGCACTTTCGGCCACATCCGTAATGTGCAGCGCGTCCAGAATCGTTTCGTGACTGACCGGGTCGGAGAGCCCGTCGGAGCACAATAGGTAGCGGTCGCCGGCCCGGGCCTCCCGCATGATCAGTGTGGGCTCGACTTCGTGGCCGGTGAGCGCCCGCATGATCAGCGAGCGCTGCGGGTGACTGTGTGCCTCCTCGGCAGTGATGCGGCCCTCGTCGACCAGCGTCTGGACGAAGGTGTCGTCCTTGGTGATCTGCGTGAGCTCCCCTTCGCGGAGCAGGTACCCGCGAGAGTCACCGATGTGCACAAGCCCAAGCCTGTTGCCGTCGAACAGGATTGCGGTCAGCGTCGTGCCCATGCCTTCGAGTTCGGGGTCGGCCTCGACGTGCGCGGCGATCGCCGAGTTGCCCTCACTGACGGCGGCATCGAGCTTGGAGAGCAGATCGCCGCCGGGCTCGTCGTCGTCGAGATGCGCCAGCGCCGCGATCACCAATTGGGACGCCACCTCACCGGCCGCGTGACCGCCCATGCCGTCGGCCAGTGCAAGCAAGCGGGCGCCCGCATACACCGAATCCTCGTTGTTAGCCCGGACCAGGCCGCGGTCGCTGCGCGCGGCATAACGAAGCACCAGCGTCATTGCGCTCCTCGCGTGCGCGGTGTCACGGGCGCAGCTCGATTACCGTCTTGCCGATTCGAACCGGCGTGCCCAATGGAACCCGTACCGCCGTAGTCACCTTCGCCCTGTCAAGGTATGTGCCGTTGGTCGATCCTAGGTCTTCCACATACCACTCCGAACCCCGCTGCGACAGCCGGGCGTGCCGGGTTGACGCGTAATCGTCGGTGAGCACCAGTGTGGAGTCGTCGGCCCGGCCGATCAGCACCGGCTGACTGCCCAGCGTGATGCGGGTACCGGCCAGCGCGCCGTCGGTCACCACGAGGGTGCGGGCGATGTGACGTCGCTGCCGCGACGGGAGCAGAGAGCCGCGAAGCGCCAGGCCGCGACGGACCATCACAGCTCCGGTCGGCGCGTAGATGTCTGTTCGCAGAATCCGTAACACCGACCAGATGAAGAGCCATAACAACAGCAGGAATCCGACACGCGTCAGTTGCAGTACTAATCCCTGCATCCGACGTCCTCTCCGTCACCGCGCCGTTCCAGTCGCGCCGACAACACGGCCAGTGCAGTGTCTGCTCCGCTCCTCGCGTGCGCGGCGAACTTCGGCAACGTCACGATACTTGGACAGCCAGCGGCGTGAGGGTGAAGCCGACAGCTTGTCGCCGCGCTGTGACCGGCGAGGTCCTCAGTGAACGCGGACGATGATTTCGGAGTGCCCGAGCCGGATCACGTCGCCGTCGGCCAACTGCCACTCCTGCACCGGCGCATTGTTCACCGTGGTTCCGTTGGTGGAGTTGAGGTCCGCCAGCAGCGCGATCTGGCCGTCCCACCGGATCTCCAGATGTCGACGGGACACACCGGTGTCGGGCAGCCGGAACTGAGCATCCTGGCCACGGCCGATCACGTTGGCGCCCTCGCGCAACTGGTAGGTCCGGCCGCTGCCGTCGTCGAGCTGCAGGGTGACGGTGGCGCCGCCGGCCGGATAGTCGCCCTGTCCGTAGCCGCCGTAGTCCCCGCCCGGCGCACCGCCCGGGGGACCGTAGTCGTACCCGCCGCCTGCGGGCTCCCCGTACCCCGGCTCGGCGTAGCCGCCGCCCGCCGGGGGCTCACCGTAGCGGCCGTAGTCGGGCGGGGCGTAGTCCTGGCGGCCATACGACTGGCCGCCGTAGCCCTGGTCCGGGTAGCCGCCGCCCTGCTCGGGCGGATAGCCGCCCTGGTCGGGATAGGCCGGCCGGGGCTCCTGACGGCCGTAGTCCTCCTGCCGCGGCGGGGCCGGCGGACGGCCGTAGTCGCCGCCGTACTCGCCTCCGTAACCTGGCTGGCCACCGGGCGGCGGGTAGCCGCCGGGCGCCTGACGGTAGCCACCCTGGTCGTAGCCACCGCCCTGCGGGGGCGGGCCGTAGCCGGCGGGCGGACGCTGTTCAGGGGACTGCGGCGGGTAGCCGCCCTGGTCCGGATAGCCTCCCTGCTCGGGCGGGTAGCCGCCCTGGTCGGGATAACCCGGGCGCTGGCCGTAGCCGGGGTCGCCTTGCGGCGGCGGGTAGCCGCGCTGATCGGGTGGATATTGGCCGCGGGGCTCCTGGCCGCGGGGCTCCTGGCCGCGGGGATCTTGGCCGCGGGGATCTTGGCCGCGGGGCTCCTGGCCGCGGGGATCTTGGCTGCGGGGATCTTGGCTGCGGGGATCTTGGCTGCGGGGCTCCTGATCGCGGGGATCCTGGCCGCCTTCGCGGTCTTCGGGGCGCCCGTAACGGTCGTCGTAGTACTCGTCGGGCCGCCCCTGTCCCTGGCCTCCGCGGTTACTCGGGTTGTCGGTCATCGGTGGTACTCCTGGTTCTGCGGTGAACGCGCGGTCTCGTAGTGCTGGGGCGGGTTCGCCTGTGGTTGAGTCAGGATTGACCGCACCACGAGCGCGGAACTGTCCGGTGTGCAGGTTCGCTGACTGCTCGAATCTAACGACCACATCACCATACGTTTGCCATCCCTGCTCATGGATGTAACCCTCCAAGTGCTTGGCGAATGTGGTCGATGTCAGGTCCGGGTCAGCGCTCACCATCTGGTAGTCGGGCACACTGAGGGTAATGACGTAGTCGTTCGGCGCCAAAATCCTGCCGCCGGCCAACTCGCGCACTCCGGCCCCGGCTTCCTTGTGCAGCATGGCCTCGACCTCTTGCGGCACAATCGATCCGCCGAACACCCGCGCGAAGGCGTCACCCACGGTCGACTCAAGCTTGCGCTCGATGCGGTCAACAAGACCCATCTGATCGCCTGCCTCGCTCGCCGCAGTCCGTCATTCCTGATCACATGCCCGGTCACCCGCGTGTCGCGTGACCACACCTGTCACATTGCATGGTATCGGGCCAGCACAGCTATGCGGGACCAACAGAACTCTGAGAATCTCCTCGACCGGGGTACGTGCGCAGGTCAGGGAGTCGCCCGACCACCGCTCACGGCGATCGGTACGGTGGATGACCGGGGTAGTTTGCGTGATAGGCTCCCCCGGTTGTTGGGGCGAGTGGCGGAATGGCAGACGCGCTGGCTTCAGGTGCCAGTGTCCTTCGGGACGTGGGGGTTCAAGTCCCCCTTCGCCCACAATCAACGGCCCTCCGGCCGTCTGAAACCGCAGTATGCTCACGTCACCGACGACGAAAGCGCGGCGACGATGGCCATTCGATTCCGACCCTTGCGGATACTCCTCGCGACGGCATGCGGAGCGCTGTTCGTCGTCGCGCCGATCGCGGCCGCCGGGCCCGCGGCCGCGTGTGTCAGTGGTCAGTACAGCGACCCATTCACCGGCCAGTGCAGCGGGGGCGGTGGCGGCTATCCCAGCGTCAACGGCGTTCCATGTATCCCGGGCCAGCACATGGGCACATGTATGGGGTTCTTGCAGAACATGCCGCGGCCGGGCGCGACCCTCGGCCCGTAGTCGGATCAGTAGTCGACAAGGTACGACGCGGCGGTGATCGCCTTATCGCCTGCGCCCTCGTCGTGAAGCACGGCCCGCACTGCGACGGCTCCGTCGGCACCGACGAGCGGTTGCGCCTCGACCCGGAACGGGCCGACCTTCCCCCGCGCAAGGAACATCACGTGCGACGACCTGCCCTGGAGCTGGTCGGTGCCGACGGCGCCTGCCGCGACGTCAAGGGCTGCGGTCTCCAGAATGACGAACTGCGGCCCGATGTGCAGTGCGGCGTCGGGCGAGGCCACTTCGGCCGACAGTTCGGGCAGCGCCCAGTGCCCGTCGGGCCTGCACGCGCCGCCGAACACCTGCCACAGCGGCGGCAGGTCCTCGGAGTCGACCACCTCGAGAGGCACCGGTTCCATCTTCTGCAGCCCTTCGGGCGGCACGCCGATGCTGACGCCCTGCCCGCCGGTCAATGCCAGGACCCGGTTCGGTTTGTCGGCATCGACGATGGTCGAGCGGCTGTAGGCCATCTGCCGTCCCTGCTTGAGCACCTCGGTATTGATTTCGATGCGCCGCACGTCCCGGCCCGGGTCGAGGATCTGGCAGGAGTGGATGACCGGGTTCGGCACGGCCTCCAGATCCGATACGCCGCCGCTGTCCGGTGAGGCGATGCCGAGCACGGCCAGCAGCAGTCCGCCAGTAGGGTTGCGCATGTCGCGGCGCAGCGTGACGGTGTCGTCGACCGGGCCGGTGTCCATCGAGCCGTGAGAACGGCCGATGTAGCGGTAGCTCAGCAGCCCGCCCCAGCGCCTGCGGAGTTCGGCGGCATACGCCTCGGGGTCGCCGGTGAGTTCACGAATGTCTCTGACGATTTTCTGTGCTCCTCGCGTGCGCGGCATATGTCCCTTTCGAGTCCAGCACACCGTTTAGAACGAGCTCGGTCAACTCCTCGGCGGCGCGGTCGGTATTACTGACATGGCGTACGCACACCGCATACCAGGCACCGCCGGCGATCACGTCCATGAGGGTGTCGGCGCTGATGCCGGGTCGCGCCACCCCGGCGGCGGACGCGTCGTCCACTTTGGCAGCGAGCTGGCTGCGGGCCGCCGCCTCCAGGCGATCGCTGAGCACCCGGCGCAGCCGCCGGTCGGAGCGCAGATCCACCATCAGACCCGGAATCGCCTCGCGCACCGCTGCATCCCGGTACATCCGCACGGCTCCCGAGCACAACCGGGCGATCTCGGCGGCGAAGTCGTCCTCGGGTTGTCGCGGGCCGAGGTCGGGAAAGACCGCCTCGTGCACCAGCTGCGCCTTGGAGCTCCACCTGCGGTACACGGCGGGCCTGCTCACCCCGGCGGTGGCGGCGATCAGGTCGATGGTCGTCGCCGAGTAACCGCGCTCGACCAGCAGCGTGCGCGTCGCGGCCAGCACCGCCGCGTCGATGGCCGGATCGCGGCGCGACCCCTGTCGTCGGTGCCGCGCTGTCGCCGTGCCCGCGTTCACGATTTCGGAGCTCCCGTCACCGATTAGTCGTTACAGTGTGTCACAACAAATGCGGGCGAGGAGGCGTTGATGACTGCGGAACTATCCAAGCCGGTCGCAGGCGTCGGCGAAGACGGCCGACACCTCTATACCTGTCCGCTGTGCGAGGCCATGTGCGGCCTGGAGATTCAGGTGGACGGCGGTCGGGTGGTCAGCATCCGCGGCAACCGCGACGACACCTGGAGCCGCGGGCACATCTGCCCCAAGGGGGCGACGCTCGGCGCCGTGCACGAGGATCCCGATCGGATCCGGCGCCCGATGATCAAGGTCGACGGGGAGTGGCAGGAGGTCAGTTGGGATGCGGCCTTCCGACGCTGTACCGAATTGCTGGCCCCGCTGATCGACGAGCACGGCATCGGCGCGGTGACCTGCTACACCGGCAACCCGCTCGCGCATTCCTTCTCACTTGGCCGCTACACCGGTGTGCTGCTTGGCATGTCGGGCATCCCGCTCAGCTATTCACCGGGGACGGTCGACCAGTGGCCGAAGAACCTGTCGTCGCACCTGATGTACGGCGGATGGTGGACCTTCCCGGTGCCCGACATCGAGCGCACCGACCTGCTCGTCGTGATGGGCGCGAACCCGGCCGCGTCGCAGGGGTCGTTGCTCGCCGCGCCCGACGTGATGGGGATCATCGACGGAATCCGCAAGCGCGGCAAGGTCATTGTGATCGACCCCGTCCGCACGGCGACCGCAGCGCGCGCCGACGAGTGGCTGCCCATCACGCCGGGCACGGATGCGGCGCTGTTGCTCGCGGTCGCCCACACGTTGTTCGAGGAGAACCTCGTCGCGCTCGGCGATCTCGCGCCCCACATCGACGGGCTGGACCGGATGCGGGAGGTGGCCGCCGAGTGGTCGCCGGAGCGGGTGGCCGCTGTCACCAATATCGACGCCGGTCGCATCCGCGCGCTGGCTCGTGAGCTGGCCGCAACGCCGCGCGCGGTGGTCTATGGCCGAATCGGCACGTGTAACCAGGAATTCGGCAGCCTGGCGAGCTGGCTCGTCGACGTCGTCAACATCCTGTCCGGCCACTTCGACGTCGAAGGCGGCAGCATGTTCCCGCGGGCGGCAGCATGGTCGGTCACGGTCGAACCGATCCCCGGGCTGGAGGACGGCGCGCCGGAGTTCGGCCGGTTCCGTACCCGCGTCCGCGGCGCCAAGGAGGTACTGGGCCAGGTGCCGGTGTCCTGTCTGGCCGAGGAGATCGCGACGCCTGGCGAAGGCCAGATCAAGGCGCTGATCACCGTCGCGGGCAACCCGGTGTTGTCCACCCCCGCCGGCCACAAGCTCGACGAGGCGCTGCCGACGCTGGACGCAATGATCGCCGTCGATCTGTGGCTCAACGAAACCACCCGGCACGCCGATGTGATCCTGCCCGGCTCTTCGCCCCTGGAGCAGCCGCACCATGACGACTTGATCCTCAACTTCGCCATCAACAGCATCGCCAACTATTCGGAACCGGTGTTCGCCCGACCCGATCCCGACGCCCCGGAGGAGTGGGAGATCCTCATCCGGCTGACCGGGCTGTGCACCGGAACGCCCGCCGAGGACGTCGACGTCACCGCGATCGACGACGGCTTCTTCGACTACATGGCGTTCACGAAGGGTCTCGACGGTGCGGAGATCCGCAAGCACTACGACGCGGTTGGTCTGGCTGGCGGCCCCGAACGAATCCTCGACCTCACGCTGCGTACCGGACCGTTCGGCGATGGGTACGGCGCGAACCCCGACGGCGTCACGCTGGAGAAACTGAAGGCCCAGCCCAACGGCATCAACTTCGGGCCGATGATTCCGCAGGTGCCAGATGTGCTCGGGACGTCGGACGGCAAGATCCGCCTCGCCCCGCAGTATCTGCTCGACGACCTGCCACGGCTCGCCGAGCGGCTCGACCGGGCGCCCGATGAACTGGTCTTGGTCAGCCGTCGCCATCTGCGGTCCAACAACTCGTGGCTGCACAATGTGGCGCCGCTGATGAAGGGCAAGGACCGCTGCACCCTGCTGATGCACGGCGACGACGCGAAGCGCCGGGATGTGGAGTCCGGCGACCTCGTCACGGTGACGTCCTCCGGCGGGCACATCGAGGTACCGGTCGAGGTGACCGACCAGATCATGCCGGGCGTGGTGTCGATGCCGCACGGCTGGGGCCACGGCAAGGCCGGCACCCGGATGACGATCGCCAATGGCTCGCCCGGCGTGAACACCAACATCCTGTCGCCGCCCGGCTTCATCGATGAGCCGTCGGGAAATGGGGCGCTCAACGGCATCCCGGTGACGGTCACCCCGGTACGGGCCTGAAAGTATCTCCGCGTGGGCAAGAACGAACGCGCCAAGATCGTCATGAGCGACAACGAGATCGCCGAATTCATCGAGCGCAGCCGAACCGCCACGATGGCCACCGTGCTGCCGGACGGGCGGCCACACCTGGTCGCGATGTGGTACGCCGTCGTCGACGGCGAGATCTGGTTCGAGACAAAGGCCAAGTCGCAGAAGGCGGTGAACCTGCGCCGCGACCCGACCATCACGGTGATGATCGAGGACGGTCAGAGCTACGACACCCTGCGCGGTGTGTCCATCGACGGCCGCGCCGAGATCGTCGACGACCCGGAAAACATTCTGCGCGTTGGGAAAAGCGTGTGGGAGCGCTACACCGGTCCCTACACCGACGACATGCGCCCGTTCGTCGACCAGATGATGCACAACAGGATCTGCGTGCGGGTGGTGCCGAGCCGGATGCGCAGCTGGGATCACCGCAAGCTCGGCATGCCCGTGATGCCGGTGGGCGGCAGCACCGCGCAGTATCTAGGTTGAGTGTCATGGATCCCAACAAGCGGCCCAAACAACTGAACTCCCCATTCGTCAAGACGGCGATGAAGCTCTCGAGCAAGGCGGTCGTGTGGGTGTACCGGCGGACCGGCGGCAGGGTCGGCGGTAACTGGCGTATCGGCGCCGGCTTCAAGAAACCGGTACCTACGCTGCTGCTTGAGCACCGCGGACGCAAGTCCGGCAAGGTGTTCGTCTCCCCGCTGGTGTACATGACCGACGGCGACAATGTGATCGTCGTCGCGTCAATGGGCGGTCGCGCAGAGAACCCGCAGTGGTACCACAATCTGCTGGCCAATCCGGACACGTACATCGAGATGGGTCCAGAGAGGCGGGCGGTGCGCGCCGTTCTCGCCGGTCCCGAGGACCGGGAGCGGCTGTGGCCGAAGCTGGTCGAGACCTACGCCGACTTCGACACCTACAAGAGCTGGACCGACCGGGAGATCCCGGTGTTCATCCTGCAGCCGCGCTAACCGCGCTTCGGTGGACGGAAACCGGGGTTCACCAGTCCGGTTGCCACACCGCTGCCGATCGGTCCGAGGCGATCGAAGATAGCGGCTGTCCCGGTGGCAACTCCGGCATGGCTGTAGTGCGTCAGTGCGGCAAGACCGATGTACTCACCATCAGGCAGCCGGCTGAGGGTCAGCGTGTAGTCGGCATTGATGTAGTTCAAACCGCTTGTGCTGGAATGGGTTAGCGAGCTCGTCACGTCGCCGGCCATGGCGGCGCGGATGAACGGCGTGACCGGTTCGCCCTCGACCAGCGGCTTCACGGCACGCACCCAGGCGTACTTCGGGCCGCCGTGTCGCCATTCGGAGAGATCCATGCTGGGACCGGTCAACGCCGAGTTCCCGCCGTAGGCCCACAGTTCCATGGTGAAGTCGCCCGACACGTCCGCCGGTTCGGTTGGCGGCGGCGGCATCTCGATCGGCGACGTCCACACCGGGTCGGCGGGTTGTTCACCGCGGCGCAGGAACAGCGCGCTGGCCCGGGCGACGACGGTGTCGTTCTGCGTCATCGCGGCGTCCACCAACCGAATGCGCCTACCGTCACGCTCGACGTTGGTGTCGACCCGCAGCGGCCGCTCGAGTGCGGCGGGGCGCAGCAGGTCGACAGTCAGCCGTGCCGGCTGCAGGTCGGGGTCGCCGCCTGCACGTTCGATGGCCCGCGCCAACAGGCCGCCGACGTAGGTGCCGCTGATCGTCGAACCCCATGGCCCCCGCGCGATCGGGTTGGGTACCAGGGCGTCCCCGTCGGCGGTGAAGAACGCCTGGTCATGAGTCGCCATCGCCAGTGACGATAGCGGGCTACTTGACAGGGCTAGTCGACCCGGCTAGTCATCGACGACGTCCTTGAACTCGTCGTGCTTCTCCACGTAGTTGGCCACCATCGGGCAGTTGGCGACGATTCGCAGCCCGGCATCGCGAGTTTCCTGCAACGCCTCGGCGACGAGAATCGTTGCCAGGCCGCGTCCTTCGTAGTTCCTGTCCACCTCGGTGTGGGTGAAGACCCGTTGAGTGTCGCGGTCTGATGAACTCGGTGTGGCCGACTTCGTGGCCCTCGACCGCGATGGTGTAGCGATCCGTTCCCGCCGTGACGGTGGTGGGTGCGCCGGTCTTGTCCTTGGTCATGCCTATGGGGTTCCCTTCGGGTTGGGGCGTGGTCGCAGTGTGGCATTGGGGAGCGGAGGGGCGGGCAACCGCAGCGACCGCGCCGCGGTATCCCTCGACAGCGCCGAAGCGGGCGTCTCGGTCCTCCCACATCCGGCGATAGGTGGCGATGTCGTCGTGGCTGCGCCCGACGAAGTTCCACCACATGACGAGTTGCTCCGTGAACGGCGGGCCGCCCAACAGCACCGCCCGGGCCGGGCTGTCGCCCAGGTTGTGCAGCGTCAGGACGTCGCGACCGGCGCGCTGAAACGCCAGGTCCGCGACATCGAGCGCGGTGCCCGCCACCTCGAGGCGGCCCTGGTCCAGCAGCACGCCGTGCTCGAAGGACGGCTCGACGTCGAGCGCAACCCGCGCGCCGGGGTCGAGATCGACCTGCGCGCCGAGCAGTGGTGTGAAGGTGTGCACTGGTGATCGGCTACCCGAAAGCTCGCCGAGGAACACCCTAAGGACGGCGCCGGACACCGAGACGGGCTCGGGCGCATAGTGGGCGAAGTCGCGGCCGGTGTCGCGATCGGAGTCGGGCAGCGCCACCCACAGCTGAACCCCGTGCAGAACCGTCGTCGCGGCGGTGGAGACCTCCGAGTGGCAGATGCCCGCGCCCGCCGTCATCAGGTTCAGTTCGCCCGGTCGTACCAGGGCGTGCACACCGGCGCTGTCGCGGTGCTCCACCTCGCCGCTCGAACAGCCAGCTGACGGTCTGCAGCCCGGTGTGCGGATGCGGCGGCACGTCCATCCCGACGCCGTCGCGCACGTCGTGTGGTCCGTAGTGATCGGCGAAACACCATGCCCCGATCAACGACCGCTCCCGCTGCGGCAACGTGCGACGCACGTGGATGGCACGTGGGCCGCCCAACGGCACTTCCCGCGGATGCAGCACTCCGGCGAATGTCGATGCCGCGCAAGCCACTTCGGCGGGTGCGGTATCGGTGTTGCTCACCTGCTTACCCTAGCGCCGACGTGAAGTTCGGCTGAAACCGGGCGAGGAGCAGCTTCAAGGAACCGGAATCGGCGTCAGCGGATTGCCCGGCGCGATCGACGAACAGTTCTGCGGTGCCGGCACTCCGGCGAAGCGCTGCTTGATCCAGGCGATCGAGTTCGCCAGCCAGATCACGATGCTCGTGACGTGGCTCAGCGCGTCGTACTGCTCGTAGTAGACCTCCGTGCCCTTGGCGCAGTAGTCGCGGGCAAGCGTGCGCACGTCACCGGCGATCATCACGCCGTCGCCTGCGCCGATGCCCGCCTTGTCGCCCGGGGTGCCCTCCAACTCCCCGAAAGCACCCTGACCGATCAATAGCGGGATCGTCGGCGAACCGCCGGTGCCCATGATCAGCTTGTTGGCCTGCGTGACGTACAGCGGCAGGCTCTCGGGAGTCGGATAGTCAGAGCTGGCCAAGTCGGTCCACTCCAGACCCGGGTATTGGCCAAGGACGTTGACGATCGACGTGGTCATCATGTCGTTGTAGAGCTTCACGCCGTTGGCGCTGAGGTAGGGCGTGAAATCAATCTCGAACGCACGCGCGATGCCGACGATCGCCATCGCCATGACGCCGGCCCAGATCGGGGTGCCCTCGACGTAGTGCAGGTTGTGCGCCGGATGGACGAGTAGGCCGCCCAGCGCCGCCCCGATCATGCGCGCGTTGACCTCGGGTGCATACGTCGGCGCAAGCTCGGCAGCCCACTCGGTGGCGATCGCACCGCCCGAGTAGCCGAGCATCGCAACCTTTGTGTCGCTGGAAAGCCCGACGGTCGACGAGTTGAATGCGGCACGGATCGAGTCCAGGGTGTTCATTCCGTATTCCGGGCCTGCGGCAAAGTCCGCCCGCTGACCCTCGGTGTCGCAGACGATGACCGTGTACCCGTCGGCGAGGAACGGGCCGAAGACCGCCAGCTCGACGCCACTGACAAGTCCGCCAAGCGTGCGTCCGCCCGAGATCGCGTACGACGGCTCGTGGTTCTGGTTGAGCGAGTCGTAGGCGGACTGATACGAGATCACCCTGTTCGTGTGGAGCGGCAGCGGCGGCTGAATGACCGAGGTGACGTTGACGGTCGGGTTGCCGGTCTGACTCGTCGACCGGTAGAGCAGCTGCGTCGTCTTGAGTGGCGTCGGGACACCGAAGATGCGGTAGGCAATGCTGCGAGTCTTCAGCACCGTTCCCGGCTTGATGCTCGTCAGCGGCGGGGGTCCTGTGTACGAGTAGAACGGATCGTCCTTGGGCCGGGGCGCGGCCGCGGCTACGAAGGGCGGCGACGGCAGCTGCCGGTATGTCGATGACGGTTGCACCGAATCCCCCTGTTGAACCCCTAATTGAGTAGGGCAAGTGTAGACAGCGGCGTTGAACTACAACCGGCGTATCGACCCCGGTTGCGCCGGCGTGGTCATGCCGGCGAGAGGGTGGGTGATACGACTACTTCCAAGAAGAACATCCGCGCGTCGCAGAATGTGGTGTCTTTTGAGACTTTCTGCAGAGCCGTTCTTAGCTGCTCGAAACTGGCCGTGTTGCCCAATCGACAACCCCTTGTCACCACGCTCTCAATGGAGGCAGAGGCACGGTCTGCAGGTCGAGTGCACGAACGATTCGTCGTACCTCTGGTGGAGTGTTGATCGGTAGCCGGGCGTCTAGGCAAATGCCTTCCAGAGTCGACCGCGTCCGACGGACCCTACCCAGAGTGTCGTCTCTGTTTCCGCGATCGTTGGGGCGTTGGGCCCTGTCGGATCCGGTTTTCCGAGAACAGATGTCGGCCCTCGGGAAGCTTTCGGCGAGCAGAACCCTGACCCCGATCAGGCCGCGGTTGGGCGCCGCCGAGGCCGCCGGCACCAAGTTCGAACAGCTCTGTGCGTAGTCAGACCATCGCTGGTGTCGACCACAGCGTCTCGCTCGATCGAGCTGAACGCCCTTGGTTGCCCGGCAAGCCCGGCGGCCTGGACCTCTGACCGGCGGCTACGCCGGCCCGGGGTCGCCCGAGGGGCCATTTGTCGTGTTGCCGGCGCCACCATTGCCACCCTCGCCATTGGCCTGGCCGCCGTTGCCACCGGTGCCGCCGGTGCCCGTGCTGGCGATGCTGGTGCCTGGGCCGCCGGTGCCGCCCTTGCCACCCCTCTTGCCGAGGATGCCCAACCCGCCGGTGCCGCCCTTACCACCGGAGGCCGGGCCGAGAATGCTGAAGCCCGAGCCTCCGTTGCCGCCCTTCGCGCCGTCGGTGAACCGGCCGAGCACGCCGTTGATTGCCTTGACGACCGGACTGCTCGAGATGGTGCCGCTACTGCTGCCGCCGGCGCCGCCCTTGCCACCTTTGCCCGTGCCCAGGAAGTTGAAGGCGTTGCCGCCCCGGCCTGCCGGACCGCCGATGTTAGTTACCTGATCGGCGCCGTCTCCGCCCGACCCGCCCTCGGCCGGACCTAGGACCGCAGCAGCGTCGCCGCCGGGGCCGCCCTTGCCAGGCACTGGACCGCCGCCACCGAGTCCGCCGGGACCGCCCACACTGCTGAGGACCGAGAACGCAGGGCCACCGCCTGCCGCCACTGCCGCCGACTGGGTCTCCCAGACCGCCTGCTCCGCCGCCACCGCCGGTCGCCGAAATAGCGCCGATCGCTCCGCCGCCGGAGCCTCCCGAGCCGGCGAACGGACCGGCGCCACCGGCGCCACCCTTACCGCCAGCAGCGATCGCAAGGGCTTCCGCCCAACCGCCGAAGCCGCCGACGCCACCGGCCAGTTCGCCGGGACCGCCACTGCCGGCATCGCCGCCATAGGCGAGGCCGAGACCGAGGGCGTTACCACCGAAGCCGCCGACGCCACCGATGAGACCTTTGCCGCCGGTGCCGCCGGGGCCGCCCACGGCCAGAATGGAGGTAGGCAGGAACGGAAAGCTTTGGCTAAGCGAGCCTGCGCTGCCGCCGGGGCCACCGGCTCCGCCGATAAGGCCGCCTTCCCCTCCGGTGCCGCCGGGGCCACCGGTTTCAATATTGAGAGCTGTGAGATCCAGGCCAAGCGTGGCGAGATCGAGGCCACCAAGAAGATCACCGGAAACAGGAGCTTCAGGCGCGGGATCCCCGGGGTCTGGAGCACCGATCAGCCCGCTGAGGGCGAAGATGCCCTTCCCACCGGCGCCTCCAGCGCCGCCGAGTACGCCGCCCTTGCCGCCATTGCCACCTTTGGCGTCATTGCCGCCAATCAGGTCGGCGATGCCGCTGGGGTCTCCGCCGCCCCCGATGGCTCCGATGTCCTTGATATTGAGAAGTCCGAGAATGTTGGTGTAGGTCCGGGTGCCGCCAGCGCCACCGCTGCCGCCGACCAAACCGCCTTCAGCACCGCCGCCGCCGTCGCCCGCCGTAGCCGAGAAGCCGTTGGCGTCGCCACCGTTACCGCCGGCGCCGCCAACCACGCCACCGCCGCCGCCGAGGCCGCCGAGGCCGCCCGTAGCGGTGGGGCCGAGGCCCAAGAGCCGGAGAGGATAGGTCCGCGGTCCCGGTCGCGTTGCCGGTTCCGCCGGTACCGCCCTTGCCACCCCACAGGCGTGCCGATACCGCCGCCGCCGGCATTGCCGCCGGTGCCCGCAAGGGGACCTGTTCCCTCGCCACCGTTACCGCCGCCGCCGCCGAACATGCCGGTGCCGCCGTTTGCGCCAGCCCGCCGAAGCCGGTGCCACCGGTTGACGTTGTGAGGATGCTGCCTTCGACGATGGGCAGTCAGCCCTTCGCCCTCGCCGCCAGCACCACCCTTGCCGCCGACCACAATGGCATTGCCGCCGAGGTTGCCATTTCCGCCCTGCCGGTGAGGGTTCCGATCCCCTCGCCTCCGGCGCCGCCGGCGCCGCCGACCAGAACGCCGCCGCCGCCGAGGCCGCCAAGTCCGCCGGTACCCACGCCGAACGCTTGGGTGATGACGCCTCTCGTTCTTTGTCGCTCCGGTCCCGTTGCCGTGGCCGCCGGTGCCGCCCGTTCCGCCGAAGCCGAAGAGTCCCGTGCTGCCGCCGTCGCCGCCGCCGCCGCCGAAGCCTTGAAGGAAGCCGGTCCCGGTGCCGCCCCCGCCGCCGCCGCCGCCGCTGCCGGCGAGGGGTCCGCCTGTGCCGCCGGCACCACCGCCGCCGCCGGTACCGACGGCGGCGCTGTTCTTGGCGAGCTCGTTTGCCGTTCCGTCGCCGCCGCGGCCGCCGAGGCCGCCGTCGCCGACCAGGCCGCTGGCGCCGCCGGCACCACCCTGACCGCCCTTGGCGGGCCCGGCCACAAGTGTGTCGGGCAGGTTCTGTTGTCTGCGGCGGCGGATCCGAGGGAAGCCCTTTACTGTCCGAGAGTAGAGCGGCGGCAGCTATGTCCCGGTTCTGGCACGAAAAGACCGCCTTGCTGGCCGCAGCCATCGGCAGCTGTGAGAGTGCCTACCGTCTTGCCCGTAAAGCGGCCCGTCGGCGTAGACCGTGTTTCACTTCTGTCTTGGTGTCTGTTGTCACCGTGGTGTTTTGCGTGGAGCCGGTATTGATACCGTCGCCGCCCGCACCGCCGGCGCCGCCGCCGCCGAAGAGGCTCCCGCCGGCACCGCCCGCGCCGCCGCCACCGCCCAGGCCGAAATTGACGGGCGACGCGGTCTTTCCTTCGCCGCCGCCGCCGCCGGCGCCGCCCTGACCGACAAGCCCGCTGGCTCCGCCTGCGCCACCTTGCCCGCCCGTCGCCGTACCGGCGACGGGGCCCGTGGTGACAGTCTGGATGGTGCCGGTCTTGGTTGTTGTGGTATTCAACTTGCGTCGCCGGGGCGCCGAACGGGGATGCAGTATGGTCTGTTGTCGTTGCCCCCACATCGGGGGCGTCGGACCTCGCCACTAGCTGATCGTGGCTGTGCCACCACCTTTAGACCAAGCGTTTCCGCCCAGGCCGCCGGCACCGCCGCCCGCCGAACAACCCGCTCTTGCCACCAGCGCCGCCGGCGCCGCCGGTTGCATCGCCTTGCTCGCTGATTGCGTCGCCACCCTTACCACCTGCGCCGCCCCAGCCAGCCAATACTCCGCCATTGCCGCCGGCGCCGCCCGTCTTGCCGAGGGCGGCTTTAGTATCTGTCGACGGTGACAATGTCGTCGGCAGCGATGTCCCCGCCTGCACCGCCGTTGCCGATCAGCCCTGCGTTACCGCCCTTGCCGCCGTTCTTGCCGGCGCCGCCGTTGCCGAACAAGAGACCGCCGTTGCCGCCGTCGCATGACGTGGTGCAGTTCAGGTCGGCGTCGATTCCGTTGCCGATAATCGAGCCACCTGGGCCGACGAGCGGCTGCTGACTATCCGCGCTGACGAGTGCAGCGGCGAGCGCATTGGGGATGGGCGCGGAGACGCTGGACCCAAACAGGTCGCGCGACGTAGCGGCACCCGACGGCGGCGTCGCCGACGCCACTGCACTCCCGATAGCCAACGCCACGAGCGGAGCACCCGCACATGCCGCGACCGCTCCCAAGACCGTCTTCTTCATCCAAGTTCCTTCGCGAAGGCCGGCGTCACAAGCGTTCCCCGGCGGTGTGTTGTAGATAGTTCCTGCAATAATAGGAAATAAACGGCAATAAAGTCAATAACTACTGAAGCAGTCGCCGTGTGAGAACCCTCACAGCCGGTAATTGACGGCATATCGGGCTGTGTATTTCCATCAGTTGCCTCCCGCGATGTCCCGCAGCGGTTTGTCGGGAGGGGCCATCGGGCTGCTGTCAGACTGAAGTCCGGCTACCAGCGCATCCGCGAGGCGGCGATGGCGACGGTGTACGTTGTGACGGCGGGCACCGGCGACAGCTACCGCATCGAACGGGTCTACCTGGATTCCGGCCAGGCCTACGGGTTCGCCCAGGACTACAACGGCATCGCCCCGGTGGATCCGGTGTAGGTGGAGGAATGGCAGACCGGTCGCCGCCTAGACGGCCGCGACCAGACGCCGGGAAAGACCGTCTCCTACATCGACGACCTGGTGGAGCAGACGGCCGCCGTGTTCTCGACAGCCGACCAAGCACACAAGCGGTGCTGGCATCCTCGACCGCCCAATGACGTGAATGCGCCAGCGGCCACCCCGATCCCGACCTCCGGTATCCGGCGGCGTCGCAGCCGGAATACTCGATTGGACACGACGCCGGCTACGAAAAGGGCTGGGGCTAGCTGGTATCTCACCAAATGTCGTCGTCGGCGGCGACCTCATCACGATGCGAATGAGCGCTGTGGACAACCTGAATGGAAGCGCACCGGCATGCCAGCTGGCACTTGATGTCCGCGACAACGTCGTCTAAGGCGAAAACGTGCTGGGACACAGGCACTGGGCCGGAGTGGCCCAATCCGTCGCTCGCAGGCGACTATGCCGAATGACACTCACTTGGGCAGGGCTTGCGGATTTCTGAAGCAATGCGCGCGCGATCTGGGTTCCGTCCCCACTGCGGTCGGTGTCCTGCTGTGATGGGCGCATGAGTCCAACCACGGTTGCCGACGTGGTCGCGCGCATGCGGACCATCGCCACCGAAGTGCCTGCCAGTGACGGCGCGGGTGTGTTCAACGGCGTCTATCTGCGGGTGACCGAGATGATGCTGGACCGCCTGAAAACCGGCGGCGTATTCCACGACGACGCATTCGTCGCCGCGCTCGATGTCCGGTTCGCCGACTACTGGTTCGGCGCTTACGACGCCTCCGGCGACAAACCGCGAGCCTGGGCGCCCCTGTTCGCCGCGCGCAAACGCCGCGGCGTACTGCCCATTCAATTCGCGTTCGCCGGCATCAATGCGCACATCGAGCACGACCTGCCCCTCGCCGTGATAGACACCTGCACGGCGCGCCGGCGCACGCCGACCAGCCAAGGCGTTCAAGAGGACTATGAGAAGGTCAGCGAACTGCTCGCCGACGTCGAGGCCGACATTCGGCGATCATTCCTTACCGAAGTCGAGCAGTCTGTCGACGACCACCTCAAGCCGGTCGCACACCTGATTAGTTCGTGGAACATCGATAAGGCCCGTGACTTCGCCTGGCTGAACGTGCAGACACTGTGGGAGCTACGGCGGGTCAGGACCCTGTTCGACGCGTACGCCGCGACACTGGCGCGCACGGTGGGGATGGGATCCCGGTTGCTCCTGACTTCACTTATCTGACGCCCACACCGGTTTGGGTGCTGCGGCGGAAATTAAACCCACTGCGGCATCCGGGGTAGACCCAGAGCCGTGCGACATCGCGGCCAAGATGATGGCCCGGACCGACGCGGTGCCGACCACCCGCGAGGCTCGCCAGGAGCGGTGGGGGTGCACAAAAATGCGCGTCGTCGATCCCGACGGCGTCACGCTGATTTTCGTGCAGGTTCCGCCGGAGCATCCGCTCCGCCGCGACACGCGAGGTGACTAGCGCGACGCGGCCGCCAGTGGCCAGCCGACGGACGCGAGCCGGGACGCGACCTGATTCAGCTCCTCGGGGTTGGGCTCTTTCTCGGTGACGTCGCGAATGGCCCGCTCGATCTGCTCGTCCGTCACCGGAGTGTCGGAGTCAGCCTGCTTGAGGACGGTCTGCGCTGCCTTCACGACCTCCTCCTCGCTGAGCGACCGCTTCAGCAACGCCAGCAACGGAAAGTAATCCTTGGGGGGAACACCCTCGGGATAGCCCTCGTGCAGCCAGTTCAGCACGGAATCAAAGAAGCTCTGGCGCTCGGTCATTCGCAGCTCATTTCGTGTGGATGAACGGGAACAGGTCGACACCGAAGTGGTGGATGATCGTCGCTCTCGTGATCCACAGGATCGCCACCACGATCACGGCCGTGACGAACACGAACAGCAGCAGCCCGAGGATTCTCAGCGCCGGGTTAGGCGCGTATGCCGTGCCGTCGGGTCCGTCGCCGCCTGCCCCGGCGAGTACGCCACCAGCCCGACCGCGAAGACCGCGGGCAGACCCGCACCGAGGATCAGTCCAATGACGAGCACTCGGAGAATGCTTTCCATGTATTGCATCAATCAGTTCCTTCTCTCTACGGCGCTCGGTCAGCCGCCGGCTCTTTGGCCCTGGTCCCCGTCGCGGCCTCGCGGACATCGGCGGGGACCACCGAGTTCGTCGAGGTGTCCCAATCGGCGTTGACGTTCGTGTGGTCCACCTTCTGCTGCCGAGCACGCCACCACATGTAGAACGACGCGCCCACCAGGATGACGAAGATGACGATGTCGCCCAGCAGCAAGGAGTGTCACGACCGACGCCATGCGAGATCCAGAACGTCAGCGCGCCCACCAGGCCGGCGGCCGGCAGGGTGAGCAGCCACGCCACCGCCATTCGTCCGGCCACCGCCCAACGCACCTCAGCGCCTGCCTTGCCAACGCCGCTGCCGAGGATCGACCCGGTCGCCACGTGGGTGGTCGACAGCGCCATGCCGGCGGCGCTGGAGCTCAGGATGATTACGGCTGACGACGCCGCGGCCGCGAACCCCTGCGGCGACTCGATCTCCACCAGGCCCTTTCCGAGGGTGCGGATGACCCGCCAGCCCCCGATGTAGGTGCCGAGACCGATCGCCAGCGCGCAGCTGCACATGATCCAGAACGGCAGCCCTGTTCCTTGATGTCTCCGCTGAGATGGCCGGTGGTGATCAGCGCGAGGGCGATTACGCCCATGGTCTTCTGCGCGTCGTTAGTGCCGTGCGCCAGCGCGACCAGCGAGGCCGTGGCGATCTGGCCCCAGCGGAGTCCTTCTTCGCGGCGATTTTCCAGTACCTTCCGCGTGATCCGGTATATCAGCCAAGTGCCGCACGCGGCGACGATGCCCGCGATGACCGGTGCGGCGACTGCCGGGATGAGCACCTTCTGGGTGATACCGCTCCAGTTGACGCCTGCGGTGCCGAGCGCGGTCAGGCCCGCTCCGATCAGCCCGCCGAAGAGCGCGTGCGACGAGCTGGACGGGATGCCGAACAGCCACGTCAGCAGATTCCACAGGATGCCGCCGATGAGGCCGGCGAAGATGATCGTCAGGCCGGTCGATGCGTCGATCGATCGGGAGTAGGTGCACCGGTCTTGCCGTCCTGGACCTTGAGGACCGACGTGGTGACTGTTACCGCGACCTCAACCGAGAGGAACGCGCCAACGAGGTTGAGGACGCCGGCCAACAAGACGGCCGTCTTGGGCTTCAGCGCGCCGGTGGCGATCGACGTCGCCATCGCGTTTCCGGTGTCGTGGAACCCGTTGGTGAAGTCGAATGCCAGTGCCGTGCCGACCAGCAGCACCAGGATGACCATCTCTGCGCTCATTGCGCTAATTCCCTTTCCTCAAAACGTCCATCGTGCGAAGTCCCATTGCCCTCGGTCACAGCTGTCCCGTCGCCGTTCCACAAGTCCATGCCGGGCACCCGCTTTGGGTTCGGCCTGGGAGCACGTAAAGAAACTAGCGGCAACAGTATCAATAATCCGGCAATAATTTCCATATGACATGCTTCACTACCTGTGCGTGGCGGCAAATCTGAGCTATAGATTTCCGCCAGTTGCCTCCCCGGACGTCCGCACCGGTTTCAGCCGGACGGGGCCATCGGGGTGCTGGCACAATGAACCCCACCTGCGGAGCCGGGAGCGGCGATGGCGACGGTGTACGTGGTGACACCGAGGAGCTGCTGCTGGAGCTATGCCGCCGCATCATCGCCCCCCGCCAAAGACGCCACGGCAGCTGGGACGACTGGGACGGCCTAGACCCGCACGGCCACCGGCCCGAACAGGGCTAGCAGCACCCTGGACGCAGGGCATTGCCCCACTCCTGAATGCCGAGACTGCCGCTCGCCGAGATACCCAAAGATGGCGAACATACGAGCCAGAGTTTTGAGCGTCCCGCATGTCGTCTTCGGCGAGACCTAGTACTTCGCCCCGGTCAGGCTGACCAACACGGCTGCGCATGATCGCTGTCGTCTGCGACGACTAACCCATGCCGTTTCTACGCCGTCATCGCCGAGCGGATCACGTCCAGGTCGTGGTCGTCGATCCGAAAGACCCCGAATCGGAACTTGTATCCCCAGCGGGTCTTGTCCTCGATGAAGTCGAGTTGATCGATCAGGGGTTTGATCGCCGTCTCGGTGCAGGTCAGGAAGTCGACATTGCGACGCCACGGGTGGAAGTCGTCGGACATCTCGACCTGGTAGGGCTCGTCGTCGGCAACCTGGCCGATGGCGGTGAACGCCTGCAGCGGCTCGCCATCGGGGTGGACGGTCCTCGGTGAGTAGAAGACGACCCAGTCGCCCCTGGCCATCTTGCGCAACATGTTCGGCTTACCGTGGTTCGCCTGAGTGAAGCGGCCGCGGACGCCACGTTCGACGTGGTCGCGGCTGACGGTGTTGATCCAGTTCGTCATGACCGCACGCTAAACCCGGCGCCCGACACCTTCGAGTACTCGACGAGCAGCCTGTGGATAACTTCAGGCGCCTGATGGCGGTGCAGCTGCTGGTGTGGACGCGCAACGTCTAGAAGGGGCTGCTGTTGGATTGCCAGCGCGCTTCTTCTGGGCGCGGCCCGTATCGCCGGATGTAATCCTCGTGGATATAGGCGTTCTTCTTACGGTTGATTTCGTCCACAAGATTCGGGTCCAGATTGTGTTGTGCGAGTCGGTAGCGGCGCCACACCTTGTTGAGCGCCATCGACATCAATAAGGTCCAGATATAGATCGGTGCCGTCATCTCCAGATGCACGTACAGAGATGCTGGGAGCAGCCAGAACGGTGCGAGTACCAGGAACGGCGGTATTGCAGCGCGGACCATATGCCGGCGGACAGCTCCGTCACCAGCGAGGTCGTTGCGCACCCAGTCGCGCAGTTCATCAGGAAGCTTGCGGCCGAACGAGTAGCCGAGATACTGGGAGGGGCTGGGGTGATTCATGCGCGTTCTCCATTCAATGCGCCCGCGGCCAGTGCGGCAGCGTTGATCCGGGTCAACACGGTGTGCAGGTGCTCGAGTTCGTCGAGCCCCACCCCGAGCCGCTCGATCACCGCGGGAGGAATCTTCAAGGCCCGCCGCCGCAGCTGCACGCCCGCTTTCGTGAGCTCGACGTCGGTGGCCCGCTCGTCGGCCCGGCTGCGCGACCGGGTGATCAACCCAAGGGTCTCGAGGCGTTTGAGCATCGGTGACAGGGTGGCCGAATCGAGCTGCAACAACGCCGCGATCTCCTTGACCGACAGCGGTCGTCCGTTCTTGTCGGCGCGGTGGTGATCCCACAGCGCGAGCATCACGAGGTACTGCGGGTGTGTCAGTCCGAGCGGCTCCAGCAGCGGCCGATATACCGCGAGGACCGCGCGGTTGGTGATCGCCAGCGCGAAGCACACCTGGCGTTCCAACGCCAGCGGATCGACTCGTTCGTCGATTACGGTCATGACAAGATCGTACACGACTAGTTAGGGTACAATCTATATTGGTGATGGAGCTCACGCCGGCGTTTGTCAGCATCAGCGGCATGAGCGATGGTCGCCGCCGAAGAGGCCCCCACACCATCGATGCGGCGATGCGCGGGCTCGCGCTGAGTGGCAGATATCACCGGGGCATTTTGAACGGAATGAGCCCAATCCTGCGTTCAACCTAGTAGGGAAACTGAACGTTCAGTTTCTATTGCGGTAATCCGACCGAGCTGGTGGGACGCCGTCTGATGATGGAGGACCCTAATGAAGATTCGCTACATCGCACCATTTGCCATGGTCGCCACGGCGGCAGCGATCGGGTTATCGCCGCTTGCCGCAGCCGCGTCCAGTGTCACAAACACCGGCGACGCGACAGTGGTCCAGTCGCCGGGCAACGCGCAGATCACCACTCAGCCTGGGGCTGCGGCGCTGCAGGCCGGCGAGCAGCAATTCCCGTTCGGATACGGCGGCGGGTTGCTGTTCCATCACGGCGGCCACCACGGCGGCCACCGCTGACGGCTATGCCGTTGGTGCGCTCAGGCGGGAAGCCCCCTCACCCGCCCGAGCGCACACTGGGCTCTGGCCAAACCCGCCGGGGTGGCGTGACGGAACAACGGCAGGCCATGACACTGACCTAGCATCGGACCTCATGAGCGGTGGCGGCATGACGGCCGAAGATGTTCGGAGCATGACATTCGAGATGCCGCCTTGGGGCAGGCCCGGCCATGACGAGAAATCGATCGACGACTTCCTGGCGCTGGCGCTACTCGACAAGATCGCCGCGGCAATGGCCAAGACTCGATGAACCCGCGTGACGAGCCCATCCGCGACGATCACGCCGAGTTGTTGCGCCGGCGTGCGCTGACCGAGGACGCGGCCAGACCGGACGCGGTGGAGCGCAGGCACGCTTCGAACGGGCGCACCGCGCGGGAGAACATCGACGATTTGGTCGATACGGGCACGTTCGTCGAGTACGGCCGGTTCGCCATCGCCGCCCAACGCTTCCGCCGCGAGCTCGCCGACCTGATCGCGCGCACGCCCGCCGACGGGCTGGTGGCGGGTACCGGGCGCATCAACAGCGACCTGTTCGGCGATGAGCGCAGCGCCTGCGCCGTGCTGTCCTACGACTACACGGTGCTCGCCGGGACCCAGGGGTACTTCGGTCACCGCAAGAAGGACCGCCTCTTCGAACTGATCGAGCGGATGCGGCTGCCCACCGTCTTCTTCGCCGAAGGCGGCGGCGGACGGCCGGGCGACACCGACTACCCCACCGTCTCGGCGCTCGACACGCGCGCATTCAAGCTGTGGGCGCAGCTGTCAGGCGTGGTGCCGCGGATTGCGATCGTCAAAGGCCGGTGCTTCGCAGGCAACGCCGTCATCGCCGGCTGCTCGGACCTCATCGTGGCTACCGAAGACGCCTCGATCGGCATGGGCGGTCCGGCGATGATCGCAGGCGGCGGGCTCGGCGACGTCCACCCGGACGAGGTCGGGCCAATCTCGGTGCAAGCGCCGAACGGCGTGGTCGACGTCGTCGTCGCGGACGAGGCGGAAGCCGTCGCCATTACCAAGCGGCTGTTGGGCTACTTCCAGGGCACGGCCGCTCCTGGGGTGGGTGGGGACCAAACAAGCTTGCGCACAATCGTTCCCGAGCGCCCCCGGCGCGCCTACGACGTCGGACCGGTCATTGAGACACTGGCCGACGAGGGTTCGGTGACGTTCCTGCGTCCCCGCTTCGCCCGCGAGATGGTGACTGCCCTTGCCCGGATCGATGGCCGGGCGATCGGGGTGATCGCCAATGACACGCGGTACATGGCGGGCGCGATCACCGCTGCCGCGTCCGACAAGGCGGCCCGGTTCCTGCAGCTGTGCGACTGTTTCGGGCTTCCCGTCGTGTCGCTCATCGACTGCCCGGGTTACATGGTCGGCCCGGCCGCGGAGGCCGAAGCGCTGGTGCGACGCGCGTCCAGAATGCTTGTCGCGGGTGCCGCGCTGCGCGTTCCGCTCGTTGCGGTCGTGCTGCGTCGCGGATACGGTCTCGGTGCCCAGGCGATGACGGGCGGCAGCCTGCACGAGCCGCTGCTGACCGTGGCGTGGCCAGGGGCGCACCTCGGACCGATGGGACTCGAGGGTGCTGTCCGGCTGGGCCTGCGAAAGGAGCTGGAGTCGATCACCGACGACGATGAGCGCGAGGAACGCGTACGCCAGGCAACCGCGGCGGCGCAGGATAATGCCAAGGCGCTCAACGCTGCTCAGCTGTTCGAGATCGATGACGTCATCGACCCGGCCGACACCCGCAGGCTGATCGCCGCCACGCTGACCGCCGCGACCGCACGCGCAGAGGATCGTCCGCCCCGCCGGTTCGTCGACACCTGGTGACCGAATCTCGCGACGAGCGTGCGCGTTTGTACAGAAATGTGCGGGGTGGTGGGCAGACACGCTCCCCCGCAAGCGGGAGGTGCCCCCAGCTCGCGGTGCGACTAGTTCGTGGCCAGTGCCGCGGCGATGGCACGACGCATGTCGTCGTCGTTGACGATCAGGTCGTCGTCGGCGGCCTGTGCCAGCAGCTGTGGCGGGGTGGTGCTCAGCCGGCGGGCGCGCTCGTGCTTGCAGTGCACGATCACTTTGCGGGCGAACCGGCCGTTGCCCGCAGTATCCAGCGCGGTGCCCTGCTCGATGGGGCTGTCACGTAGTCGGGCAGCCTCGTCGCGCAGCAGCGGCCAGGCGGTGTCGGCGATGGCGATCTTCTCGTTGCCCGCGATCAGCCGGCCGATCTGCACGATCTCGTCCGGCGTGTAGCTGGTGAACGTCAACGTCAAGTGAAACCGGGACGCCAGGCCGGGATTGGCCTGCATGAACCGGCGCATCTCCTTGGGATAGCCGGCGACGATCACCACCAACCGGTCGCGGAACTCCT
>CAWDAC010000004.1:0-36456 GCA_963800125.1 uncultured Actinomycetota bacterium | reverse complement strand
GAGGTGACGGGGCCGGAACTCGGCGCGCGGCCGATGCCGCTGTTTCCGCAACTGGGCGCCGGCCGAATGGTGTTGTGGCGTCGGGGATCACCGCCACGCGGGAGCGTGAGCAGTCCTCCTGGCCCGCAAGCCCCACCGTGCCGGCAGGCGACCAGCCGGCGACATCGGCCAAGGCGCGGCGCCCACTACCGGCAGATTAGATTTGGCAGCACTGTTACGGGAAAGAGCGCGATAACGCCGGTAACCACCTATTCATGTTGCGGCAATACCAATTGATGGGATTCTGCCGCGAATGGCGCTTCCTCGGGGGAGACTGCAAGCCGTGCGGCTCAGCCTTTGATCCGCACGATCACTAGTTCAGCCCATGTGCTAGGAGAATGAATGAAGTACGCCATGACCTGGACGACGCGTCCTGGGGGCTCCGGCAAGGACAACGAAGAGAGCAGCCGCCGGGGTGTGGAACTGTTCTCAAAGTGGCAGCCACCCGCTGGCACGACGTTCCACCAATTCGTCGCCCGACTGGACGCGGAAGGCGGGTTCGCGATCGTCGAGACCGACAACCCATCAGAGCTGCTCACCGAAACGGCCAAGTTCGCTCCCTACAACGTATTCCAGATCTATCCCGTGGTCGATATGGACGAGTGGGTATCGGCGGCGCAGGGGGGTATTGACTTCAGAGGGTCGGTCGGCTGACCCGCGCTACCCTAAAGGGGCCGCTCCTGGTGGGCGGCCCCTTTCACCGTCCTGACGACGTGGGTACCGAATCCACTGCAATCGTTAGGACTTTCACCCTGGTTGAAACCACAACCGCCAATCCCGAACTGTTACAGACGCAGGTCGCCAGTCTGCTAGCAGCGAACTTGCCCATTGCGCGGCCTGACCGCGGGGTTTCCCAATTGACGCTTATTCGCCTTAATGGCTACGACACAGCGGGAACTATCGCGAACTGCTGACAACAGTCGTGGCGCTAAAGACGCTGTGAACCACAGGCTTTCACAATCGCTGCGGCGTGTCGAGAATCGATGACCTAAAAGCGGAAGGTCGCCGGTTCGATCCCGGCCCTGGCCACCGGAATATCAGGCGTCGGAATCAGTTCCGTCTTGCCGCAGGCGCGAGCCTGCCGACTTGCGCAGCCGTGAGGTGCCCCGCGCTGTGCATCCAGACCAACGTGTCGCGGTAGGTGTCCGCGACGTCGCGGAAGTTAAGTCCGAGCTCACGCGTGGTGCGCTCGGCGTTGGCACCGGGCCAGCGCGTCATGAACTCCATGCTGTCGCGGGTCAGCGGGAAGTCGAAGTCGTATACGCGCTTCACCACGTCACCTACCGAGCCCGCCGCACGCAACAACCAGCCCGGCACCGCGAAACGGCGCACGTGGCGACCGGTGAGGTCATCCAGCAGCGCGAAGATCTCCGGATACGACAGCATTTCGGCGGCGGCAGCGTACCGGTGCGCGCCCGGCGGCAGCTCGAGCAACCTCACATGCAGGGTCGCCAGGTCGCGCACGTCGACGCACTGCAATCCGCTTGACGTATTCAAACCGGCGTGCCGGAGCCACGCGCACAGGCCGTCGTTCACGGCGCTCATGCCGGGGTCGTCCGGGCCAAGGATGGCGGCGGGATAGGAGATGCGGATCGGCGACCCCTGCTCCTGCAGACGACGCACGTACACCTCGGCCCGCGCCTTGGAACGGGCGTAGGCCGTGGTACCGGGCGCAATCGGCAGCTCGGGCGTTAGGGGTGGCCCGCCGGGCACGAAGAACACCGCCAGGCTCGACACGTGGACGATGCTGGACAATCCGCGCCGCGCGGCGCCGCCCACCACCAGCTCGACGCCGCGCGCATTCGTTTCCTCGACACGGCGCGCCGCGGCACGGCGCAGGTCAACGAGTGCGGCGGCGTGGACCACCCCGTCGCACCCGTCGAGCGCCTTCTCCACCGCGTCCGCGTCCGCCATGTCGCCGACCACGAGGTCGGCAGGGACAAAGCCGTGCGGCTCGAACACCCGGCGAACCTTGTCGGCGTCACGCACCAGCAGCTGCACCTGGTGTCCCGCGGCGACGAGCGCACGCACGGTGTGTGAGCCGGCGAAGCCGGTGCCGCCCGTAACGAGGACTTTCACCTGGCGCGCTCCTAACGTCTACGCGATTAGCGCACGTGGATCGTAGGCGGCCGGGCACCCCGCAGACATGTGTAATGGACTACCTAATCCGCGGGCGAACTCCTAGGTGTCTCGGCTGGCCACCGGAGTATCAAGTCTTCTTGGCGAAGTACCGCTGACCATCACTGGGCATACGACCGAAAGCGGCTTTGAGTGCCGGCGCAATCACCTTGACCGGCAATGCGAGCGCACCTTTCGGTTCTATCGCCACCATCCAGGTGAACCGTGTGTCGGCGCCGTCGGGTTCGACGAGGTAGTCCTCGGCGAAGCGCTTGAAGAGCGGCAGGCTGGACTCGTAGGCCGCGAAGGAGTGGCGCCGGCCCTCATCCCAGCGGAAGTATCGTTCCCGCATTCGCGGGCCAATAGGCAGAGCGACCTCGCGGGTGGTGCCGACTCCGAAGGGTCGCGCTGATGTCCAGGTGACCTCTTTGATGGCCGGGCTCCACGCCGCAATCGATTCATCCGAGGTCAGCGATTCCCAGACCCGCTCGGGCGGTGCGGCGAAGCGTTTCTGGTAGGTGAAGACGTGGGGGGCCGAGTCGAAGAAGTCGGCATCGGCGGGTTCGAGTGCATGCCAGCGCGTCATAGCTGATCAGCTTGCCGCATTGCGGTCCAGCTCGCGCGGCCAGCGCCGCAAACCGCTATTTGGCACATGTGCAAGGGGGTTGTCGTCTGCGGTACGTTCGCGTACCGTAGACGGTACCTTGGAGTACCACCACGGAGGGGACGACATGGGAGAGGCGACGACGGACCCGGTACGGCTGCCACCCGGGCCGCGGATACCGAAGGCAGTCATGTGCATCGCATTCCTCATCGCGCGCCATCGTGCGGTCGCCGCGATAGGCAAGCGGTACGGCAGCACGTTCACGGTGAACCTGCCGACCTTCGGCGAGACCGTTGTCATCAGCGACCCCGTCTTGATCAAGGACCTCTTCACCACGAGCAGCGACCTCATCGGCCGGGCGTCCAACCTCGGCACCGTGCTCGGTCCGGGTTCGACGTTCAGCCTGGACGGCGCGGAGCACCGCGCACGGCGCAAGCTGCTGGTCCCGCCCTTTCACGGCAAGCGGATGGCCGGCTATGAAGCAATCGTCGAAGAAGAGGTGATGCGCGAGACCGGGACCTGGCCAGAGGGCCGGGAGTTCGAAACGCTGCAGCCGATGATGCGCATTACGCTCAACGCCATCCTGCGCACCGTGTTCGGGGCGCAGGGCAGCGCGTTCGACGAACTGCGGCAACTGTTTCCGCCGATGGTGCCGCTCGCATCCCGAATGGCGGTGATGCCGGCGGCCCTCCGGCGAGACCTCGGCCCGTGGAGTCCGTGGGGTCGGGTGCAGCGGTATCGCAGGCGCTACAACGAGATCATCGCCGAGCTCATCTCCGAAGCACGGGCCGACCCGTCGTTCGAGGAGCGCACCGACGTGCTCGCCCTCATGCTGCAGGCACGTTACGAAGATGGCTCGCCGATCTCCGACGACCACATCGCCGACGAGCTGCTCACGCTGCTCGCGGCAGGCCACGAGACGACGGCGACGACACTCGCTTGGGCGATCGAGCGGCTCCGCCGGCACCCGCGCCTGCTGTCCCGGCTGACCGAGGAGGCCGACGCGGGTGGATCGGAGCTTCGACAGGCGACGATCTGGGAAGTTCAGCGCATTCGTCCGGTGGTGGAGGCCACCGCCCGGGTGGCACATGACCGAATCAGGTTGGGTGAGTGGGTCATCCCCAAGGGCCACGCCGTCATTGCGAGCATCACGATGGCGCACGGCTCCGAAGAAAACTTCGCAGACGCCCAGTCATTCAACCCGGACCGCTTCCTCGGCGGCAACCCGGACACCCACACCTGGATCCCTTACGGGGGCGGCATCCGCCGCTGCATCGGCGCCGCCTTCGCCAACATGGAGATGAACGTCACGCTGCGCACGTTGCTGCGCGAATTCGAGTTCGGCACAACCTATGCCGCCGGGGAGCGCACTCACTCCCGCGGGGTGGCCACCGCGCCAGGACGCGACGGCCGCGCCGTTGTCTACCGACGAAAGGCGGGTTCGAAATTGAACACTCTCAGCGGTTCCGAGCGGGTGTCGGCGTGACCCCCGAGCAAATGGTCGTCGACGTCGGCCGAGGTATCGAACTGTGTTACGACCAGATCGGCGACCCGGACGATCCTCCCGTCGTGCTCATCGCCGGCCTGGGACAGCAGCTGCACTCGTGGCCGTTGGACTTCGCCACCGCGTTGGCCGGACGCGGCTATCGAGTCATCCGATTCGACAACCGCGACGTCGGGCGGTCGACCCATATGGACTATCCGGCGCCGAAGCCGGTCGCAATTCTGCGCGGCGGCAACCACCCTCGCCAGTACCACCTCGGTGACATGGCTCGTGACACGGTCGGTCTGCTGGACGTACTCGGCTACGAGGATGCGCATCTGGTCGGCATTTCGATGGGCGGGATGATCGCCCAGACGGTGGCCGCGCACTACCCGGGCCGGGTGCGAACTCTGACGTCGATCATGTCGACGACCGGAGCACGGCGCGTCGGTCGCCCGGCGCCGTCCACGTGGTCGCGGATGGCAACCGCACGACCGCCGCGCAACAGATCCGAGGCTATGGATAGCGCCGAAGCGATCTTCCGCCACATCGGTTCGCACGGTTTCCCGTTCGACGAGGGTTGGGTCCGCGAAGTCGCAGGCGCTGGCTGGGATCGTGACCCGACCGCCGGCGGCATGCCTCGGCAACTGGCCGGCATCTTCCGCTCGGGCGACCGCACTGCCGAAGTCCGCCATATCGACGCGCCGACGTTGGTTATCCACGGCGACCGGGACCGGATGGTCCATCCGACCGGGGGTGCCGCAACGGCCCGCGCCATTCGCGGGGCCCGGCTGGAAACGATCGCCGGCATGGGCCACGACCTGCCCATCGGGGCCTGGGGACGGCTCATTGATCTGATCACCGGCCACATCGCTTCGGCGCAGGCCAACCACACCGAATTAGAGGAGCATCGATGAGCAAGTCAACGCGCCGGACGATCAGTGGCCGCACCGTCGTCATTTCAGGAGCGGCGTCGGGCATCGGGCGCGGTCTGGCACAACGGCTCTCGACGCACGGGTGTCCGGTGGCCATCACCGATATCGACGAGCGCGGCCTGAAGGAGACTGAAGCCAGTCTGTACGGGCCGACCCTCTCTCAAGTACTCGACGTTCGCGACGCCGATGCCCAGCGTGACTTCGCCGACGAGGTGCGCGACTGGACACCCGCCGCGCTGGGCGCGGTGTTCAACAACGCCGGTGTCGCCCTCTCCACGAGCGTGCTGGAGGCAGATTCCGATGACGACAACTGGTTGTGGGACATCAACTTCCACGGCGTCGTCAACGGCACACGGGCGTTTCTGCCGATCCTGGTGGAGCAGAATGACGGTGCGATCGTCAACACCTCCAGCGTGTTCGGCCTCGCCGGTATGCCCAACCAAAGTGCCTACTGCTCCGCGAAATTCGCGGTCCGCGGCTTCACCGACTCGTTGCGCCAAGAACTGCGCGGGACCGGGGTGACCGCCATCAACGTACATCCGGGCGGGATCAACACCAACATCGTGCGCAACGCCCGATTCCGCAAAGACCCGGACGGGCGTGGCCGCAGCCACGAGCAGATGGTTCAGGAATTTGCCGCGCTCACCATGACCCAACCTGACAAGGCCGCCGAGATCATCCACCGCGGCGTCGAGCAGGGCAAGGCGCGCATCCTGGTCGGGCCCGATGCCTATGTCTTCGACATTCTGACCCGGCTCGCTCCCACCCACTATTACGACATGCTCAGCAGATTCGAAGGCCGCCTCAGGCGGCGCGGCCAGCAGCAAGCCGTCACCGTCGGAAGCTGATCTGCGCGAGGTGAGGTAGCGATGCAATTTCCGCTCGGATAAAGGGGACGAAATCATGCGCGCAGTCGTCATCACCAAGCACGGTGACATCTCTGTCCTGCAGACCCAGGAGCGGCCCGACCCGCCGCCGCCATCGCCGGGCCAGGTGAGGATCGCGGTCCGTGCCGCCGGTGTGAACTTCGCCGATCACCTTGCGCGCGTCGGCCTGTACCCGGACGCACCCAAGCCGCCCTGCGTCGTCGGCTACGAGGTGTCGGGAACCATTGAGGCCGTCGGCGACGGCGTCGATCCCGCACGCGTCGGCGAACGGGTCTTCGGCGGGACTCGCTTCGGCGGCTATGCCGAAATCGTCAATGTGGCAGCGTCCGACGCGGTGCCCCTTCCCGACTCGCTGAGTTTTGAGCAGGGTGCGGCGATACCGGTCAATTACACCACCGCATGGGCGGCGCTGCACGGCTACGGATCGCTACGTGCCGGTGAGCGCGTGCTGATCCACGCGGCGGCCGGTGGCGTCGGCATCGCGGCCATCCAGTTGGCCAAGGCCGCCGGGGCGGTGATCCACGGCACGGCGTCACCGGGTAAGCACCCGCGGCTCACCGAGCTCGGCGTCGACCGCACCATCGACTACCGCAGGGACGGGTGGTGGAAGGGCTTGCCGCCCTACGACATCGTGCTCGACGCTATCGGCGGAAAGTCGCTGAAGCGGTCCTACGACATGCTGCGGCCGGGTGGCCGACTCGTCGCCTACGGCTTTTCCGCGATGCAGCAAGGCGACAAGCGCTCGGTGCGCATCGCGCTGCCACAGGTGCTGCCGATGCTGCGCGGCTTCAATCTGGTCAAGCAGCTCTCGGATTCTAAGGCCGTCATCGGATTGAATATGCTCAGGCTGTGGGATGACCGCGGGACGCTGGAGCCGTGGATTGGCCCGCTCAGGACGGTACTGGCTGACGGCATCGCCGTGCCCATCGTTCACAAAGCCGTGCCGTTTGCCGAAGCCGGTGAGGCGCATCGGATTCTGGCCGAACGGGAGAACGTCGGCAAAGTGGTGCTGGTGCCCTAGGCGGTGGCCTTGGCGCGCTCGTACTGCGCCAAATCGTGGGCGCACAAGATGAACAGGTCGGGCTCTGCCTGCCGATACAGCTCGGCGAGGCGAGCGTGGTTGTCCCGCACCTTCTTTCGGTCGAACGCGACAGCCGTCTCCATTGCCCACAGGCTACGCGGCACATGGGTGCCCTCCAGCGTTCCGTAATGGTAGAACGCGTCACCGCAATGCAGCACCCAGCGGTGGCCGGCGTCGACTGCGATGCAAGCGTGACCTCGGGTGTGGCCGGGCAGCGAGACGAGCACGATGCCGGAAGCTATTTCGTCGAGTTCCTTCGCCGCTGCGAATCCTCGCCAGGCTTCTCCTTCTGGGCTGTGTTCGACGATGCTCAGCTCGGTTGCCCACTGCTGGTGGCCATATCGAACCTTCTCCTGACGGGTGGGCGCGGTGAATGCCGCGAGCGCTTCCGCAGCGGTGACGTGGATCTGCGCATGAGGAAAATCCGCTATGCCGCCGACATGGTCCGTGTCGAAGTGCGTGACCACAATGTGGCGGACGTCCTTACGGCGGAAGCCGAGTTGGTCGATCTGGTGCGCCGCCGTTTCGGTGGGCACCAGCACGGGTCGGGTGATGAACCGGACCGGCCCCACTCGTCCCGGAGGATCGGCGCAGTCGTCCAGGCCGAAACCGGCATCGACGAGGACCAGCCCGTTGTCTGTCTCGACGAGCAGCACGTGACAGACACACGCGGGAGCGCGGGGAAGGTGCATCGTGCCGCAGTTGAGGTGGTGAACCTTCACTGCTCGCCCACCAGGGCCAGCACTTCGCCACGACCGATCTGCGTCACCAGGCTCGCCGAGTCGAAGTAGACACGCTCGTTGACGATGCGGTCGCCGTCGAAGAAGAACACCGCGATGATCGGCACGCGAAACGCCTTGCCCGTCGGCGGAAGGCCGTAGAACTCACCGAGATTGGTTCCCAACAGGTCGAATTCGACGATGACCGTGTCGTCGGTGACGTGGTAGCGGACATTGTCGTGACGCTGGTCGGGGAACGCGGTCCTTGTCATGCGGTAGTAACCCATGACCTCCTCGTCGCCGTCGAAGATCTGACCTGTTGGCATGATCTCGTAGCGCGGATGCCCGTTGAAGGTGGCCAGTGTCCGGTCGAACTCCTGGGTCACCTCGGTGTCCATGTGTTCCCGGATGATCTCGAGGCGGCGCTGCCGTAGGTCGTCGGTGATCACCCTTCGACTCTAAGCCGCCGCCGGCGGGGGTCAGGCCACCGATTGGGTCGATCCGGCCGCCAGCTGCTGCCGTCGTTGCCGCTCAACAGTTGCTAGGTACATGGCCGAGCCGAACGCCGAACTCGTGAACAAGAACAATCCGATGTAGAGCCATGAGTTCTTGATGTCGCGCCTGCGGCCGTCGACCACGGCCCACAGCGCCAAGATCACGCTCATGATCGTGTAGTCAACAACCTGCGAACTGGACGAAGGATTCGCGTAGCCCATAGCAATGAATTCCGTCCAGGTGGGCTGGCCCCAAAATGGGTTCTCGGCGTACTCCTGCACATAGCGGATGTTGAAGTACCAGCTGATCGGCAACGAAATGATGCCTAAGACCCACAAGACGATCTCCAACGTCGACAGCTGCGGGCCTGCCGCCACGCGTTTGAAGATGGCTGGATTCGACTTGACGATGAGCACGATGACCGCGATGCCGAGGATCGCGTGGACGAGGAGGGCAACCATTTCCGGAGTCTCTCGGCCGAATAAAGTTTTGTCAATATTGACGTAACCGCGTGCTGTACCTTACGCACATGGTCCGACCTGCCCAGACGGCACGCAGCGAGCGCACCCGCGAGGCACTGCGCCGGGCGGCGGTTGTCCGCTTCCTTGCGCAGGGCGTGGAGGAGACGTCGGCCGAACAGATCGCGGCCGACGCCGGAGTGTCGCTACGGACCTTCTACCGCCACTTCGCGTCCAAGCACGATCTGCTGTTCGCCGACTACGACGCCGGCTTGCACTGGTTTCGGGCGGCACTGGCGATGCGGTCGCCCGACGAGTCGATCATCGAGTCGGTGCAGTCGGCGATCCTGGCCAGACCGTACGACGACTGGGCCGTCACCAAGATCGCCTCGTTGCGGGCCCAGGAACTCGACCCCGGCCGGATCGTGCGACACATCCGCCAGGTCGAAACGGACTTCGCCGAGGCCATCGAGGAACACCTCGCCGGCGACGACCCGCCGAAGCCCGGCACCGACGAACGGATGCACATCACCGTCACCGCGCGGTGCATCGCGGCGGCGGTGTTCGGGGCGATGGAGGTCTGGATGCTCGGCGACGATCGCTCGCTGCCCGAGTTGACGCGGCTGTGCCGCGCGGCGCTACACACTCTCAGTCGGGGGATCGGCGACCCGGCCTGAACGAAGTTTCGTCATTATTGACAAAACTCATCGCCCGTGTCAGCCTCAGCCGATGGCGGACTTTGACGCGATCGTCGTCGGCGCGGGCCACAACGGATTGACCGCTGCCGCATTGCTACAGCGTGCCGGGCTGCGCACACTGTGCCTCGACTCCAAGCTGTATGCCGGCGGGATGGCCTCAACTGTGGAGCTTTTCGACGGCTTCAAATTCGAGATCGCCGGCTCGGTGCAGATTCCGACCTCCGCGACGGTCAGCCGTGAGCTCGGCCTGGACACGCTGCCGACGGTCGATCTCGACGTGATGTCGGTATCGCTGCGGGGCGTCGGCGACGAACCCCTCATCTATTACACCGACCCGATGAAGCTGTTGACGCACATCAACGAGGTGCACGGTGCCGAGGCGGTCAACGGTATGGCCGGACTGATGGCCTGGTGCCAGGCGCCGACCCGGGCGCTGGGGCGGTTCGATGCCGGCCAGCCCCCGAAGACACTCGACGAGATGTATGCCTGTGCGACAAACGAATTCGAGCGATCGACGATCACCGACCTGCTTTTCGGATCGGTCACCGATGTGCTCGACCGCTACCTTCCGGACAAGGAGAAGCACGGCGCGCTGCGGGGCATGCTGTCGCTCCTGGCGGTCAACACCACCTACCGCGGGCCCGCGACTCCCGGCACCGCCGCGGCGTTGGCGTATGGATTCGCAGTCCCGGACGAAAACGCGCTGCTCGTCAAGAAGTTGCGGGGCGGCATCGGTGCGCTGACCTCACACCTCTGCGGGGTGTTCACTTCCAGCGGAGGCGAATTGCGGCTGCGCAGCAAGGTCGACGAGATCTTGGTCGCCGACGGCCGTGTTGCCGGGGTCCGCCTCGAGGACGGCGCGACCATCGCGGCACCGATCGTCGTCTCCTGCGTCGCGCCGGATCTCACGATCAACGGCATGCTCGACCCGAACGCGTTGCCTGCCGACATCCGGGATCGGTTCTCCCGCGTCGACCATCGCGGCAGCTATCTGCAGATGCACTTTGCGCTCGACGGCATACCGGAATTCGCGGCGCCCTACGAGGTTCTCAATGACCCCGCCTTGCAATCCAACATCGGGATCTTCAGCACTCCAGAGGAGTTGCAGCAGCAATGGGAGGATTGCAGGCGCGGCATCGTGCCCGCTGACCCGGCCATCGCGCTGCAGATCCCGTCCGTCAACGACCCCGGCCTCGCGCCGCCAGGCAAGCACGCGGCTTCCGCCTTCTCGTTGTGGTTTCCGGTGGAGGAAACCCAATCGAGCTACGGCGAGATGAAGGTCGAGATGGGACAGCGGGTGATCGACAAGATCACCAGGCTGGCGCCGAATTTCGAAGACCTGATCATCAGGCACACCACCTTCACCCCTAAGCACATGGGCACCATGTTCGGCGCGCCTGCCGGTGACTACTGCCACGGTCTGATCCACCCGGACCAGATGGGCCCCAACCGGCCCGGTCCGAAAGGTTATGTCGATCAACCCATCCCGATCGAACGCCTCTATCTCGGAAGTGCGGGTTGCCACGGTGGGCCTGGTATCACCTTCATCCCCGGTTACAACGCCGCGAAGCAGGCGCTGGCCGACATTGCCTGAGGTTCCCGCGTTTCGGATTCAGCGCGCCGGGGAACTACCCGTGCATGGCGTTGACGGTTGCCGTCACGGGGCCCACCGGCGAAATCGGTACTTCGGCGGTCGATGCGCTGGACCAACATCCCGAGGTGGAGCGCATCATCGGCATGGCCCGTCGACCGTTCGATCCAGCGACGCGGGGCTGGGGAAAAACCGAATACCGGCAGGGCGACATCCTCGACCGTGACGCCGTCGACGCGCTGGTTGCCGATGCCGACGTGGTGGTCCATCTCGCCTTCGTCATCATGGGGTCGCGGGCGGAAAGCGCGCGCGTGAACCTCGCCGGGACGCGCAACGTGTTCGAGGCCACGGTGGCGGCCGACCGGCCGAGGCGGCTGGTGTACACCTCGTCGGTCGCCGCGTACGGCTACCACTCCGACAACCCGGTTCCCATCACAGAAGACGTTGCGCCGCGCGGCTCACCCGAGCACTACTACTCCGAGCAAAAGGCGGCCTGCGAAGCGGCACTGGCCGAGATCACCGCCGACTCGACGCTGGAGGTGTTCGTGCTGCGGCCGTGCATCGTCGCGGGGCCGCAGGCCCCGGCCCTCGCCGACGCCATGCCGTGGAATCAGCTGCCCGGTCCGGTTCGGAAAGTGTCTCAGGCGCTCCCGTTGCTCAAGCCGCCGTTTCCCGATCCGGGTACGCCGCTGCAACTCGTCCACCATGATGATGTTGCCGCCGCGATCGCCTTGGCCACAACGACTTCCGCTGCGCCGGGCGCCTACAACATCGCCGGTGACGGGGTGTTGTCCATGTCCGACGTCGCCGAAGCGTTCGGCGCCCGGCCGGTCCGGGTGCCTAGCCTCGCGATGTCGGCGGCGTCTGAGGTGGTCGCCCGGTTGCCATTCGTGCCGTCGGCGCTGGAGTGGCTGCATTTCGGACGGACATCGGTGGTCATGGATACCAGCAAGGCGAAGTCACAGCTGGGCTGGACACCGAGCTACACCGCGGCCGAGACGCTTGCGTCACTGGCCGAAGCGCTCTAGCGGGCCCCGCGTCCGACCCGGCGGTCTCGGGCTTTTCCTTGGTCACCGACAGGGACAACCCGATCAATGAGGGTTTCATTCAGCTGCTGCGACGCCGTAGTTGATCCGCCCAGTCTTGCGGCACCCTTCCGCGCGGCCCCGGCACGGTCTCATCCTTCGGATGGCAATCCGGCGGTGCCAGTTCGGGCCCGTCGTAGTACTGGTCTGTTTCGTAGTTCCAGAACCAATTCTCGCCGGGTTCGAAGGACCGGATGATCGGGTGTCCGGTGGCGCGCCAGTGCGCAGACGCGTGCCGCGCCAAAGAGTCGTCGCAGCAGCCGATGTGGCCGCAGGCCGCGCATCGCCGCAAGTGCACCCACCAGCCGCCGGCCGCATCACATTCGACGCAACCGGTGCCGCTTGGCCGGACAGTGGGGTCGACCTCAGCGCTCATGAGGCGAGCCTAGTGCAATTGACTGTGGCGCTTGTTGCGGCGATTTGCGAGCAAACGCCGCAACAGACGACACAACAGACATAAGGTCGCGCCATGGCTACAAGCGATTCCCGCGAGGTTGTTATCGAAGCAACGCCCGAGGAGATCCTCGACGTCATCGCCGACGTCGAGACGATGCCCGAGTGGTCTTCGCAGCAGCAGAGTGTCGAGATAGTGGAGGGCGGCGACGACGGCAGGCCGCGTCGGGTCAAGATGAAGGTGAAGTCGGCTGGCATCTCCGACGAACAAGTCGTGGACTACACCTGGACCGATGACGGCGCGAGCTGGACTCTGGTGAGTGCGGGCCAGCTGAAATCGCAGGACGCGAAATACACCCTGACACCCGAGGGCGACAAGACCCGTGTCAAGTTCGAATTGTCCATCGATCCGTCGGTGCCGATTCCGGGGTTCATCCTGAAGCGCGCAATCAAAGGGGCGATGGAGACCTCGACGGACGGCCTGCGTAAGCGGGTGCTGAAAGTCAAGAAGGGCGGCTAGCGCTTCGGGTCGTCTCGTGATTCCGACGGCGTCATCAAATGATGACATTCTGATGCGCCTAGGTCTGCCGGTCCAGCTCGTCCGGTTCGGCGATCGTCAACACGGCGTCGACGATGTACGGGTTTGCTTGCAGCTGAGTTTCCAGGCGCCGCAGCGTATTCGCCACTCGCGACTCGACCGCGTCGCCCACCAGGTCGACGCTGGCGACTAGAAACAGTTGCTTGGGGCCGACGAATACCAGCCGGATGAAACGTACCGCCGCCACCTCCGGCAGCTCCTGGAGACGGCCAATTGCCGCCTCCCGCAGCTGTGGGCTGGCCGGCTCGCCAACCAGGAAGCGGCGGTTGCGGTCGATGAGCACCACGGCGACGACCCCCAAAAGGATGCCGACCAGAATGGATCCGATCGCGTCCCAGACACCGTCACCGGTGAGCTGGTGGAGACCGATCCCCAGCGTGGCGAGCGCGATGCCGACCAACGCCGCGGCGTCCTCGGCGAACACCGCGCGGCTGGTCGGATCAGACGTTTCCAGCACATGGGCGAGGAGATCTATGTCGAATCGGGCCGCTTCACTGCGTAATTGGCGCAGTGCCTGCAGCAGGGACGACGACTCGAGAATGAACGCAATGCCCAGCACGATGTAGGCGACGAGATAGTTCTCGGAGCTCGACTCGCCGTCGAGGAGTTCGCTGACACCGCGCCAGACCGACAATGATCCGCCGACCACGAACAGACCGACCGCCGCCAACAACGACCACACGTAGGCTTCACGCCCGTACCCCAACGGTCTCTCGGCGTCGGGCGGCCGGCTGCTTCGCCGGTTGGCGATGATCAGGAACCCCTGATTGCCGGTATCGGCCCAGGAGTGCGCGGCCTCGGCAGTCATCGACGCCGACCCGGACACCGCCGCCGCGACCGACTTGGCGACCGCGACGGTCAGGTTGGCGGCGAAGGCGACGAACACCGTGAACGTGCTTTCCGTTTGAGCCACCCCGTTAGTGTGCGTCTCATGACCAACACGGGACCCCTGGCCGGGGTGAAGGTGATCGAACTCGGTGGCATCGGCCCCGGACCGCATGCGGCGATGATGCTGGCCGACCTGGGTGCCGACGTGGTGCGGGTGCGCCGACCCGGTGGTTTGACGATGCCCGCCGAAGACGTCGACCTGCTGCACCGCGGAAAGCGCATCGTCGACCTGGACGTCAAGAAGCAGCCGCAGGTGCTCCTTGACCTCGCGGCCAAGGCCGACGTGCTACTCGACTGCTTCCGGCCCGGCACCTGCGAGCGGCTCGGCATCGGGCCCGACGAGTGCGCGGCGGTCAACCCGCGGCTGATCTTCGCCCGCATCACCGGGTGGGGTCAGGACGGGCCGCTGGCGATGACCGCGGGCCACGACATCAACTACCTGTCGCAGACGGGCGCGCTCTCAGCGATCGGCTTCCGGGACCGGCCGCCGGTTGCGCCGTTAAACCTGGTGGCCGACTTCGGCGGCGGCTCGATGTTCGTGCTGCTCGGCATCGTCGCCGCGCTCTACGAGAGGGAGCGGTCCGGCAAGGGACAGGTGGTCGACGCCGCGATGGTCGACGGTGTCAGCATCCTGTCGCAGATGATGTGGACGATGAAGTCGACCGGCACGCTGCGCGACGAGCGGGAGTCATTCCTGCTCGACGGCGGCGCACCGTTCTACCGCACCTATGAGACCTCCGACGGCAGGTACATGGCCGTCGGCGCGATCGAGCCGCAGTTCTTCGCGGAATTGCTGAACGGCCTCTCGCTGTCGCCCGACGAGGTGCCCAATCAGTTCGACATCGGCTCGTATCAGGAGATGCACAAAATCTTCACAGAACGGTTCGCGAGCAAGACCCGCGACGAGTGGAGCGAGATCTTCGCAGGCACCGACGCGTGCGCGACACCGGTGCTGACCTGGACCGAGGCCGCGGAAAACGAGCACCTCAGAGCGCGTTCCACGGTGATCGACAACGACGGCGTCGAGCAGGCCGCGCCGGCGCCGCGATTCTCCCGCACGCCCGCAGGACCCGTCGGCACACCACCGAAGTCCACCACCGGGCTCGACGAAATCGGCTGGTAACTCACGCGTTGGCCGTCGCGCTCGCGGCGGGAGGATTAGATTTGCCAACATGGCTGTCAGAGCATCGCGCGAAGTCGTCTTCGACGCCCCAGCGGAGGCGATCCTGGACGTGCTCGCCGACATCGATGCCGTGCCGTCGTGGTCGGCACTGCACAAGAGCGCCGAGGTGCTTGACCGCCACCCTGACGGCCGGCCGCACCACGTGAAGGCGACGCTGAAGATCATGGGCATCACCGACAAGGAGATTCTGGAATACCACTGGGGCGACCGCTGGATGGTCTGGGATTCGTCGGAGACCTTCCAGCAGCGCGGGCTGCACGCCGAATACAACCTGACCCCCGAGGGTGAGGACAAGACGCGGGTGCGCTTCGACATCATCTTGGATTTGGCCGCACCGATCCCCGAGTTCCTGATCAAGCGGGGAAAGAAGATCGTGCTCGACGTCGCGACGGAACGCCTGCGCGAGCGGGTAATGCGCAACGGGTCGCCATAGGTCGTGTCGTGGCCGTCCGCGCAACACGGGAGATCGTGATCGAGGCACCGCCGGAAGCCATCATGGATGCGCTGGCCGACGTCGAGGCCCTGCCGTCGTACGCTCCCGCTTACCGGCGCGCCGAAGTGCTTGACCGCTACGAGGACGGCCGTCCGCACCACGTGCGCATTGCGGTCAAAGTGCTCGGCCTGCTCGACGAGGAAGTTCTCGAATACCGCTGGGGCCCAGATTGGTTGGTCTGGGATGCCGATCGGACGACACAGCAGTACGCCCAACACGTCGAGTACCGGCTGCGGCCTGACCACACCGGCGCATCCACCGTGGTGAACGTCGACATCACCGTCGAGCCGGACTCCCTCATCCCCGATTTTCTGATCAAGAGGGCAGGCAAGACCATGATCGATGCGGCAACCGAGGGCCTACGTCAGCGAGTGCAGCGTGGCAAGCATTCTGATCCATCCGACTAGATCGGCGACGCGGGAATATGTGTCGTACGCGGGCGGGTTTGTCGCAGTATGCCCACTGGAATCATGCTCTACGCGCGCCCCAACGCCGCCAACGTCGTCGATGACGTCGTCGCGCAGGCGAGGCGCGCCCACGAAATCGGGGTCCGCCAGGTCTGGCTGGCCCAGCAGTTCGACCACGAGGCGATCACGCTGGCAGCACTCGTCGGGGCGGCCGTGCCCGGGTTGGGGGTGGGCACCTCGGTGGTGCCGATCAACCCACGGCATCCGCTGATCATGGCGTCGCTGGCGCAGACCGCCCAGGCGGCCTCCCACGGCAATTTCAGCCTCGGGCTCGGTCTCGGCGCCCACGAGCCGGAACGCAAAGCGTTCGGAACCTCGTGGCCGAACACCGTCCAGCGGCTGCGTGAACACCTGACCGTATTGCGGTCCATTTTCGCCGAGGGGGCCGTCGACTTCCACGGCGATGAGTTCACGGCGAGCCCTGGGTGGCCGGTCGCGGTTCCCGGCGGCGCACCTCTTCCCGTCTATGTGGCGGCCATGGGTCCTAAAGCATTACAGGTCACCGGCGAACTCGCCGACGGCACACTGCCTTACCTTGCCGGGCCGAGGACCATCGCGGAGTTCATCGAACCAACGATCGCGAAGGCAGCTGCTGATGCGGGCAGGCCGAAGCCTCGCATCATCGCGGCGGTCCCGGTGCTGGTGAGCGAAGACGCTGATGTGGCGAGGAACATCGCAACCCAGCAGTTGAGCTTCTACGAGACCATCCCGTCGTATCAGAGGGTGATCGCACGGGAAGGCGTGGACAGCGTGGCCGAGCTCGCGGCCGTCGGTCCAGCGGAATCGGTGGCGCGGCAGATGAAGACGTACCTCGACGCAGGCGCGACGGATGTGGTGCTCAGCCCGCTTGACCGCTCGCCGTCCGCCGACACCGAATCACTCTGGGCCGTCGCCGCCGCGCTCTGATCGCCGAAGAGGTTACTTTCGACGCAGCACACCGAGTCTGCGAATTGCCTCGTCGAGGGTGTCGTCGCGCTTGCAGAAGGCGAAGCGCACCAGGTGATTCCACGCGTCGGCGTGCTCGGCGCCCGGGTCGCAGAACGCCGACATCGGAATCGCGGCCACCCCCGCCTTCTCGGGCAGCTCGGCGCAGAACGTCGTGCTGTCGTCATAACCCAGCGGCCGGGGGTCGGCGCACAGGAAGTAGGTGCCGGAGCTGTCGTGCACCTCGAAGCCCAACTCGTCCAGCGCGGTACCCAGCTTGTCGCGCTTGGCCTGCAACGACTCCCGCAGCGCGGCCACCCACGCCTCCTCGGTGTTGAGCGCCTGGGCCACCGCGGGCTGAAACGGTGCGCCGCCCACATAGCTCAGGTACTGCTTGGCCGCTCGTACGCCGGCGATGAGTTCCGCAGCGCCGCAAGCCCATCCGATCTTCCAGCCGGTGCAGTTGAACATCTTGGCCGCGCTGGAAATCGTGATCGTCCGGTCGGCCATGCCGGGATAGTTGGCCAGCGGGATGTGGCGGTGGCCGTCGAACACCAGGTGCTCGTAGACCTCGTCGGTGATCACCAGCAGGTCGGCGCTCACCGCGATGTCGGCGATCGCCGCGAGCTCCGCATCGGTGGCCACCATCCCGGTCGGATTGTGCGGCGAGTTGAGGATTAACGCCTTGGTGCGCGGCGTCACCGCGCGGCGCAACCCGTCGACATCGATGGCGAAGCCGCGGCCGTTGGACACCAGCGGCACGGCGCGGCGCTCACAGCCGGCCATCGCGATGACGGGGGAGTAGGAGTCGTAAAACGGCTCGATCAACAGCACCTCGGAGCCCGGCTCCACCAGCCCGAGCACCGACGCGGCGATGGCCTCGGTGGCGCCGACGGTGACCAGCACCTCGGTGTCAGGGTCGTACTCGGTGCCGAAGTGCCGCTTGCGCTGCGCGGCGATGGCCTCCCGCAACGGCGCAATGCCGAGGCCGGGCGGGTACTGGTTGACGCCCTCGGCGATGGCGTTCTCGGCGGTCTTCAACATCGCCGGCGGGCCGTCCTCGTCGGGAAAGCCCTGCCCCAGGTTCACCGCGCCGATGCGCGCCGCGAGCGCCGACATCTCGGCGAAGACCGTGACCGCGTAGGGCTGCAGCCTCGACACCGTCATGGTCGACCAGCCTAGGCCGTCGCCTTTTCCCGCGAGCAGACGCGGAATCGCATTTCCCGGGCCGATTTGTGCGAGTTTGTGTCTTCTCGCCAGGGTGACCAACCTCCCAACCAACAGGTTGGGCGGGGCTGTTAAGCTGGCCATCAGAGGACTACCGCCCATGTAGGCTGGTCTGCCATAACCCCACCTGAACAGGAAATATCCTCATGTCCGAAGAAGCCTTCATCTACGAGGCCATCCGTACCCCTCGCGGCAAGCAGAGGAACGGCTCGCTGAACGAGGTCAAGCCGCTCAACCTGGTCGTCGGCCTGGTCGACGAGCTCCGGTCCCGGTTCCCCGACCTGGACGAGAACCTGATCAGCGACATGATCCTCGGCGTCGTGTCCCCGGTCGGCGACCAGGGCGGCGACATCGCCCGTACCGCCGTGCTGGCGGCGGGCCTGCCCGATACCACCGGCGGCGTGCAGCTCAACCGGTTCTGCGCCTCCGGCCTTGAGGCCGTCAACACCGCGGCCCAGAAGGTGCGCTCCGGCTGGGACGACCTGGTGCTGGCCGGCGGCGTCGAGTCGATGAGCCGCGTCCCGATGGGGTCCGACGGCGGCGCATGGGCCACCGACCCGGAGACCAACTACCAGATCGGTTTCGTGCCGCAGGGCATCGGCGCCGACCTGATCGCCACCATCGAGGGCTTCTCGCGTGAGGATGTCGACCGCTACGCGCTGCGGTCGCAGGAGAAGGCCGCGGCTGCATGGTCGGGCGGCTATTTCGCGAAGTCCGTCGTCCCGGTCAAGGACCAGAACGGTCTCGTGATCCTCGACCACGACGAGCACATGCGCCCCGACACCACGATGGAGGGCCTGGCCAAGCTGAAGACCGCGTTCGACGGCATCGGCGAGATGGGCGGCTTCGACGATGTGGCGCTGCAGAAGTACCACTGGGTCGAGAAGATCAATCACGTCCACACCGGCGGCAACAGTTCCGGCATCGTCGACGGCGCCGCGCTGGTGCTCGTCGGCTCCGAGAAGGCGGGCACCTCGCAGGGCCTGACCCCGCGGGCGCGCATCGTGGCCACCGCCACCAGCGGCGCGGATCCGGTCATCATGCTCACCGGCCCGACGCCGGCCACCCGCAAGGTGCTCGACCGCGCCGGCTTGACGGTCGACGACATCGACCTGTTCGAGCTGAACGAGGCGTTCGCGTCGGTGGTGCTGAAGTTCCAGAAGGACCTTCACATCCCCGACGAGAAGCTCAACGTCAACGGTGGCGCCATCGCGATGGGCCACCCGCTGGGCGCCACCGGCGCCATGATCACCGGCACCATGGTCGACGAGCTCGAGCGGCGTAACGCCCGACGCGCGCTGATCACGCTGTGCATCGGCGGCGGCATGGGTGTCGCGACCATCATCGAGAGGGTTTAAGGCCATGGCAGAGAACACCATTCAGTGGGACAAGGATGCCGACGGCATCGTCACCCTGACGCTTGACGACCCCACCGGCTCGGCCAACGTGATGAACGAGCACTACTCCGAGTCGATGCACAACGCCGTCGAACGCCTTGTGGCCGAGAAGGATTCGATCACCGGCGTCGTCATCACCAGCGCGAAGAAGACCTTCTTCGCCGGTGGCGACCTGAAGGGCATGATCCAGGCCCAGCCGGAGGACGCAGGCGAGTTCTTCAGCACCGTCGAGGGAATCAAGAAGGACCTGCGCACGCTGGAGACCTTCGGCAAGCCCGTCGTCGCCGCGATCAACGGCGCCGCGCTCGGCGGCGGCCTGGAGATCGCGCTGGCGTGTCACCACCGCATCGCCGCCGACGTCAAGGGCCTCGTGGTCGGCTTCCCCGAGGTGACGCTGGGCCTGCTGCCGGGTGGCGGCGGCGTTACCCGCACCGTGCGGATGTTCGGCATCCAGAACGCGTTCATGAACGTGCTGTCCCAGGGCACCAGGTTCAAGCCCGCGCAGGCCAAGGAGACCGGCCTCGTCGACGAGCTGGTCGGCTCGGTCGAGGAACTGGTGCCCGCCGCCAAGGCGTGGATCAAGGCCAACCCCGACGCTCATACCCAGCCGTGGGACCAGAAGGGCTACAAGATGCCCGGCGGCACCCCGTCCAGCCCCGCGCTGGCCGGCATCCTGCCGTCGTTCCCGGCGCTGCTGAAGAAGCAGCTCAAGGGCGCGCCGATGCCTGCGCCGCGGGCGATCCTGGATGCCGCGGTCGAGGGCGCGCAGGTCGACTTCGACACCGCCAGCCGCATCGAGAGCCGCTACTTCACGTCTCTGGTCACCGGCCAGGTCGCGAAGAACATGATCCAGGCGTTCTTCTTCGACCTGCAGACCATCACCGGCGGCGGTTCGCGCCCCGAGGGCATCGGCCAGACCCCGATCCGCAAGATCGGCGTGCTCGGCGCCGGGATGATGGGCGCCGGGATCGCCTACGTGTCGGCCAAGGCCGGCTTCGACGTGGTGCTCAAGGACGTGTCCATCGAGGCCGCGGAGAAGGGCAAGGGCTACTCCGAGGGCCTGGAGGCCAAGGCGCTCAAGCGGGGCAAGACCACCGAGGAGAAGTCCAAGGCGCTGCTCGACCGGATCACCCCGACGGCCGACGCCGCCGACTTCGCGGGCGTCGACTTCGTCATCGAGGCCGTCTTCGAGAGCCAGGAACTCAAGCACAAGGTGTTCCAGGAGATCGAGGACATCGTCGAGCCCAACGCGCTGCTCGGATCGAACACCTCGACGCTGCCGATCACCGGTCTGGCGACCGGCGTGAAGCGGCAGGAGGACTTCATCGGGATCCACTTCTTCTCGCCGGTCGACAAGATGCCGCTGGTGGAGATCATCAAGGGCGAGAAGACCTCTGACGAGGCGCTGGCCCGGGTGTTCGACTACACGCTGGCGATCGGCAAGACCCCGATCGTGGTCAACGACAGCCGCGGCTTCTTCACCAGCCGCGTCATCGGCACGTTCGTCAACGAGGCGCTGGCGATGCTGGGCGAGGGTGTCGAGCCGGCGTCGCATCGAGCACGCGGGTTCGCAGGCCGGCTATCCGGCGCCGCCGCTGCAGCTGTCCGACGAGCTCAACCTCGAGCTGATGCACAAGATCGCCGTCGCGACGCGCAAGGGCGTCGAGGACGCGGGTGGCACCTACGAGCCGCATCCCGCCGAGGCGGTCGTCGAGAAGATGATCGAGATCGGCCGTCCGTCCCGACTGAAGGGCGCCGGCTTCTACGAGTACGTCGACGGCAAGCGCACCCAGCTGTGGCCGGGCCTGCGCGAGACGTTCAAGTCCGGCTCATCGCAGCCGCCGCTGCAGGACATGATCGACCGGATGCTGTTCGCCGAGGCGCTGGAAACCCAGAAGTGCCTCGACGAGGGCGTGCTGACGTCGACCGCCGACGCCAACATCGGCTCGATCATGGGCATCGGCTTCCCGCCGTGGACTGGTGGCTCGGCGCAGTACATCGTCGGATATCCCGGCGGCAAGGCCGGTTTCGTCGCACGCGCCAAGGAGTTGGCGGCCAAGTACGGCGACCGCTTCAACCCGCCGGACTCACTGACCAAGTAGCAGTAGTACGCAAGGCCCCCGAGACAACGGCGTTTCGGGGGCTTTTGCGATTTTCATCGCTCCGCTGATTGGTGTGCGGCCAAAGGTGCCTCGAACTTAGGATCTGAGCTCAACGCCGACAGGGAGGCCGCCATGGCCGATGTGAAGCTGATCCCGCTCAAGGTACTGCTGGGCCACCCCGAGCGAGCGGGGGCGCAGATCTCGCCGGACGGCAAGCGGCTGTCGTACATCGCACCGCTTGACGGTGTGCTCAACGTTTTCGTGGGCGAAGCCGGAACGGGTGACGAGCGGCCGGTGACCAACGACACGGACCGCGGGATCCAGGGCTATCTGTGGGCGCACGACAACCGCCACCTCATGTATGTGCGGGACAAGGACGGAAGCGAGAATTTCCGCCTCTACGACGTCGACTTGGACGACGGGTATCGAGCGTGACCTCACGCCGGTGGACGGAGTGCAATGCCGACTCATCGCCCACCGCAAGGAGTTTCCGAACGATGTGCTCATCGGCTTGAACAAGGACAACCCGCAGCTTCACGACGTGTACCACTTGGACCTGACGACCGGAACGCTGGAGAAGATCGTCGAGAACCCGGGCTTTCTCGGCTGGGTGGTCGACACCGAATTGAAGGTCCGCGGCGCGGTTGCGCCACTGCCCGACGGCGGCGCGGTGATTCTGGTGCGCGACGACGAGGCGTCCGAATGGCGGCCGCTGCTGGAGGCACCGCCGGAGGATGCGGAGTCGACGGGGCCGCTTGGCTTCACGAAAGACGGCAAGGGCTTTTACTTGCAGACGTCGGTCGACTCGAACGCCGGCCGACTGGTGAAGATGGACATCGCGACGGGTGCTACCGAGGTGATCGCCGAGGATCCGGTCTACGACATATCAGGCGCGATGATGAACCCCGACACGCGCGAGATCGAAGCCGTGATGGTGTACCGGGATCGCCTGGAGTATCAGATCCTCGACGACGCGATCCGGGGCGACATCGAAGCGCTCCAGCGGCTCAATGCGGGCGAATTGCTGATCAGCGACCGAAACGATGACGATACGACGTGGCTCGTGGCGTTCGACGACGACTCCGGACCCGTTGAAGTTCTACACGTGGGACCGCGAAGCGAAGGCTGCGACGTTCCTGTTCGACCACCGGCCGCAGCTCAACGACTACCCGTTGGTGCCGATGGAGCCTTTCACCTTTACGGCCCGGGACGGGCTGACGATCCACGGCTACCTGTCCTTCCCGGCGGGGGTCGAGCGCACTAATCTGCCAGCCGTTCTTGTCGTGCACGGCGGCCCGTGGGCCCGCGAAGGGTGGGGACTGGATCCCGAGGCGCAGTGGCTCGCGAACCGTGGGTATACGTGCGTGCAAGTGAATTTCCGCGGCTCCAGCGGGTATGGCAAGGAATTCCTTAACGCCGGCAACCGCGAGTGGGGCGCCAAGATGCACGACGATCTGCTGGACGCCATCGATCATCTTGTCGCGCAGGACATTATCGACCGCGAGCGGGTGGCCATCTATGGCGGGTCCTACGGCGGGTACGCCGCGCTGATCGGCGCGACGTTCACGCCCGACGTCTTCAAGTGCGCTATCTCCATGGTTGGGCCGTCCAACCTCAACACACTCATGGAGTCGTTTCCCGAGTACTGGAAGCCGATGATCGCGATGTGGCACAAGCGGGTCGGTGATGACAGCGAGTTCCTGTGGTCACGTTCGCCGCTATCAAGGGTTGACGACATCAGGATCCCGATCCTCATCGCCCAAGGCGAGAATGATCCACGCGTGAAGCGGGCGGAGTCTGAGCAGATCGTCGCGGCCATGAAGGAGCGCGGGATCGATCACGAGTACGTGATGTATGAAAACGAGGGCCATGGTTTGGCCAAGCCGGAGAACCGCCTTGACTTCTACCACCGGGCCGACCGGTTCCTCGCCAAGCACCTCGGAGGCCGGGCGGAGTGAGCTGAGGCCACAACGGTGGCTAGCCCGCCCGAGAAGACGTAAAAGCCCCAGAGACAACCTCGTTTCCGGGGCTTTTACGTCTTGTGGCGCGCATTATTGCGTGGTGAACTGTCCGGCCTGCTGCACAGAACTACGCTCCGACGCAAAGTTCTGCGACGAGTGCGGTGCGGCCGTTTCACAAGCCGGGACGGTGGCTGAGTACAAACAGGTGACGGTGCTGTTCGCCGACGTCGTGCATTCGATGGACATCGCTGCCACCGTAGGCCCGGAGCGCCTGCGCGAGCTCATGTCCGAAGTGTTCGACCGCTGCTCCGAAGTGGTGCAGCGCTTCGGTGGAACCGTCGACAAGTTCACCGGTGACGGCATCATGGCGGTGTTCGGGGCGCCGGTGGCGTTGGAAGACCACGCGGTTCGCGCATGTCGGGCAGCGCTGGACATCCAGCAGCGGACCAGGGATCTCGCTGCGGACGTGAAACCGCGAGATGGCATCGAGCTGCAGCTGAGGGTCGGCCTGAACTCCGGCGAGGTGATCGCCGGCGACGTGGGCTCTCGGTCGCATAGTTACACCACGATCGGCGATCAGGTTGGGATGGCGCAGCGGATGGAATCCGTCGCACCCGCGGGCGGAGTCATGGTAAGTGAATCCACGGCGCGACTGGTCGAAAACGAGGCCGTCCTGAGTGAGCGCCGACTTGTGCAGATCAAGGGCGCAGACGTTCCTGTTCCGGCTTACGAGCTGCTCTCGGTAACGGGTCGGCGTCCCGAAACGGCAGCGCGGACATCCACGTTCGTCGGCCGGGAATGGGAGATGACTGCCCTGACCGCGATGCTCGATCGGTCGATGAGTGGTCACGGATGCGTGGTGAGTGTGGTGGGTGCGCCCGGCATCGGAAAGAGCAGAATCGTCGCCGAGACAGCGAGTCTCGCTGCGCAGCGCGGATTGAAGGTGTACTCGACGTATTGCGAATCGCACACGAGCGACGTTCCGTTCCAAGCGGCCACCCGGCTGCTGCGCTCGGCGTGGAGAGTGGAAGATCTCGACGACGGGTCAGCTCGCGAGACGGTGCGAAGCCAGGTGCCGGGAGCACACGCTGCCGACCTGGTGTTGCTGTACGACGAGCTCGGCATCCGCGATTCCGCCGACCGGCTGCCCGATATCGCGCCGGAGGCGAGACGACGTCGGCTGACTGCGTTAGTGAATGCGTCAGTGGCAGCTCGCGAGGAGCCCGTGGTGTACGTAGTCGAGGACGCCCACTGGATTGATTCGACCAGCGAGTCTCTGCTCGCCGATTTCGTTACCGTCGTTCCTCGCGCCCGCGCGCTGGTGCTGATCACCTACCGACCGGAATACGGCGGTGTGCTCAGTCGCAGTCCAGGCGCGCAGACGATAGCCCTTGCGCCGCTGGATGGTTCACAGATCACCGGATTGGTCGAGGAGCTACTGGGCTTAGATCCCTCCGTTACCGCACTGACAGGCCGGGTGGCCGAGCGCGCTTCGGGTAACCCATTTTTCGCTGAGGAGATCGTGCGCGACCTCGTCGACCGAGGCGTCTTGCGTGGCGGACGCGGGGCCTACACATGCGCGGATGACGCGGCCGATGTGGATGTTCCCGCAACGGTGCAGGCCGCCATTGCGGCCCGAATCGACCGCCTCGAACCCGACGTGAAACTTGCGTTGAACGCCGCGGCCGTTGTGGGCCTGCGGTTCGAGGAGGACCTGCTCGCCGCATTGTCTGTCACCGCAGCGGTGGGGCAGCTGCTCAAAGCTGAGCTTATCGACCAGGTGACATTCACTCCCCGTGCGGAGTACACGTTCCGCCATCCGTTGATCCGCTCGGTCGCCTACAGGTCGCAACTGGCTTCGGCGCGTGCGGAACTGCACCGCAGGGTGGCCGAGACTCTCGAGGCGCGTGATCCCGAATCTGCCGACGACAACGCCGCCCTGATCGCCGAACATCTCGAGGCGGCGGGCGACCTGGCCGAGGCCTTCTCGTGGCACATGCGCGCCGGGACCTGGCTGAACTTTCGCGACATCCACGCGGGTCGGCTGAGTTGGCAGCGCGCCAGCCAAGTCGCAGACCGGATGACGGCCGACCAGCCTGGGCCGCGATGCCATGCGCCTGGGGCCGCGGGCCCTGTTGTGTGCGACCGCCTTCCGCACCGGGTCCGACTTCGACGATGCAACCTTCGAAGAGACGTGTCGGCTGGCCAATGGTCTCGGCGACAAGGTTTCACTCGCGATGGCGCTGTCGGGGCGTGCGATCTCGCTGACGCTCGAAGTGCGTTATCGCGAGTCTTCCCGAGTGGCCTCTGAACTCATCGCCCTGCTCGAGTCAATCGGAGACCCGACATGGGAACTGACGTTGTTCTTCGGCGCGGCCACCGCCAAAATCGTCAACGGTGAAGTAGCCGCGGTATTGCGTTTGGTGCAGCGAGTCATCGATCTTGCCGACGGCGATCTCTTCAAGGGTGCATCCGTCATCGAATCGCCGTTGACTCTCGCTTTGATGTTCCAAGCGACGGCGCGATCATCTCTAGGGACCGAGGGATGGAAGGCAGACCTCGCGCAAGCTGTCGCATTGGTGAGAGAGTTCCTCCCGATTGGGCAACCTGATGTGCTGGTCTGGAAGTACTATCTCGGCGTGTCGGCCGGGGCGCTGCAAGCCGATGCGGCCGCTGTGCGGGAGACCGCGGAAGTCCTCGAAATAGCCCAGCAGCGCGCTGATGACCTGTCGGTCTGGTCCGCGCGTTTCCTCCACGGCCTCATGCTTGCGCAGCAATCCGCATCGGACCGAGACCGCGGGTGCAGCATCCTTGCTTCTGTGCGTGAGGCCGTGACACAACAGCGCTCAATTTCACTCTTCTTGCCGTTTATCGACATCGAATTCGCGAAAGAGAAAGCGCGGCACGGCGATATCGACGCCGCCATCAGAGCACTCGAGGCGATCCTGCAGCACGACGACCACCCGACGGGCGCCATGGGGCCGCAGGGACGTGCCACCGAGGTCATGGTCGAGTTGCTGCTGCAACGTGGCAGACCGACGGATATCGACGGCGCGCGGGAAGCGATCGAACGGTTGGCCACGGTGCCCACAGAGCCCGGCGTGGTCATCATCGAGATCTCGCTACTGCGGCTGCGGGCACTCCTCGCACGAGCGTGCGGCGACGAGACTCAGTATCGGCAGTATCGGGACCGCTATCGCGCCATGTCCGCCCAAATCGGGTTCGAAGGACATATCGCGAAGGCCGAGGCGATGGCCTGACGGTCTTGCGTATGGTCTAGCCGTGCCCGAAGGCTTTACCGAAAAGTTCGCGGCTGGGCTGGCGAGCTATGGCGAGCAGCCGTGCATCGAGTTCGAGGGCCGGTGGTACTCCGGCGACGAGGTCACCGCGTACGGCACCGCCATCGCGGAGGTATTGCGCGATGCCGGGGTCGCGGATCGAGCACCGGTTGGTCTTGTCGTGCGTAACCGGTTGCAGCATGCCGCCGCGATCATCGGCTTCCTCGCCGCTGGTCGCCCGGTGTCGATGATCTACTCCTTCCAATCGCCGGAAGCGATCGGCCGCGACATCGAGAAGCTCGAGTTGTCGGCGATCATCGCCGATCGCGAAGACTGGACGGAATCGGTGATCGACGCCGCCAAGCGCACAGGCATTGCGGGGGTGGCGATCTCGCTGACGGCGCCCACCGTAGCGGCCATAACCGGGCTCGAGCGTCGCGACGAATCACGTCGGCATGCCGAAGCGGAACCCGATGTGGCACTGCAGATTCTGACCAGCGGCACCACCGGCCCGCCAAAGCGACAAGCGATCAAGACGGCCGTGCTGGAGCGCACGGTGTTCAGCGTGACAAGCGGAGAGAAGGCTCCGCCGGGTGCGCCACCGGAGTTCGCCTACTGGCAGTTCGGCGGCATCGGGGTATGTCAGTTGGTCGCCGGTGTCTACAACGCGCGGCGGATCGTGATGCTCGAGCGGTTCACTGTCGACGGGTTTGTTCGTGCGGTGAAGACGCACCGGGTCAGCCGCTCGGGCGTGCAGCCGGCGGTTTTTCGCATGTTGCTCGACGCCAACGTGCCCAAGGAAGACCTGGCTTCGCTTGAATTCTTGATCAGCGCGTCGGGCCCCCTAGATCCCGAGACTCGCGACGAGTTCGAGAAGCACTACGATATCCCGGTCCGGTTGGCTTACGGGGCAACGGAATTCGCCGGCTCACTCTGTGCCTGGACGCCCGACCTCATCGACGAATTCGGACAGGCCAAGCGCAACAGTGTCGGTCGCGCGCTACCGGATACCCAACTGCGCATCGTCGACCCGGACACCGGCGCCGAGCTACCGGTCGGCGAACAGGGATTGTTGGAAGCCAGGATCACCTCGATCAGCGATGACTGGACCCGGACCACCGACATCGCCTCGATCGACGACGACGGCTTCGTCACGCTACACGGCAGGGCGGACGGCGCGATCAACCGCGGCGGATTCAAGATCCTGCCGGAAACCGTTCGACGGGTCCTGGTCTCGCATGCGCGGTGCGGGACGCGTGCGTGGTGGGCGTGCCCGACGCGCGCCTCGGCCAGGTGCCGTTCGCCGCCGTCGAAGCCACGCCGGGCATGCCGGTTCCGTCCGACGACGAACTCAAGGACCTGGTGCGCCGAGAGCTGCCCGTGTACAACGTGCCGGTGGCGTTCGCCTGGGTCGACGAGCTGCCGCGCAACCCGGCGCTGAAGGTGAGCCTGCCTGCCGTCGCGGCGCTCTACGAAGCGCGCTGAAAGAGGTAGTACCGCCCCGGGTCCTTGCCGTTGTGGTCCATTGACGGTTCGCTGCCCGACGACAGCAGGGTCCAGCCGTCGGCGAACCGGCGCTTGACCTCTGCAGGCTCGATACCCGGCACGCCGAACGACGCACCGGGAATGAACTCGACGAGCAACAGCCGCGCGCCCGGCGCCGCCACCGCGGCGACCTCGCGCACGTACGCGTCGCGATCCTCGGCGTTCATGCCGTGTATGCAGCTGTTGTCGACGATCAGGCTGAAGTTCGCGCCGATGCCTTCGGAGCTCAGGCGTGTCGCGTCGGCCCGCGCGAAGGTGGCAGTCACCTTGTTCGCTTCTGCCTTCGCGCGTGCCTTGCTCACCGGCTTGTCGACGTAGTCCACGCCGGTGACCTTCCAGCCGTGCTTGGCCAGGTAGATGGAGTTGTCACCGGTGCCGCAACCGATGTCCAGCGCGGTTCCTGGCGGGCAAGGCGGTGCCGCCCTCGATCAGGTCCTTCAGGCTCTTCGGCAGCGGGTGGCCGTCCCACGGGACGAAGCCGAGGCGGTAGAGGGTCTTGAACAGCAGTTGCCGCGCGGACATCACATCGAGCCAAGGTCCGCCGACAGCCAGTGCACCGGCTTCAGATAGATCGCCACGCTCTCGCCGTGCTCGCGGCGGGCGACCTCGAGGTAGGCGTCCACCTTGTCGGGCGGGAGATAGCGCTTCGTCAGCTCGACCAGTTGCTCGTCGGTGCCGGGCTCGATGCGGCTGACGGTTCCGTCGACCGCGACATAGCGCACGGTTGGCTCGAGTCGGTGAGCCAGCAAGGTGAACTCACCCTGCGTCTCGATGAGCCGGTGCTTGCGCGAGCCGGCGCCGGTGTGCACCCACGGCTCACCGCCCGGGGCGTACTGGTACCAGATCGGCACGGTCAGCGGTCCACGCTTGTCACCTGCGCTTACCGACAGCGCAGCGATGTGCGGCTCGGCCAGAAACTGTTCGCGTTCGTCCTTTGAAAGGGCCATGATCGCCAGGCTAGTCCTGTCCGGAGAGTGCGCTTCTGACCGCGATGAGAGCCGTTAACGCCGACGGCATAGAGTCGGATGCCATGCGTTTTGGATTGTTCATCCCGCAAGGCTGGCGACTCGATTTGGTGGACATCCCCACCGAAAAACATTGGTCGGTGATGCGTGACCTCGCTGCATACGCCGACGACAGCGCATGGGACTCGCTGTGGGTGTACGACCACTTCCACACCATGCCGATGCCGACCGACGAGGCCACCCACGAGGCATGGTCGCTGATGTCGGCCTACGCCGCCACCACATCGCGAATCAAGCTCGGGCAGATGTGTACGGCGATGAGCTATCGCAACCCGGTCTATCTGGCCAAGGTTGCCGCCACCGCCGACATCATCTCCGGCGGGCGGGTCCAGATGGGTATCGGCGGCGGCTGGTACGAGCACGAGTGGCGCGCATACGGATACGGCTTCCCGTCGGCCGGCGTGCGGTTGGGCCGGCTCGACGAGGGTGTCCAGATCATGCGCGACGCCTGGCGTGACGGGAGAGTCAGCTTCGACGGCAAGCACTACCAGGTCGACGGCGCCATCGTGGCGCCGAAGCCCTTGCAGGAGGGCGGACTTCCGCTGTGGATCGCCGGCGGCGGCGAGAAGGTGACACTGCGCATCGCCGCGAAGTACGCGCAGTACACCAACTTCACCTCCGAACCGGAAGGGTTCGCGCACAAGTCGCAAGTGCTGGCCGACCACTGCCGCGACCTCGGCACCGACTACGACGCCATCGTCCGCTCGGCCAACTTCAACGCTGTCATCGGCGAGTCCGAGGCCGACGTCGAGCAGCGCATCGCCCGGATCCGGGCACAGCAGGTCTCCAAGGTGAACGAGCAGGCCGTCGATTCCATGCTCGGCGTGTTGAAGTCGCCCGACTCCGCCACCGGCACACCGGAACAGGTCATCGAGAAGCTGAAGCGGATGCGCGATCTGGGCTGCGAGTACGCGATTCTCTACTTCCCCGAGGCGGCCTACGACCGCTCGGGGATCGAGTTGTTCGAGCAGAAGGTCATTCCGGCCCTGAGCTAGCCGTTGTCGAGCCGCGATGCCTGATAGTGGCCGATGCGCCAGCCGTCGTCGCCGCGCTCGACGAGAGCGCCGATGTACAGGTTCATCGTGGGCCGATCGGGAAACGTGAAGTCGGCGCTGACATATCCGACTACCACGTCGGGTGCGGGCTGTCGGGACTCGAGAATCCGGTAGGAGACCGTCATGCCGCGCGGCTGGGAGTCGTAGTAGTCGGCGACTCCCTGGCGTCCCACGCTGTACGGGCGCAGGCCCTGGAAGATCGCGTCCCGGGCGAACACCTCGGCCACCCGCTGCGGTTCATGTGCGTTGATGCCGGCCTTCCACTGGTCAAGAACGCCGCGCAGCACCTCGTCGTTGGTCATCAGTGGCCTGCGCTCTGGCCACCGTCGACGTGGAGGATCTCGCCGGTGACGAAGCGGGCGTTCTCCAGATAGAGGACCGCGTCGACGACGTCTTCGACCTCACCGATCTGACCGACCGGGTGCAGCTTCGCCAGGGTCTCGTAGGACGCCTCGTCATGCATCGGGGTGCGGATGATGCCGAGCGCGACGGCGTTGGCGCGAATTCCGCGATCGGCGTACTCGATTGCCAGCGATTTGGTCACCGCGTTGAGTCCACCCTTGGTCAGTGACGCCATCGCCGATGGCACCTCCGAATTGGCATGGTCCACCAGGCTGGTGGAGACGTTCACGATGTGCCCCCCACCGTCGTTGGACAGCATGGCTCCGACCGCGGCGCGTGAAACCTCAAAGAAACCACGGAGATTCACTCCGGTGACGGCGTCGTAGTCGTCATTGGTGTAGTCGGTGAATGGCTTGGCGATGAAAATCCCGGCATTGTTGACCACGGTGTCGATCCGTCCGAACCGCTGCAGGGCCGCATCGATGATCCGCTGTCCGACCCCTGGCTGCGCGATGTCGCCGGGCACCGTCAGAACCATCGGGTCGTCGCTCTCACCGATAGTGCGCGAGTTGGCGACCACTGCGTAGCCGAGCTTGCGGAAGCCGGAAACCAGGCCGTCGCCGATGCCCTGGGAGGCTCCAGTGATGACGGCGACGCGTTGTGTGTTGCTCATTGTCAGACTCCTTTGTTTGTGCTGGTGCTCTCTGCATCAACACACGCCGGGCCGAGTCGATGCTCCGCCAGTCCGACCGGTTTGCTCTCAGTTGGTAGGCTGCGCCTCTTACTGATCTACGCTTGCCGCGTGGAGCTGCGTCAGCTGCGCTATTTCGTGACTGTGGCCGAAGAATTGAACTTCGGCCGGGCGGCCGAACGGTTACACATCGCGGGCCCGTCGCTCTCCCAGCAGATCAAGGCACTCGAACGAGACCTGAAGGTGAGCTTGTTCGACCGTGACCGCCGCTCGGTCAAACTCACCGCGAGCGGCGCGGCGCTGCTGCCGCACGTCCGCGCGCTGGTGGACCAGGCCGACGAGCTGCGCAAGCGCGCGGCCGGTCTGTCGACGTCTGAAACCGTGCGGATTGGCTACGTCAAGTGGTGCCCGACGGACTGGGCAGAGCGGGCCGCCGGGGTGGCACGCCTCCGTGTCGACACCTGGGTGATGCCGTCGCATACGCAGGCCGCGCGGGTTGCCGACGGAAGCCTTGATCTCGCGATCTGCTGGGTGCAGACGCCCGATCTGGAATCCCTTTCGCTTGAGGCCCGTCTCATCGGCGTGGATCGGCTCTATGCCGTCTGTATCGGCTCCGACACGTCGCCGGTGCACGCGAAGGACACGGTGGTGCTCCTTGATCCCGACGAGTCGACACTGGTCGTCGTGGAATCGCTACGGCGAGCAGTTCGCCGCCGACACCGGCGCCCGGACACTGCGTGTCGATGACGGGGGCGTCACGGGTCAGGAGTTTTTCGCGCATGTGCGCAGGGTGCGTCGCCCGGTCCTCAACAATCCCAAGGGTCAGGAAACTCCGGAAGCCAACGGCCTGGTCCGACGTGCTGTAGTCCACCCGACACCGTTGTGGACGTGGTCTCTGGTTTGGCGCCGCGGTGAGAAAAATGCCGTGGTGCTCGCCGTGATCGACGCGTTCACGAAGGACGTCGCCGACCTGACCGTGGATGACGCGTCAGCCTGGTTGCCTGCAGGCGACCCTCACCGCGCGGGCTCGGGCTGAGGGAGCCGCACGAGGGTGGCGGCGATCCCCGCGGCCACCACAACCAGCGCGGCCGCGATCAGTGCGTACTGGAAGCCATGACGCAGAAGTGGCGTCACCGCGACCGGGCCAACGATCTGCCCGGCCGAATAGCCCGCTGTGAGCAGGGCGACCGCGCCGGGGAACTGGAGCAGGCGCCCGGCGGCGAGCGCCATCGTGCTCACGCCGATGATGGTTCCCCCGAAGAGAACCGCGCCGATCAGTGCGGCGGCCGGGCCGCCGGTAACAGCGGGCAGGGCGATGCCGACGGCCTGCAAGAACAGCGCCACCACCAGCAGCGTCCGATGCGACCAGCGCGAGGCGAGCCATGCCCACAGCGCCGCCGACGGCGCGGCGGCGATACCGACGAACGAGCCGTGTCGCCGTTCCGAGGCCAGCCGTGACGAGTCCTGCCCGATCGCCAAGGCGACGAGGAACGTGCCCGCCATGACGTATGCCGATGCCTCGAGGGTGCACGCTCACGAACAGGTTATCGCAAAGCGAAGCGGGCCGATCTCGGTTGCGAGTGCGCAGTTCTCGCTTCCCTGAGGCGGCTTTGACCGCTCGACGGATAAGGTTGCGGGACCGGTGGTTCCGCCCATCGACCAGGCGCAGGCGGTCAGCACCGCCGCGAACACCGCGGCGCAGCCGGATCCACGCCGCCGGTCGCACACCCTGCGGCGGCAGCGCGTCAGCGCGTAGTGCCCCTCCGGCAGAGGCGGCCCGCCTTCCGTCGGCGGCGCCACTGGCAGGCCGTTGGACTCCGGGGCGGTCAGCGACGTGTATCCGGGCCGCAGCTGCAGCGCCGGACGGGGTGGCGGTGGTCCGCGCCGTGATCCAGCAGCGAGTTGACGGCGATCGACGAATCCACCGATTCCGCGCTCCCGAAACCCGCAACGGCTCGGTAGCCCCAGCCATTAATCGCGGGTTGCGATCGGCACGTCGGCGGCCAACGTGCCGCAGCACGGGAGCGATGCTACGCCGGCGGTCGCGGAGCGGCTCCAGCCGGCTGCCGAGGCGGTACCTGCCAGTGCGCCGGCGAGGTACCGCCCATAGTGCGCGGCACCAGCTGCGCAGCCACCTGGGCCGCCGTGGCCGCCGCCCGCGCGGTCACCAGCGCCGGCAGTGATCCGGCGTGTACGCGAAGCGGCCGATACCCATGCGCCGCCCCCAATGGCGTGGTGCGCTGGCCTGTCATGAGCCCGCGATGCGCGTGCGACTCTGACCGAGGCTGCGCCGGCACGGACGCACATGCCACGACCGAAATGCTCACAGCTGCGAGCCAAGGCCTCACACGCGTTGTGGCATCCACACGCCGGTCGCAGCGGTCTCGCGGGCGATAATCCGCGAAGTCCTTCGGTTCGCGTCCCAGCGCGCGCCGCACACCGTCGGCCAATTGCGCCTTGCTGCCGAGCACCTCGGTGAACAAGTGGTTCAACAGCCAGATGAAGTCTTGCGGCAGCCCGTGTTCGGTGAGCATCGCGGTGTAGTCGTCGATCGGCACCGACACGAACGAAATGTCACGCCCTGCGGCCTTACCGATCTCAGCCACGGCGTCGCGGAAGCTGAGCAGCCGCGGCCCGGTCAGTTCGTAGAGCTGGCCGACATGCCGGTCGTCGGTCAGAGCGGCCACCACGACGTCGGCGATGTCGTCGACGTCCACGAATGGCTCTTGCACGTGGTCGACCGGCAGCGCCACGGTGCCTGCGAGCACCTCGTCGAGCCAGGCGCCCTCGTTGAAGTTCTGCGCGAAGAACGCGCACCGCACGATCGTCCACTGCAGGCCGGACTCCTTGACGACGTCCTCGGCCCGCTCGGCTTCGACTTCGTTGCGACCGGAGAGCAGCACCAGCGCTGCGCACGCCGGCTTCGTCGGCCATCTTGGTGAGCTCGCGGATCGCGTCGACCGAACCGGGGACGGCCAGGTCGGGGTAGTAGGTGATGTAGACCTTGTCGACGCCGGCCAACGCGGGCGCCCAGGTTTGCCGATCCTCCCAGTCGAACGGGATGTCAGCCGAGCGGGAGCCATGCCGGACGGGCATGCCACGCTTTTCGAGTTGATCCGCGACGCGCTTTCCGGTCTTGCCGGTGCTGCCGATGACGAGAATGGTGTTGTTGGTCATGGTTCACATTCCACAGCCCACAGATGAGACGATCCATGGCCCAAACACTCGATGGCATGTCCGATCGTCTGGAAGGGGACGCCGGGTATGAACAAGGTTTCACTTACCGCGCTCGCGCGGGAGCATCTGGAGGCAGCACGCTCACACGGCAGCGGCCGCAGCGCGCACACCGTCTACGGGGGGCATGAGCATTCGCTGCGCCAAACGCTGATCGCGCTGACGGCCGGCACTCAGCTAGACGACCACGAAGGCCACGACGAATCCACGCTGCACGTCTTGCACGGCAGAGTTCGCGTCACCGATTCGCAGGCGCACTGGGAGGGGTCGACCGGCGATCACATCGTGATTCCACAGTCTCGGCACGGACTGCACGCGCTCGAAGATTCCGCTGTCCTACTGACCGTCGTGAAAGCCGTCGGGCCGTACGTCTAGATCGCCGGGCCCAACAGGTCGTCGGCGTCCTTGATCACGTAGCCGTAGCCCTGCTCGGCAAGAAATCGCTGGCGGTGTGCGGCGTATTCGGCGTCCAGGCTGTCGCGGGACACCACCGAATAGAAGATTGCACCGCCGCCATCGGATTTCGGCCGCAGCAGCCTGCCCAACCGCTGCGCCTCTTCCTGCCGGGACCCGAATGTCCCCGAAACCTGCACCGCCACATTGGCTTCCGGCAGATCGATGGAGAAGTTGGCGACCTTGGACACCACCAACGTGGACACTTCACCGCGGCGGAACGCGTCGAACAGGGCCTCGCGGTCCGCGGTCTTGGTGGACCCCTGGATGACCGGAGCGTTCAGCTCCTCGCCCAGCTCGTCGAGCTGATCGAGATATGCACCGATCACCAGCGTCTGGTCGCCGGGGTGGCGCTCCAGGATGGACTTCACCACCGCGATCTTGCTGTGCACCGTCGAACACAGCCGATAGCGTTCGTCGGGCTCGGCGGTGGCGTACAGCATCCGCTCGTTGTCGGTCATCGTCACCCGCACCTCGATGCACTCCGCCGGCGCGATCCAGCCCTGGGCCTCGATGTCCTTCCACGGTGCGTCATAGCGCTTCGGCCCGATCAGGCTGAACACGTCACCCTCGCGGCCGTCCTCGCGGATCAGGGTGGCGGTCAACCCCAGCCGCCGCCGGGACTGCAGGTCGGCGGTCATCCGGAACACCGGCGCGGGCAGCAGGTGCACCTCGTCGTAGATGATCAGGCCCCAGTCGCGGCTGTCGAACAGCTCGAGGTGCCGGTATTCGCCCTTGGTGCGCCGGGTGATCACCTGATACGTGGCGATGGTGACCGGCCGGATCTCCTTCTTCTCCCCGGAGTACTCGCCGATCTCGTCCTCGGTCAGCGACGTGCGGTTCATCAACTCGCGCTTCCACTGCCTGCCCGCGACGGTGTTGGTGACCAGTATCAGCGTCGTCGCGCCCGCCTTGGCCATCGCCGCCGCGCCGACCAGCGTCTTGCCCGCACCGCACGGCAGCACGACCACCCCCGAGCCGCCTTCCCAGAACGAGTCGGTGGCCAT
>CAWDAC010000003.1:0-198375 GCA_963800125.1 uncultured Actinomycetota bacterium | reverse complement strand
GGGTGGGCGCAGTCCCGCCCGCGAGAGGGCATCGGCCACCTTGGCCTCCTCGCCCTGGTGCAGGCCGTGTACCCGCAGGCCCTCGGCGACCGCCTCGTACACGGTGTGCCGCGGGTTGAGCGCTCCGGACGGGTCCTGCAGGATCAACTGCACACGACGCCGGTAGGCCTTGAGATCGCGGGCCCGGTACGAGAGCTCTTCGCCGGCGACATATACCGTGCCCCGCGTCGGCCTTTCCAGGCCGAGAATTGTCCTTGCCAGTGTCGTCTTGCCGCAACCGCTTTCCCCCACCAGCGCGAGGATCTCCCCCTTGCGCACGGCGAGGTCAACGCCGTTGACCGCGTGCGCCACACCACCACCCCGAAGCCGGAACTCGACTTCGAGAGCACGTGTCTCGACAGCCGTCGCGCCGGCTTCCGCGCATCGCCGTCACACCCGTACTTCCCGAGCGCGATGGCAGGCGGCCTCACGATCGCCGTATGTCGCCAGCACCGGCTCGAGCGTCGAGCATGCGTCAATGGCGATCGGGCAACGCGGATGGAACGGACAACCCTCGGGGAGGTCACCGGGGAATGGCGGATCGCCAGGCACACCGGCTGGTGCGTAGCGAAACTTTCTGTCGCCGATCCGGGGAAAGGCTCCGGCGAGCGCCCTGGTGTATGGATGCAGCGGGCGAGCGAATACGTCGCTCGCGCGGCCCTCCTCGACGATTCGACCGGCGTACATGACGGCGACCCGGTCGCAGGTGCCGGCGAGAACGGACAGATCGTGGCTGATGAACACGACGCCCAATCCGAACTGCTTAACCAGCGACGACAGCAGGTCGAGGACCTGGGCCTGCACCATGACATCGAGCGCAGTCGTGGGTTCGTCGGCGATGAGCAGTTTGGGTCGGCAGGCCAGGGCCATGGCGATCATCACTCGCTGCTTCTGCCCGCCGGAGAGCTGATGCGGGTAGGCACGCGCGCGACTGGCCGGCAGACCGACTTGCTCCAGAAGTTCACCGACCCGCGTGCCTGCGGCCTTACGCTCCGACGTCCTCGTGCAGCAGGATCGGTTCGGCGAGTTGGGTATCGATCCGCTGCACCGGGTTGAGCGCGTGCATCGCACCCTGGAACACCACAGCGGCCTGCGCCCAGCGGACGGCGCGCAACTGGCCGAATGACATCGCCATGACGTCCTCGCCATCGAGGCGGATCTGGCCGGTCACCTGCGCAGACTTTGGCAGCAACCGCAACACCGAACTTGTCAATGTGGTTTTGCCACAGCCGGATTCGCCGGCGATACCGACGGTCTGGCCCAGCGGCACGCTCAAGGACACATTGCGGACCGCGGGGACCGGACCCTGCCGGGACTGGTAGGTGATGCTGACGTCGTCGAACTCCAGAAGCGTCATTCGTGGGCTCCGCGCGGGTCGAGGATGTCCTCGAGCGTTCGCCCGATGAGATTGAAGGCCAGAACGACCAGTACGACGCAGATACCGGGTGGTCAGCCAGATACCACCATGCGCCCGCTGAGATTGCCCCGCTGGCGAAGGCGTCGTCGAGGATCGTTCCCCAGGACACCGCGGTCGGATCTCCCAGGCCGAGGAAGGACAACGTCGTCTCGGACAGGATGGAGATCGACACGGCGAGCGTCGTGTTCGCCAGCACAAGCGGCATGACGTTGGGCAGAACGTGGCGCGTCATCTGGTGCAGGTCGCCTGCGCCCAAGCGCCTTGGCCCGCTCCAGGTACGGCCTGCCCTCGACGGAGAGGGTCTGGGCCCGGATCAGCCGGGCGGTCGCGGGCCACGAGGTCACGCCGATCACGATGATGATGTTGAGCAGGCTCTTGCCGAGAACGGTGGCCAGGACGATGGCCAGCGGCAGGAACGGGATGACGAGGAACCAGTCGGTGAGCCGGTTCAGGACTCCGGCGACCAGTCCGCGGTAGTGCCCCGACGCGATACCGACGGCGGTGCCGATGACCATCGCCAGCACGGTGGCGCACAACCCGACGAGCAGTGAGATGCGGGCACCCCACGCCACCAGCGCGAGGACATTCCGGCCGGAATCGTCGGTGCCGAGCCAGAATTGCCCGGACGGGTTTTCGTAGACTTCGCCGGTCGCCTTGGTGACGTCGAGTTGGGACTCGTCGAAAAAGACCGGCGCGAGCAGTGCGATCGCGGCGAAGACGACGAAGATCGTGAGACCGAGCATTCCCTGCCGGGAACGGCGAAACTGGCCCGCCAGGTTGTTCCACGACCGGCGCCGGCGCGCCCACACGATCGAGCGAGATGAGACGGGAGCGGTCTGACGTGGTCATGTCCGCACCCGCGGATCGAGCCGGGCGTAGAGCAGGTCGGCGAGGAGGTTGGCGAGAATCACGGCCGCGGAGAACAACAGGAAGAGCGTCTGCAGCAGGGGTATGTCCGGCCCGCGCAGGGCTTGCACGGTCAGCGAGCCGAGACCGGACAGCGAGAACACGTACTCGATCGTTATCGCGCCGCCGATGACGAAGCCGAGGTTGAGAAAGATCAGCGTCGTCGTCGGCAGCATGGCGTTGGGTACCGCGTGCCTGCGGCGCACCTCGGCGTCGCGCAGGCCCTTGGCGCGCGCGGTTTGCAGGTACTCCTGGCCCATCTCGTCGATGAGCGAGGCTCGCATGACGAGGGCGTACTCGGCGAGATAGACGACGGTGAGGGTGAAGACCGGCAGCGACGAGATGCCATGCGACGTCGGCTAATCCAGCGAAGGTGCCGATGTCGACGCCCGGTGTGGACAGCCCGCCGACGGGAAAGATCCCGGGCATTCCGAACACGCCGACCGAGAACACGGTCAACAGGATCATCCCGAACCAGAACTCCGGCATCGAGTACAGGACGAGAGTCGTTGTGGTGGCGACCTTGTCGAAGCGCTCGCCGCGCTTCCACGCGCTGCGGACGCCGAGCCATACGCCGAAGACCGTCGCGAGCACGGTCGCCGTTCCGACCAGCAACAGAGTCGGCCCGATCCGCGGGACGATGACGTCCCAGACCGGGACGCTGAACTGCTGTGAGGGCAGCTCGGGAACGAACGGATTCTTGATGTACTGGACGAACTGCTCGGCGATCGGGGCGTTGAACTTGGCCTGCATCTGCCTCCTGATCTCCGGATCCACGTCCCGCCCGCGGGTGTAGAGCGCGATGGGATCGCCGGGCAGCAGGCGGAACAGGAAGAAGTTGAACAGGATGACGAAGACCAACGTCCCTATCGACGACAGCACCCGTGACACCGCGAACCGAGCACCCGGCCCCAGGACGCGCCCCCGCCCGGGGGCCGGCGGGGTGGGCGCGACATCCGGTGCGCTGATCAGCGCCATGCGCTCTATCACTCCCGGTCGTCGGCCGCCCCGGCGCGGCGCCGTCTGCAGCAGCAGGAAGGCGAGACCACCGAGGACCGCGACAGCTGCCACGATTCCGCCGATGAGCGCCGGCGACGGGCCACTCGACTCCCCCGCCGCCGCGATGGGCTTGAGGTTCTCGTAGGTCCACGTCCCGTACTGGAACAGGTACGAACCGTCAGGGTCGGGCTGCGGCATGAAGCCCTCGAACTTGTCGGTGCGGTAGGCGACCAGGTTGTCGTAGTAATAGGTCAGCGCGTACGGCCAGTCGTCGTAAAGCATCTGCTGCATCTGCTTGACGATCTCGGTGCGCTTGGCCTTGTCGGTCTCGGTGCCCTGGGCGTCGAAGAGCTTGTCGTACTCGGGGTTGCAGTAGAAGGAATCGGAGAGACCGGCCAGAACGCTGCCGCCCTCCTCGTAGGACCTGCTGCCGCAGGTCATCGTGGAGAGCTGGTAGTTCGGGTCGGGCTCGACGACCCACCCCCATTCGAACATGTCGAACTCGCCCTGACCGATCTTCTCGGTGAGGGCGTCCTCCGAGATGAGCGTGACGTTCGTCGCGATGCCGACGTCGGCGAGGTAGCGCTTGATGTACTCGACGGCCTTCTTCGACGTCGGGGAGTCCGACCGGCCGAAGAGACGGAAATCGAGCCGCGCGCCGTTTTCAGCGCGGCGGATGCCGTCCGGACCGACGCGGTAGCCCGCGGCATCCAGCAGCGACTTCGCCTTGTCCGGGTCGTAGGTGACCTCGTTCGGCGGAGTGAGGTGCCAGTTCTTGTACATCGCCGGTATGACGGTCGAGCCGACGCTGCCGTGTCCACCGAAGACCTTGTCCACCATGGTCTTTCGGTCCAGTGACCAGCCGATCGCCTCACGAAGGCGCTTGTCCTTCAGCAGTGGGTTGCCGTCCCCGATCGGCCTGCCGGATTCCAGCGCGGCCCCATTGTTGAAGGCCAGCTCGTTGAACCCCGAGTACACCGCCGACAGGCGCTTGATATTCGGCGCGTCGGCAAGGGAATCGAAGACGTTCGCCTCCAGGCTGTCGGCGTAGTCGATCTCGCCCTTCCTCAGCGCCTGGCCGAGCGCGTCCGGGTTGGCGTAGATCTTGAAGACGACCTCGTCGACGGCGGGCTTGCCGTTGTAGAAGTTGGGGTTGGCGACCAGCCTGGTGAACTGGCCGACCTTGCCGCTCGGCGACCAGATATGGCCCTGAGCCGACGATCGGATTTGCCGCCCTGCGGTTCGTTGTTGTAGCTCTGGATCGCCGTTTCGTCGATCTTGGAGTAGACGTGCTCGGGCAGGATGTAGACGTACAGCCTGTCCATGATCGGTGTGGGTTTGTCGACGCGAAGGATCAGCGTGGTGTCATCGGGCGCCTCGGCCTTGGTGATGTTCTCGACGTAGTTGCCGAAGTTGGTCTTCTCGAACGTCCCGTTGATGATGCGGTTGAAGGTGTACGCCGCATCCTTAGCGGTCAGCGGCTCCCCGTCGCTCCATTTCAGGTCCGGGCCTGATCTTGTAAGTCCAGAACGTATGGTCCGGAGACTCCTCCCAGGATTCCGCCAGATCCGGGCTCGATGGCGAAGTCCTTTGCTCCGTACTCGGTCAGAGGCGGGTAGACCAGCTGGAACATCTCGTAGGCGGCGACGGTGATCCCGATGAACGGGTTCAGCGAGTCGACGTCCTGGACGACCCCCACGGTGAACGTGGTCTTGGGCGGTGGGGGCTCCTGGGCGCTGGAAAGTCCGGTTGGGAGAAGGAGCAGCCCCATGATGCATGCCAATGCGGCGACGAGGCGGGCGGGTCGATGTGACATCACGTGCCCTCGATTTGAATGACGAATCAGGACGCACCAAATACACCACGAATGGCGGATTTGCGGAGGCAGTCCGGTGATCTTGAACGAATTCGTTGCACAATCGGAAGCCGTCCCGACGCAAGACCGCGCAATATCGTTTCCAGCACGTCTCACGCCCGTCGAAACAGTCCCGGAGGTTCCGTGCCACCTGGCAACGCTGGTGACTCCGCCCTCGCACCGCCGGTTGCGCGGACCGGAGATAACCGCCGCGACCCGTTCGGCTGGATCGCCGAGCCGACCGCGGAGCTAATCGACCTGCTCGACGCCGAGCGCGCCTACTACGAGTCGCGGATCGCGCCGCTCGCGGAGCTGCGCGCCGAGCTGGCGGCCGAGATGGCCGCGCGGGTGCCTGACGAGGTCGGAGTCCGCGCCGTGGCAGTCGGGGGACTTCACCTACCGCGAAATCCACGAGGCAGGGACCGAATTCCCCACCCTTGTGCGCCGCACGGCGACGGCCGCGGACGAATCGGTGATCGACCTGCAGGCGGTCGCCGACGCCCACCCCGGCGCGGAGTTCCACCGCTGGCGAGTGCGAGGTCAGCCCCGACGGGAAGATGTTGGCCTGGTCGTACGACGTCGTCGGCGACGAGCGGTATGGCCTGCGGTTCCGCGACCTGGCTACCGGCAGCGGACCTGCCGGGCGTTATCGAGTCGACCTTCCCGAGTGGCGGATGGAGCGCGGACTCGAGGACATATCTGTATCTGCGGACCGACGCACGTCAATCGGCCGCATCAGGTGTGGGCGCATTCGCTCGGCACCGATCCTGCGACGGATCGACTGGTCTTCACCGAACCCGACGAGCGGTTCGAAGTCAGCGTGGATGTCACCCGCTCGGGCGCGTGGTTCGTCATCACCGCATTGTCGCGAAACACCACCGAGGTCCACGTGCTGTCGTGCGCGGACCCTGCCGGGCACACCGATACTCGTGCGTCCTCGGGAGGATCTCGTCGAGTATCTCGTCGAGCACGCGCCGGGCCCCGAAGGCGATCGCTTCCTCATCGTCACGAACCTCGACGCCGAGTCGTTCCGCATCGTCACCGCATCGGTCGATGCGCCGGCGCGATGGAGTGACTATGCGGCCGAGGATCCGGCGACGCGCATCTACGAGGTGCATGCGTTCGGCTCGGCAGTCGTGGTGGCCGCCCGGCGCGAGGGCGTCGGGATGCTGACGGTGCGCCCGTATGGCGACTGCGGCCTTCGAGATCTGGCCGGACGAGCCCGGCGGACTCGTGACACTGGGCCGCAACGAGGTGTTCGACGCTGACTTCGTCACCGTCGTCCAACAATCGTTCATCCATCCGACCCGGTACGAGGACGTCGACATCGCCTCCGGCCGCCGCAGCCTGCGTCACATCGAGCAGATCGTCGGGGTGGACTCCGACGCCTACGTCCAGGAGCGCCACCTCGCCCCGGCAGCGGACGGCACCGGGGTGCCCGTCGTCGTCGTGCGCCGACGCGACGTCGACCTCGACGGCACGCCACCGCTGTATCCTGTACGGCTACGGGTCCTACGAAGCGTGCATGGACCCTGACTTCGGCTACGACTGGTGGCGCTCACTGCCGTCGCTGCTCGACCGCGGCGTGGTGTGCGCGTTCGGCCAGCCCCGCGGCGGCGGCGAGCTGGGTAGGCGCTGGTGGCTCGACGGCCATCTGCGGGCGAAGCCCAACACCTTCGACGACCAGGCGGCCGTTGCCGACTTTCTCGCCGACGGACTCGTCGACGGCACTCGCATCGTGACCCGCGGGCTGTCGGCAGGTGGCCTGCTGCAGGGCGCGCTGTACTCCCGGCGCCCCGAACGCTTCGCCGGGATCGTGGCCGAGGTGCCCTTCGTCGACGTGGTCACCACCATGTCAGACCCGTCGCTGCCGCTGACCATCCCCGAGTGGGACGAGTGGGGAAATCCCGCCGATCCCGGCGACCGCGCCGTGATGATGTCGTACTCGCCGGTCGACAACCCGCCACCGGTGGACGCACGACCGGCGCTGCTCGTCACGGGAGCCGTCCACGACACCAGGGTCCTCGTCCGGGAGCCGGCGAAGTGGGTCGCGACCCTGAGGGCCAGCGATCCTGATCACGGCGTCGGCGTCGATCCCACCTCGCCCGTGTCCCGGCGCACGGTCCTGTTTCGCGCCGAGACCGGGTCCGGCGCCCACGCCGGCCCTGTCGGGCGATACTCCCAACTCGACTACGAGGCCGAGATTTACGCCTGGATCCTCTCTTGCTTCGCTGAGGAATCTGCACGCGCCCAAAGGTACAAGTAGACCAGGGCCAGACGGCCCACCTTGCCCACCGATGCGGCATTGCGCACCGACCCGATCCCGATCACGATCGTGCAGAAGATGATCCGGCTGATCATCATCTTGGTGGTTCCGGTCATCGCGTTCCTCAACAACGGGGTGCGCGTGCTCGTAGCGAAGGATCCCGCCGCTGAGGAGGCCGCGCAGCAAGATGACGACGGCGCTCTGGTGCAGGCGGAGCCGGATACCGTCGACGCCGGCCAACCGCAGTAGTCGGCTTTCCGACTGGCGTCGGGCATTGCCGCAAGCGAAGAGGTAAGGACTCCCCGATCGCGGCGTTCATGAACCCGTTGGCGGCGCGCCGATCAGACCTCAGATTGGGCCCATGGACGGGTAGTCGTCCGACAGCGCGGTGACCTCGCGCCGGATGTTTAATGCGGGATCGTCGACCTTCAGATCAAGTTCGCGCCCGAGCTTGTGGCCGGAGTAGACGGCCGACGCGATGGTCGACGGCGCGTGCGCGTCGCCGATCGTGGTGACCGTCTGTAGCCCGGCGTCTGCCCAATCTCCTTGTCGCGCCGCGAGATGCCTGAACAGCGCGTCGTTGGGTAGCCGGGCCGTGACCATCACGACCGTGTCCGCCGGCCACTCAGACGCCGCACCGGTGTAGACGCACTGCAACCCAACCCAGCCATCGTGCACGGCCACCAGAGCTTGGTTGGTTTTCAGATCGACACCCGCGCGTAGTAGCCGCGCCTGTATGCGGTCGACCTCCAGTGTGTTTCTCGTCCACCCCGACACCTGAGGATGGGGGCACACCACGGTGACCTCCCAGCCTTCTCTTGCCAGCAATTCGGCGAGCACCCCTCCCATGTAGTAGTGATCGTCGTCGAAAATCACGACACGCGATCCCGCGGGGCGCATGCCGGCGAGCATGTCGTCGGGAGTCAGTACGCTAGCACCCCCGCCGATTGGGATTGGCCGGTGATGCCAGCGCCCAACGCCGTCGGCACGCCAGCTGGCACCGGTCGCCACCACGACGTGCGCAAAGCCAAATTCCAGTGCATCCTCGACGGTTACAGGGCTCTGCCGATAGATCGCGACGTTGTGGAGGTCAGCCAGCTGGTGCTCCCGGTAGTCGATCACACGTATCCACGCGGATAGTCCAGGCAGGCGCGATTCAAGCCGCACGCGTCCTCCCAATTCGCGACCGCGTTCGAGTACCGCGACCTCGTGCCCGCGGTGACCCAGCACCCGGGCCACCTCCAGTCCCGCGGGCCCTGCCCCGACAACGAGTACCTGTTCGGGTCGGTCGGTGGGCGGCACGTATTCCGGGTGCCAACCGCGGCGCCACTCCTCACCCATCGTCGGGTTCTGGGTGCACCGAATCGGTGACATGGTGTGATCCCCAGACACACAGATGTTGCAGCCGATGCATTCTCGGATGTCGTCGAACAATCCCGCTTGAATCTTGTTGGGTAGAAACGGATCAGCGATAGACGGTCGCGCCGCTCCGATCAGATCCATCACACCCGAGCGGATTTGGTCCGCCATAACATCCGGGGACGTGAAACGCCCAACGCCCACGACCGGCTTGGTGGTCAATTCTTTGAGGCCGCGCAGGTGGTCGGAATGAGCACCTTCCTGGCTGAACCGCGATGTCGACGAGTCGTTCGCCCAGTCACCGACCATGAAATCCCAGAGGTCGGGCAGCTCGCCAAGGTCAGCCACCACCTGCCGGACCTCTTCCCCGGTCAGGCCCGAAGGGCCGGCAAGCTCGTCGACACACAACCGGACAGCAACGGCCGCTCGACCGTCGCACTGTTCGAGTGCACCTTCAATCAGCTCGCGCAGCAACCGCATCCGGTTCCGCAGCGAACCGCCGTACTCGTCGGTGCGGTGGTTGTAGCGCGGCGAGAGGAAATGCTGTGGGCTACTGAGACCATGGCCCGCGTAGACGTAGACCAGATCGTATCCCGCCTGCAGCGATCGCCGGATCGCCGCGCGATGCCAACCGCGGAGGTCGGCGATGTCGGCCTTTGTCATGCTGCGGGCCTGGATCGGGTCATCGGACAGGACGGGCAGATCGGAAGGCCCGAGGGGTGTTTCACGGGTCGTCAGGTTCGCGGCGGCCATCCCGTTGTGGGTGAGTTCGATACCGGCAAGCGCACCGCCGGCGTGGATGGATTCGGCGATGCGGTGCAGTGCCGGAATGTCCCGGTCGTCCCACAGCCGTCCTTCGATGTAGGGCGAGAGGTCCGAACTCGGATGAATCTCAACTTCTTCGGTGCACACGACGGCCCATCCGCCCTCGGCCTTGACCCGGCGCATCGCCGCTAGTGCCGACACGTCGCGATATCCCATCCCGTTGCAGTGCGGCACTTGGAAGAAGCGATTCTTCGCGATGACGGGCCCGATCTTGACAGGCTCGAAGAGGATGTCGAAACGACGCTCCCGATCCCCACCGGGTTTGGTCACCCTCGCGTCCGAAGTCACCTGACCAGGTTCTGCCGCCACTTATTGATAGTCAATCCCACAGCGAGCAACATGCCGAGGCCACTGCTGGATGATCCAGAGTCATAACTGGTCCACGGTCGAGGATCACGTGTGCCACGAGTAGACCGATGGACCACGCCACGAGGTACCAGAACACAGGCCTGCACAGTCGCTGCGCCCGGGTGAACAGCCACGTGCCCCAGGGCGTACCGGTGTGCCAGCCGTATGCCCCCGCGGCGCCGCGTGCGAGGAAGAACAGCGGCATGACCTGCACTATCCAAGTGATCGGGGCGATCGTCGGCAGCTCGCCGAGCAGGTTGCCGATCCGCAGACCGTCGGTGTCGATGGTGGCGAGCAGCAGTGCGCAGTGCCCGAACATCACAACTACCAGTGCGGCGAGCCGCACGACGTCGACGGCGCGATCGCGAGCAGACGGAGTGTCTTCGGCGACCCTGCGCGCATCGGACATGGGCTTGGTGAGCGGCAAACGTTCAGGATGCCGGGCTGCGGGCCACCGCGGATGAGTAGGACTACGCAGTCCACATGACAGTGTGGTCTTTGCGCGGCGTATCACGGACGCCCGATGCGGATCATTTGAGCGCGAACCGCGCGCTGCGACGGCTTAGGTCCGCCGGTCAACTGGTCCATGTCTGCGTCGCTTCGCCGAGGTCAACAGGTCGACAATTGGTCTCGAGCGAACACCGCAGGGTATAGAAGCGCCCGGGTACAAGACCGTCGCAGACGGCGTATTACCCGAACTGGCACGGGCCCGCGCGGTACTGGTTTCAACCTGACTGAAGGGCGGTAGCCATCCGGGCAAAGGGATGGCCTTCGCACAGGATCGAAACCCGTTGTGCCACAGGGCTTGAGCAGACCTCGTGAGAGGCGCGTGCGCTATGTTTCCGCCCAAATACTGGGGGAACTTTAGTTTGCAACATCAAACCTGGTTCGGAAGTCTATGGAAAAACGGGGAACCACACCGGCTCGGCTCCAACCAATAACCCTCCGTTAACGGCTTACCGGGAGCTACGCCGACGCGGTCGTCGTCGCCGACCAGGCCAGCAGCCATCCCCGCCGGTAAGACGACGCGGTTTCTTTCGACCGTGCCCCTCCCCGCCCCCTTCACGCTCTAACCCGTCCAGCGCAGAAAACGGTTTGCGCGACCGCACTACGGTGTCCGAGACTGGCCAGCATGGGCCATGTCGAGGTCGCTCATGTCAGTCATACGCTTCCCAATGGCCGGGTGCTGCTCGACGACGTGTCGTTCCGGGTCGGCGACGGCGTCACGGCGGCCCTCGTCGGCCCGAACGGCGCGGGCAAGACGACACTGCTGCGGCTGATCGCTGGCGACCTCACCGCGCAACAGGGCACCGTCTCGCACAGCGGCGGCCTCGGCGTGATGCGTCAGTTCATCGGCGGTATCCGCGACTCCACCGCCGTGCACGAACTGCTGCTGTCGGTTGCCCCACCGCGCATCCGCGAGGCGGCCGCCGCCGTCGAGGCCGCGGAACTGGTGCTGATGGAGCGCGACGACGAGCCCGCCCAAATCCGCTACGCCAACGCGCTGGCGACCTGGGGCGACGCGGGCGGCCACGACGCCGAAATACACTGGGACGCTTGCTGTGTGGCCGTGTTGGGCGTCCCGTACGACTCATGCCGGTGGCGCCTGGTCACCACCCTTTCCGGCGGTGAGCAGAAGCGCCTCGTTCTGGAAGCCCTGCTGCGCGGACCGGACGCGGTGCTGCTGCTAGACGAGCCGGACAACTACCTCGACGTACCCGGCAAGCAGTGGCTGGAGGAACGACTGCGCGAGATCACCAAGACGGTCCTGTTGGTGTCCCACGACCGTGAACTGCTTAACCGGGCCGCCGAACGCATCGTCACCGTGGAGTCGCGCCACGTGTGGGTTCATGGCGGTCTTTTCGAGACGTACGCCCAGGCCCGCCGTAACCGCAATGACCGCCTGGAAGAACTGCGCCGCCGCTGGGACGACGAGCACGCGAAAATCAAACAGCTCGTGACCGAGCTGCGCAGGAAGGCGTCCTACAACGACGGAATGGCCTCTCGCTACCAGGCCGCGCGGACTCGACTGCGCAAGTTCGAGGAGGCCGGCCCGCCCGAGGTGGCCCCGCGCGACCAGAACATCAAGATGCGGCTTCGCGGCGGCCGCACCGGTCGGCGGGCGGTGATCTGCGAGAACCTCGAACTGACCGGCTTGATGCGTCCGTTCGACTCGGAGATCTGGTACGGCGAGCGCGTCGCGATATTGGGCTCCAACGGCTCGGGCAAGTCACACTTTCTGCGGCTGTTGATGGCCGTCGCCGACGATCTGCCCCGTGGCGCAATCCCGGCCGAGCCCGTTGCACACCACGGTGTGGCTCGCCTGGGCGCCCGGGTCTCGCCGGGCTTGTTCGCTCAGACCCACGCCCGCCCCGACCTGGCCGGCCGTACACCGTGCGAGATCGTCACGACCGAGCACGCCCGGCTGCGCTATGACGCGATGAACGCCCTGGCCCGTTACGAGCTCCAGCACTGCGCCGAGCAGCCGTTCGAGACGCTCTCCGGTGGCCAGCAGGCCCGTGTCCAGATCCTGCTGCTGGAACTGGGCGGCGCCACCTTGCTTCTGCTCGACGAGCCGACCGACAACCTCGACCTTGCCAGCGCCGAAGCCCTCCAGGAGGGTTTGGAAATCTACCAGGGCACCGTTCTGGCCGTCACCCACGACCGCTGGTTCGCCCGTTCATTCGACCGCTTCCTGGTATTCGGAGCCGACGGTTTGGTGTACGAGTCGCCCGTCCCGGTATGGGATGAGACCCGGGTGGCCCGCCCGAGGCGTTAGCGCTTCGACAGCGGCGAGGGGCCGCATGCTGACCCGCACGCCGTCGAGCCATTCGGTGAGTCCTTCAGCTGACGATCGGCCGGCTGGGCCGCATGGACGACCATCACGAACACTCGACGACGGGACCGGGATGACTTCCGATCGGTCGCCCATCTCCTTCTTTGCGGATTTTAAGTCGGGCGGTTGTTCAGCGTCGTCGCTCATGCGGGCAATTCTCCAGCGCGCCGACAGGCCGAAGGAAGCCACGCCAGGGTGCGTTGGGGTTTGGGCGCTAGCCCTTGCCGTCTCGTCCCTTCGGCATCACCTTCCGCACCTCACCGCACTGCCAGCACTCGTAGGTTGTGTCCTTGTCCGGTATGTCGCTTTCGGCACCGCAACGGGGCATGTGAACCGCTGACGGCCTTCGGCCACTTTCCGGCGTTCCGGCAGTCGCGGTGCGTAGTCCTCAATCGCCGTTATGATCAGCGCCGCCGCAATCCCCAACGGACCCATGAAGAAGAACGTCATGAAGAAGACCCGTCGCGAATATCGAGACGGTACTGCGAAGGAGGCGCAGATGCCGCAGACAAGCCACGCGCTGCCCAACACAAGGAGGTAATCGCCGAAACGGCCGGGAATGCTATTTCGGCGGGCGGGGGCGGACCAGCACCGACTGCTGGATGGCTCCCACCGCTCCGGTCTCGTCGAACAGCGTGCCGAGTGTGGTGCCGATGCCGTCGGGCCCGTAGTTGGTTTCCGCACGGATACCGATCCAGTCACCCTCCGGTACGCGGTGCACGTGCACCACGAGATCGGTGTTGAGGAACGTCCACTTGCCGATGTCGAGCTTGGAGCCGATGCCGTTCGCGTCGTCGGCGACCGAGAACAGCCGTTCCAGCGGCGTCATCGACTCACCCTTGACGAGGTCGACCTCCGGTTTGAGCCACGACTCTCCGGGTCCGCTGTCACCTCGATGCGTCAGCCATCTCCAGTCCAGGCTGTGCACGTAGTTGCGGTCCCACCTGTCGGTCAGCCCACGGCTGTCAGCATCGGACAGCGGGCGCAGCGGCGGCGCGGGCGCGTGGACCACTTCCGCGGTGTCGAACTTCTGCAACCGCCACCCGCTGGCCCTGGCGACTGGACGAGGCTCACCGTCCGGGCCCAACGCCAGCATCTCCGCGCTGATCAATTCGATCTGCTTGCCGGATCGTTCGCGTTGCGAGCGCACCCACAGGTCACCTTCGGCGGGTACGGGTCCCAACAGGTCGATCAGTACGCGGCTCAGCCGGGTGTCGTCGCGGGCTTCGCAGCGCTCGAGCGCGCGAACCAGCAGCGCCGACATGGGCGCGCCGTGCTGAATCGCGGCCGACCATGTGCTGCGCACCAAGTCGGTCCCGATGAACTTTTCGCCCTGCGGGTCGGCGTCGTCGACCAGCTCGTAATAGGAGTCGGACATCGCTACCTTTCGTCGTTGGTCAGGGCAGGCCGGCGCCGGGAACAACGACGGTGATCGCGTCGAGGCAGGACAGTTTCGTACCTAGGAGGCGCTCAGGGTAGACGTCGGTGCTCGAGAGCAGGAAGAGCGTGCGACGCTCCGGTCCGCCCAGCGCACACGCGATCGGGAACCGGTCGCCCATGTCGATTCGGTCGGTCACGGTGCCGCCCTCGATGATTCGCTCGAACTGGTTGGCGAGAGTCATCGCCGCCCAGACTCCGCCCGCGGCGTCGAGGCAGATGCCGTCGGGCGGCCCGTCGAGTCCGTCGGCGAAGACCCGCCGATCGGACAGCGAGCCATCGGCCTCGATGGTGAACGAGGTCAACCGCCTGCCGGTGGACTCGGCGACGATCAATGTCGTCCGGTCCTGCGTGATGACCATCCCGTTGGGGAAGTCGAGATCCTCCGCCACGACGACGAACGCCTCATCGGGATCGACGCGCGCGATGACACCGCCCTCAAACGCCTGGGAGCCGACGTAGGCGCGCCCGAGGTCGTCGACCACCATGTCACCGAGATTCGCCGGCACAAGGTCGGACAGATCGGCGAGAGGAGCAACGGTTTCGCCGTCGTAGCGCAGCACCTGACGGTGCTCGCTGGAGGCGATCAACAGCGACCCGTCCGGGCGGAAGCCCAGTCCCGAAGGAGAATGGCCGGCCAGCGGCAGGGTGGTCAGCGCGCCCTGCAGGGTGACGGTGTGTACCGCCTCGCCCAGCATGTCGGAGAACCACAGCAGGCCCTCGAACCAGCGCGGTCCCTCCCCGAAGCAGAAACCGTTGGCCAGCGGCGTCGGACTCATCCTTTCCCCGCCATGCGAATGCAACCCGCACCTTTACAAAACACGCCATAAGTGTCACGCTCGCTAGGTGCCGATGTCAAACAGGTGCTGGTCATGAGCATGAAGAAGTACCACAGCGACACGCTTCTGTACCTGCACGAGACGATCGAGCTGGGGTCGGGGCGAAGTGAGCAGTTCACCGGCGATGAGCGCTCGCGCGAAGAGCAGTTCACCGAGGTGTTCAGCGGCGTGTACCAGCCGATGATGGAAGAGCTCGGCGCGCGGCTGTTCGCGATCTGGGAGACCACGCCCTTCAACGGGCATTGGCCGCAGGTCACGATCATCTGGGAGATCGACGCCTTCGCCGACTACGCGCGTATCGGCCGGGCTCAGGCACGCGGTGGCAGCCATCGAAGACGCTGCCGCGAAATGGGCGGCGTTTCTGTCTGAGATCGGGGCCTCGGGTGAGGGCCGCATCATGTACGCGGCCAAGAGCAACAAGACGCTTGCGGAGTTGACGGACGCCAACTTCTCCGCGGGCCTCGTCATTCAGGAAATCATGGAGTCCAAGCCGGGCCGCCAGGACGACTACATCCGTGAGCTCGAGCGGCTGTACGTGCCGTGGTCGGAGCGAACCGGTAAACGATGGCTGGGTTCGTTCATCACCACGTTCCGGTTCAACGAGGTCATTCATTATTGGGCGCTCGAGGGCGACTGGGATTGCTTCGAAAACCACTACCCGTCATGGAAAGAGAGCCCACCGGCTGAAATCGTCACCTGGATGAGCGTCGCCCCTGCGCTGCGAGACGGCTGGGAGGACTCGATCCTGCAGGCACTGCCTCCATCGCCACTACAATGAACGCGCCTGTGATGCAGGAATTTTCGTACGATCCCTTCGATCCGGCGGTGATGGCCGATCCACTGCCGTACTACCGTGTCCTGCGCGACGACCATCCGGTCTACTACATCGACAAGTGGGACACATACGCGCTGTCCCGGTTCTCCGACATCTGGCAGGTGCTGGAGATCAACGACGGGACATTCGTTGCATCGGAGGGAACCCTGCCCGCCGCAACTGTCTTGGCCGACCACAACGATGGACCGGTGCCCGACCCGCCGCTACACCCGATGCCGTTCCATGCGAACTTTGACGCCCCGATTTATGACGGCGTCCGGCGCTGTACCTCGGGCCAGTTCAGGCCGAAATCCGTCGTCCAAACTCACCGACCGAATTCGCAGCCTGGCCAACGAGCGACTCGACGAGCTCTTGCCGCGCGGCACGTTCGACCTGACCCAGGAGTACGGCGGCATCGTTGCCGCCTCTGTGGTGTGTGAATTGTTGGGTCTGCCGGTCGATCTGGCACCGGAGGTGCTGGCCACCGTCAACGCGGGAAGCCTGGCCCAGCCCGGCAGTGGGGTGGAGGTGGCCAACGCCCGGCCTGGCTATCTGGAGTATCTGGTGCCGATCGTGCAACGCCGCCGCGCCGACGAATCCGACGTTGAGCTTCCGATTACCGACAATCTCCTCGCGTACCGATTGCCGGACGGCTCCGCGTTCAGCGACATGGAGGCGGCGATCCAGATGCTCGGCGTATTCATCGGCGGAACGGAAACCGTACCGAAGATCGTCGCGCACGGACTGTGGGAGTTGGGCCTGCGGACCGACCAGATGGCCGCGGTGCGTGCCGACCTCGACGCCAACGTGCCCGAGGCGCGCGAAGAGATGATTCGGTACTGCGCGCCCGCTCAGTGGTTCGCCCGCACGCTGCGTAAGCCGTTCACCATCCACGGCACCACGATCATGCCGGGCCAGCGGATCATCACGCTGCTCGCGTCCGCCAATCGCGATGAGCGCGAGTACGCCGATCCGGACGAGTTCGTTTGGGACCGTCCGATCGAGCGCCTACTGGCCTTCGGTCGGGGCCAGCACTTCTGCCTCGGCGTTCATCTGGCTCGGCTCGAGATCGCGATCATGGTGTCCGAGTGGCTCAAACGGGTGCCCGACTACCGGATCGTGAGTGCGGCCGCGTCGCGTCCGCCGTCGAGTTTCCAATGGGGCTGGAACAACGTCCCGGTGGAGGTCTGACGTGTGGTCGTATCGGCTGATAGCGCCGTACACCTTTGAGCGAGCCGACATTCCGGAAAAGACACCGGAGTCGCTGAGTGATCGTCAGGTGCTCCTTCGTTTTCTCGCCGCGGGCGTGTGTGGCAGCGATCTGCCGGGCTTCCGCGGTGCGAAGGGCCGGCTTCCGGGCGACACCGGCGCCAGTGCCGCCGAGATGGACGGTTTTCCGATCCACGAGGTCGTCGGTGAGGTGATCGCGAGCCGGCACCGGAGTCACGGAATCGGAGATCGGGTCGTCGGTTGGGCCTCCGGATTCGACGGGTTGATGGAACACGTCGTTGCAGATGGTGACGGTTTGGCACCGTTCGATCCGGCACTGACTCCGCAGCATGCGGTCGCGCTGCAACCGCTGGCGTGTGTGCTCTATGCGCTCGAGCAGCTTCCGAAGCTCAAGGGTCTTCACGTTGCGGTGATCGGTCAGGGCTCGATCGGGCTGCTGTTCTCCTACGCGGCAAAGGCTTTGGGTGCGCGACATGTCACCGGCGTGGATCCGATCGACCGTGACGGCATCGCCAAGGAGTTCGGCGTTGACACCGTCGTCCGCGCCACCAGTGACCGGTGGGTGAGCCACCTAGACCCACACGATCGACCGGACATCGTCATCGAGGCCGTCGGCCATCAAGTCGCAACGCTCGGCCACGCGATCGAAGCAGCAGCGTTCGGGGGCACAGTCTTCTATTTCGGTGTCGCCGGACGACGACAGTTACCCGATCAGCATTCGCACGATGCTGCGCAATAATCTGACGCTGAAATCCGGTGTCACACTGGACCGTCGGCGGATGCTATGTTCCGCGAACGAGTTCGTCCGCGAGCATTCCGAGTTGCTCCCCGCATATGTAACCCACACCTTCGGCGTCGACGAGGTACAGGCGGCATTCGAGTTGGCCTGCCGGCCAATACCGGAACGCATCAAGATCGCGATCGTCGAATGACTCTCAGCAGGCTGCAGGAAGCCCTCGCCGCCAAAGCTCAGGTGTGGGGCGGATGGGTGGTGGGCCCTACCATCATCGGGCCGGAGGAATTCGCCCAGGCGGGCTACGACTACGTCGGGTTCGACGTCCAGCACGGCTATCTCAGCGATGCCGACGTCGCACTGATGCTGCGCCGTCTCGAACATGTTCCCATCGCCACCGCCGTGCGCCTGCCATCGGTCGATCCCGCGCCGATCGGCCGGGTGCTCGACGCCGGCGCCGACGCGGTCATCATCGCAATGATCGAGTCTGCCGATCAGGCGGCCGCAGCCGTTGCCGCGACTCGGTACGCACCGGCCGGGGTGCGCAGCTTCGGTCCGCTGCGTGCCAGCCTGGGCCACGACCCCGCCGCACTCGAAGCCAGGGCTGAGCGTGTTCGCGATGGTCGAGACCGCGCAGGGGCTCTCAGCTCTCGACGAGATATGCGCCGTCCCCGGGTTGGCCGGTGTTTATGTCGGACCTGCCGACCTGGCGATCTCGCTCGGTTACACCCTTGCCGACGCGTGGAGCCACCCAACCGTGCGGGATGCGATGGCACGCATCCAGACCGCGGCATCTTCGGCTGGCTTGGTCACCGGTATCCACGCCAACGCCGGCAAGCTCGGAAAGGACATGGCCCAACTGGGCTTTCGGATGATCACGTTGGCCTCCGAATCACAAGCCCTGCGACGCGGAGCAGCCGAGCACCTCGCAGAGGCGACCGCACAGCCGAACCAACCCGGCGCCGCGACGGGTGTACCGTGCAGCGGCGGCAAGCCGTTCGACAAACACGAGCGGATGACATCGGCAGACGTGGCGCTGGTGACAGGCGCCGCCCGTGGACAGGGTGCGGCGATCGTGACGCGGCTGCGTGACGACGGGTTTCGCGTTGCCGCCTGCGATCTGCTGGTCGACGAGTTGAAGGCTTCGGTCGAGGCACTCGACGACGCTGCCGTGACGGCGATTCCGTTGGATGTGACATCGGCCGACCAGTGGACGGCGGCGATCGATGCGGCAGTGGACCGGTTCGGCGGTTTGACGACTCTCGTCAACAATGCCGGTGTGTTGCATCGGGCTTCACTAACCGACGAAACGCCCGCGGGTTTCGAAGGAAGCTGGCGCGTCAACTGTCTGGGCCCGTTCCTCGGGATTCGGGCTGTGCTCGACCAACTCCGAGAGGCCGACGGGGCGGCCATCGTCAACACCTGCAGTACCGGTGCCATCCGGCCGTTCCCGAACCATGCCGCATACGGCTCATCCAAGTGGGCGCTGAGGGGTCTTACCCAGGTCGCCGCCGCAGAGCTCGCCCCGTCGGGCATCAGGGTCAACGCCGTGTTCCCTGGACCCGTCGAGACGCCCATGCTCGACCCCTCGACGCAGGCGCGGCTGGCGGAGAGAGCCGTGCTCGGCCGGCTCGGCAAGCCGACCGAGATCGCCGACGCAGTGGCGTTCCTGGTATCCGAACACGCGTCGTTCATCACCGGTTCGGAACTCGTCGTCGACGGCGGACAATGCCCTGCAGACCGGATGACCTAGATGGCCAAGACTCTTTCGGTGGGAATCATCGGCGCAGGTCCGGGGGGCTGGCGCTGGGAATCTTCCTGCGAAAGGCGGGCTTTCGCGACTTCACCATTTTCGACCGTGAGGACGGCGTCGGCGGAACGTGGCGGATCAACACCTATCCGGGGCTGGCTTGTGACGTCAAGTCTCACCTGTACTCGTATTCGTTCGATCTGAACGCGAACTGGTCGCGACTGTGGTCCGCGCAGCCCGAAATCCTCGAGTATTTCGAACGCTGCGCGCAGCGCTATCGAGCTTGGCCCGAATCTGAAGCTGAACACCGAAATCGTCTCTGCCCGCTGGGATGCTGACACCAACACGTGGCAGCTGACGACGAGCAGCGGGGAGCGGTACACCTTCGACATCGTGGTGTCTGCGGTCGGACTCTTCACGCAACCGGTGCTCCCGGATCTCGTCGAGCAGGAGCCGTTCACCGGGACGCTGATGCACACTGCGCGCTGGGACCACTCCGTCGATCTACGCGACGCGCGAGTGGCCGTCCTCGGTACGGGATCGACGGCGTCACAGTTGGTTCCCGAGGTCGCCAAGGTCGCCAAGAAGGTGTACTCGGTCCAGCGCTCACCGACGTGGATCCTGCCGAAGCCGGACCGGGCCTACACCGAGCGGGAGAAATGGCTCTTCGCGCGCATGCCGTTCGTCAAGAAGATTTACCGGACCAGGCTGTGGCTGCGCAGTGAATCGAACATCGGGGTGATCGAGAATGGCAGCGACAAGACACAGGAATTCAAGGGAATCGCTCTGCGCGTACTCGAGTCGACCGTTGCCGATGACGAGTTGCGCCAAAAGCTGACTCCGGACCACCCGTTCGGCTGCAAGCGACTGGTGTTCGCCACGGACTATCTGCAGACCCTGACGCAACCGCACGTCGAGGTGGTGTCCAGCCCGGCGCGGTATCTGCGGTCGCGGTCCCTGGTGACCGAAGACGGCTCCGAGTTCGACGTGGATGTCGTCTTGTGCGCCACGGGTTACGCCGCCGCCGACTATCTGGGCCAGATCGATGTCGTCGGCGAGGGGGGCACGTCGCTCCGGAACACATGGAGCGACGGCGCATACGCGTACCTGGGCATGGCCGTGCCGGACTTCCCGAACTTCTTCATGCTGTACGGACCGAACACCAACGTCGGCTCCAACAGCGTCATCTTCATGCTGGAGGCGCAGGCCCGCTACATCGTGCGCGCCCTGAAGCACATGCGACGCAAGCGCAAGTCCTACGTCGCGGTGCGGCAGGAGACCATGGCGAAGTTCATCACGAAGATCGATAAGTGGATGGAGGGCACCGTGTGGCTGACACGGTGCAGCAACTACTTCCGTGCCGCCAACGGTCGCGTGGTGACCCAATGGCCGCGCAGCGCCCGAACGTTCTGGGAGATGACCCGCCGCTTCAAGTCTTCCGACTACACCTTCGATCCGCCGTCGCGGGAACCGGCGGTCGAGGCGGGATCGCACACGGCGGCGAGACGGTGAACGCTCGTGGATGTCGTGAACCGGCTCGATCCCGCGCTGCATCATCTCGGCGCAGCCCGCGCCGACCTGTCTGCCGACGTGCTGGAAACCGTCCGAGAGTCGCTGAACCAGCGTCGCCGCGATACCGCACGAGGGCTCGACATCACCGGTGTCACCATCGACCACGCTCAGGCCGGCACCGTCCCGGTGCGCGTTTACCGGGGCGGACCGTCACCGGCACCGGCGGTGATCTACTGCCACTCGGGCGCTTTCGTCCTGGGCAACCTCGATACCGACCACCGCCAGTGCGTGGAGTTCGCGCGGCGCGGTCAGTGCACCGTGATCTCTGTCGACTACCGCCTGGCGCCGGAACACCCGTTTCCCGCCGCGCTAGACGACGCGATGGTGGTGCTGGAATGGGCGGCCGATAACGGGACCGAACTGCACATCGACACCAGCCGATTGGCGGTCGCGGGCAGTAGCGCGGGCGCGGCACTGGCGGCGCGGCTCGCGCAGCGCTCGGCCGACGGGTCGGCGCCGTCGATCGTGTTCCAGCTGCTGCACCAGCCGGTGCTCGACGACCGGCCGACGCCGTCGAAGCAGGAGTTCGACGCGACCCCGGGATTCGACGGGCCTGCGGTGACGCAGATGTGGCTGCACTACCTGGCGGGCGAGCCGGTTCCAGCCGACGCGGTACCGGCCCGCGCCGCCGAATTAGCCGGTGTGCCAAGCACGTTGATCACCTGCTCCGAACTGGATCCGCTCCGCGACGAGGCGGTGGACTACGCGTTGCGGCTCATGTGGGCGGGCGTGGCCACCGAGCTGCACGTGTTCCCAGGAACCTGCCACGGATTCGATTCGCTGCTGCCGGAGTGGGAGACGAGCCAACAGCTGTTCGCGCTGCAGGGGGCGGCGTTGCGGCGGGCGCTGCACAACCGCTTGACAATCGAGAAAGGCGCATAGGTGGATTTCTCACCCGTGGACCTGTCTGCGGATGACCGGGCGTTCCGGGACGAGCTACGGGCGTTCCTGAAGAACATCGTGACCGACGAGGTCATCCAGCGCGACCGGGAGACCGGCGAGAACTTCGACGAGGGTGTGCACCTTGCGCTTGGCGGAGCCGGCTATTTGGCTGCCGACTTCAAGCCAGAACCCGAGGGCGGTTTCAGCCCGGTACGAAAACGCATCTGGGCCCTGGAGATCGGTCGCGCACACACGCCCTGGTTCCACTGGGGCACCACGGCCATGGTCGCGCGGGCCGTCGAGCAGTTCGGTTCACCCGAGCTCAAGGACGAGGTGCTGGAGCGCACGCTGTCCGGGCACTACCGGCTGTGCCTGGGGTACACCGAGCCCGAAGGCGGCTCGGACGTCGCGACCTGCAAGACACGTGCGGTGCGCGACGGCGACAGCTGGATCATCAACGGCTCCAAGATGTTCACCTCTAACGCGCACAACGCTTCGTACGTTTTCCTGGTCACCAACACCGACCCGGATGCACCGAAACACCAGAGCCTGACGATGTTTCTGGTTCCGTTGGATACGCCCGGCGTTGAGATCCAGCCCCTCCGCACCGTGGATGGTGACCGCACCAACATCACCTACTACAGCGATGTTCGTATCGACGACAGGTACCGGGTGGGCGAGGTCAACGGCGGCTGGACCGTGCTGCGGGAGGCGCTCAACGACGAGCACGGCGCCGTCGAGCGCGAAGCTCACGGCTTGCAAAAGATTGCGGCCATGACCGAACACCTGCTGCTGTTGGCCGAGGCGGTCGACAAGATCGCTGCGCTGACGGCCGATGACGAATCGGTGAAATACCGGCTGGGGCGCAGCATTGCGCGGATGGAAGCAGCGGCGAGCACACCGGAGATGTTCGGCCGCGTCGCGATCGCGCAAACCATGCGCGATGTCTCTCCGGATCTGATGGACATCCTGGGAACCGCCTCGAGCCTGTCGCGAGGCGAGCACGGGGACGTCGCCGACGGCGGAGCCGAGTACCTTTTTCGGCTGGCGGGTCCCACCGGCATCTACGGTGGCACCCTCGAGGTCTTCCGCAACATGATCGCGCAACACGCGCTCGGGCTCGGACGTCCGAACTACTCGCCGCCTGCGAAGCCGAGATCCTAGAGCCGGGCTATCACCTGCGACGCCAGGAGCTCCAGGGTTTCGTCGGAACCGCGATCGTGCGTGAAGAGCACGATCTGTCCGAACCCAAGGCCCTGCAGTTCCTGCAGGCGATCAACAATGGCCTGTGGTGTCCCGATCAGGCCGCCCTCATGGAGCCCGAATGCGGGTATGCCGAAACGCTTTTCGGCAAGCTGCCGAACGCTGGGTAGTGACGCGTCATCGGGGGCAAGGGCCATCACGGCTTCGATCGACATCACGATGGTATCGGGGTCCCGGCCGATGCCGTCACAGATGCTGCGCAGCACCGACGTCTTGTGCTCCAACTCGCCGAGCGCGTAGGTCGGCACGTTCCAGACGTCGGCGTAGCGCGCGACCAACGGCAGCGTGTACTTCTCTCCGACACCGCCCACCACGATCGGCGGCCGAGGCTGCTGAACCGGTCCGGGCTTGATCGGCATGTCCCGCACGGTGAAATGCTTGCCTGCGAGGTCTATTCGTTCGTCGGCGAACGCTTGACGCAGTATCTCTAGGGTCTCGCCGAGTCGCTCAGACCGTTCGGCGAACGTACCCCAGTCCAGTCCGACCCTGTTGTGCTCGTCCTCGATGGACCCGCTGCCGATGCCGAGTTGAAGCCGCCCGGCCGAGATCTGGTCGAGCGTGGTCGCCATCTTCGCGAGCACCGCTGGATGACGAAACTGGTTGCACAACACCATATGTCCGACCTGGATGCGCTCGGTGCGGCTGAGCAACGCGGTCGCCAACGTCCACGCCTCGAGGGAGGGATAATCGGGCGCGCCGGGCCCGTAAAGGTGGTCGTAGAGCCACAGCGAGTCGACGCCCAGCTCTTCGCAGCGCAGCGCGCGATGCAGGATGTCGGAGTAGGTGAAGCCCATCTGAGGCAGATAGACGCCGATCTCAGCTCTGGTCATGTCCGCAGTTCCAATCTTCCATGGGTGATGGTGGTGGCACCGTTGGCGGCTGCCTCGAATGCGAAGGATCGTTCGTTGATGCCGTAGGCGTTCACCGTCAGGTCGCAGCCCAACGGGGTAGGGGATGCGAAGCGAACCGCAACCCGCGAAACCCAGCCGGGATCATCGATGCCGAGCAGGCCGAGGAGGCGGTGGGTGCAGATCGCCATCGTGCACAGGCCGTGGGCGAACACGAAGTCGAATCCGGCCGCGCGCGCTATGTCGACGTCGAAGTGGTGCGCCGACCAATCGCCGGACACCGCGGCATAGCGGTGTGCCATCCGATCATCAAGGTTGGCGGTGGCCGATCCGATGGGGTTGGCGCGGGCCGAGTCCGGAAAACGGTGATCGGCGGGCATCGTTCCGAGATCGGGAAGTCCGTCGAGTCCAAGGAGCACCATCGTCCACCTCTGTTCGACGACCACCCGGCGATCGGCGTCGACCTGCTCGAGATGCACCACGACCTGGGTGCCCGCCCGAGACGTCCGCACGGCCGCGATCTGCGACCAGGTATCCAGCGTCTCTCCGGGGGCCAGCGGCCGGTGCACCACGATGTCGTGCTCTCCGTGCACCCCACCGCGGACCCGCTGCCACGCCGCGGCGGGCACGTCGGCCCTGGCCGCCTCCTGCGCGGCAAAGGCCAGGATCACCGGAAAAACCGCGGGTACGGCTTGACCGTCCAGTACCGATGCGGTGTCGTCACAGGTCGCTGCGGCGTAGGCGGCAATGCCGTCCGGCTCGAGCCGGCCCGGGAAGGGGCCGTGCCGTGCGGGGTTGACCGTCATATGAGTGGCATGGTAACGACATTCTCAACTTTGGAGAAGGTAATTCCGGAAGGCGGATGGCAAATGCGGTTCACGATCACTCATCCGATGCACAGCCATCCCTACAGCCCGGAGCTGGTCACCGGCTCCGGCATCGCGACCGTTGCGGCGGCGGCCGAAGCGGCCGGGTTTCATGGGTTCGGGTTTACCGACCATCCTGCCCCGTCGCAGCGGTGGCTGGAGTCGGGCGGGCATGACGCGCTGGACCCGTTCGTGGCAATGGGTTTCGCCGCCGCACGGACGACAACGCTGCGGCTGATCCCCAACATCGTCGTGCTGCCGTACCGCAACCCGTTCGTGGTGGCGAAGTCCGGTGCGACGCTGGACATGCTCTCCGACGGCCGGTTCACGCTGGCCGTCGGTGTCGGCTACCTGAAGCGGGAGTTCACCGCGCTCGGGGTCGACTTCGACGAGCGGGCCGCGCTCTTCGAGGAGGCGTTGGAGGTGATCCGCGCCATCTGGACCACTGACGATCTGTCGTTCGAGGGTCGCCACTTCTCCGCCAAGGGCATCACCGCGCATCCGCGTCCGGTAAGCAGGCCGCATCCTCCGATCTGGATCGGTGGCAACACGGCTGCCGCCCGGCAGCGCGTCGTCACATACGGCGATGGCTGGTGCCCGTTTCCCGCGCCCGCCGTTCTCGCTCAGACTGCCCGCACGGCAGCATTGGACTCGGTGGAGAGCCTCGCCGAAGGCATCGCCGATCTGCGGCGCCGATGCGACGCTGCGGGCCGGGACTGGTCGGGGATCGACATCACCTTCACCAACATGGGCGGCGGCACTCCCGGCGATGACGATTTCAACGCCGACGCCTACCAGTCCGGGCTGGAAAAGCTTGCGGCCGTGGGGGTCACTTGGCTGCAGGTCGGAGTGCCGGGCGACAGTTTGGCGCATGCGGTGGAATCCATTGAGCGGTTCGGCTCCTCGGTCATCGCTTCCGCGTGACGGTCACCGGTATGCGGTGACGCGCGCGACGAGTGCGATCTCACCGTCGGCCCCGATGGCCTGCGCCTCGGCCACGCCAGTGCGCCGCCCCACCCGTAAAGCTGTTCCCACATAACGTGATTGGTCGCCGCTGAAGAATTGGCGCAGAAAGTTCACTCGCAACGACGCGGTGTGTAACGGCTGGTCCGTGCGTCCGGCATTGAGCGCGGCCGAGGCAGCAAGCTCGAGGCCCGCGGCGGCCACCCCGCCGTGCACGATGCCGAGGCTGTTGTTCAGCACTGAGTTCTCCCGCTGGCGCATCACCGGCGAGCCGTTGGCATGGTCGATCTGGAGTGCCATGATCTCGCCGAGGTCCGCCGGTCGCGGTCCGTCGACGGGCGGCGCGATAGGTTGGGGAAACTCACCCGGACGCGCGACGTACACGGACCGTACTGTCCCGACACCGATTACTACGTCACCAAGCGTGATCTCGCACATGCCAAGCGCAGTCGAGTACCTGGTTCCCACGGGTTGAGCGCTCGCGACCACCGGAGCCTCCGGGTCGTCCGCGATGACAGTCAATGCGGCCGGGGTTATTTCCAGCGATAACTCGCTGGACACGGTCCATTCGTCGGATGCCCGACGATAGTGATTGACCAAGCCCGCCGCGTGATCTACCAGGACCGCCAACGGTGCGACGGTCGGGGCGCCGGTTAGCGGATTGGCCAAGCCGGCCAGCGGCATCGAACTGACGAACGGATCGGGGCTGTCCACAAGGGTCGCGATGCCGAACCGGCCCAGTGCCGTATTCGGCGGGTATACCACCGCCATCAGAAGTTGTTGGGAGCCAGCACTTCTGGCCCGTACTTGTTGCCGATCAGCGTCCACGGATCGGCGTACCGGCCGCGTCGTTCCACCTTCCTCTGCACGGCGAGAATGAACCGCAGGAGCGGACGGATCACGGGGCCGAGCAGCCGTAGCGGGATGCGGCGTCTGCCCTGCGCCTCGGCGACCCAGGCAACGGTTTCCGGCCAGCTGTGCTGCTGGAACGCGAGCAGTGTCTGAGACTCGGTGGTGTCGAAGAAACCGGTGAAACTCCAGCCTCGGTCGTCGTCGGGGTCACCCGGGAGGCTCGCCGACGGGCCGAGCCTGCCGATGCCGACGTGTTCCATGATGTCGTCCTCGAGGTCGCGGTGGGCATGCAGGTGTGTCTCGTCGCCTGCGATGAGCAGAACCTTGCCGTTGATGACGTCGGCGCGGTCCACCGCGTTGGCGAAGGCCAACGCCACATCGCGCGCGTCCACCGTGTGCATCCGATTGTCGCCGGGAGTGGCGCGCATGAGAAGTAAGTGATCGGCGTTGAAGGTCTCGCCGGCGTCCGGCGAGATCACGGCTGCCAATCGCAGCATGGCGTACGGCAGGCCGCTGTCCCGGATGACCGCCTCGGCCAGCACCTTGTCCTCGCCGTACTGGTCGACGGGATTGACCGGGGTGTCAGGGGTGATCCGCTCCGGGTGGCGGTACGGATTGCGCGACCCGTACACCGCGGCGCTGGATGCGTAGATCACCAGCGGTGGTTCGGGAAGCGTCTTGGCCGCCTCGACGAGATTCCTTGTGCCCTCCACGTTCACCTTCCTGGCGAGCCTCGGGTTCCGGTACGACGCAGGCGAGAGCGTCGCGGCCAAATGCACGATCGCGCCGGGTCGGTGCTCGACCACCAGCTCGCGCATCGCTTCCGCGTCGAGCAGATCGGCATACACCGGCACCAGAGTGCCCGGCCACGTCTGATCGGCGAGTTCCCCTGCGACGACGACGGATTTGTCGTTGCGCAGGTCTGTCGCGATGACAGTGCGCCCACGGCTGAGCAGGATTTCGGCGCAGCGCTTGCCGACCTGACCGAACGCGCCGGTGATCAGAACGGTGTCGACGGGTGAGCCGGTCACTTCATCACCCGGCGCGCCGCTTTCCCGATCACTCGTCGGATCCGGTCCGAGATATATACCGAGACAAAGGCGTTGAAGACATCTTCGCGTAGCCGGGTCAGCGTGGAGCTTGTTATGAGCCACTGCCCGTCGACCTTTTCGTAGGTCTCGGTGTAGTGGCCGTAGCCGCGCAGGTTCACCCCCGGGCCGAATCGGACCACATCCTCCAGTGCCCACACGCCGCGCGCGGTCGTCGGGGACGTCAACTCGATTTCCGGTGCGTGTACCTGATGCACTGTGGCCTGCGACCTGAGACTCTTGCGGGTGAAGGCGACGAACTCGTCAGCGCCCTGAATGATCTTGCCGCCAGCCTGCGACGTGTCACTGAGGAAATCGTCGCTGAAGAGGCTCCGCCAGGCCTGCCAGTCCTTGGAGTCCAGGTGCCTGCAGTAGCGGGCCTTCAGCCGCTTGATCGCTTCGATCTCCAGTAGAGCGGTGGCATCGTCCATTCCCAGAGCGTGACACTTTCGTCAAGAGTTGTAAAGCTAGGGTTCACGGCAGGCCCGACCCAGCGGCGCACGTACGCGCGCAGTTCCGTGCTGGACCGCGGTGGCTCCGGTGGCGCGATGACCATCGACTGGATGATGCGCAGTAGGAATTCGACCAGTTCGTCGATGGCTTTGTCGTCATAGCCCAGGGCGGTCCAGTCGATGTGAGTGTGCTGCAGAAGCGTCCGGCATCGCGCGATCTCGGCCGGTGCGAGCATGGTGCGGCTGAACAGGTTGGAACGATCAAGCGCCAGCAACAGGGCGAGCTGCGGCTCATGAGGCAGCCGTTCGATGATGTAGGCAACGACCTCCACTAGCTGCCCGGCAATATCCATGTCCGCTGTGATCGCCTCGATCTGTGCGACGAAGCTGCCGAGCGCGATCTCCGCGGCTGCGACGAACAGGTCGTCGGTGCCGGCATCGATGTTGCGCTTGCGCGCTTCAGACGTCGTCGGCCGGCGCGTGACGCCGCCCCAGCCCTTCCGTCCCATGCAGGCTTGACTCGATCGCGACAAGTGACGGCCTCGACTCCGTCACCGCGACGTTCGATTGTCCGGCATGCCTGCATCGATGATGCGCTTGACATCTGCCACGGCCGTTGCCCGTGAGCGTCACCGGCCTTCTACTTTCCAGAATTCACTTGTGTCACTTAGGTTTCGCTGGTCAACAAGGCGCCAAGATTTGTCGTAGGTGCGCACTAGTGTTCGATGCATGAGTTCAGAACGGGTGGCAGGGCGCATCGCCGCGATGGGCGCGGAGTTCGATGAGCTGCTGGCCGAGCCGTTGGGCGGGCTGACCACCGAACAGCGGACAGAGGCGCTGTTTGAGTGGGAGACGCTCATGCGGCGCCAAGCGGTGATGGGTCACCGGCTCATCGCCGCGTTGGCCGAGGTGCCGGTCGCCGAACTGGGGGAGCCAACACTGGCGGCGGCCCTTGCCACGTTGTTGCGGATCTCCAAAGCCGATGCGGGGCGCCGCATTCACGAAGCCGAGGACTTGGGGCCGCGGTCGGCATTGACCGGTGAGCCGTTGGAGCGGGCGCGGCGGCCGCGCAGGCGCGTCTGGGGCAACGGCTCGGACCCGTAGGCCGTACGGCCGAGATTGTGAAGCCGATCGAACAACTGATCCGGGTTAACTTCAATCGTGACCGTCTTGCGTGTCTTGTGAACGTAGATCGATCAGGCTCGGCGCGGACTCGGGCTAGCAGGGTGCCGGCCGGTGTGATGCCAGCCGGCGCGGTGTCAGCGGTTAGCTGCCTCCAGCGCCACGAGGCTGACCCCGTACTTCTTGGCGATAAGGGAAAGGGTGTCTCCCCGCTTGACCATATAGGTCTTGGACGACTTTGGAATCTTGATGACCTCGCCGGGGTAGATCTTGTTGGGGTTGGTGATAGCGAGCTGCCATCCGGCGTGCTGCGCGTAGCCGTTAAGCGTCTGGTGGCTGGTGTAGACGGAGATCTGGCGCGGTTCGGCGCCAGCCGGGTTGGCTGTGGCGATGCTGATGCTCAACGCGGCCGCGATGGTAGCGACGATCACTACCGGCGCGGCGTGAGCTATTTTGGTGCTCATTCGGTGTCCTTTGGCGCGCTGACTGTTTAGATTGGCGCCGGGGAAGCGGGTGAGTAAAGTGAGGATTATCTAGGAATTCAAAGCATTTCGCGTCCTCGGCGCTGAGCCGCAACTTTAGTCCGGTCGCATCTGCAATTGAAAGCATAGACAACTGTGAACTCGTTGTTAAACGCGCGCGCGGCCGCAATGTCGCACCGCTTGTTGCACGGCGACCTTCAGGTTTGTGAAGCAGACGTGAGACGCCGTGCAGCACGGGCTGTCCGAGCTGCTGATCTCCCCGGCCGTCAAACGCCGGGCCGGCATCGAGCTACGGCCGTCAGCGGATGAGGATGCGAATGCCGCGGTGTCGATGATCGGCAGGTATCGGCAGGTGTTGAAATCGGTCTGATCGCTTGTTAAGGCGCGCCCGTAGCCAATTCGCAGCGGCGTTCAAGGATGTCGACAGATTTGGCGCGTTCAGTCGAATTATCCGCCCGTTGGCCAGTCGCCGAGGTTCGGGGACGAATCGGTGAATGACCAGCTAAAGATCAGGAAATGGGGTGTTCCGGATGGGTACGGATCAGCGGAACTACGTCAAGATCCTCGCGGCGGTCATCGGTGGCAGTGCCGTGGTGGCCATGGGCGCGCTCGCCATGACGATCCCTCAGGGGCAGGTTGCGCCGGACGTCGCGAAGTCCACGAACATGACGGTCGGCGCGACCACCACGACGACGCCGTTGTCGGTCGAGGCCACACCGATGGCAACGCCGAAGTTGAAGGGCCCGGCACCCTTGCCCCCCGAAGAAGTGGGGCTGCCTTAACCGGCCGCGTTCGCCTCTCATTTCACCGGTGACCGCCCAGGACAGCGGCCACCTAGGAGATTTGCACCCGTGATCCAGCGTGTTCACAGCTTCGCGTCAGCTTGCCAGTGGCCCCGAGTGTCGTATCCACCGGTGGCAACTGCCTGACGGCCACCCGATGTGCGACGTCGGTTCGATCCACGACGACCTCGTGCTCGACGAGCACGACGTGCTGCGGGTCGTTACGTAGCCGCGCACGGGCCGGGCCAGCCGCCAAAGCACCGCAGAGATAATTAGTGCATTCACCCGACGACGATGGTCGTCGTGTCCACCACACTCAAGGAATTGGAGTCGAGCAAGGGCCATGCGGTCACCGGTGGGGGCAGCCTGTTGCCCATGTCGGAGGTGATCCGTCAAGCATCCGCGGCTCACAACTACTTGGTGGTGTTCGACGATCACACCGCCTGCCCGTTGTATCTTGGGCGCAGCCGGCGGCTGGCCTCAGCCGCGCAACGGATCGTGCTGTATGCCCGCGATCGCGGCTGCACCAGGCCCGGCTGCACCGCACCGGCCTATCACAGCCAGGCCCACCACGACGACGGCTGGGCCGCCGACGGTCCAACCGACATCGACAAACTGTCACTGGCCTGCGGCCCCGACAACCGGCTGGTCGAAGAAACCGGCTGGAGTACGCGAAAGCGCAAAGACGGTCGCACGGAGTGGGTCCCACCGCCCCACCTCGACACCGGCCAAGCCCGAGTCAACGACTACCACCACCCTGAGCGCTACTTGAGCCCCGACGAAGACGAAGTCGACGGCGAGGTCGACGACGATCCCTAGCGCCGCGTGGTCGTCAGAACGCGGCCTCGGGAAGCTGCATGATCTCGTCATCGAGTGACTCGATGATGCGCCGCACGGCAGTGAGGTTCGGCAGCATGTTCGCAGCGAAGAAAGCCGCCGCCGCGATCTTGCCGCGGTAGAAGCCCTCGTCGTCGTTCGACGCCGCCAATGCGGCGGTCGCGACATTGGCCTGCACCAGCAGTCGCCATCCGATGAGCAGATCCCCGACGGCGAGCAGGAATCGCACCGAGCCCAGCCCGACCTTGTAGATCTCCGTTGGGTTTTCGGATGCGGCCATCAGGTACGCCGTCAGGGTGGCCGTCATCGCTTGGACATCCTCGAGCGCGGTGCGCAGCAGCTCGGCCTGTTGCTTAAGGCTGGCGTCGCTGGTGCCGATCGTTTGACTGATCTGCGATGCCACATGGGCCAGCGCCTTGCCGTGGTCGCGTACGATCTTGCGGAAGAAGAAGTCCAGCGCCTGGATGGCAGTGGTGCCCTCGTACAGGGAGTCGATCTTGGCGTCGCGGATGTACTGCTCGATCGGATAGTCCTGCAGGAAGCCCGACCCGCCGAAGGTCTGCAGCGACTCGGTGAGGATCTCGTAGGCGCGCTCGGAACCCACCCCCTTGACCACCGGCAGCAGCAGATCGTGGACGCGGTGCGCCATCTCGGGGTTCGCACCCGAAACCAGTTGTGCGACATCGTCGTTCTGGTATGCGGCGGCGTACAGGTACAGCGCGCGCAGGCCCTCGGCATAAGCCTTCTGAGTCATCAGGCTGCGCCGCACATCCGGATGGTGAAGGATCGTCACCCGTGGCGCGGTCTTGTCGGTCATCTGCGTCATGTCCGCGCCCTGCACGCGGGTCTTGGCGTAGTCCAGCGCGTTCAGGTAGCCGGTTGACAGCGTCCCCGTCGCCTTGACGCCGATCGTCATGCGGGCGTGCTCGATCACGGTGAACATCTGCGCGATGCCGTTATGCACATCGCCGACGAGATAGCCCACCGCGGGCACCCCGTGCGCGCCGAAGGTCAATTCGCATGTGGGGGAGGACTTCAAGCCCATCTTGTGCTCGAGGCCGGTCGCGAAAACCCCGTTTCGCGGGCCGAGTTCGAGGGTGTCGGGGTCGAAGAGGAACTGCGGTACATAGAACAGGCTCAAGCCCTTTGTGCCAGGGCCCGCCCCTTCCGGCCGCGCGAGTACCAGGTGGAAGATGTTGTCGGCGGTATCGCCCACATCGCCACCGGAGATGAACCGCTTCACGCCCTCGATGTGCCACGTGCCGTCCGGTTGGGCGATCGCTTTCGCGCGGCCCGCACCGACATCGGATCCGGCGTCGGGCTCCGTCAGCACCATGGTGGCCGCCCAGCCGCGCTCCAGACCCATTGCCGCCCAGCGCACCTGCTGTTCGTTGCCCTCCGCGGCGAGAGCGTGCGCCATCGCCGGACCCAGCGCCCACAGGAAAGCCGCCGACGGATTCGCGCACAGCAGCATCTCGTTGATCGCCCATGTCAGCGCCGCAGGCGCGGCAACGCCGCCGACTTGCTCGGCGAGACCGATGCGCCACCACTCGGCGTCCTTGACGGCCTGTACCGTCTTGGCCAACTCCGCGGGCACCGAGATGGTGTGGCGCTCCGGATCGAAAACCGGCGGGTTGCGATCGGCGTCGGCGAACGATTCGGCAACGGGGCCTTCCGCCAGCCGGGCGACCTCGTCGAGCATGGTGCGCACCGTGTCGGCGTCGAGATCGCCGTAGCCGCCGGAGTCGAGAATTCCGTCTAGGTTCAACACTTCGAACAGGTTGAACTCGATGTCACGAATGTTGGCGATGTAGTGGCCCAAGGCTTTTCCTCCGCACTAGCAAACTACACGCAGTGTCCCTGAGCAGCGGAAATGTACGCAACCGTAACCTACGGTGACGCAACCGTAGGGATCGAGGTCGGCCCGAATAATGTGACGCGCGTCACAAGTCGCAGCCGCAGCCTGACGCTCCCGGGGACTCCGGAAGTTCCGCCAGCACGTCGGCGCGGGTGGCGTCGAAGCTGAAATATCGTTTGATGGGCAGGGTTTCGGGCAGCGGGTCGTCATAGCTCCAGGCGACGTCTTCGACGACGGACTCGCCGATCACGGCCGACCAGTACGTGGCGTAACCCTTGTAGTTGCAGTAACTGGTGGTGTCCGAGCGCCGCAACAGGTCGGTGCGCACAGCCGAAGGATCAACGTAGAGAAGGGGTGCGAGCGCCGTCTCGAAAACGATCATCGTGTCGGTGGTGTCGACCAGCGTGGTGCCTGCGACGACGACGCGCAGCCCTCGGTTCGTCGGGCGGCAGTCGACGCGGTGGTACGGGTTCGGCGGGTAGTGGACGAGCTTTCGTCCTTCCTCGAGCCACGTGTCGACCGCATCCCAAGGAACGTGGACGTAGCCGGGCGCCTGCGGCTCGGGTTCACCTGCCAGCTCGCCCACCTCGTCGGCGGGGAACGCGTAGCTGAGTGGACGGTCGCGGCGGTGCACCAACAGCGCCCGCTCGGTGTCGATCACCATCCGGCCGTCGCGGAACGCTTGGATGCGCCGGGGGTGCGGCTCGACGAAGACGACGTCGTCGGCAAGCGGGGACGAGAACCATCCGGCGGGATCCTTGCTCAGCGGACCGCGCCCGGCGACAAGACTCATTTCGGGCCTCCTATCACCACGCTTACCCCAAGCTTTACAAACTCTGGGCGAAGTGCCACGCCTTCTCGCGAATACTTTCTCCGAAGTCGCCTGCCGAGGCCATCGAAGGAGTGCAATAGCAGGTACGAGACCGAGTCGTTGGCGAATGGGGTTGGTGTGAAGCGACTGAACGGCGTGGATGCCTTGATGCTGTATACCGAGACGCCAGAAGTTCACATGCACACGCTCAAGATCGGTGTGCTGGATGTGTCCAACGTGGACGGGGGGATTCAGCTTCGACCTGTTTCGCGCCGTCGCGTTTCCGCGGTTGCAGGCCATGGCGCCGCTGCGCTATCAGCTGGTCGACATCCCGCTGAAGCTGCACCACCCGATGTGGGTGGTCAACGACCACATCGACTTCGACTATCACGTTCGGCCGACGCGGGTGCCGGCCCCCGGTGGACGCCGGGAACTGGATCAGTTGATCGGCGAGATCGCCAGCACCCCGTTGGACCGCAGTCGCCCGCTGTGGGAGATGTACGTCGCCGAGGGTCTCGCCGATAACCGCATCGCGATCATCCACAAGGTCCATCACGTGCTGGCCGACGGTGTGGCGTCGGCCAACCAGATGGCGAAGGCGATGGCGCTCTTCCAACCGTCCGAAGTGATGGGGATGCTCGAGGAGCCCGATCTGGCGCGGACCAGGACGGCCCTGCTGAAGGCGGCAGGGCGTGACCATGTGGGGTTGATCCGTAAGCTGCCCCGGCTGATGAGCGAGACGGCCACCGGGGTGTCCCGGGTTCGGAGGCGGTCCAAGGAGCGCGGCGAGCATCCCGACCTGGCGCGCAACTTCGCCCCGCCCGACTGCTTCATCAACCATGTCGTCACACCGGGGCGACGGTTCGCGACGGCGCCGCTCGCCCTGGCGGATGTCAAGGAGACCGGCAAGCATCTCGGCGTCACCATCAACGATATGGTGCTGGCGATGTCCGCGGGAGCGCTGCGCAAGCTGCTGCTGCGGTACGACGGACGAGCCGACTCCCCGCTCATCGCCGGCGTGCCGGTGAGCACCGATCCTTCGCCGGCGCGGTTGGCGGGCAACGAGTTCGCCTATATGACTCCGTCGTTGCCGGTGCACATCGACGATCCGCTGGAGCGGGTGCGGCTGACGGCGATGGCGACCTCCATCGCCAAGGAGAACCATCAGTTGCTCGGACCGACATTGATTCCGGCGTGGCTGTCCTACCTGCCGCCGTCGCTGGCACCCCCGATGTTCCGCAGGCAAGCCCGGCGCGTCGAGTCGGCCAGCGTGATGAACCTGACCATCTCGAATGTGCCTGGGCCGCGCGAGCGCGGCCACATCGAGGGCGCGATCGTCAGCGAGATCTATTCGGTGGGACCGGTGGTCGCGGGAAGCGGCATGAACATCACGGTGTGGAGCTATGTCGACCAACTCGCCATCTCGGTGCTGACCGACGACCGCACGCTCGACGATCCGCACGAGGCGACCGACGCGATGCTCGACGCATTCACCGAGATCCGGAGCGCCGCAGGAATCACCGGAGACCTCACGCCGGTTGGCGCGGTCTTGCCGCTGGCCACAGCCGCGGGCTAAGTGCTACCCGAGCACTGGGAACCGGCGCTGGCCGGCAAGACGGTCCAGGGCCTTCTGCATGACCTTGCGGACGTGCGCGTCGACTTCGGCGACATCGGGGTTCTCGCCGAATCGCTTGGTGATGTCGACGGCGGGCAACACCTGCGTGACGATCTTGCTCGGTAGCGGCAGATTCATCCCGCCAAGCGACAGCCCGAACGGGAAGCCTGCGGAGATCGGAATGAGCTCGCTGCGCATGATCTTCAGGCCCAGCCTCTTGGCCAGCCAGTCCCCGCGAGTCAGGAAGAACTGAGTCTCCTGTCCACCGATCGACACGATGGGCACGATCGGCACGCCGGCTTCGATCGCCGTCCGCACATATCCGGTCCTGCCGTTGAAGTCGATGACGTTCTGCTGCAGCGTTGGTCGGGTTGCGTCGTAGTCGCCGCCGGGAAACACCATCACGGCCGCATCGTCGGCCAGCGCCTCTGCCGCATTCTTTCGACTGGCCGGAATGAACCCGAGCCGCTGGAAGAACTGCTTGGTCGGTCCCACCGACAGGATGTCGTGGCTGAGCGTGTAGAGCGGCCGGTCGTAGCCGAACCTGTCGTAGAAGTCCACCGCGAAGGTCGGTAGGTCGGTCGTCGTCTGGCCGCCGGAGTGGTTCGAGACCAGCAGGGCACCGCCCGTCGGGATGCGGCCCAGGTCCTTCACCTCAGAGCGGAAGTAGCGCTTGACCATTGGCCGCAGGATGCCGACGACCCGTTTGGTCAGCTCCGGATCCCACTTGGCGACCTCTGGTATTTCGATGTCGGGCGTGTCTTTGACCGCGCGTATTGATGGCATGCGTGAGCCCCCTGTAGATGTGCGCGGCTCATGGCTCGTGAGGTCGAAACCTTCTCTGCCGACTACCGCTCGGCGACCCGTAGCATTACAGATTGAAGCGAAAATGTCACGTTGATGTGAGGTATGCCATACGACGGCCTGCGATGCCGACGGCCTGCGATGCGTGGTGTGGCTAGCGACTTACCTGATCCAGCCGCGGCGGCGCAGCCACCAGTCGCGTCCGACGAGGAAGAGGATCAGCGCCGCGAATCCGATCAGGAAGACGTCCTCGACGTGACCGACGTGGTTGCCCTTGAGCATCAGCAGCAGGAACCCGGCGGCCAGCAGGCCACCGATGTGGATCACCTTGTGGTTCTCCGTGGACCAGCCCCATTCCGCGGACGGCACATCTTCGACGTCGACGCCGGTGTAGCGGTCCACCTCGGTGTTGGCCACGGCTGCTCCTAACGGTCGGGTGAGCTCTGCCGACATTCTGACATAGGTCTACTACACGCCGCCGTACTGTGATGCGTCATGGCACAGCAGTTCGACGGGAAGGTCGCCTTCATCACCGGCGCGGCACGGGGCCAGGGTCGCTCGCACGCCGTCCGGTTGGCCGAGGAAGGCGCCGACATCATCGCGTTCGACCTCTGCGAGCAGCTGGACAGCGTGGCCTACCCGATGGCGACCCGGGAGGATCTCGACGAGACCGTCAACCTCGTCGAGAAGACCGGTCGGCGCATCGTGGCCGAGCAGGGCGACGTCCGGGACTTCGAACGGCTCAAGGCCGCGGTGGCCAATGGCGTCGCCGAACTCGGCCGGCTCGATTTCGTGCTCGCCAATGCCGGGATCTTCCCGGCGGCGGGGGAGCAGCGGCTCGACATGGCCGCCTTCGTCGACGCCGTCGACGTAATGCTCAAAGGGGTCTACTTCACGATCGAGGCCGCGCTGCCCGCGATGCTGCGCCACGGCGACGGCGGTGCCATCGTGATCACGAGTTCGGCGGCGGGATTCAAGTCGGTCAGCACCAGTTACGACATGATGAGCCATGGCGCCGCGGGGTACACCGCCGCCAAGCACGGTGCCATCGGTGTGATGCGCCATTACGCTACCTCGCTGGCCGAGAAGAACATTCGAGTCAACTCGGTTCATCCGGGCGGCGTGGCGACGCCGATGATCATCAACGAGGCGATGGGACTACTTGTCGCAGACCAACCCGAGTTCGGTGAGGCTCAGCGGCCGAAATTGTCCATGCCTCTGATGGAGCCGGAAGTGGTCACCGACTTGGTGGTTTATCTTTGCGGCACCTCGGGCCGGTATCTCACCGGGGCGGCCTTGCCGTTGGACGGCGGCCTGACGCTCAAGTGATCGCGCCGTAGCGGCGCAGGGCCTCGGCGCGCTCCGCCTTGTGGTCGACGATGGGGTCGGGATAGTCGTCGTCGTCCACCTCGGGGACCCAGCGCCGCACGTATTTACCGTCGGGATCGAACTTCTCGCCCTGCGTCGTCGGGTTGAACACCCGGAAGTACGGTGCGGCGTCCGTCCCGGTACCCGCCGCCCACTGCCAACCGTGCTGGTTGTTGGCCATGTCGCCGTCCACCAACTGCTCGAGGAACCAGCGCGCACCCCACTGCCACGGCAGATGCAGGTCCTTGACCAGAAACGACGCCACGATCATCCGCACCCGGTTGTGCATCCAGCCCGTCTCGGCGAGCTGGCGCATACCGGCGTCGACGATCGGAAACCCGGTCCGCCCGGCCGTCCACGCCTCGAACGCCTTCTTCGCCTCGGCGCCCTCGTCCACCTGCATCGAGTCGAAGGACTTGTTCCAGTTCCACCACGCGCTGTCGGGCCACTCGAGCAGCACCGCGGCGTAGAAATCGCGAAAAGCCAACTCCCGCAAATAGGTCTGGGCCCCCGTGCCCCGGCCTAGATCTTGGGCGATGGTGCGTGGGTGGATGGTGCCGAACTTCAGGTGCGCTGACATCCGGCTGGTGGCAGGCAGGTCGGGGCGATTGCGGGCGTCGGCGTAGTCGGCGAGGCCATTGGCGACGAACTTCTTCCATTGCCGGTTCGCGGCCCGCTCTCCTGCGGGCAGCTCGAGTTCGACACTGGCGTCGGGGATGTCGACACCGCCCTTGATATCCCGCGGGTCGATCCAGTGTGCCGACCTCGGGCCCGACTTGGCCGGTGCCCGCCAGCCGTGTCTTCGCCACGCTTCGAAGAACGGCGTGAACACCTTGTATGGCTCTCCGTCGCCCTTGACCACCCGGCCCGGTGACACCAGGTACGGCGAGCCGGACTCTTCGAGCGGCAGGTCGCCGAGCGCGCCCCGCACGGCGTCGTCGCGGCGTCGGCCGAACGGCGAAAAGTCCGCCGAGATATGCACGGCGGTGGCGCCGATCGCATTGGCCAGCGCGGGAATTCGCTTCTCCGGCTGCCCACGCGTCACCATTAGTCGGCCGTCGAGAGCATTGCGCAGTTCGCGCAACGCGTCGTAGAGGTACTGCAGCCGCCGCGGCCCCGATGACGCCTTCAGCCGCGGGTCGAGCACGTAGCAGGCCAGCACCTCGCCGTCGGCTTCAGCCGCGTCCAACAGTGGCGGCAAGTCGTGCAGCCGTAAGTCCCGCCGGAACCACAAAAGGGTGGGCATGCCATTGATGCTGCCCGAATTTCGCGATAGGGAAACAAGGGACAGTGCTGACGGAAGGGTGACGTATGCAGTTCTGGAGCGGCACGGCATTCATGAAGGCGACCGAGGGCGTTGCGGTCGCCAAGATGCTCGACGAGGCCGGATACCACGGCATGCTGTGCTCCGACCACATGATCTATCCGCGCGAGCTGTCGTCGCCGTACCCCGATTCGCCGACCGGTAAGCCGATGTGGGCACCCGAGACCGCCTGGCCGGATTCCTGGGTGCTCATCGGTGCGATGGCCGCGGTGACCCGTCGGCTGCGGTTCTCCAACGCGGTGTACGTCGCTCCTGCCCGTCCCCTTCTGGAGGTGGCCAAGGTGGTCGCCACCGCCTCCGAAGTCTCCGACGGTCGCGTGTCGCTGGCTGTCGGCGTGGGATGGATGCGCGAGGAGTACGAGCTGATGGGGCAGGAGTTCGGCAACCGCGGCAAGCGGCTGAACGAGATGATCCCCGCGCTACGCGAGTTGTGGCGGGGCGGCTGGGTGTCGTGGACCGGCCAGTACTACCAAGTGCCCGAGATGATGATCGAACCCCACCCGCCCGCGCCGGTGCCGATTCTGTGCGGCGGTGAATCCGAGGCGGCGCTGCGCCGCGCGGCGCGACTCTGCGATGGCTGGGTCGGCTACGCGTACGCGTGGGATGACGCGGTCGGTTACGTCGAGCGGCTGAAAGCGCTGCGTCGGGAGTGCGGGCGGGAGCAGGAGCCGTTCGAGATCCTTCTGGCGCTGCTCGAACCGCCGTCGGTCGATCTGTACCGGCGGGCCGAGGACATCGGCATCACCGCGGTGATGTGTGTGCCGTGGGCCGGACTGGACATCGGTTCCGGCGGCGTCGAACGCTACCGGCAACCGATCGACCAGTTCGCCGAAACAATCATCGAAAAGAGCCGCTAGACCTGCGTTGACGGTGTCGCATCACTTTGACACTTGCGGTGACATCAAAGTGATGTCACCATGACACCATGGATTTGCAACCGTACGTCGACGGGGTACGGCACGAACTGGGAGTCGCAGCCGCGGCAGGCGGCCCCGAAGCGGTCGCCTTGGCCGATCGGCTGACCGCGCCGCTGGAGTCGGCGATCCGCCTCGCGTTGCTCGAGGCCCTGTCCGACGCTGCCGAGCAGATCACTCGCGAGCTCGCACCCCGATCGGTCGACGTGCGACTGCGCGGCCGCGACCCGGAGTTCACCGTCAGCGCCGGCGTCGAGGACCTGGCCGACGAGCCGGCCGCGGCGGTACCGGAATCCGACGATGACGGCGGCACGTGGCGGGTCACGCTGCGGTTGCCGGAGAGCCTGCGGTCTCCGGTGGACACGGCAGCACGCGCCGAAGGCCTGTCAGTGAATGCCTGGCTGGTCCGCGCCGTCAGCGCCGCGCTCGGCGGCACCGCGGCCGGCGGTCGCGTGCCAACACCAACAAGAACTTCAGCGGCTGGGTCCGCTGAGCCACCAAACCGATTCAAGGAGAAACGATGCCGACATTCCCAACACCCGACCCGATCACCGCCTCCGTCGAGCTGGTCACCGGTTCCGTCCACATCGTCGCGACTGACCGAGACGACACCGTGGTCGGGGTCCGCCCGCGCGATCCGAACCGGGCCTCTGACGTCCGGATAGCCGAACAGGCGCGTATCGACTTCCGGAACGGCACACTGACGGTTTCGGCCGGTAGGCGATTCGTGTCCCTCGGTCGCGGTGGCGCGGTCAACATCGATATCGAGCTGCCGTCGCGTTCGCGGCTTCAGGCGTCAACGGCGTCGGCCGAGGTGCGCGCCGACGGCGAGTTCGCCGAGTTCCGGTTCTCGTCGGCGAGTGGGGACTTGATCGTCGGCTCGGTTGCGGGAAACATCAAGGCGGACACCGCCTCTGGCGGCATTACAGCCGAGGCCGTGCGGGGCGCGGCGGCCATCGCGACGGCGTCGGGCGATACCACGATCGGCGAGCTCGCCGGCGACGTCAAGTTCCGAGCGGCAAGCGGCTCGCTGTCGGTCAGACATCTGCAGGGCACCGTCAATGCGCAGACCTCCTCCGGCGACATCACCGTCGCCGCCGCGGTCTGCGGCGCAGTCTCGGTGCAGACCAGCAGTGGTGAGGTCGAGATCGGTGTCGCCGAAGGCACCGCCGCCCGGCTCGACGTGCGGACGGGTTCGGGCGAACTTCGTAACGCCCTTCGGCCGTCGGACGGCCCGGCAGAGGGCGACGAAACTCTGACCGTGCACGTGAGAACGGGCTCCGGCGACGTTGGAGTGCAACGGGCGCCGGCCGGCGTGGTTACCTAGCCCACCGGGTCGAACCTGAACACAACCAATTTGCCTGCGAGCGCCTCGAACTCGTCCGGAGTCCCTTCGTTCACCAGCCCCGAGCGCTTCGCGAATCCGACACCGACCGGAACTTGAGCCGGGAACTCGCGCAACACCGGTCTTGACTCCTCCGCGCCCAGTTCGACAATCCTGATCTTTCGCGACTTGCGTCCGCGGGACAGGGTGCCGGCTCCCGCCGCCCGGGCATTGGCCGCCCAGTCCGCGCCGGGATACCCCGCGACGGTGTACAGGCCGTCGCGGTAGGTGAACGGTGTCATCGGAGTGCTGCGGGGCCGGCCGGTCTTCCTGCCGGGCACGGTCAATACCATCGCCGGTCCGGTCGGGATGCCCAACTTCTGCATCGCCTTCACGATCCTGTTCATCGGCTTCAGGTATCGGGGCGGGGGTAGTTCCGACATGCCTTATCTCCCTTGCTAGTTGGTGAACAGATCACAGTGAGCGGCAACCGCGTCACCGAAGCTCTCCGCGGGGCGGCCAAGGATTTTCTCCACCTCGTGGGTGACCAGTGCGGGCCTGGAGACCGTCGCCGACAGCAACGCCATGTACGCGTCGGCGAACTCGGCCGGAAAGCCCAGACCGATGAAGCGCTGACGCACGAGCTCGGGGGGAACCTCCTGGTAGCGCAACCGGCGACCGAGGACGGTACCGATGACGCCCACGAGTTCCGTGTTGGTCAGCGCCTGCGGCCCGGTCAGCGGGACCTTCTGCCCCAACAGCTCGTCGGTGAGCAGCGCGTGCACGGCCACCGCCGAGATGTCGCGGTCGACGATGGGCGCCGTCGACGCAGCCGCATACGGGCCACTGACCACGTCGCCGGCTTTGACCTGCGGCGCCCACATGCCAAAGAAGTTGGTGGCGAACACGGTTGGCCGCAGGCTCACCCACTCCAGACCAGAGTCGACGGCGTACTGCTCGACCTCCTTGTTGCGATCGCCTCGGAACCGGGACGGCTGACGCGAAAAGTCGTCGTCAGCGTTGATGGCCGACAGTGCGACAAGCCGCTCTACTCCTTCGCGGCGCGCAAGATCAACCACCGTCGCGAGCTCATCGCCGAGCGCGCGGGAGTTGAGAAACACTGCAGATGCGCCACGCATACCCGCAGCGGCCGAGCCGACCACCTCGACGCCGGCAGGAAACTGCGCGGAGGCCGAGCGACGAGTGACCGCGCGCACCCGGGCGCCGGCCTCCACGAGCTGATTGACCAGTGGGCGGCCGACGTTGCCGGTAGCGCCCGTGACAAGGATTGCGTTCATGCAACCAAGGACGAGGCGACGCGCAGAATAGTTACATGCCGAGCCGGGTAACTTTTTGCGTCGCTGATTCGTCGTAATTGCATGAGCGATTCACCGTCGGTAGAAGCGGCGTGGCGCAGCCATCGTCCGTACCTGGTGAATCTCGCCTATCAGATGCTCGGCGATGTCGGTGACGCCGAGGACGTCGCGCAGGAGGCCTTCCTACGGCTGGCCCGAACGGACGTGGCGCAGATCGATGACATTCGGGGTTGGCTCACAGTGGTCGCCGGACGGCTGTGCCTGGACCAGGTGCGTTCAGCCCGCGTCCGGCATGAACGCCCCGACGAGGCGGGATCAGTCGATGAGATGCGATCCCGCGATCCCGATCCGGCCGATCGGGTCACCCTCGATGACGAGGTCCGCGATGCGATGTTGGAGGTGCTGAGGCGGCTCTCGCCCGGCGAGCGGGTGGCCTTCGTGCTGCATGACGTGTTCCAGATTCCGTTCGAGGAGATCGCTGAGACCGTGGGGCGGCCCGTCGGCACCTGTCGCCAACTCGCACGACGTGCCCGGGTTAAGTTCACCAGCACCTCGCCCCGGCTCACCGACGTCGCCGATGCCGAACATCAGCTCGTCACCGACAGATTCATCACCGCGTGCGCCAACGGTGACCTCGAGGCGTTGACGGCCGTGCTGGATCCCACGGTGTGGGGGGTCGGCACGATCCTGGGCGAGGGGGCTCCGCCACCGCAGGTCAACCACGGCCCAGACGACGTCGGCCGCAATCTGCTGCGCTACCTGGGGCACGGCGCAACGCTCGTCAGCGGACCGGTCGGACAGCCCGTTCTGCTCGCCTTCACCGACCGGCGGCTGTTCGCCGTCATCGTGCTTACCGTGCGCAACAACCTGATTCTGAAGATCGAGGCGACGGTCGACCCATCGGCGGCAGCCCGACCGTAGTGATCGGGCTGCCTTCCGTATTCGGTTGTGGTCAAACCTAGTTCGCGGGCGGCATCAGCACAGTGTCGATCATGTACACCTGCGCGTTGGCAGTGGCGACGCCACCGCACACCACCGATGCGTTATTGACCTTGAGGTTGTTGCCCGAGCCGGTCACCGTCACGTCGGCACCCTGCACTGTCTTGTGCGTGCCCACCACCTGCGTCGGGCTGGCCTGGCCGGGAACCACGTGGTAGGTCAGGATTTTCGTGAGCAGATCCGAGTCGGTCTTGAGCTTTTCGATCGTGGCCGGGTCGATCTTGGCGAACGCGGCGTCGGTGGGAGCGAAGACTGTGAACTCGCCGCCGTTGAGTGTGTCGACGAGATTCACATTCGGGTTGAGCTGACCCGATACCGCTTTGGTCAACGTTGTCAGCATCGGGTTGTTGGACGCCGCAATCGCAACCGGGTCCATGGCCATTCCGGCCACCGAACCGGGGCCGGTCGGCACCTGCGCGGCGTAGGCCGAACACGAGGGCCCGACCAGTTCGGCCGACGCGCTGCCTGCGGTGGTCAGCGACAGGCCCATCGCCGCCGCGGCTGCCAGTCCGGCAACCGCGACCGTCTTCTTGATGTTCTTCATCGGTTATCCACTTTCTGTGTCGCGGACGGCAACAACTGCCGCCTCTCACTTTTGTTTGCACCAGTTATTCGGAGCCCGAGCACCCGCGGATGGGTGGTGAGTCGAAATCATTAGCCGTAGGTGAACGAGAACGCTTGCAGGCCTTTGCTCAACTGCACCTCGAGCTGTCCGCGCGCGACCTGGTCACCGGAAACGATCTGGCGGGACGTCGGCGGCCCGCTGATCGGAACGGTGGTGGTTTTCCCGTTTCGTGTCACGGTCACGGTGCCCTCGCCGCCAACGACGATGTAGACGTTCTTGGCGTTGTAGTTGAGTGCGATGCTGGCATTGTCGGATTCCGCTGTGGCGCCCTGATAATCCAACGTCCACCGACCGCGGTACGCGAAAGTGTCGTCGGCAAGGCTCGTCGGGTAGTTGAAATCCTCGGTGCCCTCGTCGTAAGTGTCGGTGCCGCCGTAGTTGACCATCTTGCCGACTCCGAGATACGTCTCGGGTGTCTGGCCGGCCGCCGGCGTGACATCGGCGGAATCACTCGGCGGGGGCAGCTGCACGTCGGGGTTGGCGTTGACGAGCAGTTCCCTGATCAGGTTCTCGGTGACGTCGTAGTCACCCTCTCCGAACTTGATGTGGCGCACCGTTCCATCAGCATCGACCAGGTATTCGGCGGGCCAGTACCGGTTGCGATAGTTGGTCCAGGTCGACAGGTTGTTGTCGAGCGCGATCGGGTAGGTGATGCCAAGATCATCGGCGCCACTGACGACATTGCCCTGGATCTTCTCGAACGCATACTCGGGGCTGTGCACCCCGATGACCTCGAGGCCGAAGTCCTTGTACTTGTCATACCAGTCGACCACGTGCGGGATGGCGCGTTGGCAGTTGATGCATGAGTAGGCCCAGAAATCGATCAGAACGACCTTGCCGCGCAACGACTTGAGTTCGATCGGTGCACCACCCGGCGTGTTCAGCCAACCGGCGATCCCCTTGATATCCGGTGCCGTGCCGCAGCTTTCGAGCTTTGCCGCGCCGTTGCTGCAGTTCGAGAGTTCCCGGTTCTGATCGTTGACCAGGCCGCCGAGGTTGAGCTTCTCCTGGACCTCCTCCGACGCGACGACCTTGTCCTGCAGTGAGCTCGTGTAGTCGGGGATGGCCCGCTGCAGCTTGGCGGGCACGTTGAACACCAACGCGACGGCGAACGCCAGCATCACGATGCCGCCGATCAAGCGAATCCGGCGTTGGTGACGGCGAAACGTGCCGACCCGCTCGGCGACCCGCTGACCGGCGAGTGCGAAGAACAGCAGCGGTAGGGCGGCGCCGATAGCGAACGAAATCGTCAACGCGACGGTGTCCAGGCCGATGGAGCCCGTCGCACCTGCGACCACGATTGCGGCAAGAACCGGTCCAGCGCAGGGAACGTACAGCACGCCCAGTGCCAGCCCCAGGCCGAATCCGCTTCTGCCCTGGCTCATCTGAAGTTGGGGAATGCGGCTGAAGGGCTTTTCCAGTATTTCCTCGAAGCGGGGAAAGATCAGGCCCAGACCGATGGCGGTCAGCGCGACGAGTCCGGCCCACCTGATCGCGTCCTGCGGAAGATGGAGCAGCGACAACAGTGACGTCCCGGCGAGGGTGACGAGGCTGAAGCTGAGCACCAGGCCGCCGATCACCCGGTACGGCCGCAGCCTATCGGACAACGCAGGCTTGGCCTTGACCGCGGTTGCGGTTCCGCCGCCTGTCTCGGCGACCGGCTCCGAGCGTGTGCCCTGTGCGCCGGAGAAGAAGATCACCGGCAGCACCGGCAGAATGCATGGCGAGATGCCCGTTATCAGACCGCCGAGGAAGCCGATCAGTACAAGTGTGAACATGTCAGTTATTCGGAGCTGCAAGCATTTTGGATGGGTCGCCATTTCTGCCGAAAAGACGCAAAAGCCCCCGAACACACGGCGTGTCGGGGGCTTTTGCGTTCCCCAGCTGGCGCGGGGGCACCTGGCGGTAGAGCGGGTCTAGTTCGCAGGCGGCATCAGCACGGTGTCGATCATGTACACCTGTGCGTTGGCGGTCGAGACGCCACCACACACCAGCCCGGCTTCGTTGACCTTCAGGATGTTGCCGTCGCCTGTGACGGTCACGTCGGCGCCCTGGACGGTCTTGTGTGTGCCGACAACCTTCGTCGGGCTGGCCTGACCGGGCACCACGTGATAGGTCAGGATGCTCGTCAGCAGATCCGAGTCGGTCTTGAGCTTTTCGATCGTGGCCGCGTCGATCTTGGCGAACGCATCGTCGGTCGGGGCGAACACGGTGAACTCACCGCCGTTGAGGGTGTCGACCAGGTTCACGTTCGGATTGAGCTTGCCGGACAGCGCCTGGGTCAGCGTCTTGAGCATCGGGTTGTTCGACGCCGCCACCGTCACCGGATCCTGCGCCATGCCGGCCACCGAACCCGGGCCCTCGGGCACCTGCTCGGCGTAGGCGGCACAGCCCGAACCCACCAGGTTCCCGGGCGGCTCCGCCATCGCCGACGACGTCATTTCGGCGGAAGTTGCCGCCTCCGACGCGCTGGTCGAGCTGTCGTTCGAACACGCCGAAAGGCCGACAACCGCCAGTGCGGCGAGGCTCGCCGCGGCCAGCGTGCTGCGGTGAACATTTCTCATGAGTGCTCTGACTCCCTGGTCACGGGCAGGTACGTCGCCGCCCATTGACATGACTTCGGGGATTCGGTGTGGCGGTCGTCACGGATGGGCGCAGGCCGAGGACGTCATATTTGGGTCACATTTGATGCCCATGACACGCGCAGCAGGGCTAACTGGCCGTGCGGAAAGCCTCGTATCGCTGCGCGAGCCGATCTGGGTCGGGGAGATCAGTGCGACGTCGCGGGATTACGAGCAGCTTCTGGTTGTGCCGCTGCTGGAGACCATGCTTCAGCATCGGCCCGTCATTCTCGTGGAGTAAGTCCTCGCGTATCTCGACGACGAGATCGGCACGTATACCGAGGATGTTGGCGTCGAACGCTGCGTGATGAATCTTGCAGAGAGCAAGTCCGTTGCGGACGCTGGGGATACCCGCTTCAGCGGAGTCAGCGACGATGTGCGCAGCATCAAGTAGCTGTCCATGTCGAAGGGAGCAAACGGCGCAGCTGGTCCGGTACGCGCGCAGGACGGTAGCGCGAAATACCGGCTGATGCAGGCGCTTCTTCGTTTCCACTTTCACGTAATGGCGTAGGCGCTCCTCAAGTATGGATTCCGAGAACACCAGATCTCGCAATTCATCGAAGGTACCCACGAATTCGCGCGCCACGCGATCCTCGTGCGCGAGATAGACGGGAAAAAGCGGTAGATATGTCGCATCTGCCACGCCGACGAACCAAATTAACGGTGTTTGCAGTTCCATGGCCGCGCGAAGAGCAACGTTCTCGTAGTGATTGGCGTCGATGCCGCGCCACTTGTAGTGGATGATGCCGTCATCGCTGAACATGTCTTCATACGGCCGATCTGCACCCTCCGGCCGGTAGGCGGTTCTGATGGAGAGCGCGGCATCGAAAGTCGAGGGTTTCCAGATGCCCTGCATTGGCGCAATGAGGCGGAACGGTTCACCTTCGAATCTGAAGTCGGCGAGATCGGCGGATTTGATGGCGGTCGTGCCGTCGTTGCTGCGGACTCTCAACCAGTCGAAAGCTGCAAGCCGCAACCGCGTGTCGAAGTCCACAGCGCTCCATCCTTCCGCGAGTAGACGTAAAGTCACCCATTTCGACGGGGTTTTGGGTGAGTTTGCGTCTGTTCGCGGAGAACAGACTAGGCGCGGCACAATAGGACGGTGAGCGCAAGAGGAGACCGGCTGCGCGTGCTGATCCTCGGCAGCACCGGGTCGATCGGCACCCAGGCGCTGGAGGTCATCGCCGCCAACCCGGACCGCTTCGAGGTCGTGGGCTTGCGGCAGGCGGCGCCAATCCGGACCTGCTGGCCCGGCAGCGGGCCGAAACGGGCGTGACGAACATTGCCGTCGCCGACCCCGAGGCCGCCGAGCGAGTGGGTGAGGTCACCTACGCGGGCCCGGAAGCCGCCACTGCGCTGGTGGAGAACACTGAGGCCGACGTCGTGCTCAATGCGCTGGTCGGCGCACTGGGCCTGCAGCCAACGCTGGCCGCACTGGCCAGCGGCGCCCGGCTGGCCCTGGCGAACAAGGAGTCACTGATCGCGGGCGGGCCGTTGGTGCTGCGGGCCGCGAAGCCGGGCCAGATCGTGCCCGTCGACTCCGAGCACTCGGCACTCGCGCAATGTCTGCGCGGCGGCACCGCCGACGAGGTCGCCAGCCTCGTGCTCACCGCGTCCGGCGGGCCGTTCCGCGGCTGGGCCGCGGCCGACCTCGAGCACGTCACACCCGAGCAGGCCGGCGCGCATCCGACCTGGTCCATGGGGCCGATGAACACGCTGAACTCGGCGTCGCTGGTGAACAAGGGCCTGGAGCTGATCGAAACCCACCTGCTGTTCGGCATCCCGTACGAGCGCATCGAAGTCGTCGTGCACCCGCAGTCGATCGTGCACTCGATGGTCACGTTCACCGACGGCTCGACGATCGCCCAGGCCAGCCCGCCCGACATGAAACTGCCGATCGCTCTCGCGCTGGGGTGGCCGTCGCGGGTGCCCGGTGCCGCCCAGGCGTGCGACTTCCGCACCGCCTCTACCTGGGAGTTCGAGCCGCTGGACACGAACGTCTTCCCGGCCGTCGAATTGGCGCGGGAGGCCGGCCAGCGGGGTGGCTGCCTGACCGCGGTCTACAACGCCGCGAACGAGGAGGCCGCGGACGCGTTCCTGGACGGCCGCATCCGCTTCCCGACGATCGTGCGCACCATCGCCGATGTGCTGCACGCCGCGGACCAGTGGGCCGCCGAACCAGCTACCGTGGAAGAAGTACTCGACGCGCAACGCTGGGCCCGGGACAGGGCAAGGGGCGCGGTATCCCAGGAGGTTGTCACCACCAAATGATGTGGGTCATCGGCGTCGTGCTGTTTGCGCTGGCCATCTTGATATCGGTGGCGCTGCACGAATGCGGGCACATGTGGGTGGCGCGCGCCACCGGGATGAAAGTGCGCCGCTACTTCGTCGGCTTCGGGCCCACGCTCTGGTCGACGCGCCGACCGAACAAGCTCGGCTACACCGAATACGGCGTCAAGGCGGTCCCGCTCGGCGGATTCTGCGACATCGCAGGCATGACCGCGATCGATGAAATCGCCCTTGAAGACCGCCGCTACGCGATGTACAAGCAGAAGACATGGAAGCGCGCCGCGGTGCTGTTCGCCGGCCCGGGCATGAACTTCGTCATCGGCTTGGTGCTGATCTACGGCATCGCTGTGACCTGGGGCCTGCCGAGCCTGAAGCCGCCACCAGCTGTCGTCGGCCAAACATCGTGTGTGACGTCCGAAGTGGGCTTGGGCAAGTCAGATGACTGCTTCGGACCGGGTCCGGCGGCGCTGGCCGGCATCAAGGCCGGCGACACGGTCGTGAAAGTCGGTGACACCGCTGTCACGAACTTCGACGAGATGTCTGCCGCGATCCGAGGACACGACGGCCCGACCCCGATCGTCGTGCAGCGCGATGGCAAGGACATCAGCACCGTCGTCGACGTGACGCTGATTCAACAGGGAAACAAGGAAGCCGTCGGGAAGATCGGCGTCCGACCCGCGGATCCTCCGGGCTTCACCCAGTACAACCCGGTGTCGGCGGTGCCCGCTACCTTCACGTTCACCGGCGACCTCGCCGTCGAACTGGGCAAGTCGCTGGCGAAGATTCCGACCAAGATTGGCGCGCTGGTGCACTCGATCGGTGGCGGCGAACGTGATCCCGAGACGCCGATCAGCGTCGTAGGTGCGTCGATCATCGGCGGCGACGCTTTCGAGCGCGGGCTTTTCATGGCGTTCTGGTTCTTCCTGGCCCAACTGAACTTCGTGCTCGGCGCGATCAACCTCATCCCGCTGCTGCCGTTCGACGGCGGCCACATCGCCGTTGCGATGTTCGAGAAGATCCGCAATATGATTCGTTCGGCGCGCGGCATGGTGGCCGCCGCGCCGGTGAACTATCTCAAGCTCATGCCCGTCACTTACGTGATCTTGGTCGTGGTGGTCGGCTACATGGCGCTTACCGTGACGGCGGACTTCGTCAACCCGATCCGTCCGTTCGAGTAGGAGACCGAAATGTCCGTCGGCCTAGGCATGCCGGCACCGCCCGCACCCACGCTGGCCCCGCGGCGTAAAACCCGTCAGCTCATGGTCGGCGACGTCGGCGTTGGCAGCGACCACCCGATCGCGGTGCAGTCCATGTGCACCACCAAGACCCACGACATCAACACCACGCTGCAGCAGATCGCCGAGCTGACCGCCTCCGGCTGCGACATCGTGCGGGTCGCCTGCCCGCGCCAGGAGGACGCCGACGCGCTGGCCGAAATCGCCCGGCACAGCCAGATTCCGGTGATCGCCGACATCCACTTCCAGCCCAGGTACATCTTCGCCGCGATCGACGCGGGCTGTGCCGCCGTGCGCGTCAACCCCGGCAACATCAAGGAGTTCGACGGCCGGGTCAAGGAGGTCGCCAAGGCCGCGAGCGACGCCGGGATCCCGATCCGCATCGGCGTTAACGCCGGCTCCCTGGACAAGCGGTTCATGGCCAAGTACGGCAAGGCCACACCCGAGGCGCTCGTCGAGTCCGCGCTGTGGGAGGCGTCGCTGTTCGAGGAGTGCGGCTTCGGCGACATCAAGATCAGCGTCAAACACAACGACCCGGTCGTCATGGTCGCCGCCTACGAACAGCTTGCCGCGCAATGCGATTACCCGCTGCACCTCGGTGTAACCGAGGCCGGCCCGGCGTTTCAGGGCACGATCAAGTCCGCGGTCGCGTTCGGCGCATTGCTCTCGAAGGGCATCGGCGACACCATCCGAGTGTCGCTGTCCGCGCCGCCCGTCGAGGAAGTCAAGGTGGGCAACCAGATCCTCGAGTCGCTCAACCTGCGGCCCCGGTCGTTGGAGATCGTGTCGTGCCCGTCGTGCGGGCGCGCGCAGGTCGACGTCTACACGCTGGCCAACGAGGTCACCGCGGGGCTCGAAGGCATGGAAGTTCCGCTCCGCGTCGCGGTGATGGGATGCGTCGTCAACGGTCCCGGTGAAGCGCGGGAAGCCGATCTCGGGGTGGCGTCCGGAAACGGCAAGGGCCAGATCTTCGTGAAGGGTGAGGTCATCAAGACCGTCCCGGAGGCCCAGATCGTCGAAACGCTGATCGAAGAGGCCATGCGAATCGCCGAAGAACGTGGACCGGAGGAGTCTCCAAGCGGTTCGCCGGTGGTAACCGTAAGCTGAACATGACCCTGTGACTGGGGTCACGACGCCCTAAAGGTCGCAGAAAGAGTCTCCATGTCGGCTCCGCCGCTTTTTCGCCTCGTCGACGAGCGACGGGTGTCCGTGGTGCGCGACGCCGCCGCCGTGCGGCAGGTGCTTGACGCCGACCCCGTTGGAAGCTGCATGGTGGCCTCGCGGGTGGCCGAGCACGGCGTCGAACCGAGTGCGATCGGCGGCGAACTGTGGACGCGGCGCTGGGCTACCGAGTCGTTGTGTTATGCCGGCGCCAACCTCATCCCGCTGCGCGGTGACGCGGGCGACCTCTACGCCTTCGCCGACAAGGCGGTCAGCGCTGCCCGACGATGCTCGTCGCTGGTCGGCCGTGCGGAGCTGGTGTTGCCGATGTGGCGCCGCCTCGAGCACGCCTGGGGACCCGCCCGCGACGTGCGCGAGCGCCAGCCACTGATGGCGCTCGCCACCATCCCGAACTGCCCGATCGACCCCGCCGTGCGGCCAGTGCGCATGGAGGAACTCGATGCCTACCTGGTGGCCGCCGTCGACATGTTCATAGGTGAGGTGGGCGTCGATCCCCGGATCGGCGACGGTGGCCGTGGCTACCGGCGGCGGGTCGCAGGCCTGATCGCCGCGGGGCGGGCCTGGGCCCGCTTCGAGCGCGGCCAGGTGGTGTTCAAGGCCGAGGTCGGGTCGCAATCGCCTGCCGTCGGCCAGATCCAGGGCGTGTGGGTGCATCCCGACCGGCGCGGCCGCGGCCTGGGCACAGCGGGCACCGCTGCGCTCGCCGCCGCGGTGGTGCGCAGCGGGCGCATCGCCAGCCTGTATGTCAACAGCTTCAACACCGTGGCGCGCGCGACCTACGACCGCATCGGTTTCGCCGAGGTCGGCACCTTCGCGACCGTTTTGCTCGACTAACTCGCCCGCACAGCAGCAGCAGCGTTGGTTACGCTTCACGTCATGACCGACCATGGCCAGAGAATCGAACGCAGGGAGATCGCCGACACATTGGTCCGCGCGCTCGAACGGCGACATGAGCTCCTCGAGGTCATTGTCGAGTCCGAGGACTACGACAAGGCTGTCGAGGCGATCGCAACCTTGCTCGGCACGTCGCCCGCGGGTGGCGAAGCCGTGCTGAGAATGTCCTTCGACCGGCTTACCAAGGTGTCTCGGCGCCGCATCGCCGCCGAACTCGAGGACCTGAACAACCAGCTGGATTTCACCATGGGGGAGCGGCAGGCGAGTCCTGAGAGCAGACTGCTGCTGCGACCCTTCTCGGCCGATTCGGATCGCGACATCTTCGCCGCGCGCACCGATGACGTCCGCGCGGCGGGCGACGGATCGGGTGCGCCCGCAGGCGATCTGGATGACGAGATCCGCGCCGCCGTCGGCCGTGTCCACGCAGAAGAGGCGGTGTGGTTGGTGGCGATCGACGGATCGCAGAAGGTCGGCATGGTGTTCGGTGAGTTGGCCGGCGGCGAGGTCAACGTGCGCATCTGGATCCACCCGGCCTACCGCAAGCAGGGCTACGGCACCGCCGCGCTGCGCAAGTCGCGCTCGGAGATGGCGGCGTATTTCCCCGCGGTGCCGCTTGTGGTTCGCGCACCTGCCGCAGGCGCGTAGAACCACTACTCGGCCTGCGATCGGTGCGCCTCCGCTGATTTGGGGTCTCGAATTCGTAACATTTGCCCCAATGGCAACTTGGTTCTCATCTGCAACACGTATGGCAACCCTGCTGACGGTCGTGGCGGTGGCCGCGTCCCTGAACGCATGCACCCCGAAACCCAATGGGCCCGAACCGGCGGCCGAAGAGTTCTTCGCATCGCTGGCCAAGGGTGACACCGGCGGCGCGTCGCAGCTGACCGACCGCCCCGAGGACGCCCGGGCCGCACTCAACGAGGCGTGGGCCGGTCTGCAGGCCACCCACCTGGACGCACAGGTGCTGGGCTCGAAATTCGCCGAGGACACCGGCAGCGTCACCTACCGCTACACCTGGCATCTGCCGAAGGACCGCACCTGGACCTACGACGGCCAGCTCAACATGGTGCGGAACGAGGGCCGCTGGGAGGTCCGCTGGAGCGCGACCGGGCTGCACCCGAAACTCGGTGAGCACCAGACGTTTGCGTTGCGTTCCGACCCACCCCGGCGTGCGTCGGTCTACGAGCGCAGCGGCTCTGATGTGCTGGTGCCGGGCAACCTGTACCACTTCGCGCTGGACGCCAAGGCGGCAGGTGCTTACCTGATGACCACCGCAATCGCGGTCGCTGAGGCGCTACGGCCGTTCGACGACACCATGGATGCCCAGCGACTCGCCGAGGAGTCCAGTTCGTCAGCGCAGCCGCTGAGCCTGATCACCCTGCGCCAGTCCGACCGCGACCAGGTGGCTGCGGTCCTCGGTGAACGTCCCGGGTTGGTCATCACACCGCAGGCGGAATTGCTGCCCACTGACGAGTATTTCGCGCCCGCCATCATTAGCGAGGTCAAGAAGTCGGTGGTCGACGACCTCGACGGCCAGGCGGGTTGGCGCGTCGTCAGCGTCAACCAGAACGGCGCGGACGTCGACGTGCTCAACGAAGTGCCTGCGGCACCGGCGCCGTCGATCACCATCAGCCTTGACCGCGCCGTGCAGAACGCCGCGCAGAACGCCGTGAATGGCATCGCGGGCAAGAAGGCGATGATCGTGGCGATCAAGCCGTCCACCGGTGAGATCCTGGCCGTCGCCCAGAACCCCGACGCCGACGCCGACGGGCCGACGGCCGTTATGGGTCTGTACCCGCCGGGATCGACGTTCAAGATCATCACCGCCGGTGCGGCCATCGAACGGGATATGGCAACGCCCGACACCCTTCTCGGCTGCCCCGGCGTGATCGACATCGGCCACCGCACCATCCCGAACTATGGCGGATTCGACCTCGGCACGGTGCCGATGTCGCGGGCATTCGCCAGTTCGTGCAACACCACCTTCGCCGAGTTGGCCAGCAGAATGCCGCCCAGGGGCCTGACGACGACCGCCGCCCAGTACGGCATCGGACCCGACTACCAGATCGAGGGAATCACAACGGTTTCCGGCTCGGTGCCGCCGACGGTCAACCTGGCCGAACGCACCGAGGACGGCTTCGGGCAGGGCAAGGTGCTGGTCAGCCCGTTCGGTATGGCAATGGCTGCGGCGACGGTCGCGGCAGGCAAAACCCCTCTGCCGCAACTGATTGAGGGTCGTCAGACGACCGTCACTGGTGACCAAACGCCGATCACCCCGAAGATGTTGGATGGGCTGCGGCCGATGATGCAGCTCGTGGTCACCAACGGCACCGCGAAAGACATCAACGGCATGGGCGACGTTCGCGGCAAGACCGGTGAGGCCGAATTCGAGGGCGGTTCGCATTCCTGGTTCGCCGGTTATCGCGGCGACATGGCGTTCGCCGCGCTGATCGTCGGGGGCGGCAGCTCGGAGTATGCGGTGCGGATGCTGCGGTGGATGCTCGAAAGCCTTCCGCCCGACTACCTGGCGTGAGTGGCGTCGGCGCGGCGGGCCGCTTCTTGCGCGAGCTGCACGCGGGACGTGAGTCCGAGCTTCGTATAGACGCGGGTGAGGTGGGACTGCACGGTCCGCGGTGAAACGAAAAGCCTTGTGGCAATGTCTTTATTGCCGAGGCCCTCACTGACGAGCCGCACGACGTCCAGCTCGGCGGGGGTCAGCGAGGCCCAACCGCTCGACGGCCGCTTGCGTTCGCCACGCCCGCGCTGCGCATAGGCGATCGCCTCGGTCGTCGAGAGTGCTGCGCCCTCTGTCCCATGCCGCTTCAAAGTCATCGTCGCCCATCGCATTTCGAAGCGACTCGACCGACGCCTCGTATCCGGCTTGGTAGATCGGCAGACGGACCTCGCCGGTTCGCTGGCGAAGGCCGCCCGCGGCGCCGAAGAGCCGGACCGCTTCGCGGTGGCTGCCGGCATCGCCGGCTATACCCGCGAGGAATTCGAAATGTTTGATGCCCCGAGGTACGCCTTGAGGCCGGCAAAGCAAGCGAGGGCCTCGTAGGCGTCGCGCTCTGCCTGTTCGGGCATCGCTCACTGTACCTCGACTTGCGTTGCTCGACGCGCGCTCGTGTGACTATCACCAGCGCGTCGTATCCAACCTGATGTCGCGCGATGGCATCGTCCGCCCTTCGCGTCGGAGCCTCGAAGCCGGCGACATCGGGCGCGCAGGTGGAGCTGGGCAATGATCTCTGCGCTGTTTATCGATGCTGTCCCATGCAGGCCGCTGAATGGGGCCAGGCGGCATCAGCCGCGTCTGAAGCCGAGGCGATGTTCACCGGCGGCCAGGTGCGAGGTCATCGACCCGATGTACGACCCGAGCGCTCGCCTATAGACATCGCCGAGTTCTGCGGCGGCTTCGATGGCCGCCTCGGCGGCGACCTCGGGCCGCGCCCGCCTCTCCCTGGTACGCGAGCGCCTGCGGCAGCACCATCAGCGCGGTGATCCGCGACATCTCGTCATGATCGGCATCGGCCTCGGCAACCTACTCCGCGTAAACGGCGATCGCTGGGTGAGATCGCCCTCGAACAGGTAGGCGCCGGCCAGGCTCGCCACCCGCATCTGGCGCGATCCGAAGCGGTCACCGATGGCGTCGGCAAGATCGCGGTCCCTTCCTCGGCGGACGCCCGCAATGCGATGGGGTCACCGGTGACCAAGGCGCGGCCTTCGAGCCTGCTGGCCGAGAATCTGCGACAACCTCCATCTGGTCGCCCCTAGCGTTCGAGGCCATGCCTCGCCTCGGCGAGGTATCGCCGAGCCACCTCGGCCTCGTAGACTGCTGCGCTGCCGACAGGCCGTGAGTCGTTCGGGCGAGGAGCGCGGGATCGTCGAGTTCGCGCGCGATCGCGAGGGCCTGTTCGGCGTCACTCAAGTTGTAGTTGTTGACCCACGCGTCGAGCACGGCCTTGTCGGCGAGTACATCGCGCGCGCACGTGAGGCGCCATGCCGTCGGCGACTTCGCATTGGCTTCGGACGCGCGCCGATGCCAGGCCAGCCCTATCCTGGATGCGGCCTGTCGGGACAGCCATCGAGCGGCAGCAGCGACGATGCCCAGCTCCAATGCTCGCCCGATGGCACCGGTTTCGATGCCCCAGCCCGAATGCGCTTCGGAGATTGTCCATGTCCTCATCTGCCTGATCGACGCAGCCGGTGGATACGTCGGCTGCGTGCCGGCGCATCCGAGCAACGCCACCGTCGAGGTGTAGTGATCAGCGATGCCGTGACCGCACGGCCTCCGCCTCGCCGGACTCGCCGAGCTTTTCCTGCGCATATTGGCGAACAGTTTCCAGGAACCGGTATCGCGTTCGGCCACTGGTGTTTTCGGCGACCACCAATGACTTGTCGACAAGCAGGGCGAGCTGATCGAGGATCTGGTAACGCTCAACCTCGGCATCACCGGCGACGGCCTGGGCGGCGTCGAGATCGAAGCCACCGAGGAAGACGGCGAGCCGGCGGAACAGGATGCGTTCGGGCTCGGTGAGCAACGCATGCGACCAGTCCACCGACGCGCGCAGCGTCTGCTGCCGACGCACCGCGGTGCGAGCACCACCGGTCAACAACCTGAACCGGTTATGGAGACTGCCGACGATCTCGTCAAGCGACAGCGCACGCACGCGCGCGGCAGCCAGTTCGATCGCCAGCGGCATGCCGTCGAGCCGTCGGCAGATCTCGGTCACGGTGGCAGCGTTGTCCTCGGTGACGGTGAAGTCGGGGCGGACCCGGCGGGCACGGTCGGCGAACAATTCGAGCGCCTCGTCGGCCAGCGACAGCGATGGCACCAGGAATGTCACCTCACCCGGCACGCTGGCGGGCTCACGACTCGTTGCGAGCAGCTGTAATCCCGGGCAGGCGGCCAACAGCTCCGCCGCCAGCGATGCGATCGCGTCGAGCAGGTGCTCGCAGTTGTCCAGCACCATCAGCATTTGGCGGTCGCCGACAAACCGCACGAGCGTTTCATTGGTCGAGCGGCCCGGCTGGTCGGGCAGTCCGAGCGCGCGGGCGACAGCGACCGGCACGACAACAGCGTGTGTGATGGGCGCCAGATCGACATAGGACACACCGTCGCGAAACTCGGCAGCGATGCCGGCAGCGATCTGAATCGCCAGCCGCGTCTTGCCAGCACCACCGGCACCCGTCAACGTCACGAGTCTGTTATCGGTCAACAGTTTTCGTATCTCGGTCATCTGCGCGACGCGGCCAATAAAACTCGTCAGTTGTACAGGAAGGCTATGTGTGTCGGCACCTTTCGATGCACGCAATGGCGGGAACTCGTTGCGGAGATCGGGGTGGCACAGCTGTGTCACCCGTTCGGGCCGGGGCAAATCTCGCAGCTCGTGCGTACCCAGATCGCTCAGCCAGGCGTCCCCCGGCAGCCAATCGGCAACCAGCTGTTCGGTCGCGCCGGACAGCACGGTCTGGCCGCCATGCGCCAGGTCGCGCAGCCGGGCGGTCCGGTTGATGGTCGGACCGATGTAGTTACCCTCGTCCCGCAACTGCACCTGCCCGGTATGCACTCCGATGCGCAGTCGTATCGGCGCCAGTGCTGCCCGCTGCAAATCCAGGGCGCACGCCACCGCGTCGCTGGCACGGGCGAACGCCGCGACGAAGCTGTCGCCTTCGCCTTGTTCGACCGGACGCACCCCGCCGTGGGTAGCAAGTAGGTCGGCCAGAGTGCTGTCGAGACGTGCGACGGCGTCCGTCATCTCCGCCGGTTGGGTCTGCCACAGCCGCGTCGAGCCCTCGACGTCGGCCAACAGCAACGTCACCGTTCCGGCGGGAAGCTCGCTCATGACCCCGCCCACGTCCAAGTCGCTCCACTCAGTTTCGCTCATGCTAGCCAGCATCCGGCCATCGCAGCCGCGAAACATCAGCGGAAACGCGCAACATTCGGGGCGGCATGCTGATCTATCGGCCTGCCGAGTGCTATTTGAGCGGCTCGCTGGGGACGTTGTAGCGCTCCTGGTAGGCGGCGACCTGCTCGCGCAGCAGCCCCGCGTCCAGACCGGTGTCGGCCCAGCTGTACCGGCCGCCGCCACCGTCGCCCGGATGCGCCGCCAGAAACTCACGCATCTTCCGCTCGGCGGTAGGCGTCAACTCGCGATCCAGCCGGCCATACAGCCACCTGATCGTCGCGAACGGGTCCCGCATGAAATCGGCGAACTGCACATCGATCACCTGGTCGGGCGCCAGCGATTCGCGCAGGGTCACGCCGCGCTGCAACCCGACGACGATCTCCTCACAGGACTGCACCGCGCATTCGGCGATAGTGGTTTCGTCGGAGGCCATTCGACGCAGGTGATTGGTCAACGCGCTGATCGACGAGATGACGTTCAGCGGGTCGCGGTGCGTCTGCACGATCACCGCGTCGGGATAGGTTTCCACCAACGTGTCGAGGTGCCAGAGATGGGCTGGTGATTTCAACAGCCACTCGCCGCCGACTCCGGATTGCAAGTGCTGCAGAAAGATTCGGTGATAACGATAGGACTGACGATGGTCGGCCTCATATAACAGCCACTTGTAATAGGTGGGCAGCCGGTACTGAACGGAAAAGATCATGCTGCAGAACTGGCCGGCGGTGATCCGCACGCACTCCTGGCCGACCTGTGCACCCATCGGATGCCAACTCATGAATCCGGGAATGATCTGCTCGCTCATTTCCAGACTGGCCTGTGCGTCGGCGATCCGCGGGTCGCTGTCATAGGTCTCGGGCTGCGGTACCGGATACGGGGCGTCGACCTCCCAGGTCAGCGGCGGACGCAGCTGCGGGTCCTGGGCGAGTAGGTCGAACAGGATCGTGGTCCCCGTGCGCGGCTGCCCGACAATGAAGATCGGCCTGGTGATCTTCTCGTCGCCGATCTCGGGATGAGCCTTGCGCCATTCCACTATCTGCAGCCGGTTCTTCAACGGCCGCAAGATGTCCAGCGCGGCTATCTCCACACCGAGGTCGTTGAGCCGGGCCTCGCCGACCAAACCCTCGCACAGGCGGCCCAATCCGTCGCGCCAAGTTTCGGTTTCGTCGAACTCCGCACCGAAGTCGTCGCTTCCGGCCCACTGGCAGGCCTGCTCGACCAACACGGCGGGGTCGAACCGGTCGGCAGCGCTCACCGCATCGCCTCGCCGCTGCGCACGGTGACGGCCACCTTGGGCGGGTCGGGGTTGTCCAGCCAGCGGAGCACGATGAAGCCGCGGTGTCGGACGCCGGTATCCAGCCAGTGGCCATGGCCGAAATCGTTGGCTCCGATAGCGATACGCACCAGGCCGTCGGCATCGGGCGTTACGCCTTTGTTGGTGACCGAACTGTGCCTGCGGCGAGGTTCGAGGCATTCATGCCAGATGTTCTCCAGCGTCACGTTCCAGTACCGAGTATCCGGCGGTTCGAATTCGAGCACCAGCGACTCGTCGGCGTCCAGTCGGAAGGTCCCAATCATGTACAGGTTGTCCGGAGTGGTGTCGGCGTCGCCGAGGTCGGCGGCCTCCGCGGTGACGAGGGTATTCGGCTGCGACAGCAGCTCGGGCTTGATGGTGCGGTGCAGGGTGGTCAGTTTCATGATGGTCCACGCCATTGCGGTGAACTGTTCCGCCGCTTCGTCATCGGACAGCGGTCGCGGCGGATGCGCGGTCAGCGGATCGATGCGCAGCGTCGCCGGCTGTTCGGTGTCCGGGTCGGCGATGTACTCACGGACCACGATCGACGATGCATCCTCCGGAATCCGCACCCAATGCGCACCGTCGAGCTCGCCCTGTGACGGCTCGGTGGACGAGAACACCAACGCGAACCCGCCGCCGGCATCCAGCTTCACGTCGGTGTCGCTGACATACGCAGCCATCCGCCGCGGCGTCATGCCGGTTCCAGCCAGCACCTGCACACCGAGATAGGCGGTGGTCCCCCGTCTTCCGGTGACCCGATAGGCGCGGTCGCCGCGGATCATCGCGAGTAGGTACCTGCCGTCCGGGTTGGGGCCGCCGATCAGCCGGGTGGGCGAGCACATGTCGAAGAACCACGGCAGATCGGGGTCGGCCTCCACGGTCAGCTCCGAGCACAGCGCGGTGGCGCGGCTGATGACGCGCAGGCCCTCGAGCAGTTCGAGTTCGTTCTCGGCGTCCTCGGCCATGATGCGGGTGATGTCCCCGAGCATCTGCTGCACAAAGGCCCACGCCTCGACCGTCTTCGGTGCCCGGGAGTTGTCATTCGTCGCCACAGTGAGACAAGTATCAGGATGGACGTCGTCTCAAAGGAGGATTGGCGGGATTCGTTGAGCGTGCGCAAGCGCATAGCGGGGCGAACGACGCCAAGACGGCGTGCCACGAGCTGGCGGTTTGGTTTCAGTCTGACGCGTGGTTCACGCCCTGGGCTTCCTCGCAGTCGGGAACAATGTTCGAGTGTCCAGCGCACGGGTGGTCGGCAGCAAGGGCGTGCCGTGAAACGGTCGTGGTGGGGTTGGGGCTATGTCGAGGAAGCCGCCTCGCAGGCCGAGGTCGGGCAACTGGTCGACCGTATCGGGCAGGTTCTGCCGCGGCATGATTTCACCGACCACGAGCCACCGGACCCGACGGTGCTCGGATTGCCTGCGCCGCGGATGAACGCACCGGCCAGTTTGTCGGCGCTGTGTTCGGCGAATCCAACCGATCGTGCCGGTCATGCACACGGCAAGAGTTTTCGGGACGTCGTTCGCAATCTGCAAGGCCGACTCGATCATGTCCCCGATCTAGTTGCGCGGCCCCGCGACGAGCGGGACGTGATCGATCTGCTCGACTGGTGCTCGCGAGAATCAATCGCTGTAATTCCTTACGGCGGAGGCAGTTCCGTCGTCGGCGGAATCGAACCCCGGTTCGACGGCCCGGCCCTCACGATGGATATCACCGCCATGGATGCGGTGCTCGAAATCGACCACACCAGCCGCGCGGCACGCATCCAAGCAGGAGTTCTTGGACCCAACCTCGAGGATCAGCTTCGCCCACATGGTTTGACGCTGCGGCATTTCCCACAATCGTTCGGGTTCTCCACCCTCGGGGGGTGGTTGGCGACCCGCTCCGGTGGCCACTTCGCCACGCTCTACACCCACATCGACGACCTGACCGAGTCGATGCGCGTCGTCACTCCCGCCGGCGTTTGCGAATCTCGTCGATTGCCCGGGTCGGGTGCCGGCCCGTCACCGGACCGGCTGTTCCTGGGCTCGGAGGGAACGCTCGGCGTCATTACGGATGCCTGGATGCGCCTCCAGCAGCGTCCACGCTGGCAGGTCACCGCTTCGGTCACCTTCGACCGTTACCCGCAAGCGGTCGACGCCACCCGCGCCATCGCCCAGGCCGGCTTGTACCCGGCTAACTGTCGGCTGCTCGATCCAGGTGAATCGTTGCTCAACGCCAGCACCGCGGTCTCTGGTGGCCTGTTGTTGCTGGCGTTCGAGTCGGCTGATCATCCGGTCGACAACTGGCTGGAGCGCGCGTTGGACATCACCGCCGAGCACGGCGGCACCACGATCGCCCGCCGCGGTCGCGACGATAGGTCCGCCGATGCAGCGGGCAACTGGCGTTCGGCATTCCTGCGTATGCCGTACCACCGCGACGCGCTGGCCCGCCGGTCACTGATCGTCGAAACCTTCGAAACGGCCTGCACCTGGGACAACTTCGAGGCATTCCACGCCGCGATCAGTTCGACCGCCCAGCGGGCGATTAACGAGGTCTGCGGGACAGGGCTGGTGACCTGCCGTTTCACCCATGTCTACCCGGACGGACCCGCCCCGTACTACGGCATCTACGCCGCCGGGCGGTGGGGCAGCACCGTCGAGCAGTGGGACGCAATCAAGACGGCTGTCTCCGATGCGATCGCATCCCATGGCGGCACCATCACCCATCACCACGCCGTCGGCCGTGATCACCGACCGTGGTACGACCGGCAACGCCCCGAGCCGTTGGGCGCCGCACTACAAGCCGCGAAATCCAGCCTCGACCCCGCGGGGATCCTGAACCCCGGCGTCCTGCTCGACGACCAACGAGCCTCGCGACCTGGGTAGCCTGTCGCTAGAAGGCAGGGAAGGCATGACCGGAATCAATGAGCAATCTGCGGTGCTGCGCATATCGGACGCCGACCGCAACGGCACGCTGCGGCGGCTGCACAACGCCGTCGCGCTGGGCTTGATCGACATCGACGAGTTCGAGGAGCGCTCGGCGCTGGTGTCGCAGGCTCGGCTGCGCTCCGACCTCGACACCCTGGTCGGCGATCTGCCCGGACCGGGCGCGCTCGTCACCTCGGCCGCCGACCGGGTGGAGCTGCGGGGCGTGATGGGCTCCCTGAAGCGGCACGGCGAGTGGACCGTTCCGACCCGGCTGGCGCTGCATCGCCGGATGGGCTCGGTTGACCTGGACCTCACCCGGGCGCGGTTCGCCGGGCCGATGGTCATCGTCGAACTCGATATGAAGTTCGGTGGGCTGGATCTACGGCTGCCCGACGGCGCGAGCGCGTCGATCGACGACGTCGAGGTCGTCGTCGGTAGCGCCCACGATCACCGCAGGGACGCGCCCGCCGAGGGCACACCGCACGTCATCCTGACCGGCAAGGTGGTCTGCGGCTCGGTTTCCATCCGCGGACCGCGCAAGTCGTGGTTCGGTCGCTATCCCAACGGCTAGCGTTTGAACAGCTGCGAACCGATGCGAACCAGCCGCTCCCACCCAGCCGGGCGGCCGACCAGCTTGCCGATCAGCGGGGTGGAGTCGAAGTAGGAAACCCGTTCGGCGATCAGCCCACCGGTGAAGGTGAACCGGTCGATGGCGTCCCAGGCGATCGGCTTGCCGCCGTAGGTCCCGCTCAGCGTGAACTCGATGAACACCTCCTTGGGGCCGTGCCCGACGCGGTGCACATCGGCGTGCAGGTCGGGCATCAACGCGAACAGCCGCTGGAACGACTCGCGGCAGGCCTGTTTACCGCGCAGGGTGCCCATCATCGGCTGAGTCAGCACGATGTCGTCGCTCCACAGCGCTTCGTGCTTGGCCAGGTCGGGGGTGCGCCAGGTGTCGGCGAACTGCTCCGCGAACCGGGCGGCGAACTGCTCGTCAACGTCGTCGATGGTCATGTCCAAAGAATCTATCCGCGCGGTCCGACTACTCTGGCGTCATGCCTGTTCGCACCGCACTTCGCCCCGGCGTGGTGTCGCCAACCCTGCCGGTGCCCAAGTCGATCGCACGGCCGGAGTACGTGGGCAAGGCGACCGCCCGGGAGGGCAGCGAGCCGTGGGTGCAGACGCCCGAGGTGATCGACAAGATGCGGGTCGCAGGCCGAATCGCGGCCGGCGCGCTCGCCGAGGCCGGCAAGGCCGTCGCACCGGGTGTGACGACCGACGAGCTCGACCGGATCGCGCACGAGTACATGGTCGACCACGGCGCCTATCCGTCGACGCTGGGCTACAAGGGCTTTCCCAAGTCCTGCTGCACGTCGCTGAACGAGATCATCTGCCACGGCATCCCGGATTCGACGGTCATCGAGGACGGGGACATCGTCAACATCGACGTCACCGCCTACATCGACGGGGTGCATGGTGACACCAACGCGACGTTCCTCGCCGGTGACGTGTCCGAGGAGCACCGGCTGCTTGTCGAGCGGACGCGGGAAGCGACGATGCGCGCGATCAAGGCGGTGCGGCCGGGGCGCGCGCTGTCTGTCATCGGTCGGGTCATCGAGTCCTATGCAAACAGGTTCGGGTACAACGTGGTTCGCGATTTCACCGGTCACGGCATCGGTACCACCTTCCACAACGGGCTGGTAGTGCTGCACTACGATCAGCCCGCCGTGGACACCGTCCTCGAGCCCGGCATGACGTTCACCATCGAGCCGATGATCAACCTCGGCGCGCTGGACTACGAGATCTGGGACGACGACTGGACCGTCGTCACCAAGGACCGCAAGTGGACCGCGCAGTTCGAGCACACCCTGGTGGTCACCGACGACGGCGCCGAAATCCTGACCCAGCTGTGAGACTTCCAGCGCGAGCAGACGCAGAGTCGCACGAATAGGAGCGCGAAAGTGCGATTCTCTGTCTGCTCGGCCGGAAAGGGTGACCCGTGAGTGGGGCGCTGCTGGTCGCAGGGACGAGCTCGGACGCCGGGAAGTCCATGCTGGTCGCCGGCCTGTGCCGGCTGCTCGCCCGCAAGGGCATCAAGGTCGCACCGTTCAAGGCGCAGAACATGTCCAACAACTCGGCGGTCACCGTCGAGGGCGGCGAAATCGGCCGGGCGCAGGCGATGCAGGCACGCGCCGCGGGTCTGGCGCCCAGCGTCCGGTTCAACCCGATACTGCTGAAGCCCGGCAGCGACCGTACGTCGCAGCTGGTGGTGCGCGGGCGTGTCGCCGGCGCAGTCGGTGCCGTCGACTACATCGAGCACCGCGACCGGCTCGCCGAGTTGGTCGCCAACGAATTAGCCGCGCTGCGAAGCGAATTCGACGCCGTCATCTGCGAGGGTGCCGGATCGCCCGCCGAGATCAACCTGCGGGCAACCGATCTGGCCAACATGGGACTGGCGCGGGCCGCGCACCTGCCCGTCATCTTGGTCGGCGACATCGACCGTGGCGGGCTGCTTGCCCACTTGTTCGGCACGGTGGCGGTGCTCGCGCCGGAGGACCAGGCACTCATTGCGGGCTTTGTGGTCAACAAGTTCCGCGGTGACCCGGCACTGCTCGCGCCGGGGCTGACACAGTTACAGGAACTGACCGGCAGACCCACCTACGGCGTCATGCCATTCGATGACGGCTTGTGGCTCGACACCGAGGATTCGGTGTCGGTGCTGGCCCACCGGGTGGTCGGTCAGCCGCAGCCGCCGATCGGCGAGCAATGGCTGCGGGTGGCCGCGATTCGGTTGCCACGCATCTCCAACTCCACCGATGTGGAGGCGCTGGCGTGCGAGCCCGGGGTGCTGGTGCGCTGGGTGAGCGACCCCGCCGACCTGCCCGACACCGACGTCGTCGTGATCCCGGGCAGCAAGGCGACCGTCGCCGACCTGGACTGGCTGCGCGACCGCGGCCTGGCCGACGGCATCGTCGCGCACGTCCGGTCGGGTCGGCCCGTTTTGGGCATCTGCGGCGGGTTTCAGATGCTGTGCCGTCACATCGACGATCCGGTGGAGTCCGGCGCAGGCGGGGTCGACGGCCTCGGTCTGCTCGATGCCGACATCGTGTTCGCGCCGGACAAGGCGCTGCGCCGCCACGAAGCCCCGCTGCGCGGTTACGAAATCCACCACGGCCAGGTTTCGCGATCCGCCGATGACGACTGGCTCGGTGTCGGAATCCGTCGGGCCGCGGTGTGCGGCACGCACTGGCACGGTCTGCTCGACAACGACGACTTTCGGCGGGAGTGGCTCGCGGACACCGCGGCGGCCGCCGGGCGGCACGGATTCGTCGTCGCACGACGACGTCGATGTCTCCGCGCGGCGCGACGGGCAACTCGACCTGATGGCCGACCTGATGGCTGCCCACGTCGACATTGACGCGATCCTCGGCCTGCTGGAGACCGGACCGCCCGAGCGCCCGGCCATTGTCAGCGCGCTGCGTGGGTAGCCTTGCACTCATGTTCAGGCGGCACGTGGGGGCGTCTGCGCTGGCAGTTGTCGTGATCACGGCCTTCACCGCCTGCGCGAACACCATCGCAGGAACGGCGACCTGGCCCGGCGCCAAGCTGGAGAAGGTCGTACTGACCGCGCCGGATTTCCCGCCGGGCGTGCAATACGACCGCCTCATCGACAATCCCGGCCAACCCGATGGCGCCGGCGGCCCGCCTGCGATGCAGTCGATGCCCGAAGGCTGCTCCGACGGGCTGACGAGGGTGATCGCCGCATCGGCCGAGCGGGGCGCGGGCAGCGCGGCGAAGTACAGCGTCTCCTACGACGGCGCACGCATCGTGATGACCGTGCTGACGTGGAACCTGGATCTGGACAAGCTCGCGGCCACCGCCGAACGGTGCGCCCAGTATCAGACATTCTTCGACCCGTCGTCGGAAGGCATTCCGATGACCACCACCAGATTGCAGACGCCACGTCCCGATGCGCTGGTGTACGAGCAGACCATGGACCTCAGTGGAGCGAAGAGCAGCGTTTTCTTCTCGTTCGAAAACATCGACACGATGGCGGTCTTCGGAATCGCTTTTCCCACCCCGAATCCAACGATTGCGGTCAAAGCCTCGCTGCCGCAGACGTTTCTGGACATCACCGGCACGCAGGCCGAGCGCCTCCATACCGGCTGACTGACAGGTTAAGACCCGCTAAAAAAACCGCCCGCCGACGGGCAACTGGTTGTAACGTAACCAAATGCCTTCGACGCTGGTCACCGTCGACGGATTCCCGGTTCCTGTCGATGTCGCCGGCCCGGACAAGGGGTCCGTCGTGGTGCTGCTCGGCGCCGCGCAGCTTGCGGCATCGGCCTACGACGCCGTATGCCAGCGGCTGCACACCGCCTCGCTGCGGACCATCGTCATCGGTCCCGACCCACGGTTGACCGCCAAGTCGGTGGTCGGCATCCTCGACACGCTCGATGTGCAGTGGGGCTTGCTGGTCGGCGACCGCATCGGCGGGGAGCTGGCGTGGGAATTGGCCGCCACCCGGCTGGACCGCTTCATCGGCCTGGTCGTGATCGACCGTGGCCATCCGCGCGTCGCCGACCTCACCGGCGTGATCCGCGACGAGCACTGCCCGCCCGTGGAAATGAACACCACTGCGCTGGTCAGCACGCCGGCGGCACGGGCGGTGGCCCGCGCCAGCCAGCGTTACGTGTACGGCGACTTCCGACTGGTGGAGCTGCTCGGGCGGCGCAACGCCCAGGAGTCCACCGCCCAGCTGGCCGCCGAGATCGTGCTGCGCACCAGCACTTGGTGAGATCCCCTCAGTCAGGCGCCTCGGGGCGGGATGCTCGGCGCCCTGCCTTCGCGCACGCGCTCAGTCAGACGCCGCTGGGTGGGATGCTCGGCGTCCTGCCTTCGCGCACGCGCTCAGTCAGACGCCTCGGAAGGTGTCCACGCCTGTGGCAAGCCGGGGTTCGACGGGAACAAGTAGTCGATGAACGCCGCGGCCGTTGGCTGCGGCTCGTGGTTGGCCAGCCCGGGACGTTCGTTCGCTTCGATGAACACGTAGTCGGCCCCGCGAACATCCGGCACCAAAAGGTCGATTCCGGTGACCGGAATGCCGATCGCTTCGGCGGCGCTGACCGCCACCCGGCAGAGCTCCGGGTTCACCTCGGCCGTCACGTCGTGAATCGTGCCGCCCTGGTGCAGGTTGGCAGTGCGCCGGACCCGCAAACGCTGTCCTTCGGGCAACACATCGCCGAACGACCAGCCGGCGTCGGCCACCGTTGCCTCGGTCACCTCGTCGAGCGGGATGCGGGATTCGCCGCCGGTGGCCGCGGCGCGGCGCCGGCTCTGGGTTTCGATCAGCTCACGCACGGTGTGGTGTCCGGTTCCGATGACTTCCGCCGGCATCCGCAGCGCGGCGGCCACCACCTTTCCGTCGATCACCACCAGTCGGAGGTCATCACCCTTCGCGCGCTGCTCGATCAGCACTTCGGGGTGCTGCTCGCGGGCCCGGGCCAGTGCGGCGTCGAGGTCCCGCGTCCCGTCCACACCGACCGTGATGCCTTTACCCTGCTCGCCCCTGGTGGGTTTGACCACCACATCGCCCACCTCCGCGAGGAACGCATGGTCTTCCTCGTCGAAGGTGGCCAGCCGTCCGCGTGCCACCGCGATGCCGGCTTCGGAGACGATGCGCCGGGTCTGGCGCTTGTCGTCGCACCGGCTCATAGCCACAGCGGATGCGAACTCGGACAGCGACTCCCGGGTGACCACGCTGCGCCCGCCGTGGGTGAGACGCATCTCTCCGGCCCCGGCGTCGAGTACCTCGACCTGGATGCCGCGGCGCATCGCTTCGTCGGCGATGATGCGCGCGTAGGGGTTGAGGTCGTCCACCGTCTCGGGCGGGTGGGTGAACAGCGGCTCGTTGATGGCGTTCTTGCGCTTGACCGCCAGCACCGGAACCCGTTGGAAGCCAAGCTTCTCGTACAGTGCGATGGCCGCGACGTTGTCATGCGCGACGGACAGGTCCATGTAGGCGCGGCCGCGCTCGCGGAAGATGTCGGCGAGCGCGCGGGTCAGCGCCTCACCGACACCGGGCACGTTGGCCGTGGGGTCCACCGCCAGAGTCCATAGGCTCGACCCGTCCTCGGGGTCGGAGAACAGCCGCTTGTGGTCGACGCCGGTGACGGTGCCAACCACCGTGCCGTCGTCGCGCATCGCGACCAGATAGTCGACCGCGTCAGCGTGCAGGTGGTTGTCCCAAATGACGGCCGTGGGCGCAGGCACCATTCCGCAACGCACGTAGACACGGTTCACGGCGTCGGCGTCGGCTTCTTCCGTCAGTGTGCGCACGGTGATCCCGATCGGTGACGGCGTGGATTCATCACCGTCGGAGAAGCGCAGCCGGTAGGTGTGGCTCGGGTCGATGAACAACTCCGCGGGCGCCAGAGCGACAAGGACGTGGGATTCGCGGGCGTAGATGCAGATATCGCGACGTCCGTGGGTCTCCCCGCGCAGGACCTCTGCGAGCTTTTCGGCGTCCGCGAATGTTTGACCGAATATCAATCGGCCCCAACCGAGTTCGAGCACGACATCGTCCGCCATGACGTCAACGAGGTGCGGAGGTGACGCGTCGTGCAGCCCGAGGGTGATGGCTTCGGGGCGCTCGTCGGCGCCGGTGCTCATGCCTCGGCTCCCGCTCGTTCCGGTCCTCGCTTCGCTGCGATCCTCACTCGCGGTCGCCTTCGGGTGCTCATGCGGCGGCCCCCGAGATGCCGTGCCGTTGCAGCCACAGTTCGAGCAGCGCGATCTGCCACAACTCGTTGCCGCGCAGCGGGGTCAGCCGACCGTTAGGGTCGGCGAGCAGTGCGTCGACGGCTTCTGGGCGGAACAGTCCCCGCTCCTTGGCTACCGGCGCGTAGAGCGCGTCGCGCACCAGGTCCAGGTATGGGCCCTCCAGGTGGGTGAGGGCGGGCACCGGGAAGTAGCCCTTGGGACGGTCGATCACGTCGGCGGGAATCACCCGGCGCGCAGCCTCTTTCAGCACACCCTTGCCCTCGTGCGCGGTCTTGAGGTCGGCCGGGCAGGTCGCTGCGAGCTCGACGAGTTCGTGGTCGAGGAACGGCACCCGGCCCTCCAGGCCCCAGGCCATGGTCATGTTGTCGACCCGCTTCACCGGGTCGTCCACCAGCATCACGGTGGTGTCGAGCCGCAGCGCCCGGTCGACGCCGGTCTGGGCGCCTTCGCGGGCGAAGTGCTCCGCGACGAACTGGCCGCTCGGGTCGCCCTCGGAGCCGTCTGGTCGGCGACGTATCGCCTTGGCGAGGTAGGCAGGCGAGACGAGTGCGGCGACTCCCTCGGGGTTCCGGTCGAAGAACGCCTTCCGGTAACTGGCCAGCGAACCGTCGAGCGAGGCCGCGTCGGGTTCACCCATCGGCGGATACCAGTGATATCCGGCGAAGACCTCGTCGGCACCCTGCCCCGACTGGACCACCTTCACGTGTTTGGCCACTTCCTGGCTGAGCAGGTAGAAGGCGACGCAGTCGTGGCTGACCATCGGCTCGCTCATCGCGCCGATCGCCCCGTCGAGCGCGGGCAGCATCCGGTCGGTGCCGATGCGGATCTGATGGTGATCGGTGTCGAAGCGCTCGGCGATGATGTCCGAATACTTGAATTCGTCACCCTTGACGCCGCCGACGGACTCGAAGCCGATCGAGAAGGTCTGCAGCCCGTGCTGGCCGGCTTCGGCCAACAAACCGACGATCAGGCTGGAGTCGACGCCACCCGACAGCAGGCATCCGACAGGAACATCGGCGACCAGCCGGCGCTCAACCGCAAGACGCAGCGCGGCTAAAACCGCGTCCTCCCAATCACGTTCGGACCAGTCCGCCCTGTCCGCGCGCCGGGTGAAGTCGGGCTCCCAGTACGTCGTGGTGGTACGACGGCCATCCTGTTCAATCGCGACGAGCGAGGCCGGTGGGATCTTGCTCACGCCCCGCAGGATGGTGCGCGGCGGCGGTACGACGGAATGGAACGAAAGGTAGTGGTGCAGGGCCACCGGGTCGATGCGGGTGTCGACGCCGCCGCCGGCCAGCAGCGCGGGCAGCGAGGACGCGAAACGCACGCGGTGCGCATCCTCGGTGATGTAGAGGGGTTTGATGCCCAGCCGGTCCCGTCCGAGCAGCACCCGACCGCTGTCCCGCTCGACTATGGCGAAGGCGAACATCCCGAACAACCGGTCGACGAACCGGTCACCCCACCGGTGGTAGGCCTTGAGCAGCACCTCGGTGTCACTGTGGGAGAAGAACCGGTAGCCGTGCTCGGATAACTCCCGACGCAGATCCTGGTAGTTGTAGATGCAGCCGTTCCATGCGATGGCAAGGCCGAGTTCGGCGTCGACCATCGGCTGCGCGCCCGCTTCGGACAGGTCGATGATCTTCAGGCGGCGGTGACCGAGTGCGACCCGGCCCTGCGACCACACGCCCGCGGCGTCGGGACCACGTGGAGCCATCGCCTCGGCCATCGCCGACACCGCCGCAACATCAGGCGTTCGGCCGTCGAGTCGCACCTCGCCGGTGGCTCCACACATCAGTTCGACCCTACCGGGTGGGGCTCCATCCGGCCGGAGGTGGCTTGCCGCTCGGAGAGGCTAAGAAACGCCCTCCAGCGCTTCGCCGGTTTCGTCGACCTGGCGGATCGGACCGGTGAACCAGTTTTTCACCGACACGTGCCAATAGACGTAGAGCAGGATCAGCACGCCGCCGACCAGCAGCGGGGTGTAGTTGACGGCTTTCCACTCGAATGTCGGGTCCCAGGGAATACCGGCATTGCTGTAAGGGAAGAGCGCGATGATCGAGGTGACGATGATCTCGATGACCGCGACCGGTGCCATCCATTTGTGATGCCCGCGCAGGTTCCAGCGGCCTACCTCGAACTCGTCGCCCAACCGCCAGCGAAGGTAGATCGGGACCATGAAGCACAGGTAGAGACCGACGACGCCGATCGACACCACCGCGAAGAACGCCACCGGAACCGGAGCGCCGTTGACATCCACCGGGACCAGTGCAGGCAGGGTGATGATCGCGGCGAGCACCGCGGTGATCATGACGCCATTGGCGGGGATCTTGTTCTTGCTGACCGCGGACCACAACTGATGGCCGGGTACCGCGCGGTCGCGGCTAAACGCGAACAGCATGCGGGATGCACTGGTCTGGCAGGCGGTGGTGCAGAAGAACTGGCCCGCCGTGGAGATCAGCAGCACCAGGGCAACCCACTTAGAGCTCATCGCCTGGTTGAAGATCGTCACCACCGCACCGCCTGCGGCGGACACCTCTTCAGGGTCCTGCACCGCGAAGAGGAACGCCAGCAGCAGGATCCAGCCGCCGATCGCCGAGTAGAAGATCGACCGCCAGATGCCCTTGGCCGCGCCGTCCGCGGCGCTCTTGGTCTCCTCCGACAGGTGCGCGGACGCGTCGTAGCCGGTGATCGTGTACTGCGTCAGGATCGCCGCGATCGGCAGCACGAAAATCAGCCAGCCAAAGCCCTTTTCGCCACCGAACATGCCGGTGTTGTTGATGGTCTGGGCGAAGACATCGGAGAAACTGGCGTGCTGCTCAGGGATGAAGATCAGGATCAAAACCACCGCGGCCGCGCCGATCACGTGCCACCACACCGAGACGTTGTTGATGACGGCGAGCAGGTGCGACGAGAAGATGTTGATGATCGCCGACGCGGCCAGGATGATCACGAACAGCGCAAAGGTTCGCGTGAGGCTGTATCCGGCGAGCCAGCCCTCGCTGAACGTGCCGAGCGTCAGGTCGAGGAACGTCGCGCAGCCGTAGGACACCGACGCCAGGATGGCGATCAACCCGATCAAGTTCAGCCAGCCGGTATAGAAGCCGGCCTTTGCGCCGCCGAGTTTGCTTGCCCACCAGTAGATTCCGCCCGATGTCGGGTACGCCGACACCAGCTCGGACATGCAGAGGCCGATGATCAGGATGAAGATCGAGACGAGCGGCCATCCCCACGCGATCGCCGCGGGGCCTCCGTTGTTCCAGCCAAGGCCGAACGAGGTGAAGCAGCCGGCCAGGATCGAGATGATCGAGAACGAGATGGCGAAGTTGGAGAAACCCGACCAGGACCGCGACAACTCCTGAACGTAGCCGAGCTTGGCGAGATGTTTCTCGTCGTCGCTGAGATGTTCGTGGCCCTCTGGCACGGCGATTCTCCTTCGCGGGGGTGGGACAGAACTCGCATAGGCACAATAAAACGCCAAAGGTCTGGTGTCCTACCTTTGGCGGTGACGAATGCATAAATCTTGGCGCTAGGTCGTTGACCTGGTAACCGTCTAGCGTTATCGTCCAAGTTGTCTGACAACTTTCGCTCGGAAGCCAATGGGAAGCCAGGAGGAGCGATGGCGGAGAACAAGCGGGCAGTCGGATCGGTCACCTATCGGGACGCGGAACACGGTTATTTCGAACGGCGCAAATTGCGCCGTCATGCCGCTTTCTGGTCGCTCTGGGCGCTCGGTGTCGGCGCGGTCATCTCGGGAGATTTCTACGGCTGGAACGTCGGTCTCGACGCCGGGGGTTTCGGCGGTCTGCTCATCGCGGGCATCGTCATCACGGTCATGTACTACGGCCTGTGCTACAGCATCGCCGAGATGTCGCCTGCCCTGCCGCACACCGGCGGCGCCTACTCCTTCTCACGGTCTGCGATGGGCCCGTGGGGCGGCTTCGTCACCGGCCTGGCCGAGAACATGGAATACGTCATCACGCCCGCGGTGGTCGTGTGCGCGATGGGATTCCTCTCCCACGACATCGTTTTCGAGCTCGTTGCAGCGGACGGGTGGTGGAACAGCCCGGTGCTGTGGGCGGCGATCTTCTACATCATCTTCGTCGGGATCAACATCATGGGCATCGAGATCACCATGCGCTTTACAGTGGTGATCACCGTGCTGGCGCTCGGGATCCTCGGGTTCTTCTTCGTATCCGTTCTCGTCTCGGGCGCGTTCGACGCCAGCCTGCTGACCAACATCCCGCCGGAGGAGGGCGGAAGCAGCTTCCTGCCTATGGGCATCGCAGGAATCTTCCCCGCCTTGCCGTTTGCGATCTGGTTCTACCTGGCGATCGAAGAACTGCCACTCGCAGCCGAGGAGTCGCACGATCCGAAGCGGGACATTCCTCGGGCGACGATCTGGGGGCTCAACACGCTGGTGGTGTTCGCGGTTCTCACGCTGTTCCTGAACACCGGCGTCGGCGGCGGGGCCGCGTCCATCGGAACGTCGGCGACCCCGTTGTTCGACGGTTTCAAGGCGGTCTTCGGCGAGGGCACCGGGGCCGTGGTGCTCGCCACGATTGGGCTGATCGGGCTGATCGCGAGCTTCTTCACGATCATCTATGCCTATGGGCGCAACACCTATTCGCTCTCGCGCGCGGGCTATTTCCCGCAGAGCCTGTCGATCACGCATCCAACCAGGCACACGCCGTACGTTGCGTTGATCGCCGGCGCTGTCGTCGGGTTCATCCTCGTGTGGGTCATGTACTTGCTCGGCCAGAGCGAGGGCGCACTCGCGGGCAAGATCGTCGGCGCACTGCTGTACATGGCGGTGTTCGGTGCGGTGATCTCGTATTTCATGCAGTGCCTGGCGTTCATCATGCTGCGCCGCAAGCTACCGAACATCGAACGGCCATACCGCAGCCCGGTGGGTGTCTGGGGCGCGGCGATCGCGGGTGTCATCGCCCTCGTCGCGCTCGTCTCGCTGTTCTTCAACGCGGACTACGCGCCGGGTGTCTACGGAACGCTCATCTACTTCGTGATCGGAATCATCTACTTCGCGGTCCGGGGGCGGCACAAGCTGGTGCTGTCACCGGAAGAGGAGTTCGCGATGTCGCACGGACGGCATGGAGCGAACCTGCAGGAAGAGGGCTACGGTACGGTTTCCGTCACCGAGATCGCGGTGGACGATTTGGCGTCCCAGACGCCGGGAGACGATTCGCCGACTCGGTCACCATGACGTGACCGGCGGGGAGGATCGCCGCCCAATCCTCCCCGCACACCGTGCCACTCAACGCCTTACCGCCACGTGAGGGGGAGTCGTGTCTCTGGTCCTGGGAGTCGACGTCGGCTCGCAGAGCATCAAGGCGGTGATCGTCGACGAGGACGGCGACGTCGTCTCCTCCGGCTCGGCTCCACTCACGATGGTGCACGAGCACGACGGCTGGGCCGACCAGGACCCGTACACCTACTGCACCGCGCTTCGCGACGCGGTGCGCGCGGCCACCGAAGGCGTGCAGGCGGATCGAATCGTGGCGATGGGCTTGGGCAGCCAGGTCGACGGCGTCGTCGCATGCGACGCCGGCGGCGCACCGCTGCGCCCGGCGATCATCTGGCTGGACAAACGGGCCACCGAGCAGTGCGACCGGCTGGTCTCGAAGGTGGGGTCCGAACTGCTCGCCGAGCGGACCGGACTGGTGGCCGATGCGTCGCACAGCGCACCGAAGATGATGTGGATCCGCGATCACGAACCGCTGGTCTGGCAGCGCGCGGCCGTGCTGGCGCCCGTCGGATCGTATGTGCTGCACTACCTTTCGGGCTCGCACGCCCAGGATGCGGCGAACGCGTCGTCGACGATGGTGTACGACGTCGCCAAGGGCGATTTCGATCCCGAACTGTGTGAGTCGGCCGGGCTAAACCCGGCGATGCTGCCGCCGGTGCGCCCCTCGACGGAGGTGGTCGGCACCCTGCGGGACGGCGTCGCCGCCGAGCTCGGGCTGACCACCCGATGCGCGGTTGTCGTCGGCACCGGCGATGAACACGCCGCGTCCGTCGGGGCGGGCGCGATCGAGCCCGGTGTGGTCGTCGACGTCACCGGCACCGCCGAACCGGTGACCACCGTCGCCCCGGCGCCCGTCCGCGATGCACTCGCTCTGGTGGAAACCCACGGCCACGCGGTGCCCGGTTCGTGGCTGATCGAGAATCCCGGATTCGTCAGCGGCGGCAGCACCCTGTGGCTCGCCAACGGGCTGCTCGGTGTGCCGCAGGGGGAGGTGTTCGAACGGGCACGGCGGGCGCCACCGGCCAGCGACGGCGTGCTGTTCCTGCCCGCCCTGTCGGGGTCGACCGCGCCGCGGTGGAACGACGCGATGCGCGGCGCTTTCCTCGGCCTCGGAATGAACCACACCTCGGCACACGTCGCGCGCGCAGTACTCGAAGGGTGCGCATATGCGTTGCGCGACATCGTCGATCGACTCGACGCACTGGGCCTTGGTCACGGCGAGGTCCGGATCGTGGGCGGTGGCGCGCGGGATGATCTGTGGGCCGCCATCAAGGCCGATGTGCTCGGCAGGCCGGTGCGGCGGGTCCTGACCGAGGAGGCCACCGCTGTCGGTGCGGCCATGGTCGCCGGGGTCGGCGCCGGGGTGTTCACCGATTTCGCGGCGGCATCCGTTGCCGTCCATCTCGATCCGACCGCCATCGAGCCCGACCCTGCGGCGCAACGGCAATACGCCGAAGCGTATTGCCGCTACCTCGCCGCTTTCGACGCCGTCGAGTCAGCGTTGGGCAGATGATCCCCGAACCGAACGCGATCCTCGCGACCCTCCGCGAGAAGGGCTACAGCGACCTGCCCGAGGTGGACATCCGCGTCGGCGCCTCGGTGTTGGATGACGCGATCGCCGACACCTGCGCACGACCAGGGGCGCCGGCGGCGGTGATCCTGAGTGACGGCGGGCCGTACCGCACGTCGGGCCGGGCCGGTCGTCGATCGGCTCGCCAAGCAGCTCGGCGACTGCCCGGTCGTCCAGCTCGGGACTGGGACGGTTCGCGCCGACGAGGAGACCGTCGAGCGCGCCGTGGCGGAAGTGGGTGCGGACCGGCTGCTGATCTCGGTGGGCGCAGGCACGCTCACCGACATCGCGAAGGTCACCGCGAAGCGCACCGGTAGCCGTCACGTCGCGGTCCAAACCGCCTGCAGCATCAACGGTTTCATCGCGGACCGCAGCGTTCTCATCATCGCCGGCGCGAAACGCACGGTCGTGTCGCGATGGCCGGACATGCTCGTCGCCGACTCCGACATCCTCACTGCGGCACCCTCGAAGCTGAATCTCGCCGGCGTGGGGGATCTGTCCACGGTCCCGAACGCGGTCGCCGAATGGCAACTCGCAGCCCGGCTCGGCCACGGACCCGCCTACGATCCCGCGGTCGTCGAACAGGTCCTCGCCGCGATGCCTGCACTTCCGAATCTCGCCCGGGCCGCACGCGATGCCGAGCCGGCGGGGCTCGCCGATCTGGCCCGGCTGCTGGCGGCGAGTGGCCTGTCGATGGGAATCGTCGGCTCGACGGCGCCCGCATCGGGCAGTGAGCATGCGGTGTCTCACCTACTGGAGATGGCGCTCGAACAGCAGCCGGGGCCTGCTGCCCCGCACGGCATGCAAGTGACCGTCGCTACCCGGCTTGCGCTGCGGGTCTGGCAGCTCGTGGATCAGACGATCCGGTCGCCGAGCGCGCAGGTCCGGGTGCCGGACGAGTCGACGGGTCGGGATGCCGTGACGCGCGCCTTCGCCGAGCTCGGTGCGAAAACGGTCGAGGAGTGCTGGACGGCCTACAACGCCAAACGCAACTGGCTGCTCGCCCACCAGTCCGATGTCGAGGCGCTGGTCACCGACTGGGACGAGTTCATGCAGACACTGACGCTGCCGACGCCGGAACACTTCGACGAGGTTAGCCACGCGAGCGGTCTCCCGACCCGGGCCGAAGACCTCGGACCCGGCTACGACGACGGCCTGCTGTTCTGGGCGCTGAGAAATTCCGGCCTGTTGCGGGAGCGGATCTCGATCGTCGACCTCGCCGGCCTACTCGGTGTCTGGTCGGACGAGACGGCGCGGTCGATCGTGGCCGACGCCCAAGGGGGATGAAACGGATGAAGGAGGACTAGTGGCTCATTTCGTGTTCATGCTCACCCATGGCGACCGAACCGTCGACCACGCGGCCGAGATCGTGCCGACACTGGCCGACAGCGGGCTGCGCTACATCGGGTTCAAGGACGTCGGTGCAGACCTCGCCCGACAACGTGAACTGACCTCGCTTGCCCACGATGCCGGGTTCGAGGTGATGCTCGAAGTCGTGTCGACCACCAAGGAGGCCGAGCTCTCGTCATTGCATTCGGCAGCCGAGGCGGGAGTCGACTGGGTGCTTGGTGGCACCCATGCCGAAGACGGGGCGGGGATCCTTCCGGACGGCGTGCGCTATTGTCCGTTCCCCGGCCGAGTCGTCGACCACCCGAGTGTCCTGCTCGGCACGATCGACGAGATCGCCGCCGACGCAGAACGACTCACCGGGCTCGATCACGTCAGCGGCCTCGACCTGCTGGCGTATCGCCATCCGACCGCCGACCCGATCGACCTCATCCGCGAGGTGGTGCGGCGGTCGAGCGGCCCGGTGATCGTCGCGGGATCCATCGCCAGCATCGACCGGGCGATCGCGGTGAGCGAGGCAGGCGCGTGGGGATACACCATCGGCAGTGCCATCTTCGACGGCCTGCTGCCCGGTGCGCCGTCGATCGCGGATCAGGTCCGTCGGGTCCTCGAGGAAACGGTATCCAGCATCGATGCACCGAGCGAAACCAAACCGTAGGCTCGTGGCCATGTCTGGGCGAACTTTGCTCGCCGACCGCTTGCGGGACGATTTGCTGGAGGAAATCAGCAATTCGAAGTTGCCGCCAGGGGCGAAGTTGCCGACCGAGGGCGAGCTGGCGAAGCACTTCGGAGTGTCTCGGGCGACGGTGCGAGAGGCGGTGCGTGGGCTCGTCGAGGCCGGCTATGTCACCCGTCGTCGCGGCTCGGGCAGCTATGTCACCGAACGCCGGCGGATGCCGCACGGACTGGACTCGACGCTGAGTTACCTCGCGATGATCGAGAGCGCCGGGGCGCGAGCCGGGATGCGCATCCTGCACGCGGCGTTCGAACAATGCTCAAAGGACGACAGTGCGCTGCAACTCGGTCGAGGCGAAAGGGCCCTGGCGGTCGAGCGCGTGCGGACGGCCGATGATCAGCCGGTGATCTACTCCCGCGATCGCATCCCCGCGCGACTGCTCCGTAGCGACCTCGATCTGCGCAACATGGATCCCTCCCTGTTCGCGCTGCTGAGTTCCTCGGGCCATGCCGCAGACCACGCGACAGCGACATTGCGCGCCGTAGCCAGCACCAGCGAGACGGCGAAAGTGCTTGGCATCCGGCGCGGGAAACCGCTGCTGTACATCGAGGAGATCGACTACGAGAAGGACGGAACGCCGGTCATGCTGTCCCGGGAATGGCACGTCTCCGAGGCGTTCGACGTCCGGGTCAACCGGCAGGCCCAGACGACGCCGATCTTCTCGGAGCGCTAGCGAGCTATTGGTCTGGTGGCCTACCTTTAGAGGGTGACAGTTTGGTAAATCTACTAGGTCACACAGTGGAAGGCGGTTTCCAATGGTTGAGTTCTCGGCATGACGGGGATGCTGTCTCAAACCGAATTGGAGTCGTTGGTCGCCGACGGGGACATCGACACCGTGATTGTGGCGTTCTGCGACATGCAGGGCCGGCTGACCGGCAAACGGGTCTCCTCGCGGTTGTTCGTCGAGGACGTGGCGGCCCACGGCGCCGAGTGCTGCAACTACCTGCTCGCCGTCGACGTCGACATGAACACCGTCGACGGGTATGCGATCTCCAGTTGGGAGACCGGTTACGGCGACATGGTGATGACGCCGGACTTCTCCACGCTGCGCCTGCTGCCGTGGCTGCCTGGAACCGCGCTGGTGATGGCGGACCTGTCCTGGATCAACGGCGAAGCCGGTAACCCAGGCGCCGCGCAGCATCCTCAACAAGCAGATCGCCCGGCTGGCCGACAAGGGGCTGGTGCCCTACGTGGGCACCGAACTGGAGTTCATGGTCTTCGACGACTCCTACCGCGCGGCGTGGGCGGCCGGATACCGCGGGTCTGACGCCGGCGACCGACTACAACGTCGACTACGCGATGCTGGCGTCCACCCGGATGGAGCCACTCCTGCGCGACATCCGACTGGGCATGACCGGCGCAGGCATGTACTGCGAGGGCGTGAAGGGCGAGTGCAACTTCGGGCAGCAGGAGATCGCGTTCCGCTACGACCACGCCCGCGTCACCTGCGACAACCACACCATCTACAAGAACGGCGCCAAGGAGATCGCCGACCAGCACGGCAAGAGCCTGACGTTCATGGCGAAATTCGATGAACGCGAAGGCAATAGCTGCCACATCCACATTTCGTTGCGAGGTGACGACGGCAGCGCGGTGTTCGCCGACTCCAGCGCGCCCGACGGAATGTCGGCGATGTTCCGCAGCTTCATCGCGGGCCAGCTCGCGACTCTTCGTGAGTTGACACTCTTCTATGCGCCGAACATCAACTCCTACAAGCGATTCGTCGAAGGCAGCTTCGCGCCGACCGCGATCGCATGGGGGATGGACAACCGCACCTGCGCGGTGCGGGTCGTCGGCCACGGCCACGGCATGCGGATGGAATTGCGTGCGCCGGGCGGGGACGTCAACCAGTACCTCGCGGTGTCGGCATTGATCGCGGGCGGCATCTACGGCATCGAGCAGTCACTCGAGCTGACGGAGGCGTTGGAGGGTAATGCCTACACCAGCGGCGCCGAGTGCCTGCCCACCACGCTGACAGAGGCCGCAGAGCTGTTCGGCAAATCGCAGGTGGCGCGCGAAGCCTTCGGCGACGACGTGGTCGAGCACTACCTCAACAACGCCCGCATTGAAATGACGGCGTTCAATGCCGCGGTGACCGACTGGGAAAGGGTTCGCGGCTTTGAGCGGCTTTGACGCGAGAAGCGTAGGCCCCGTTCTCGGCCTGACCACTTATCTGCAGCAAGCGCAGACCGGGGTCTGGGATGTGTACGCAAGCTTTCTGCCTGCCATCTACCTGGAGGGCGTCAACCTCGCCGGCGGCACCGCGGTGCTTCTGCCGCCGCAACCCGCCGATGCCGCCGAGCGGGTGCTCGACGGGCTGGACGGATTGGTCATCACCGGCGGGCGGGACATGGATCCGGCCAGCTACGGCCAGGCGCGCCATCCCGCCACCGACGAGCCGGTGCAAGCCAACCGCGAGCGCGACGCGTGGGAGTTCGCGCTGATCCGCGGCGCGATACGGCGCGGCATGCCGGTGCTGGGCATCTGCCGCGGCGCGCAGGTGATCAACGTGGCACTGGGCGGCACGCTGCACCAGCACCTGCCAGATGTCCTTGGCCATAGTCGTCATCAGCAGGGCAACGCGGTGTTCTCGACGTCGGCGGTGCGCACGGTGCCCGGCACCAGGCTGGCCGCACTGATCGGCGAGTCGTCGGATGCGCAGTGCTACCACCACCAGGCCATCGATCGGCTGGGTGAGGGGCTGATCATCAGTGCGCAGGACACCGACGGGGTGATCGAGGCGGTCGAAATCCCTCCCGGGGCGAGCGGAGCGACGGGACAAGGGTCTGAGAACTTCGTTCTGGCGGTCCAGTGGCATCCCGAGGAGCGGCTCGACGATATCCGCCTGTTCGTCGCGGTGGTCGAGGCCGCGACGGAATATGCGACCGGAAAGGTGGCTCCTGGGGGCAGGAGCGCAGCGACCCGGGGGAAGGTGAGAGCGTGACTGCCTCCACTCTGATCAACCCCGCCACGGAGCAGCAGCTGCGCACCGTCGAGCGGGTCGATGAGGCCGGTGTCGACGAGGCGGTGGCGCGCGCCGCCGCCGCGCAACGCGCCTGGGCAGCACTCACGCCGGCCGACCGGGCGGGTGCGCTCCGGGCGTTCGCGACTGTTGTCGATGCTCATGTCGACGAACTCGCAGCGCTCGAGGTGGCCAACTCCGGCCATCCGATCGGCAACGCGGAGTGGGAGGCGGGACACGTACGCGACGTGCTGCAGTTCTACGCCGCCAGTCCGGAACGGCTGTCCGGCAAGCAGATTCCGGTGGCGGGCGGTCTCGACGTCACATTCAACGAGCCGATCGGCGTGGTCGGCGTGATCACCCCGTGGAACTTCCCGATGACGATCGCATCGTGGGGTTTCGCGCCCGCGCTGGCCGCTGGCAACGCGGTGCTGGTGAAACCGGCCGAATGGACGCCGCTGACCACGATCCGACTCGGCGAGCTGGCGCTGGAAGCCGGTCTGCCCGAAGACCTGTTGCAGGTGTTGCCCGGCAAGGGATCGGTGATCGGCGAGCGCTTCGTCAGCCACCCGGGAGTGCGCAAGATCGTCTTCACCGGCTCGACCGAGGTCGGCACCAGGGTGATGGCCGGTGCGGCCGCACAGGTCAAGCGCGTGACGCTGGAGCTGGGCGGCAAGAGCGCCAACATCGTTTTCGACGATTGTGACCTGGAGCGCGCGGCGGCCACCGCACCGTACGGTGTGTTCGACAACGCCGGACAGGACTGCTGCGCGCGCAGCCGGATTCTGGTGCAGCGCACCGTCTATGACCGGTTTATGGAGCTGCTCGAACCTGCCGTCAAGGGGGTCGTCGTCGGCGACCCGAAGGCCAGGGACACCGAGATGGGGCCGTTGGTATCCGCATCGCACCGCGACTCGGTGGCCTCCTATGTGCCCGACGACGCACCAGTCGCGTTCCGCGGCAGCGCGCCGTCCGGACCCGGATTCTGGTTCCCGCCAACCGTGCTGACCCCAGAGCGCTCCGACCGCACCGTCACCGAGGAGATCTTCGGACCGGTCGTCACCGTGCTGCCGTTCGACGATGAGGCCGATGCCATCGCGCTGGCCAACGACACCGAGTACGGCTTGTCCGGATCGATCTGGACGGACAACCTGTCGCGGGCGATGAGGGTGTCCCGCGCGGTGGAATCGGGCAACCTGTCCGTCAATTCGCACTCGTCGGTCCGCTACAACACGCCGTTCGGCGGATTCAAGCAGTCCGGGCTGGGCCGCGAGCTCGGCCCCGATGCGCCGCTGCATTTCACGGAGACGAAGAACGTCTTCTTTGCGATCGGAGATAGGTAAATGGACCTGAGCCAGCGACTGGCCGACAAGGTCGCCGTCATCACCGGCGGTGCCAGCGGCATCGGCCTGGCGACCGCCAAGCGGATGCGGGCCGAAGGCGCCACCATCGTCATCGGCGACATCGACCCGGCCACCGGCAAGGCCGTCGCCGACGAACTCGAGGGCTTGTTCGTCCCCGTCGACGTCTCCGACCAGGTCGCGGTCGACACACTGTTCGACACCGCTGCGAAAACCTACGGGTCGGTCGACATCGCGTTCAACAATGCGGGCATCTCACCGCCCGAGGACGACCTCATCGAGAACACCGAACTCGACGCGTGGCAGCGGGTTCAGGACATCAACCTCAAGTCGGTGTACCTGTGCTGCAAGGCCGCACTGCGACACATGGTCCCGCAGCAGAAGGGCTCGATCATCAACACCGCGTCATTCGTCGCCGTGATGGGATCGGCGACATCGCAGATCAGCTACACCGCTTCCAAGGGCGGCGTGCTGGCGATGTCCCGTGAGCTCGGCGTGCAGTTCGCGCGACAGGGTATCCGGGTCAACGCGCTGTGCCCGGGACCGGTGAACACGCCACTGCTGCAGGAGCTCTTCGCCAAGGACCCCGAACGGGCGGCGCGCCGGCTGGTGCACGTGCCACTGGGCCGGTTCGCCGAACCGGAGGAACTGGCCGCCGCCGTGGCCTTCTTGGCCAGCGACGACTCGTCGTTCATCACCGCATCCACGTTCCTGGTCGACGGCGGCATCAGCTCGGCCTACGTCACGCCGCTCTAGACATGTCGGCAGATCCGGACGTCCCGCTGGCAGGCGAAGCACTGCTGCGCCCGGTACGGCCCGGAAATGCCTTCGAGGACACCGTCGGTCGGCTTCTGCAGACCATCCGGCTCGGTGTTCTGCAGCCGGGTGAATCGTTACCGCCCGAACGGGAGTTGGCGGCCCGGCTCGGCGTCAGCCGCGACACCGTGCGGGAGGCCATCAAGTCGCTCTCGGACGCCGGCTATGTGGTGTCGCGGCGTGGCCGCTACGGCGGCACGTTCCTGGCCGAGCCGCTGCCGACGCACAGCGGCGACGCTCCGGGCGTGACACGGGCCGAAATCGACGACGCGCTTCGGCTGCGGGAGATTCTCGAGGTGGGTGCCGCGCGGATGGCGGCCAGTCAGACGCTGACCGCCGCCGAACGTGAAGTGCTGTGGGCGCGGATGACGGACGTGCGCGGCGCACCCGCCGCCGATTACCGCCGGCTGGACTCGCGGCTGCATCTGGCGATCGCCGAAGCGGCCGGATCGCCGTCACTGGTGCCGCTGGTAGCCGAGAACCGGATGCGTCTGAACGGCCTGCTCGACCAGATTCCGCTGCTGTCGCGCAACATCGCGCATTCCGACGAGCAGCACGAGGCGATCGTCATCGCGATCCTGGCCGGCGACGGCGAGGGCGCCGCCGCGGCGATGCTGGCACACGTCGCGGGATCGGCGACGCTGTTGCACGGCTTCCTGGATTGACGCCGTTCGAACGGGATGATCTGGGCGCCGGCATGCGAGTTCGGCAGATAGCGCTGCGCAGCTTGGTCGAGTTCGTCGCCACGCTTCGCCGCAGCGGCCAAACGCAGCGTGATACCGAGCATCAGCAGCCAGCCGAGGATGCCGGCACAGGCGATGACCAACATTGTCTCTCCTTCGTTTGGCAAGCCCGCGCCAGCCACCTGTTCAACGAGTTTCGCGGGCCATCGGTTCGACGGACTAACCGTCTTTTGCACGGCTGATCCGAACAACTGGATTAAATTGTCAGTAGTGGACAAGCCCGCGAAGCAGCTCCAGGTCGAGCGCGCGACGTCGGCGCTGGCCGACGTCGACACCGCAGGCTGGACCCTGCGGTTCGATCTGCTGTCCGATCCCAACCGGCTGGAGATCCTCTTGTGCCTGCACCGGGCGCCCGGAATCTGCGTCGGAGATCTGGCCGCCGCCCTCGGGCGGTCCGAAAACGCGGTGTCGCAAGCGCTTAGGGTGTTGCGGCAGCAGGGCTGGGTCAGTTCAACCAGGACCGGGCGCGAGGTCAGTTACCGGCTCGAGGACGAAATCGTTCACGAACTTCTCCACCGGATCGGCGCCCAGCACGGCTAGCCTCCAAGAGGCCGGTGGATACCGCGGTCAGGGGAGTGCTGCTGCTCGGGACGGGCGCTCGGACTGAACCGGGGCCGGATCTTTCGCAGCAGAACCTAATCTCGTCTCCCCACGTACCGTTATCGGTCTTGCCAGACAAGTACCTGTCGTTCGCCGCTGCCACGCACGAGTCGAACGCACCGATATCCCACACTTTTCTGCATGCGAGGCCGCCGGCTGTGCAAGCCCGGCGATCGCGATTGCGACCGCCGTTGCACCGAGGGCGACGACTGACATCGGCTTGCCCCACGTGGCAGACGCGTTCGGCGTCTGTGTGTTCGATGGGTTCACTGTCCGCTCCTTCTGCTCGGTTGGCCGGTGTAGCGGCCTAGGTCATCGAACGGATTCACCATGGGTGTCGGGGTTTCGGCATTGCGGACTTGCGTATGAAATCGGCAGCTCAGCGACCTCGAATGTGGACGGGCGACATCTCGATATCGGTCATGCGGCGTTGGCACGCACGAGCCTGCAGCGCTACTGCCGATACGTGTACGCGCCGTCGGTCCGATAAGCACAGCCAATTGCCAGACACGTACGGTGCCTTGGGTAAGGCTGTACGGGTGGCGGTGGAATTCCGGATCCTCGGCGACATCGAGGCCCTCGTGGATGGCCATCGTCTCGATATCGGTCATGCCCGCCAGCGCTGCGTGCTGGTTTGCCTGCTGGTCGACGTCAACCGGCCCGTCTCGACGGATCAACTCATCGACCGGGTCTGGGCGGACGAGCCCCCACTCAAGGCCCGCAACGCGTTAGCTGCCTACATATCGCGATTGCGCCAGCTGTTGGATGTTGCCGACGCCGTGCACATCTCCCGGGGGCCGGGTGGTTACACGCTGACGGCGGACCCGTTGTCGATCGACCTGCATCTGTTCCGGGACTTGGTTTCCCAGGCTCGCTCAACGGACAATCCGTCCGCTGCCGCGGCCTTGTTCGGGCGTGCAATACAGCTGTGGCGGGGTGAGCCGTTCGCCGCTCTCGACACCCCGTGGACGAACGACGTGCGAGTCTCGCTTGGGGCCGAGCGGCTTTCGGCGATATTGGATCGCAACGACGCGGCGCTCGACGCAGGACTGCATGCTGAGCTGCTGGGGGAGCTGGCGTCGACACTGCAACATCACCCTATGGACGAGCGCCTGGCCGGGCAACTGATGCTGGCCCAGTACCGCGGTGGCAGGCAGGCCGATGCGCTCGACACCTACCAGCAGACACGCAAACGTTTGATCGAGGAACTGGGTGCGGACCCGAGTCCGTCGCTGCGGCAGGTGCATCAGCAGATCCTCGACGGTGACCCTGGCCATACCGTTGCCAAGGCGGCGCCGCGGCCGCGGGTCGATCCGGACGCGCCCGCTGCGCATCTGCCACGGCGCGCAACCAGTTTCATCGGTCGAGACGAGTACGTGTCGCGGGCTGCCGCCGCCCTTAGGGAGGGCCCGCTGGTAACGCTGACCGGTGTCGGTGGCGTCGGCAAGACCAGGCTCGCGCTCGAGACCGCCGGGCAGGACAAGGGCCGCTTCGCTGACGGGGCGTGGCTCTGCGAACTCGCGCCGCTCAACGACGGAGCGGCCGTCGGTCATGCCGTCGCGGGCGCCCTGCGGCTGCAGCAACAGCAGGGCCTCGGTATCGAAGCAACGGTTATCGAGTATCTCCGCACGCGTGAGTTGCTGTTGGTGGTGGACAACTGCGAGCACGTACTGGATGCGGCCGCTCAGTTGCTGGACCAGATCGTTCGGCACTGCCCAACGGTGTCGGTGCTGGCCACCAGCCGCGAGGCGCTGGGGATCGAAGGCGAGCGGATACTGCCCGTCGCGCCGCTGACGGTTGAGGACGCCATCACCTTGTTCGCCGATCGGGCCCGCGCGAGCAGACCAGACTTCGATCTCGATCGGGAGCCGGTGGGCGCGGTCGCTGAGATCTGCCGACGGCTCGACGGCCTGCCGCTTGCGATCGAGTTGGCCGCGGCGCGGATGCGTGCGATGAGCAGCCTTGACGTGGCACGGCGCCTGGATGGTGGACGTCTGCTGCGCGGCGGCGCGCGCGGTGCGCTTCCCAGGCAGCAGAGCCTGACCGCGACCGTGGACTGGTCCTACCACCTTCTCGCCGAACCTGAGCAGGTATTTTTCGCGCGGCTGTCGGTCTTCGCCGGTGGGTTCGATCTCGATGCGGCGCACGGGGTGTGTGCTGAGAAAGGAGCTGCCGAGGACGACACTCTCGAGCTACTCACAGGGCTGGTGGACAAGTCGATGGTGATCGTCCGTAGCAGCATCGACAGGTTCCGGTACGGCGTACTGGAAACGTTGCGCGCGTACGGACGTGATCGCCTGCACGAGTTGGGAATCGGCGATCAACACGCCCTTCGGCATGCTGTGTACTTCACCGAGCTCGCGGAGCGTGCCGCCGCAGGCATGCACGGTCCTGACGAGCAGGCGTGGGTCGTGCGGATGCTGCCGGACTACGACAACATGCGCGCATCGTTCGAGTGTGCCGTTGCGGACCGGGACATCGACCTAGCGCTTCGGCTGGTGACATCGTTGACCGAGCTCGCGCATCTGCGTATCGGGTATGAGGCGGCCGGATGGGCGGAACAGTTGCTCGGCCTAGCGGACCACGAACACCCGCTGTTTCCCGCAGCGGTTGGGCTTGCGGCGCGCGGGGCTTGGAATCGCGGCGAGTTCGACCGGGGGGAGTCGCTGGCGACGCTGGCGCAGGGGCGGGTGCCGCTGCGTGGTGCCGGGCGCGTCGGTTATCCAGGGGATGTCCTCGCCGACGTTGCGCTGTATAGGGGTGATGCCGATGCCGCGCTGGCGCACTACGACGGCGAGGTGGCGCGGGCACGTCACGATAAGGACCCGATTCGGCTGGTGTGGACGCTGTTCTATGTCGCGATCTGCCATGCGGCGCTGCGCAATCCGGAGGACGGTCTCCCCGCAGCAGAGGAGTCCGTGCGGGTGGCGGAGGAGACGGCCAATCCAACGGCGCGGTCGATGGCGCGTTATGCGCTCGGTCTGGTGCTCAAGAAGTCCGAGCCGGATCGGGCGCTTGCGCTGTTTGACGAAGCCGCTGAGTTGGCCGAGGCAGTGCAGAATTTCTGGTGGCACGGCATTGCGTTGATGGAGGCGGCTGCGACCCGTGCGGTGCACGGCGACCCGGCGAGCGCGGCGCGTGCGCTTGTCGAGGTGCTTGACCACTGGGACCGAGTGGGCGACTGGAGCCAGCAATGGCTCAACCTGCGTTACGTGACGCGATTCCTGGTGCGGACTGGTGCCGATGACGCTGCTGCCGCACTGCATCACGCGCTCTTAAGGGCAGGCAGGCCCTCACCGCTCACCGCTGCCCAGGTGGCCCGCCTGGGAGAACAAGAAGGCGACGGCCTAACCGGCGTTGAGGCGGTGGCGCTGGCACGGTCTTGTCTGCGGGCACGTCGCTGATCCGAAGGTCGCGGTCAGAGTTACGGCTGATGACGCGGTGAGCGCGGCGGCCAGGCCGATCGTCCTGACCGTTCAACTGTTTGATGACAGCAATAGCGCCGTGACCAGGCGATTTCATAATTATCGAAGTCTGGCCGAATGTGCGGTCGCCATCGTTGATCGCATCAACCGCTCGACGGACAGACCGGCGAGCACCCAACCAACAAAGAACCATCACGAACCCGAGGGAGTGAAATGTCTACGACCGAACAACGAGCCTCGTCTGCGACGGATGCGGACCGCGCGCTCAAGTCAAAGCACCGGGCGCTGTGGGCGTCTGGCGACTACCCGGCCGTCGCTGCGGAGTTGATTCCGGAGCTGGGCCCGGAGTTGGTGCAAGCATGCGGGATTCGGCCGGGACACCGCGTCCTGGACGTCGCCGCAGGCTCAGGGAACGCCGCGATCCCGGCCGCCGCGGCGGGCGCGATCGTGACAGCGAGTGACCTCACGCCCGAGTTGTTCGATGCCGGGCGCCGAATCGCGGCCCAACGCGGGGTCGAGCTGGAATGGGTCGAGGCCGACGCGGAGGCTATGCCCTTCGCCGACAACAGCTTCGACGTGGTGATGTCCTGCGTCGGTGCGATGTTCGCACCGCACCATCAGGCGACCGCCGACGAACTGATACGGGTGGTCCGCCCGGGCGGAACCATCGGGATGATCAATTGGACGCCCGAGGGATTCATCGGCAAGCTGTTCGCGACGATGAAGCCGTACGCGCCGCCCCCTCCGCCCGGGGCCAGCCCGCCGCCACTGTGGGGCGACGAGGACCACGTGCGGAGGTTGTTCGGTGAACGGGTCACCGATTTGACGACCCGTCGCCAGACAGTGCGCATGGACCACTGCGCGACTCCGACAGAATTCCGCGAGTACTGGAAGCGCAATTACGGGCCGACCATCGCGGCCTACCGGTTCAACGCGGACCGCCCGGACTGCGTCGAGGCCCTGGATCGGGACTTTCTGAGCTTCCTTACCAACTGGAATCGGGGAGGCCCTGATATTGCCGTCTACAACGCCGAGTATCTGCTCGTCACCGCTACGAAAACCTAGTGAAAAGGATTGAGCATGAGTGACATTCGAGTAGGGATATTCGCCCCGGTCGGTGCGTTTGCCAGTAGGAAAGAGCCGCACACCGAGACGTTCGCTCGGATCGCCGAGTCGGCCGTCGACCACGTGTGCGTCGGCGACCACGTCAGCTTCCACGTCGGCGCCGGGTCAGACGCACTGATCGACGCCACATCGGTGCTGGCCTATTACCCGGCGCTGCCGTGCTATGTGGCGCTGTACCTATTGCCGCTGCGTCACCCCGTGCTGGTAGCACGGCAGCTTGCCAGCATCGCCGGGCTCGCCCCCGGGAGGCTGACGCTCGGCGTGGGGATTGGCGGTGAGGACCGGCACGAGCTCGAGATCTGTGGTGTGGATCCGCGGACGGTCGGCCGTCGAATGGACGAGTCCCTTCAGATCCTGCGCGGGCTGTCCGACGGCAAGCCAGTCAGCTTCGACGGCGAGTTCTTCTCGCTCCGCGATGCGCTGATCATCCCGGCCCCCACACCGTCCATTCCGATCGTCGTTGGAGGCCGGTCCGACGCTGCCGTGCGCCGCGCCGGACGGTTCGGCGATGGCTGGTTGGGAATCTGGGTCTCGCCCCGGCGATTCAGCTCGGTGGTTGAACAGATCGCCGAGCACGCCGGTCACGCTGATAGGGACCCGAGCGGCTTCGAGCATGCGATCAATGTCTGGTGCGGCTTCGGCCCGACTCGCGAAGCCGCGCGCGCGCCGCTCGCTGCCGGAATGCAAAGCTTCTACCAGATGCCGTTCGAGCCCTTCGAGCGTTATTCGCCCTACGGGACGCCCGAGGATGTCGCAGAGTTTCTCCACCCTTATGTCGAGGCCGGCTGCTCGGTCTTCAACGTGATTCCGTGCGCCAGCGACCACGAAACCGCTGTCACCGCCGTCACCGAGCTGCGACAACTGCTGACCTTGGCCAGAGCCCACACCTGAACATCTGTTCATCTAGACAGATGATCAGGGCGTGCATAGGCTGGGTCGATGCGCGTCGCGACGCAGTCCGAAGCCACTATGGCCCCCCGATTCGACCGAACCGATTGGACGACGATCGCCGCGATGGGCGGCGTAGTCCTAGCACTGCACCTGTTCGGCTGGGGCGTGCTGGTGCTCGGGGTGGCACCGCAGCGCATCACGCTCGGATCGGCGGGCGTCTTTGGCGTCGGGCTGGGTGTGACCGCCTACCTGCTCGGGGTGCGGCACGCCTTCGATGCTGACCACATCGCCGTGATCGACAACACCACCCGCAAGCTGGTCGGGGAGGGCACGCGCTCGCTATCGGCCGGATTCTGGTTCTCGCTTGGCCATTCAAGCGTTGTGTTCGGTCTGGCGTTCCTTCTTGCGCTCGGCGTGCGCGCGGTCGTGGGACCGGTTCAGGACGAGGGCTCGCCGATGTTGCAGACGCTCGGGCTGGTGGGTTCCCTCGTCGCGGGTACCTTCCTCATCCTCATCGGGCTGACGAACCTGTTCGCCGTGGTGGGCATTGCCAAGGTGTTCCGCCGTATGCGCAGCGGTGACTTCGACGAGGCCGAACTCGAACGGCGACTCGAGCAGCGCGGCTTTCTGGCGCGGCTACTCGCCAGGGTCATGCACCGGGTGAGTAAGCCCTGCCACCTGTACCCGGTCGGGCTGCTCATGGGCCTGGGGTTCGATACGGCTACGCAAGTGGCACTGTTGGTGCTGGCCGCGGGAACGGCGGCGTTCACGCTGCCCTGGTACGCCATCTTGGTGCTGCCGGTACTGTTCGCGGCCGGGATGAGCCTGTTCGATGCGCTCGATGGCATCTTCATGTCGCGGGCGTACGGCTGGGCGTTCCTCAAACCGGTCCGCAAGGTGTTCTACAACCTGACCGTAACGGTGTTGTCGGTGGTCGTCGCTCTGGTCATCGGCGTCATCGTGCTCGCCGGCCTTCTGGCCGACCGCCTCGGCATCGAGTCGGGTCCACTGGCTGTGATCGGATCGGCCAATCTGGAGTTCGTCGGCTTCGTGATCGTCGGGCTGTTCGTCGCGGCTTGGTTGATCGCCCTGGCGGTCTGGCACCTCGGACAGATTGAGGAGCGCTGGACACCGGAGGTTCCCGGTTAGATCGGGCTAGTGCCTGCGCGCGGGTGGCCAGGGTGGCTCGCCGCACAGCGCGAGAAGCGCGTTTTCGATGACCTCGGGCAGCGCTGGATGGATCCAGTACTGGCCACGCGCCATCTCCTGAGCAGGCAGGCCGAAGCTCATCGCCTGGATCAGCGGCTGGATCAGCGACGAGGCCTGATGGCCCATGATGTGCGCGCCGAGAATGAGCCCGGTTTCGTCATCGACGATGACCTTGGCGATGCCGGTGGTGTCTTCCATCGCCCAGCCGTAGGCCACATCACCGAAGTCTTGGACTTTCGACTTGACCTTGAATCCCTTTGCCCGGGCCTGGTTTTCGGTGAGGCCGACGCTTGCGATCTGCGGGTCGGTGAACACCGCCGACGGCACATATCGATGGTCGGAGGGCATCAACGCGTCGGTGTCGTCCCAATCCTGCAATAGGTTGTGCTTCACGACACGCGCCTCGTGATTGGCCACGTGCTTGAGCTGATAGTCCGACGATATGTCACCGAGTGCGAACACCCCGCGCGCGGTTGTGCGCTGGTACTCGTCAACCACGACTTGGCCGTGCGCGGTCACCTTAACGCCGGCCCGCTCCGCGTCGAGCAGGTCGCCGTTGGGGGTCCTGCCGGTCGCGACCAGCAGCGCGTCGCCGCGGAGTCGGGATCCGTCGTGGCAGCGCAACTCCACGCCGTCGCCGTCCTGCCGGAGACCGGCTACCTCGTGGTGGCTCAGAGTTCCCACTTCTTGGAGGCGAGGTCGGTGAACCGCTCGCAGATCGTGTCGTCGTGCCCGCGTAACAATGTGCTGCCGCGGATCATCAGCGTGACACGGCTGCCCAGCGACGAGAAGACATGGGCGAACTCGCACGCGACGAATCCGCCACCGACGATGACCAGGTGCTCCGGGAACATCGCGGATCCGCATGATCGTGTCGCTGGTGTGGTACCGCACACCGGAATCGGCGATCTCGTCGGGGATGACGGGTCGCGAGCCGGCTGCGATGACCACTTGGTCGGCGGTGAATTCGTCGCCGTCATCGGTGCGCAACATGTAGCGGCCGTCGGGCTTTGTCGGAGCCGAAGCGGGTGTGGGTGTCGAATACCGAGACGTTCGGTGACGACCGACGGTAGTTCTCACCACCTACCGCGAGTGGATCGATGCGGCCGAAGATCCGCGAGACGATGTCACCCCAGCGGACTTTGTCGACACGCGCGTCGACCCCGTATTGCGCTGAATCGCGGGCATTCTCGGCCACCTCGGCGGCGTAGACGAACATCTTGGTAGGAATGCAGCCCACGTTGAGACACGTTCCGCCGAAGGTGCCTTGCTCGCAGATCGCAACGTGCTTGCCGGTGTAGCGCTCGTCCAGAATGGAGTTGCCCGAGCCGGTACCGATGATCGCGATGTCGAAATGCTCCATCTTCTCCAACCCCGTCATCCCTGCTCGGATTGTGCTGTGGCGCCCGCGGATTGTGACCAGTCGATGTACCAGTCCAACCAATTCTCCAGTTCGTGAAAGGCGGCCCGGCGCGGCTCCGCCAACGACAGGAAGACGTCGTGCTTGGCGTCGGTGATGGGCACGACCGTGGTGCGGTTGCCGATGCAGCCTGCCCACCGGGCGATCTGTTTGACGTCCAGCACCGCGTCGCCGCGCTGGATGGGTGCCGGATCGGGGACTTCGCGCACGCTGTGGTCCGACCGCAGGATCAGGTTCGGCACCCCGACGTCCAACCCGCGATGCAGCCGTGCGTGTCCGCGCCTGATCGCGTTGATCCAGCCGAAGGTCACCGGGAATCCGCCGACCGGCTTCCAGTTCAGGTCGTAGTCGAATTCGCCGTGGTAGTCGCGATGCAACGAGGCGCCGTACCCGCCTTCGGTCGGTGAGCGGGCGATCAGCTTCTTGCGGAACCGCGACACCGCGCCGATCGCCGCGGTGCCCAGGGTCCGCAGGACCGCCGGACCCTGCAGGTCCAGCCACGGGCTGTTCAGCACGAGGCCGTTGACGTGCTTGTCCGCGGTGCCGCCGCGGCGATGCAACCGGTCCAGCCACAGCGACACGACCAGACCTCCCGCGGAGTGGCCGTACACCAGCACCTTCGCCCCGCCGGTGGCGGCGGCGATGATGTCGGTTGCACGCTCCAACTCGGAGTCGTAGCGGGCCAGGTCGGTGGTGAAATGCGGTGTTTGGCCCTCCCGCCAGGAGCGGCCGCACTTGTGCAGGTCCAGTGCATAAAAAGCGAAACCGCGGTCGAGGAAGTGGTCGGCGATCTCGGTATGGAAGAAGTAGTCGGTGAATCCGTGCACCAGCAACACCGCGTGTCCGACCGTGGATTCGTGCTCACCGCTGCGAACCAAAGTGGCTACCAGGTCACCCTCCCCGTCGGGATCGGCGCCGAGCTGAAGGGTCTGCTGCCAATAGCCGGGCAGCACGTCGGGCTCCCAGGCAGTCACGTCAGCCACCTTAACCGCGCAGGTAGCGGGCTGGTGCCGGCGGCGCCGGGATAACCTGGGGATCGTGTCCGAACCCGGCGTAGCCACCATCGCCAAGACCGACGTCGTGCTGGTCGGGGCGGGCATCATGAGCGCAACGCTGGCCGCCCTGCTGCGGCTGGTTCAGCCGGACTGGTCGATGATGCTGGTCGAGCGCCTTGACGGTGCGGCCGCCGAGAGCAGCGATCCATGGAACAACGCGGGCACCGGGCACTCGGCACTGTGCGAGCTGTACTACACGCCGCAACGGCCGGACGGCTCGATCGACATCAACAAAGCGGTTCGGGTCAACGAGCAGTTCCAGATCTCGCGTCAGTTCTGGGCCTACGCCGTCGAGAGCGGTGTGCTGCGCGATGTGCGCAGCTTCCTCAACCCGATCCCACACGTCGGCTTCGTACACGGCTCCGCCGACATCGACTACTTGAAGCGCCGCCACGACGCGTTGATCGGCAATCCGTTGTTCGCGTCGCTGGAGCTCCGCACCGAGGCGACGAGTTCGCCAGGCGGCTGCCGCTGATGGCCGCCAAGCTGGAACTTCGCCGACCCGGTCGCCTTGGATTGGGCTCGGGACGGCACCGACGTCGACTTCGGGTCGCTGTCGCGGCAGCTCATCGGCTATGCGGCAGAGCGGGGCATGACGACGCTGTTCGGACATGAGGTGCGCGACCTGAGCAAGGAGTCCGACGGCAGCTGGACCGTCAAGATCGTCAACCGGCGCACCGGCGACAAGCGGAAGCTGAATGCCGGGTTCGTGTTTGTCGGCGCAGGCGGTGGGGCGTTGCCCCTGCTTCAGAAATCGGGCATCGCCGAGGCCAAGGGGCTCGGTGGTTTCCCGATCGGCGGGAGGTTCCTGCGCTCCGCCAATCCGGGAGCTGACCGACGCGCATCAGGCCAAGGTCTACGGCTTGCCACGGCCCGGCGCCGCTCAGACGGCGGCCCCGCATCTCGATACGCGCTTCATCAACGGCAAGCCGTGGTTGATGTTCGGTCCGTTCGCCGGATGGTCACCGAAGTTCTTGAAGCACGGGCATGTCACCGACCTGCCCGGTTCGGTGAAACTCGACAATCTGCCGTCGATGCTCGGTGTCGCGCGCAGCCGGAGGGACCTGCTGTCGTTCCTGATCGGCCAGCTGCTGTTGTCGGAGTCCGGCCGGATGGAGGAGCTGCGCGAATTCGTGCCCGCCGCAGTCGATTCCGACTGGGAACTCGACATCGCCGGGCAGCGGGTGCAGGTGATTCGCCGGGCCAAGGGCAACGGCGGGGTGCTGGAGTTCGGCACGGCGATGGTGTCGGCCGCCGACGGCAGCATCGCTGGTCTGCTCGGTGCCTCGCCGGGTGCGTCAACGGCGGTGTCTGCGATGCTCGACATGATGGAACGCTGCTTCGGCGAGCGATACCACTCCTGGCTGCCCAAGCTCAAGGAGATGGTGCCGTCACTCGGCGCCAAGTTGTCCGACGAGCCCGCGCTGTTCGACGAGGTGTGGTCGTGGGGCAGCAAGGTGTTGCTGTTGGACCGGCCCGCCGACGCTGCACCGGTAAGGGTGGCATGAACAGCCCGAAGACGACCGCGAGTGAGGATCGCAGCGAGGGACGAGCGAGGACCGGAGCGAGTGGGAGTCGAGGCATGAGCACCCGAAGACGACCGCGAGTGAGGATCGCAGCGAGGGACGAGCGAGGACCGGAGCGAGTGGGAGTCGAGGCATGAGCACCCGAAGACGACCGCGAGTGAGGATCGCAGCGAGGGACGAGCGAGGACCGGAGCGAGTGGGAGTCGAGGCATGAGCATCGCACTTCGCCGGTCCTGGGCTAAGGATCTTGACACCGCCACTCTCTACGAGCTGCTCAAGCTGCGCGTCGAGGTGTTCGTCGTCGAGCAGGCCACCCCGTACCCGGAACTCGACGGCCGCGACCTGCTGGCAGAGACCCGTCACTTCTGGCTGGAAGGACAGGACGGCGAGGTCATTTGCACGCTACGGCTGATGGAGGAGCATTCCGGCGGCGAGAAGGGGTTCCGGATCGGGCGGGTCTGCACCAAGCGCACCGCTCGCGGGCACGGTCACGCGGACCGGCTACTGCAAGCCGCGCTGGCCGAGGTGGGAGACTACGCGTGCCGCATCAACGCCCAGACCTACCTGGAAGACATGTACACCCACCACGGCTTCCTCCGCGACGGCGAGGAGTTTCTCGACGACGGGATTCCGCACGTCCCGATGCTGCGGGCGCGCAGAGAAACCGAGGACACCGAAGAATCCGAGCAGTCGTGACGCCCAACTATCCGTTCAGCGCCATCGTCGGCCACGACCGGCTGCGGCTGGCGCTGGTGCTGTGTGCGGTGCGACCGGAGATCGGTGGCGTGCTGATCCGTGGCGAGAAGGGCACCGCGAAGTCGACTGCGGTCCGCGGCCTGGCGCAGGTGCTCTCGGCTTCCGGAGCCGCAGAGGCGGCGACATCGGACCGAGCCGCGGTTCCTTTGGTCGAGCTGCCCATTGGCGCCACCGAGGATCGGGTGGTCGGCTCGCTGGACCTGCAGCGCGTGCTGCGCGATGGTGAGCACGCCTTCTCGCCGGGGCTGCTGGCCCGCGCGCACGGCGGCGTGCTGTACGTCGACGAGGTCAACCTGCTGCACGACCACCTGGTCGACGTGCTCCTCGACGCCGCCGCGATGGGCCGGGTCCACGTCGAACGCGACGGCGTTTCGCACAGCCACGAGGCCCGCTTCGTGCTGATCGGCACCATGAACCCGGAAGAGGGCGAGCTGCGGCCGCAGCTGTTGGACCGGTTCGGCCTCACTGTTGACGTGCACGCCTCGCGCGACGTCGACGTGCGCGCCGACGTGATCCGCCAGCGGATGGCCTTCGAAGCCGACCCGGCCGCGTTCGCCGACTCATACGCCGCACAGGACGCCGAACTGGCCCGGCGCATCGCCGCGGCCCGCGCATCGATTGGCGATGTGGTGTTGCCGGACAACGAGTTACGGCGCATCGCGGCACTGTGCGCGGCGTTTGACGTCGACGGCATGCGTGCCGATCTGGTGGTGGCGCGCACCGCGGTTGCCCACGCCGCCTGGCGCGGGGCTGATGCGGTGAGCGAGGAGGACATCCGGGTGGCCGCCGAGCTCGCGCTGCCGCACCGGCGCCGGCGGGACCCGTTCGACGATCCGGGACTCGACCCGAAACTGCTCGACGAGGCGATGGCACAGAGTCAGGATCCGGCGCACGACCCCGATCCCGACCCGGACCCGCCCGGTGGCGGGGCCGCATCGGGAATGGACTCGGATTACTCAGCACCGCAAGGCAATTCATCGTCACAAACCCGAACCAGCGCCGCTCCGTCGGGAGTCTTCCGAACCCGGACGCTGGTCGTTCCGGGCGTGGGAGAAGGCGCACCCGGGCGGCGGTCGCGCGCGCGCAATCGCACCGGGACTTCTGTGTCATCGACCTCCGAACCCGACGAAGGTCACGGAGTGCACCTCTTCGCGACGCTGCTGGCCGCCGCGCGCCGACAGCAGCTGCCGGGACGTCCGCGGCCGGGACCCGACGACGTACGGCGCGCAATCCGGGAAGGCCGCGAAGGCAATCTGGTGATCTTCGTGGTGGACGCGTCGGGCTCGATGGCCGCGCGCGACCGGATGGCAGCGGTCGGCGGGGCCACCCTGTCGCTGCTGCGCGACGCTTATCAGCGTCGCGACAAGGTCGCGGTGATCACGTTCCGTCAGCAGGACGCCACGGTGTTGCTGCCACCGACGTCGTCGGTGCACATCGCCGGGCGCAGGCTGGCGCGGTTCGACACGGGCGGCAAAACGCCACTGGCGCAAGGGCTGTTGACCGCTCGTGACGTCGTGGTGCGGGAGAAGGCACGCGATCGAGCGCGGCGCAGCCTGGTGGTGGTGCTCACCGACGGGCGCGCCACCGGCGGACCCGATCCGCTGGGACGGGCGCGGGTTGCCGCAGCCCGACTGGTTGCCGAGGGCGCGGCCGCGGTCGTGGTCGACTGTGAAACATCCTTCGTGCGACTGGGTTTGGCCGAACAGCTGGCTGTTCACCTTGGTGCGCCGTCGGTTCGGCTGGCCCAGTTGCGGGCCGACGACCTGACGCAGATTGTCAAGACGCAGGGCGGCCGCACCGCCGCGTAAGGGAGGACTCCGATGCCGCAGGGCCGTCCGCTCACCGTCCCCGAAGACGGCCTGACCACCCGTGCCCGCCGCAATGCGCCGCTGCTGGCGGTGCACACCGGTGCGGGCAAGGGCAAGTCGACCGCCGCGTTCGGGATGGCGCTGCGTGCCTGGAACCAGGGCTTCGATATCGCGGTGTTCCAATTCGTGAAGAGCGCCAAGTGGAAGGTGGGCGAGGAGGCCGCGTTTCGTGAGCTCGGCCGCCTGCACGACGAGCACGGTGTGGGCGGTCCCGTCGAGTGGCACAAGATGGGGGCCGGCTGGTCGTGGTCACGCAAGGTGGGCACCGATGTCGATCACGCGGCCGCAGCCGCCGACGGGTGGGCCGAGATCGGGAGGCGGCTCGCGCAGCAGCGCCACGACTTCTATGTTCTCGACGAGTTCACCTACCCGCTGAAGTGGGGCTGGGTGGACCTCGACGACGTGCTCTCGACTCTCGCAGCGCGACCCGGCACCCAACACGTGGTGATCACCGGCCGTGACGCCCCTCAGCGGCTACTCGACGCCGCCGACCTGGTCACCGAGATGACCAAGGTCAAGCACCCGATGGACGCCGGCCGCAAGGGCCAAAAGGGCATCGAGTGGTGACTCCCGCTCCCACCCACTGCCGCGAGCGTGCGTGTCTGCGGCCGACATGCCGTCGAAGGTTCGTAGTTTGCGCACGCTCGCCATCGTGGCCACTGCGCCATCGAGACGATGGTGTGGATTCGTCCGCCCTCGCTGTGCGCGACATACGAGCGAATTGCCGGTGGAGCCGCCGCGAGCGTGCGCAAAGTCTGGTTTTCCCACGGCGTGTTGCCTGCAGACACGCACGGTCGCGGGAGATCGAATGGTGACTCCCGCCGTGGTGATCGCCGCGCCGGCGTCGGGCAGCGGAAAAACCACCGTGGCAACGGGATTGATCGGTGCGCTGCGACAGGCCGGCCATCGGGTCGCGCCGTTCAAGGTCGGCCCGGACTATATCGACCCCGGCTACCACGCGCTGGCGGCCGGTCGGCCGGGCCGCAACCTCGACCCGGTGTTGGTCGGCGAGGAACTAATCGGTCCGCTGTACCGGCACGGCAGCGCGGGATCCGACATCGCGATCGTCGAGGGCGTGATGGGGCTGTTTGACGGACGCATCGACGGTGCCATGACGGGGCCGGCGGCGGGTTCCACGGCGCACGTCGCCGCCCTGCTGGGAGCGCCCGTGATCCTTGTCGTCGACGCGCGCGGCCAGAGCCACAGCGTGGCCGCGCTGCTTCACGGGTTCTCGACGTTCGATGAGTCCACCCGGATCGCCGGGGTCATCCTCAACCGGGTCGGCTCGGCGCGACACGTGGACGTGCTGCGGCAGGCATGTGAGCAGGCCGGAATAACCGTGCTCGGCGCGCTGCCGCGAATCGATGAATTAACCGTTCCCTCACGACATCTCGGCCTGGTCACCGCCGTCGAGCATGGTCGCCATGCCGGTGCCGCTGTGGACGCGATGACCGCGTTGGTCGCCCAGCACGTTGACCTGGCCGGCGTAGTCGCCGCGGCTGGCGGACGCGTCAGCGCGGAGCCGTGGAGTGCCGAGAATGCCGCGGGCGACCGCACCGCCGGGCACGTCACCGTTGCGCTGGCAGCGGGCAAGGCGTTCAGCTTCTGCTACGCCGAACACCCCGAACTACTCCGGGCAGCTGGGGCCGACGTCGTCGAATTCGACCCGCTGACCGAGCAGTTACCGCCGCACACCGCCGCGCTGGTTCTGCCCGGCGGATTCCCCGAGGAGTTCAGCATCGAACTGTCCGCCAACGATCGTGTTCGGCAACAGGTAGCAGCGCTGGCAGCAGACGGCGCGCCCGTGCATGCCGAATGCGCAGGCCTCACCTACCTGGTGGACGAGCTCGACGGGTATCCGATGTGCGGTGTGCTGGCCGGCACGGCGCGGTTCACCAACAAGCTGAGCCTGGCCTACCGAGATGCCGTTGCGGCGGCCGACTCCTCGCTATACGCCGCAGGCGAGCGTGCCGCCGGACACGAATTCCACCGCACCACAGTGACATTCACCGATTCCTACCAACCCGCCTGGGTGTTTCGCGGCCACGACGTCACCGCGGTCCGCGACGGCGCAGTGCACGCCGGTGTGCACGCGAGCTATCTGCACACCCATCCGGCGGGCCGACCACATGCGGTAAGCCGCTTCGTCGCCGCCGCAGCAACCTCTAAGCTCGCCAGGTGACCGAGAACGCCTACCTTGTCGGCCTTCGATTGGCCGAGAGGAAGGTCGTGGTCGTCGGTGGCGGCACCGTTGCGCAGCGCCGCCTTCCGCTTCTGGTCGCGACCAGCGCGGACGTGCACGTCATATCCAGGTCCGCGACGCCGGCGGTCGAGGCGATGAGTGGAATCACGTTGACGCTCAGGGCGTTTCGCGAGGGCGATCTCGAAGGCGCCTGGTATGTCATCGCGGCCACCGACGACCCGGACGTCAACGCCGCGGTGGTGGAGGAGGCCGAGCGTCGGCGGATCTTCTGTGTGCGCGCAGACGCGGGTCGCGAAGGCACCGCGGTCACCCCGGCGACGTTCGACTACGAGGGCCTGTCGGTCGGTGTGTTGGCCGGCGGCGAGCACCGGCGCTCGGCAGCCATCCGGTCGGCGATCCATGAGGCTTTCCAACAGGGGCTCATCGCCTCCGACACCCCGGTGACGCCCGGTGTCGTCCACGGTGGGGTGGCCCTGGTCGGCGGCGGACCGGGCGACCCGGAACTGATCACCGTCCGGGGGCGGCGCCTGCTGGCCCACGCCGATGTGGTGGTCGCCGACCGGCTGGCGCCCCCCGAACTGCTTGCCGAGCTGCCACCGCACGTCGAGGTGATCGACGCGGCGAAGATCCCGTACGGGCGGGCGATGGCCCAGGAAGCGATCAATTCGGCGCTCATCGAGCGGGCCAAGGAGGGCAAGTTCGTGGTCCGGCTCAAGGGCGGCGATCCGTTCGTGTTCGCGCGGGGCTACGAAGAGGTGATCGCGTGCGCCGATGCCGGGATTCCGGTCACTGTGGTGCCAGGTGTGACGAGTGCCATAGCAGTTCCAGCATTGGCGGGCGTTCCGGTGACCCATCGGGCCGTGACGCACGAGTTTGTGGTGGTCAGCGGGCATGTTGCGCCGGGGCATCCCGAATCGTTAGTGAATTGGGATGCACTGGCCGCGATGTCCGGCACGATCGTGTTGCTGATGGCCGTCGAGCGGATCGAACTGTTTGCCAAGGCGCTGCTGGAGGGCGGCCGACCTGCGGATACGCCGGTGCTGGTGGTTCAGCACGGCACCACCGCCGAGCAGCGCACGTTGCGGACGACCCTGACCGACGCACCCGAGCGCATCCGATCCGAGGGTGTTCGACCCCCCGCGATCATCGTTATCGGTGCGGTGGCGGCATTCGGCAGTTAAAGGATTCTTAAGATTACTGTAAGGTAACCGGTTATGACGGCTCTTAACGACGCAGAGCGCGCCGCCATCCGCCGTGACGCTGAAGGCGGCACGGAACGGGCGGTTCCGGTGCAGGTGGAACGCACCGCGGTGGCGAAAACCGGCAGGTCCCCGGACTGGTTGCTGTCGCGGCGCTTCATCGCAGCGGTCATTGCGATCGGTGGTATGCAGCTGCTGGCAACCATGGACAGCACGGTTGCGATCGTCGCGCTTCCTAAGATCCAAGACGAACTCAGCCTCTCCGACGCCGGCCGCAGCTGGGTCATCACCGCCTATGTCCTGACCTTCGGCGGTCTGATGCTGCTGGGCGGACGGCTCGGCGACACCATCGGCCGCAAACGCACCTTCATCGTCGGCGTCGCGCTGTTCACCATCGCGTCGATCCTGTGTGGCATCGCCTGGGACGAGAGCACGCTGGTCATCGCGCGGTTGCTGCAGGGCGTCGGCGCGGCGATCGCTTCGCCGACAGGTTTGGCGCTGATCGCCACGACGTTCCCCACAGGCCCGGCTCGTAACGCCGCCACTGCGGTGTTCGCCGCCATGACCGGCGTCGGGTCGGTGATGGGCCTCATCCTCGGCGGCGCTTTGACCGAGGTGTCGTGGCGGTTGGCCTTCCTGGTGAACGTGCCGATCGGGCTGGTGATGATCTACCTGGCCCGCACCACGCTGCGTGAGACCCACCGCGAGCGGTTGAAGCTGGACGCCGCCGGTGCGATCCTCGCCACGCTGGGCTGCACCGCGGCGGTGTTCGCATTCTCGATGGGCCCGGAGAAGGGCTGGTTGTCGGCCGTCACCGTCGGATCGGGTATTGCCGCGGCGGTGTTTTTGGCCGCGTTCCTCTATGTCGAGCGCACCGCCGAACATCCTGTCATGCCCTTCGCCTTGTTCCGCGACCGCAACCGAGTGGCCACCTTCGCCGCGATCTTCCTGGCCGGCGGCGTCATGTTCACGCTAACCGTCACCATCGGCCTGTATGTCCAGGACATCATGGGCTACAGCGCATTACGCGCTGGGATCGGCTTCATCCCGTTCATCATTGCGCTGGGCATCGGCCTGGGTTTGTCCTCACAACTGGTTTCGCTGTTCCCGCCGCGGGTGCTGACGATCGCCGGCGGCATCCTGGTGCTCGCAGCGATGATCTACGGGTCGACGCTCAACGGCGACATCCCGTATTTCCCGAATCTGGTGCTACCGATCACGGTCGGCGGCTTCGGCATCGGCATGATCGTCGTGCCGCTGATGTTATCGGCGATCGCCGGTGTGGGTTTCGATCAGATCGGCCCGGTCTCGGCGATCGCGCTGATGCTGCAGAATCTCGGCGGCCCGATAGTGCTGGCGGTGATCCAGGCCGTCATCACCTCGCGCACCCTGTATCTGGGCGGCACCACCGGCCCGGTGAAGTACATGGACTCCGCGCAGTTGCACGCCCTGGACCAGGGCTACGCCTACGGCCTGCTGTGGGTCGCCGCCGTGGCGGTGATCGTTGGTGGTGCGGCGCTGTTCATCGGATACACCGCGGATCAGGTCGCGCACGCGCAGGAAGTCAAGGACGCGATCGACCACGGAGAGCTGTAGAGCTCGACATCGAGCGACGGAGAGCTGTAGAGCTCGACATCGGGTACGGAGAGCTGTAGAGCTCGACATTGGGTACGGAGAGCTGTAGCGATTTCGGCGTGACGTGTTGCGCTGACCGCTACTAGGCACGCCGAATTCGACTCTGGGTAGGCTGGCTACCCATGTCTGCGGCGGCTGGTTCTGGAGGGTCGACGGACCGCGTCGCGCCGCACCTGACGACGCAAGTGCTGGGCATCGCGATCTTCGCGATCACCGGCATGCAGCTGATGTCGACCCTCGACGGCACCATCGTCATCGTCGCGCTGCCGCGGCTGCAGGCCGAGCTGGACCTGTCCGACGCAGGCAAGAGCTGGGTCATCACCGCCTACGTGCTGACCTTCGGCGGTCTGCTGTTGCTCGGCGGACGCGTCGGCGATGCCATCGGGCACAAGCGGGCGTTTCTGTCCGGCGTCGGTGTGTTCACGATCGCATCGCTGGCGTGTGGCCTGGCCACCGACGGCATCACCCTCATCGTCGCGCGCGCCGTGCAGGGCACCGGCGCGGCGGTCGCGGCGCCGACCGGGCTGGCGCTGATCGCGACGACCTACGCCGTCGGGCATGCCCGCAATCGCGCGTTGGCGGTATCGGCCGCCATGCAGGCGTCCGGTTCGGTGCTGGGCCTGGTGCTCGGCGGCGCTGTGACCGTGGTCTCCTGGCGGCTGGCGTTCCTGATCAACGTCCCGATCGGCATCCTCATCATCTGGGTCGCCGTCACCAGACTGGCCGAGACAAGCCACGAGCGACTCAAGCTCGACGTCACCGGCGCGCTGCTGGCCACGCTGGCCTGCACGTCGGCGGTTCTGGTGTTCACCCAGGGCCCGCCGCGCGGCTGGGTCGATCCGTGGGTGATCGGCGCCGGCGTCGCGGCGGTGGTGTTCTTCGTCGCCTTCCTGTTGGTCGAACGCACCGCGGAGCACCCGATCATCCCGTTCCCGGTCTTCGACAACCGCAACCGCGTGATGACGTTCGTCTGCCTGTTCATGGCCGGCGGTGTGATGCTGACCGCGACGGTGATCATCGGGCTCTACGTGCAGGACGTGATGGGGTACTCGGCGCTGCGGGCCGGTGTCGCTTTCTTGCCGTTCGCGGCGGCGTTCGGGTTAGGCACCGTGCTGGCGACGCGTACCGCTCCGCTCATCGCCCCGCGGTGGTTGATCATCGGATGTGGGACGCTGGTGCTTGCGGCGATGCTGTACGGCTCTACGTTGGACCGCACGATCTCGTACTTTCCCGACTTCGTCGTGCTGATCGTGGTGGGCGGCTTTGGGATCGGCGTGATTTCGGTGGTTCTGCCGCTCTGCGCGGTGGCCGAGGTCGGGCCGCGCGAGATCGGCCCGGTGTCGGCGATCCAATTGATGGTCTTCAACCTCGGTGGACCGCTGGTGCTGGTGGTGATCCAGGCGGTGCAGACGTCACGCACGCTCTACCTGGGCGGCACGACGGGACCCGTCCGTGACATGACGCCCAGCCAGCTCGACGCGCTGGACGCTGGCTACACCTACTCGCTGCTGTGGGTCGCAGGAATCGCGGTGGTGGTGGGCGCCGCCGCGCTCGGGATCGGTTTCTCCGCACCTCAGATCGCGAGCGCCCAGCACACCCGCGAAGCGGTTGAGGCAGGCGAGCTGTAGAAATCCGACCGCAGCGCCGCGGGCGTGACACACTTGGCGACGTGAGTGACGGTCGCGTCAAATATGCGCGTAACGGGGACATTCGGCTGGCGTATCGGGTGATGGGCGACGGCGATATCCCGGTCGTGTTGGTCCCCGGCTGGGTCAGCAATGTCGATCTCTACGAGGACCCGACGTCCTTGTACGGCGGCGTCGCCGAGCGACTCAGTCAGCACATGCGGCTGGTGGTCTGGGACAAGCGCGGCACCGGCCTGTCGGACCCCGTGACCCACGTGCCGCCGATCGACGAGCGCATGGACGATCTGCGAGCCGTACTCGACGCCGCCGAGGTCGAATACCCGGCGCTCTTGGGCGTCTCCGAAGGCGGTCCGATGAGCCTCTTGTTCGCCGCGACGTATCCGGATCGGTCCTTCCCTGGTCCTGCTTGGCACCGCGGCCCGGTTCTCCCAAGAGTTGCCCGATTTTCCATGGGGATACACGCCGGAACGGATCGCCGCGGGCCTCGAAGACATTGACAACCATTGGGGCGAAGGTGCTTTGGCGGACTTGTTCTTCGGACCGATCGCCGACGTACCCGGTGTGCGCGAGATGTTCGGTAAGGAGCAGCGGGCATGCGCGAGCCCGATGATGGCGCGGCTGTTATGGCAAGCGGTGTTCGAGATCGACGTCCGCAGTGTGCTTGCCGGCGTCCGGACACCCACCATGGCGCTGACCCGCAAAGGGGACCGCATTGCTCCCTTCGAATCCGCTGAGGCGCTCGCCGCCGGAATACCGAATGCCGAACTGCAGGAGCTACCCCCGGGCGAGCACTATGCGTCGACTTGGTCGACCTGCTGCCGCAGGCGGTGCTGGAGTTCGTTGGTCAGCAAGCGGACGCGATGCCGGCCGAGCGGGTGCTGAGCACCGTGCTGTTCACCGATATCGTCGGCTCGACGGAACTGCTTGCCGCGCAGGGCGACGAGCACTGGCGTCGACACCTCGACGACCACGACCGGTTGGTCGACGTGATGCTTTCAAGATTTGGCGGTCGGCGGGCCAAGCACACCGGCGACGGCGTGTTCGCGCTGTTCGACGGTCCCACCAAGGCGGCTCGATGCGGTCTGGAGTTGGTCCCTGCGCTGGCCACCCACGGCATCCCCATCCGCGCAGGAGTCCATATCGGTGAGTGTGAAAAGCGCGGTGACGAATGGAGCGGCATGGCGGTTCACGTCGGTGCGCGGATAGGTGCGATGGCCGGACCGGGTGAGGTGCTGACGAGCCGCACCGTGCGAGACCTCTCTGCGGGCTCGGGGCTCGTCTTCGAGGGCATGGGAACACACCGTCTGAAGGGACTGCGCGAGGACACCGAGGTCTTCCGCGTCAAGGTCGCCTGAATCGGCGGCGATTAGAGCCGCCGATAAGCTTGCGGGCTGTGATCACCCGCATGTCCGAGCTGTTCCTGCGCACGCTGCGCGACGACCCGGCCGACGCCGAGGTCCCCAGCCACAAACTGCTGATCCGGGCCGGCTACATCCGCCCGATCGGACCCGGGCTGTACAGCTGGCTGCCGCTGGGGTTGCGGGTGCTGCGCAAGATCGAGAAGGTCGTGCGCGACGAGATGAACGCGATTGGCGGGCAGGAGATTCTGTTTCCCGCGCTGCTTCCGCGCGCTCCGTACGAGACGACGAACCGCTGGACGGAGTACGGCGACGGTGTGTTCCGGCTCAAGGACCGCCGGAACAACGACTACCTACTCGGGCCAACCCACGAAGAGCTCTTCGCGCTGACGGTCAAGGGGGAGTACAGCTCCTACAAGGACTTCCCGCTGTTGGTGTACCAAATCCAGACGAAGTACCGCGACGAGGCCAGGCCGCGGGCGGGCATCCTGCGCGGCCGCGAGTTCATCATGAAGGACTCCTATTCATTCGACGTCGACGACGATGGACTCAAGGCCGTCTACCACGCCCATCGCGACGCCTACCAGCGCATCTTCGACAAGTTGGGGGTCCGCTACGTCATCGTCTCGGCGGTGTCCGGTGCGATGGGCGGCAGCGCGTCCGAGGAGTTCCTGGCCGAAAGCGAGATCGGCGAAGACACCTTCGTGCGGTGTCTGCAATCCGGTTACGCCGCCAATGTCGAGGCGGTGATCACCGCGGTGCCGCCGACCCTGCCGATCGAGGGTGTGCCAGAGGCCAAGGTGCACGACACCCCGGACACGCCGACCATCGCGACGCTGGTGGAGTGGGCGAATACCGTCGGCCTCGGCCGGGAGATCACGGCCGCCGACACCCTCAAGAACGTTCTGCTCAAGGTCCGTCAGCCCGGCGGGGAGTGGGAACTGCTGGCCGTCGGCGTGCCAGGCGACCGCGAGGTCGACGAGAAACGGCTCGCCGCCGCGCTCGACCCCGCCGAGTACGCCCTGCTCGACGACGCTGACTTCGCCAAGAACCCTTTCCTTGTGAAAGGCTATGTCGGACCGAAAGGGTTGCGGGCCAACGGTGTTCGGTATCTTGTCGATCCGCGGATCGTCGACGGCACATCCTGGATCACCGGCGCGGACGCACCCAACAAGCACGTCGTCGGCCTGGTCGCAGGCCGGGACTTCACGGCCGACGGCACCATCGAGGCCGCCGAAGTCCGCGATGGTGACCCGTCGCCGGACGGAGCCGGTCCGCTGGTGTCGGCCCGTGGCATCGAGATCGGGCACATCTTCCAGCTCGGTCGCAAGTACACCGATGCGTTCAGCGTCGACGTGCTCGGCGAGGACGGAAAGCCGGTGCGGCTGACGATGGGGTCCTACGGCGTCGGGGTGTCCCGGCTGGTGGCGGTGATCGCCGAACAGCACCACGACGAGCTCGGGTTGCGCTGGCCGTCGTCGGTCTCGCCATTTGACGCACACGTGGTGATCGCCAACAAGGACGGCGCCGCGCGCGCGGGCGCCTCGGAGCTGGCCGCCGATCTGGACCGGCTGGGTGTCGAGGTGCTGCTCGACGACCGACAGTCCTCACCAGGGGTGAAGTTCAAGGACGCCGAGCTGCTCGGGGTGCCGTGGATCGTGGTGGTCGGCCGCGGCTGGGCCGATGGTGTGGTTGAGCTGCGCAACCGGTTCAGCGGCGAGACGCGCGAGATCGCCGTCGATGGCGCGGCCCAGGAGATCGCCCAAGCGATCGACGGCTAGGCGCGAGCAGACGCGAAGGCACCCGCAATCCGCGGTTTACGGGGGCTTTTGCGACTGCTCGCGGTTATTCGGAACCGCCGGGGAAGGCAACGGTGATCGGCCACACTCCGAGCGCCCGGCTCCAGCGGGCCGCGGTCACCGCCGTCTGGGTCAGCGCCTTCACCGCAAAGGCCCGCCCCTCGCTGGTGGTCGCCTGCTCGAGCACCGCCCGCCACGCAACCGCTGAGTCCTCTTCCATGCGGACCGCGAGGTTGGCGGCATCGGTCGGGTTGTCGACCTGCGTCGGCAACTGGTAGCCCGCGGCCGGCAGTGGCGGGTCCACCGAGCGACCGTTGAGCATCGCGATCGCGGCCTCGCGCCGCTCGCGGTGTTCGGCCATCGACGTGGAAACCAGGTCGTTGACGTCCGGAGTGGAATGCGCCGACACGAGCCCGTAGCCGTAGATGACGGCGTGCTCGGTTGTTACCGCGTCGAACAACGCGGCGGCATCGGCGTCCGGCGGTCGCGACGGGCTTGTCGGCTCGGCCGCCCGCGAAGACGTCGTCGTTGGCGTGGGTTCGGGCGACGTCACGGCGCCCCATCCCGCGGCGCGAGCGCCACCGTGTAGGCAGCCGTGCACGATGCCGCGATGGAACCAAGCAGCCCGGCCCGGTAGCCGGACAGCTGCGCCGCCAACTGCCCGGCGCTGTCTGCGGACGTACGCAGCGCGGCGACGACATCCTTTGCGGTCGGCGCCGTGGCCTGCGTCGTGCTGGTCGTCGTCGGCGCCGATGTGGTGGTCTCGCTGGTGATTCGGGCGATCTCGTCGGACAGCGCGCTCGCGTGATCCGACCGTTCGGACGCGACCGCATGCAGCGCGGGCGCAAGCTGAGGTATCGCGGCCGCCGCGGCGTCGCTGGCCAGCCGGCTGTCTGCGCGGGCCAGGTCGAGCTGCGTAACCAGGTCGTCGAGATCGGGCGGCGGCGGTGGCTTGCCGCATGCGGCGGCGGTGACGCTCAGCGCCGCCAGTGCTGCCGTCCCCAGCAGCATGCGTCGCCTGCTGACGACGGGGAGGGGGCTCGGCACAGCACCAATCCTGCCATTGCCAAAACGGCGCTGTGCATTCGCTGAGCACGGCCGCGAGATTGCAGTTCGCCGGTTGTTCACTGGCGTATCGTTGGCCCCGTCGGGACAATTCAACATGAGGAGCTCGCCGTGGCATCGGATCCGCAGCTGCGGTCTGCGAGACTACCGTCGCAGAAGCAGGTGATCGAGCTACTCGACGGTGAGTTCGCGCGCGCGGGCTATGAAATCGAGGACGTTGTCATCGACACCGCCGCGCGTCCGCCCCGCATCACCGTGATAGCCGACGGCGACGAAGGCCTCGATCTTGATTCGATCGCAGCGCTGTCTCGCTCCGCGTCCGAACTGCTGGACAGTGTGGATTCGCCGCAGTCCGGTGCTCCATACGTCCTGGAGGTCACCTCGCCGGGAGTGGACCGACCGCTGACGGCAGAGAAGCACTACCGGCGCGCCCGCGGTCGCAAGGTGGAGCTGACGCTGTCAGACGGTTCGCAGCTGGCGGGGAGGCTCGGCGAGACCCGAGACGGCACCGTCCGGTTGGTGGTGCCCGAGGGCGGCCGTGCGAACTACTCCGTCCGCGAGCTGCCCCTCAGGGGTATCGCCAAAGCCGTTGTACAGGTCGAGTTTTCACCTCCAAACCAGCGGGAGCTGGAGCTGGCCGGCCAACTTGGGAAGGAGGCTGGAGCATGAATATCGACATGGCGGCGTTGCACGCCATCGAGGCCGACAAGGGCATCTCGGTCGATGTCGTCGTCGACACCATCAAGTCCGCGTTGCTCACCGCCTACCGCCATACCGAGGGCCACGAGGCCGACGCTCGCATCGAGATCGACCGCAAGACAGGCGTCGTCAAGGTGATGGCCCGCGAAACCGACGAGGACGGCAACGTCATCAACGAATGGGACGACACGCCAGAGGGATTCGGCCGCATCGCGGCCACCACCGCACGCCAGGTCATCCTGCAGCGGCTGCGCGACGCCGAGAACGAGAAGAACTACGGCGAGTTCTCGACGCGTGAAGGAGAAATCGTGGGCGGCGTCATCCAGCGCGACAGCCGCGCCAACGCCCGAGGCCTCGTGGTGGTTCGGATGGGCAGCGAAACCAAGGGATCAGAGGGCGTCATTCCGGCCGCCGAGCAGGTCCCCGGCGAGCGCTACGAACACGGCGACCGGCTGCGTTGCTACGTCGTCGGCGTCACCCGCGGGGCGCGCGAGCCCCTGATCACGCTGTCGCGCACCCACCCCAACCTGGTCCGCAAGCTGTTCTCGCTGGAGGTGCCTGAGATCGCCGACGGCTCCGTCGAGATCGTCGCGGTGGCCCGCGAGGCCGGCCATCGCTCGAAGATCGCCGTCACCTCCCGGGTGCCTGGGCTGAACGCCAAGGGCGCATGCATCGGCCCGATGGGCCAGCGGGTGCGCAACGTGATGAGCGAGCTGTCCGGCGAGAAGATCGACATCATCGACTACGACGAGGATCCGGCCCGATTTGTCGCCAACGCGCTGTCGCCGGCCAAGGTGGTGTCGGTGTCGGTGATCGACGAGGCGGGCCGTGCGGCGCGGGTGGTGGTACCCGATTTCCAGCTGTCACTGGCCATCGGCAAGGAGGGCCAGAACGCCCGGCTCGCAGCCCGGTTGACCGGCTGGCGCATCGATATCCGCAGCGACGCCGCTACCGCGCACGACAGCCCGTCGAGTCCGGACGCGAGACACCGCGCTGTGCACGACAGATAGCGGCCACCGGGCGTTTCGGTCTGCGAGGACCGTGAAGGTAGACTGAGCCGTGATCCAGCGCGAGCCTTCGGCTTCGCCGCATCGAAGTACGGGTGGACCCGTACGGACGTGCGTCGGCTGCCGGAAGCGAGAGCTGGCCGTCGAACTGCTTCGTGTGGTTGCTGTGAACGGCGGGAATGGCAATTTCGCCGTAACCGTTGATGCAGCAGGTAACCTGCCGGGGCGGGGTGCGTGGTTGCACCCTGACCGGCAGTGTTTGTACGCAGCAATCCGGCGGCGAGCATTCGTACGAGCGTTGCGCATCACCGGCTCACCGGATACATCCGCGGTGCTGGAGCACTTCGAATCGATCGATGCGCCCCAACGCCCGGCAACAGAACAGGTAGCGAAGAACATGAGCACACCGTGAAGTCCCGACGATGACCATGCGTCGTAGCTAAACCCGAGGCGCGGCCTACCACCGCTGTCGCCTCTAGACAGGAGAGAAGTGGCAGGCAAGGCCCGCGTACACGAGTTGGCCAAGGAACTCGGTGTAACCAGCAAAGAAGTGCTCGCCCGACTGAGCGAACAGGGCGAATTCGTTAAATCCGCGTCCTCCACGGTGGAGGCACCCGTCGCGCGCCGGCTGCGCGAATCTTTCGGCGGAGCAAAGCCCGCTGCGGAGAAGGTCAAGGCCGACGGTAACGGCGCACCGGCGAAGAAGGCGGCCGCGAAGGCGCCCGCGCCGGAGAAGGCGCCCGCCGCGAAGCCGGCCGCGCCGCCGGAACCGCCGCCCGCGCCCGCAGAGCCCGCAGCCCCGGCCGCGGCAGTGGCGGCACCCGCACCCGCGCGCCCAGGCCCGACCCCCGGTCCCCGGCCCGCCGGAGCGACGCCGGGTCCCAAGCCGGCGGCACGCACCCCGCGCGTCGGAAACAACCCGTTCTCCTCGGCACAGCCCGTCGACCGGCCGATTCCCCGGCCGCAGGCACCCCGTCCGGGTGCGCCGCGGCCCGGCGGCGGCCCGCGTCCCGGCGCGTCGCCGGGCAGTATGCCGCCCCGTCCCGGTGGCGGCGCGCCAGGCCGTCCGGCACGTCCCGGTGGCCCGCGGCCCGCTCCCGGTGGACGCGGCCCCGGCGGCTCGCCCGGCGGTCGCCCCGGCGGCGGTGGCGGCGGCGGCGGTAACTACCGCACCGGCGGACCCGGTGGTGGTGGCGGCGGCGGTGCACCCGCAGCTGGCGGCTATCGCGGTCGTCCCGGTGGTGGTGGCGGTGGCCGTCCAGGTCAGCGCGGCGGTGCCGCGGGCGCGTTCGGCCGTCCCGGCGGTGCGCCGCGGCGCGGTCGTAAGTCGAAGCGGCAGAAGCGTCAGGAATACGACTCGATGCAGGCGCCGGTCGTCGGCGGAGTGCGGTTGCCGCACGGCAACGGCGAGACCATCCGGCTGGCCCGCGGCGCGTCGCTGTCCGACTTCGCCGAGAAGATCGATGCCAACCCGGCGGCGCTGGTGCAGGCGCTGTTCAACCTCGGCGAGATGGTGACCGCCACCCAATCGGTGGGTGACGAGACGCTCGAGCTGCTCGGCGGCGAGATGAACTACAACGTTCAGGTCGTCAGCCCCGAGGACGAGGACCGCGAACTGCTGGAGTCCTTCGACCTGTCCTACGGCGAAGACGAGGGCGACGAGTCCGACCTGGAGACCCGGCCGCCGGTGGTGACCGTGATGGGTCACGTCGACCACGGCAAGACCCGACTGCTGGACACCATCCGCCAGGCCAACGTCCGCGAGAAAGAGGCAGGTGGCATCACCCAGCACATCGGCGCCTACCAGGTGGGCGTCGACCTTGACGGCAACGAACGGTTGATCACGTTCATCGACACCCCGGGTCACGAGGCGTTCACCGCCATGCGTGCTCGCGGCGCCAAGGCCACCGACATCGCGATCCTGGTGGTCGCCGCCGACGACGGCGTGATGCCGCAGACGGTGGAGGCCGTCAACCACGCGCAGGCCGCGGATGTGCCGATCGTGGTGGCAGTCAACAAGATCGACAAGGAAGGCGCCGATCCGGCCAAGATCCGGGCTCAGCTCACCGAGTACGGCCTCGTCGCCGAGGACTTCGGCGGCGAAACCATGTTCGTCGACATCTCGGCCAAGCAGGGCACCAACATCGAGGCCCTGCTGGAGGCGGTCGTGCTGACCGCCGACGCCGCACTGGACCTGCGGGCCAACCCCGACATGGAGGCCCAGGGTGTGGCCATCGAGGCGCACCTGGACCGCGGCCGCGGGCCGGTGGCCACCGTGCTGATTCAACGCGGCACGCTGCGGGTCGGCGACTCGGTGGTGGCGGGCGACGCCTACGGCCGTGTCCGCCGCATGGTCGACGAGCACGGCGACGACCTCGAAGAGGCGCTGCCGTCGCGGCCGGTGCAGGTCATCGGCTTCACGTCGGTGCCAGGTGCCGGTGACAACTTCCTCGTCGTCGACGAGGACCGCATCGCGCGTCAGATTGCCGACCGTCGCAGCGCGCGCAAGCGCAACGCGATGGCGGCCCGCACCCGCAAGCGGATCAGCCTGGAGGACCTGGATTCGGCGCTGAAGGAAACCAGCCAGCTGAACCTGATCCTCAAGGGCGACAACGCAGGCACCGTCGAGGCGCTGGAGGAAGCCCTGCTGGGCATCCAGATCGACGACGAGGTGGAACTGCGCGTCATCGACCGCGGCGTCGGCGGCGTCACCGAGACCAACGTCAACCTGGCGTCGGCTTCGGATGCGGTGATCATCGGCTTCAACGTCCGCGCCGAGGGTAAGGCCACCGAGCTGGCCAACCGCGACGGCGTCGACATTCGCTACTACTCGGTGATCTACCAGGCCATCGATGAGATCGAGAGCGCGCTCAAGGGCATGCTCAAGCCGGTCTACGAGGAGAAGGAGCTGGGCCGGGCGGAGATCCGCGCGATCTTCCGGTCGTCCAAGGTCGGCAACATCGCCGGCTGCCTGGTCACCTCCGGTGTCATCCGCCGCAACTCCAAGGCACGGCTGCTGCGCGACAGCATCGTGGTCACCGAGAACCTGACCGTGCAGTCGCTGCGTCGGGAGAAGGACGACGTCACCGAGGTTCGCGACGGCTACGAATGCGGTCTGACGTTGAGCTACTCCGACATCAAGGAAGGCGACGTCATCGAGACGTACGAACTGGTTGAAAAAGAACGTGTGTAGGAGCGTCCGCATGGTGCTTGAGCGCTTGCGCGAAGAGCAAACATGACCGATGTGGGCCGGGTCCGTCGGTTCTCTAAGCGCATCGCCACCATCGTCGCTACGGCGATCGAGTACGAGATCAAGGATCCCCCGTTGGCCTTCGTGACCGTCACGGACACGAAGGTGACGGGTGACCTGCACGACGCCACCGTGTACTACACGGTGCGCGGTAAGACGTTGCAGGACGAGCCGGACTACGCCGGAGCGGCGGCCGCGCTTGAACGCGCCAAGGGAGCGCTGCGCACCAAGGTAGGCGCCAGCCTTGGTGTCCGATTCACGCCGACCCTGGCTTTCGTACTGGATACCGTGCCCGACACCGCGCACCGGATGGAAGAACTGCTCGCCCGCGCCCGCGCCGCGGATGAGGATTTGGCGAGAGTTCGGCAGGGTGCCAAGCACGCCGGGGATGAGGACCCGTACCGTGTTACGGGGGCGGAGGGTTCTGGCGGGGAGCTGGATAACAGGCGAGACGCTGAGGACACCGTTGACCGCGATCGATCCGAAGACTGACGCAGACTTGGTAGGTCAGCGCGTCGACTCCCGCGCCGCCGCCGAGCTGCTGTCCGCCGCCGCCACCGTCAGCGTGGTCTGCCACGTCTATCCCGACGCCGACACCGTCGGAGCCGGCCTGGCGCTGGCTCTTGTGCTGGACCACGCCGGCAAGGATGTCGAGGTCAGCTTCGCCGCACCGGCCGGCCTGCCCGAATCCCTTCAGTCGCTGCCGGGCGGGCACCTGCTGATCCCTCCCGACGACATGCGCCGCGACGCCGACCTGGTGGTCACCGTCGACATTCCCAGCGTCAACCGACTCGGCGCGCTGCATGAGCTCGCCGAACCCGGCCGCGAGGTGCTGGTGATCGATCACCACGCCTCTAACCAGCTGTTCGGCACCGCCAACTATGTCGATCCGTCCGCCGACTCCACCACCATGCTGGTCGCCGAGCTGCTCGACACGTGGGGTAAGCCGATCGACATCGGGGTCGCTCACTGCCTTTACGCGGGATTGAGTACCGACACCGGTTCGTTCCGCTGGGCCAGCGCGCGTGCGCACCGGCTGGCCGCCCGGCTGGTGGAGTTGGGCGTCGACAACGCCGCGATCAGCCGCACTCTGCTCGACACGCATCCGTTCGCATGGCTGCCGATGCTGTCACGCGTGCTGGGATCCGCGCAGCTGCTGCCCGACGCAGCCGCAGGCCGCGGCCTCGTGTACGCCATTGTCGGACACCAGGAATGGGCCAATGCGCGGCCCGAGGAAGTCGAGAGCATCGTCGACATCGTGCGCACCACCCAGCAGGCCGAGGTAGCCGCGGTGTTCAAGGAGATCGAACCCGGGCAATGGTCGGTGTCCATGCGGGCCAAGTCCATGGATCTTGCCGCAATCGCCAGCGCCTTCGGCGGCGGTGGGCACCGGCTGGCCGCCGGCTATTCGGCAACCGGGTCGTCCGACGACGTCGTGCAGGCGCTCTACGTGGCCCTCGGCTGACCAAGGCCAGCGGCACCTTGGCTGAGCCCGGCGCCGAAGACCCTGCCGTAGCAGCCAGCGGTCGCCGGATCGCCGGGCTGGCACTGCCCGCCCTCGGGGTACTGGCCGCCGAACCCATCTACCTGCTGTTCGATCTCGCCGTCGTCGGACGGCTCGGTGCGGTGAGCCTGGCCGGCCTGGCCATCGGCGGGCTGATCCTGAGCACACTGAGCTCGCAGATGACGTTCTTGTCCTATGGCACCACCGCGCGTTCGGCGCGCTTCTTCGGCGCCGGTGATCGTGCCTCTGCGGTCGGCGAAGGGGTCCAGGCCACCTGGCTCGCGATCGGACTTGGCACGCTGATTGTGGTGGCGGTCCAGGTGGCCGCGGTGCCGCTGGTCTCGGTGCTGGCAGCGGGCGGGGACATCGCTGCGGCGTCACTGCCGTGGGTGCGGATCGCGATCGCCGGCGTGCCGGCCATCCTGATCTCGGCGGCAGGCAACGGCTGGATGCGCGGCGTGCAGGACACCGCCCGGCCGCTGCGCTACGTCGTCACCGGGTTCGCGGTGTCGGCCGTGCTGTGCCCGCTGTTGGTGTACGGCTGGCTGGGCATGCCGCGGTTGGAGCTGGCGGGATCGGCGGTCGCCAACCTGGTGGGCCAGTGGCTGGCCGCGCTGCTGTTCTGTCGCGCGCTGTTGGTCGAGCGGGTGCCGCTGCGCATCCAGCCGACGGTGCTGCGTGCCCAGGTGGTGATGGGTCGTGATCTGCTATTGCGAACAATGGCGTTTCAGGCGTGCTTCGTCTCGGCCGGAGCCGTCGCCGCCCGGTTCGGCGCGGCCGCAGTGGCCGCCCACCAGGTGGTGCTGCAGCTATGGAATTTCCTTGCGCTGGTGCTGGATTCGTTTGCTATCGCGGCACAGTCACTGGTGGGCGCGGCGCTTGGCGCCGGTGAGTTGGCGCACGCCAAGTCGGTGGCGTGGCGGGTGACCATCTTCTCCACCGTCGCCTCGGCCGTGCTGGCCGGGATCTTCGCCGTCGGTGCATCGGTGTTTCCCAGCGTGTTCACCGACGACAGTTCGGTAAAGGACGCCATCGGCGTGCCGTGGTGGTTCATGGTCGCCCAATTACCAATCGCGGGAATCGTTTTCGCGCTCGACGGAGTGCTTCTCGGCGCCGGCGACGCGAAGTTCATGCGCAACGCCACCTTGATCAGCGCGTTCGTCGGGTTCCTGCCGCTGATCTGGCTGTCGCTGGTGTTCGGCTGGGGACTGCTGGGCATCTGGTCGGGCCTGAGCACCTTCATGGTGCTGCGTCTCGTCTTCGTCGGCTGGCGAGCGTCCTCCGGTCACTGGCTGGTGCCGGGCACCGGCTAGGGCCGGACTGAACTGCCGCGGCCAGGACCTCCGCCGGGAGCGACGAGATCCCCTGGTCCGGTGACTCTGCCGCCGCCACCACCCGGATCTGGTTGCGGCTGCGGCCACTCCGGCAACCAATCCGGCCACTGAGGCCACTCCGGGGGCGGAGGCGGCGGTGACGGCGGTGGTGGTGGCGGCGGCTCGGGCGGCGTCGGCTCGACGACCACCGGTGGCGGCGATGGCGGGGGGGATGGCGGTGTCTGCACCACAGGGGTGCGCCGCGGCACCGAGACGGCAGGCGGCGGCTCCATCTTGACGGTGGGCGGCGGTGGCAGCGGTGGATTGCTTTTGATCGGCGCTGCCGGGGGACTCGGGGCGGTTTGGCTGACCTCCACCGGGGTCACGGCGGTGGTGTTGCGCTGCTGCAGCCAGACCACCGTCAGCCCCAGCGACGCCACCAGTGCGGCGACGAACAGGGCGGCCGGAAGCATCGTGCTGCGGTGTCGCCGACCCCGCGGACCCGCACCCTTTTCGTCGCCGATCGGGATGGCCCCGGAGTCGAGCTCAATCTCGCCGAGCGTGCGGTCCCGCAGCCAGTTCGGTGCGGGGATGAACACCGGGGTCGCGCCGAGCAGCGCCGCCGGGCTGACCAGCCGGCGCCGCTCCTCGTCGCAGGTAGCGCAGGCCTCGATGTGCCGGGCGATGCGTTTGCGCATCAGGACGCTGAACTGGCCGTCCCAGCCGTCGAGGATCGTCGCGAGTTCGGCACACCGGTCCGGGTTGGTGCGGACGCCGCGAGACACCAGCAGTGCGCCGAGGGCACGTTCGACGGTCTCGCGCAGCCGGTGCACGATCGTGTTGGCGTTGCTCTGGCTGACTCCGAGCGCATCGGCGAGGTCGGGTCCGTCCAGACCGTGGCGGTAGGCCAGCTCGAGCACCGAGCGGTCGCGGTCCGACAGGCCGCCTGCGGCTTCGGACACCAGATCGGCGAGTTCGTGACGGGCTGCCAGGGCTTCCGGGCCCGGCTCGTGCGACACGGCGTCGGGCAGTTCGTCGGAAACGGTCTCGCGTTGGCGGTCCCGGATCCTGCGCAGCGCTTCGGTCCTGGCAATCGCGTACAGCCACGGGCGCAGCTTGTCCGGATCGCGCAGCTGCGTCAGCCGGGTCGCGGCGATGCAGAACACGTCCTGCACGCAGTCGGCGGCGCCGTCGCGGTCGCGCAGCATCCCGACACAGAAGTCGTGCAGGCGGTCGGCGTAGCGGTCATAGATTCCTGCGAACGCGCCGCGGTCACCGGCCGCGGAGGCGAGTGCCAATTCCGCGTCTGTGCCGGATGGTCCGACGATGTCCCAGTTAGGTACTGCCGTCATGACATCGCTCCCCAGATGGGTTGGTCTGATGCTACGGCGCGAGGACGATCGAGGGGAGGACCGGACTCAACGTCGGCGGGCCCGGCTTCAGATCGTCGATCTGCGGCTTCGGATTCGGCTTCAAGTCGTCGATCTGTGGTTTCGGCGGCTCGGGGTCCGGTGGCTCTGGCTTGTCAGGCAGCGGCGGCAACGGGGGCAGCGGCGGCAACGGGGGAAGCGGCGGGACGTCGACTACCACTGTGGTGTCGCCCTGCGGGCTGACCGGCGGTGTGCCGGGGTCGGCCGCTGGCTTCGGGGCCGGGGCAGCCGCTTGCGCGGATTTCGGCGCGGACACAACGGGTTTCGGCGCCGGGGCCGGTACGGCGTCTGGTTTCGGCGGCGCGGGCGGGCTGCTTGGCGTGGCGACCACGGCGTTTGAGGGCACGGTCTGGACGGCACCCGATCCGGGCACGACGACCGTCGGCTGAGCCGGGTCGGCGTAGCCGAACAACACGGCGCCAAGTGTGGCGCCCCCGACGATGCCGGACACCAGCGCGGCGACCAGCATCGCGCGCGTGGCGAGCGATTTTGGTTCGTCGACGGCGACGTCCGGTTCGCCCGCGCCGGTCGCTGCGAAGCCATAGCGGACTTCGCCGTCGGGCTCACCCAATGGGCTGGATGCCCAAGCGGCCGCGATCGTATGGGTGTTTGGGTCGGTGTCGTAGTGGGGGGTGGAAACCGATTCAGTCGAGTCGGTGTCGTATGTGGTGGTCATGACGTACTCCTGTGATGTGGTTTCGGCCCTCGAGCGGAACCGCTGTCATAGGTAGGAGCGCCCAGGTCGGGCTCTTCGCACACTTTTTCGGCGCAGATTTCCAGGCGCGGAACACTCGACTACTCCCTTTGGCATGGGCGAGGGCCTCGTTGGGCCGCGGTTTCCGGTAGGAGCACCGACCGCGTAGTCGGGACAGTTTTCCCAGACCTAGTTTTTCGCCACCCGGGCGATGACCGCCCAGCCGTACGGGTTGGTCCGCACGTCCACATCGACGAACCCGGCCGCGGCCAGCCGCGATGGCAGCAACGACGGGTCGATCGGGTTGTACGTGTCGCCCTCGTGATGGCCTCGAGCTCGTCGCTGTCCAGGCTGTCGCTGGCCACCAGCGGGGCGCCCGGCCGCAGCACGCGGGCGATCTCGGCGCCCAGCCTGTGCCTCAGTTCGTTGCGCCGGCTACGGCCCGTTTCATTTCAGGCGGGCTGAGGACAGATTCAGCCGCCTATGATGATCCCTACCGTGTCGCCGGGATTCAGCGACGGTGACCGCGCGCCTCCCGGGGTGCCAACCCCAACCTTGGTGTCAGGGCCGCCGAGCCCAACTTTGATGCCGGGATCGGGATCGCCGGGCGGGTCTGGCTGCGGATTAAATCCCACGCATCCAGCACAGGTGCGCGGGGTGGGAAGGTCGCCGATCATCCCGACCGGGCCGGGTGCACTGATGCCCGATGTCGCCTGGGCGGTTCCGGCGCCGAGGACCAGCAGTGCCGGTGCCGCCATGGTGGCGATCGCTGCGGCGGCGGTGAGGACCTTCGTGCGGGTGTGGCTGGTCATGGTGTGCTCCTTTTCGGTGGTCGCGGCCTCCGATGGGCCGCTCTCACGGGTAGGAGCGCCCAGCCCGCAACCATCGCCCACTTTTTGGGATAGATTTTGCTGGGATGTTTCGGCTAGCGTCCCCGAACACTTTTGGGAACTAGTTTTCGGCGGACCGCGCGATAGCCGCCCAACCGAATTCGTTGGTCTTGACCTGAACATCGTCGAAACCCGCCGTCGCCAACCGTTCTGGCAATGACGCTGGATCGATCGGGTTGTACGTGTCGCCTACGTGGGCGGCGGCCAATTCGTCGCTGCCAAGGCTGTCACTGGCCACCAGTGCGGCACCGGGCCGCAGGACGCGGGCGACCTCGGCGAACAGGCGGTCTTGCAATTCTACGGTCGGAACGTGGTGCAGCATCGTGAAACACGCTGCGCCGGTGAATGTTCCATCGGCGAACTCGAGTTGCGTCGCGTCGCCGCTGACGATCTCGACGGTGGGGCTGTCGGCGAACCGTTCGCGCAGACTGGCCGCCAGGTCGTCGTCGATCTCCACCGACCTCAGCCGTGTCGTGACCGTACCGAGGACGTCGGTGGTTGCGCCGTAGCCGGGTCCGACCTCGAGCACGTCGTCGCCTAGATCGGTTTCGCCGAGGGCCCAGGGCAGAATCACCTCGCGAATCATCTGCCGCCACTCATCACTGCCGCAGAATTCGTGCGCCTCGTTCACAATCGCAGCCTACGAGCGTGCGTGTTTTCACGGAATTCCGCGGCGTGTCGCCCGCAGACACGCTCGTGCAGAAGGGGGTCAGCCCACCTGGGCCCGGCCGCGCGCGATCACCGCGTCCCGGTTGGCGGCGATGTCGTCACCGCTGGCGGTTCTCATCCACTGGCTGGCCGACTCGGCCTCGATCGCCAGACCATCTGCCGTCGCCGCCTCGTCGATGCGGTGATAGGACGCCAGCAGGGCGCGCACGGCGCTCTGGTTGTTGCCGACGATCGAGGCCGCCACCCGCTGCGCGGTCGGCAGCAGCTCGTCATGCGGCACCACCTCGGTGACCAGCCCGGCCCGCAGCGCGTCGGAGGCCGAGAGGTAGTCACCGGTCAGGCTCATCCGGCGGGCCATGCCGACACCGACCTTCTGCGGCAGCCGCACGGACAGCCCCCACGTCGGCAGCAGCCCGACCCTGGCATGCGTGTCGGCGAACCTGGCCTGCTCGGAGGCGATCAGGATGTCGCAGTACAGCGCCAGTTCGAGCCCGCCGGTGACGGCAGCGCCATTGATGGCGCCGACCACCGGCTTGGTCATCGGTGGCCACTGCGGCGAGATGTCGGGCAGATCGGTGGAGTTGCCCAGCTCCTTGAGGTCGAGTCCAGCGCAGAACACCGGGTCGGCGCCGGTGAGGATCACCACGTCGACGGCGTCGTCGGCCTCGGCCTGGCGCAGCGCGGCGAAGAACTGCTTGCGCAGCGCAGACGAGAGCGCGTTGCGCGATTGCGGGCGATTCAGGGTCAGGGTGCGCACCCGGTCCTGTGTGTCGACGAGCAGGACGGCTTCGTTCTTCGTATCGGCCATGATGATCACGCTAACCGCCCGGCCTATCGTGGCGGTATGTGCCGAAACATCACCGAGCTTCGAGGCCTGGAACCGGCGGCGACCGCCGAGGAGATCGAGGCTGCCGCCCGCCAGTACGTCCGGAAGGTCAGCGGCGTGACCCGGCCATCGGCGGCCAACGCTGATTCGTTCGAGACCGCGGTCGCCGAGGTCACCGCGACGACGACACGACTGCTGGCCGCTCTGCCGCCGCGCAAGCAGCCGCCCAAGACCGTTCCGCCGTTGCGGCGCCCGGAAGTACGGGCCCGTATCGCAGCCCGAGCCGGGTGACCGCACAAACACTGACCCAACCCGCGCTGAAGGAATGGAGCGCGGCGGTGCGTGCGATGCTCGACGGCCGCCAAACCGCGTTGCTTCGCAAGGGCGGAATTCAGGAGAAGAGGTTCACGCTCGACTCGTCGCGCTTCCTGTTCTTCCCGACAGTCGCCCACAGTCATGCCGAGCGGGTCCGGCCCGAACACCGCGACTTGTTGGCGCCTGCGGCGCAGGACAGCACCGAAACAGAGATCGTGGTGCGTGCCGGCGCGGAAGTCGTTGCCGCCGTCGAGGTCTACCGGCCCGAAGGGATGGAAGAGATTGCGCCGCTGCACATCTGGACCTCCGAGTCGGTGAGGGCCGATCGGCTGGACTTCCGGCCAAAGCATCGGCTCACGGTGTTGGTCGTTCGGGTGAGTCCGCTGGTCGAGCCGGCGCGGCTGCGCCGGTTGCCGGACTACGCGGGCTGTAAGAGCTGGGTGCCGATCGCGGTCAGCCCGCAGTGGGCTGCGCCAGTGCACGATGACGCCACGCTGCAGGAGATTGCGGCCCTGGTGCGCGATTCAGTCGGTCGACGGTAGGGCGCCCGCGGGCAGCAGCAGGCGCGACGCGCCGTCTCCGAGTTGCAGGGTGTGCGTGGCCGGCCGCAGTCGGCTGCCGGTGCTGAGGGGCTCGCCGGTGCCGAGGTTGCGGACGAACCGCGGATGCGATCCACCGGCGACCAGCACCCTGATGCGTGATCCCGCGCGGAACCGGTGCGCGACCGCATCCAGTTCAATGCACACGGTGCCCGAAGTTGTTGTGCCACAGTGATATCCGTCGCTGACGTTGCGGGGGGTTCCCTTGCGATCCACCTCGCTGACCCGAACGAACAGGTCGTTGTGTGGGTTGTCGCACGAGTGGGACAGTTCGACGACCGGTTTTCCGACGACATAAAGGTCCGTAGCCAGGGCGTCCCCGGTGAAGCACAGCACGTCGGCGCGCGCCGCCAGCTTGGCGTCGTTGCGGTAGCCGCCCTCCGGCGACAGCAGGCGACCGCCGACGGTTGGTGTCGGGTGTGCGGGGTCGTAGGTGAACGTCGACGCCGGAGCCGTATCGGGTGGCACCGCGTCGCCGAGTCGGCCGCCGGGCTGCAGATAGCGCACCTGCTCGGGCATCGCCGGCGGCCAGTCGTCCAGGTCGATCCAGCCTTTGTGGTTGACGTGGATGCGCACCGGACTGCGCCGCTCGCCGTGGTTACCGGCCAAGTGCGTGTCGAGCCAGGCCAGCGATTCCCGCAGGACCGTCGGCGCGCCCTTGCCCTGCATGTGGCTGTGGTTCCACGACCCGATGGTCACCGCCACGGGCACACCGCGGCGACGCAGATGCGCGTACTGCGCCAGCGTCTGTTCGATGAACACGTCCTGCCAGCCGCCGATCAACAACACCGGGATCTCGGTCCGGTCCAACGCGGCGTGGAGCTGAAGCGGCGTCCAGAACGGGTCGTCGTGCTCAGGGTGTTCGAGCCAGGACTCGAACCACGGTGCACCCTCGCCGAGCAACGTTCGGCCCGCTTCACCGACCGGTAATCCGGCCGTCGCGCGCGCCAGCATCCGCCTGGCGCGAACCTGCCGCACGATGGCCCGGATCCGGCCCGGATCTTCCTGGTGGGCAACCATGTTGTTCCACCCGAGGAAGTCGTTGAGCCCGAATGAACCGGTGCCCCAGCGCGGTCCACTGATGTCATGCGGTCCGACGGTGATGACCGCAGCGGTCATTTCCGGCGGCGGATCGGCCAGCAGCGCCCACTGGGTGAAGCCGAGGTAGGACATCCCGATCGTGCCGAACGAACCGGTGAACCAGGGTTGGTCGCGAAGCCACGCGGCGGTGTCGGCGCCGTCGGCGATCTCGTGCATGAACGGGTTGAAGTCGCCGCCGGAGCCGAATGTGCCGCGAACGCTCTGCACGATGACGTGGTAGCCGCGCGAGGCGTAGACGGCCCCGAAGAGCACGGAGACCGGCCACCTGCGGCCGTAGGGTCCGCGGACCAGAAGTGTCCCCGCGGGATTCGACGTCAGTGGCTGGTAGTGGTCGGCGATCAGCTCGACGCCGTCGCGCATCGGTACCCGCAGGCGGTGATGCACGTCGTAGTCGGTGGTCTGCGGTGGTAAGCGCAGCAAGCGACCGAGGGCGCGGCCGGCGTACTGCTTGATTCTCGAGCGGGCCGATGACGGCGCGGCGGCTGAAGAAACTGCGGTCACCAAACCGAGGCTACGCAGACGGCGGGTTGTCGCCTTCGATCGCCTCGATGACCTTGGCCATGAGCCAGCCCACGGCGCTGGTGGCGTCGGCCCCGTCGACCCCCCACACCCCGACGAGTCGCTCATAGGTGGGCAGGTTCCACAGCACGTCGAGAAGCCCGGCCGTCACCCGCTGTTCCGTCTCGGACCACCCCGGCGCCGATGCGGCGACGGCACGGACCAGTGCGTCGCGCCGACGCTCGTCGACGCTGACGAACGTTGGGTCGTTCGGTGTGTTGACGGAATCCCGGACCGAAAACCGTTGCAGTGACGCGAAAAAGCGGGCCGTCACTTCTGCGAGGTTGCCCAGGTCGACATCCTCGTACGAGACACCGGCTTCGGATTCCAGGCGCTCCATGACGGCGTCGTGCAGATGCCGTTCGGTGGGGAAGTGGCGGTACACCGTCCGCTCACCGACGCCCGCGCGCTCGGCGACGGACCGGAACGTCAGGTCCCGCCAGTCCCAGGTGTCGTACCCGTGCACCAGTTCGCTGCCTGCTGCGATGATGCGTTCCCGCGTCTGCGCCGCCTTCTGCTGTCGCGCGCGGTTGTCGTATCGGCGCCGGCTTCCTATTGACGACTCGCTCACAATAGTGACAGTGTACTGTCACGAATTTTGGGAGGTGCACATTGGCGTCACCGGGCGAGTTGATGGCTGCCGCCGTCGAGAAGACCGGGCTCGAGGACTTCGGCGACGACTCCTTCCGCGAGGGGCTGGAGATCCTCGTGAAGGCACTGCGCGACGAGGCCCGGCTCAACGACCGCGGTGAGGGATTCGTCTACGGACGCATCGGCACGCATCTTCGTCAGCGGCTGCAGATCGAGGACTGGTACCGCCGCCACCCAGAGATCGACGGGGTGCCGATCGACAAGCCGCTGTTCGGGCTCGGCCTGCCGCGGACCGGGTCCACTGCGTTGTCGTTCCTACTCGCCCAGGATCCGGACATCCGCTATCTGCGCAGCTGGGAATCGGGAACACCGTGCCCGCCGCCGTCGACGGTGCAGGGCGACGACCCACGCATTCCGCCGGAGTTACGGGTCGTCGCCGGCAGCAGGCACCACGTTCCGGTCGACGTCCACGGCCCGATGGAGTGCCTGGACCTGATGGCGCTGGACTTCAAGTCGCAGATCTTTCAAGCGTTCGCGCAGATCCCCTCGTATTCCCAATGGTTCGCCGACAAGGCGGATTTCACGTCGACCTACCTTTACGAGCGTCGAGTGCTCAAGCTGCTGGCATGGGGCGAGCCAACCCGACCGTGGCGGCTGAAGTCTCCTGCGCACGTGATGTCGCTGGACTATCTGGACCGCGTCTTCCCCGATGCCCGCTTCGTGATGACCCACCGCGACCCGACCGACGTGATCGTCTCTGTCGCCGACGTCTACGCCGACATCGTTGGCGGCTTCACCGACCACCTCGATCGGCCTTACCTCGGCAAGCTCAACGTCAACCAGTGGTCGGTCGGCATGGAGCGCACGGTGAAGTTCCGGGACGGCGGCGCCGAGCATCGGTTCTACGACATCGACTTCCGTGCGATGCAGGCCGATCCGATAGGCGAGGTGCGCCGCCTGTACGCGTGGCTCGGCGAGCCGGTCAACGACGAATTCGAGGCGCGCATGCGCACGTGGTGGACGGAGAACTCCGATAAACGCGAGCCGCACACGCACACCGACCCCGAGGCGTTCGGGCTGGATCTGGAGGCCATCCGGCCCTTGTTCGCCTCCTACGTCGACCATTCGCGACGCTGGGTCACACATGAAAGGTGAACGCTCACATGGCAATTGACCTGACCGGAGGAATCGACCCCGCGCGGGAGTACATGTTCGCCGAACGACCGGAGGACCCCGAGATGCGGGACTCGGTGAGCTTCTGGGTGTTCGACGACCGCGGGCAGGTCGGCCTGCCACGCATCGGGGTGGAGGCGGTGGCCGCGAACTGGGAGGAGCACAGCGTTCAGGTCAACGTCGCGTTCCCGGACGGGCGGGTGTATCGATTGCGCGAGGAGGGCAGGAGCTGGCCGGTGGAAGGACCGGACGGCAGGCCCACGGTGCTCGGCGGAGGCCCGTTGGGCTTCACCTGTGTGAAGCCATTCGACATGTGGACGATGACGTTCGAGGGCAAGGCGGTCCAGACCTCCTCGGCCGATCTCGCGGCGGGCCGAAAGGACGGGCCCCTGGTCGACCTGCGGTTCGAGGTGGAGGCGAAGCTCGCTGTGCCGCCATGGGTGCAGGGCGCGCTTCGGGCCGACGCCGACTCGCAATTGAAGACCTCCATCGTCGGCGACTTGATGGGCGGCCCGCGCTACGAGCAGCTGCTTCGGGCGACCGGTTCGGTCCGCGCGGCGGGCCGGGAACACACGTTCACCGGCAGCGGGCTGCGGATCCGCCGTCAGGGCGTGCGGAGGCTCGAGGGGTTCTGGGGGCACTGCTGGCAGTCGGCGCTCTTCCCGAGCGGCCGGGCGTTCGGCTACATCGCCTATCCGCCCCGACCCGACGGCCAGCCGAATTACAACGAGGGCTACCTGTTCGACGGTGACGGCGACCTCATCCCGGCCAGGGTCGTCGAGGCGCCGTGGCTGAGCCGGCTGCACCCGCTCGGCGAAGACGTCTCGGTCGTGCTGGAGACCGCCAACGGCACGGAGCGGATCGAGGGCGAAACGGTGCTGTCGACGCACGACATCACCGACCCCAGCGAGGTGCCCGCGGAGCTGCTGGCCAAGATGGCCAACTGGACGTTCCCCGCGCTTCAGCAGGCCGGCGTGCGCTACCGGTGGAACGGCGAGGAGACCTACGGCATGCTCGAGCGCTCGAGCCCGATGGACAAGATCACTAAGGATCGCTAGTACTTGTAGAACGGCGCCAGCTCGTGCGCGCGCTGCAGATTGGTCTGCATGCAGTTTCGACGTCGTCCGGCGGCCTAGATCGGTCGATGGTCGCCTCTGGCCACGGTGCGGCCGTCAGCGCAGCTCCACCGGACCGGGCGCCGGCACGTGCAGCGGACCGCTCTGCATGACCAGAATCATTGCCGTCACCAGCGCACCAAACGCCGCGAACAGACGGATCCTGCCGGCCATAACACCCCCTCGCGTTCGGTGGCCGCTGCGGGGGAGTGCACAAGTCGGTGCCGCAGGGCCGACAGGGAACGAGAACATGTTCTAGTTGGGTCGGGAGCGGGGGAGCGCCGCGCAAGTAGGCTGTTCGTTTGTGGCGACACTCTGGGCGATCAGTGACCTGCACACGGGTCACACCGGCAACAAGCCGATCACCGACTCGCTGCACCCGTCCTCGCCCGACGACTGGCTGATCGTCGCCGGCGACGTCGGCGAGCGCACCGACGAAATCAGATGGGCGCTTGACCTGCTACGGAAACGGTTCGCCAAGGTCATCTGGGTGCCGGGCAACCACGAACTGTGGACCACCAACAAGGACCCCATGCAGGTGTTCGGCCGGGCGCGCTACGACTACCTGGTCAACATGTGCGACGAGATGGGGGTGATCACCCCCGAGCACCCCTTTCCGGTGTGGACCGACCAGGGTGGCCCGGCCACCATCGTGCCGATGTTCCTGCTGTATGACTACACGTTCTTGCCCGACGGCGCGGCGACCAAGGCGGAGGGTCTCGCGATCGCCCGGGAGCGAAACGTGGTGGCCACCGACGAGTTCGTGCTGTCCCACGAGCCGTATGCGACCAAGGAGGCCTGGTGCCGCGACCGGCTGGCGGACACCCGCAAGAAGCTCGAGGACCTCGACTGGGTGACCCCGACGGTGCTGGTCAATCATTTCCCGCTGGTACGCGAACCCTGCGACGCGCTGTTCTATCCGGAATTCTCGCTGTGGTGTGGCACCACCGCGACCGCCGACTGGCACACCCGCTACAACGCGGTCTGCTCGGTGTACGGCCACCTGCACATTCCCCGCACGACGTGGTACGACGGCGTGCGCTTCGAAGAGGTGTCGGTCGGCTACCCGCGCGAGTGGCGGCGCCGCAAGCCGTACCGGTGGCTGCGGCAGGTGCTGCCCGACCCGAACTACCCGTCCGGCTACCTCAACGAGTTCGGCGGACACTTCGTCATCACGGCGGAGATGCGGGCGAGCGCGCAGAAAATTCAGGAACGCATCAAGAACCGGCAGGCGACGCGGGCGAGATGATCGTCGCGACGCTGCTCTCCGACGTGCTGCCGGGCACGGTAGCCGCCGCCGAGATGTACACCGACCCACCGGATTTGGCGCCGCTGCCGGAGGAGGAGCCGCTGATCGCGCGGTCAGTGGCCAAACGCCGCAACGAGTTCGTCACCGTCCGCTACTGCGCGCGGTTGGCGCTCGAAGAACTGGGCGTGCCGCCGGCGCCGATCCTCAAGGGGGAGAAGGGCGAACCGTGCTGGCCGGACGGCGTCGTCGGCAGCCTCACCCACTGCGACGGCTACCGTGGCGCGGCCGTCGGTCGCCACGACACCGTACGGTCTGTCGGCATCGACGCCGAACCCCACGACGTGCTGCCCAACGGCGTGCTCGACGCGATCAGCCTGCCCGCCGAACGAGCCGAGATCAACGCTCTTCCTGCGGGACTGCACTGGGATCGAATTCTGTTCTGCGCCAAGGAGGCAACGTACAAGGTCTGGTTTCCGGTCACCCGGCGCTGGCTGGGATTCGAGGATGCGCACATCGTCTTTGCCGTCGACGACACCGGGACCGCGGGCGGTTTCGAATCGCGCATCCTCGTCGACGGCGCCGCGTTGTCCGGGCCGCCGTTGACGGCGTTGCGGGGCCGCTGGTCGGTGCGTGACGGGCTGGCGCTGACGGCGATCGTGCTGTGAACCGTGCCGGTCTCGTGGTGGTCGACAAGCCGGCGGGCGTGACAAGCCACGACGTGGTTTCGAAGTGCCGGCGCATCTTCGCCACCCGCAAGGTCGGGCACGCAGGCACGCTGGACCCGATGGCCACCGGCGTTCTGGTGGTCGGTATCGAGCGGGCCACCAAGATCCTCGGTCTACTTACGGCGACCGACAAGTCGTACGCCGCGACCATTCGGCTCGGTCAGACCACCACTACCGAGGACGCCGACGGCGAAGTGCTGCAAACGGTTTCGGCGCAAAGGGTCACCGGTACCGACATCGAAGCCGCGATGGCCGAGCTGCGCGGCGAGATCTCGCAGACACCGTCGGCGGTCAGCGCCGTCAAGGTCGGCGGCAAGCGGGCCTACCGGCTGGCCCGCGAGGGGCAGGCCGTCGAACTGGCCGCCCGCCCCGTGCGCATCGACCGGTTCGAGGTGCTGGACGTCCGGCGGTCAGCAGACCTGGTGGACGTGGACGTCGAGGTGGACTGCTCGAGTGGCACCTACATCCGGGCGCTGGCCCGCGATGTCGGTGCCGCCCTGGGCGTTGGCGGGCACCTCACCGCGCTGCGGCGCACAAGGGTCGGGCGATTCGCGCTCGACGAGGCTCGCACGCTCGACGCCATGGCCCATGAACCGTGTCTGAGCTATTCCCTCGACGAGGCTTGCCTACTGGCGTTCCCGCGTCGCGACCTGACCGCCGATGAGGCAGAGTCGGCCCGCCACGGCCGGGTATTGGAACCGGCTGGGATCGATGGCGTGTACGCGGCAACCGCACCCGACGGACAGGTGATTTCGCTGCTGCGCGACGAAGCCACCAGAGCCAAATCGGTAGTGGTGCTTCGTCCGGCAACGCTCTAATGCGCGAGTAGACGCAAAAGCCCCCATTTCACCGCTTGACGCGGACTTTTGTGTCTCCTCGCCGCTAGCCGACGACGGCCGCTGGTGTGCGTCGGGCGAGCCGGACGGCCGCCTTCAATCACGCCTTCTCGCGCTGGTTCGCCTTGCTCCCAACGAATACCGTCGGTCGGCAGGGCGCCGGCTAGGCGATGACCCAGATCGCTTCTGCGGCCGGGCTGCCGAGGTCGACGGTGGTGGCGGGATCGTCAGAGCCCTCAGGGCCTTCGACGGACACCGAGATCATGCCGGCGAAGTCACGGCGCGCCAGCACCCGCAGCCGGGAGTCCAGGCTGATGCCGACGCTGTCGAAATACCGCAGCATCTCCGGATCGGCGTCGGAGATCCGGGCCACCGTCCCGGCCTCGCCGTCGTGACAGGCCGACAGCTGCCGAGCGGGCGGGGTCGGCACATTGCCGTCGGCGGCCGGAATCGGATCGCCGTGCGGATCGCGCTTCGGATAGCCCAGCTTGGCATCGATGCGGTCCAGCATCCGGTCCGAGACCGCGTGCTCGAGCACCTCGGCCTCGTCATGCACCTCGTCCCAGCTGTAGCCGAGCATGCGGACCAGGAAGGTCTCCATCAGCCGGTGCCTGCGCACCATTGCCAGCGCGGCCTTTCTGCCCGCCTGGGTCAGCGTCACCGCACCGTACTTCTCGTGGTCGACCAGGCCCTGGTCGGCGAGCTTGCGGATGGACTCCGATGCGGTGCTGGCCGACACTCCGATCCGCTCGGCCAGCATCTTCGTGCTGACCTTCTCCAGCGACCACTCCTGGGCGGTCCAGATGACCTTGAGGTAATCCTGGGCAACCGTGGTCAGGTCGCGAGGGTTACCGTTCGGACTCACAGTTAGAAAGTTTAGGCAATGGTCACCTGATCCGGGGATGTAGAGAAGCCCGGGCCCGCGCCGAGCCGTAGGCTTGCGACTGTGCAGCGCTGGCGGGGGCAGGACGAGATCCCCACAGACTGGGGTAGATGCGTCGTCACGATCGGCGTGTTCGACGGGGTGCACCGCGGGCACGCTGAGCTGATCAACCACGCGGTCAAGGCGGGCCGGTCCCGCGGCGTGCCGACGGTATTGATGACGTTCGACCCGCATCCGATGGAAGTCGTCTTCCCGGGTAGCCATCCCGCCCAGCTGACCACGCTGACCCGCCGCGCCGAGCTGGTCGAGGAGCTCGGCATCGACGTTTTCCTGGTCATGCCGTTCACCTCGGACTTCATGAAGCTGACACCCGAGCGCTACATCCATGAACTCCTCGTCGAGAACCTGCACGTCGTCGAGGTGGTGGTCGGGGAAAACTTCACCTTCGGCAAGAAGGCGGCAGGCAACGTCGACCTGCTGCGCAATGCCGGGGACCGGTTCGGCTTCGCGGTGGAGAGCATGTCGCTGGTGGCCGAGCAACACCAGGACGAAACCGTCACGTTCTCGTCGACTTACATCCGGTCCTGCGTGGATGCCGGCGACGTCGTCGCGGCGGCGGAGGCGCTGGGCCGTCCGCACCGGGTCGAGGGTGTGGTGGTCCGTGGCGACGGCCGCGGCAAGGTGCTCGGCTACCCGACCGCCAACGTCGCTCCGCCGATGTATTCGGCCATCCCCGCCGACGGCGTATACGCGGCGTGGTTCACCGTGCTGGGTCACGGCCCGGTGATGGGCACCGTCATGCCCGGCGAGCGGTATCAGGCGGCGGTGTCGGTGGGCACCAATCCGACGTTCTCCGGGCGCACCCGCACCGTCGAGGCCTTCGTCCTCGATACCGACGCCGACCTGTACGGACAGCACGTCGCGGTGGACTTCGTCGCCCGCATCCGCGGCCAGGAGCGGTTCGAGTCGGTGGACGACCTGGTGACGGCGATGGGCGGCGACACCGAGCGGGCCCGCACCATCCTGGCCGCCCAGTAGCGATTCTGCTCTGGGAGCGCTTCCAGTGATTTCGCAGCTCAGCTGCGGTGCATGATTTCGCAGCTCAGCTGCCGTGCATGATTTCGCAGCTCAGCTGCGGCGCTGCTAGACTTCACGCCGACCCAGCGTGTGCTGCAGTTCGCGGCGGCCACGCTTCAGATACTCCTCGCGGACCGATTGATGGAGATTGTTTCGTGGCGCTCACTGCCGAACAGAAGAAGGACATCCTGGGCCAATACGGCCTGCACGACAGCGACACCGGCTCGCCGGAAGCACAGGTCGCGCTACTGACCAAGCGCATCGCCGACCTGACCGAACACCTGAAGGTGCACAAGCACGACCACCACTCGCGGCGCGGACTTCTGCTGCTGGTGGGTCGGCGCCGCCGCCTGCTCAAGTACGTCGCCCAGGTCGACGTGGAGCGCTACCGCGCCCTGATCGACCGCCTTGGCCTGCGTCGCTGACGCAGACGCCCACTCCTACTGTGTCGGCCGCAGGGTTGCTGCGGTGTAACATGGTTGCGTTCGTCAGCCGTTCGGCGCGAACGATTGGGTGTGGTTCTCGCAGTTCCGCGAGCACCGCTCCTGCGTGTCCCTGGCGGACCCGCCTGATCGGGCGGTCTTCGGTAGTGGCTGCCGGGCGCCCCCTAAATACGGGGTGTGTCCGGCCGCTTCGATCGACGGCCGTAGCCGCATCAAGGCCCGTGGTCTGACAGGCTGCTCAGCGTTCTGGGCGTGACGACGCGAAACAGCTGAACAAAGACCCAGAGAGGCCTCACGGACACCTAATGTCTGTCGCAGAAATTGAGGACGGCGTATTCGAGTCGACCGCCGTCATCGACAACGGAAGCTTCGGCACCCGCACCATCCGATTCGAGACCGGCCGCCTCGCCCAGCAGGCCGCAGGCTCCGCCGTCGCCTACCTTGACGACGAAACCATGCTGCTGTCGGCGACCACCGCCAGCAAGAACCCCAAAGACCACTTCGACTTCTTCCCCCTGACGATCGACGTGGAGGAACGGATGTACGCCGCCGGGCGCATCCCGGGCTCGTTCTTCCGCCGGGAGGGCCGCCCGTCCACCGACGCGATCCTGACCTGCCGGCTGACCGACCGGCCGCTGCGGCCGTCATTCGTCGACGGCCTGCGCAACGAGATCCAAGTTGTGGTCACGGTGATGAGCCTGGATCCCAACGATCTGTACGACGTGGTGGCCATCAACGCCGCATCGGCGTCCACCCAGCTGGCCGGCCTTCCGTTTTCCGGACCCATCGGCGCAGTGCGCGTCGCGCTGATCGACGGCACCTGGGTGGCGTTCCCGACCGTTGAGCAGCTCGAGCAGGCCGTTTTCGACATGGTGGTCGCGGGCCGTGTGGTCGGAGACGACCAAAACGACATAGCCATCATGATGGTCGAGGCCGAGGCCACCGAGAACGTCATCGAACTCGTCGCGGGTGGCGCACAGGCGCCCACGGAAGCCGTTGTGGCCGAAGGCCTGGAGGCCGCCAAACCGTTCATCCGGGTGCTGTGTGAAGCACAGCAGGCGCTGGCCGACCGGGCCGCGAAGCCGACCGGCGAATACCCCGTCTTCCCCGATTACGGCGACGACGTGTACTACGCGGTCTCGTCGGTGGCCACCGACGCGCTGTCGGAGGCGCTGACCATCCCCGGCAAGGCCGAACGCAACGACCGCACCGACGAGATCAAGGTCGAGGTGCTCGAGCGGCTGGCCGAGCAGTACGCAGGCCGGGAGAAGGAGATCGGCGCGGCGTTCCGGTCGCTGACCAAGAAGCTTGTCCGCCAGCGCATCCTGACCGACCACTTCCGCATCGACGGCCGTGGCGTCACCGACATCCGCGCACTGTCGGCCGAGGTGGCTGTGGTGCCACGGGCCCATGGCAGCGCGCTGTTCGAGCGCGGCGAGACCCAGATTCTCGGTGTCACCACGCTGGACATGGTCAAGATGGCCCAGCAGATCGACTCGCTGGGACCGGAGACCTCCAAGCGCTACATGCACCACTACAACTTCCCGCCCTACTCGACCGGTGAGACCGGGCGCGTCGGTTCACCCAAGCGGCGCGAGATCGGGCACGGCGCGCTGGCCGAGCGGGCGCTGGTGCCCGTGCTGCCCAGCATCGAGGAGTTCCCCTACGCCATCCGGCAGGTGTCCGAGGCGCTCGGCTCCAACGGCTCCACCTCGATGGGCTCGGTGTGCGCGTCGACGCTGGCGCTGCTGAACGCCGGGGTTCCGCTGAAGGCACCGGTCGCGGGCATCGCGATGGGCCTGGTGTCCGACGACGTAGAAATTGAAGGACGAGGGGCTACCACCGAGCGCCGGTTCGTGGCACTGACCGACATCCTCGGAGCCGAAGACGCGTTCGGCGACATGGACTTCAAGGTCGCAGGCACCAAGGACTTCGTCACCGCACTGCAGTTGGACACCAAGCTCGACGGCATCCCGTCCACGGTGCTGGCCGGCGCGCTGTCGCAGGCCAAGGACGCCCGGCTGACCATCCTCGAGGTGATGGCCGAGGCCATCGACGGCCCGGACGAGATGAGCCCCTACGCGCCGCGCGTCACCGCGATCAAGGTGCCGGTCGACAAGATCGGCGAGGTCATCGGCCCCAAGGGCAAGATGATCAACTCCATCACCGAGGAGACCGGCGCCCAGATCTCGATCGAGGACGACGGCACGGTGTTCGTCGGCGCGACCGACGGTCCGTCGGCGCAGGCCGCGATCGACAAGATCAACGCGATCGCCAACCCGCAGCTGCCTAAGATCGGCGAGCGGTTCCTCGGAACCGTGGTCAAGACAACGGATTTCGGTGCATTCGTGTCGCTGCTGCCTGGCCGCGACGGCCTGGTGCACATCTCCAAGCTCGGCCGGGGCAAGCGCATCGCGAAGGTCGAAGACGTGGTGAAGGTTGGCGACAAGCTGCGCGTGGAGATTGCCGACATCGACAATCGCGGCAAGATCTCTCTCGTCCTCGTCTCCGAAGACGAAGACGCCGCGGCGGCTCCTGCTGATTCACCGGTCGATGCCACGACAGGCAGTTAACGCACACACGGGTCTGCGACAGGCCCGCGGCGGCAGCGAGTCCGCGGAGAAGACGGAAAAATCGGAAGTGCGCCGCACCGCCTTAGCCGGTGGTCTGCGCGTCGTCACCGAATACATCCCGTCGGTGCGCTCGGCGTCTGTGGGTGTCTGGGTGGGTGTCGGTTCGCGCGACGAGGGCGCCAGCGTCGCAGGCGCCGCGCACTTCCTGGAACACCTGTTGTTCAAGTCCACCCCGACGCGCACCGCGGTGGACATCGCCCAGGCGGTCGACGCCGTCGGCGGTGAGCTCAATGCATTCACCGCCAGGGAGCACACGTGCTACTACGCGCACGTGCTCGACACCGATCTGGAGCTGGCCGTCGACCTGGTCGCCGACGTGGTGTTGCGGGGTTCCTGCGCGGCCGACGATGTGGAGCTCGAACGTGCCGTTGTGCTCGAGGAGATCGCCATGCGCGACGACGATCCGGAGGACACGCTCGGCGACGTGTTCCTGTCGGCGATGTTCGGAGCGCACCCGGTGGGGCGCCCGGTGATCGGCAGCGCGGACTCCGTTTCGGCGATGACGCGGTCGCAACTGCATTCGTTCCACGTCCGCCGCTACACCCCCGAACGCATGGTGGTGGCAGTCGCAGGCAATGTCGACCACGACGAGGTGGTGGGGCTGGTGCGCGAACACTTCGGGCCGCACTTGGTATGCGATCGCACCTCGGTGCCGCCCCGCAAGGGCACCGGCCGGGTAACCGGCCGGCCGGCCCTGGAGGTGGTCAACCGGGACGCCGAACAGACCCACATGTCGCTGGGGGTACGCGTTCCGGGCAGGCACTGGAAGCATCGGTGGGCACTGTCTGTGCTCAACACCGCGATCGGCGGCGGCCTCAGTTCGCGGCTGTTCCAAGAGATTCGCGAATCGCGCGGGCTGGCCTACTCGGTGTATTCCACGGTGGACACCTTCTCAGACAGCGGCGCGCTGTCGGTCTATGCCGCATGCCTGCCCGACCGCTTCGGCGAGGTGGCCCGGGTGACCACCGACGTGCTGGCGGCGGTGGCCCGCGACGGGATCACCGAAGCCGAATGCCGAATCGCCAAGGGGTCGCTACGCGGCGGGCTGGTGCTCGGCCTCGAGGACTCCGGCTCGCGGATGAACCGCATCGGCCGCAGCGAGCTGAACTACGGTGAGCACCGCACCATCGGCCAAACACTGTCGTTGATCGAGGACGTCACCGTCGACGAGGTCAACGCGGTGGCGCGTCGCCTGCTGGCCAGGCCGTTCGGTGCCGCGGTGCTGGGGCCGTATAGCACCAAAAGGTCACTGCCCCAGCCGCTTCGGGCCATCGCCGGCTGATCGGTACCGTTGGAGCGGTGAATCGACTTTCCCGACGCAGCGTGCTGGTTGGCGGGCTGGCCATGGCCGGCCTCGCCGCCTGCGCCCAGAAACCGGTCCGGGCCGACCCCGCCGAACCTGTTCGGCCGATCCACGAACGGATCGAGGCGCTGCAGCTACGGCACAACGCCAGGATCGGCGTGTATGCCGTCGACTTCGAGTCCGGCCGCACGGTGTCGCACCTCGATGGCGAGTCGTTCGCGATGTGTTCGACGTTCAAGGGCTACGCCGCGGCCAGGGTGCTTCAGATGGTGCAACGCGGTGAGTTGACCCTGGACCAGCAGGTCTTCGTCGATCAGGCTGAGGTGGTGACGTACTCGCCGGTGACCGGCCCACGGGCGGGCGGCACGATGCCCCTGGCCGAAGTGTGTCAGGCGGCGGTGCGGGTCAGCGACAACACCGCGGGTAATTTGATGCTCAAGACGATCGGCGGGCCGCAGGCCATCACCGATTTCGCCCGCAGCATCGGGGACGACCGGACCCGGCTCGATCGGTGGGAAACCGAGCTCAACTCGGCAATCCCCGGCGATCCGCGGGACACCAGCACGCCGCACGCGCTGGGCACCGGCTACCGCAACCTGCTGACCGGCGACGTGTTGGGGCCGCCCCAACGCCAGCAGTTCGAGGACTGGATGCGGTCGAACGAGACCTCGAGCATCCGGCCCGGCCTGCCCGAGGGCTGGACCACCGCCGACAAGACGGGCAACGGCGATTACGCCAGCACGAACGATGTCGGAATCGCGTACGGACCCGATGGACGACGGGTGCTGATATCGGTGATGACGCGTACGCGCAGCGATGACCCGAAGGCTCCCAACAATCGGGCGCTGATCGGCGAACTCACCACCCTTCTGCTGCCTTGGCTGATCAGTAGCAGCTGATGAGCACACCGCAATCACCGGCCGAGGTGCCGCGCTGTTACCGGCACCCGGACCGGACGACGTACGTCCAGTGCACCCGGTGTCACCGCTACATCTGCCCGGAGTGCATGCGCGATGCCGCAGTCGGCCACCAATGCGAGGAGTGCGTCCGCGCGGGTGCTCGGACGGTGCGACAGCCGCAAACGCAGTTGGGCGGACGAGCTGGTTCGACGACCCCAATCGTCACCTACGGGTTGATCGCGCTCAACGTGCTGGTCTTCGTCGCACAGAGCGCGTCGTCGAGCCTGGAGCGGGAGCTGACGCTATCGCCACGCGCCGTCGCCGCCGACGGGGATCTGTACCGCTTGATCACGTCGGCGTTCCTGCACTACGGGATCACCCACTTGCTGTTCAACATGTGGGCGCTGTATGTGGTGGGCCCGCCGCTGGAAATGTGGCTGGGGCGGCTGCGCTTCGGTGCGCTCTACGTGCTCAGCGCATTAGGGGGCTCGGTGCTGGTTTACCTGCTGGCGCCGTTGGATTCGTCGACCGCGGGCGCATCGGGCGCGGTGTTCGGTCTCTTCGCAGCCACTTTCGTCGTGGCGAAGAAGGTCAACGTCGACGTCCGGTGGGTAGTGGTCTTGATCGGGATCAACCTCGTCATCACATTCACCGTCCCGTCGATCAGCTGGCAGGGACACCTGGGCGGGCTGATAACGGGCGGGCTGGTCGCCGTGGCGTACGCGTACGCGCCCCGCGAGCACCGGAACCTGGTGCAGGCCGGCGCGACGGTCGGCATCGTCGCGCTGTTCATCGCTCTTGTTTGGTGGCGCACAAGCGATCTGCTCACGCTGCTCACGGGATGACCCCGAGACACTCGTCGCCCGGCCGGAGAGCTCCAGCCGGGCGACGGTTGGGCGAGGGTCTACGCCAGCACGGTGGCCGGGTCGGTGTAGGGCAGATCCAAGTCGGTCGCCACCTGCTCGGACAGCAACGCGCCCTCGTGGGTTGAAAGCCCCTTGGCCAGAGCCGGATCGGACTGGCACGCCGCGCGCCAGCCCTTGTCGGCAAGCTTGAGCACGTAGGGCATGGTGGAGTTGGTCAGCGCGTATGTCGAGGTCCGCGGCACCGCGCCGGGCATGTTGGCCACGCAGTAGAACAGGGTGTCATGCACCGCGAACGTCGGATCGTCGTGCGTGGTGGGCCGCGAGTCTTCGAAGCAGCCACCCTGGTCGATCGCGATGTCGACCAGAACCGCACCCGACTTCATGTGTGCGACAGTCGAATTCGTGACCAGCTTCGGGGCCTTCGCGCCGGGCACCAGCACCGCACCGATCACCAGGTCGGCCTGCTTGACGGCGTCCTCCAGGTCGAGCAGCGACGAGTAGCGGGTCTCGATGCGACCGCCGAACTCGGCATCCACTTCGCGCAACTTATTGACGCTGACGTCGAAAACGGTTACGTGGGCACCCATTCCGGCGGCCACCCGCGCGGCGTTGTAACCGGCGGTGCCGCCACCGATGACCACGACCTCGGCCGGGGCCACTCCTGCCACGCCACCCATCAGGACGCCGCGGCCGCCGTGGCTGCGCATCAGGTGGTACGCGCCGACTTGCGCCGACAGGCGGCCGGCGACCTCGCTCATCGGAGCAAGTAGCGGCAGCGCACCATCGGCGGTCTGCACGGTTTCGTAGGCGATCGACGTGGTGCCCGAAGCCAGCAGCGCGTCGGTGCACGGTTTGGAGGCGGCCAGGTGCAGATAGGTGAACAGCGTCTGGCCCTTACGCATGCGGCGGTACTCGGGCTCGATCGGCTCCTTGACCTTCAGCAGCAGATCGGCCTCGGCCCACACCTCGTCGGCGCCGTTGATCAACTGAGCGCCGGCCCGCTTGAAGTCGGCGTCGGAGAGTGCCGAGCCCTCGCCGGCGCCGCCCTGAATGAGTACCTCATGGCCGCGGTGGACCAACTCGGCCACACCGGCCGGGGTGATGGCAACTCGAAACTCGTTGTTCTTGATTTCGGTCGGGATGCCGACGCGCATGATCGCTCCTGGGTGTCGTTGGACTACCTAGAATTGTGAAGAACATTCGATAGGTAAGCAATAACGCTGATGAATCTTCGCTAGAATTGGGATATGCCCGAGGAAACCACGAAATCCCTGGCCGCTGCGGCCCCGCCGCCGAAGGATGTTCAGCCGGTCGACATCGACGACATCGACCGGCGCATTTTGACCGCGCTGCACACCGATGCGCGGATGTCCAACAGCGCCCTCGCCGAGCTAGTCGGCATCGCGCCGTCGACGTGTCACGGCCGGGTCCGGCGGCTGCAGGAGCTCGGCGTGGTCCGCGGCTTCTACACCGATATCGACCCAGCGGCCATCGGCCTCTCGCTGCAGGCGATGATCTCAGTCACCCTGCAGTCCAACGCCCGAGCCAAGATCCGCAGTTTCATCCAGCAGATCCGGCGCAAGCCCCAGGTGATGGACGTCTACTTCCTGGCAGGCGCCGACGACTTCATCCTGCATGTTGCCGCCCGCGACACCGAGGACCTGCGGTCCTTCGTAGTGGAGAACCTCAACGCCGATGCCGACGTCGCAGGCACCCAGACATCGCTGATCTTCGAGCACCTGCGGGGTGCCTCGCCGCTGTAGATAGGTTGGGGGTTGTGCTGCACGGGAGGGCGGCAGAGCTGGCCGACATCCACGGGCTTCTCGCGGATGCCCGTGGCGGCCGCAGCTCCCTGTTGGTGGTGCAGGGCGAGGCAGGCAGTGGCAAGACCGCGCTGCTGGAACATGTCGCCGCCGACGCGAGAGATTTCCGGGTGCTGCGTTGCGCAGGTGTGGAGTCGGAGGCCGAACTGCCGTTCGCGGCCCTGCACTTGCTGCTGCGCGACTGCCTGGATCGCATTGGCTCGCTTCCGCGCCCACAGGCTGCCGCCCTGCGTGCGGCGTTCGGCCTCGAGGAAGCGCCGGGCGTGGACCGCTTTCTCGCCGGGTTGGCCACGCTCACGCTGCTGTCGGAGGTCGCCGCGGACGGTCCGCTGCTCTGCCTGATCGACGACGCGCAGTGGCTCGATCGCGCCTCGACTGACGCGCTGCTGTTCGCAGGGCGGCGACTGGGTGCCGAAGGCGTGTTGCTGCTGATGTCGGGTCGCGACGACGACCCGACCACCGAGTTCCGCGGGCTGCGCGTGCTGCAGTTGCACGGGCTCAGTGAGTCGGCGGCCGCCGCCCTGCTTGCCGAGCGGGCAGCCGACGTCGGGCCGAACCAGCGTGACCGGCTAATCGAGGAAGCCGCCGGAAATCCGTTGGCGCTGATCGAACTGGCGGCCGCATTGCGTGCGGGAGATCCGATCGGAGGCGCGCCCACCGTCACCGCTGCGCTGTCCACAACCGGCCGCCGGGTGCTGGACGCGTTCGGCTTGCAGGTCGATCGATTGCCGTATCGTACCCGGATGGCTCTGCTGGTGGCAGCGGCGGAGGACACCGGTGAACTCGGTGTGGTGCTCGACGCGATGAAACGAATTGAATTGGAACTGAATGACTTTGCGCCTGCCGAGCGGGCACGGCTGGTCCGGCTGACCGACGGCGTCGTGACGTTCCGCCATCCGCTCATCCGGTCGGCGGTGTACGGGCGCTCCGCCGTGACAGATCGGATCACCGCTCACCGAGCCCTGGTCGATGCGCTGGCCGCCCCCGAGCTCGCCGATCGGTGCGCCTGGCATCTCGCCGCGGCGGCGGTCGGTTTCGACGACGAAGCCGCCGACGCGATGGAGGCCGCCGCCGTCCGAGCGGACCGCCGTGGCGGCTACGCGGCAAGTGCGGCCGCGCACGAGCGTGCCGCCCGGCTCACCGCCGACCCGGTTGTGCGCGGCCAGCGGCTCGCCGCCGCGGCGATGAGTGCCCGCGACTCCGCTCAGCTGGACCGCGCGGCGGCGCTGGCGCAGGAGGCGGCGACATTCGGCGGGGACCCTCGGACGTTGGCCAAGCTCGCCTGGGTACGCGCGCGGGTGGAGTTTGAACGCGGGACACCAAGGCACGCATCGGAAATGGTGCTCGATGGTGCCGAGACGGTCTACGGCTGTGATCAGGAAGAGGCCGCTCGGATGTTGATCGAGGTGGTCCGCATGGCGTACTTCGCCGACGAAGCGCCGAAGCTGGGGCGCGCCGCCGATCTGATCGACGCGGTCACGCTGCCGACCGACCATCCACTGGTTCCGATGCTTGCCGCCAGCTCGATTGTGGCCAGACTACAGTCCGGTCAACCCGAGGAACAGGTCGCACCGCTGCCGGATGCGGTGCGCGAGATCCGGCCCGAGCGGCTGGGGGTGACACTCGGCAACCTGGCGATCCACAGCGCGTTCATGCGAATAATCATCGGCGACGCGGACGAGGCATGGGCCCAGACCGAGCGGATGCTCGTCGAGGCACGCGAGCGCGGACTGATCGGCGGGCTGCCGCACATCCTGCTGCAGCACGCACAGGCCGCGCTGGTGTCCGGGCGTCTGCAGGACGCGTTACGCACCGCGAACGAGGGTGTACAGGTCGCAGAGGACACCGGACAGCTTCATTCCGCGGCGAACCTGCGCGGCGTCGTCGCGTTGATCACCGCGATGACCGGTGACGAGAAAACCTGCGTCGCGCTGGCCAACGAGGCCATACACCGTGGTGCGGAACGGCATTCGTCGGGCGTGGGCATGGCGACCCTCGCCCTGGCCATCCTCGACCTGGGATATGCGCGGTATACCTCCGCGCTGGAACGGCTCGCGTCGCTGCCGCCCCAGTTGCAGCGGCATCCGACTTTCGCCTTCCTGTCGCCACCGGAGTGGGCCGAAGCCGCCGCGCGCAGCGGAGCGCCAGAGCGAGCCGCGGACACGATGGCGGCCTACGTGCCATGGGCCACCCGCCGAGACAATCCCGTCGTGCAGGCTCACCTGCACCGCTGCCGCGCACTGCTCGGTCCCGATGAGGACGCCGAGGGCCATTACCGAGCGGCGATTCGGTTGTACGACGAGGTGAACCGGCCCATGGCGCGAGCGCGCACCGAACTGCTCTACGGCGAGTGGCTGCGCCGAGTTCGGCGTCGGTCCGACGCGCGCGAACCACTGCGCGCAGCGCTGCGGGTGTTCGACGTGATCGGCGCCCGATCGTGGGCCGAGCGCGCCAGGGCCGAGTTGCGGGCGACCGGCGAGAGCGTCGCTGCCGCCGAGCAGCCGGGCGGCCAGGACCAGTTGACCCCGCAGGAACTTCAGGTGGTGCGGCTGGCGGCGACCGGGCTGAGCAACCGGGACATCGGCGCGCAGCTGTTCATCAGCCCTCGCACCGTCGGCTACCACCTCTACAAGGCGTTTCCCAAGCTCGGTGTCGCCGCGCGGCACGAACTGTCCGCACTCAATTTGGCGTGAATACAGTCATTTGACAGATTCGGGGGGCATGCCGACCCGGTCATCGTGGGGGCATGAAGTTCGGAGTCGATGTCCCAACCTGTCTGGCCGGGATGGCATACCCGGTGCCCTTCGCCACTGTCGACGATGTCGTGCGGATCGCCGTCGAGGCCGAGCAGGTCGGTTACCACGAAGTGGCGGGCAATGACCACCTGAGCACGCAGCAGTTCGTCCGCGACGCGTGGCCGGCCGCCCCCGACTACTTCGAACCGCTGATGATGCTGTCCGCCGTCGCCGCCAAGACGTCGGTGGTGCGACTGGGCACCGGGATCCTGGTGCTGCCGATGCGCGACCCGGTGCTGCTGGCCAAACAGGTCGCCACCCTGGACCACATCAGCGGCGGGCGGGTGAACCTGGCCGTCGCCGCGGGCGGTTACCGCGACGAATTCGAAAGCGTGGTGCCCGATCTGGCCGCGGCGAATCGGAACGACCTGATGGTCGAGGGCATCGAGTCGCTGCGCGTCCTGTTCGAGCAGCCGCGGTCCAGCTACGACGGTAAGTACCGGCGGTTCGTCGACGTTGAGTCGTATCCCAAACCCGTGCAGTCACCGTTGCCTATCTTCTCCGGCGGCAACGGCAAGGGCGCGATCCGGCGCGCGGGGGAGCGGTGCGAGGGATGGCTGCCCGCCAAGCTCGGTCCCGACGGGATCGCCGCCGGGCGGGCGAAGATCGCTGCGCATGCCTGTGAGGCGGGTCGCGATCCGGCCGCGATAACCATTGCCCTGCAATCTGTCGTGTGCATCGCGGATACGGCGGCGCAGGCGCGGGAGAAGTTTGAGCGCTCCACCTTCGAGCTGTTCCGCGGCTCGCTGAAGGACACCATGATGAAGGGCGTCGACGAGGACAAGTACATCGCCGACAACCTCATCGGCACGCCCGACGAGGTGTGTGCAAAGGTCGCCGCTTTCGAGGAGGCCGGCGTCGACGCCTTCTACGCCACGCTGTTCGTCGCGAACACGGTCGACGAAATGCTGGACCAGATGCGGCTTTTCGCCCGGTACGTGCTGCCGGCCTTCCCGGATCGAGTGGCGCCATGACTCGCCGCCACGTCGAGGTATTTGTTGTGGGTGCCGGTCCGGTCGGGCTGACCGCGGCGGCGGAGCTGGGTCGTCGAGGCGTCAACGTGCGATGCGTCGACGCCTCGCCCCACCACAACGTCAGCACGAAGGCGCTCGGGCTGCAGGCCAGGACGTTGGAGCTGTTCGAGCGGCTCGGTGTAGTGGAGGCGGCGGCGCGGGGACTGCCGGTGCGCAGGTTCAACATTCTCAGCGAGCAACGCCAGATCGCCGAATTCGACCTCGGCGGTCTGGACACCCCTTACCCGTATCTGCTGATGCTGCCGCAGAACACGACAGAGGAGATCCTGCTGGACCGAATGGAGGAACTCGGCGGCGGCGGCGAACGGGGAGTGGAGCTGATCGGCTTCACGCAGGACCCGGACGGCGTGGACGCGGTGCTGCGCCACCCCGACCGGCGAAGCGAAGACGTCCGGGCGGACTGGATGATCGCCGCCGACGGTGCGCACAGCTCCGTGCGCCATCAACTGGGATTGGCGGTTGCCGTACGACGAATTGTTCGCGTTCCTCAACCGCTGCAACTTCATCGCGTACTTTCCGATGGTCGGTGGCTGGCATCGGGTGGCCATCGCCTACAACACTCGCCGGGCGCCGGAAAGCGGTGTGACGCTCGCCGAAGTTCAGGACGCCATCGACACCTGCGGGCCGACTGGTGCCCGCGCTGTCGCGATCGGTGACCGGTCCCGGTTCGTGATCCATCAGCGGACGGTGCGCAAGCAGGCCGTCGGGCGGGTCTTTCTGGCCGGCGACGCCGCCCACGTGCACTCTGTCGTTGGCGCGCAGGGACTCAACATCGGCGTTCAGGACTCGTTCAACCTCGCGTGGAAACTGGCGGCCGTCATCGCAGGCCGTGCTGAACCTGAGATGCTGGAAACCTATGCGGCCGAACGGCTTCCCGCCGCCAGACGGATCGTGACCGGAACCCGGCGCGCCACCCGGATGACCCTGCTGCGGCGTCCGCCCGCGGTGCTGGCTCGCAGGCACATCGCGCCGCTGGTGCTGAGCAGGCGACGAGTTCGCAACACGATTCAGCGCGCCGATACATCGTGTGGCGGAGGACTTCCCGATGGTGCACGAGTATCTGGTGCTGCCGGATGCAGACGCCGCCGCTGACGAGGTCGACGCCGAAGTAGCCGCGACTGTGTTCGTCGACGTGGAGGCATTGCTGCTCATCCGGCCGGACGGATATCTCGCAGTGCGCCACGACGAGTGGGCACCCGAAAGACTCAGGGCCGCATTGCGGCACTGGCTCGAACCCGCGAAATCAATACTGTTGGAGGAGAAATGACCTGCCCGCATCCCCACGTAGTCGTCACCGGCGCCTCTTCCGGCATCGGTCGGGCGACGGTGCTTCGCCTCGCCGACGCCGGCTGGCATGTCTACGCCGGGGTCCGCCGACCCGACGATGGTAAGGCGCTGATACGCGCGTCGACGTCGGGCAACATCACGCCGCTGATCATGGATGTCACCGAACCCGACCAGGTCAGCGCCGCCGCAGAGACAGTCGACCAGCATGTCGGCCCCGCGGGCTGAAAGCATTGGTGGACAACGCCGGAATCGGCGTGGTCTCACCGATGGAACTCGTATCGCTGGATTCGTTGCGATGGCAGTTCGAGGTCAACGTCTTCGGTCAGGTCGATGTCACCCAGGAGTTCCTGCTGCTGCTCCGGCGCGCCAAGGGTCCTCTTGTCGTGATCGGTTCGATCGGTGACCGGTTCACACCGCCGTTCGGCGGCCCGCTCGCGGCGTCGAAGACCGCGATCGCGTCGATGACGGATGCCTTCCGGGCAGGAGTTGGCGCCATGGGGGATCCGGGTGGTCCTGGTCGAGCCGGCGAGCATCCACACCGACGCCGTCGACAAGCTGGAGCGCGATGGCATCGAGGCCGCGAACGAATTCCCTCCCGACGGCCGCGAGCTGTATCGGGAAAGCTACTTGAGCATGGTCGGCACGGCGCTCAAGCGGGAACGAAGGGGAAGCTTGCCGGACGTGGTGGCCGACAAGATCCTCAAGGTGCTGAAGAAGTCGCGGCCCCGCGCCCGATGAAACTCGCCAGCCAGGACCAAGTCCAGGCCCTCGACCCCGAATTCGGGCGGATGGCTGCCGAAGTCGGCGTGCACGCCTGGTCGCTGCCGCAGCTCACCATGCGGGAGAAGACGTTCGTATTCCTCGCCGCCGATCTCTGCACCGCCAATGTCGGCTTCCCGCTGCTGACCCACGTGCAAATGGCCGGGGCCAACGGGGTGTCCGCGCCGGAATGCATCGCGGCGATCCGCCACCTGGCGCCCTATGTGGGATATCCCACGGCGGCGGTTGCGCTGCAACAGCTGCAGCAGCTCGAGCCGTCAGACGAGCCGGACGGGACCCCGCTTGGCGACCGGCAGGAGCTACCGCGCGACGTCGCCGAAACGCTCGCGGCGTTGAACGAGGACTTCGCCGACTTCGTCGCCAACCAGTTCAGCCGGCGGTGGAGCTCCGGCGACCTGTCACCGCGGGAGCGGGCGCTTGCCTGCCTGGCAGCCGACGTGCTCAATCAGACTCTCGACGAATCCTTCGCGCTGCATGCGGATCTCGCGGTCGCAGCAGGAGCGGGCCGCGAACAGCTCAACGCGGTGCTCCTGCTGGTGGCCGAGTTCGGGATTACGAAGTCGTGGCGGCCCTACCGAGCGCTAGCAACTCGCTAGCGTTCCGGCGCAGTACCGCTGCGCGGTCGTCGTCGCTGAGCCCCGAATAACGACCGCCGATCGTGTGTACGCCGTGGGTCGCCAAGACCTCCACCAGCGGGGGAGTCAGCGTCAAGCCGCTCGCCCTAACTGCCCGGGTCGGCTCCTAAGCTTCAGGCAGCCCGCTGGGGCGGCCGACGATCGGGGTGCGCGGCGAGCCGCTCGTCGATGCGAGTCACACGGCGATGCTCCACGACGAACCACAGCGCTCCAGCGACCGCTCCGAGCACGGCGATGAGCACGGTCGTGGCGATCCACTCGTAATGTTGGTAGGCGGCGGCTACCGCCGTGCTGATCATCGCGAACACCGCCACGGCCAGAAGGATCAACCCGGGCCATATGAAGTTGTTTTTCATCGCCATACCGGCATGAGGTTGCGTGGTCCGGAAGTGATCCGTTGGGTCGTGATGCGTGTCGCCCATCGCGTCTTCCTCCTTGGTCGGACGAGATAACAGAATGCTACCGACCCGGCGCACCCAGCGAAATGCCGAGTTTTGACACCGACCAGCGGTTATCCGTCGACGGAATCCTGTTGGCCGCGCCACAGCAGCAGCGCCGCCGGTGCGGTCATCGGCGTCGCGACCGCGTTGACTCTCGAATCTGAACTCGCGCAAGGCGATACGTCGACGCACGTGCACCTCCTCGAACGCCGGCGGGCCCGACGCGAATGCGCTCTCGCTGGAGGTTGTTTTAGTCAGGTAAGCCGGCGTCGTCGCGGGCGAACAGACTGGGCAGTGAAATTGCACCGACCGTTGTCACGAGCCACACCACAACCGTTGTGGCCAACCAGGATGCAAAGCCGCGAATGGTGAGCCCATGCGTCCATACCGAGGCGAGACTCAACGCGACGATGGTCAACACCAGGCCGGTGCCCCCAAGCACCAGCGCCGCATACTCACGGGGTAACTTCAAGATCAATACGGACAGGAGTGCCTGCGCTGCCGAGAACACCACTACGGCGACGATGAACCCCGACACCGACAACGAAACTCCGGGAACAACCCACGCTGCCACCAGTAGTCCGATCGCCCACGATCCCAGAAGCACAACTGCCCGTGGCAGGACTTGCCTCATAGCGATAAGCGTAGGTCTCGGGACTGTGGCTGTGAAGAACCCGCGCTGACTGACGAAAGTGTGATTCACGAAAGGGCCCAGGCCGGATGTGATGGTGAACGTCGATGTAGCCGGTCATTTCCACCGACGCTACGAATGCGACCGGTGCCGGGCATCCCTCAGATGACTGGTCAACTGACCTGTGTTGTAACCCGATCTCCTATCTCCGGTTATGGCCAGATGTCGATCCCATCCGAGCGGGCCGCTGCAACGAATAACGATCATCACCACGAAAGGATGACCAATGAAGTCCATCATGATGCCCGTTGTCGCCGGGGCAATGACCATCGCCGCCTTGGGATTGGCCGGTGCCGCCAATGCGGCTCCGTCGGGACCCACAACCGCGTCCCAGACGGTAGCCAATCTGCAGGCACAGGGTTTTGACGTGATCCTCAACAAGATCGGCACCGCTCCGCTCGACCAGTGTGTCGTTAGCGCGGTGCGGCCGGGCCAGACCTACTCGCGGATGGATTCAGGAGTACCGGGGGCGATGGACGACATCGTCACGACGGTGACGTCGAAGACCGTGTACGTCGACGTGGCGTGCTGATCATTCGCCGGCCCAAGGTGGAGCACGGGTTCGGACGGCACGCTGAACTCCGTCACGACGCGGGACTAAGGTGTGTGGCTATTGCATCACGCGCGTGCTGAAGGGGTATCCAGCGCGATATTGACTGGAACCCGTCGGCGCGAGTCGTTCGGCGTCATACCTGCGGAGGGCAGCGATGGGCACCTTCGGAATAGCCGGTCTGTGGCTGGTCTTGGCCGTGGTCCTGGTGGTCTCGGTATTGGTTGGGGTTGTCAGCATGTGGGTGGCCGATCGCACCCTCACCAAACCGGTTGACCAAGGGCACAACGGGGCGCTGTCGCCGTTTATGACCAGTGTCAGCCTCGTTTATGGCGCCCTGCTCGGATTCACCATCGTCGTTGGCTGGGAGCAGTTCTCCTCCGCGGAGGCTAATGTCTCGAACGAGGCGTCCACTCTGACAACGATGTACCGGCAAACCGTCGGCATGCCCGTTGCAGAGCAGACACGGATGCGGGAACTGCTCCGGGATTACACGACGGCGGTCGCGGGACCCGAATGGGAAAAAGCAGTACGCGATGGTGGTGGAACCGAAAGCGCACGAGATGCGCTCAATGAGATGTACAGGGTACTCGGCAGTGAGCAATCCAGCGTCGCGTCCAACCCGATAAGTCAGAAGTTTCTCGACAAGGTGGACACGTTGGCGTCGGAGCGGAGTCAGCGAATCCTGGACGCCAAACCGCGAATACCCGGGCTGCTGTGGACCGGGCTGCTCTTCGGCGGTGTCGTCCTGGTGGCGCTCGGCGGTTTCATGCGCCTGGGCAGTGTACGTGCTCATCTACTCCTGCTGAGCGCGGTCGCCGCCCTGCTCGGCCTACTGCTGTTCATCAACTTCTGGCTCGACCATCCTTTCGGGAACCTGCTGGGCGTCACTTCCGAACCTTATGAGCAATCCCTGATCGTTTTCGACTCAATCGACCGCGGGACATGATCAGTCTTAAGCGCGGCCTCCCTAATGCCCGTCAAGGCTCTCGCGAGACAACGACTTTCTGGACGTCCACCCGGCGAGAGAGCATCAGCCAGTAAGCCTGAATCACCGCGAAAATGAACGCCGTGCTGATGCCGAACAGCAGCACGCCGTTCACTGCCTCTAGCGCGCCTAGCATTCGCCACCGGGATGGCAACACCAATGCCGGTATTTCGAACGTGGTCATGGTGCCGAGAGAATAGACCGACGCGTCCGTGAACGAACCGAGTGCGCCGAGCCACCGATATGCCGACGCCCAGAGCAAGCTCCCCAGCCCGTGCAGAGCGGCCAATATCAGCGCGACCGCTGCGATGTGGCCGATCACGGCCGGAATCGCCCGCCGTGGATCATGCTTGTGCTTGTCGACCCGGACCCGAATCCTCGTCTCGAGGCCGAACGCCATCATCACGACTCCGGTCGTGTGGATCGCGATGGTCAGCACGATGAGCGACAGGCCCAAGGTCCAGCTCGCCAGATCCATCAGTTCTCCCTCCATCGGCCACGTTGACGCTCGGGGACACCTGCAGAACCTACGCCGCGGCGCATGGGCATCAGCGGCAAATCGTGCACCGCCAGCGCGAGCCGGTGGTGGCGTCAGCGGGTAGCTGCACGGTCGGCTGACGTCACCGGACTAGGGTGTGCCCATGCGGGTGGCGGTGTTGGGCGCCAAGGGCAAGGTCGGCGCGACCATGGTTCAGGCCGTTCAAGATGCTGACGACCTGACCTTGTCAGCCGAGGTCGATGCGGGCGATCCGCTGAGTCTGCTGACGGACGGCAACACCGAGGTCGTCATCGACTTCACCCATCCCGACGTGGTGATGGACAACCTGAAGTTCCTCATCGAGAACGGCATTCACGCTGTCGTCGGCACAACCGGCTTTGACGACAAACGGCTGGGGCAGGTCCGCAGCTGGCTGACCGCCAGGCCCGAGGTCGCGGTGCTCATCGCGCCGAACTTCGCGATCGGCGCCGTGCTGTCTATGCATTTCGCGCAACAGGCGGCACGGTTCTTCGAGTCGGTCGAAGTTATCGAACTCCACCATCCGCACAAGGCCGACGCCCCTTCGGGCACCGCCGCGCGCACAGCGCGGCTCATCGCGGAGGCGCGAAAAGATATGCCGCCCAACCCCGATGCCACCAGCACCGGGCTGGACGGCGCCCGTGGAGCAGACGTCGACGGCATACCCGTGCATTCAGTGCGGCTGGCCGGTCTCGTCGCGCACCAGGAAGTGCTGTTCGGCACGCAGGGCGAGACGCTGACCATCCGGCACGACAGCCTCGACCGCACCTCCTTCGTTCCCGGTGTGCTGCTGGCGGTCCGCCGCGTGCGGGAACACCCTGGGCTCACCGTCGGCATTGAGCCGCTGCTCGACCTGACATGAGCGCGCGAAGGCGAGCGTGAGTGAGGATCGCAGCGAGGGACGAGCGAGGACCGGAGCGAGCGGGAGCCGAGGCATGACCGAAGGCGCGCGCGCAGTGCGCATCCAGCTGCTCATCGGCTTCATGTGCGTCGCCCTCGTCATCTATTTCCTGCTGCTCGGCCGCATCGCGATGGCCTTCATCACCTCCGGCAGCGCCGCTGCGATCGGGCTGGGCCTGGCGCTGCTGATCATGCCGCTGATCGGAATCTGGGTAATGGTCAGCACGCTGCAGGCCGGCTTCGCGCACCAACGGCTGGCCCGGATCATCCGCGATGAGGGCATGGAGCTCGACGTCGCCGGCCTGCCCAGGACGCCGTCCGGCCGGATCCAACGCGACGCCGCCGACGCCCTGTTCGAAACCGTGCGCGATGAGCTGGAGAAGGACCCGGACAACTGGCGCCGGTGGTACCGGCTGGCGCGGGCATACGACTACGCCGGCGACCGCAGCCGTGCCCGGGAGGCGATGAAGAAGGCCCTCGAAATGGAACGAGCGCTGCAGGAGAACGAATGACCAAGAGGCTGCTGATCGTGCATCACACTCCGTCTCCGCACACGCAGGAGATGTTCGAGGCGGTGGTGTCGGGCGCCAGCGACCCAGAGATTGAGGGCGTGGAGGTGGTGCGGCGACCCGCGCTCACAGTTTCACCAACGGACATGCTTGAGGCCGACGGCTACCTGCTGGGCACCCCGGCCAACCTCGGCTACATGAGCGGTGCGCTCAAGCACGCGTTCGACGTTTGCTACTACCCTTGCCTCGACTCGACCCGTGGACGACCGTTCGGCCTCTACTTGCACGGCAACGAGGGCACCGAGGGAGCCGAGCGGGGCGTCGACGCCATCACGACCGGGCTGGGTTGGGTGAAAGCCGCTGAGACCGTGGTGGTCACGGGCAAGCCGGGCAAGGGCGACCTGGAGGCGTGCTGGGAACTCGGCGCGACGGTCGCGGCTCAGTTGATGGGATGAGTCGCACCGGCTGAACGCAGAGGCTACGGCAGCACGGTCTTCATCACCATCACGTTGTATGCAGACCACAGCGACAGATTGAAGTACAGCTCCTTACCTGTCGACCAGGGATGGAGATACGGCGCGTAGATGCCGCCGGGGATATCCCATGACCTCACGAGCAGTTGCTCTGGACCCCACGGTCCTTGCGGAGCCGGCGCGGTCCTTGCCACGACGTCGTTGCTTGCACCGTTGGTGTACAGCGCCAGGAATTGCTTGAGATAGGTGTTGTATTGGACCGACATCTCGCCTACCGGGGCCGGGATAACCGGCGTGGCGGCCGACGGATTGTTCGGGACCCAAGATCCGCTGTCGGAGTTCCAGTATTGGTATTTGGTGAGGTCCGGCACAAAGCCCTGGGGAACTCGCGCCACAAACGCTGGACCGCCGCGTCCGGGCGGTGTCCCGAACGAGTAGACGTAACCGTCGCCCGGCCGAAGGAACGCCCCCATCTGGAAGTTCTCATTGCCCGCAACGTACGGGACTCTCGGGACGCGGTCCGCCGCCGCCGTGCGGATGGTCCCGGGGTAGACGCCCCAGTTCTCGCCATTGTCGGGGGACATCGCGATTGCCGAGTAGTTCGTCGTCCATGAGCCCGGGTTGTCCCATTGTCTGATGGACATGTAGTTGACGTATTGGGTGCGCCCGACGGAGATGCCTGCGGTCGGAATGATTCCCGTCTCCGTTGGCGCCACCTTGATGCTGTTGATGATCTGTTTGGAAAGGCCCGGCGCCCATACCGGTGAGCCGGAGTATCTATTGGAGACCACGCCATTCGGCACGCTGATTGTTTTGGCCAGAGCACGGTCTTGGGTTCTGAACAGCGTGTTGTACCGCCATTGCTTGCCGGGGACGCTGCAATAGCCGTTCGTGTCGCCGAAGGCCATGAGCACCTGATTGTTGACGGGATCGCCGTTGTCCCACATGATCCCGAGGTCGGTCCCGGTGATCGCGAATCGTCGGATGGTGTCGTTTGGGCTCTCCGGTCCGGTCACCCAGCCGACGAGCGATGTTCCAGGCGGTGGCCCCGGCGCGCGGGGGCGGCTGAGCTGCGGCCGCAACCGGACCTTGCGGAGTGGCGTTCGGGGGCGGTTGGCCCGCGCCGGGAGGAGTAGGCGGAGGCGCCACCCCAGCTTGCTGTCGCACCCGCGCGGAGTTCGGAGTAAGTGCGTTGAGGAGAGCCAGCGGCAGCTGACCCAGTTTGGGTAGCGGCGCGCGCTCGTTCGCATTGGGCGGCTTGTGCCCTATCGGTCGGCCGTTGGGCCCGGGCAAGGACGGAGTTGCCCGGGCGTTCGGAGCCGCAGGAGGTTGGGCTGCTGCGGCTGCACCTGTGCACGGCTCGGCGGTCGCCGGTGGTGCGACGCCGATCGTGACGATGAGTCCGATGGCGGCGGCCGACGCCACCGATACCGAAGCGATTCGAGGACGCGGCGCCATGTCACACCTTTCCAGGGGCAGGACGTCGCTTTGACGTCAGCGATGGGCTGATGTGACAATAGTGATCTGTGGGACTCCTGTGATCAGTGATCCATTGATAGGTATGCATCCGTGACCGTGTCGCAACCATGATTTTCCCGCAGGGTTGGATGTTCACGAGTAATAGACATTTCTTCGACACCGTCGGGGCCGTCAACGCGGTAGAAAAGCTAGCGACCGGGCTCGCGCTCGCCAAGGCCGCCGATGCGCTCGAGGTCGTCGGCTCGGTCTACGCTGGCGTCCGCGAACGGGCGTACGAGCTCGGCGGCACGTTGGCCGCGATGTTGACGGAGTGACAGAGAAGAGGAACTGATGCCTGGTCTCGCCGAACTCGCCTTGGGCGCAGCGCCAATCGCAGGCGGAGCACTCCTGGGCGCCGCCGCTGGAGGCTTCAAGGGACCCGACGTTCGCGCCATGATCGCCAAGGACATGGACCTGCTGGAGCGGATGCCGGACGATCAGCCCGAGCTGAAGGCCAGGCTCAAGGCCAGCATCGACGAGCGCATCAACGAACTGATCGCGGCGACCGAGAAGAGCCGGGAGATCCGTCAAATGGCGGCGTCCTATCAGGGCAATTGGCGCGATTTCGTGGTGTTCATCTGCGCGGTGCTCTTCACCATCATCTGGTGGAACGTCAGCCACAGCCGGTCCAATTGGCTCATCATGTTCATCGCGCTGATCGTGTTGTCGATCCTCGCGGGCCTTTACGCGGCCCGCGGCATCTTCCGGGCAATCGCGACCTTCAGGCACTCGCGCGGAAAGCGCCCGGCCGAGAGTCAGTAGTGGTACGTGTCTGACGGCGCGGGGATGTGAGCCGGGTCGTCGACGTCGTCGAACTCGGACGGCTCGATGCCGTACGCGCGGGCCAGGTCGAGTATCTTGTTCGCGCGGGCGATGCGCGGCAGGTCTGAGCCGTTGCGGATCTCGCCGCCGTCGCGTTCGAACTCGACGAAAAATTCTTTGGCCCAAGTGATCTCGTCTAATGACGGCGAAAGCCCCTCATTCACCGTGGGGCACTGATCGGGTGTCAGGCAGATCTTGCCGGTCATGCCGAACTCGGCGGAGACCGCGGTCGCCTCACTCAGCTTCAGGGCGCTGGACCCGACGGTCGGCCCGTCGATGGCACTCGGCAGGTGGGCGGCCTTGGCCGCAATCGTGAATCGCGAGCGCGCGTAGGCCAGGGTGGTCGGGTTGTCGCCGAATCCGGTGTCTCGGCGAAAGTCACCGATTCCGAAGGCCAGCCGGAAGGTGCCCTTCGCCGCGGCGATCTCGGTGATGCGCTCCAGGCCGCGGGCAGTTTCCACCAGCGCGACGATCGGCACGTTGGGCAGGCGCTTGGCGGTTTCCGTGACGTGGTCGACCGATTCGACCATTGCCAGCATCACGCCGCCCATCGACGTGCCCGCCAGCATCTCGAGGTCGTCGGCCCACCACTGCGTCCCGAAGCCGTTGACGCGGACCCAATCGCTGTTGCCCTCGCCCAGCCACTTGATCACGTTTCCGCGGGCGGCGACCTTGTTCTTGGGGGCGACCGCATCCTCGATGTCGAGGACCACGATGTCGGCGCGGGAGTGGGCGGCAGGCCCAAATCTCTCGTACTGCGCGCCGTTCACCAGTAGCCAGCTCCGGGCGAGTACCGGGTTGATCCGCGACCCGATGTCGCCGGCTTCAACGTCTCTGGTGGTGCTGACCTCGTTGTCCACCCGAATATCGTCGCTCACCGCAACAACGCGGCCAACAGCGGGGTTCTGTCCAGGTCAGGACAGCGCGTTCCCGAACAGCCGCTTCAGGGCGGCCCAATGCCGGTCGGCGGCATCTTCGTCGTAGGGCGGGTTGTCCGGCACCGCGAAACCGTGCGCGGCGGGATAGAACTCGACCATGTGCTCGACATCGGCAGCGGTCAGCGCCTTGTCCAGGGTTTCGGCGTGCTCTGCGGTGAAGCCGGCGTCGTTTTCGGCACCCGCCACGTACACCGTTGCCTTCATCCGGTCGGCCAGCAGGTGAGGGCTGTTCGGGTCGTCGGTGACCAGGCCGCCGCCATGGAAGGAACCCACAGCGGCGACGCGGTCGGGCTGGCGTCCGGCAACGATCACCGAGGTCCGGCCGCCCATGCAGTACCCGCAGACGCCGAAAGCGGATCCCTTCACCTCGGGCCGAGAATCGAGAAAGTCGAAGAACGCGCCTGCGTCGCCGGCGATCATGTCCGGCGTCACCGAGCCGACCATCGACATCAGCCGGGTCCGCTGCTCGGGGTCGCCGAATACGGTCCCCATGTCGAACGGCTGCCAATCGCCGTGCCGGTAATACACGTCGGGCAGCAGCACGGCGAGCCCGTAACCGGCCAGTTTGGCGGCCATGTCATCGAAGGTCGGGCGGACGCCGCCAGCGTCGGGATACATCACCACCCCCGGCCACGGGCCGGTGCCCTCGGGGGTGAACAGGGTGACAGGGCAGATGCCGTCGGGTGTGGTGACGGTAGCGGAGACACTCGGCATAGGTTCGTTTCTACGCCATCCTTCTGGACGTAAGCTGGGCGGCGTGCCAATCGTCACGCCGTACGAAGCTCTTCTGCGTGTGGTGCTGGAGCGGGGCACTCCTAAATCCGACCGGACCGGCACCGGCACCCGCAGCCTGTTCGGCCATCAGCTGCGCTACGACCTGGCGTCCGGCTTTCCGCTGATCACCACCAAGAAGGTGCACCTGAAGTCGGTGGTCTACGAGCTGCTGTGGTTCCTGCGCGGCGATTCGAACGTGCGTTGGTTGCAGGACCATGGCGTCACCATTTGGGACGAATGGGCAAGCGAGACAGGCGATCTCGGTCCGGTTTACGGGGTGCAATGGCGGTCGTGGCCGACTCCGTCCGGCGAGCACATCGACCAGATCAGCGGCGCGCTGGAGCTGCTGAAGACCGACCCCGACTCGCGGCGCAACATCGTCTCGGCCTGGAACGTCGGCGAGATCCCGCAGATGGCGTTGCCGCCGTGTCACGCGTTCTTCCAGTTCTATGTCGCTGATGGCCGGTTGAGCTGCCAGCTCTATCAGCGCAGCGCCGACCTCTTCCTCGGCGTGCCGTTCAACATCGCCAGCTATGCGTTGCTCACCCACATGATGGCGGCCCAGGCGGGGCTGGACGTCGGGGAGTTCATCTGGACCGGTGGGGACTGCCACATCTACGACAATCACGTCGAGCAGGTCGCCGAACAGCTGAGCCGAGAACCGCGGCCCTACCCGGAACTCGTTCTGGCGCCACGTGATTCGATCTTCGACTACACCTACGACGACATCGTCATCAAGAACTACGACCCGCACCCGGCGATCAAGGCGCCCGTAGCTGTATGAGGCTTGCTTGCAGGGCCGAATCATGGCCATGACGGTGGGCCTCATCTGGGCCCAGTCGCCCTCCGGTGTCATCGGCCGCGACGGCGGTATCCCATGGCGGCTGCCTGAGGACCAGGCGCGCTTCAAGGACCTGACGATGGGGCACACCGTCATCATGGGCCGGTTGACCTGGGAGACGCTGCCCGCAAGTGTGCGCCCGCTGCCGGGGCGCAGAAATGTCGTAGTCACCCGGCAAGCTGACTACATGGCCGACGGAGCGACGGTGGTGGGGAGCCTGGACGAGGCACTCACCGACGATGAGACGTGGGTGATCGGCGGCGCGCAGATCTATGCGCTGGCCCTTCCGATCGCCACCCGGTGCGAGGTCACCGAGATTGAGGTCGACCTGCGCCGCGAGGATGACGACGCTGTCGCACCGGTGCTCGACGAGGGGTGGGTCGGCGTCGAGGGCGACTGGATGATCAGCGCGTCAGGGCTGCGATACCGGTTCTTCAGCTATCAGCGGGCATGAAGCTCACCGCCGCGCAGGCTCGCCGGGTCGCAGTGGCTGCGCAGGGCTTCGCCGAGCCGGCCCCGCGCGGCCCCGTTAATCGCGCGCATCTGCGGCGGCTCATCTCGCGGATCCAAGTGCTGCAACTCGATTCGGTGTCGGTCGCCGTGCGGGCCCACTATGCACCGGTGTTCAGCCGGCTCGGGCCCTACGACCGCGATGTGCTCGACCGCGCGGCGTGGAGCCACTCGGCTCGCTCTCCGCGGCTCTTGGTCGAGTACTGGGCGCACGAGGCCGCGCTGATGGCCGTCGACGACTGGCCGCTGCTGCGCTGGCGGATGCGGGAGTACACCCACGGCCGATGGGGCACCGAGATCGTCAAGAAGAACGCGAAGCTGGCCGAGGACATCGTCGCCGCGGTCGCCGAACTCGGGCCTTCGACGGCCGGGCAGATCGAGGCACACCTGGGTGCCGAGCAGCGCGGCAGGAAGGGCCCGTGGTGGGACCGCAGCGACACCAAATGGGTTACCGAGGCGCTGTTCGCGTCCGGAGTGCTGACGACCGCGACCCGCGTTGGGTTCGCCCGGCATTACGACCTGACCGAGAACGTGCTGCCACCGGAGGTGCTGGCGCGCGAGGTCGACGACGACGAGGCCATCCGTGAGCTCACGCTGCGCGCCGCCGGTGCGCTCGGCGTGGGGACCGAGGCCGACATCCGCGACTACTTCCGGCTGGCCGCGGGGCAGGTCAAACCGGCACTCGCCAAGCTGGTCGCGGACGGAGAGCTCGAACGCGTCGACGTAGAAGGCTGGCCGGCTGGCGGCTATCTGCGCGCAGGCCAGATCATCCCGCGGCGTGACCGGGGAACGGCGCTGCTGTGCCCCTTTGATCCGTTGATCTTCTTCCGGCCGCGCGTCGAGCGAATATTCGATGGCTTTCGCTATCGGATCGAAATCTACACACCCGCACCCAAGCGCCAATTCGGTTACTACGTCTGGCCATTCCTGCTCGACGGGCGTCTGGTCGGCCGGGTCGACCTGAAGGCCGAGCGAACCCGCGACGCACTGCACGTCGTGGGTGCCTTCACCGAACCCGGCGAGCAGCCGTCGCGGGTGGCCGAAGCGTTGGCCGCCGAGCTGCAGACGATGGCGTCGTGGTTGGGACTGAGCGCCGTAACGGTGGGGGACCGCGGTGATCTGGCGCCGCAACTGCGTCGACTGTCGGCCCTACGTACCTGACGGGGCCGATTTCCATACGTAACGCCCACGCTGGGCATATGCCTGCCTGCGCCGTCAGTTCAGCGGAATGTCGTTGTCGCCCTTGGACAGCTGATACTGGTCGGAGAGCTCCGCATAGCGCGCACGGATCCGTTGCTCCTGCTGCCATGAGCCACCCTAGCCCTGAGCCGGTGCCACACCATCCTGCAACGCCGCGAACGCGTCATCGACAAGCGCAATGAGGTCTCCGTCGTCGTCCTCAGCCCATGTCGTCAGGACCGCCGCCATAGCGCCGAGCGCCGCGGACGCCTGAACCGTGGCGGCGAAGTTCGGCTCCTCCAGGCCGGCACGACGCGCCAGTGCCCGGGCGAACAAGTCACGAGTTGTGTCCTGCGCGATCACGTTTCGCGACCGCAACACCGCGTCGCGCAGCACGAGCCGGGTCCGGATGAGCAGAGCCTCGCGGTCGGTGGTGAGGACTTTCTCCAGCCCGGTGCGAATCGCTTTGTGCAGTGCGGTCAGCGGCGGCTCGTGTCCCGGCCGGGCCGCGATCAGCTCATCCAGCAGGGGGTCGTACTCGTCGTACTCGACGACGTCCTCCTTGCGGGGAAAGTACCGGAAGAAGGTCATGTGTGACACACCGGCTGCGGCCGCGATCTCGTCGACGGTTGTTGCGTCGTAACCCTTCTCAACGAACAGTCGCAACGCGTGATCCTGGATCGAGTGCTTGGTTGCGGCCTTCTTGCGTTCGCGCCAGTCGTCGGTCACCGGGCGAACACTCCCGCGGGCGTGCCGAGCGCGCCGTCGAGCCATGCCTGCAGTCCGGCCGCTTCGGTGCCGCGCCACGCGAGATGCCCGTCGGGGCGGACCAGGAGTGCGTCACCCCGTCACCGCGGAGGGCGACGACCTCGCCTAACCGTTCGCGCGCGACGTCGGCCAGCGAATCCGGCCCGAGCAGTGCCCACGCGGGTCCGAGCGCTCATACATTCCCTCGCGGTCCGGCACGCGATCGCCGGGCCGCAGCCCGGGCAGCCGACGCCAGCGGCGGGCGCCAAGCGGTCCGTGCCGGTAGGAGACCTGCAGCTGCGACGCCTTCTTCGCGATCAACCGCTGCATCCAGTCACGGTTCAACAAGGGCACCCCGATGCGGTCGCGCACGAACCGGGCAGTCCGGCTCTCGCCAACCACGATCTCGGTGAGTCCGCTTGTCGACTCGAGGACGTCTTCGGCGATCGGGCGGCGTTCGGCCTCGTACGTGTCGATCAGGCTGTCGTCGGCGCGGCCACCGATGACGAGCGCGAGCTTCCAGGCGAGGTTTTCGGCGTCGCCGATCCCGGTGTTCATACCCTGACCACCCAGTGGGCTGTGGATGTGTGCGGCGTCGCCTGCGAGCAGCACGCGGCCACGCCGATACGTGTCGGCGAGGCGGCGCTGGATGCGGAACACGGACGTCCATTCCACGGTGCGGATCGATCCGCCGGCCTCGGCGCGCAGACGCGCAGCGAGAAAATCGACGATCTCGTCCTGTTGTGGCTCGTCGCCGAATTCCGTTGGCGCGGGCGCCATCACCCGCCACAGGTCGTCGCCGGGCAGCGGGAATGCGGCGAGCAGCTTGGTCCCGCGCAGCCACGCCGACGCCGCGTCGCGTGGCCGGTCGAGATCGGCGTGCACGTCGGCGAGCAGAAACCGTTCGACGAGCGGCACGCCGGGGAACCCAACGGCCAGCGCCTTGCGGACGACGCTGTGGGCACCGTCCGCGCCGATCACCCAGCCGGCATCGACTTCGTTGCCGTCGTCGAGGCGCACGGTCACACCGTCGGCTCTGGCGTCGAGTCCGGTGACGCGATCGCCCCACTCGATCGTTCCGCCGAGTTCGGCCAGCCGCTTGCGCAACGCGGCTTCGATCTCGGCCTGCGAGATGATCAGGCCGGTCCGCCCGCCCAGCCGCTCCATGGCGAATCCGATTTGCAGCCGGGCCAACTCACGGCCCTCGACGGTGATCACCACCTTGTTGATAGGCAGCGCACGCTCGGGCAGGTCGCCAAGAGCGCCGACCCGGTCGAGTACCTCCACACCGCGCGGCTGCAGACCCAGCGCCGCGAGGTCACCGCGGGCCGATCGCGGCGTCGAGCACCCGCACCGCGATGCCGGCCTCGCGCAACCCGCACGCCACCGTCAACCCCGTCGGACCCGCTCCCACCACAACGACTGGGGGCACTCCCCTCGCAAGCTGGGGCCCCACCCGCTTGCGGGGGACGGTCTCCACGGCCACCCTCCCGTTCTCTGTTAGTCAACTAACATGTTAGTTGACTAACACTAAGGTGCGCAAGGGCCTCACGTTAGGGTGAGCCGTGGCCGAGACGGCGCCGCTGCGGGTGCAATTGATCGCCAAGACCGAGTTCTTGGCCCCACCAGACGTGCCATGGAGCACCGACGCCGATGGCGGCCCCGCGCTGGTGGAGTTCGCCGGTCGGGCGTGTTATCAGAGCTGGTCCAAACCCAACCCGCGGACCGCGACAAACGCCGGGTACCTGCGGCACATCATCGATGTCGGGCACTTCTCGGTGCTCGAGCACGCGACGGTGTCCTTCTACATCACTGGAATCTCGCGGTCGTGCACCCACGAGCTGATCCGCCACCGCCACTTCTCGTACTCGCAGCTGTCCCAGCGGTACGTGCCCGAGCACGACTCACAGGTTGTCCTGCCCCCGGGCATGGAGGACGACGAGGAACTGCAGGAGATCTTCACCGCGGCCGCCGACGCCAGCCGCTCCACGTACGCGGAATTGCTGGCCAGGTTGGAGGCCAAGTTCGCCGACCAGCCCAACGCCGCGCTCCGGCGCAAACAGGCTCGCCAGGCGGCTCGTGCGGTGCTGCCCAACGCGACCGAGACCCGCATCGTCGTGACCGGCAATTACCGAGCGTGGCGGCACTTCATTGCAATGCGGGCCAGCGAACAGGCCGACGTGGAAATCCGCCGGCTAGCCATCGCGTGCCTACGTGAACTCGTCGACGTCGCCCCGCAGGCGTTCTCCGACTTCGAGATCGCCACGCTGGCCGACAGCACGGAAGTGGCAACGTCCCCGTTAGCCACGGAAGCCTGAACCCAAGCGGGTTACACCGCTACCGGTTTTAGCATATGGACGCGCCGAAAGTGTCGTTGCTGTGCGGAATGATCGTGTCCGTGCCGCGGTGAAGTTGCGGGAGTGCCGTGGGGTGAAGCCGTCGCCGGCCCGTCGGGGACGGCAATCACGACTCGGTTGCGGTTGATGCCTGGCGACGAGTACGTGCTCGACCTGCTGGCCGAGCATCTGGGCAGGTTGCGGCGCGCGGACTTGGCCGGTGTTACCCGGCCTGCGCCGCTGGAGCCGACCCTGGATGGTGCGGCGAAGCGTCGGGCGCGCCGGGATCGGCTCAACAACCGCAAGAGGGTGCTGACTGCGGAGTCGAGCGCGCGGTGGGCCAACGCGATCATCGGGGCCAATGATGATCAGTATCGACTCGCGCGGGATGCTCAGTACCGGGACGTCATCGGGCTGCGGGCGGCGATAGCCACCATTGAGGAGCGGTTGTCGCAGCCCACCGGCGACACGCTCACCCCCGACCAGTCCACGGAACGGAACAAGGCACGCGTGCCGAAGGGTTACCCGACCCAGGCCGAGCGATTCCAGAAACAGCGCCGGCTGCAGGTGCTGCGGGCCCGACTCGACACCGTAAGCGCCGACCGCCACGCCAACCTTGTGCACGTCACCGAGGGCGGCAAACGGCTGGCCAACGCCCGGCACAACCTCGACGCCGCGACGCTAACGCTGCCCGAGTGGCGCGACCGATGGAACTGCGCGCGGTACCGCATCGAAGCCAACGGCTCAGGCGACGAACCGTTCGGCAACCTCACCATCACCGTCACCCCGGACGGAGAAGTCAGCCTGCGGCTGCCGCGCCCGCTGGAACACCTCGCAAACGCCAAACGCGGCCGATATGTCCTGTCCGGCCACGCCGTGTTCTGCTACCGGGCCGATGAGTGGCGGGCCAGGATCACCGGTGGTCAGTCGGTCTCCTACACGATCACCCGCAAAACCCAACCGGGCCGGGTGCTACCTCACCGCCTGCTGGCCATGCCCAGCGAAGCCGTCCGACGCCGTCGCCTCGCACGAGACGGAGGCGGAAGTCCGGGCCGACGGCCCGGTGGTGGGTGTGGACCTCAATGACGGACATCTGGCGCTGCGTCGTCTCGACGCGCACGGCAACCCTGTCGGGCGGCCAGAACGTATCGACGTCGACGTATCGGGGTCGTCGTCGCGCCGGGATGCCCACGTGCGCCACGCGATCACCAGGCTCATCTACTACGCCCGCCGCCACGGTATCGACGCCATTGCTATCGAAGACCTCAACTTCGCCGACGCCCGCACCGTGGGCCGCGAGACGATGGGCCGCGGCCAGCGCGGCAAACGCTTCCGCAAAACCGTGGCCAGTATTCCGACCGCGGTGTTCCGTAACCGGTTGTCCGCACAGACCAGCAACACCGCATCGCCTCTCGCGGTCAACCCCGCCTACACCAGCTCGTGGGGAGACCAGCACTGGCGCAAACAATATGAGAACGTCACCCGACACCAGGCAGCCGCCACGGTGATCGGCAGACGCGCCCAAGGTTTCACGGCGCGGCGACGGGAAGGTGTGACACGCACGCGACCGGAGGATCGCGCGGTGAGAGCTACCAACCAGGCTGCACCCGAAAGCCAGCAGGCGACCAGGAACCGCCACCGGCCAGGGACACGGGGAACCACATCCCGCCCGCCCGACCGGGCAAGAACGCGGCAACTGAGCCGGGCAACCGTTACCCCGGCAACGGCCAACAACGGCCAACTTGCATAGTAGCGGTAATCTTGGTGGCCGTGAGCACCAGCGGATTCGACGTGACGGCCCGGCTGGGCACCGTGCTGACCGCCATGGTGGCGCCTTTTGCGCCCGACGGCACGCTGGACACCACGGCTGCCGCACGGCTGGCCACGCACTTGGTGGACGCCGGCTGCGACGGCCTGGTGCTGTCAGGCACCACCGGCGAATCGCCGACGACCACCGATGACGAGAAGATCGCGCTGCTGCGGGCGGTGCTGGACGCCGTAGGTGACCGAGCCCGCATCATCGCCGGCGCAGGCACCTACGACACCGCACACAGCGTGCACCTGGCGAAGGCGTGCGAAGCCGAAGGGGCACACGGACTTCTGGTTGTGACCCCGTATTACTCGCGGCCGTCGCAGGCGGGGTTGCTTGCGCATTTCACTGCGGTCGCCGATGCGGTGTCGGTGCCGATCCTGCTCTACGACATTCCGCCGCGGTCGTGCATCCCGATCGAATGGAACACCGTGCGGGCGCTGGCGGCACATCCGAACATCGTCGGAATCAAGGACGCCAAGGGCGATCTGAACGGCGGCGGACAGATCATCGCCGAAACCGGACTGGCGTATTACTCGGGTGACGACACGCTGAATCTGCCCTGGCTGGCGATGGGTGCGGTCGGATTCGTCAGCGTATGGGGTCACCTCGCTGCAAGTCAGCTGCGAGACATGTTGTCGGCGTTCACTTCTGGCGACATCGCCACGGCCCGCAAGATCAACGTCACGCTTGCCCCGTTGGGAGCGGCGCAGAGCCGTTTGGGCGGCGTGACCATGGCAAAAGCCGGATTGCGGTTGCAGGGCCTGGATGTCGGCGATCCGCGGCTACCGCAGGTGCCTGCCACCCCGGATCAGATCGAGGCGTTGGCCGCCGACATGCGGGCCGCGGCGGTACTTCGGTAGTGGATACAGATCTCAGACCGCCGGGGCCGCTGGCCCGGGGAGGCTTGCGGGTCACCGCGCTCGGTGGCATCAGCGAAATCGGCCGCAACATGACGGTTTTCGAGCATCTCGGCCGGCTGCTGATCGTCGATTGCGGCGTACTGTTCCCTGGCCACGACGAGCCCGGCGTCGACCTGATCCTGCCCGACCTGCGTCACGTCGAGGATCGTCTCGACGACGTCGAGGCGCTGGTGCTGACCCATGCCCATGAGGACCACATCGGGGCTATCCCGTTCCTGCTGAAGCTGCGGCCGGATATTCCGCTTGTCGGATCGAAGTTCACGCTGGCGCTGGTTGCGGAGAAGTGCCGCGAACATCGCCTCAAGCCGGTGTTCGTGGAGGTTGCGGAGGGGCAGCGAACAACGCATGGCGTGTTCGAGTGCGAGTACTTCGCGGTCAACCACTCGATTCCCGGCTGCTTGGCGATCGCACTGTTCACCGGTGCGGGCACCGTGCTTCACACCGGAGACATCAAGCTCGACCAGCTCCCGCCTGACGGGCGGCCGACGGATCTGCCTGGGATGTCGCGGCTGGGCGACGCCGGAGTGGACCTGTTCCTCTGCGACTCGACGAATTCCGAGATTCCCGGGGTTGGCCCGTCCGAGAGCGAAGTCGGGCCGACGCTGCACCGGTTGATCCGCGGGGCCGATGGCCGGGTGATCGTCGCGTGCTTCGCCTCCAATGTGGACCGCGTGCAACAGATCATCGATGCCGCGGTGGCACTCGGCCGTCGGGTGTCGTTTGTAGGGCGGTCCATGGTGCGCAACATGGGCATCGCCCGTGAGTTGGGCTATCTGCGCGTCGACGACGACGATCTGCTGGACATCGGAGCGGCCGAGATGATGCCGCCGGAGCGGGTCGTGCTGATCACCACCGGAACACAGGGCGAGCCGATGTCGGCGCTGTCGCGGATGTCGCGCGGCGAGCATCGCAGCATCACGCTGACGTCGGGTGATCTCATCGTGTTGTCGTCGTCGCTGATCCCGGGCAACGAGGAAGCGGTGTACGGGGTTATCGACTCGCTGTCCAAGATCGGCGCCCGCGTTGTCACCAATGCCCAAGCACGCGTACATGTTTCGGGACACGCATATTCCGGGGAGCTGCTCTTCCTCTACAACGGTGTGCGGCCGCGCAATGTGATGCCGGTGCACGGAACGTGGCGGATGCTGCGGGCCAACGCGGCATTGGCGACCCGCTCGGGTGTGTCGCCCGAGTCGATCATGCTGGCCGAGAACGGTGTCAGCGTCGACCTGGTCGCCGGGAAGGCATCCATCGCCGGGGCGGTTCAAACTGGAAAGATGTTCGTCGACGGGCTGATCACCGACGATGTCGGAGACGCGACACTGGGCGAACGGCTCAGCCTCTCTTCGGGTTTCGTCGCGGTGACCGTTGTCGTGCATCGAGGCACCGGGCGCACGGCGGCGCCGCCGCACTTGCATTCGCGCGGCTTCTCCGAAGACCCCAAGGCGCTGGAGCCGGTGGCGTTGAAGGTGGAGGAGGAACTCGAAATCCTCGCCGCCGACAACATCACCGATGTCACCCGAATCGCCCAGGCGGTGCGCCGCACAGTGGGCAAGTGGGTAGGGGAGACCTACCGACGTCAGCCGATGATCGTGCCGACGGTCATCGAGATTTAGTGCCCGGTTACCCGAGACAGAAGCCATGGTTGTGAATTCGCGTTTCCCACAGCCATGTCTTTCTTACCTGCGGCGTTGCACCCACCCGGCAAGCCCACTAACCCTGATAGGGCTGGTATTACGGCCCATGCGCAAACCGGTCGGCAGGTGCGCGCTAGCCGCCCGAAACCCCCACTAGCCCCCTTAGGGTGCCGGGGCAATGCCGGGGTACACCGGCGCAGCGCAGAAACGCCGGTAACAGCCGCCCTAGGCGCGGGGCTGTCGCCCGAGTTTGAGATGCTCTACCCATGTCTGCGACGGTTCCCCCGTATACCGACCTGCTCTGGCCAGCCCTGCAAGCTGTCATCGCGGTAGGCGGCTCTGCTTCTATTGCGGAAATGGAGGCGGCGGTTATAGAGCGCGAAGGGGTCACGCCCGAGGTTCAGAGCGTGCTGCACGGAGACGGGCCGTCGACTGAGGTTCAGTACCGCCGTGCATGGGCGCGGACGTACCTCAAAGGCATGGGCCTGCTGACGAACAGCCAACGCGGCGTATGGAGTGTCACCGAGCTGGGCCAATCCGTCACGGAAGATCTAATTGCGCCTCTGCACGCCGAGTTCGTCGCGACCACCCGCAAGAAGGGCACGCCGAAGAAGAAGGGCGCAAAGAGTGATGTCGAAAGCGAAATCGAGCAGATCGAAGCCGAAGCGGAGACCAAGTGGAAGGACTAGCTTCTAGAAACCCTCCTCGCTATGTCTCCTCAAGCTTCGAGCGCTTGGCGCAGCGGCTCCTTCGTGAGTCGGGATTCTCTAGCGCCGTGGTAACGGGTCGCAGCGGCGACGGCGGGATCGACGGCCTTGGTGTGTATCAGATTTCGCTCCTGAGCTTCCCGGTGTTCTTCCAGTGCAAGCGCTACTCAGGTTCCATCGGCCCATCCGCCGTCCGCGACTTCCGCGGCGCGATGGCCGGCCGGGGCGATAAGGGGCTGCTAATCACCACAGGCACGTTCACCAACGATGCTCGGGCAGAGTCGAAGCGGGACGGCGCTCCTCCAATCGACTTGATCGACGGGGACAGCCTTTGCGACTTGCTCAAGAAATCGTCGATTGGAGTCAACACAACAAAACGTGTGGTCGAGGACGTCGCTATCGACCAGGATTACTTCATATCGCTCGAACCGAAGTAACAGCGAGGTCAAACCCAGGTCAGCGACCTTCTAGAAAGGTGCTACAACGTGAGCGATTTGGCAATCTCGGCGGACAGGCAATCGGCGCAGCCGGGGAACTGCTCGTGCAGTACCGGCTGATCAAACGAGGGATCGACAGCGCCAGGCTGACGACCGATTCCGGCATTGACCTTGTGATGTACATACCGGGCACAACGGAGGCCCACACGGTCCAAGTCAAGACCATCGTGAAGCCGTTCCTTGATGGCGGGACCGGTCCGCTCGTGGCGGGTTGGGTCCTCCCGAGGACATGCAAGGCGCAGTGGTTGGCTGGAGTAGATATTTCGCGGGATCGTGTGTGGCTGTTCCCGATTGAAGACGCGCTGCGCCATGCGCGCGGAAGCAAGAAAGATGTATGGCTGTACTGGCGCTTGGAACTCTCTTGGTTCGAAGGTCGGCGTTGAAAGCGACTTCGATGAGTACGACTTCGATACCGTCATTGACGGCTTGCTTGGCGGCAGAGAACCGGAACTGCCATGAAGCTCGTCGCGTATGTGCGTGTGTCCACGATTGAGCAGGACGGACCGGCCAGACTACGACGCACCCGACGACTACGAACCGTAGCCCCGCCTTAACGCCCAAACCCCAACGGCGGTAGCCGGGGCGCGGGGTGCAGCACCGCCCCTCTCGCCAGAACCCAAGCCAGCTAGTCCTCGTCGTTATCTCATCCGGCGCCGGGAGCGCGGAACTGCGGCACCTGTGAGCGGGCTGCGTCCATTTCCGCTGAGGTCAGCAGGGGCGTTGTGGTAGCCCGTGATACGCCACTCTGGTTCACGGCCATTGAGAGAGCAACGGCCGCCGCAGGCTCCGCGTCGATGATTACCACCACGTCGTCTTCGCCGTAACTGAAATACCAAGCTTCCGTTTTGCCGCCGAGTGACTCGATGAGACCGCGAAGGTAATCTTCGCGGCTGGCGAAGCCTTCCTTTACCGCTCCCTGGAGACCCTGGGGAGTATATTGGGCCCGGATCAGAAATTTTGCCATAACTGCTCTGCCTCTCAGCTGGTGAATCGAATTAGCCGCGCGGCTTACTCTAGCCCTTGCGACCCTGTAACCAGACGCGTAACGCTTGAGCAAGCCGCGCCAGACACAGCGACTCCGGCAGTTGTCGCCCATACAGCAGTCGTGTATAGCCGCCCTCTTCCCGCGCTGTTCGCCCAGCTGCGCCCATAGCGCAGCACGCCTTCCCGCAGTTGCCGGGCGCGCATTGCTACGTCGTATAACCGGATTCGGCATTGCTGGCATACGGCGCGTATGTGCGGGTGCTGCCGTGGCGCGACACCCACGCCGGCCAGATAGGCGTAGTGCGGCGCATCTGGCTCGATGGCGGCGAGCTATTGCATTGCGTCCGGTTCAGCGACGGCAGCAGGGCCGACTACTTCAGCGACGAACTACGGCTAGTCCCGCAGTGGAGGCTGTAAAGCCAAGCGGCAGTTGGTATCTGAGCACGCATGCTAGCCAGAAGCCAAGCGATGCAGCGTATCTGGTTGTCCCACAGGCGATTACGGGCGAAGCGGAGTAGCGTGTAAACGTGCGAATCGACCGATTCGGACGTTAACGCGCTAGCGCACATGGGAGGCAACATGGCTACAGCAAGCACGAATACTGCACCGGGCAGGCCGCTTCGGGTAATCGGCTACTGCGGCGTATCGACCGACAAGCAGGGCAGCAACGGGTATGGACTCGACGCGCAGGCAACGCTGCTCGCCGCGTACTGCGAGCAGCACGGCCACGAATTGCTGACGATTACGACCGACGTTGTAAGCGGCAGCAAGGCAGACCAGATGCATGGCCGAGCGGTCGCTATCGCAGCGATTGAGTCGGGTGTAGCCGATGCGCTGCTGGTGCGTGCGTTAGACCGTACGACCCGCAGCCAGCTCGACGCGGCGAAGCTCTACGACCGGGCCGAGCGCAACGAATGGCGCCTGCTCGACTGCGACAAGGCAGACAGCGGAGACCCGAGCCAGCGCCTGCTGGCCGACATACGCATTGCGGTCGCAGCCGAAGAGCGGCGCAAGATCAGCGAACGCACCCGCGAGGGTTTAGCCAAGGCACGCAAGGACGGCAAGCGTCTTGGCCGGCCGCCAAAGGTCGAACACAACAGCCCTCTGGCGAGGCGCATTGTTCGCATGCGGGTGAGAGATCAGTTGTCCGCGAATGCGATTGCCTTCCGGTTGACCGCTTAAGGTGTGCCTGCACCGGTCGGGGGCGAAGCTGGCACCACACACGGGGCAGACGTGTCTGCGCGGGAACGGATTGCGGGATGGCCTACATTCGCAGCCGTTACCGCGAGCGCAACCGGCGCTGCGGAAGCCGGTAAAGCGGTACGAGGTCGTATGGCGCGAACAGGCGACGGACGCAATGGGTTTGCCCACAGGTGCTTGGCGCAGTCGGCAGGAGAGTTACCCCACCCGCAGGCAAGCCGAAGCCAGACGGGACGAACTCAACGCCGCGAAGCACACCCCAACGGGCACAGCCGCCCTGGCAGATGCGTGCAAGGCGGGTGCCCGCACGTTTGGCGAGTATGCGGTCGCGTGGCTCGACGCGCAGCGGACAAAGGTGGCGACCGGCGCGCTGAAGCAGAGCACCTATGAGAAGTACGCCTACACCCTCCACCACTACGTGCTAACGGCGCACGGCGACAGGGCGATTGGCGCGATACACCGGAGCATTGCGATGCCTACCGCGCGAACCTCGTCACCCGCTTTAACCCCGCCACGGCGGGCAATGTGTGGCGGGTGTTCCGTGCGGTGCTGCGGCATGCATACCGCCGCAATGCAATCCCCGCCATCCCCACCGACGTGGTGGACGCGCCTCCCGCGCACAGCACACCTGTGGTTCGACGGGCGCTGACCGGCTCGCAGGTGGCGTTGCTCGCAACGCATGTCGGCGAACGGCACCCGGTCTACGGGCTGATCGTGCTGTTTATGGCGTATTCCGGTTTGCGGCAAGCGGAGGTTCAAGGGTTAGAGGTTTGCGACGTAATCCTTAGCACCGCGCCAGACGGGACCGAAGGGTTCAATCCGCGTGCAGCGCACTAAGACACGGTTACGTCGCGAATGGGTGACCGGCACGCCGAAGTCGAAGACCAGCCGCCGCACCGTGCCGTTGCTCGTGGCACGCATGGCCGACTACCTCGCGAACACGCACGGCGACGCGGCCAACCCGCAAGCGCCGTTGTGGCCGCGACGGCTACCGGGCGGCGCAAGGCACAAGGGCGGGCAGGCAACAGGGGCGGCAATCCGATCGGTCGATCAAGCGAGTTGGGCGGGCTCCGTCACCTCAGGCGACCGTGTAAACGTGTTCGGGGGTGATGACCTTGGTAATCGCGGTCGCCAGTGTCGAGCTCGGTTCGCTGCCCTGGTACGTGATATCGGTGTTGATGAGGATGACCAGCGTCATTTGCTTCTCGGGCAGGTACACCGTAACCGCCTCATAGCCGGGCACGCTGCCGTTGTGACCGATCCATCCGCCGAGATTGAAGATCCCGAGCCCGTATCCGTCTCCCGGCGGCTGGCCGGGAAGGCTCAGTGTCTGCAGCCGTTGCGCCTGCATCGCCGGGCTGAGCAACTTGCCGGTCGCGAGTGCGGGCGCCCAGATGTGCATGTCATCCAATGTTGAGATCATCGCGCCCGCGGCCCATCCCCACGACGGGTTCCAGTCGGTGGCTGTGGTCTCTGCGCCGTCCGAAGTCGTGTTGGTATAGCCCTGGGCGTGCGGCTCGGGAAATGCGTTTGTGGTGGGAAAACTCGTGTGGTCCATGCCCAGCGGCGTCAGGATATGGTCCTTGATGTAGTCCGGCAGTGATTGCCTGCTGAGCTTTTCCACTACAAGCCCCAACAGGACCGTGTTGGTGTTGGAGTACTCGTAGGCTTCGCCGGGCGGGAACGGCATGGGCGCGGCGAACGCGTAGCCCAGCAATTCCTGCGTCGTGAAGTTGCGGTACGGGTCGGCGACGAGTGCCCGCTGGAATTCCGGCGTTTTGGCGTAGTTCTCCAGTCCGCTTCGCATGCGCGCCAGCTGTCGCAGTGTGATCTTGGCGCCCTGGGGGACACCGTCGATGTACTTGCCGATGGGATCGTCCAGGCCGAGCTTGCCCTGGTCGGCGAGCTGCAGCACCCCAGTGACCGTGAATGTCTTTGTCAGGCTGCCGATCCGGCTGTAGAAATCGGCCTCCATGGGCGCGCCGGTGGCCTTGTCGGCTGCTCCGACCGCCCGGACGTAGCGCCCCTCGGGACCCCACACTCCGATGATCGCGCCGGGGATCGAGGCGGCGGTCATCGCCTGGTCGATGGCGGCATCAAGCCGCTCGGCGATGCCGGCATCTATTATGTCCTGGGCTGCATCGGTGCGTGTTGTGCCCGGTGTCGCCGGGGCCGATGACTCCGATGGTGTCGAACCGCTGCCGCACGCGGATGCCGAAATGAACAGCGCCACAGCTGCGGCCCCGAGAAGTCCGCGCCGCCACTGTCTTATCGTCGCAATCCATCTACTCATCAGGCAGTCCCAGGGTCGAGATGTGTCAGCCCGAAGTAATGGTAATCGGTGCGAGCCTCGGGTCCGGGCGGGGGACGGGTGTCGCGGACTGGATGTCGATCCCGGGCGGCACCCATGAAGGTGGCCCCAGTGCGGGCAGGAGCCTGACACTTCTGCTGGGCAGCGTTCCAGTCTCCACCGGAACCGGTGCAGAACCGTCGCATACCTTCTATGAGATGAGCCCGAGTATCGTCATTCATCGGTGCGTTCTCCCAATTCTCTTTTAAGCCAGCGATGCAGTTGTCGTACTTGCCGACATCCCACTCGCCACTGCCGGTGTTTGGTTCGGCGCAGGCGATAGCGGAGCCTCCGAAAACGCTTCCGCCGAGGGTGGCAGCTCCCGCCAGCAGGACAGCGGCTACAAGTCGACGCACGTATGTGCGTGTGCCCAGATTAATTGGCGATGTCATGTTGATACCTTCGCGCTTTCCGCAGCGCCGCGGACCTCAATCAGCTCCGCTCGATTTGCATTGAATACAAGGCTGTTTGACGACGCAAAGGCGAAACGATTCATTCCTTTTCCGCGTATGCCGACCACTCGAGTTCTGACGCCGTGAGATTGCGACCGATCGGCTCGATGTAATTGCGCACGAAGTAATCCGGACCCGCCTGTTCGACCAGCCGCCAGCCGTACTCGCCCACGAATACGGCGACGTCTTCGGGGTTGAGACCGAAGTGCCACACCTGCTGCCGTTGCCTGAAACGCTTGTACAGCAACGCCGCGTTGTACATGTTCAGCCCGTCGATGAAGTCCTTGCGGACATAGGTGAACACCAGGCGACTCCCCGCGGGGGTGGCCTGCAACGCTCCGAGCGTGCTACGAACCGCGTCCTCGGTGAGATACTGCGTCACGCCTTCCCAGATAAAGAACGTGCGGTCGTCCTCACGGTAACCATGTCCGGTCAGTGCACCGACCAGGTCATCGCGCTCAAAGTCCAAGGGCACCAAGTGAACCGACGTGGGCATCACTCCGATCGCGCGCTGCACGGCGGCCTTCTTGCGCGCGATGTTGACCGGGAGGTCCACCTCGAACACCGGAATGTCGGATCGGCGCACGAGGCGGTACCCCCGGGTGTCCATGCCCGCACCGAGAATGACGACGGCGTCGACGTTCCCAAGCGCCTCGTCGAGCTTGTCATCGATGTAGCGTTTGCGGCACGCAATAAGGGCCCACGAGCCGGGCACGGCCCGCTCGCCGGCCGATATCGTCACGCGGCGCAGGAGCGGCCACCGCATCGCGCGAACAATCGCGCGTTGGCCGGCAGGCAGGATCGACAGAGCGAGGTCGTCCTCGACCAGGCGGCGTTCGGGCGGTTCGTATTGCTCGATGGCCGCCTGCACCATCGGGCCGAAGGCGGTTTGGGCAGCGGGATTGCGCGCCATCAGCGCTTGTTCACGAGGCCGGCGTCGACCGGTAACGTCACCCCGGTGACATAGCGCGCTTCGTCGGAGACCAGCCACGCCACCGCGTTCGCGATGTCCTGCGGTTGCAGCACCTCCACCGGCAGCGCATTGCTCAGGTCCCGGGGGGCATCCGCGCCCTCCGCCATCTTGGCGAGCCAATTACGCGTGAACTCGTTGTTGATCATCGGGGTGTCAACCCCGGCCGGGTGCAGTGAGTTCACCCGAATACTGTGCGGGGCAAGCAGATTGGCATACACTCGCATCAAGCCAACCATGCCGTGCTTGGATGCGGCGTAACCGATCGCACCGGCGTCGTGGGTGATACCGCCGCCCGCCAGCCCTGCCGATGAACTGATCAGCACGATGGACCCGCCGTCGCCTTGCTCGACGATCGTCGGGATCGCCGCTTCCAGGGTGTAATACACACCGGTGAGGTTGACGTCGATCACGTCTCGCCATCCGTCGGTGCCGGACGCCATCGGTGCGATGCCGGCGTTGGCGACGACGATGTCCAGGCGGCCGAACTCGTCGAGCCCGGACTGCAGCGCGGAGCGCAGCCCCGCGGGATCGCGAACGTCCGCCTCTCGCGCCACGATTCGTGCACCGGTGTCGTCGACGAGCTTGACCGTCTCCGCGAGGTCGTCGGGCTTGGCCATCGGGTAGGGCACCGACGCGATCTGGTCGCAGATGTCGACCGCGATGATGTTGGCGCCGTCGGAGGCCAATCTGATCGCTTCCGCGCGTCCTTGACCGCGGGCGGCGCCGGTGATGAACGCAACCTTGCCCGCGAGCGATCCCATCAGTGCCCTCGCTTCCTCGCGCAAGCGCTCGTCAGGAGCGAAGCTGGCCCTTCGCCGGATCGCCCGCGACGACGGGCTGCAGCATCTTGATGTCCGGTGCTCCGTCAAGATGCTCGCCAACGGTGCCGAACAGCGTCCCGATTGCCGGGGCAGTGCTGTGCGCCTTCAGCGCATCCGCGTCGGCCCACTGCTCGACGAACACGAACGTCCCGTCGGCCTCGTGCAACGCGTAGAGCTCGCAGCCCGGCTCTTGGTGCACCGCCTCGATGGCTTTCTTGCACGCATCCCGAACGGTGTCCACTGACTCGGGTTTGGCGGTCATGGTGGCGACGACGACAACGGGCATGGGGAATGAACTCCTCGATGAGTGAGATTTGGACGAGTGTCCACCCTACTGCGCCACAGCTCGGTGTCATTTTGGATACCAAACTGTGACCCGTGTGGCAGATGGTGAATATGGGGCATTTGCGACTAGGCTTGCAACCATGCCAAGTAAGACCGCCGCGCGCTCCGGTGCCCGTTCGAGCAGGTCAAAGGCCGGTTCGCGGTCGGGTTCCCGCCCGGCGCGGCCCGCCCCGCGCCGGAAGCCGGCCAGACGCCGCAATGTCTCGCGCATCCCCGCTGCCGGGCTGGCCATCGGTAGGGGTGCCCGCGCGGGCTGGTTGATGCTGGCCCGTGGCGCCGGATCGACGGCCCGCTCGGTCGGGCGTGCCCGCGACATCGACCCCGGCCATCGCCGTGACGGGATCGCGCTGGCGCTATTGGGCGTCGCGGTCATCGTCGTCGCCAGTTCGTGGTTCGACGCGGCCCGGCCGGTCGGCGGATGGATCGACAACTTCCTGCGTGTACTGATCGGGTCGGCCGTCCTGTTATTACCGTTGGCGCTGGTTGCGATCGCGGTCGCCCTGATGCGGTCCGAGCCCGATCCTGACGCCAGGCCGCGGCTCATCCTCGGCGCTGCGATGATCACGCTGCCCGCGTTGGGCCTGTCGCATTTGTGGGCCGGCTCCCCGGACACCCCGCCCGGCCGCCAGCACGCCGCCGGGTTCATCGGCTTCGCCATCGGCGGCCCGCTGTCGGAGGGCCTGACCCAGTGGATCGCCGCCCCGCTGTTGTTCATCGGTGTGCTCTTCGGCCTGCTGCTGGTGACCGGCACGACAATCCGCGAGGTGCCCGAAACCGTGCGGGCGATGTTCGGCACCCGGGTGCTACGTAAGGGCGAACAGTTCTACGAGGACGATGAGCGGCCGGAGTACGCAGACGCGGATGCTGAGGACTTCTCCGACGGCTATTACGACGGCCCGTCGGCCTACAGCGACGACGAGGCACAAGCGTGGCCCACCGGCACGCCGTTGGACAACTACCCGCTCGACGACGAGGCGCCGACCGTCCCCGAGCCCACCCGAGCGTCGCGTCGCAAGAGGGCCAAACGGGAGACGCCGGTATCCGATCGCATTGTCGATGGCCCGTACACGCTGCCGTCGCTCGATCTGCTGATCGCAGGCGACCCGCCGAAGCGGCGCACTTCATCCAATGACCGCATGGCCGAGGCGATCACCGAGGTGTTGCAGCAGTTCAAGGTCGACGCCGCGGTCACAGGATGTACGCGGGGACCGACCGTCACCCGGTACGAGGTCGAGCTGGGGCCGGGCGTAAAGGTCGAGAAGATCACCCAGCTGCAGAAGAACATCGCGTATGCGGTGGCCACCGAGAGCGTCCGGATGCTCGCGCCGATTCCCGGCAAGTCCGCGGTCGGTATCGAGGTGCCCAACACCGACCGGGAGATGGTGCGGCTTGCCGACGTGCTGACCGACCCGTCCACCCGCCGCGACCACCATCCCCTGGTGATCGCTCTGGGTAAAGACATTGAGGGCGAATACATCTCGTGGAACCTCGCGAAGATGCCGCATCTCCTGGTGGCCGGGTCCACCGGCTCGGGTAAGTCGAGCTTCGTCAACTCGATGCTGGTGTCGCTGCTGGCGCGCGCCACTCCGGAGGAGGTCAGGATGATCCTGATCGATCCGAAGATGGTGGAACTGACGCCGTACGAAGGCATTCCGCACCTGATCACCCCGATCGTCACGCAGCCGAAGAAGGCCGCGGCGGCGCTGGCCTGGCTGGTCGAGGAGATGGAGCAGCGCTACCAGGACATGCAGGCGTCGCGGGTGCGCCACATCGACGACTTCAACGCCAAGGTGCGATCGGGCAAGATCACCACGCCGCTCGGCAGCCAGCGCGAGTACCGCCCCTATCCGTATGTGGTCGCGATCGTCGACGAGCTGGCCGACTTGATGATGACGGCGCCGCGTGATGTCGAGGACGCGGTCGTGCGGATCACCCAGAAAGCGCGCGCCGCCGGCATTCACCTGGTGTTGGCCACCCAGCGACCGTCGGTCGACGTGGTTACCGGGTTGATCAAGACCAACGTGCCGTCCCGGCTGGCATTCGCCACGTCGTCACTGACCGACAGCCGCGTCATCCTCGATCAGCAGGGCGCCGAGAAGCTGATCGGCATGGGCGATGGGCTGTTCATCCCGACGGGTGCGAACAAGCCGATCCGGCTGCAGGGCGCGTTCATCACCGACGACGAGATCCACGCGGTCGTCAACGCCTGCAAGGAACAGGCCGAACCCGAGTACACCGAGGGCGTCACCAACGCCAAGACGACGAGCGAGCGCACCGACGTCGACCCGGACATCGGCGACGACATGGATGTGTTCCTGCAGGCCGTCGAGCTGGTGGTGTCCAGCCAGTTTGGTTCTACGTCGATGCTGCAGCGCAAGCTGCGGGTGGGCTTCGCCAAGGCGGGCCGGTTGATGGATCTGATGGAGACCCGTGGAATCGTCGGCCCCAGTGAGGGTTCGAAGGCGCGCGAGGTGCTCGTCAAGCCCGACGAGCTGGCGGCGACGATCGCGTCCATTCGTGGCGACTCCGGATTATCGGTCAGGGTCGACGAGTAGCCCTCGCAGCGGACTGTCAGTGGCTTTCGGGACACTCCCCGTACGGGGGAGCCATTCATCGGCAGCGCAGCCGTCGCAGCCGGCAGGTTGACGCCCTACGCTGACCGTCGACAGTTCAACAAGGACATCAGGCGTTTTGAGGCCGTGACGGAGTTGGCTGGATCGACGTGCGGGTGACGGCGGCGGATACCCCAGGCGGCATCATTCGGCGCGTGGCAACGGCGTTTGAACGTCGAACGTGGATGCACGCTAGACGAATCGACGCTATTTGAGCATCAACAACATTCGCGAATTGCCGAGGATGTTCGGCTTGACGTAGGACAGGTCCAGGAACTCGGCCACACCGGTGTCATACGAGCGGCACATCTCCTCGTAGACCTCCGCGGTGACCGGAGTGCCCTCGATTTCGGTGAACCCGTGCCTGTTGAAGAACTCGGTCTCGAAAGTGAGCACGAAGATCCGCTCCAAGTGCAACTCGCGGGCCACGTCCAGCAATCGGTCGACGATCAGGTGCCCGACGCCCCGGCCCTTCACCCTCGGGTGCACCGCGACGGTGCGCACTTCGCCGAGGTCCGACCATAGGACGTGCAGGGCCCCACACCCGATGAGCTCGCCGTCTTGCTCGGCCACCCAGAACTCCTGGACCCCCTCGTACAGCGTCACCAGGTTCTTCTCCAGCAGGATCCGACCCGAGTAGTGGTCGACGAGCGCCTTGATCGCGGGCACATCCGAGGTCCGCGCGCGCCGCACCACAAGCCCCTCCGGCGAGGAGTTATCCGGCGCCGACGAGCCCTCGGGCGAGGAGTAATCCGGCGCCGACGAGCCCTCGGGCGAGGAGTAATCCGGCGCCGACGAGCCCTCGGGCGAGGAGTAATCCGCTGCAGCGCTCACAGGTGCGAGGGTATCGGCTTGAGCAACCGATATTCTGATTCGGTGACGGGCCAACCTCACACCGATCCGGTGATTCCTCGCGCGAAGGTCGCGAACATCGCCAACGTGCTCACCGGATTGCGGTTGGTGTTGGTCCCGGTGTTCCTGATCACGTTGTTCGCCGGCGACGGCCACGAAACGCCTTGGCGCATTGCTGCTTTCGTCATCTTCGCGGTCGCGGTGATCACCGACCGGTTCGACGGCGCGCTGGCCCGCAGCTATGGGATCGAGACGGACTTCGGCCGGCTCGCCGACCCGATCGCGGACAAGACCCTGATCGGCGCCGCGCTGATCGGCTTGTCGATGCTCGGCGACCTGCCCTGGTGGGTGACGGCGGTGATCATGGTGCGCGAGATCGGCATCACCGTGCTGCGCTTCGTAGTTCTTCGCCACGGGGTCATCCCGGCCAGCCGGGGCGGCAAACTCAAGACCCTCGTCCAGGCGGTGGCCATCGGCCTGTTCGTCCTGCCACTGTCGGGCCCGTGGCTGACCGGCGCTTGGGTCGTGATGGCCGCCGCGATCGTGCTGACGGTGCTCACCGGCATCGACTACGTGGTCTCGGCGATCCGCGACTCGCGGGGACGGCCGCCCGCAGGTCAGTGACCCTCGGGCGGTGATTTGGCGCCAGGAGAGCCCAACCGGGAACCATCCCGGCAGCCGCCGGCGTTGCTCTAGTACAACCCAAGTGAAGGAGAGCACGATGGGGACATTGCTGCGCGAGGTTATCGGCGACGTGCTGCGTCGTGCTCGCACCACTCAGGGCCGCACCCTGCGGGAAGTGTCGGATGCCGCGCGGGTCAGCCTGGGCTACCTGTCCGAGGTCGAACGCGGACGCAAGGAGGCATCCAGCGAACTGCTCAGCGCGATCTGCGGCGCTCTGGACGTCCCGCTGTCGCGGATGCTGTCCGACGCCGGCGACGAGATGGCGCAGGAGGAACTCAACGCGTTCGCCCGCGAGTCGGCGAGTGCAACCAGCATCGACGCCACGACCAAGGTCGTCATCCCGCAAGCCGTGTCCATGGCGGTCGCCTAGCTCACCGCCGACGGCCGCTGGAAATCCCGCGCAAGGGTGTGGTGATCTGCGCGGAACCGATAAGTTGGCAGTAGAGCAGTCTGGAACAGTTCGAGACACGAAGGCGGAATGAACCCATGGCCAATCCGTTCGTCAAGGCATGGCGCTACTTGATGGCGCTGTTCAGCTCGAAGGTCGACGAATACGCCGATCCGAAGGTGCAGATCCAGCAGGCCATCGAGGAGGCCCAGCGCCAGCACCAGGCGCTGACGCAGCAGGCGGCCCAGGTCATCGGCAACCAGCGCCAGCTGGAGATGCGGCTCAACCGTCAGCTCGCCGATATCGAGAAGCTGCAGGTCAACGTCCGTCAGGCATTGACGCTGGCCGATCAGGCCACCGCAGCCGGGGACGCCGCCAAGGCCACCGAATACAACAACGCCGCCGAGGCGTTCGCTGCGCAGCTGGTGACCGGGGAGCAGAGCGTCGAGGACCTCAAGGGTTTGCATGACCAGGCGTTGCAGGCCGCGGGCCAGGCCAAGAAAGCCGTCGAGCAGAACGCGATGATGCTGCAGCAGAAGATCGCCGAGCGCACCAAGCTGCTGAGCCAGCTCGAGCAGGCCAAGATGCAGGAGCAGGTGAGTGCGTCGCTGCGGTCGATGACCGAGCTGGCTGCCCCGGGCAATACCCCGAGCCTCGACGAGGTACGTCAGAAGATCGAACGCCGCTATGCCAACGCGATGGGTTCGGCCGAGCTCGCGCAGAACTCGGTGCAGGGCCGCATGCTCGAGGTGCAGCAGGCCAGCGTGCAGATGGCCGGGCATTCGCGGCTCGAGCAGATCCGCGCTTCGATGCGCGGCGAGGCTCTGCCTTCCGGGGGCTCGGGCACGGCCTCCCCGGCCACCCCGGCGTCGACGCCGGAGGCGACACCCGAAAAGCCCATCAGTCAGTAGTTAGTGTCCTGGGGTGGCAGTGAAATCGCGCTCGACAGCAAGTAGGCCCGAGGCTTGGCGCTCGTTGTTGCAGCGCGGGGTCGATACGGCCGCCGAACTGTCCGACGTACTCGCGCAAAAGCTCAGTTCGGCCGCCGATCCTCGGGCCAAGCAACTGCGCAAGCGCAAGTGGGCGCTGCGGCTGGGGCTGTTCTTCACACTGTCCTGCGCGTTCTGGGTGGCGGTGACGGCCGTGCTCGCGTCGTGGAGCACCCCGGTGTGGGCGCTCTTCATCCCAGCGCCGATCGCGGTCGGTGCGGCCTTCCTCGCGACATTGGCGTTCCTGCGCTATCGCTGGCTCCGCGGAGAACCCCTGCCTCCGCAGCGGTCCCGGGCCACCCGGCGGCTACCCCCGTGGGGATCGGCGGCCCGCCAACCGATGGCCGCGCTGGCCGCTTCCGAGCGCGGGCTGTTCTCGTTGATCAGCGTGATGGAGCGGGGCCGGATGCTGCCTGCGGGCGAGCTTCGTGAGCTGATCGCGGTCGCGAACCAGTCCGCCGCAACCATGGCGGCAACCGCCGACGAAGTGATGTCGATGGAGCGGGCGATCGCCAACGCTCCTGGTTCGCGCGCTCACCTCGCACCGACCATCGGCGCGTTCACCGCCCAGCTGGACAACGGCGCCCGCCAGTACAACGAGATGGTCACCGCGGCAGCGCAATTGGTGTCCGCCGCGAATAGCGGTCCGATGTCGAGCTCGCCGATGTCACAGCAGCGGTACCGCGACGAACTGGTCAGCGCCACCGACCGGCTGACCGGTTGGGCGCAGGCGTTCGACGAACTCGGCGGGCTGCGCCGCGCCTAAGCGCTACATCGTTGGCCGCAGCGAGGGAATGACGAGCGCCGCGAGCGCGCGCAGTGGTGCGATGACGAAGAAGTCGAGTCTGTCGACGTAGTCGCGCCACAGCGTGATCTGGCCGCCGTGCACCTCGAACACCCCGCACACCCAGACCTGGACGCGCAGTGGACCGACGATGATCGCGTCGGTTCGCTCGGTCAACACCGCGTTGCCCTCGGCGGCGATGCGGTGGAACTTCACCTCGAAGCCCCCTCGTCCTTCACCGAGCCGGAACAGCTTCATGATGCGTTTGCGACCTCGCATGGTGTTGATTCCGACGTTCTGCCACACGATGTTGTCGGCCAACATCGAGTCAGCCGTGTCGAAGTCCTGGTCCTGCAGGGCGTAAAGGAAGGTCTCGACAGTGCGTGCGTTGGCCGTGGCGTCGTTCGTTGATTGGCTGGCCGATGTCATCCCCGTCATGGTCCTCAGCCTAGTGGCGGGCGCTGTGGCAGGGTAGCCGCATGCGCGTCGCCGTGGTCGCCGGACCGGATCCCGGACACGCCTTTCCCGCGCTCGCGCTGTGTCGCCGATTCCTGGCCGCGGGCGATTCGCCGACGCTGCTGACCGGCAACGAGTGGCTGGACACCGCCCGTTCGGTTGGGGTGGACGCGGTCGAACTCGTTGGGCTGGATCCCACCGAAGTCGACGACGACACCGACGCCGGGGCGAAGATCCATCAGCGGGCCGCGCGGATGGCGGTGCTGAATGTGCCGCTGCTGCGGGAGTTGGCTCCGGATGTGGTCGTCTCCGATGTGATCACCGCCTGCGGCGGGTTGGCGGCCGAGTTGCTCGGCATGCCGTGGATCGAACTCAATCCCGCGCCGTTGTACCGGCCGTCGAAGGGACTGCCGCCACTGGGCAGCGGGCTGGCGCCCGGCGTTGGGATCCGCGGTCGGCTCCGCGACGCGGTAATGCGGGCGCTGACCGCGCGGTCGTGGCGCGAGGGCCTGCGCCAGCGCTCTGCTGTCAGGGTCGAAATCGGGTTGCCCGCAGTCGATCCCGGGCCGCTGCGCCGTCTCATTGCGACGTTGCCCGCGCTTGAGGTGCCGCGCCCGGACTGGCCGGATGAGGCCGTCGTCGTCGGCCCGTTGCACTTCGAACCGACCGAAGCGGTGTTGGAGATCCCACCCGGATCGGGTCCGGTCGTCGTCGTTGCACCCTCGACGGCGGTAACCGGCACGCGCGGCCTGTCCGAGGTCGCGCTTGAGGCCCTGCGACCGGGGGAGGTGCTGCCTGAGGGTTCGCGGGTGGTGGTGTCGCGGCTGGGCGGACCCGACGTCGACGTGCCGCCGTGGGCCGTGGTCGGCCTCGGTCGCCAGGACGAACTGCTGTCGCACGCGGATCTGGTGATCTGCGGGGGCGGGCACGGGATGGTGTCCAAGACGCTGCTTGCGGGGGTACCGATGGTGGTGGTTCCCGGCGGCGGCGATCAGTGGGAGATCGCGAATCGGCTTGTCCGTCAAGGCAGTGCGCAGTTGGTGCGGCCATTGGATGCAGCGACATTGGCGGCCGCGGTCACCGAGGTGCTGTCCTCGCCCAGTTACGCCGGGGCCGCCCGGCGTGCCGGGGCAAGCGTCGACGGGGTGGCGGATCCGGTACGGGTGTGCCACGAAGCGCTGGCGCCGTCGGCGTAGGTTGGATCGCGTGCGGTTGACCGAATTCAACGAGCTCGTCGAGGGCCAGTTCGGCCCCGTGCGGGGTCAATCGCTGCTCGTCGACCATGTGCTGACAGGCTTCGGCGGACGTACGGCCGCGCAGGCCATCGAGGACGGCGTTGAGCCTCGCGATGTATGGCGGGCGCTGTGCGCCGACTTCGACGTCCCGCGCGATCGGTGGTGAGTTCGGCGCGGACGCTAGCCCCGCTGACCGAGCAGCTGAGCCGTCTCCCGGTGCAGCCTGCCGAAGTTGTAGTAGGCCGCGCAGGCGCCTTCGGGGGAGACCATGCACGTGCCGATCGGCGTCTCAGGTGTGCACGCAGTGCCGAACACCTTGCACTCCCATGGCTTGATGACGCCTTTCAGAACCTCTCCGCACTGGCATGCCTTGGGGTCGGCGACCCGCACGCCGGGCATGTCGAACTTCACCTCGGCGTCGAATTCGGCGTAGTCGCGATGGACCTTCAAAGCGCTCTGCGAGATGAAACCCAGCCCGCGCCACTCGAAATGGGGCCGCAACTCGAACGTCTCGGACATCAGCTTCAGCGCCTGGGTGTTGCCCTCCGGGCGCACCACGCGGGTGTACTGGTTCTCCACTTCGCAGCGACCCTCCCTGATCTGCTGCAACAGCATGTGTACCGACGCCAGGATGTCGAGCGGCTCGAATCCCGCTACCACCATCGGCTTTCCGTACACCTCGGGCACGAACCGGTACGGCCGCAAGCCCACCACCGTCGACACGTGACCGGGTCCGAGGAACCCCGACAGCCGCAGGTCGGGCGATTCGAGAATGGCCTTGATCGGCGGGACGATCGTGACGTGGTTGCAGAAGATGCTGAAGTTGCGCACACCGAGCGCGCGGGCCCGGACCAACGTCACGGCGGTGGACGGAGCGGTGGTTTCGAAGCCGACGGCGAAGAACACGACGTGCTTGTCGGGATTGTCGACGGCCACCTTGAGTGCGTCGAGCGGAGAGTAGACGAATCTCACGTCCGCGCCGCGCGCCTTCGCTTCGATGAGGTTGCCCTTGGATCCGGGCACCCGCATCATGTCGCCGAAGGTGGTGAAGATGATGTTGGGCTGCTCCGCCAGCCACATCGCGTCGTCCACGCGGCCCATCGGGATCACGCACACCGGGCAGCCGGGCCCGTGCACCAGCTCGATCGGCTCCGGCAACAGATGCTCGATGCCGTGCCGGTAGATGGTGTGCGTGTGACCGCCGCACACCTCCATGAACTTGAACTCGTCGCCGGTGGCGAGTTCGGTGATCGATTTGACCAGGGCGCGCGCGGCCGCCGGGTCCCGGAATTCGTCGACGTACTTCATGCTCGCAATCCTCTACTGACTCAGGCGATCTCGGACGAGTTGAACGCTTCGATCTCATTGACGTAGTCGGCGCCCATCTTCTGCACCTGATCCAGCGTCACCTTGGCTTCGTGCTCGTCGATCTTGGCCATCGCGAACCCGACATGCACCAACACCCAGTCACCGACCTGCAGGTTGTCGTCGGTAAGCAGTCGCACGCTGATGTTTCTGCGTACGCCGTTGACGTCGACCTTGGCCAGGGACTGTTCGGCGTCGACGATGTCGACCACCTGACCGGGGATTCCCAGACACATCGTCAAACTCCTCTCAAAGCTCGATTAGCAGATTCGTGGTAGTGGGTCGCCGACGAGCATGTCGACGATTCGGCTGCCGCCGAACGAAGTCCGGAGCGCGACAATGCCGTGCGGCTCAGGGGCAATCTCGCCAACCACCGTCGCATTGGCGCCCTGCGGATGCGCCCGCAACGCGGCGATCGCAGCGTCGGCTTGCTCGGGCGCAACGATCGCGACGAACTTGCCCTCGTTCGCGACGTACAACGGATCGATGCCGAGCATGTCGCACGCGCCGAGCACCTGCGGCTGGATCGGAAGGCTCGCCTCGTCCAGGATCAGCGCGAACGGGGAGTCCTTGACGAGTTCGTTGGCCACCGTCCCGACGCCGCCGCGGGTCGCGTCGCGCATCCACCGCGTTGACGGCGCGGCCTCCAGCAGCAGCTCGACCAGTTCATGGACGGGCGCGGTGTCGGAGGCGATGTCGGCATCGATGGCCAGGTCGCCGCGCGCGAGCATGACCGCCATTCCGTGTTCGCCGATCGTGCCGGACACCAACACCTTGTCGCCGGGTTGTACGAGATCGCGGGACAGCCGCCTGCCCTCGGGAATCACACCCACGCCCGCGGTCGAGATGTACACCCCGTCTGCGGCGCCCTTCCCGACGACCTTGGTGTCGCCGGTGACGATCTGCACGCCCGCCTTGGCGGCGGCTTCGCTCATGTCGGCCACGATCTCGCGCAGCTCGGCGATCGGGAACCCCTCTTCGATGACGAAGGCCGCCGACAGCCATTGCGGGCGAGCGCCCGACACCGCGAGGTCGTTGATCGTCCCGTGCACGGCGACGTGTCCGATCGAACCGCCCGGAAAGCGCCGCGGCGCAACGACAAACGAGTCGGTGGAGAACGCGAGCCGCTCACCCGACGGGGTGCGCAGCGCGGCGGCGTCGCCGAGTTGTTCGAGCTCGTCGTTGCGGAACGCCTCGAGGAACACGGCGTCGACGAGCGCCGCCGACGACTTGCCGCCCGCGCCGTGCGCGAGCGTGACCACGTCTTCGAGCAGCCGCGGACGTCGCTGCCGGAACTTGTCGATCCGTTCCAGCACACGGTCTTCGCGTTCTGCGGCGGTCATCGCGTCGGTTGGGCTCATGAAGTGTGCACTCCGTTTCGAGGACGGGACATGTGTTCCTGCGCGACCGACCAGAGCCGGAAACCGAGCATGGCGTGGCTCTCCTGGATGCGGTGGATGCTCTGGCTGTGCACCGTGAAGCAGTGGTCGAGATCCTCGGCCATCGCCATCCGGCCGCCGTCGTGGCCGGAGAATCCGATCGTCAGCAGCCCGCGTTGCTTGGCTTCGGTGATGGCCGTCATCAGGTCCTCGGAGTTGCCGGATGTCGACAACGCGATGGCGACGTCGCGGTCGCGACCGTGGGCGATGATCTGCCGTTTGAAGATCAACTCGAAGCCGACGTCATTGCCGAGCGCGGTCACCACGGCCTCGTCCGCGGCCAGCGACCACGCCGCCACCGCGCGCCCCCGGGCCGGGCGGCTGAACAGCGAGGCCAGCGTCGCCGCATCGGTGGAGCTGCCGCCGTTGCCGAACGTGTAGAGCCGGCCGCCGCGCAGGAACCTGTCGGCCATTTCGATTCCCGCTGCGGTCAAGACCGGTCCGTACTCGTCCAGCGATTCCCGTTGCAGGCGGGCACTTTCGGCTGCCTTGCCCCTGGCCGAGGCCGAGAGGTCGTCGAGAAGGCTGCTGGCGTCGGTTTCCTCCGACTCGATGAACGGATACAGAAAGCCCGTGCTTTCCGCGCTGTCGGAGCCGTGCGTCGTCATCGGTTCACCTCCTCGGCGGTGTCCGCTCGTTGCTCTTCGCGCGAGCGCTCATCGCCAAGACGCGCGATCGCCGTTCCCGCGTGCACCAGCACCAGGTCGTTCGGCGCAACCTCGCCCAATACGGTGACGTCCACCCATTCCTCGCCCTTTGCGGTGCGGACCAGAGCCTGACCCAACGGGTCGGCGGGCTCCAGGATCACCTCGCCGAGCCGTCCTTCGTCGCTGCAGGTCACGCAGACTTCGTCGGTGCAGTCCTCGACCGGGGCCTTCAGCAGACCCGGGTGTTCGAAGCAGACATGGGTGAGTTCCCACAACAGGTGATACATCAGGACGAACCGTCCGGTGGCCGGCACCATCGGGTCGTCGGAGTCCACCCACAGGATGTGGTTCGCGGCGCCGGCAGGCGGGCGCGGGCCGGCGCCGATCCACAGGGTCATTGCACCCCATGCCGGTGCCCGGCGCATCGCGTCGACCGCGGCGGGTTCGTCGGCCGACGCCACCGCCATCAGCAGGTCGCCCGGCTGGGTGGCGACCCGGGCCTGCGCCACCGGGTCGGGCTCGACGAGCGCCACCGACGGCAGCGCCCGTTTTCCCATGATCACGGGATGGACGAACTCGACCGCGACGTGATGCGCGTGCGGCTCCCATTGCGGGGAGATCACCCACAGCGTGGCGCCGTCGTGAAACTTGCGGGCCAGGTCCAGCGCTGCGGCGGCCAAGTCTGCGGACAGACTGGTGTCGACGAAGCCCCCGCCCGGTTCTGTGGTGATTGTCATTGGCCGTGCCCTCCTTCGCGGGCGGCGTTCACCAAATCGATCGTGGTCTGCGTCGCGTCGGCCAGCGCCGCGCACTCGGTGTCGGCGAGAACGCCACACGCCCAGTCCCAATGCGCCGAGACGACGTCGCCGCGAGCGGGTGGCTCGATCAGCGAAACTCCGTCCTTGCGCCACCGCACTCGTTCGGCTGTTGGTTCGCCGAGCGCCAGGGTACCCTCGGTGAATGTCAGCGGACGCGTAGCGATCATCGCATGCTCGTCTTCGACGGATTCGACCGTTCCCCAACGGATCCGGCAGTCCTGCAACACCTGCAGCGCGGTCGTCGCGTCGCGGTCGAGGAACCGCACCCATGGGTAGACCACGAAGACGTGAAAGCTGTGGTGCGCCAGCACGCCGTGCGGCCGGGCCAGGTCGGAGAGCAGCCCGGTGACCTGACCTTTGAATGCGCTGCGCAGCTTTTCGAGCAGGGCTGCGGGGTCGACACGACCCAGTTTGGGTCCACCGACCCAGTAACTGCGCACGACGTCAGCGTCGAGCGCATCGGGCGTGCCCGCCGCCTCGGCGATGGCCCGAAGATACGGCCACGCGCCATCGAACTCCTTGGCGTGCGCGGCGACTTCGATGGGGTTGTCGCCGCGCAGCAACACGTCGGCATCAGCGGGTCCGCAGTAGCCGAGCTCGTTGGGCGGGAACGCGTAGCGCGCGAACAACGCATATCCCGCCGGGAGTTTCTGCTCGTGTAACGCGGTCATCGTGCTACCCCGATGTCCCGACCAGAAGCTGACCAAGTGCGATGCCGCCGTCGTTGGGCGGCACGTGGCGATGGGTGATCACCCCAAAACCTTTGGCCCGAAGGCCATCCAGCACGAGCCGCAGCAGCAGAGCGTTCTGGAACACCCCGCCGGACAGTGCGACCGGTTGATTCCCCGTGTCCTCCGTCGCGGCGAGGTCGACGACCAGGTCCGCGACTGCGCGGTGGAACCTCGCCCCGATCACGCCAGTCGGCGTACCGGTGCGCTTGTCGTCGATGATCGCGGCGAGAACCGGAGCGGGGTCGAACACCACCGGAAGTTGGCCCGCATCAACGCCGAACGCGTAACGCGTGCTGCCGCAGTCGGCGTCGCGTGACAAGCCCTCCAACTCGATCGCCGCCTGGGCCTCGTATGCCACCACTTGCCGGACGCCGACCAGGGCGGACACCGCGTCGAAGAGCCGGCCCATGCTGGATGTCGGCGCGCATCCCAGCCCGGTCTCGAGCTGGTGCAGCAGCACCCTGCGCTCGTCTTCAGGGCATGCCCGCACCGGCGCTAAATCCGGATCCCAAGCCAGGCCCGCCGCCCACAGATGCGACAGCGCCATCCGGTACGGCCGCAGCACGCTGATGTCGCCGCCGGCCAACGGGACGTACTTCAGCCTGGCCAGCCGCTGGTAGCCCTTGTAGTCGGCCAGCAGGACCTCGCCACCCCAGATTGCCCCGTCCGGTCCGTAACCGGTTCCGTCGAAGGCGAAGCCGAGCACTGGTTGTGACCCGTCCAACCCGTGCTCGGCCATCACCGCCGCAATGTGTGCGTGATGGTGCTGCACCGTTCGGAGTGGGCGCGCGCCGGCATTGCGCTGCGCCCACGCGGTCGACCGATAGCCCGGGTGTGAGTCCGCGACAACGATTTCCGGGGTAACCCCGGTCAACGCCTCGAGGTGCTGCTCGGCAGCGCCAAATGCGGACAGCGTCGCCAGGTCGTCCATGTCGCCGATGTGCTGGCTCAGCCAGGCGTACTTGCGTTCGGCGACCGCCAGGGTGTTCTTCAGATCCCCGCCGACGGCCAACGTCGGCGGCACCGGCACCGGAAGCGCGACCGGCAGCGGCGCATAGCCGCGGGAGCGCCGGATCGGCAACTCGACGCCGTCGACCACCCGCAGGACGGAGTCGTCGCAGGGCACCAGGATGGCCCGATCATGCATCAGCCAGCCGTCCGCGAGACGCGAAAGCCGTTCGGCCGCATCTTCGTCGGTGAAGCAGATCGGTTCACCACCCAGGTTGCCGGATGTCATCACCAGTACCGATGGTCCCGGCTCGTCGCCCGGCAGCCCGAACAGTAGTGCATGCAGCGGGGTGTAGGCCAGCATGACGCCAACATCGGGGTTGTGCGGCGCGACCGCGTCGGCGACCGGCGCAGCGGGCATCCGCGGCATCAACACGATGGGCCGTTGTGGACCCGACAGCACTCGTTCCGATGCCCGGTCGACAGAGGCGATGCGGTGTGCGGTCGCGAGGTCGGGCACCATAACCGCGAACGGCTTGTCGCCCCGCCGCTTTCGGCTGCGCAGTTCGGCGACCGCGCGTTCGTCGGCGGCGTCGCAGGCCAGGTGGTATCCACCGATGCCCTTGACGGCCAGCACGCCGCCGTCGAGCAGCAGCTGTCGGGCGTGGCGCAGCGCCGCTTCTCCTTCGGTGACGTCGCCGTCGCCGGTCCGGTAGCGCAGGGCCGGCCCGCAGTTCGGGCAGCAGACCGGCTGGGCGTGGAACCGCCGGTCGGCGGGATCGTGGTATTCGCGTGAGCAATCGGGGCACATCGGGAAGCCGGCCATGGTGGTGGAGGCGCGGTCGTACGGCAGCGAGGCGATGATGGTGAAGCGCGGGCCGCAGTTGGTGCAGTTGACGAAGGGATGCCGGTAGCGCCGGTCGGCTGGGTCGCGCTGTTCGGCGGCGCATTCGGCGCACATGGCGACGTCGGGGGAGGCGAGCGTGCGGCCGCCATCCGATCGAGACGTGTCCGCGATCGCGAAGCCGGTACCGCCGACGACCGGGAGATGCTGCGTCTCAATCGATTCCACAACCGCAAGCGGCGGCGGCTGGTCGCGCAACCGGGTCAGAAAGTCGTCGAGATCCGCGGCGTCGCCCTCGACCTCGATGATCGCGCCGGAGCTGTCGTTGCGTACCGAACCGGTCAGGCCAAGCGCTGCCGCCGTGGTGTATACGAACGGCCGGAAGCCGACGCCCTGGACCACTCCGCGCACGCAGATGCGGAACCGGCGGCGCCCGGTCATGGTGACGCCTCCATCTCAGGGTCCCGCCCGCGGCCCATCAGCTCGAGCCCGGCCATCGCGGCGTCGGCGCCCTCTTTGTCGGTCTTCTCCACGACGAACCCCATGTGAATGATCACCCAGTCACCCGGGGCGAACGTCTCTTCGGGCAACATGCCGACGTTGACCTTGCGCTGCTCGCCCGCCACGTCGACCAGCGCGAGCTGGCCGCCATAGCCCTCCAGCATCTGGACGACCTGACCGGGAATTCCCAGGCACATGGCTCAGCCCTCACGCACAGCGTGAAGGAGGCGCGCCACGGCGTCCTCGATCGCCGCCACCGCCCCGGGTACTGCTGCGGCAACGGCGTCGGACAGCCCCATGCTCTCGTCGACGTTCTCGACCTCGCAACCGATCACTATCGTGTACGGCGGCGTGCCGCCGAGTGCGGCCAGGCTGGCGAACACGGCCGCGGGGTCCATCGCGTGTGCATCCAGACCGACTCCCGCCGTGAGTGTTTCGTGGTCGGCCTCGAAGACGTGCAGGGTGCCGGGCGACCCGCGATTGGGTAGCGCATCGACGAGCACCAGCGCCTCACACCCGTCCAGCAGGTCGTAGGCCAGGTGCATGCCTCGGATTCCGTAGTCCACCACCCGAACTCGCGGGCCTGCGACGTGCTCGGGGACGTGGCGCATCACCTCGGGTCCGAAACCGTCGTCGCCGAGGAAGATGTTGCCGATACCGGCTATCAGGATCTGAGACGTGATCACACCTCGCACAGGTCTACATGCGCCGGATCTTCAGATACCGCTGCAAATCCGGCAGCGAGCGGGCGCCCATTACCAACGCACCAAGTACTACGACTCCCGCTATGACAGTTGCCGTGACACCTACTGCTTGCATGTTGTATTCCTTTCACTCAACGGTTCGACCTCATCGGGGGCGAAGTACAGGTAGCGGCCGTACCACTCGTGCAGGTCGGCGGCTGGATCGTCCTCGAGGACCACGCCGACGTGCTGGTCGCCGTCGACGGTCTCGTGCACCGAGGTGACCCGCGCGACCTTGCCCGCGAAGAACAGGTCCTGGGCGTCGGCCCGCCGCGACGGGTGCAGCCGGACCCGGCTTCCGCGACTGACGGGCACGCCGTTCACCAGCACCGCGTCGATGCCGGGCTGTACCGCGTTGTCGGCCAACGGGTCCCACCAGTCCACCCCTTCGGGAATCTCCGGGATCAATCCCGGGTCCTCCCGGATGGCGTGCGGATCGCGCAGCACGCCATGCAGGTTGAGCAACGCCTCCGGGGACATCGAGTCGCAGCGATCGATGATCTGGGCGGCGCGCGGGTCGGTGGCCCTGGCCGCCGCCTTCTCCTCGTCGGTCATCGTCATGATGCGCAGCGTGAGGATCTCGTCGATCTCGGTCGAGTCGAACAGCGCACCCTCGCTCTGCTCGGCGATCTCGGGATGGTCGTAGAGGATGATCGGCGACGCGAGCACCAGGGCATCGTCGCCGGGCGGTCCGGCCAGCACCGGGAAGCAACGATGTTGCCGGCATCGGGCGACGGCGCTGTCGGCCGATGCCGGTGGTTCGAGCAGCGACACGAAGTCGCCATCGGTGACCTCGGCGACGAGGTGGGTGCCGATCAACGAGACGGCGATCGCCTCGTCTTTGTCGTCGGCGGGCGCGGCGGTGTTGTGCACCGTCATCGTCAGGCGCACCAAGCCGTCGTCGTGTTCGGTCGCGATCTCCAATTGGGCGTGCAACGCACGACGGGTGCGTACCAGCCTCCCACCGTCGACCGTCTCGATATCGGTGCCCGCGCTGACCTCGATCGGAAGTGTCTGCGGCAGTGTCGATTCGATGCCAAGCGGCCCGAACGAGATCTCCCGCTCCACGGCCTCGTCCCAGCGCAGCCAGGATTGCGATCCCGAGACGAGTTCCTCGACCGGTTCGAAGCGGCCGTCGCCGACATCTCGTTCCACGCCGCGATGCTGCAGCTGCAGGAAGCGCACGACGACCGAGACCGAGGGGTTTCCGCGAGGCGCCACAAGCACCTGCGTGGACAGTGAATCGTCCTCGCCGATACCTGCCGCGGCCGCGCCCGCAGGCCCGACCACCCCGAACTGCCAGCGCGTCTGGTTCTTTCGCGAGTTGGCGCGATACGGATAGAGCAGATAGCCCTCGTAGAGCACCGCGTCGGCGACGGCGCGGGCCCGATCCCAGTCCGCGGTCATCTGATCTCCTCGGTGGAGCTGGCCGCCAGCAGCGAGGTGACAGCGTCGTCGAGGGACAGCAGTCCGCGCGCCGAACGGTATGCCACCAGCGCGTCGATGGTGTCCTGGTTCAGCCTCAGCCAACCGGTGTTGGGATAGTGCAGTTGCATCAGGTCACGCCACACCGACACCGGCATCTCGAAGCGGTCCTCGCGATCCCACGGCACCTGCTGTACCGCGAAACCTCGCGGTCCCTTCGAGAAAACCGTTCCGCTGAAGAGGAATTGCAGCGGCACTGTGCCGTCACGCAGTGCATGCAGATACTTCGCGGAGGCAACCTCGAAGTCATACGTGCACTCCAGGGGGAGGTTGACCTGGGTGGCGCCGGTGAATCCCTGCACCATCGCGGTGGTCTGCAGCCACTGAAAGTTGTGCAGAGTGGTGGCCCAGCGCTCACGCGGCCCGAACAGGTCGAGCAGCCCGGCCTCCTCCTCGTCGGAGTATCCGCGTCGCATCGGCTCGATGCGGACCTGACAGCGCAACGCGATCGCGTGGATGGGATCGTCGCCAACCGCGGCGATGCCCAGTCGCGCGTTCAACACCGGGGTCACCGCATAGCGCTTCCGGTTCGACCTCGACGACGGCGAAGGTGACATCAGTCATGGCGATCCGCTTCGCTTCTCGCGGCACCACTTCACTGCGGCCGTCGAGCAGCTCGAAAAACTCGTCGATGAATTCGCGTACCTGCTGACCGCCATCGAAGCCGTGCCACAGCATCCGCAACCGGCCGACGAACTCGTAGCAGGCGTCGATGGGCAGCAGATAGCTTTGTGGCGTCGCTGTTTCGTCGTCGGGCACTCGCACCAACACGGCTTCGGTGTCCTCGGCGAGCATGTCGACCCGCGAGTCAGCTGTGCGAATGTCGTTCCAGGCGCTTGAGGTCAAGCTCCGATTCGGTGGCGCCCGCAGGCCCGGGATAGAACGCCACCGTCCGTTCCAGCGCCGAATTTCGGAAGAAGAACGCCAGGCCGACCGGTATCTGGAGTGCCTCCCAGTGTCGCCGGTCCAGCGCGAACTCCGGGAAGACCAGATAGCGGTCGGGGATGGCGCGAAAGCGCAGCGTCGGCCTGGGTGTCGGTGAACAGCAGGTAGCAGCCTCGGCAGACGCACATCAACTGTCTGCCTTCGACATTCACCACATGCTGGTGTTCGTCGGCGATCGCCTCCGCACACATCTCGCAGCGCTCGCCCGCTGGCTGCGGATCCGCCCGGGCGGCGCGGATGCGCGCGAGGACGTCGTATGCGCCGGTCATGAGGCCACCGCCTCGGCGACCGCCATGGACAACACTCCGTCACGTTCCAGCAGCGGTATCGGCTCGAGATGGGCGTCGGCCCGGCCGTTTCCGTCGACGCAGGCGCCCGCGTGTACGACGTCGAAATGCGCGTGGCACCGCGGGCACCGCAGGACGGCGTCGTTGCTGTTGGAACCCAAGCGGCGGTGCAGCACCGCGCCTGCGAGTGACTCGCCGCAGGATCCGCACCGGTCGTGGTAGGCGAACAGCTGGTCACCGACCCGGCAGGCCAGCACCGTGGTGCCCGCCACCGCGAAACCGCCGACTTCTCCCGGAGCCAGGTCGGAGACGTCGGGCACCGCGTGCCACACATGACCTTGTGGTTGGGTCCGCACGCGGCTCATCAGGCTGTCCGCCGGAATCACAGCGGGCGTCGCCTCCGATTCCGCGGCCACCACTTCGATGGACGAGATCTCGGGCGCGGCCGCCCGCACCGCGTCCTCGACCGCCAGCTCGAGGGTGACGGACGATGACGGGCAGCTCTTGCAGCTCCCGGCGAACTGCAGCCGGACGACCTCGCCGTCGACCTCCAGCAGATGGACGTCCCCGCCGTGCGAGCCGAGGTAGGGCCGCACGCTGTCGAGCGCATCCTCGACTCGCCGCTCGACGTCGTGCGGATGCAACCCGTGCACCAACAGCAGGCTGGCGATCAGGTCATCGGCGGCGAACGCGTCCGCGAGTTCGGGGCTCGCGTCCACCGCCATGGCCATCATCCGCTCGAGCCCGGCGCCGTAGAGGTCGGTTACCTCACGGACCAACTGCTCCGCGCGCTCGTGCGCGACGGCGCCACCTGCTGCGCTGGCGTCGAGGAGATTCTGTATCCGATCGCCCGCGGTGCGCCACTGCGCGTCTTCTTCGGGGTTATCCGGGCGATGCGGCATATGTCATTCCCCGGTGACGGATTGGGTGGGGGAGTGCAACCTCTCCAGCGTCTTCCCCTTGCCCAGATACATGTGCACACCGCAGGGCAGGCATGGATCGAAACTGCGCACCGTGCGCATGATGTCGATGCCCTTGAAGTGCTCCCGGTCGTTCTCCTCGAAGATCGGCTGACCTTGAACCGCATCCTCGTACGGCCCCGGTGTGCCGTAGCTGTCGCGAGGACTGGCGTTCCACGGCGTCGGGGGATACGGATGGTAATTCGCGATCTTGCCGTCGCGGATGACCATGTGGTGGCTGAGCACCCCGCGCACCGCCTCGGTGAAGCCGCAGCCGATGCCCTCGTCGGGCACCTCGAACTTCTCCCACGTCTTGGTGCGGCCCGCCCGGATCTCGACCAACGCCTTCTCGGCGAAATGCAGAGCGCACGCGGCGGCGTAGGCCTGGAAGTACGTCCGGGCGCGGTCGCGCTCGATCGTGTTGCTGCCCTTGTCGGGGATCTTCCACTCGAAGGAGACCGGGCCCTTCAGCGCGGTCTTCGGCAGGTTGATCTGCACGCTGCGGCCGGTGGCCTTCACATACCCGATATCGACGAGGCCGGCCAGTGCCGTGGCCCACAGCCGGGCCAGCGGACCGCCGCCGGTGTCCAGTGCCAGATGGTCCTTGCCGTCGAACCACCGCGGCGACATCACCCAGCTGTACTTGTCCTCCATATCCCGCTTCTGGGGGTGCGGGTTGGTGTGCTGGTTCCATGGATGCCGCCGATCCACCGGGTTGCCGAGTGGGTCGGTCTTGACGAACATCTCCTGGTCGGTCCAGTCGTCGTAATACGAACTGCCCAAAAGGATCCGGAGTCCCAGGTTAATGTCGACCAGCGAGTGCGTGACCAGCTTGCCGTCGACCACCACGCCCGGCGTGACGAACATGGCGTTGCCCCACTTCTCCATGTCCTTATAGGCGAAGTTGCAGACCTCGGGGTCCTGGAACGAGCCCCAGCAGCCGAGCAGGGTGCGCCGCAGGCCCACCTGGTCGTAGCCGGGCAGTGCTTCGTAGAAGAAGTCGAAGAGGTCGTCATGCATGGGCACGACCTTCTTCATGAACTCGACATAGCGCATCAGTCGGGTCATGTAGTCGGTCATCAACTGAACCGTTGCGGTGGTTCCAATTCCGCCCGGGTAGAGCGTGGACGGATGCACATGCCTGCCTTCCATCAGGCAGAACATCTCTCGCGTCCACCGGCTGACCTGCAACGCCTCCCGGTAGAACTCGCCCGTGAACGGGTTGAGCGCACGCATGATGTCGGCGATGGTCCGGTAGCCGTGCGCGCTCGGCGTTGCGGTGCCTGGGTGTTCTCGGCCTTGGCCAGCACGCCCGGATTGGTCTCCGACACCATCTTCTCGCAGAAGTCGACCCCGACCAGATTCTCTTGGAAGATGTTGTGGTCGAACATGTATTCCGCGGCCTCGCCGAGGTTGATCAGCCACTCACCCAGGTGCGGCGGCTTGACGCCGTAGGCCATGTTCTGCGTGTAGCAGGAGCACGTGCAGTGGTTATCGCCGCAGATGCCGCAGATGCGGCTGGTGATGAAGTGCGCGTCGCGCGGATCCTTGCCCTTCATGAAGATCGAGTAGCCGCGGAAGATCGACGACGTGCTGTGGCATTCCACCACTTCTTTGTTCTCGAAGTCGATCTTGGTGTAGATGCCGAGGCTACCGACGATTCGGGTGATGGGATCCCACGCCATTTCGACCAGTTGGCCGGGGTCGCGCTTGGCGTGTGACGGCTCGGGGATGATCGTTGTCATCAGATTTTCTCTCTCTGTGTCTGGTCCACTGCGCCACAGGGCTTTTCGCCATACCGGGACATCGCCCGCCGTGCGCGCCGAAGAGACCCGCACCTACCAGGTGCGAGTCGCTCCGGTGGTGAGTTTGGTGCCGGGATGCCGCCACTTCGGTTCTTTGTCGACCGTCCGACCGGTCACATTGCGCAGGCTGCGGATCATCGACCCGTACAGTCCCGACGCAGCGGTCGAGACAGTGGCGCCGGGCGGCTCATCCATGAACGGCATGAACTTGTCCGGGAACCCGGGCATCGTGCAGCCGATACAGATGCCGCCGACGTTCGGGCAGCCGCCGATCCCATTGATCCAGCCGCGTTTCGGCACGTTGCACTTGACGACTGGACCCCAACAACCCAGTTTCACAATGCATTTCGGCGATCCGTACTCGGTCGCGAAGTCACCTTGCTCGTAGTAGCCGGCCCGGTCGCACCCCTCGTGCACGGTCGCCCCGAACAGCCACTTCGGCCGTAAGGCATCGTCAAGCGGAATCATGGGCGCCTGCTCGGTGGCCATGTACAGCAGATACGTGAGCGTCTCGGCCATGTTGTCCGGATGGGCCGGGCAGCCGGGCACGCAGACGATCGGAATGCCTGCCTTGCTCTTCCAGTCCCAACCCAGGTAGTCGGGCACACCCATGGCTCCGGTCGGGTTGCCGGCCATTGCGTGGATGCCGCCATAGGTCGCGCAGGTTCCGACCGCGACGATTGCGGTGGCCTTCGGCGCGAGCCGGTCCAGCCATTCGCTCGTCGTCATCGGCTGCCCGGTCTCTGGGTTGTTACCGAACCCGCACCAGTAGCCTTCGTCTTTGATCGCCTCGTTCGGGATGGACCCCTCGACGACCAATACGAACGGTTCCAGCTCTCCCCGCTCGGCCTTGAAGAACCACTCGAGGAAGTCATCCGCACCCCCGGTTGGTCCACACTCGAAATCGATCAGCGGCCAGTGCACGGCGATCTTCGGCAGCCCGGGGAGCGCGCCAAGCGCGATTTCCTCGATGCTGGGTTGCGTGGCGGCAGTCAGCGCCACAGAATCACCGTCACAACTCAGGCCCGCGTTGATCCACAGCACATGAATCAAGGCTTCTTCCGCTTTGACTGCTGCCTCACTTGGCATATGTCACAGCTTCCCGGGACCCGGGCTGGGGTCCCAATCGCCACATTGGACGTTTCGCGCCCGCTTCTCGAACGCTGGTTCTGGGTTTACTCCGGCGAGTTTGTCTTGTCAACGGATCGTCGGGACATGTCAGCGTTTGCCGAAGCGCTTGCCTGCGAACCGATCCAGTCGTACCAAGCCTGCACACCCTCACCTGTCGTCGCGGACACCGGCAAAATATTGACGCCCGGGTTAACTGAGCGCGCGTAGCTGCAACATTTTTCAAGATCGAAGTCCACGTACGGCAACAGGTCGATCTTGTTGACGATGACGAGCCCGGCGGCGGCAAACATGTGTGGATACTTCAGCGGCTTGTCCGCGCCCTCGGTCACCGAGATGACGACAACTTTGCTGTTCTCGCCGAGGTCGAACAGCGCCGGGCACACCAGGTTGCCGACGTTCTCGATGAACAGCAGCGACGCGGGCTCCGGGTCGAGCGCGTGCAGCGCGCGGTGCACCATGTCGGCGTCGAGGTGGCAGCCCGCGCCGGTGTTGACTTGCACCGCCCGCGCCCCGGCTGTGCGGATTCGTTCGGCGTCGAGCAACGTCTCCTGATCACCTTCGATGACGGCGACCGGTCGGTCGTCCTTCAGCTCGCGGATCGTCCGCTCGAGAAGGGTCGTCTTGCCTGCGCCCGGTGAGCTGGTGACGTTGAGTGCGAGGACAGCGCGCTCGGCGAGCCATCGGCGGTTCTGCTCGGCGAGAAGATCGTTCTTTTCGAGAACCTTCTGCTCCAGCGAGATCGTCTCGGTGTGGGTGTGGCCGTCGTCGTGATGGTGGTCGTGGTCGTGGCCGTCGTGGTCGTGGTCGTGGCGCTCGTGCTCGTGACCGGCCAGCGTGATGACGGCACTGTCGTCGCCGCAGCCGCATGTTGCGCACATGGTCAGCTCACTTCCATCGAGAGGATCCGCAGGTCGCGGCCGGCCATCACTTCCACGTCGGCACTTCCACACGGGCACAGCAGGATCAGGTCGTGCAGCTCGAACTGCTCGTTGACAGGTCCGGCAGCGGGCCGCGCCGGGCTGGACATCGAGATCGAGAAGAGCGCCGTCGGCGACCGTGCCCTGGGTGGCCAGCTCGAAGCAGAACTGCATGGAGTCGGGCACGACCGCGCACAGCTCGCCGACCTCGAGCTTGACGCTGTGCACGCGCCGGCCCGCGGCATGCTCACACACCGCGTCGACAACACTTTGCGTGATCGCCATTTCGTGCATGTCTGTCCGCTCTCTGGAGCCGGTGACCCCACCATAGGCCGATTTTCTGTCAGCCCGCGGGTGATCGGCGTGTCAGCTTGAATCGAACAGGTGTTCGTCTACTGTGGGCAGTGTTCGACGGCTAGATGCTGGTCAGGCCGACTTGTCGGTGGCGGCCTCTAGCGTCACGGCCAACTTGATCGACAACCGATCAACCGAACACACGAGAACGGGAGACCACCCCCATGACGCAGGCCCCTGACCGCGAGAAAGCCCTCGAGCTGGCGCTCGCGCAGATTGAGAAGAACCACGGCAAAGGCTCGGTGATGCGGCTCGGCGACGAGGTGCGCCAGCCGATCTCGGTCATCCCCACCGGCTCGATCGCGCTGGACGTGGCGCTCGGCCTCGGCGGGTTGCCGCGCGGCCGGGTGGTCGAGATCTATGGCCCGGAATCCTCGGGTAAGACCACCGTCGCGTTGCACGCGGTGGCCAACGCCCAGGCCGCCGGCGGCATCGCGGCGTTCATCGACGCCGAGCATGCGCTGGACCCGGAATATGCCAAGAACCTCGGCGTGGACACCGACTCACTGCTGGTCAGCCAGCCCGATACCGGGGAGCAGGCGCTGGAGATCGCCGACATGCTGATCCGCTCCGGCGCGCTGGACATTCTGGTCATCGACTCGGTGGCCGCGCTGGTGCCACGGGCGGAGATCGAAGGCGAGATGGGCGACAGCCACGTCGGCCTGCAGGCCCGGCTGATGAGCCAGGCGCTGCGGAAGATCACTGGCGCGCTGA
>CAWDAC010000002.1:0-42655 GCA_963800125.1 uncultured Actinomycetota bacterium | reverse complement strand
GCAGCGCGGCCGCGGCGAACGCAAGCGGCCGGCAAGCGGCTGGGCATCGCTCACCCCGACGGAACGCGATGTGGTGCGACTCGTCGGCGAAGGCCTGGGCAATAAGGACGTCGCCGCAAGGCTTTTCGTCTCACCACGAACAGTTGAGTCGCACCTCACGCACGTTTACACAAAACTCGGGCTTCCCTCCAGGGTCCAACTCGCACAAGAGGCAACCCGGCGCGGAGAAGTCGACTAGAGGACCGTCGCCGCCACCTTTTTTGGCACACACATCCGCCACGCCTCGATGACGATCTCGCGAAGCTCGACGAGGTCGCAGTGCGTCGAGCCGAACGTGGACCCAGTTGTATCTCACGTCGGACGGCCTCGGCAGCATGAACTTGTCGGGCTCGGAGGCGATGAGACCAGCGCGCTCCTCCTTGGCGAGGCGAACCCCATCACCGTCTCGTCGCGCGAGAACGCCAGGTAGACGATCCGCCCGATGCGGAACTTGATCCGGTCGCCCACCACCACCTCGTAGGACCTGGTCAGGGTAGAGGTTATGCCCCGCACGTCGTCGACGGTGATCATGTCCTCCGACGTTAGTCGGGCCGTCCGACAACGGCGCGGCTGTGCGCGGGGTAACTGACGCCTCGGTGGCCAAGCAATCGGACGACGAAGCCGACAGGGCTTTCAACTGGAGCCCCGGTCGAACGCATTGGTGGACGACCACGACAGTTGCGATCGTCGGAGCCATTGTCGGTGGCACCTCGCTGATCATGAACTTCTTCTATCAACCGAGCCCGCCGCCGACCACCACCGAGTCCGGCCATTCGGAATTCATGAAGTTGAGCTATTCAGACCGATCGATCGGTGCGTGCCATACATCTCCGAGCACCTTGATGCATGGCGGGACAAGTGGCGAACCGCTCTGGAGCACAGCGGCGGCTCACATCAAAAAGGCGCCTGTCGCCTATGCGTCACTCGACGATGCGAAGGGGACCGGTCAGGCGATCGTCAACACCTACCTTGCGGTGGTGGATTACGCCGAAAAGCTGGCCCCGACCGACGAAGGCGAGAATTTACTTTCCTGCGCGTACGCGCCCGTGCTGAAAATGGACCCGAACAACAGCTATCCGGATGTCGAGTCCCTTGTCGGGAGCGGCAACGATGCATCCAAAGCCGACAACCTCGTCGTACGCGAAAGCCCTGTCTAAGATCAGGCCGCATTCGCCGTAGACGTGCCGAGGGGCGCCCGAGCAAGATCGTCGACGTGATGATTCGGCCGGGGCAGAGCGAAACGCGCCGCGAGTTGGGTTTCGCGATAGTGGGCGGCCACGACCAACGAGTCCGCATGTGGGCTCTCACCGCGTCAGTGACCGCGGGCAGTCAACAGTGGATGAACAACATCGAGAACTACCGGGGCTTCTAGGCGGCATTTGGCGCGACCGCGCGGCGATTCCGTCGATCAGCAGCCGCAGCCCGAATGCGAAGCGCGCGGGTCGGGTCCTCGGACAGCACCGACTGTTCGTCCGGCAGATCGGCACCCGCGGCGTCCCATTGCAGCCGGGATTGCTCGTCGGCGGTGAACCCCAGCACGTAGTAGACGACGGTTCGGGCGGCCAACTCGGCGTGCGCGGGATTGCACGCCCGCGTCGGTGGCTGCGTCGCCGATGCGGGCCAGTATCCGCGCCATCGCCTCCGATTGACCGGCCGCGAAGCTGGCGGACACCAATTCGGCGCCGTCGGTGTGCGACAGCAATGCGTCCCGCAGGCGCCCGCAGATTCCCGCGACGCGGTCGCGCCAACCGCCTGGCGCATCGTGGACGAGCTCCAGGACGCGGTCGGCGACCGCGCCCAGCAGCTGCTGCTTGTTGGCGAAATGCCAGTACAGCGCGCCGGGGGAGACGTTGAGTTCGCGGCCCAGCCTGCGCATGGTCAGGTCGGCTATCCCGTAGTTGTCCAGGATCGCGGTCGCCGCTTCGACCACGTCGCGTTTGTGCAGTTGCACGCCGCTACCCTAACCTGAACGGCGTTCAAGTCGAAGAGGAGCACGGTGAGCGACATCTTGACCGAGGCCCGCGAGCAGGTGCTCGAGCGGCGCGAGGGCCTGACCCAGGACCAGGTGCTGGCTGTGCTCCAGCTGCCCGACGACCGGCTCGACGAACTTCTGGCGCTGGCCCACGAGGTGCGGATGGCGTGGTGCGGGCCCGAGGTCGAGGTCGAGGGCCGGCATCATCAGCCTGAAGACCGGCGGCTGCCCCGAGGACTGCCATTTCTGTTCGCAGTCAGGGCTTTTCGCCTCGCCTGTGCGCAGCGCGTGGCTCGACATCCCGAGCCTGGTGGAAGCCGCCAAGCAGACCGCCAAGACCGGCGCGACCGAGTTCTGCATTGTGGCGGCGGTGCGCGGACCCGACGAGCGACTGCTGGCGCAGGTCGCCGCGGGCATCGAGGCGATCCGCAACGAGGTCGACATCCAGATCGCCTGTTCGCTGGGCATGCTGACGCAAGAGCAGGTCGACCAGCTGTCGGCGATGGGTGTGCACCGCTACAACCACAACCTGGAGACCGCGCGGTCCTTCTTCACCAACGTGGTGACCACCCACACGTGGGAGGAGCGCTGGGAGACGCTGTCGATGATCCGCGACGCCGGCATGGAGGTGTGCTGCGGCGGCATCCTCGGCATGGGTGAAACCCTCGAGCAGCGTGCCGAATTCGCCGCCAACCTGGCCGAGCTCGACCCGCACGAGGTGCCGCTGAACTTCCTCTACCCGAGGCCGGGCACGCCGTTCGGGGATCTCGATGTGCTTCCCGCTTCGGAGGCGCTGAAAGCTGTCGCGGCCTTCCGGCTGGCGCTGCCGCGCACCATGCTGCGGTTCGCCGGCGGCCGCGAAATCACGCTCGGGGACCTGGGCGCCAAGCAGGGCATCCTTGGCGGCATCAACGCCGTCATTGTGGGCAACTACCTGACGACGCTGGGCCGTCCGGCCGAGGCCGACCTGGAACTGCTCGACGATCTGCAGATGCCGATCAAAGCGCTCAACGCGACCATCTAGCTGTGGTTTGTCTGATGAGGCCGGCCAAGTTCAACGTCTACACTGGCGAACCCGCCGGCGGCGCGGTGCCCACCGCGGCCCAACTCGGTCTCGAGCCACCACGGTTCTGTGCCGAGTGCGGGCGGCGGATGGTGGTGCAAGTGCGTCCCGACGGGTGGTCGGCCAAGTGCTCGCGCCACGGCGAACAGGACTCGAAGGACCTTGACAAGCGATGAGCGACACACGCGAAGAGCCGAGAACAGTGATGAATGAGGTTGCAGCACCGCGGTTTCGCGCCGCGGTGCCGCCGTGACCGTGGCCTTCGGTTTGGCGGTTGGGGGAGGCCTGATCGGCGCCTTGTGGGCGTGGATCGCACCGCCGATCCACGGCGTCATAGCGCTGACCAAGAGTGGCGAGCGAGTGCACGCCTATCTGGGAACGAGGCCGACAACTTCTTCGTAGCGGCGTTCCTACTAGTGGGCCTGGTGGTGGCGCTGGCGGTCGTGTGCGCGGTGTTGGTGTGGCAGTGGCGGGCGCATCGCGGCGCGGTGATGGTCGCCGCGCTGACGATCGGCTCGGCGGCGGCTGTCGGCGCGGCCGCGGGGGTGGGTGCGCTGCTGGTGCGGTCGCGCTACGACGCCATCGACATCGCGGGTGCCCCGATCTCGCCCGAGCATCGGGTGCACTACGTCACCGAGGCGCCGCCGGTGTTCTTCGCGCACTCGCCGTTGTTGATCGCCGCATCGATCCTGTTCCCCGCCGCGATGGCCGCGCTGACCTACGCGCTGATCGCCGTGTCGACCTCACGCGACGATCTGGGCGGCTGGCCCCCGGTCGAGCCGGTCCTGCCGCCTCCATTCAGAGTGGATGGCGCTCAACCGTCCTCCCCGTGACCACCTTGGCTGCGATGCACACCAGCCGCGCCGCGCCCGTGTAGGTCATCGGGTTCAGCAACGTCGGCCACTTCGTCCGCACCAGGTGCTCGGTCAGCGGCTTGCCCGCGAACCGGTCGGTGAGCCAGCGCAGTGTCATCGGCGCTGATAACGGGTGCAGCAAAATGTGCTCGCTGAACATGTCCCGGTGGTAGGTCACCGAGGCGCCGCCGGACCGATATGTGTCGGTCAACTCGTCGATGTCGTCGACCGAGACGATCCGGTCATGCACCGCCTGCACGATCAGCACCGGCGGCGTCGGAACCGCGGTGCCCAGCTTGATGCTGTCGAAGACCTTCTGCACCTCAGGCATGTCGAGGATTTCCTCGAGCGGCCGGTCGACCAGCTTGGCCATGTCCATGCCGATCAACCGCAGCACGGCATAGACGGTGGTCATGTTCTCCACCCGCAGCAGCATCGCCTTGCCCGTGTCGGTCGCGTGCTCCTGAATGACACGGTCGAGCTCGGGATAGGCGTGCGACAGCGCGGCCACCACCATCGCGGGCAGGCCCGAGTAGAAGCTGCCGTTCAGTCTGCGGAACGTTTGGCCGAGGTCGCCGACGGGCGAGCCGAGGACCGCGCCGACGATGTTCAGCTCGGGGGCATACGTGCCGCTCACCTCGGCGGCCCACGCGGTGGCCAGACCACCGCCGGAGTAGCCCCACAGCCCGATCGGTGCCGTCGCCGACAGGCCAAGCTGCTCGGAGCTCAGCGCGGCGCGCAGCCCGTCAAGGATCCGGTAGCCCGGCTCATAGGGTGTGCCCCAGGCACCGTTTGGTCCCTCATGGTCGGGCACCGACACCGCCCAACCCTCGGCCAGCGCCGCAGAGATCAGGAAGAACTCGAGCTGCGCGAGCGCGCCCGGCGCCAATGCCCAACGGCGCAACGCGTACGACGGAAAGCAGCGCGACGTCACGGCGTCGATTGCGCACTGATACGACAACACGGGGCAGACCTGCTCGGAGACCCGTTCGGCGGGAGCGATCACCGTGGTGACGGTGGCCTCGGGCTCGTCGTTCATGTCGGTGGTGCGGTAGAGCAGCTGCGTCGCGGTGAACTTCTGCGGGATCAACCCGAGGAATGCCACCTCGACGCCGCGACTGCGCAGGACGGTGCCCGGCGCGGCATGCTGGAAGCCCTGCGGGGGGTCGTAGAAGGGGTCGTCGGCCGGCAGCTGCGGACGGACCGCCCGCTCGATTTCCTCGTGCGGTACAGAACCGATCCACTCGGCACCAGTTGCTGGTGCGACGCTGCCCAGATCCATCCGGACATTCTTACTTAAGAAGGCGTTAAGAAGCCAGTCGCCTCACCCGGGCGGCCGCAATGCGGCGAACTCGTCGGTGACGCGATACGCCGACTCGGTGAAGCGGTACAACGCCGCCGGCCTGCCCCCGCTGCGGCCCGACCGTGCGGTGGTGCCGGTCGGGGTGATGACGCCGCGACGTGCGAGCACCCGCTGCAGGTTGGTGGCGTCGACTTGATAGTTGAGCGCAGCGCCGTAGATGTCGCGAAGCGACGACAATGCGAATTCCTTTGGTGCCAGGGCGAATCCGATGTTCGTGTAGGACATCTTCGCCACCAGACGGGTGCGCGCGTGTTCGACCATGGTTCCGTGGTCGAACGCCATCGGGGGCAGCGCGTTCACTGGATGCCAGCGGGTGTCGGGCGGCAGCTCCGGGGTGGCGGGGGACGGCACCAGGCCCAGAAACGTCGACGCGATGGTGCGGGCGCCGGGAACCCGGCGTGGGTCGGAGAACACGGCCAGCTGCTCGAGGTGAGCCAATTCACGCAGGTCCACTTTCTCGGCCAGCTGACGCCGAACTGAACTGATCATGTCCTCGTCGTGCCGCAGCTGGCCTCCCGGCAAGGACCACGCGCCGCGTTGCGGTTCTTGGGCACGCTCCCACAGGAGCACGCTGAGCTGCGGGTTTCGTGTGCTCAGCTGCCGAACCTGGAAGACGACGGCGAGCACTTCGTGCGCAGTGCTACTATTGACCATGTTTTCGATTGTAAGTCGAAAACCTGACGATAGCGAGGAGGCGGCCATGACGGTGTTGGACGACCGGATCACCAACAGTCCGACCGGCTATTCCGGCGTCGTCGGCGACGAGGAGTGGGCCGCCGAGGTGCGTCGCCTCGCAGAGCTGCGGGGCGCAACGCTGCTCGCGCACAATTATCAGCTGCCCGCGATCCAAGACGTCGCCGATCACGTCGGTGACTCGTTGGCACTGTCGCGGATCGCCGCCGCGGCGCCAGAGGAAACGATCGTGTTCTGCGGCGTGCACTTCATGGCAGAGACCGCGAAGATCCTGTCACCCGAAAAGACGGTGCTGATTCCCGACCAGCGGGCAGGCTGCTCGCTGGCCGACTCCATCACGGCCGACGATCTGCGAGCCTGGAAGGACGAGTATCCGGACGCGGTGGTGGTGTCCTACGTCAACACGACTGCGGCGGTGAAGGCGGAGACCGACATCTGCTGCACCTCGTCGAACGCCGTGGACGTAGTGGCCTCCATTCCGGAGGACCGTGACGTGTTGTTCTGCCCGGACCAGTTCCTGGGCGCTCACGTCCGGCGGATCACCGGCCGCAAGAACCTGCACGTGTGGGCCGGTGAGTGCCACGTGCATGCCGGCATCAACGGCGACGAGCTGGCCGACAAGGCGCTCGCACACCCCGACGCCGAGCTGTATGTGCATCCCGAATGCGGCTGTGCCACATCGGCTTTATACCTGGCCGGCGAGGGCGCGTTCCCCGAGGACCGGGTGAAGATCCTGTCCACCGGTGGCATGCTGGACGCCGCCCGCGAGACCCACGCGCGCCAGGTCCTGGTCGCCACCGAGGTGGGCATGTTGTACCAATTGCGCCGGGCGGCACCGGAAGTCGACTTCCGCGCCGTCAACGACCGCGCGTCATGCAAGTACATGAAGATGATCACCCCCGCCGCGCTGCTGCGGTGCCTGGTCGAGGGCGCCGACGTGGTCGATGTCGACCCGGACATCGCCCGGCGGGCCCGTGCCAGTGTGCAACGGATGATCGAGATCGGCACACCCGGCGGCGGCGAATGATGTGGCATCAGCGGGCCGATGTGGTTGCCATCGGCACCGGAGTCGGCGGCCTGGTCGCCGCCTTGGCCGCACACCGTCGCGGCCGCAATGTGGTGGTGCTCAGCAAGGCCGCCGATACCGCAACCTTCTACGCGCAGGGCGGCATCGCGGTGGTGCTGCCGAACACCGACGACTCGATCGACGCCCACGTTGCGGACACCATCGCCGCGGGCGCCGGGCTGTGCGACCCGGATGCGGTGCGGTCGATCGTGGCCGACGGCTACCGCGCCGTCGTCGAATTGGTCGATAACGGAGCACGTTTCGACGAGGCCGAGCCGGGTCGGTGGTCGCTGACCCGGGAGGGTGGTCATTCGCGGCGCCGCATCATCCATTCCGGGGGCGACGCCACCGGAGCCGAGGTGCAACGGGCGCTGGACCACGCCGCGGCCACGCTCGACATCCGTCGCAATCACGTCGCGCTGCAGATTCTGCAGACCGACGGCGTGGTCAAGGGTGTACTGGTGCTCAACGAGGACGGGCTGGGCATCGTGCACGCCCCGTCGGTGGTCCTCGCGACGGGCGGGCTGGGACATCTGTATCCGGCGACCACCAATCCCGAGGGATCGACCGGCGACGGCGTCGCACTGGCGTTGTGGGCGGGTGTGCCGGTCGGCGATATCGAGTTCATCCAGTTTCACCCGACCATGCTGTTCGACGGCCGGGCCGGTGGCCGACGTCCCTTGATCACCGAAGCTGTTCGTGGTGAGGGTGGGATTCTGCTCGACCGGCAAGGGAATTCGATCACCGAGGGTGTTCATCCGATGGGTGACCTGGCCCCGCGGGACATCGTTGCGGCGGCGATCGATGCCCGGCTGAGGGAAACCGGCGATCCGTGCGCCTACCTGGACGCCCGTGGCATTGCCGACTTCGCGCGCCGATTCCCGACGGTGACGGCGGCCTGCCGGGCGGCCGGCATCGATCCGACACGCCAACCGATTCCGGTGGTGCCTGGCGCGCACTACAGCTGCGGCGGTGTGGTGGCCGACGTGTACGGCCGCACCGACCTTCCGGGGTTGTTCGCCGCGGGTGAGGTGGCGCGCACCGGCATGCACGGCGCGAACCGGTTGGCGTCCAACAGCCTGTTAGAGGGCCTGGTGGTGGGTGGCCGGGCCGGGAAGGCCGCAGCCCAGCATGCCGTCGACGCCGGATCCGCACACGCCGAGCTCGGTGATGTCGAAACGCGGGTTGCACTGCCCCGCAAAGCCTTACAGCGCGCGATGTCGCAGCATGCGTCGGTGGTCCGCGACGGCGAGGGCCTGCAGCGGCTCGCGCAGGAGCTGGATGCCGCAGTGCCGCGCGACGTCGACTGCCGCGCAGGCTTCGAGGACGTCGCGCTGACCGCGACCGCACGCGCCGTCGCTGCCGCCGCGCTGGCCCGGACGGAGTCCCGCGGCTGTCATCACCGTGCCGACTTCCCCGACACCGACCCGGCGTTGGCGCACAGCCTGGTGTTCGCGGCGGCCCGCTGTTGATGGAGCTCAGCGCCGACGAGCTGACGGAGGCTCGCAGGGTGATCGCACGCGCGTTGGAAGAAGATCTGCGCTACGGCCCCGACGTGACCACGCTGGCGACGGTGCCCGCCGATGCCACCACGACGGCATCGATGGTCACCCGCGAGCCCGGCGTGATCGCCGGGGTCGACGTCGCGCTGCTGGTTCTCGACGAGGTGATCGGCCCGGACGGCTATCGGTTGAAGCACCGCGTCGATGACGGCGCACGCCTCGATGCGGGTGGGGTGGTGCTGGTTGTCGACGCGCCGACACAAGGGCTGTTGACCGCCGAGCGGACGATGCTGAACCTGGTCTGCCACCTATCGGGCATCGCGACGACCACCGCGGCCTGGGTCGAGGCCGTAGCCGGCACCAACGCGAAGATCCGCGACACCCGTAAGACGCTGCCCGGGCTGCGCGCCCTGCAGAAGTACGCGGTGCGCGTCGGCGGCGGCGTCAACCATCGGATGGGGCTCGGCGATGCCGCGTTGATCAAGGACAACCATGTCGCGGCCGCGGGTTCGGTGGTAGAGGCGTTGCGGGCTGTCCGCGAGGCCGCGCCTGATCTGCCTTGCGAGGTCGAGGTGGACTCGGTCGAACAGCTCGATGAGGTACTGGCCGAGAACGTGGAACTCGTTCTGCTGGACAACTTCCCGGCGTGGCAGACGCAGATCGCTGTGCAACGCCGCGATGGCCGCGCTCCCGACACGAAGCTCGAGTCGTCGGGCGGGCTGTCGCTGGACACCGCGGCCGACTACGCGGGCACGGGCGTCGACTACTTGGCTGTCGGCGCCCTCACCCACTCCGTGCGAGTACTGGATATCGGCCTGGATCTTTAGCCTCTGGCTTAAGGAGCGATTGTCGGTGCGCCGGCCAACTTGGGAAACAGCTGCAGCGCGTTGCCGCGGTCGATCGCGGCGCGCGTCTCGTCGTCCAGCACTCTGCTGTTCTCGATGCCGGCGGTCTCGGCCTGGATGATCTCCGGCCCCACGAACGGGAAGTCGCTGCCGAACAGGATCTGGCTGGTTGGCACGAACTCCTTCAGTGCGGCGAACACGAATTCCGACGTCGACAGTGCGGTGTCGTAGAACAGCCGTTGCAGCTGACCCATCGGGTCCGTCGGTGCGCGGTCGCGCAACTCGGGCAGATAGGCCGCCCCAGCGATACGCCACGCGAGATACGGCACTGTGCCGCCGGCGTGGGAGAGGATGTAGCGGATCGACGGATACCTCTCCAGTGTCCCGCTGTAGAGCAGGTTCGTGACGCACCGTGTCGTGTCGAAGGTGAATTCCGCCACGCCGAAGGGGATGTCGAGCTTTGGCGCGTTGGCTCCGGGCGGAATCGTGTTCGGATGAATGAACACGATCGCCTTGCGCCGCTCCAGTTCTTCGAAGAACGGATCATAGAGCGAGTCGCCGAGATAGCGGTCGCCCTGGCTGGTGAACAGCACCACGCCGTCCAGACCCAGTGTGCCGCAGGCATATTCGAGTTCTCGCAGCGATGCGTCGACGTCCGGCAACGGCATCGTGGCGAAACCGCCGAAATGCTCTGGATCGTCGCGGACAAGATCGGCCAGGTACTCATTGGACGAACGGGCAAGCGACACCGCGAAGTCGGTGTCGCCGCCCCAATAGACCCCCGGCGAGACGGATGCGACGGCGGCGTCGATGCCAGCCTGCTTCATGGTGTCGCGGGCGTAGGAATGGCTCCATTTCGGAACGTCCGGCCCGCCGGTCCAATCGATGTTCAGGCTGTTCAGTGCCGACACGAATTGCGGCGGCAGGACGTGGTGGTGAACGTCGATCCGCTGTCGGTTCGTCATGTCGGCCAGCCTTACAGCCGAATTCCGCTTAAGGCTGGACTTCAACAGATTGAGGTGAGCGACGGTTGAGCAGCGTGCGCGCCGCCACCTTGGCCGAATTCAGTGCGGCGCCATCGCCTGCGATGCGGGACAGGATCAAGGCCCCTTCGATCAGTGCGATCACTGCAAGCGCTGTCTGCTCGGCCTCGGGATCCGGCCAGCCGTCGGCGCGAAGCCGCTCGGCGACCGCGGCGCTCCAGCCGGCGAACGCGCGGGCCGATGCGTCTCGCACCTGCGGGCTGGCGTTGACCGACTCGGTGGCGATCGGTTCGATCGGGCAGCCGTCGCGCTGGTCGGAGGCCAGTTGCACGGTGAGCAGGTCGATCCAGCCGTCGACGATGTCGGCCACCGACGAATCGCTGTCAAGGAAGCGGCGCAAGAGCCGCTCGATCTCCCCGCCGGCGGAGTCGACCACCGCGGCGGCGAGTTCCTGCTTCCCGTTCGGGAAGTGGTGATAAAGCGACCCGGCCTTGACGTCCGCGGTTTCCAGGATCTGATTCACCCCCGTGGCCGCATAGCCCTGCCGGCGAAACAGCAGGGCCGCGGTGTCGATCAGGGCGGCGCGGCTTCGGTCGGGACGGGGCACCCCTTGACAATACTAGAAAGGTCGCTCAAGAATACTTGAACGACCACTAAAGAAGGGCCGAGGAATGCTACAGCTGATGTTCGAAGAGGCCGGACGATACGCATGGCGTGAGGCCCCCGACCCGGAGATCTCCGACGGTCGGCAGGCGCTGGTGCGGCCCCTGATGGTGGCCTGTTGCGACCTGGACGTCGGGCGTTGCCCAGGGTGTGTTGCCGATGCCGCCCGGACACGCAGTCGGCCACGAGGGGCTGGCGGAGGTCGTCGCCGTCGGCGAAGACGTCACAAAAGTACGGGTCGGCGACCGCGTCGTTGTGCCGTTCCAGATCAACTGCGGACAGTGCCGCGCGTGTCGGCGCGGTGTGACCGGTTCCTGTGCGTCGCTGCCGCTGATGGCGATGTACGGCATGGCGCCGCTGGCCGGGTTGGACGGCGGCGGATTCATGGCCGACCTCGTTCTGGTGCCGTTCGCCGACGCGATGCTGCTGCCTGTTCCCGACGGCGTCGATCCGGTGGCGATTGCCTCGCTGTCGGACAACATCCCCGATGGGTGGCGAGCAGTCGGCCCATACCGGGCGGAGCTGGACGAACTCGATGAGGTCGATCGTCGCGTCCTCGTGGTCGGCCGGCTGTCGATCGGTCTGTACGCGGCGGCGTTTGGTGTGGCCTACGGCGCGCAGGTCGACTACGTCGACACCGACGAGCAGCGGCTGGCCATGGCGGAGAAGCTCGGCGCGCGGGTGCACGACAGGCCGAAGCCGGACAAGGCCTGGGACCCGTATCCGGTCACGGTGCACACCTCCGGGGACCCGTCGGTGCTGTCGGCCACGCTCCGCACGACGTGGCCGGACGGCGTGTGCACCGACACCGGCGTCTACTACCAGGGCAAGGTGGAGATGCCGCTGCTGCCGATGTACACCCGTGGTGTGCGCTTCGTGACCGGACGGGTCAACGCGCGGGCGGTGATCCCGGCGATACTCGAATTGCTCACTGCGGCTTGCGATCTGTCGCCTGCCGTGGATCGGGTAGTGCCGTGGGACGACGCGCCGTCGGTCTGGCCGACGATGACCGGTAAGACGGTCTTCACGCGGTAGCGCCAGCGCTCATCGCGACGTAAAACTACGGTATTTGGCGTGACCACGTTGCGCTCGCGCGCACGATTCGCGATGCTGTGGATCCGCGACTGGTGGATCGCCGCGCTAGTTCTCTTGGTCTTCTGCGGCGCGAGCGTCGCCGGCGTCATCATCTACGTGCGATCGAACCGGGTCGCGGTGCGCGCGGACGACCTGCGGGTCGGCGACTGCATCAAGGAGGCGGCCGAGAATGTCCTTCCCGACTGGGTGAAGACGATCAGCTGCGACCGGCCACATTTCGGCGAAGTGTTCGCGATCCTGACGGTGCCGGATGCTTCGGCGTACCCCGGTGATCAAGCCTTCAACGCGTTCGGTGACAAGTGCGGCCCCGAATTCTTCGACTACGCGCAGGATGCGCCGGAGGGACCGACCTTCCGCGTCGCAGTGGGCTACCCCACGGCCGAGGCCTGGGCAACCGGTGACCGGTCTCTCGTCTGCGTTGCGATGTCGAAACAAGAGCGCTCGGCATCAATCGGTAACTGACGTTTACGCGGTAGCCGGGCCTCGCCGCACCAGCGACAACACCACCGCGGCTGCGGCGAACAGCCCGGAGAACACGCGGTTGACGACCGTCTGTTGGCGAGGTGTGTGTAGCCACTTGAGCAGCCGCACGGAGAGGCCGGTGTAAAGGCCCATCACCACGAGATCGACGGCGACCATGGTCACGCCGATCGCCAAGTATTGCGGCAACAGCGGCGCGGTGGGCACGACGAATTGCGGCAACACGGCGAGGAAGAACACCAAGCCCTTCGGGTTGGTGGCGTTGACCAGGAACCCGCGGACGAGCAGCGACAAGCGGCCGCCGTCCATCGCCTTGCCGATCTGCTCCCGCAGGTCGACGGTGGCGGTGCGCCATTGCCGCACGGCGAGATAGATCAGGTACGCGACGCCGATCCATTTGATGATGTTGAACGCCAGGATCGAGTTCGCGACGGCCGCGCCCAGGCCGATCGCGACCAGCGCGAGCTGCAGCATCAGGCCGACCTCAAGCCCGAGGATGCTCCAATATCCGCGCCGCACACCGTGGGTCAGGCCGGTGGCCATCGACTGGATGGCGCCTGCACCGGGGGAGACACTGATCGCGATCGCCGCGCCGAAGAACGTCAGCCAGACTTCCCATGCCATGGGATCAGTGTGTCAGGCGATGTCGGCGACGAGCACTCCCATTTTTCGCGCCTGCACCCTGGCCATGAACGGTAACCCCTCGGCGTCGCCTCCGGCAGGCACGATCCGTGGATTGACGATGTGTACATCCCGGCGATTGAAATGCACGTCGGCCTCGCCGGCGGCGAGCACGTTCTTCACCCAGTTCGTCTTACCGTGTCCCAGTGCGATGGCGAGGACGTTGCCTTTGCGGAAGGGGGTGACGACGGTTTCGTAGGGCTTACCGGACTTCCGGCCCCGATGCTTGATCGTCGCCACTCCAGGCATGAACCGCGAGACCCGCTTGACCATCGGGTTCATGTACTTGATCTGCAGCCGCTCGAACGCGGGCGGATAGACCATCGGAACGCCAGGGGCGTTGTTGGGGTGATCCTTCGCGGACATGCTTTTGGACAGTAGTTTATGACGGCGGACAGTATCTGCTGGCCCGTCTGGACCCCGCGACGCCGACAACGCCACGATCACCAATCTGTGCAAGTGAGCGCCCGCCTCACTCGACCACGGACATGGCGCCGCTTGCCGTGGCGATATCGATTTGGCCTGATCTGGGACAATAGGTGCGTGAACGCATCGGCACCGCTCATGGCCCGCATCGACCTGCGCGCCTCGGAGCTGTCGGCTGCGCGGTTGCGGTCGGCGCTGCCTCGTGGTGGCGTGGATGTTGACGCGGTGCTGCAGAAGGTTCGTCCGATTGTCGACGCGGTCGCCGCGCGTGGGGGTGAAGCGGCGCTGGAGTTCGGCGAGTCGTTCGACGGGGTCCGCCCCGCGCAGGTTCGGGTACCAGCCGTCCATTTGCAAGACGCACTCGATCGGCTGGCACCTGGCGTCCGCACCGCGCTCGAGGTAGCGATCGAGCGCGCCCGAGCGGTACACGCCGACCAGCGGCGCACCGACACCACGACGACGCTCGCGCCCGGCGCAACGGTGACCGAGCGCTGGGTGCCGGTCGAACGGGTCGGGCTCTACGTGCCGGGCGGCAACGCCGTCTACCCGTCCAGCGTGGTGATGAACGTGGTGCCCGCCCAGACCGCGGGAGTGGACTCGTTGGTGATCTCGAGCCCACCGCAGGCGCAGTTCGACGGCCTGCCGCACCCCACCATCCTGGCCGCCGCATGCCTACTCGGCGTCGAAGAGGTGTGGGCCGTCGGCGGCGCCCAGGCCGTCGCATTGTTGGCGTACGGCGGAACCGACACCGACGGGGCGGAATTGGCGCCGGTCGACATGGTCACCGGGCCCGGCAATATCTACGTCACCGCCGCCAAGCGGATCTGCCGCTCGGAGATCGGCATCGACGCCGAGGCCGGCCCCACCGAAATCGCGATCCTCGCCGACCACACCGCCGATCCGGTGCACGTGGCCGCCGACCTGATCAGCCAGGCCGAACACGACGAGATGGCCGCCAGTGTGCTGGTCACCCCGAGCACCGAGCTCGCCGACGCCACCGAGCGCGAACTGGCCACCCAGCTGGAGACCACTGTGCACCGTGAACGGGTGACCGCCGCGCTGACCGGGCGGCAGTCGGCGATCGTGCTCGTCGACGACCTCGACGCCGGCATCAAGACGGTCAACGCCTACGCCGCCGAGCACCTCGAGATCCAGACCGTCGACGCACCGAATGTCGCGGCCCGGATCCGTTCGGCTGGCGCGATCTTCGTCGGCCCGTGGTCGCCGGTCAGCCTCGGCGACTACTGCGCGGGCTCCAATCATGTACTGCCGACCGCGGGCTGTGCCCGGCACTCCAGCGGTCTGTCGGTGCAGACCTTCCTGCGCGGCATCCACGTCGTCGACTACACCGAGGCCGCGCTGAAAGACGTGACCGGGCACGTGATCACCCTGGCCGAGGCCGAGAACCTGCCCGCCCACGGCGAGGCGGTGCGGCGGAGGTTCGAGCGGTGACGCTCGGCAAGAAGGTGACGCTGGACGATTTGCCACTGCGCGAGGACCTGCGCGGCAAATCACCCTACGGCGCACCGCAACTCGCGGTGCCGGTGCGGCTCAACACCAACGAGAACCCGCATCCTCCGACACAAGCCCTCGTCGACGACGTCACGAGTTCAGTCCGCGCGGTCGCAGGCGACCTGCACCGCTACCCCGATCGCGACGCGGTGGCGCTGCGCACCGACCTGGCGGCCTATCTGAGCGCCCAGACCGGCGTCGACGTCGCTGTCGAAAACCTTTGGGCCGCCAACGGTTCCAATGAGATTCTGCAACAGTTGCTGCAAGCGTTCGGTGGACCGGGGCGCAGCGCGATTGGCTTTGTGCCGTCGTACTCGATGCACCCGATCATCGCGGACGGCACCCAGACCGAATGGCTTGTCGCCAACCGCGCCGACGACTTCAGCCTCGACGCCGAGGTGGCCGTGCACGCCATCAAGGAGCGCAGTCCCGACATCGTTTTCGTCGCGAGCCCGAACAACCCGTCGGGCCAGAGCGTTTCACTTGACGAATTACGTCGGCTGCTCGAAGCCATGACCACCGGAATCCTGATCCTCGACGAGGCCTACGGCGAATTCTCGTCACAACCCAGCGCGGTGAACCTCGTCGGCGAATTCCCCACCAAGCTGGTCGTGACCCGCACCATGAGCAAGGCCTTCGCGTTCGCCGGGGGCAGGCTCGGATATCTCATCGCCGCGCCCGCGGTGATCGACGCCATGCTGCTGGTGCGGCTGCCGTACCACCTGTCATCGGTCACTCAGGCCGCCGCACGCGCCGCCCTTCGGCACGCCGACGACACACTGGGGAGCGTCGCGACGCTCATCGCCGAGCGCAACCGCGTTGCAGATGCGTTGACCGGCATGGGCTTCCGGGTCATACCCAGCGACGCGAACTTCGTGCTGTTCGGCGAGTTCGCCGACGCGCCCGCCACCTGGCAGCGCTATCTCGACGCGGGCATCCTGATCCGCGACGTCGGTATCCCCGGATACCTGCGCGCCACCATCGGCCTGGCCGACGAGAACGACGCGCTGCTCGACGCCAGCGCACGAATAGGAGCACAGTGACCGCCAGCCGTCGCGCCCGCGCCGAACGCAAGACCAAGGAATCCGACATCGTTGTCGAGCTCGACCTCGACGGCAGCGGAGTCGTCGATGTCGACACCGGCGTCCCGTTCTACGACCACATGCTCACCTCGCTGGGCAGTCACGCCAGCTTCGACCTGACCGTCCGCGCTAAGGGCGACGTCGAGATCGAGGGACACCACACGATCGAGGACACCGCGATCGTGCTGGGCCAGGCGCTGCGCGAAGCGCTCGGCGACAAGAAGGGCATCCGGCGGTTCGGCGACGCCTTCATCCCGATGGACGAGACGCTCGCGCACGCCGCTGTCGACGTGTCCGGACGGCCGTACTGCGTGCACACCGGCGAGCCGGAACACATGCTGCACACCACGATTGCGGGTGCTCAGTCTGATGCTCTTCGCGCAAGCGGCTCATCGCCGGCGCCGTACTACACCGTGATCAACCGTCACGTGTTCGAGACAATCGCGATGAACGCCCGCATCGCGCTGCACGTGCGGACGCTCTACGGCCGCGACCCGCACCACATCACCGAGGCGCAGTACAAGGCCGTTGCACGCGCGCTGCGGCAAGCGGTCGAGTTCGATCCCAGGGTGACCGGCGTGCCGTCCACCAAAGGCACCCTGTGACAAAGAAGTCGGTGGTTGTTCTGGACTACGGGTCCGGCAACCTGCGGTCGGCGCAGCGGGCATTGCAGCGGGTTGGCGCCGAGGTCGAAGTGACCACCGACGCCGGTGCGGCCGCACGCGCCGACGGGCTGGTGGTTCCCGGGGTCGGCGCGTTCGAAGCGTGCATGAACGGATTGCGGGGGATCGGCGGCGACAAGATCATTGCTGAGCGGGTCGCCGCCGGGCGCCCGGTGCTCGGAGTCTGCGTCGGCATGCAGATCCTGTTTGCACGCGGTGTGGAGTTCGGCGTCGAGTCGCAGGGTTGCGGTCAGTGGCCCGGCGCCGTGGTCCGGCTGGACGCTCCGGTGATCCCGCACATGGGCTGGAACGTCGTCGATGCCGCCGCGGGCAGCGCGTTGTTCAAGGGCCTGGACGCCAGCACCCGGTTCTACTTCGTGCACTCGTACGCCGCTCAGGTCTGGGAGGGAACCCCCGAAGCGCTGCTGACCTGGGCGACCCATCATGTGCCGTTCCTTGCTGCTATCGAGGACGGCGCGCTGGCCGCCACCCAATTCCACCCGGAGAAGAGCGGCGATGCGGGCGCGACGCTGCTGGCTAACTGGGTCCATGGGCTCTGATCTAGGGTTGAGCGCCGTGCCTGCAGAAAAGCGACTGATTCTCTTGCCTGCCGTCGACGTCGTGGACGGCAAGGCGGTGCGGCTTGTGCAGGGACAGGCGGGCAGCGAAACCGAGTACGGCTCCGCCCTGGACGCCGCGATGACTTGGCAGCGCGACGGCGCCGAATGGATTCACCTGGTCGACCTCGACGCCGCGTTCGGCCGAGGATCGAACCGCGAACTGCTCGCCGAGGTCGTCGGCAAGCTCGACGTCGCCGTGGAGCTGTCCGGCGGGATCCGCGACGACGAGTCGCTGAAGGCCGCGCTCGCGACCGGCTGTGCGCGGGTCAATCTCGGAACGGCGGCTCTGGAGAACCCCGAGTGGTGTGCCCGTGTCGTCGCCGAGCACGGCGACAAGGTGGCCGTCGGGTTGGACGTGAAGATCCTCGACGGCGAGCACCGGCTGCGCGGACGCGGCTGGGAGACCGACGGTGGCGATCTGTGGCCGGTGCTGGAACGCCTTGACGAACAGGGATGTTCGCGATTCGTCGTCACCGACGTCACCAAGGACGGCACGCTGACCGGGCCCAACCTCGACCTGTTGTCCAGCGTCGCCGAACGCACCGACGCTCCGGTTATCGCGTCGGGCGGCGTGTCCAGCCTCGACGATCTGCGCGCCATCGCCACGCTCACTGGCAGTGGCGTGGAGGGTGCGATCATCGGAAAGGCGTTGTACGCCGGGCGATTCACGCTGCCGCAGGCGCTGGCCGCGGTAGGAGAGTAGCCGGCGATGGCGCTCGACGAGACCGACCTCGACACCCTGGTCTCCGAGGCCGCCGTGATCCTCGACGAGGCAGCCAAGCCGTTCGTGTCCGGCCACCGTGCCGACTCCGCTGTGCCGAAGAAAGGCAATGATTTCGCGACCGAGGTCGACCTCGCGATCGAACGGCAGGTGGTCGACGCGCTGGTGTCGATCACCGGTATCGAGGTGCACGGCGAGGAGTTCGGCGGCGCCGACATCGAGTCACCGCTGGTGTGGGTGCTCGATCCGATCGACGGCACGTTCAACTATGCGGCGGGACTCCCAACGGCGGCGATCCTGCTTGCCCTGGTTCGCGACGGCGAGCCGGTGGCGGGGCTGACCTGGCTGCCGTTCACCGACCAGCGCTACACCGCCGTCATCGGGAAACCACTGTACGCCAACGGACTTGCCCAGCCACCGCTGGAACCGGCCAAGCTCGCTGCCTGTCTGGTCGGCACCGGCACCTTCGACATCGACTCCCGCGGACGTTTCCCCGGCCGCTATCGGGTGGCCATCCTAGAGCGCCTGAGCCGAGAGTGCTCACGGATGCGAATGCACGGTGCCATCGGCATCGATCTGGCTTACACCGCCGCCGGAATCCTTGGTGGGACAATCACCTTCGGCCATCATCTCTGGGATCACGCGGCCGGCGTCGCGCTGGTGCGGGCCGCCGGAGGCATCGTCACCGACCTGGGAGGCAACGACTGGACGATCAAGTCCAAGTCGGCGTTGGCCGGACTGCCCGGCGTGCACGGTGAGCTCCTCGATATCGTGCGGTCGGCCGGTAATCCGGAGGACTACCGATGAACCCCAAAGACCTCGCGGTTCGCATCATCCCGTGCCTGGACGTCGATGACGGCCGGGTGGTCAAGGGCGTCAACTTCGAAAACCTGCGCGACGCAGGAGATCCCGTTGAACTAGCGGCTGCCTACGACCGCGAGGGTGCCGACGAGCTGACATTTCTGGACGTGACGGCGTCCTCGTCGGGCCGCGCCACCATGTTGGAGGTCGTCAAACGCACCGCCGAGCAGGTGTTCATCCCGCTGACCGTCGGCGGCGGCGTGCGGTCGGTGGCCGACGTCGACGTGCTGCTGCGCGCGGGCGCCGACAAGGTCGCCGTCAACACGGCGGCCATCGCGCGCCCGGAACTGCTCGCCGAGCTGTCCCGCCAGTTCGGGTCGCAGTGCATCGTGCTGTCTGTCGACGCCCGCACCGTTCCAGAGGGCTCGGAGCCGACGCCGTCGGGATGGGAGGTCACCACCCACGGCGGACGGCGCGGCACGGGTATGGACGCCATCGAATGGGCGGCCCGCGGTGCGGAGCTCGGGGTCGGCGAAATCCTGCTCAACTCGATGGACTTCGACGGCACCAAGGCCGGGTTCGACCTCAAGATGCTTCGCGCGGTCCGCGGGGCCGTCACCGTCCCGGTCATCGCCAGCGGCGGGGCAGGGGCCAAGGAACATTTCGCGCCGGCGGTTGTTGCAGGTGCCGACGCCGTGCTGGCCGCCAGCGTGTTCCACTTCCGGGAGCTGACCATCGCTGAGGTCAAGGCGGCGATGGCGGCAGAAGGGATCGTTGTCCGATGACACTCGACGCCGGCATCGCGTCGCGGCTCAAGCGCGACGCCAACGGGCTGTTCACCGCGGTCGCGCAGGAGCGCGGCACCGGCAAGGTGCTGATGGTGGCGTGGATGGACGACCTGGCGCTGGCTCGCACGCTCGAGACGCGCAAGGTGACTTATTACTCGCGCTCGCGCGGCGAGCACTGGGTCAAGGGCGAAACGTCCGGCCACGCCCAGCATGTGCATTCGGTGCGGCTGGACTGCGACGGCGACACGGTGCTGCTGGAGGTCGACCAGGTCGGCGGCGCCTGCCACACCGGCGACCACACCTGCTTCGACGCTGACCTGCTGCTCGGACCGGAGGACGAGTTTCGAATGCCGGCACCTCGGTAAACCTCTGGGTATGTCCCTCCCCATCGCCGTCGGGTCGGGCGGCACAGAATTGCTCGGCGACCTCGAGGTCCCGTCGAATCCCGCTGGTCTGGTCGTCTTCGCTCATGGGACGGGCAGTTCCCGCTTCAGCCCCCGCAATCGCCTCGTTGCTCAAGTGCTGAGGGACGTCGGCTTCGCCACCCTGCTACTGGACCTGCTCACCGAGAGCGAGGAACAGACCGATCTGCGAACCCGCGAATTCCGGTTCGACGTCGGCTTGCTCGCCGACCGTGTCCTCTCGGCGCTCGACCGAATGCGCGAGCACCACGCCGTTAAGGGCCTTCCGGTGGGGATATTCGGCGCGAGCACCGGCGCCGCGGCGGCCCTGATTGCCGCCGCCGGAGACCAGTCGGTGCGGGCCGTTGTGTCGCGTGGTGGCCGGCCAGATCTCGCGGGCGACGCCCTGCACGACGTCGAAGCGCCGACGCTGATGATCGTCGGCGGCCGAGATCCCCGGATCCTAGAGGCGAATCGTCTGGCCAGTCGCGAAATGTCGGCGGACCACCACATCGAGGTGATTCCCGGCGCCACCCACCTTTTCGAAGAACCCGGCGCGCTCGAGCGGGTCGCCGAGCTTGCCGCCGCCTGGTTTACCGAGCATCTCGGCCAGACCGCTTAGGCGCTCTGCCGCTGCCTCAAGACCTCCAGGGCGTTGCCGGCGTGCGAGTGAAATGCTCGCGATTATGTACGTTGAGTGGTATGTCCTCTGCGGAAGCAGGACCTCGGCTGCAGTCATTGACATGTGGGCACCTATCGTCCCCTCGGCCGAGATCGTCGAAGACCTGTGCTCCGGGTTTCCCGCGGAGCAGCTGCAGTACCTGGAGGTGTTCACCAAGACCAGAGTGAGCGAAGAGGAATTCGGGGCCTATATACAGTCACGGCGCCTCGCCGACGACGAGATTCTGGCGGCGCTCGACGAGGCGGGCGTTACCTACAGCCTGATCACCGGTTTCGACGAACGCTCAACCTGCGGAGTGACTTTCGTGCACAACGAGTCGGTGGCCGCACTCTTCGATCGTCATCCGGATCGCTTTATCGCATTCGCGGGAGTCGACATAATGCGTGGGAATTCAGCGCTGGCCGAGCTGGAGCACTGGGTAACCGAACGAGGGTTTCGTGGGCTGAGCCTACGGCCGTTCATGATCGGCAGGCCGGCCACCGACCGCGCGTATTTTCCGTTCTACGCAAAATGCGTGGAACTCGGCATCCCGCTGAGCATCCACACGTCCGCCAACTGGACACGCACACGGCCCAGCGAGTTAGGCCACCCGCGCCACATCGACGAGGTCGCCTGTCACTTCCCGGATCTGACGATTCTGATGAGTCACGCCGGCTACCCGTGGGTGCTTGAGGCGTGCCTGGTCGCGTGGAAACACCCGAACGTCTACCTCGAACTCGGCGCCCACCGTCCCAAGTACTTCGCCACCCCAGGCGCGGGGTGGGAGCCGCTGCTTCGGTTCGGCCAGACGACCATCCGAGACAAGGTGGTGTACGGTTCCGGGGCGTTTCTCATCAATCGCCCTTACCGGCAACTGTGTGACGAGATGCGTGCACTCCCAGTGGAGCCGATGGCCCTGGAGGACTGGCTGTGGCGCAACGCCGCTCGGCTGCTCGATCTGCCGTTGGGCACGTCAGGTGAATAGAACATGCACTAACCATCCTGAGCGGCGGCGTAGAAGGCCTCCAGTTCCCGGGCGACATCCTTGCCGCTCGGGGTGTAGATGACTTCTCGGACGCCGCGTTCGCTCAAACCGGCTATGCGTGAGGCGATTTCGCCAGCCTCCGCAATAGTCGCCAGACCGTCGTCAGCGTGGTCGAGTAATTGGTGGTCGCGTTCGGTCAGATGGGTGACGTGGCCCTGGTGCGTGAAAAGGTGCCGCTCGCCTTCCGGCGCGAGTGTCTCGAGCGCGTCGCGCCAGGCTCGTCCGCCGGGCATCGCGTCCACGGCCGCCGGCCCCGCGATGGCGTAGGCCTCGTGATAGGTCACCACTTGCCATGGACCCGCTGCTTCTCGCGCCCGTTGACTGTCACGCGCTTCGCCGGGCTCCAGCACGGTGCCTGGCATCAGGGTCGCTATGGGCAGCGCGTGTTCCATTGGCAGCCCAATGATTCCGTCGGCGATCTCCGTCGCGAGCTCGATCCCTCGCGGCCCGAAGACGCTCAGCCAGATCTCGACGTCGACGGGACGCGGTGCGGCCAGGTCGTCGGCATGAAGCATCCGTACGGGCTGGCCATCAATCATCGTCGTCTCACCGGCCAGCAAGGCACGCACGGCCGTCACATAGCTCTTCAAGAAGCGCAGCGTCAGCGGCCGATGGCCCATGGTGCGGCGCGCGGTTGCACCGGTTCCGAAGCACGCCCGGAATCGGCCACCGGACAGTCGGGCGATGGTCGCGATCGCCGACGCCATGGCCATCTCCGACCGCTCATGCGGAATCAGAACGGCGGTGCCGAGAGCGATGCGCGACGTACGTTCCGCGGCGAGTGCCAGATGGACGAAAGGGTCTTCCCACAGCGGTGCTGAGTCGAAGATCCAAACCCTCGAATAGCCCAAGGATTCGGCGAGGACAGCCAGGTCGCTGAACTCGGATCCCGGCGGCAACCCGCAGGACAGCTCGATCGTCATTGCTGCACACTAGTGGCGACCACAAGTGCACAACACCGAATTCCGCGTGAGGGCTGCGATTCTGGTGCCGCAACGACCCTGGTGCAGAAATCGACGCCAAGAACTAGGCGCTCTGCCGCTGCCGGAGCACCTCCAGCGCCTTGTCGGCGTGCATATCCATGCTGAACTCGCTGGAGATCACGTCGAGCACGGTCCGGTCGGTGTCGATCACGAAGGTCGTCCGCTTGACCGGCATGAGCCTGCCTAGCAGCCCACGCTTGACGCCGAACTGTGTGGCGACCTTGCCGTCGGCGTCGGACAGCAGCGGATAGTTGAAACGCTGAGTGTCGGAAAACTTGGCCTGCTTGGCGACGGGATCGGTGCTGATACCGACAACCGATGCGCCGACGGCGGCGAACTCGCCGGCGAGGTCGCGGAAGTGACATGCCTCCTTGGTGCAGCCGGGCGACATCGCCGCGGGGTAGAAGAACAACACGATCGGGCCGTCGGCGAGCAAGGATGTGACGCTTCGCACAGCACCCGTTTGGTCTGGCAATTCGAACTCGGCTACCCGGTCGCCACGTTTCATGAGTGTCACGCTACGCCTGACTGACTGCCGGTCTCGCCGTACCGGTCTGGGAGGATTACTACGTGCAAACGACCGCCAACCTCGCTGTTACCACCTCGCGCGAGGACTTCCGGGCGCTGGCCGCCGGGCACCGGGTGGTTCCGGTGACTCGAAAGGTGCTGGCCGACAGCGAGACGCCGCTGTCGGCGTACCGCAAGCTGGCCGCCAACCGTCCGGGCACGTTCTTGCTGGAATCGGCGGAGAACGGCCGCTCCTGGTCGCGGTGGTCGTTCATCGGTGCGGGAGCCCCATCGGCGTTGACGGTGCGCGGTGGTGAGGCGGTATGGCTAGGCGTCACGCCACAGGATGCGCCGAGCGGCGGCGATCCGTTGCAGGCACTGCACGAGACGCTGGAGCTGCTGCAGACCGAGCCGGTGGCCGGGCTTCCGCCACTGTCGTCTGGATTGGTCGGCTTCTTCGCCTACGACCTGGTGCGCAGGCTGGAGCGGCTGCCCGAGCTGGTCGTCGACGACCTCAAGCTGCCCGACATGCTGGTGCTGCTGGCCACCGACATCGCCGCGGTCGACCATCACGAGGGCACCATCACGCTGATCGCCAACGCGGTGAACTGGAACGGCACCGACGAACGCGTCGACTGGGCCTACGACGACGCGGTCGCGAGACTGGACGTGATGACCGAGGCGCTCGGCAAGAACCTGTCGTCGGCGGTGGCCACCTTCAGCAGGCCCGAACCGTTGCACCGCGCGCAGCGCTCGGTCGACGAATACGGAGCGATCGTGGAGCGGCTCGTCGGCGAGATCGAAGCGGGCGAGGCGTTTCAGGTGGTGCCGTCGCAACGGTTCGAGATGGACACCGACGCCAATCCGCTCGACGTGTACCGGATGCTGCGCGTCTCGAACCCCAGCCCGTACATGTACCTGCTGAATGTGCCCGACGAGGATGGCGGACTGGACTTTTCGATCGTCGGGTCGAGTCCCGAAGCGCTGGTAACCGTCACGGACGGTCGCGCGACGACGCACCCGATCGCTGGAACACGGTGGCGCGGCACCTCCGAAGAAGAGGACGTGCTGCTCGAGAAGGAGCTGCAGGAAGACGAAAAGGAACGCGCCGAGCACCTGATGCTGGTCGACCTCGGCCGCAACGATCTGGGCCGGGTCTGCGTGCCTGGGACGGTGCGGGTGGAGGACTACAGCCATATCGAGCGCTACAGCCACGTCATGCACCTGGTGTCGACGGTGACCGGCCTGCTGGCCGACGGCAAGACCGCGCTGGACGCCGTCACCGCGTGCTTCCCGGCAGGCACGCTGACGGGCGCGCCGAAGGTGCGGGCCATGGAGCTCATCGAGGAGGTTGAGCAGACCCGACGCGGCCTGTACGGCGGCGTGCTGGGATACCTCGACTTCGCCGGCAATGCCGACTTCGCGATCGCCATCCGCACCGCGCTGATGCGCACGGGCACGGCGTATGTGCAGGCCGGCGGGGGAGTCGTGGCCGATTCCAACGGGCCCTACGAGTACAACGAGGCCGCGAACAAGGCCAAGGCGGTGCTGAACGCCATCGCCGCGGCGGAGACGCTGGCCGAGCCATGATGCGGATCGGACAGCTCTTGCTGCTGCTGGCCGCGGGGGCGCTGTGGCTGGCGTCGCGGATGACGTGGGTGGTGGTGAGCTCGTTCGACGGGCTGGGGCAGCCGGAGACCGCGACGCTGAGTGGCGGATCATGGTCGACGGCGCTGGTGCCGCTGGCCCTGATGCTGCTGGCAGCCGTGCTCAAGTCGACGGTGGGGCCGACGTGGCAACTGCGATTGTTGGCGGTGGTGGTCGGCGGGATGAGCGCCGTGATGGGTTACCTGGCGATCAGCCTGTGGGTGGTCCCCGATATCGCGGTCCGGGCCGCCAACCTCGCGGAGGTGCCGGTGGCGGACCTGGTGGACACGCAGCGGCACTACTGGGGAGCGGTCGTGACACTGGTTGCCGCCGTGCTGACGCTTGCCGGCGCGGTGCTGTTCATGCGTTCGCCGGCGAAGGACCCGTCTGATGACGACAGGTACGAGGCTCCTGCTCGGCGACGGGAGGCGGCGCGGCGACGCGCTGCCGGTTCCGACATGTCAGAACGGATGATCTGGGATGCGCTCGACGAGGGCCGCGACCCCACCAAACCGGACACCGAGGGGCGGTGACAGATGGAGCTCTCGCTACGGCTACCCTTCGATGAAGATCATGCGGTAACAATGCGGCACGCACGCGGAGGGAGTCGACGGGTTATGGGTTCGGCGACCGTGCTTGACTCGATCATCGAGGGAGTCCGCGCCGACGTCGCCGCACGCGAAGCCATCGTCAGCCTCGCCGAACTCAAGGAAGCCGCTCAGGCCGCCCCGCCGCCGCTGAATGTGATGGCGGCATTGCGTGAACCCGGCATCGGCGTCATCGCGGAAGTGAAGCGGGCCAGTCCGTCGCGAGGAACCCTCGCGACGATTTCGGACCCGGCGAAGTTGGCGCGCGCTTACGAGGACGGCGGAGCGCGCATCGTCAGCGTGCTGACCGAACAACGACGGTTCAACGGATCGCTCGACGACCTCGACGCGGTACGCGCTGCGGTGTCAATCCCGGTGCTGCGCAAGGACTTCATCGTCCGGCCGTATCAGATCCACGAGGCCCGCGCGCACGGCGCCGACATGCTGCTGCTGATCGTCGCGGCACTCGAGCAGTCCGCGCTGGTGTCGATGCTCGATCGCACCGAATCGCTCGGGATGACCGCGCTTGTCGAGGTGCACACCGAGGAGGAAGCCGATCGTGCGCTGCAGGCGGGCGCCAAGGTGATCGGTGTCAATGCGCGTGACCTGAAGACCCTCAACGTCGACCGCGATTGCTTCGCGCGCATCGCTCCGGGGCTTCCGACGAACATCATCCGCATCGCCGAGTCGGGTGTCCGCGGTCCTGCCGATCTGTTGGCCTACGCTGGCGCGGGTGCCGACGCCGTTCTCGTCGGCGAGGGTCTGGTCACCAGTGGTGATCCTCGCAGCGCCGTCGCCGATTTGGTTACCGCAGGCACGCATCCGTCCTGCCCGAAACCCTCACGCTGAGCAGTGGCGGATCTCGCCGGCCCGGAGTTGCCGCGTTCCAGCGCGGCCGTCGCGGAGCCGACCGTCCACGATCCCGACGCTAAGGGCCATTTCGGTGTCTACGGAGGACGATTCGTCCCTGAAGCGCTGATGGCCGTCATCGAGGAAGTCACCGCCGCCTACGAAAAGGCCCGCGGTGACCAGGGATTCCTCGATGAGCTGGACCGCTTGCAGCGGCACTACAGCGGTCGGCCGTCGCCGCTCTACGAGGCCGCCCGGCTCAGCGAGCACGCCGGTGGAGCGCGGGTCTTCCTCAAACGAGAAGACCTGAACCACACTGGGTCTCACAAGATCAACAACGTGTTGGGTCAGGCCCTGCTGGCCCGACGGATGGGCAAGACTCGCGTCATCGCGGAGACCGGCGCCGGTCAGCACGGGGTGGCCACCGCGACGGCGTGTGCGCTGCTTGGCCTGGACTGTGTGGTCTACATGGGCGCCGTCGACACTGCCCGGCAGGCGTTGAACGTCGCGCGGATGCGGCTGCTTGGAGCCGAAGTCGTCTCGGTCGAGTCCGGCTCAAAGACGCTCAAGGACGCCATCAACGAGGCGTTCCGAGACTGGGTGACCAACGCCGACGACACGTATTACTGCTTCGGCACCGCAGCGGGCCCGCATCCCTTCCCGACGATGGTCCGCGACTTCCAGCGGGTGATCGGGCTGGAGGCGCGCGTGCAGATCAAGGACCAGGCGGGCCGGCTGCCGGATGCAGTGACCGCGTGTGTGGGCGGCGGGTCGAACGCCATCGGCATCTTTCACGCGTTCATCGACGATCCGGGTGTCCGGTTGGTCGGCTACGAGGCGGCGGGCGACGGCGTCGAAACCGGTCGTCACGCCGCGACCTTCACCGGTGGTTCGCCGGGCGCCTTCCAGGGCTCGTATTCGTACCTGTTGCAGGACGACGACGGGCAGACCATCGAATCGCATTCGATCTCCGCGGGTTTGGACTATCCGGGCGTCGGACCCGAGCATGCGTTCCTCAAGGACATCGGACGTGCCGAGTACCGGCCGATCACCGACGCCGAGGCGATGGACGCGTTCGGGCTGCTATGCCGTACCGAAGGCATCATCCCGGCGATCGAATCCGCTCACGCGGTGGCCGGTGCGTTGAAGTTGGGTACCGAGCTCGGGGCGGGATCGGTCATCCTGGTCAACATGTCGGGCCGCGGCGACAAGGATGTGGAGACGGCGGCCAAGTGGTTCGGTCTGCTCGACGGCAAGGGGTCCGCGCACTCATGACTAGTGGACTTTCAGGCCTGTTCGACGCGTGCCGGCAGGAGGGACGGTCGGCGCTCATCGGTTACCTTCCAACCGGCTATCCCGACGTGCCCACCTCGATCTCGGCGATGACCACATTGGTCGAATCCGGTTGTGATGCCGTGGAAGTTGGCATGCCCTATTCCGACCCCGGCATGGACGGCCCGACCATCGCGACGGCGACCGAGGCGGCGCTTCGCGGCGGTGTCCGGGTTCGTGACTCGTTGGCGGCGGTCGAGGCGATCAGTAAGGCGGGTGGTCGCGCCGTCGTGATGACCTACTGGAATCTGGTATTGCACTACGGCGTAGACGCTTTCGCGCGCGATCTGGCAGCCGCCGGCGGGCTCGGGATGATCACGCCGGACCTGATTCCGGATGAGGCGGCCGAGTGGCTGGCGGTATCCGATGCGCACAGTCTGGACCGCATATTCCTGGTGGCTCCGTCGTCGACGCCCGAACGGTTGGCCGAGACGGTCAACGCATCGCGCGGGTTCGTCTACGCGGCTTCGACGATGGGTGTGACCGGCGCCCGGGATGCGGTGTCGGTGGCCGCGCCAGAGTTGGTCCGACGGGTCAAGGCGATTTCGGACATTCCAGTCGGCGTGGGGCTGGGGGTGAGGTCGCGTGAGCAGGCCGCCCAGATCGGTGCATACGCCGACGGTGTAATTGTTGGTTCGGCCCTGGTGTCGGCGTTGAGCGAGGGCCTTCCGGCTGTCCGTGCGTTGACCGAAGAACTGGCCGACGGTGTGCGGCAAAGGATTTCTGCGTGATAACGACGACGTTGGCCTATATGCCGAGCCCGTCGCGGGGTGTCTGGCATCTCGGCACGCTCTCGGCGTTAGTGATCATCGCCGGCATCATTGCTGCGTTTGTTTGCGGCTCCTGGCTGCGGGATGCCCGAAAGCACGAACGCGGTGCCATCTACGACATCGCGGTGTGGGCGGCTCCGGCCGTTGTAATCGGCTTGACCCTGGCACTGGCGTACGTCGCCAGAACCGTGCCGCGCCTGCTGGGTATCGGACCACTTCCTATCCGGGCGTATGCGATCTTCATCCTCGCCGGCGTCATCGTCGCGCTGTTCGTCGGCGACCGACGCTGGGCAGAGCGCGGCGGCGAGCGTGGGGTCGTCTTTGATATCGCGCTTTGGGCAGTGATATTCGGGCTGTTCGGTGGGCGGCTCTACCACGTTCTCACCGACTGGCACACGTACTTCGGGCCCGGTGGTGCGGGCCTCTGGGCGGCGTTCGCCGTGTGGGACGGCGGCCTGGGCATCTGGGGTGCTGTCGCGCTTGGTGGCGTCGGCGCGTGGATCGGCTGTCGGCGGCGGGGAATTCCGTTGCCGCCGTTCGGCGATGCGATCGCGCCCGGAATCGTTCTGGCGCAGGCGATCGGCCGGATCGGCAACTACTTCAACCAGGAGCTGTACGGCAGGCCGACGACGCTTCCGTGGGGGCTGGAGATCTTCGAGCGCCGCGATGCCAACGGCGCGCTCGATTCACTCAACGGGGTGTCGACCGGTCAAGTGATTGCGGTGGTCCATCCCACCTTCCTGTACGAGTTGCTCTGGAACCTATTCGTTTTCGCGCTGCTCATCTGGGTGGATCGCCGTTACCGGATTGGGCATGGGCGGCTGTTCGCGTTGTACGTTGCCGCATATTGCTTCGGTCGGTTCTGGATCGAGTTGATGCGCAGTGACGAGGCAACGCTTATCGCGGGGATTCGGATCAACTCGTTCGTGTCGGTGTTCGTGTTCATCGGCGCAGTCGTTTACATCATGGTCGCGCCCAAGGGTCGGGAGGATCCGTCGGAGCTCCGCGGTAAGGCCGCCGTCGACGTGAAGGCGGCGCCAGACGTTGAGGTGTCGCCAGTCGACGAACTCGCGATGGAGTTGGCTGGCGTGGCCGCGACGACAGGTGTGGTCGCGGCCGCGAAGATTGCGGGCGAGAAGGAAGACGAAGACGCCGAGGCAGGGGCTGCGGCTGAGGATGAAGAGCCCGATATTGAGGCCGAGGAGGCGCCGGCCGAAGAGCCCGAGGCTGAGGAGGCTGAGGCAGAGGAGGAGCCCGAAGTCGAGGCGGCAGCAGAGGCGGAGCAGCTCGCCGAGGATGTCGCCGATGCGCCCGCTGAAGACATCGCGGAGGCCGAGGCGTTCGCAAAGGCAGGTGAGGAAGCCGAGGCCGCAGAGCCAGAGGTCGACGAGCAAGCCGAGGCTGTCGGCGGTGTGGGCGCGGTCGAGGGTGACGAGGTGGTTGAGGCGGAGGAGGCGGGCCGGAGGTTCATGAGGCAGCTGTCGAGGGCGCTGAGGAAGCGGCGGCGGTCGCTGACGAGGTAGCCGAGGAAGCCGAAGCGGCCGAAGAACCCGAGGTCGAGGAGCAAAGCGAAACCGAGGCGACGCCGGGCCGATGAGGAATCGGATTCAGCGGCCGACGACTCCGAGAGCAAGCCGAGGCTGTCGGTGGTGTGGGCGCGGTCGAGGGTGACGAGGTGGTTGAAGCCGAGGAGGCGGCGCCGGAGGTTCATGAGGCAGCTGTCGAGGGCGCTGAGGAAGCGGCGGCGGTCGCTGACGAGGTAGCCGAGGAAGCCGAAGCGACCGAAGAACCCGAGGTCGAGAAGCAGAGCGAAACCGAGGCGTTCGCAAAGGCAGGTGAGGAAGCCGAGGCGGCAGAGCCAGAGGTCGAGGAGCAAGCCGAGGCTGTCGGTGGTGTGGGTGCCGTCGAGGGTGACGAGGTGGTTGAAGCCGAGGAGGCGGCGCCGGAGGTTCATGAGGCAGCTGTTGAGAGCGCCGAGGAAGCCGCCGCCGTCGCTGACGAGGTCGCCGAAGAGGACTCGGAAGAACCCGAGGAACCAGAGTCTGCGACCGAAGACTCCGGTGAGGCTGCCGAGGAAGAAGCCGAGCAACCAGCCGAAGAAGCCGCGGTCGAGGGTGACGAGGTGGTTGAGGCCGAGGAGGCGGCGCCGGAGGTTCACGAGGCCGCCGCCGTCGCGGACGAAGTGGCCGATGAGCCAGCCGAAGAAGCCGAGGCCTCCGAGTCCAGCGCCGCTGACAAGCCTAAGCCCGAGCCGGAACCCACACCGGCCCAGGCAACCGAGCGAGTGGAGGAGTCCGGCGGTCGCCTTCGAAGGTGGCTCCGCGCCCGCCGCAACGGCTGACCGTTTCTAGGCGATGTGGAAGTCGCGATCGTCGGGTCGGGTCAGCATCGCGGTCATGGTCTTGCGGTCATAAGGCCAGAGATCGATGTTGCCCTCGTCGGTGAGATACCACGAGTTGCATCCGGTGTTCCACACTGTCGGCCCGAGCGCGGCGGTGACGTCGTCGTTGAACTTCGTCGTCGCTTGTTCGGTGACTTCCACGGTGTCGAACTCGCCATCGCGAAATCGCCTCAGCCACACAGTGATGTAGTGCGCGGTCAGTTCGGCCGAGTAGTGCAGCGGGAGTGAGCCGGTCGGCGAGTTGGGACCCAGCATGGTGAAGAAGTTCGGGAAACCCGGAATGGCGGTCATGCGGTATGCCCGTGGGCCTTTGGCCCAGGCATCGTCGATGTCCAGGCCGTCGCGGCCGCGTAGGTTCATCGGCCGCATGTAGTTGTGGGCACGGAACCCGGTGGCGAGTATCAGTAGGTCGACCTCGGTTTCGCGGCCGTCGACGGTGCGGATGCCACGCGGGGTGATCTCGTCGATCGCCGATGTGATCAGTTCGGCGTTGCGGGATCGGATCGCCCGGTAGTACGAGCTCGACACGACTTGGCGTTTGCACAGTGGCTGGTAGTCCGGCGTGAGCCGGTCGCGCAGCTCGCCGTCCCGGATCTGCGCGCGCAGACACCACCGTGCGTAGTTCTGGGTCAATCGGCGACGCCAACTCGGTTTCGTGGTGACATCGGCCAAGATCGCGGAGCCCCACAGCAGCGCGTCGTACAGCCGGCGGTTCACCGACGGCATTCTGCGCAGGACGGCGCCCAACAGGGTGGGCTGGGGCAGTTCCATCGGCGCCCACATCACCCACTGCGGGGTCCGCACGAAGTGCGTGATGTGGGCGGCCTCACGCTGCAGGGCGGACACGATCTGCACACCGGTCGAACCGTTCCCGACGACGGCGATTCTGCGGCCGCTGGTCGCGATGTCGTCGTCCCACCGCGCGGTGTGCACGACATCGCCGCCGAATGTGTCGAGCCCAGGGATGTCCGGCGTAAAGGGATGATGCAGCACACCGGTTGCGGCGATCACGAAGTCGGCTTCCAGTTCTACGCCGTCAGCGGTGGTGATCTGCCACCTCGACCCGGTGAAGACGGTCGAGACGACTTCGGCATTCAGTCGGAGGCGATCGTCGAGACCGAACCGTTCGACGACGTCGCGGAGGTAACGCTGGATCTCATCGCCCGGGGCGAACATGCCAGTCCAGTCGGGTTTCGGCGCGAACGAGAACTGGTAGAGCTGCGACGGCACGTCGCACGTCAGCCCGGGGTAGCGATTCCAGTGCCAGACTCCGCCGACGTCCGCGCCCTTCTCCAGAATGGAGAAATCATGAAAACCGTTGCGCTGGAACGTCACCGCGGTGGCGATGCCCGCGAGACCCGCGCCGATGATGACGATCCTCGGCTCACGAGTCATCGTCGGCCCCGACCCCGAGGTCGATCCTGGGGTAGGTCATCACGACTCCTCCCAATTTTGAAAACTGACGGTATCTAGAGTCTATTGGTATGTCAACGGGCTAGAATGCATCCATGGTCCGGATGACCCGCGCAGAAAGCCAGGCGCAGACCAGAACGCAGCTGGTCGCGACCGCCAAGCAGATGTTTTTCAAGGACGGCTACCACCCGACGTCGTTGGAGAAGGTTGCCGACGTCGCCGGCTACTCGAAGGGCGCGGTGTACTCGAACTTCCGCAGCAAGGACGAACTGTGCGCCGCGGTGCTCGACGAAATCCGGGCGGAACGATTCGCGGAGGTTCTCGAACTGGTTGCGCAACCGGACAGGTTCGAGGCGCTGCGCGAATGGGCGGAACGCGTCATCGGTGATCCGGGGTGGACACCGCTGGAAGCCGAGTTCGCATTGCACGCACGCCGGAACGAACAGTTGCGCACCGAACTCGCCGCCCGCCTGGACAACATCATCGAAATGCTCGCCAACGGCGTCGAATCCGCCGATGATCTCGACCTCAAGATGCACGGCCGCGAAGCGGCCACCGTCATGCTCGCGCTCGGGGTCGGGCTGGGACTGATGCGGTCGATCGACCCATCCATACCTGTGAACGGACTCGTCGACACCCTCCGGCTGGTGGCCGGGCAGACCTTCTAGCAAGCCTGCGGTTCTGGCATGCTGGGACCCATGACTGAGCCGCATTTCGGTGGCACCGAGGGACCTCCGCCCCCTCAACAACCGCAATACCAGCCGCCTCCTCCGGGTTATTCGCAGGGCTATTCGCAACCCGGATATCCGCCGCCGCCGGGCCAGTATCCGCAGGCCTACATGGATCCCGCGGCGCCATACGGGCGCCATCCGCTGACCGGAGAGCCGCTGTCCGACAAGTCCAAGATCGTCGCCGGACTGCTGCAGCTGATCGGGTTGTTCGGTCTGGTCGGCATCGGGCGCATCTACCTCGGCTACACCGGCCTCGGCATCGCGCAACTGGTCGTCGGCCTGATCACGTGCGGAATCGGTGCGATCGTCTGGGGCATCATCGACGCCGTCCTCATCTTCACCGACAAGGTTCGCGATCCGGAGGGACGTCCCCTTCGTGAGGGAACATAGCGTCGCAGTCAACAGCCGGGCACGGCTGTACGGCGCACTCGGGACGGGCGCGCTGCTCGGCGGTGGGCTCGCTTACGTCGGGCTCGCCGACCCGCACAGCCCCGATTTCGTCTTTCCCGCATGCCCGTTCAAGCTCCTGACCGGATGGAACTGTCCCGCGTGCGGTGGCCTCCGAATGACCCACGACCTGCTACACGGCGACCTCGCCGCCGCGTTCGTCGACAACCTCTTCCTGCTCGTGGGCCTGCCCGCGCTGGTGGTGTGGATCCTGGTGCGTTGGCGCACCGGGCGACCGATCATGACGATGCCCGCGATCGCCGTCATCGCCGTCCTCGCCATCACTTGGACAGTGGTCCGAAACATGCCCGGGTTCCCGCTGGTCCCCACGCTTCTCGACGGGTAGGCGCCGAGCTGCGCTGATACACTTTTAATTCGGGCCGCTGCAGTCCCGTACGAACAATTCGGAGACTGCGGAGGTAGCTTCCAATGCTGTTCTCGGCATTGCCGCATGCCCAGGGGCTCTACGACCCACAGCACGAGTCGGACTCGTGCGGCGTCGCCATGATCGCCAACGTCCAGGGCCGGCGCTCGCACGCCATCGTCGCCGATGGCCTCGTCGCCCTGGAACACCTTGAGCATCGCGGTGCAGCCGGCGCCGAACCCAACAGCGGTGACGGTGCGGGCATCCTGCTGCAGTTGCCCGTCGAGCTGCTCCGCGAGGTCGTCGGTTTCGAGCTCCCACCCGCCGCACCGGACGGAACCAGCGCCTTCGCCGCGGGAATCTGCTTCCTGCCGCAGGACCCCGTCGCCCGGGTGTCGGCCCGTGGGCAGGTCGAAGCAATCGCCGCCGACGAAGGACTGGAGGTCCTCGGTTGGCGCGAGCTCCCTGTCGACCCGGACGGCGCCGACGTCGGCCCGACCGCGTTGGGCTGCATGCCGTCCATGGCCCAGTTGTTCGTCACCGCGCCCGAACAGGGCGGCAGCCGGCCCACCGGCATCGACCTCGACCGCCGTGTCTACCCGCTGCGTAAGCGGGCCGAGGCGGGCCCCGTCTATTTCCCGTCGCTGTCCAGTCGGACCATCGCCTACAAGGGCATGCTGACGACAATGCAACTCCCGCAGTACTTTCCGGATCTGCGCGACGAACGCTGTATTAGCGCCATCGCCATTGTGCACAGCCGGTTCTCCACCAACACGTTCCCGTCCTGGCCACTGGCCCACCCCTTCCGCTTCGTCGCCCATAACGGTGAGATCAACACCGTGCGCGGCAACCGCAACCGAATGCACGCCCGCGAGGCGATGCTGGCCAGCACCCGCATCCCCGGCGACCTCGCCAGGCTCTCGCCGATCTGCACGCCCGACGCGTCCGACTCGGCCTCGTTCGACCAGGTTCTCGAGCTGCTGCATCTCGGCGGCCGCAGCCTGCCGCATGCGGTGCTGATGATGGTGCCCGAGGCGTGGGAGAACAACGCGTCACTTGCCCAGTCGCGCCGGGACTTCTGGCAGTTCCACGCCTCGCTGATGGAGCCATGGGACGGCCCGGCATGCGTGACCTTCACCGACGGCACCGTCGTCGGTGCGGTGTTGGACCGCAACGGATTACGGCCCGGACGGTGGTGGCGCACCATCGACGACCGCGTCATCCTCGCCAGCGAGAGCGGCGTCCTTGAGGTGCCCTCCGCCGAGATCGTCGCCAAAGGCCGGGGGGCTTCGCCTTTGGCCGAGTAGTAGTCGGACAAGGCGTTTTTGCCGTGCTCGGTGCTGTCGGCGGCGGCGACCTGGCGGACCGCAGGCGCGAGGAGCACCGCGGCGAAGCTGCGGTGGCGCTTGGCCGGATCCGCGAGCGCGGTGAAACGATCGCAGCGATCGCGCGTCTGACCAACGTCTCCGAACGGGAGGTGCGCGGCTATCTGAAAGCGGCCAACGCGTCGCGCGAGGCGGCGGCGCAACCACTATGGCCGGTGGAGCGCGCAGCGGAGCGCTCGGAGGGCGCTGGCGCGAGCGTGGACATCGGGGCGTAGCGCGGAACCCCACGCTACGCAGGAAGCCCGGACGTGGCGGCGAGTGCGCCCGCGCGTTGCGATCCGGCGCGCGGGCGCACTCGTTGAATGGCCAGCTCGCCGAGTTACATCGCAGCGCCGCCGAATTCGGCAACCGGAGTCGTCGCTGACGGGCCTGACCCGGCGCCGGGTCAGGGAAGTGGCGAAGAGGTTGCGTGTCGCCGCCTGTCGGGACAACGTGACGCAGCAGCGTGCGAGGTGGATAGTTGATGTGGGGGCGCTGCGCGAGCTCTGACGCGACACGGGCCGCACGCTAGGCGCGCCCGCCGATCACGGCCCGCCAGAAGCCGTTTCATGACGAACGAACATCGCGCTGACTGCGTCGGACGGTGCGACTCGTCGGACTGCGATAGCAGGAATCGGTGCCGACTTGCGGATCGGAACTCGACAAGGGTGGCCCGGTCGGAGCGCCTCGAGCTAACCCGCTGGCCAATGAGGCCCGCTCGGGCGGGCCATGTCGGTCGTGGCCAGTACCGTCCGAGCCGTGCGGATTGCAGAGCACCCGCCGGCGGCGAGCCTGTGGGTGGACCCGGACGTGCACGCCGCGGAGTGTGCACGGTTTGCGAGCTACATAGTCACCGGTCCGACAGAGCATGACTGCGATTGTGGATGGCCGCTATCGGTGCAGATGGCTACGGGCGGAACCGAGCGGAGACGACACTCCGCCGCTGAGAGCGAACTGTCAGCTGCAGCAACCGGACGGACGACAGACCAGAGTAAGCGAAATTGCCTCTGCTGCAATCTAATTAGCAGACGTCAGTCCCGTGACAGGGGCACCATCAGCGATCGCACTCAACCTGGCATCTGACGGAAGCCGGACTGACGGCTGCGAGGCGTGGGCAATGGCGTCGTGAATCGCAATCCCGCGTGTGGCTGGCAGCTCGGTTCCGATCACTCCGCTTCCACGCCGCGGCGCGTAGCGTCGAGCCTTGCCGGGCCCCCTCCCGGGCCATTCTACGGTCCGCGGGACGGGCAGCCTGTCGCTCATGTTGCTCGCTGCTGGCTCAGTAGTCCGAGTCCCATGTCCAGTTGGAGATTTGCGGGTCTGCGGACATGAAGCTGCGACGCTCTCCCAATCTGGTCACGAGCTCATCGTCGACGCGCTCGACAGCTCGCCCGGCGACGGCGCCCGCCGGTAATGTCCGATTCCGTGGTCACGGACCTGGGATCCAACTTCGTCGGCAGCCCCGACACCGCGTTGTGGCACGCATGCACTCGGGTTCCCACCGCGGCTCCGGACGATCTGGTGTCCGAGACACTCGACGGCATGCGGGGCAAACACTTCGACAGCGCCGTGGCGGTGGCGGTGCTCGACAACGATCGCTTGGTGGGTGTCGCCACCATCGAGCGGATGTTCGACGCACCGGAGGACGCCACACTTGGTGACGTCATGGATCCGGCGCCCGCCGTCGTGGCACCCGACACCGACCAGGAGCACGCCGCCTGGCAAGCGGTGCACGATGGTGAATCCGGCCTTGCCGTGGTCGACGACGACGGCCGATTTCGCGGTCTGATCGCGCCGCAGCAACTGCTCACCGTTCTGCTGCAGGAGCACGATGAGGACTTGGCGCGCCTCGGCGGGTTCCTGCACTCGGTCGAATCTACGCGCGCCACCAGCCTCGAAAACGTGGCTCGGCGGTTGTGGCACCGGATGCCGTGGCTGCTGGTCGGGCTGCTCGGCGCAATGGTGTCGGCGGGTCTGATGAAGGCGTTCGAGGCGCAGCTCGACGCGAACCTGGCGGTCGCCTATTTCGTGCCCGCAATCGTCTATCTCGCCGATGCTGTCGGCACCCAGACCGAGACGCTGGCGATCCGCGGTCTTTCGGTAGGTGTCGGGATCCGCCGCATCACCGGCCGGGAAGCCCTCACCGGACTATCCGTGGGTGTCCTGTTGGGCGCGATCATGTTGCCGGTGGTGGCGCTGATGACCGGCGACTGGATGCTTGCGGCCGTGGTTGCCTTCGCGGTGCTGGCGGCGAGCACGATCGCCACGGTGGTGGCGTTGGCGCTGCCCTGGCTGCTGCATCGCCTCGGGAAGGATCCCGCCTTCGGCGCCGGGCCCCTGGCCACCGTGATCCAGGACCTGTTGTCGATCGTGATCTATCTGCTTGCGGTCGCCGTGCTTCTCACGTGACTACTTTCCTGGCAGTGCAAGGCGGAGCTCGATATACAGGCGTCCGCGACCTCACCTCAGCGATCCGCACCTACCGCGCCCACCCGTTCGTCTGGACCAAACATCCGCCTGGACCAAACATCCGACGAAATCCTCAAGAAGGCCAACCGCCAAACAACTTCAAACGCGGGCCACTAGCCGCCGTCGAATGGGGACCAAAGGCCCTTGGCGACAGGGGCAAAGGCGGCAAGAGTTGTTTTTGCGTCGATCGGCGCAGCGGGTGCGAAACTCGAACGAGGAGACACGAAAGAATGACAGTCGCGACGGCCCCAGTCAGTGTGCAGGAACTCGTGATGACGGTCAGAGAGTCGGCGAGATCCTCAACCGCTGGTCCGTCCGGTCCGGATCCACGGCTACGAGCGCGCTCATGTTTTATGCGGCCGGTGTGCTGATGCAGGTATTTCGCTTCTCGGACAAGGGATCCGGGTTCGTGGCGGTGCAGTCGTTGGCGGCCATCAGCGGCTTCCATTCGCGGCCGTAGTGAAACACACACACGTCACGACGTGTTCATGAAACCAAGATGCTTCAAGGCGCCTCGAATTGGTGACAACTGAGTACGGTTAAATTTTCAAGGAGGCTTGTTATTACTACGACCCCCACTACTGAAACCCGCCCCGCTGCCTCCAAAGCCGGCCTCACCATGGCCGCACTGACGGCACTCGTCGTCGGGTCGATGATCGGCAGCGGCATCTTCGCCCTGCCCTCCCAGATGGCCGGCAGCGCCGCTCCCGGCCCACTCCTGATTGGGTGGCTGATCACGGGCGTCGGCATGCTCATGCTGGCCTTCGTCTTCCAGACGCTGGCCACGCGCAAGCCACAGGTCGACGGTGGTGTCTACGGCTACGCCCGGGCCGGTTTCGGCAATTACATCGGCTTCACTTCGGCCTTTGGCTACTGGATGTCGGCCTGGGTGGGCAACGTCGCCTACCTGGTGTTGCTGTTCTCGACGCTGGGCTACTTCTTTCCCGCCTTCGAGGGTGGCGCTACCGTGCCCGCGATCATCGGCGCGTCGATCGTGTTGTGGATCGTGCATGCCATGACCCTGCGTGGCGTCCAGACCGCGGCTTTCGTCAACGTCGTGGTGACCATCGCGAAGGTGGTTCCGATCCTCACGTTCATCGCGATCGCCGCGGTCGGATTCAAGGCGGGGCTCTTCACCGCTGACTTCTGGGGCCGCACCACGCAGGTCGACGGGGTGCCGCTGGGTGACACGATGTCCCAGGTCAAGAACATGATGCTGGTCACGGTGTGGGTGTTCATCGGTATCGAGGGTGCCTCGGTCTACTCCCAGCGCGCCGCCAGGCGCAAGGACGTCGGCCGGGCCACCGTGCTCGGCTTCGCGAGCGTGCTCGCCTTGCTGCTCCTGGTCAACCTCCTGTCGTACGGCCTGATGGCCCAGGCGGATCTCGCCGGTGTGCCCGACCCGTCCATGGCGGGCGTGCTGGAGAACGCGGTCGGCAGCTGGGGAGCGGGCTTCATCTCGATCGGCCTGGTCATCTCACTGCTGGGCGCCCTGATCGCCTGGGTGATGCTGTGCGCCGAGATCCTGCGCCTGCCCGCGCTCGAACACGTGATGCCGAGGATGCTGGCGCGAGAGAACGCGCACGGGTCCCCGGCGAACGCGCTGTGGCTGACCAACCTGTGCGTTCAGGCGATGTTGCTGTGGACGCTGGCCAACGAGAGCACCTACCTCAACTTGGTCTACCTCGCGACGTCGTTGATCCTGTTGCCCTACCTGTGGTCGGCGGCGTACCAGGTGCTGCTGGCGGTGCGCGGTGAGACCTACGAGTCGGGCCACGGCCGCTACCCGCGACCTCATCATCGGCTTGGTCGCCCTGGCGTACGCCGTATGGCTGGTCTACGCGGGTGGCTGGCAGTACCTGCTGGTTGCGGCGCTGTTCTACGTCGCTGGCACGGCGCTCTACCTCTGGGCCCGCAGGGAAAGCCGCCTGCCCGCCTTCATGATGCCCGAGCGGGTGGTGGTCGCCGTCGTGGCGCTGGCCTCCGTGGTGGCGGTCGCTGTTGATGGCCACCGGCAACCTCTCAGTCCTGTGACCGATCGGAAGGCGAGATCATGAACGCGACGAAATCCCGGCTTGGGGTGTGGTCGGAGGCGGGCCGGCTGCGGCGAGTGCTGGTCTGCGCGCCGGGACTTGCCCACCAGCGGCTGACGCCCGAAAACAGCAGCGAGCTGCTGTTCGACGACGTCATCTGGCTGCAGCAGGCCCGCCGCGACCACTTCGACTTCGTAGCCAAGATGGTCGACCGCGGTGTGGAGGTCCTTGAGCTGCAGGAGTTGCTCAGCGACGTGGTGGCGATGCCCGAGGCCCGTGACTGGGTATTGGACCGCAGGATCACCGACGATCTGGTCGGTCCGGGGCTCACCCACGAGGTCCGGGCGTGGCTGACCGAGCTGGCGCCGGATCGGCTGGCGGAGTTCCTCATCGGCGGCGTGGCCTACCAGGACGTGCTCGGCGAGGTGGGCGGCGGTTTCCTGTCGGCGTTCAGCGAGTTGGACCCCGCGGGGTTTGTGATCCGGCCGCTGCCCAACACGCAGTTCATGCGCGACAACACCGCCTGGATCTTCGGGGGCGTGACGCTGAACCCGATGTACTGGCCGGCCCGGCGTCAGGAGACCCTGCTCACCACGGCGGTCTACAACTTCCACCCCGCCTTCGCCGACGAGAAGTACGACGTGTGGCTGGGCGACCCGGAAGGTGTTGCGCGCGACCACGGCGTGGCCACCCTCGAGGGCGGCGACGTGATGCCGATCGGTAAGGGGGTCGTGGTGATCGGCATGGGCGAGCGGTCCTCGCATCAAGCAATCACCCAGGTGGCGCGCAACCTGTTCGCCGCCGGGGCCGCCGAGCGGGTGATCATCGCCAGCCTCCCGAAGTCCCGCTCCGCGATGCACCTCGACACCGTGTTCACGTTCTGCGACCACGACCTGGTGACGGCATACCCACCGGTCGTCGACGGGATCGTGGCCTTCAGCCTGCGGCCCGACGACAGCTCCCCGTCCGGCTTGGACATCCGGCGCGAAGCGCAGGGGCTGATCCCCACCATCGGCGAGGCCATCGGCGTGGACTTCCGGGTGGTCACCACCGCCGGCGACATCTACGGCATCCAGCGTGAGCAGTGGGATGACGGCAACAACGTGGTCGCGGTCGAGCCCGGCGTGGTCATCGCCTACGACCGCAACATCCTCACCAACACGGCGCTGCGCAAGGCCGGAGTCGAGGTCGTCACCATCGACGCCAGCGAGCTGGGCCGGGGCCGGGGTGGCGGTCGATGCATGACCTGCCCGATCCTGCGCGACCCGCTCTACACCTGATCCCTCCCTTCCACCGAACGCGAGAACCCGCCATGCCCTTCAACAACCGCAACCGCAACCTGCTCAGCCTGGTCCATCACACCGACCGCGACCTGCACTACCTTCTCGATCTGTCCCGTGACCTGAAGCGGGCGAAATACTCCGGTGTCGGCCGGACCAGCCTGGCGGGCAAGAACATCGCCCTCATCTTCGAGAAGACCTCCACGCGCACCCGCTGCGCGTTCGAGGTGGCGGCCTACGACGAGGGCGCCCACGTGACCTACATCGACCCCACGTCCTCGCAGATCGGCCACAAGGAGTCGATGAAGGACACCGCGCGTGTGCTGGGCCGGATGTATGACGCGATCGAGTACCGCGGCGCCGGCCAGGAGATCGTCGAGGAGCTGGCGGAGTACGCCGGGGTGCCGGTGTTCAACGGACTCACCGACGAGTTCCACCCCACCCAGATGCTCGCCGACGTCCTCACCATGACCGAGCACTGTTCCAAGCCGATGCACGACATCGCCTACGCGTTCGTCGGGGACGGCCGCAACAACGTAGCCAACTCGCTGCTGCTGGTCGGCGCCAAGCTCGGTATGGACGTGCGGATCGGCGCGCCCCAACAGCTGTGGCCCAGCGATGACCATGTGGCGATGTGCCGGGAGTTCGCGGCCGCGTCCGGGGCGCGGATCACCATCACCGACGACCCGCTCGAGGCCGTCACCGGCGTCGATTTCATCCACACCGACGTGTGGGTGTCGATGGGGGAGCCGCTGGAGGCGTGGGGGGAGCGGATCGAGATGCTGCTGCCCTTCCAGGTCAACCCCAAGCTGATGGCGGCGGCGGGTAACCCGCGGGTGAAGTTCATGCACTGCCTGCCCGCGTTCCACAACTCCGAGACCAAGGTCGGCGCCCAGATCGCGGCGCAGTACCCGAACCTCGCCAACGGCGTCGAGGTCACCGACGAGGTCTTCGAGAGCCCGGCCAACATCGCCTTCGAACAGGCGGAGAACCGGATGCACACGATCAAGGCAGTTCTCGTGGCCGCGCTGAGCTGAGCGGCGGCCGACGACCATGCGGATCGTGATCGCCCTGGGTGGCAACGCGCTGTTACGGCGCGGGCAGCCGATGACCGCGGAGAACCAGCGGGCCAACATCCGGGTCGCGGCCGAGTGCATCGCCGCCGTGACCCCCGGCAACGCGATCGTCGTCGCGCACGGCAACGGTCCCCAGGTGGGGTTGTTGGCGCTGCAGTCCGCGGCGTACACCGACGTTGCGCCCTACCCGCTCGACGTGCTCGGCGCTCAGACCGAGGCGATGATCGGCTACGTCATCGAGCAGGAGCTGGGCAACCTGCTGCCCGCCGAGCAGCCATTCGCCACCCTGCTGACGATGATCGAGGTGGACCGCGACGACCCCGCGTTCAGCCAGCCCACCAAGCCGATCGGACCGGTCTATGACCGGGACACCGCGGAGCGTCT
>CAWDAC010000001.1:0-39646 GCA_963800125.1 uncultured Actinomycetota bacterium | reverse complement strand
GTTGGTCGAACCGGGTAAGTCGTTCGCCTCGGTCGCCACGACCATCGCCGACAACGGCATCTCGCCGGACGTGGCGGCGTTCTTCACCGGCATCGCGATATCGATGTACTGCCCGCAGCTGATGGGGTCGCTAGGCAACGGGACATTCCTGAACTTCCTGCAGACGCCGGGCCTGCCCCGGCCGCCGGGACTGTAGCCAGACTCTCGGCCGCCCGGTCGCGAGCGCGGCCACTAGGTTGGACGTGTGGTACTTCCCAATCTGACTCGTGACCAGGCCATCGAACGAGCCGCGCTCGTCACCGTCGACCGCTACGTCGTCGACCTCGACCTGACCGACGGCGCCGGCGCCCCCGGCGAAAAGACATTCCGCTCCGTGACGACCGTGCAGTTCGAGGCGCTGGCCGGCGCCGACACATACATCGACATCGCCGCCGACACCGTCAACGGCGCCACCCTCAACGGGATCGAGCTGGACGTCTCGGGCTACGACGAGTCCACCGGCATCGCCCTGCCCGGTCTGCAAGAGCGCAACGTGCTCGTCGTCGACGCCATATGCCGCTACTCCAACACCGGTGAGGGCCTGCACCGATTCGTCGACCCCGTCGACGGCGAGGTCTACCTGTACTCGCAATTCGAAACCGCCGACGCCAAAAGGATGTTCGCGTGTTTCGACCAGCCCGACTTGAAAGCGTCGTTCGACATGGTCGTGACGGCGCCCGCGCACTGGGAGGTGATCTCCAACGGCACAACGGCAGGCACCGAGGCCGACGGTGACGCGAAGAAGCACACGTTCGCAACCACCCCGAGGATGAGCACCTACCTGGTCGCGCTGATCGCCGGACCGTACGCCCGCTGGGACGACAGCTACTCCGACGAGCACGGCGAGATACCGCTTGGCCTGTTCTGCCGCACCTCGCTGGCCGAGTTCATGGACGCCGACCGGTTGTTCACCGAGACCAAGCAGGGATTCGGCTTCTACCACCGCAACTTCGGCGAGCCGTACGCGTTCGGCAAGTACGACCAGCTGTTCGTGCCGGAGTTCAATGCCGGCGCGATGGAAAACGCCGGCGCCGTAACGTTTTTGGAGGACTACGTCTTCCGCAGCAAGGTCACCCGGGCGTCCTACGAGCGTCGCGCCGAGACGGTGCTGCACGAGATGGCGCACATGTGGTTCGGCGACCTGGTGACCATGAAGTGGTGGGACGACCTGTGGCTCAACGAGTCGTTCGCCACTTTCGCCTCGGTGCTGTGCCAGAGCGAAGCCACCGAGTACACCGAGGCGTGGACCACATTCGCCAACGCCGAGAAGTCGTGGGCATACCGGCAGGACCAACTGCCGTCAACGCACCCGGTCGCCGCCGACATCCCCGACCTCGCCGCCGTCGAGGTCAACTTCGACGGCATCACCTACGCCAAGGGCGCCAGCGTGCTCAAGCAGTTGGTGGCCTACGTCGGGCTGGAGGCGTTCCTGGCCGGGCTGCGCGACTACTTCCGCGACCACGCATTCGAAAACGCCACCTTCGGAGACCTGCTCGGCGCCCTGGAGAAGGCGTCGGGCCGCGACCTGTCGCACTGGGGTCAGCAGTGGCTGAAGACGACGGGACTGAACACGCTGCGCGCCGACTTCGACGTCGACGGTGACGGGAAGTTCACCCGGTTCGCGATCGACCAGAGCGGTGCGGCACCCGGCGCCGGCGAGACCCGCGTGCACCGGCTCGCGGTGGGCATTTACGACCGGGACGAGAACGGCTATCTGGTGCGGGTGCACCGCGAGGAGCTCGACGTCGACGGCGAGTCCACGGATGTTCCTGCACTGCAAGGGGTTTCGCGTGGCAAGCTGATCCTGGTCAACGACGACGACCTGACCTACTGCTCGATGCGGCTGGACCCCGATTCACTGGAGACGGTGCTGACGCGGATCGCCAACATCGCCGAACCGCTGCCCCGGACGCTGGCCTGGTCGGCGGCATGGGAGATGACGCGTGAGGCCGAGCTGAAGGCCCGCGACTTCGTGGCACTCGTCGCCGCGGGTGTCGGGGCCGAAACCGAGGTCGGGGTCGCGCAGCGGCTGCTCCTGCAGGCGCAGACCGCGCTGGGCTCGTACGCCGACCCGGACTGGGCCTGCTCGGAGGGTTGGCCACCGTTCGCCGACCGGCTGCTGGAGCTGGCCCGCGCCGCCGAACCCGAATCCGACCACCAGCTGGCCTACGTCAACGCGCTGTGCACGTCGGTGCTCTCACCGAACCATGACGCCGTGCTGGCCGCGCTCCTGGACACCGACCCGGCCGAGCACGGACTGGAAGGGCTGACCGTCGACACCGACCTGCGGTGGCGCATCGTGACTGCATTGGCGGCCGCGGGCGACATCGACAACGACGGGCCGGAAACGCCGTTCATCGACGCCGAGGCCGAACGTGATCCGACCGCCGCGGGCAAGCGCAACGCGGCGCGCGCGGCGGCGGCGCGTCCGCAGCTCGCGGTGAAGGAGGCCGCGTGGCGACAGGTTATCGAGGACGACACGTTGCCCAACATCGTCGGGCGGGCGATCATCGACGGCTTCGTGCAACCCGGTCAACAGGCGCTGCTGCAGCCCTTCACGTCGAGCTACTTCGACGCCATCCCGGGTGTGTGGGAGCGGCGGTCCAGCGAGGTCGCGCAGACGGTGGTGATCGGCCTGTACCCGTCGTGGGACATCAGCCAGGACGGTCTGGACGTTGCCGACCGGTTCCTGGCCGGCGACCTACCGCCATCGTTGCGGCGGCTCGTTCTCGAGGGTCGGGCTGGCGTGGAGCGCGCGCTGCGAGCCCGGGCCTTCGACGTCAGGTAGGTCAGGGCGGGGAGACGCCGGCGCTCATCACGCGCACCGCGCTGATCAGGCCGTCTATCAGACGGCCGTAGTTGAAGGTCGCCGACGCTGCGGACACCCCGAGCGGGGCGGACTCCTCGATGCCGCGACCCTGCACCGCCGAGCCGTACACCACCTCGATGGCCTTCTGGTTCGGCGACACCGCTAGCAGCACCGCATTGTTGGGCGTCGACACCTTCGCCAGGACCTCCCGCGCGGTCGCGGCCGTGTCGGCGCCGAGATCGCCGACGTACACCGCGAAGCGCGCCTTCGACGCGCGTGACCCGTACTTCAACGCGTCATCGAGCTTGACCAGGTCCATGACCGAGAACGGGTAGTCGACCGACACTGCTCCGGGCTCGGTGACTCCCGAGATCCGTCCGCTGGAGGTGACGACGAAGCCCCGAGGTAGCTCGGCGGGTTCGCGCGTCGCGACTTCACCATTTGCCACTTGCGCCGCCTCCTATGGTCAACGGGTGCGCATGCCCGTGGGAATGGTCGGCGGGCTCGTCGGACGCCCACAGAATTGGTTCGTGCGTCCATTGCTCGGACATCTTGTAGGTGGCTGGGTGCGGGCCCTTGTTCTTGCCGCCGCGCCAGATCAGCGCGATCAAGACCAGCGTGATTCCCAACGGCACCAGGATGAGTATCGAATGCGTCAGTGCGGTGCTGTTCACGAGCAAACCGTATCGCAGGAACCGGCTAGGCCGCGCCCTCACCCAGGTATCGCATCCACGCCGGATCGAGTTCCTTGACGGTGGACAGCAGTCGCCAGTGCTCGCCCTTCGGCCGGGTCGGCATCGAGCGCAGCGTCCAGCCCAGTTCCGCCAGCAGCCGGTCGGCCTTGCGGTGGTTGCAGGTCGAGCACGCGGCCACGCAGTTCTCCCAGGTGTGGTCGCCGCCGCGGCTGCGGGGCACCACGTGGTCGACGGTGTCGGCCTTGCTGCCGCAGTAGGCGCAGCGGAACCGGTCGCGATGCATGAGCGCGGCCCTGGTCATCGGGATCCGCGCCCGGTATGGCACCCGCACGTACGAATGCAGCCGGATCACCGACGGCACCGTGATGGACCTGGTGGCCGAGTGGATGACAGGCCCGTTCGGATCGTCATGCACAACGGTCGCCTTGCCGCACATAAGCATGATGACCGCCCGGCGCATCGGCAGGGCGGTCAAAGGTTCGTACGTGGAATTCAGCAGCAGCACACGACGGCGCCCCCAGATAGAGCCGTCGTGGGTGGTACTAGGTGGATGAGTATCGACGCTGTGCAGCACCCGCGTCTGGGCATGGGTCATCACGGCCCCAGATAAGCCCGCCGCGGCCCCGTGATGCCGGTGGGCGCGGCTCTTCTTGCGATGCGCCATACGTCCTCCGACCGACAGTCCACCATGGATTGGGGTAAATCGCATAACAAATTGACCCGTGTCCGCAGGTCACCCGAATGAACTTCACATGACATCACCAGCCCGCAGCGAGGTCCGGGCGGCAAGGAAGAATGGGTGTCGTGACACAGGCGCAGCGGTCGTTTTACGACGAAGTTGGTGGCCACGACACGTTCCATGCCATCGTGTCGCGGTTCTACGCCCTGGTCCGTGAGGACGAAATCCTGCGTCCGATCTATCCCGAGGACGAACTCGACGCCGCCGAGGAGCGGTTGCGGATGTTCCTCGAGCAGTACTGGGGCGGCCCGCGCACGTACTCCGACCAACGCGGGCACCCTCGGCTGCGGATGCGCCATAGTCCGTTCAAGATCAGGTTCATCGAACGCGACGCCTGGTTGCGCTGCATGAACACCGCGGTGGCGTCGATCGACTCCGAAACCCTCGACGACGAGCACCGCAAAGAGCTGTTGGCGTATTTGGAGATGGCCGCCCACTCGATGGTCAACTCGTCGTTCTGAGGCCGACAAAAGGAGACTGGTGACTGACCCGAACGCCGGGCCGTGGTGGTCGCGTGCCGTGTTCTACCAGGTGTATCCGCGCTCGTTCTGTGACAGCAGCGGCGACGGCGTCGGTGACCTCGATGGTGTGACCGCGAAGCTGGACTACCTCGAGACGCTGGGCATCGACGCGATCTGGCTCAACCCGGTGATGGTCTCGCCGATGGCCGACAACGGCTACGACGTGGCCGATCCGCGCGACGTCGACCCGCTGTTCGGCGGGATGGAGGCACTGTACCGGCTGATCGAGGCGGCCCACGCGCGCGGCATCAAGGTGACGATGGATCTGGTGCCCAACCACACCAGCTCGGCGCATCCGTGGTTTCGGGCCGCGCTGGCCGCCGGCCCCGGCACCGACGCGCGGGAGCGTTACATCTTCCGCGACGGCACCGGGCCCGGTGGCGTGCACCCGCCCAACAACTGGGTGTCGATCTTCGGTGGGCCTGCGTGGACCCGGACCACTGAGCCGGATGGCAATCCCGGGCAGTGGTACCTGCATCTGTTCGACGCCGAGCAGCCCGACCTCAACTGGGAGAACCGCGAGGTCTACTACGATCTCGAGAAGACGCTGCGGTTCTGGCTGGAACGCGGCGTCGACGGTTTCCGCATCGACGTCGCGCACGGCATGGCCAAGCCGCCCGGACTGCCCGACATGGAGGTCATCAAGGCCGAGGTGCTCCTCGCCGACATGGACGACGACCCAAGGTTCAACCACGACGGCGTCCACGACATCCATCGCCACATCCGCACCGTGCTCAACGACTACCCACACGCGGTCGCGATCGGCGAGGTGTGGGTGTACGACAACGAGCAGTTCTCCCGGTATCTGCGCGCCGACGAACTGCACCTGGGCTTCAACTTCCGACTGCTGCGGGCGGACTTCGACGCGGCCGACATCCGCGGTGCGATCGAGAACTCGTTGGCAGCCGCCGCGATCGAGAACGCGACGCCGACGTGGACGCTGTCCAACCACGACGTCGACCGCGAAACCACTCGTTACGGCGACGGCAGTATCGGCCTGGCACGCGCATGGGCGATGGCGCTGGTGATGCTCGCGCTGCCGGGGGCGGTGTTCCTCTACAACGGCGAAGAACTCGGGCTGGCCAACGTGGAACTGCCCGACGAGGCGTTGCGCGACCCGGTGTGGGAGCGCTCCGGGCACACCCGGCGCGGGCGCGACGGCTCCCGGGTCCCGATGCCGTGGGAAGGTGACGCTCCCCCGTTCGGCTTCTCCGACAATCCCGACACCTGGCTGCCGATCCCGCAGGAGTGGTCGTCGCTCACCGTCGAGAAGCAGCTGCGCGACCCCGATTCGACACTGTCGTTCTACCGGGAGGCGCTCCGATTGCGCCATGGCCGAAGCGAATTCGACGGCACCGCTATCGAATGGCTGGACTCGTCGGACGACAGCCTGGTGTTCCGGCTCGTCGGCGGCGGCCTGGTGTGCGCGTTGAACGCCGGCGATGAGCCTGTCGAACTGCCCGCCGGTGAGCTGCTGTTGGCCAGCGGCGAGCTGGTCGACGGCAAGCTGCCGCCGAACGCCGCCGCCTGGCTGGTCTAGTTCCCTCGCGAGCGTGCGTGTCTGCGGCCGAAACACCGTTCTTTGAAGAGAGTTTGCGCACATTCGTCACCGGCGAGGGTGCGCAAACTCGTGGCTGTTGCCGGTGTGTCGCCTGCAGACACGCACGCTTGCGGGAAGAGAGTTAGCGCAAGACGAGCGCGGGGTCGCCGCGCCGGCGGTACACCGAGCCGAACCGCGCGTCGATTCGCAGCCATGCGGGCAGCGCTCGCACCCGCACGATCTCGTCGGCGGCCACCGTCTCGGGATCCAGCCCCATGCCCTGGCTCGCGGCCGACGACTGCGGCAGGAAACCCATTGCGGTCAAGGCGAATACGCAGCGCATCGGAATGTCGACGTCACCGTGTTCCGAGCTGACCGCGAGCACCTCCTGGTCGAGCAGGGACACCGGCGGACCGTATGAGCTGGCGTGCTCCTTCGCGAGCGCGACGCCGCGCTGAGCCAGATCCAGCACAACCCGCGCAGGCACGTCGTCGATGTGCGCGAAGCCGGTGTCCGGAGGCAGCACGCCGCGCCACGCCGAGTCCATCGGGAATCCCGGGTCGACGTGACCGCTGCGGTCCATCGCGACCAAACCCTGCGCGAGTGCGTCGGCGCCTGCGCTCAAGTCGGTCGGCCGGACCCGGCCGGCCACCACCCGACTGGCCAGCACGTCGAAACCGGTGGCCACCCACGCCACCACCAAACCGCCCGGACGCTCCCGCAACCGGATCACCGCCGCATCGTCGAGTCGCACCGCCCGCTCGACGAACGTGGCGAGGTCCTCGCGGTGGGTGGCGTCCTCCAGCCAGATGCCCCGCTCGGGACTGTTCATCGCATCCAGCGTCGCAGATACCCTTGCTGGACAGGCGAAAGTCGTTGCAGCCGTTGCCCTTCGATGTGCACTGCGGCCAGCTGGGTTTCGGCAATCACGGACGGCTTGGAATCGGCGTGAGCGTTCACCGACCGCACTTCGTATCCGATCGTGAAGTCGACGGCGCGCACCCGCTTCGACCACATCGTCACCTGCAGCGGCGAGTCCACCAGTCGCAGTTGGCCCTTGTACAGAATGTTGACCTCGTGAATCAGCAGCCCGATCACGTTGATGTCGGCCTCGAACGGCTCGCGCAGGAACGGGATTCGGGCCTCTTCGAGCAGGGTGACCATGGTGGCGTGGTTGATGTGCTGGTACATGTCGATGTCCGACCAGCGCACATGCACCGGCGCTACGAAACCCGTCGTCACCCAGAGGATCCCGTTCCACTCGTGCGTGTCATGCTGCGGATCTGCCGCGCCGCCACCGACAACGTCGCGAGGTCGCGCTGGTCGCACTCATAGATCTCGTTCAAGGTGCGCCGCGCCCGCTGCACGCGGGAGCCGTTGATCAGCTCCCACTCCTCGATCTTCACCTCACCGCGCTCTTCGGGCTCGCCGACGGCAAGCACATCGAAGCACAGCGAGCGCAGCGACCCGTAGATGTCGTCACGAATAGCCAACCGCGCCAACGAATGCCAGCGGTCGTCGCGCGGCAGCCCAGACACCGCGGTCAGCAACCCGTCGGTGCCGAGATAGTCCATCAGCGCGAAGTACGTGTCGGCCACTTCCGCCGCGTCGCGGTCGGCGATGTCGGCGATGTCGATGATGTCCAGCAGGCTGTACTGGTACAGACCCGAAGCGACGATGTAGGCGAGGTCTTCCGGCACACCGTGCGAGGAGAACTGCCCGACGTCCTTCTCAACGATCGCGCGGTCGTCGCCACGCAGCCACTCCCTCATCCGCGGAGTCAGCTCGGCCACCTTCTTGGCGAACCGGTTGATCTCGGCGCCGACGGCCAGCGGCTGAGGGCGATAGTTGAGCAGCCAACGGCCGGAACGGTCGATCTGCCGGCGCAGATCAAGCGTCAACCGATCCGATACGTTCACCGGCACGTCGACGGCGCGGATCCACCGCCACACCTCCTCGATGCGTAAGATCGCGTCGGTGGCGACATAGGACCGCACCGCGTCCACCGGTCCGACCCCGACGTCTTCGATGACCCGATACACGTATGTGATGCCTGCGGCGTCGACGAGATCGTTGACCAGCATCGTGGTGATGATCTCGCGGCGCAGCTGGTGCGACCGGATCTCGCTGCCGAACTCGTCCCCCAGCCGGCTCGGGAAGTAGCGCGGCAGCCGTGCGGCGAAGACCTCTTGATCCGGTAGCTCGCTGGCCAGCACCTGGTCCTTGAGTTCCAGCTTGACGTGCGCCATCAGCGTCGCAAGCTCCGGTGAGGTCAGGCCGAGGCCCACTTCTGTGCGCCGCCTGATCTCCTTCTCCGACGGCAGCGCCTCCAGTTCGCGGTTCAGTCCCCGCTCGGCGACAAGGTCCTTGATCTGCCGGGCGTGCACCGGCAGCAGGCTGGCCGCATTGGCTCGACTGGTGCCCATCAGGTCGTTCTGGTCGGCGTTGTCGACGAGCACCAGCCGGCCCACTTCGTCGGTCATCGACCGCAGCAGATCCGTCCGGTCTTCGGGCCGCACCTTCCCGTTGCTCACCAATGCGTCGATCAGAATCTTGATGTTGACCTCGTGGTCGGAGCAGTCCACCCCGGCGGAGTTGTCGAGCGCGTCGGTGTTGATCCGGCCGCCGGCCAGATCGAACTCGACCCGGCCCAGCGACGTGACGCCGAGGTTGCCGCCTTCGCCAATCACCTTGGCGCGCACCTGGTTACCATTCACCCGCACCATGTCGTTGGCGCGGTCGCCGACGTCGGCGTCGGACTCCGTCTCGGCCTTGATATAGGTGCCGATGCCGCCGTTGAACAGCAGGTCCACCGGTGCCTTCAGGATTCTGCGCAGCAACTCTGGCGGCGGCAGCTCGGTGACGTCGTCCTCGATACCGAGGGCGGTGCGGACCTGCGGGGTGATCGGGATCGACTTCTGTTCGCGGCTGTACACCCCTCCGCCCTCGCTGATCAGCGATTTGTCGTAGTCGTCCCAACTCGACCGCGGCAGCTCGAACATGCGCCGGCGCTCCTCCCACGACGACGCCGCGTCGGGGTTCGGGTCGAGGAAGACGTGCCGGTGGTCGAACGCGGCAACCAACCGAATGTGTGTGGATAGCAGCATGCCGTTGCCGAACACGTCGCCGCCCATGTCCCCGATGCCGACGACGGTGAAGTCCTCGGCCTGGGTATCCACACCCATCTCGCGGAAGTGCCGCTTGACGCTTTCCCATGCGCCCTTGGCGGTGATGCCCATGGCCTTGTGGTCGTAGCCCACCGAGCCACCGGAGGCGAACGCGTCGCCGAGCCAGAAACCGTAGGACTTCGCGACTTCGTTGGCGATATCGGAGAACGTTGCGGTGCCCTTGTCGGCGGCCACCACGAGATAGGCGTCGTCACCGTCACGGCGGATCACTTCGGGTGGGGTGACGACCTTGCCCGTGGTCTGGTCGACGTTGTCGGTGAGGTCGAGCAGCCCCGAGATGAACAGCTTGTAGCAGGCGACACCCGCGGTGCGTTGGGCGTCGCGGTCGGCAGCCGCGTCGCCGGTGGGCGGCGGAGGTTGTTTGACGACGAATCCGCCCTTGGCGCCGACGGGCACGATCACGGCGTTCTTCACCGCCTGCGCCTTGACCAGACCGAGGATCTCGGTGCGGAAGTCCTCTCGACGATCCGACCACCGCAGGCCGCCGCGGGCGACGAACCCGAACCGCAGGTGCACGCCCTCGACCCGCGGCGAGTACACGAAGATCTCGAATCTCGGCCGCGGCAACGGCAGTTCGTCGATCAGCTGAGGGTTCAGCTTGACTGAGAGCACGTTCTGCGCGCGAGCCGAATCCTGGCGGCTGACAAAGTAGTTCGTGCGCAGCGTGGCCTGGATCATCGACGCGAAGCCACGCAGCACCCGGTCGGTGTCCAGACTGGTCAGGGCGTCGATGTCCGCGGCAACCGATTCGGCGGCGGCCTGCGCCGCACGGCGGTCCGCGGAATCACCCGGCGGCTCGCCGGCCGGATTAAACAGAGCTTCGAACAGCTCGACCAGCGACCGTGAGGTACGCGGATGGTCGTTGAGCACCGTCTCGATGTGTGCCTGACTGTAGGGAAAACTCGCCTGCCGCAGGTACTTCGCGTACGTGCGTAGAATGACCACCTGCTGCCACGTCAGACCCGCGCGCATCACCAGCTCGTTGAACCGGTCGATCTCGGCGCGGCCGTGCCAGATCGCGGTCACCGCATCGGCGAACCGCAAAGCGGTGGCGTCTCGTTCGGGGCCTTGGGGAGCCTTGGGCATGCTGGTCAGCGGGGACACCTTGAATTGGTAGATCCACACCGGTAATCCGTCCGGCCGCGTCACCGTGAACGGCCGCTCCTCGAGCACGACCACACCCATACTCTGCAGCATTGGCAGCAACTGGCTCAGCGACGCCGATCGACCACCCAGATACCAGGTCAGCAACGCCGTACCATCGGCATCATCGTCGGACAACACAAGCTTGACCGAATTGTCCTGCAGCTCTTCGATGATCGCGATGTCTTTGATCGCGCCCTCGGGCGTGACGGCCTGCTTGTAGACCTCGTTGAACGCGGTCGAGTAGTGGTCGGCCTTGGCCTGGTCGATCGATCCGGTTTTCACCGCGCCGTGCAGCCGGTCGCCCCAGGTTCGCGCCGCCTCGGTTAGCAAGTCCTGGATCCGCGTCTCGTTCTCGAGCGAGACGTCTACGTCTCCCGGGCGTGACTCATCGGGTAGCCGTACCGTGAAATGCACGACCGCCCAGGGTGATTCGCTGACCCGCGCGGCATATTCGATGCTCTCGCCGCCGAGCTCACCGACCAGGATGTCCTGCATCTCCAGCCGAACGGCCGTGGTGTACCGGTCGCGCGGCAGATACACCAGGCAGGAAACGAAGTGACCGAGCTGGTCGGCGCGCAGGAACAGCAACGTTCGGCGCCTCGAGCCCAGGTCCACCACGGCCATCGCCATGTCCAACAGCTGCCGCGAACTGAGCGCGAAGAGTTCCGAACGCGGAATGGTCTGGACGATGTCGAGCAGAAGTTGCGCTGGATGGCTGGGATCGCGCTGCGCCATCGCGATCGCCTCGCTCACCCGCCCCGAAATCAGCGGAATGTCCATCACATTGGCGTTCATGGCCGCGACGGTGAACAGGCCGACGAAGCGGTGCTCGACCGCCTGACGCCCGGGGTGTTCGCGGACCACGACGATGTAGGGGTAGGTGCCGTAGCGCAGAAAGCTGGGAATCGTGGCCTGGGCCAGCACCAGTAGGTCATCGCTGTCGGTGAGCTGCGGAAGAATCTCCTCCCGAAGCCGCAGCACGCCAAGGCGACTCGAGGAGTCGATCGACGACTTCCCCTCGCTCACCGGGCAACGCTGATAGCCCAGCAGCACGAAATTCCCGTCGGCAAGCCAGCGCAGAAGCGCGGCGACGTCCTTGCGTTCCGGGCCCGGGAACCGCCCCTCCGGGTCGGTGTCGAGTTCGTTGGCAAGACCCAGCAGTGTCCCGGTCAACGCCCGCGAGTCGAGCGCAACTTGGCGGGCGTCGGCGAGCACGCTTGGCAACAGGCGCACGGCCTCCGCCAGCGCCTTCCGGTCGACGGAACGGGCCAGCTGAACGTGGATCCACGCCTCGTCGATGCCTTCGTGGGAGTCGTCGGCCTCCGACGCCGGCCGGATGTCCAGCAGCTCCCCGGTCGGGCTGCGGCGCACCCGCAACACCGGGTTCATGATCGCGTTGTACGCCACGCCGAGCCGGTGCAGCAGCACCGTCACCGAATCCATCAGCATCGTCGCGTGGTCGGTGACGATCTGCAGCGCGGGGCCGAACCCGGCGGGGTCGTCGTCCGCATAGAACTCGACGAGGGTTTCCCCGACCCGTCGCTGCTTGCCCAGCTTGTAGTGGGCGGCCAGCAGCGCCGGCGACATCAGCTTGCCTGCTGCCGACATGTCCACCGGCCCGCTGACGGCTTCGGCGACAGGTGCATCGCCGTGGGGCCCGTGGTACGTCGCGATGTAGGCCCTGCCAAGTTTGTCGAGAGTGGGCGAAGCGACCATCGTCGGATCGGTTCGCCCCTCGATTGCCCCCGCCCCCGGATTGACCGTCATGCCGTTCGCTCCTGACTCACAGCTGCGCACCGGCCTTTGTTGGATGTCGCCGCCGCTGTGGCTCCTCTACTCTGTCGCCGCCGGGGCGGCTCCCGTGGCACGCAGTGATGACATTAGTCGCGTGTGAGCCGGCGGTGGGTCACCCTGTGCGGACGGGCCGCTTCGACTCCAAGTCGTTCCACCTTGTTCTCTTCGTACGCGGCGAAATTGCCCTCGAACCAGAACCACTTGGCCTCGTTGTCCTCGTCGCCCTCCCACGCCAGGATGTGCGTGCAGGTGCGGTCAAGGAACCAACGGTCGTGGGAGATCACCACCGCACAGCCCGGGAACCGCTCGAGCGCGTTCTCCAGCGAGCTCAGGGTTTCCACGTCGAGGTCGTTGGTCGGCTCGTCGAGCAGGATCAGGTTGCCGCCCTCTTTCAGCGTGAGCGCCAAATTGAGCCGGTTTCGCTCGCCACCGGACAGCACGCCCGCCGGTTTTTGCTGGTCGGGACCCTTGAACCCAAATGCGGAGACGTACGCCCGCGACGGGATCTCGTTCTGGCCAACTTCGATGTAGTCCAGGCCGTCGGAGACCACCTGCCACACGGTTTTGTTCGGGTCGATGCCCGCGCGCGACTGGTCGACGTAGCTGAGCTTGACCGTCTCACCAACCTTGACGGTGCCGCTGTCGGGTTGTTCGAGGCCGACGATCGTCTTGAACAAGGTGGTCTTGCCGACCCCGTTGGGGCCGATGACGCCGACGATGCCGTTCCGCGGCAGCGTGAACGACAGGTCCTTGATCAGCGGCCTGCCGTCGAACCCCTTGTCCAGGTGCTCGACCTCGACCACGAGGCTGCCCAACCGGGGGCCGGTCGGGATCTGGATCTCCTCGAAGTCGAGCTTGCGCGTCTTCTCCGCCTCGGTGGCCATCTCCTCATAGCGCTGCAGCCGTGCCTTGCTCTTGGCCTGGCGGGCCTTGGCCCCCGACCGCACCCACGCCAGCTCGTCCTGCAGCCGCTTCTGCAGCTTGGCGTCCTTGCGGCCCTGCACGGCGACGCGCTCGGCCTTCTTCTCCAGGTATGTGGAGTAGTTCCCCTCGTAGGGGTAGGCCCGCCCGCGGTCGAGCTCAAGGATCCACTCGGCGACGTTGTCCAGGAAGTACCTGTCGTGGGTGACGGCGAGGATCGCGCCCTTGTACTCGGCCAGATGCTGCTCGAGCCACTGCACGCTCTCCGCGTCCAGGTGGTTGGTCGGTTCGTCGAGCAGCAGCAGGTCGGGCTTGGACAGCAGCAGCTTGCACAGCGCGACCCGGCGCCGTTCACCGCCGGACAGGTGGGTCACCGGCTCGTCGGGCGGCGGGCAGCGCAGCGCGTCCATCGCCTGCTCGAGCTGCGAGTCGAGGTCCCACGCATCGGCGTGGTCCAGGTCCTCCTGCAGCCGGCCCATCTCCTCCATCAGCTCGTCGGAGTAGTCGGTGGCCATCAGCTCGGCCACCTCGTTGAACCGATCGAGCTTGACCTTGATGTCGCCCAGACCCTCCTCGACGTTGCCGCGGACCGTCTTCTCCTCGTTCAGCTCGGGCTCCTGCTGCAGGATCCCGACGGTGGCGCCGGGCTGAATGAACGCGTCGCCGTTGTTGGGCTGGTCCAGGCCGGCCATGATCCGCAGGACGCTCGACTTGCCTGCCCCGTTTGGACCGACCACGCCGATCTTGGCGCCGGGAAGGAAGTTCAAGGTGACGTCGTCAAGGATGACCTTGTCGCCGTGCGCCTTGCGGACCTTCCGCATCGTGTAGATGAAATCGGCCATGGGTGTAGTAATGCCTCTCTGATCTAGGTATTTCTCGCGGACCATCCTATGCGTGGACCATGGCCGACCCGACCGCACCGTCACCAGCGCAGCAGCCTCACGCCGAGACCGGCAGCGCCTTTCCGCCGACGGTCGTCTCCGATCCGCCCGCCTCGGCCTCGTCCTCGGGCTCGTCGTCCTTGGCTTCGACGGCATCGTCGCCGTTGCCGCCGGTAAGTTTCGGCCGTTCGATGCACGCGATACTGCGCGCCAGATCCGGTCCCACAGCGGTGGCCCGCACTTCCACCGACGAACGCCGAACGCCTTCACGGTCCTCGTACTCGCTGGTGTACACGTATCCAACAACTATGACCGGATCGCCCTTCCCGAGCGACGCGCCGACACCCTTCACCAGCTTGCCCCAGCAGTTGACCGAGACGAACAACGAGTTGCCCGGTTCCCACTTGCCTTCGGCGGTGCGGCGCCGCGAATTGCTGGCCACCCGGAATTTGTAGACCTCCTGGTCGCCGACCCGGCGGCGTATCGGATCGGTGACGATGGTGCCGACCACGGTGAACGGTGTCTCGAACATTGCTGATCCTTTCGGTTCCTCTGACTGAGATATCGCCATTTACCCGGTCCGGGCCGACGGGTCCGCGCTTGAGCGACCCACGCACGGTCGCAGGCTGTGGACGAATCGCGCACTGTGGATACGGCCGAGCCGTTCGTGGCCGGTGCCTTTAGCGCGCGTCCCGGCGGGCGAGCTCGGCCAGCATCGCGTTGTAGGCGGCCAGCTCCGCGTCGTCGTCGCGGTCGGCGGCCCGATCCAGCCTCTTGGCGGTACGCCGATCGCTGCGTGTCCATTGCACGAGCAATGCGATCATCACCACGACCAGCGGGACTTCGCCTGCCGCCCAGGCGATTCCACCGCCCAGCCGCTGGTCACCGAGCAGGTCGGTGTGCCAATACAGCTGCAGGGACTTGTAAAAGCTCTCCCCCAGCACGGACTTGGTGCTCATCAAGACCACGCCGAAGAACGCGTGCAGCGGCAGCGACGCGAACACCATTGCCACCTTGCCCAGCGGCGGTATCGGACGCGGCGTCGGGTCCACGCCGATGACCACCCAATAGAACAGGTATCCGGTGACCAGGAAATGCAGGTTCATTGCCAGATGCGCCGCATGCGTGCCGACGGCTGCATCGAAAATGCCCCCGAAGTACAGCCCGTAGAAGCCGGCGACGAACAACACCGTCGCCACGATCGGGTTGGTGAAGAACCGCGACACCCGGGAGTGCAGCGCCGCAAGCAGCCACTCCCGCGGACCCGGCGGATCGCCCTTTCCTGCGGTCGGCAGCGCCCGCAGCGCCAGCGTGACGGGAGCGCCGAGCACCAGAAGGACCGGCGTGAGCATCGACAGCAGCATGTGCGCTGCCATGTGCATGCTGAACATCGCGGGCATGTACCGGCCGACACCCGATGACGTCGCGAACAAGAGCACCAAACAGCCCAGCAGCCACGCCACGATCCGACCCGTCGGCCACTGGTCCCCGCGCCGCCGCAGTCGTTGCACCCCGGCCAGATACAGCACCGCCATGACGATCGCCGCGGTCCCGAAGACGAGGTCGAACCGCCAGTCGAACAACACCCGGGCCACAGTCGGCGGCCCGGCGAAGTCGTAGCCGATCTCGATGGCGGGGATGGATGGATTGAAAATCGGTGGCGGCGGCGGTGGAGTCCGGCTCAGCGCGACCGCTACACCGAACGTGAGCCCGAAGATCACCGCCTCGGTCAGCGCCAACCTGACGAGCGGCCCGCGCGCATCCGGATCTGATTTCAGGGCGGCGACGCCGCTGCGCCGCTGTCGCCACCCGATGACGCCGAGCGTGCACAGCGCGACGGCCTTGGCGATGATCAACCAGCCGTAACGGCCGTCGAAGAGCTCGCCCGGGCGGATCCGCACCAAGGCGTTGACAACGCCGCTGAGCGCCATCGCCACGAAGCACCACAGGGCGACGGCGGAAAACCGTCGGGCGGCCAGATCGGCGTGCCCGCCGCCACGCAGCGCGTGAACGAGCAGTGCCAGCAGGCCGCCTGCCCACAGCGCAGCGGCGATCAGGTGGATGAGGAGGCTGTTGGTGGCCAGGTCGTGCGAGCCGCCCGAAGACGAGTGCCCGGTGAGCGCCAGCGGGAGCAGCGTGACCAGTGATCCGGCGAACAGCAGCGGCGTCGGCGCCCACCGCAGCACCGGGATGCTCGCGATGGTGACTATCGCCGCCAGGAACGCCGTCCACCGCCATGCGCCCGCGGTTTCGACCAGGCTGGCCACCGACCAGATGTCCGACGGGCTGAGCCGGGACGTCAGCGGCTGACCGGTGACGTCGGAGACGGTCAGCGGCACCAGCAGCGCCGCGCACACCGTCCATATCCCCGACGCGACGGTGCCGAGGCGCAGTGCCCGATATCCGTCGGCGTCGAGCACCCCGCTCTGCTGCGGTGGCACCAGAAACGCCGCGAACATGAACGACCCGACGGCCACCACGCCGGCGATCTCGCCTGCGGCCCGCACGAACGGCAGGCCGTAGTTGGTGACCGGGCCCGGATCGGGTAACCCCGTGGCTATCAATGCGTCGGCCAGCGACAACGCGCCGATGCCTGCGGCGGTCACGCCGGCCAGCATCGCGACCCCGAACAACACCGGCCACACCGCGTGACTGCGCACGCTTGGCACGACGTTGGTCATGACCCCAGCGTATGGCTAGCCCGCAGGCGAAAGCCGGAAGGCCGAGCCGTCGCGGTGCACGTGGCAACCGCTCGGTGTGCCGAAATGCGTGCCGATGACCATCGTCGAGGTGTCCGCGAAGCGTTCCAGGAAGGCCTGTCGGGTAATTGCCGCGGCCGCCTGATCTGTGTCGTAGGCACACGACCAGTCCGGGCGGCCGATCTGGCACGGGGTGTGCATGAGGTCCCCGGTGATCACCGCACTCTCGCCCTTCGACTCGATGAGCACCGAGACGTGGCCGGGGGTATGGCCGTGCGACGGGATCAACGCGACTTCCGGCGTCAGGTGGGCAGACGGTTCGACGAAGCTGGCCAGTCCGGCGTCGACGACCGGCCGCACGGAGTCCGAGAACACGACGGCAGCGTCGAACATCGGGTTCACACTGTCGTTGTTGTCGGCGTACCGCTTCCAATGGCGGTACTCCTGTTCGACGAAGTAGTAGGTGGCGTTGGTGAATGTCGGCAGCCAGTAGCCATCCACGAGATGGGTATTCCAGCCAACATGGTCGACATGTAAATGGGTGCTGACCACACCGTCGACGTCGTCGGGCTCCCAGACGTCCCGGAAGTTGTCGAGGTATGCGGTGTCGAGCATGTTGAAGTTAGGCCCCGCACGGGGTTTGGCGTTGCCGACGGCGGTGTCGACGACGAGTTTGCGATTCGGCGTTTCCACCAGGAACGAGTAGATGCCGAAACTGAGCTGCCCGTCTCGGACGTAATGCGGCGCCAGCCACTGCATCGCCTCGATCTCTGCGCGCGACGATTTGGGCAGCAGCATTTCGCCGAGAAACTCGAGCGGAAGCCAGTTTTCGCTCTCGATGACCTTCGTGATGGTGACGTCGCCGATGCGCCAGCTCTCGGTGGGCATGGTCCGCTACGCGGTCTCGTCACGTAGCCGGCGGCGCTCCATCTCTCGGAAGTAGAACTGTTGACGCGAGATCTGCTCGACCCTGTCCATGTCGCGCAGCACGTCCCGAAGCTCGTCGCGGAACGCGGTCCGCCGCTCCGCCAGATCCGCCGCCGGTTCCAGCAGATGCTGGTCGGCGGCCACCTGACGGGCGGTCGCGAACAGCAGCGCCGACGCCGCCTCAGTGCTGCGCACCCTGTTCTGCGCGACGTACTGATTGCCCACCCCCAGAGCCTTCTTCGTCAGCTCCTTCTCGTCGATCTCGGCTGGGGCGTCACGCAGCACGTCGGCGACGATCTCGTATGCCTCGATGTAGGGCCGCAGCACGGCCTGCGCGATCAGCGGCCGCTTGGCCCGCAGGATGGCGTCGATCTCGTCGCCGCCCGCGGCGACGTGGGACTCCCAGTCGTCGTTCCAGGACAGCTCCTCGGTCAGGTGCTCGCGGAACGCCGCCGAGTCGGCGAAGTAGAAGTCGAACTTCAGCAAGTCCCGCAGCCGCATCGCCTGATTCCAGAACGCCTCCAACCGATCTCCCTCGGCGCGAGCGGCGTAGGCGAGCGCCATCTCGACGATCGCTGTCTCGAGGAACGCGTCGATGATCGTGTTGCGGTAGAACGCCGCTTCGTGCTCCTGTTCGGGTGCGATCCGCCATACCGGCTCTCGCCCACCGTCGACGCACGTGACAGGGTGGCCGTTGGACAGCGCGTCGAGTGCTGCCCGGACGCCGTCGGCGGTGCGTAACCGCAACGCGCTGTTGGTCATCGGGGCCTGCTTGCGCTCCAGATAATCAAGCGAGTCCTGCAACGTGTGGTGCAGCTGGTCCAGCGTCAGCGCCGTGCCGCGGGTGGTCAGCAGCAGCGCCGACACCAACCCCGTCGCGTTGACCGGGGTGGCTCGCAGAATCCGCCAGGACACCTCGATCGCCATCTTCTTCATCGCAAGACGCTTCGCGGCTTCATCTTTGGCGATCGGTCCACCCGGCTCGCCCAGATACTCGCGCATCGACACGGCTTCCGGGAAGCGAACGTAGATCTTGCCGTAATTGCGCTCGCCCTGCGCCTTGATGAAGTTGTACAGCCAGGACAACCCCTCGGGCGTCTTCTCGCCGCCGCGGGCGTAAGCGGCGTATTCGGCGGTTTCGTGCAGCTGGTCGAAGCTGATCGACACCGGCTGCAGGAGAATGTCGTCGCTGCGACCCTCGAGGTAGGCATCGGCGACGTAGCTCATCAGACCGAGCTTGGGCGGCAACATCTTTCCGGTCCGCGACCGGGTGCCCTCGATCGACCAGCTGAGGTTGAACCGCTTCTCCACGATGTAGCTGATGAACTGCCTCAGCACGTACTTGTACAGCGGGTCGTCGAGCTTGCGCCGGATGAAGATGACGCCGGAGCGCCGCATCAGCGGGCCCATGAAGCCGAACGACAGGTTGATGCCCGCGAACGTGTGCACGGGTGGCAGCCGGTTCTCCTGCATCGCCACCGGCACAATCGCGCCGTCGAGGTAGGACCGGTGCGAGAACAGCAGAACCGCCGGGTGAGTTTCCAACGCGTGCCGCATCGATTCGATCTCGGCCCGGTCGTAATCGATGTTGGGGTCGAACCCCCGGCTGAAGATCGCCCGGCCCAATGACGGGATGAGATCGACGGAGAACCGGCTCCACCCGGTGGCCAGTTCGTCGAGCATCTCGCCTGCCGCTTCGACGGTTGCGCCGGGAATCTTCTCCAAGCCCTCGCGGAACCGTGCCGACGCCAGCATCTCAGGCTTGACCAGCTTGGGTGACTTGTACTCCGGCCCCAACAGCCGCAACTCGACGCGTTCGATGGCCAGCATCGCACGCCGGATCACGAAATGCGCCAGCTCGCGCGGGTTCTCGCCGAGCGTGGTGTCGTTCCACTGCTGCCGAAGCTCGGAAACCTTCGCGGGTTCGCCCGCCACCACCCGCGCGCGTGACGGGTCCTTTTTGAGAATGCGTCGTTGCAGAATCTCCGGTGGACGGTAGGTGTCGCGGCCGGAGATCAGCGCGACCACCTTCGAGCGGGTGGGCAGGCCGCCGGGCACCCAGAAGACGCGCACCGGGACCACCGTGCGGTCCTCGTCGGCTTCCAGTTCCTCGACGAGCCGTGCCAGCACTCCCGGTGGCGGGTCCCCCTCCGGAAGCTCGAGCACGTCGACCTTGGACTCGGGATGCTCACGCCGTTGGCGTTGCAGCCAATCGCTCAACAACGCGCGTTCTGCAGGTGACGACACCGAGGCCAACACCAGCGCGTCGTCGGTGGTGGAAAAGCTGGCCATCGGGTCGGCGCCGGTCACTGCCGTCCCTTCTTGGCTGTCGCCTTCTTAGCCGTTGCCTTTTTGGCTGTTGTCTTCGCAGCCGCTGCCTTCTTCGCCGGTGCCTTCTTCGCCGGAGCCTTCTTGGCGGTGCTCTTCGGGCGCGCGTATGGCCCGATCTTCGGAACCTTCTCGTGCGGCCAGGCTTTCAGCGTGTCGAGGTAGAGCTGACGCACCTCTTCGATACGGTCCGGCAGGTTCTGCACGGTCCAGTCGTCGACCGGGATCGGCGGGTAGACCACAACGTCCACGGTGCCGGGATTGAAGGTCGTCGAATCGCGGGCCGAGATGACCTCCGCATTGCGGATCACGATCGGCACGATGGGGATTCCGGCCGACATCGCGATGCGGAACGGCCCCTTCTTGAACGGGCCCACTTCGGTGGTGTCGAGCCGCGTTCCCTCCGGCGCGATCAGAACGGACAGGCCTTTTCGCGCAAGCTCCTCGACCTTCTTCAGGCTTTCCACCGCGGCCTTCGCGTTGTCCCGGTCGATGAAGGCAACGTCCATCACCTTGCCAAGGGTGCCTGCGATCGGATCGCTCTCCAGTTCCTTCTTGCCGACGGAGGTGAAGTTGGTGTTGACGAGCCTGCCCGCGATGACCGGATCAACCTGGTTGCGGTGGTTGAAGATAAACACCGCGGGCCGCTTGGCGGTCAGGTTCTCCTTGCCGAGCAAATTGATGTTCACGCCCGTTGCGGTCAGCAGCGCGCGACCGAACGCCGACGTGAAGAAGTTGACCCCGGTGCGCTTGTTACGGGTCAGCAGGCCCAGGCCGATGGCCCCCGCCGCAATGGGCACCATCGATGCGAGGCCTGCCGCGGTGCGCAGCTGCGAAACCGGGTTGTTGCCACTGCGGCTCGTGAACCGCAGCACCGGCCAACCGCGTTTGGCCGCAACGGCGGCGAGCTTTCCCGCCGGATTGGTCGGCCGCGGATTGCCGACCAGATACATCAACGCGACGTCCTCGTCGCCGTCGGCGTAGAAGTAGCTCTGTGACAGATCGACACCGTTCTTGGCTGCGAAGGCCTGCACCGCCCTGGCCTTGCCCGGACCCCAGATGATCGGTTTCTGCACCTCACCGGTGATCAGGCCGTTGTCGTCGGTCTCGAACTTGTTGCTCAACACGTTCTTGATACCCAGGAAGCGGGCCACCGGCTCCACCTGAACGGTCAGGGCCGAGGAACTGAGGACGACGGTGTGGCCGCGAGTCATGTGGGCATGCACCAGGTCGCGCATCTCTGGATAGATGCGACCCATGATCTTCTGCACAAACAGCCGCTCAGCGAGTTCGTCGATGTCGCCGAGCGAGCTGCCCCGCAGCATGCGGGCGCCCTTGCCGATGAGATCCTCGAACTCCGAACGGCCGAGCTGATGGTTGAGACCGGCCTGCACCATTCCGATGAACTCACCGACGCCCATCTGCCCGCGCCGCAACCGATCCCGCGTCATGATCACGCCGGTGAAGCCGGCCACCAGAGTGCCGTCCAGATCGAAGAACGCGCCGACCTTGGGACCCGCCGGGCTTCCCTCGATCTCGGCGACCGATCCGGGCAACCGCATAGTGCGCGGATTGGTCCGTCGTGTCGTCTGGCCGTCTCCGGAAGTCATTGGGCAGTACTCCCGTTCGGTGATGATGGACTGGGCTCGTCGGTATCCGGCGTGAATGACGCAGGCACAGCGCGTCCTTCGCCACCGAGCGCCAACACTTCGTCGAATCCGGCTTGCAGGCATCGGGCGAAGAGATCTCCGTCCGTCACCGCTGCGCGGTCGTAGCGCGTGGTGATCGTGATATAGCCCGCCCGCGATATCAGCACGACCATCATCGCCACGCCGGGTAGCGGGCCAAGTCCGTACTGCCGGAGGATCTTCGCGCCCGCGATGAAGGTGTCGCCGGGGTATACCGCAACATTGCTGGCTTGGACATCGGAGTTCACGATCGATCCGGCCACGGACTCCAGCACGCTGTCCGGCAGCAGGCTTAGCACCGGCGCAACGAGGCCGACCATGTTGATGGCTCGCTCATCTCGCTTGCGTGTCATCTGAGATCGGATGCTCTTGATCCGTTTCTCTGGGTCGACCAAGCCGATCGGCGCGGCGAGGTTGACACCGGCGAAGCGGTTTCCGCCGGCGGGGTCGTTGTCGGATCGCATGTTGACCGGTATCGCCATCGACAACGTCTCGATCGGTACTCCCATCGCCTCGTGGTAGCGCCGTAAGGCGCCGCACAGGCCGGCCAGATACGCATCGTTGATCGAGCCGCCGGCCGCCTTCGCCGCCTTGTGCAAGTCACCGAACTCGATGTCGATAGCATCGCTTCGAGACGACAGGCTCCGGCGCCGCAGCACCGGCGACGGTTCGGCGGCGGCTCCCATCACGCGGGCACCCGACATGGCGTAGTCCACGGCGCTGCCCACCGACGAAACCGGGTCGCGGATCACGTGCCCGACGGCCTGGGCGGCGCCGTACAGCGCGTCGCGAACACCACCTGCGATCGCACCGGGGAGCCGGTTAAACCCCTGCCGCATCAAGTCGTTGGGCGACAGGTCTTGCGGAATCGGCAGCGGTGGGAGGTCTTCGGGCTGCGGGTCGCGCTCGAGATCGTAGAAGCTGGCAAACATCTCGACGCCGCCGACGCCGTCGGTGACCGCGTGACTGAGATGCACCATCAGTGCGGCCCGACCGCCTGCGAGTCCCTCGACGAGCGTCGCCGTCCACAATGGCCGGGAGATGTCCATCGGTGACTGCAGAGCGACCTCGGCGAGGTCCATCACCTCGCGCAATGTGCCGGGCTCTGCGACGCGCACCCGGCGCACATGAAAGTCGAGGTTGAAGTCCGGGTCGATGACCCAACGCGCCGCCGCCGTCGGCAAGGTGGGCATGACCACCTTCTGCCGCAGCCGCAACACCTTCCGCGACGCATTGTCAAACCTCGTCCGAAACCGTTTCCAGTCCGGCGTGGTGTCGAGGATCTCCAGTGTCATGATCCCCGAGCGCGTCCGGGGATTGGCTTCGCCGCGGTGCAGTATCTGGTCGACCGGGCTGAGTTCCTCGGTGAGTCCGGCCGCACCCAGTTCCGGCATGTCGCTCATGGCTGCGGCCACCCTGCCATCGTTGCTACCCCTCCCATCCGCTCGAACTTTCACCACCCACGCTAGTCCGCGCTCCGTCGGCGCGGAGGACCTTTTGGGCCTGCGAGATAGACTCTGCGAGCCACGCCTCCGTAGCTCAGTTGGATAGAGCAAGGGCCTTCTAATCCCTAGGTCGCAGGTTCGATTCCTGCCGGGGGCACGGTCAGTAGGGCTTTTTCGGCTCGCCCGTGTAGCCGGTCGGCGTTTATTCGGCGTTTATGTCCGCGACGACACCTTCCAGCAGGTCAGCGACCTGGGTGTGCATGCGGCCGCGCGTCATATAGCGATCCTGTGTCATCGACACGTGGGCATGGCCGAGATGGTCGGCGCCGATCCGCGCCGAGAGACCGGCATCGTCAATGAGCGTTGCTACCGACTTGCGGAAGCTATGCGAGGTGGCATCTGGCACTCCGAGCTCAGCGCGCGAGCCGCGCCATTGTCCGGCGAAGTTTTCGGGGTCGCGCAACGTGCCGGCCTTCGATGCGAAGATCACTTCCTGCTCGCCGATGAACGGCCGCTTGCGGCGCTCGGTCAACGCCGTGACGGCGAAGGACGGCAATGGAATCGTTCGTCGGCCGGCCGTGGTCTTCGTCTCATCGATACGCACCAGCCCAGCACCACGCTTGCGGACTACCTTGCCGGTGACGGCGAGGACGCCCGATTCGACGTCGAAGTCAGCCCAGCGCAGGGCCAGCAGCTCCGACCGGCGCAGCCCGGTCGCAATCAGCACGGTGATGGGGTCCACCAGGTCGCGCCGCTGACAATTCTCGGAAGCTCGCAGCTTTGACAGGAGGTCGCGCAGCTGCTCGCCGGTCAGCGCCGTGGCGCCTTGGGGCGCGGCCTTGGACCGGATCGACTGCACATCGCGCACCGGGTTGCCGCCGAGCACGTTGGCCATGACCGCAAGCTGAAGTGCACCGCGCAGTAGAGTGCGCGCCCTGCGGGCCATCGTCGCACCGTGCGCACCGCGCATGGAGCGAAGCGCCGCATCGATGCGCGCGGGCGAAGCCTCGCCTACCCGCACGCCGCTGATGAACTTGGCGAGTTTCGCCGCGTCGTACCGGTAGGTGTCCAAAGTCCGCACTGCTCGCCCGTCTTCGGCCAGGCGCCTAATGTGCTCGTCGATGAGCACCACGACGAGAGTGTTAAGACCGATGGCCCCTGAACCGTGCTGCGTTCCACGCTCAGACAGCGCCTCGATCAGCATGTCCTCGGCCAGTTTGCCGTGCTTGTCGAATTCGTCGGCAGGCCCGAGGCGCTGAAGCTTGCGCGTGACACCGTCTGCGTCGCGAAACCGGCATTGCGCCAGCCAAACTCCATCGCCGAGGTACCTGCGGAGGATCTTGCCGTGTTGCCCGATCCGCAACGGAGGCCTACCTGCCACCGGACTACCGCCCGACGTACTCGGTAGTCGTCCCGTGCGCGAGTTCAATCATCGTCTGTCCTAGCGCTCTGATAATCAGGCGGAGCTACGCTTCTCGCGCGGGAACTGTTCGCGTTCCCAATCGATGACATCGCTCAACCGGTAGCGCACGTGTCGACCGAACTTGGCGTAGCGCGGTCCTGTCCCCTTGGATGCCCACTCGGCCGGCGTCTTCACTGGCACTCCATACCGCTCTGCGAGCTCCCGGCGGCTGAGCCATATGTCCTCGGTGCCTCCCGAGCCGACAAAAACACCGCCAGGTCATCCATGTTCGCGCGGTTGCGCCGGACCAAATCCGCCTGCGCCGCTACCACAGCCTCCCGCGCTGCCCGCCGCGCCGCCTTCGTCGTTGCACCATTTGCCATGGCCACACGCTAAGCCCCTCCAATCCCCTTATGCCGCACCCAAACTCCACGACTTTCCACCACCACCGCCCTCACCGGCCCTCACCCCGCACCGCCGCGCCGCACCAGCCAGCAGCAGCAGCACACCACCCCACCACTGTCTCGTCCAGTTGAAGATTGCGCGGAATGCCCCGCGCTTGCTGGGGTTCACAATCTAGGTCTGGACGATCCCAGCGCAGGTTGTTCAGATCTACATTGCAATTTCGGCGTCCGCAGCCGGGTCGCGTCGAGCGGCTGCACCGCGCAGAGCCGGGTTTCTCCCACGGGGGTGTACCCGGCCGCACCGTTCGTCGTGTCGAATGGCATGCGCTTGCGGAGTGCGTGGCACGTGGTGGCGATCGTGCGGCGACGGCGGCGCGTTCATGGCAGGGCGTCTCAAGCTTCGGGTGCGGCGACTCCCAAAACGACGCGGTCTGCCGCAGCGATCTGAGTTTCCAACCAGCGGGATCGCGAGATCGAGCATCGCCGCCATCTCACGCCACCTACGATCGATTAGACATGTAGGAACCATCAGGCAAGGCGGGCGTTGGGGTACCGATCGGTCACATCCGTTGATGGGACGCGTCTGCGGGCTTGGGACAACGACGGCCACGGCGTTCCCGTGCTGATCTCCAACGGGCTCGGCACTCCGCACCATGCTTGGCCGGACATCAACCGCCGCACCGACACCTACCGGGTGATGACGTGGGACCATCGCGGTCTCGGCGGATCGGAACGCCCCTCCGACGAGTCGCGGATCAGCATTTCGGACCACACCGACGACCTTTTCGCGGTGATGGACTCTTACGGCGTGGACCGGGCGGTGGTCATCGGATGGTCGGCCGGCGTCAACGTCGCGTTTGAGGCCGCGGTCCGGCAGCCACAGCGGATCGCCGGCGTGCTCGCCGTCGGCGGCGTGCCGGGAGGTACCTTCGAAGCCTTGCTTCATCCCCTCCCGGGCTTTCTGCGCCCGCGGGCCGGGCGGGTGGGATCACATCTGATGCGCTACCTCGGGCCGGTGCTTAACCGACTGGGCGACGGATTGCCCGGTTCGCCCGAGCATGGGTTCGACCCACGAGGCGTAGGCAACGTTGGGCCTCGACGTCATGCACGGCCAAACCCTCGTTAAGGTACTGCGACGATTCGCCGACCACGATTGGCCCTGGTATTCCCGCCTTGCCCGTGCGGTCGGCGACCACCCCCCCATGGACCTGAGCGCGATCGACATGCCAGTCACTTATCTGGCCGGTACCTGGGACGCGATCACCTCGGCGAAACAGATGCGGGCCGCCAGCGAGAAGACGCCACACGGTCGATATGTCGAACTTGCCGCCACGCACTTTGTGCCGTTGCAGTTTCCCAACCGTGTGTCAGCCGAGCTCGGCGACCTCGTTGATCGCTGTACGCTCTAGCGAGCCCAGGAAGGCGGAAACGACGGGGCCCACCTCGGCCGCCCGATCCAACAGGCACAGGTGCCCGCCCCCGTGGACACGGTGAATCTGGGCTCGGGGCATTCTGGACGCCAGGATGCTCGCATTCGCGGCGGGCACCAGCGCGTCGGCGGTGCCGGTGATCACCAACGTCTCCTGAGTTAGCCGCGGCAACCAGCCCAAACTGGACCACAGTGATGCCGCAGCCATCTGCTCGGCCAATCCGCCCAGCCGCGGACCGGTTGTCCATCCGGCGCCGAGTTCTCGCTGGATCACCCGCGACCATCGGCGCGCCAGCCGCTGCGGACCCTGCCCGCCAGAGGTGGGCCAAACGCCCGACAGCATCGCATTCCACCAACTCGCCGGGTTACTGGGCACCGCTCCCAGCCCGCATGACGTCGAGACCAGGACCAGCCCGCGGACTCGGGTGGGCGCGTCGTGGGCGAGTTGCTGAGCGACCAATCCACCGAAAGACAGGCCCAGCACGTCGGCACGGGCGATGTCGAGTCGGTCAAGCAGTTCGCGGGCCAGCGCCGCGAATTTGGGCATCGTCAGTACCGGCTGCCGGACAACAATTGCGCTGCTACCTGGCATGGCCACCTCGATACACTCGAACCCGTGCAGATGCCGCAGAAACGGAGTCCACGCGGCTAACGACATCCCCATCCCGGTGAGCAGCAGAATCGGCGGCCCCGTGCCGCTGCGTCGTACCAAAAGTTTGCGTCCGCCCACCCGAACGAGCCGTTCGGACTTCATCGTCACCTCGAGCGCAGGACTCCCTGGGAAGTTAAGCACCCGTGCGCACATCGCGCCGTTACCGCGGCCGCGTGGCGGGCGACCCCCAAACGCCCCCGTGTCGAACCGGTCTGGGTCCACGTCGGCTCCAATCCTCACCGTTGAGTTCTGAGCTTCACTGACTCAACCCAGAATGCCTCATGTCCACGGTTTTCACTGGATGACACGAAGTTTGCCCCGCGCCGCCCGTGGCAGGCTTATGACTTGACACTCGATGTACTTGTTCGGCCAGCGGGGTTCGGCAAAAGGAAGGCCTACAGATCACATCAGTTCCGGTGCTCAACGGTCCCATGCTCCTGGATACGCGGCGGTAGAGCTGGCAGGTGTCAGAGTGTCGGCACGCCGGTGGTGGGGCATCCTGGATGCGCGACAGTTTCCGTGCGATCCCAAGACTCGCTTGACGAGATCAGCACCGAGTGGGAGCACGCCCCGCTCGACATCTTGATCGCTTGGTGTAGCTGCGGCAGTCGACTGGGCTGCTGCCAGGGCTGCCCCTGCGTTCCGGGGCCGCAGCATCCGGAGCGGCCAGGCCCGGCCCGCCCGGCATCGGCGGGGCCGGCCTCCGTAGGCTCGGGGGATGTCCCCCTCTCGTCACGTCACCCGGGCGCCGTCGGCGACCGACTGGATCGCCCCCTGGATGCAGATGTGCGAGATCGCCTGCACGGCGCCGCTCGTGATCGGGTACCGGACGGCGCGGATCCTCACCGGCGGATGGCCGCCCAGCGCCCGGGACCGCCGGGAGTACACGCGGATGTGGCAAGAGAAAGTCGAGGCCTTCACGCGGGCGGCGATGGCCGCGGCGACCGCGCCACCCGGCCCAGTCGCGGCCGGGCGGGCCCTGACCCCGCTGCGTCGTCGGGTGCGCGGCAACGCCCGGCGGCTGTCCCACGGGTGAGCCGCCCGACGCGGACGGCCCGCGGCAGGTCAGCGCGCGGTCGCGCCAGTCACGAACTCAACCTGGAGCTCATGGTTCGTCGACGCGTTCCTGCACACCCCATGGCCCGCTGCCAGCGAACAGACCCAGGCCGAACTCGGTGCCGCTGCCAGGGAATTCGTCGACGCCGTTGACGAACATCAGACCTTCGTTCGCGAGGCAACCAGCGCCCAGACGCAAGCCGCATCAGACCCCCACGCCAACAGGTTGACCAACGAAGCCGACCTGCCCTCACCGGCAAAAAGACACAGGAGTTATTAATGAATACCACCGACGTCCCGTTCGCAGTGTTGCGTTTCCAGTACCAGATCGCCCGGATCCCGCTCCAGTTAATCGAGGAACAGATGGCTGCTTGGATGGGTCCAGAAGCGCCTCCACGAGTGTTCTATAAGCGCTCACTGGGAGCGCTGGACGCGACCGTCGGCAACCTACTGGGCGACCCAAAGCTGGAGAAGCGCGGTGCTGCGCTCATCGAACACAGTGACGCGCTGGACCGTGCGGCCCAACTCGACGCGACGGCGACCCAGCAACACGAGCAGGCCGACGACGAACTGAAGGCCAAGCGCGACAACGCGATCAGGGACCAAAAAGACGCGCGCGCAGCCAAAGAGCGTCAAGTCAAGGAAGCGCGGACCGCTGCCGAACAGCGGAAGCACGCCGCGGCGCAGGATGCCGAGAAGGCGACCGCCGCCGCCAAGCAGCAGGCCGACGACGTGGCTGCCCAGCGCAAGAATTCGGCCGAAGCGGCCAAGCGCGACGAGCAGGCCAAGATTACAGCGGCCGAGCAGACAGCCACCGCGGCTGCCGAGTCCAAGCTCAAAGATGCTCAGGCAACACGCAGCGACGCTGCCAGCAAGCGCGCACAGGCGGACCAGATAGAGCAATTGGCCGACGTGGAGAAGCAGAAACGCCAGTCCGAGCCGTCGAAAGATGCCTGACAACAGATCGTGACCAAGTATCGATGTCACGGAACCCCGGTGGCGTCGGTGACCCGGGCGCCCTCGCGTAGCGCGCCACCGCGCTGTCGTAGGCCGGGGTCCGGGCCAGCGCCGGAACCGTCGCGATCGCCTCCCCCGCGGTCGCTGTCTCGGCACGCATTGGTGCCGGCACGGCTATCGGTTGCGCTGTATCGAACAGAACTAACGGCTGACCGCAGCAGCGCTGCGGTGATTGGCGCTCCGCGGTTGGGGGAAGGTGCGGCGTGCTATCTGAAGCGCGGTTGCTTGATCGCCTCGAGGGATCCGTCTTTGTGCACTCGTTCGTCGTGGCCGATCTGGCGCAGCACATCGGCGATCGACTGGAACGAGCCGTAGTCGGCGGAGAACGCGACGTCATAGGGTTCTGTATCCCATTGCGGATTCTCCGCGACGAGGGTCATGTACTCGTGCTCGGAGTGGTCTTCGAAGTCCGCGTTGAGCCCGTAGGACAGCCTTGGCCGGATCACGAAGAGTAGCCACGAGACCTGGTAGTAGACCAGGGCGATCGCCTGCGGGATCCAGAAGTAGTAGAGCCGGTTCTCCTGTTTCCCGGAGCGGTCGATGAGGTCGGACAGGATCAGCAGGTGCCACTGTTCGTTATCCTGCTGTTCGCGGGCCTCCCGGACCCGGTGGTGGATCCGCCGGGCGAAGTTCGTCTGCCCATAAACATGGGTGATGGCGATGTAGGCCACCTGCTCCCACGCCTGGTAGGGCACTCGGGCAACCAGTTCCAACACCTTGAACTTAGACAAGGTGCGCTTTTTGCCGTAGAGCAGGTCCAAGGTGAAAAACAACATCCGGGCGAGCAAACCGTAGCGACGCCGCGGCGCGGCGAGGGTCTCGGCCTCAGCGGCGACAAGTTGGTCGTGGTCAAGGTGCGGCGGACGCCCCGCAATATCGGTCTGGTCAGTCAATTCGTTGCTCCACGATGGTCGTCGCGACGACTCCTCGGTTGGCCGCCACGGCATACCCGTGTTCGGAAGTTTGGGACGACGTTTCGTAGTCGGTGACGCGGCGAGCTAAGTGGCGCCGGTGACCGAGCACCTTTGGGCGGGGACCAGCTAGGCGGGGACGCGCAAGATTAATGCCGACCCCTGTCCGCCGCCGCCGCATAGTGCGGCTGCTCCGGTTCCGCCGCCACGCCGGCGGGTGCCCGGTGTGGCGGGTGATCCGTGCGATCGCCGGGGCCAGCTGGGGGGCATCGGGTGGGTTCCCGATCTCGACGTTGTGGTCGAGGATGACCCCGTCGGCATTGTCGACGATCTGGGCCTTGTAGCCGAACTCGACGGGCTTGCCCAGGCGCCCCTTGCGGATCGGGCGAGCGTCGACATCGTGCAGGCTGACCAGCCGGTGCGACGACTCGGGCATCACCCCGGCCAGCCGGCTATGGGCCTGCGCCACCACGCGTTCGGTGCGTCCCACAATGGTGCCCAGGTCGTTGATCGCCCGGTGCAGCCGGCCCTTGCGCTGCCCGGTCGCAGCGCGCAACGCGCGGTGGGCGTTGCGCAGCACACCGGCGGCCTCGCGCATGGCCGCCTCGGCGATCCCGGCCAGTTCACCGGTGATCCGCCGCACCGCGGCCTGGGCCTGATCCCGGTTCAGCTCACCGCGCAGCCGCAGCTTCGCGGCGATCGAGCGGGCCCGTCGTCCCGCCGAGCGCCGCCGGTCCCGGGCCCGAGTACGGGTGGCGCCGCCGGCGGCTTTGATCCGTTCCACGGTGCGCGCCATCGTTCCAATGGCCTTAGCCAGCAGACCCGAATCGGTCGGATACCCGACATCGGCCTCCACCACGGTGGTGTCGGCGCGGACCCTGTCGGTGCGCAGCAGCTTGGCCGTGGCCGCCTTGGCCAGCAATGCCTCATTCAAACCGGCGACCGCATCGTCCCCGCACCGGGTGGTGATCTTCATCAACGTGGTCGGATGCGGCACCCGGGTACCGAACGGGATGCGGCAAAACCGCTGCCAGGAAATCGAACCTCCCGGCACAACGACTCATAGCCCAGCCGGTAGCGGAACTTCAAGAACATCAGCCGCAGATAGGTCTCCACCGGGATCGACGGGCGACCGATCCGAGTATCGAAATGCGCGGCGAACGGCGCGAAGAACACCGGATCATCCAGTAGCGCATCCACCCGACCCAACTCGGCCGGCAACACCAGCAGCTCTGCAGGCAAGATCGCGTCCCACAACGTTGGCTGGTCGTTTACAGTTCTGAGCACGATGGCCTCGATCCCTTCTAGCCCAAGGGGTTGAGGCCATCCTCTCCTCCACAAACACCCTTCTCAGGGACCGCCACGCCCCGACTTTTCAGGTCGAAGTAGCTAGCACGGCCGGGGCGTAACCTGCACAGAGAAGTGTTGATGATGGCTGATCGCGTCATGAGGGGCAGCCGGCTTGGGGCCGTGAGCTACGAGACCGACCGTAATCACGACCTGGCGCCGCGTCAGATCGTGCGGTATCGCACGGAGAACGGTGAGGAGTTCGAGGTCCCGTTCGCCGATGACGCCGAGATCCCCGGCACCTGGCTGTGCCGCAACGGCATGGAGGGCACCCTGATCGAGGGTGGTGACCTGGCCGAACCCAAGAAGGTCAAGGTGCCGCGCACACCCTGGGACATGCTGCGGGAACGCCGCTCGATCGAGGAACTCGAGGAACTGCTCAAGGAACGCCTCGAGATCATCAAGTCACGCCGCCGCGGCAGCTAGCTTAGCTACCGGCCGGGGTCACGAACCTCGACCAGTACCGGGACCTCTGCCTGAAAGATCCGATCTGATGACTCAGAAGATTTGCTTTGATTGCTTCCATAAGTTGTTCCCTGACAAGCCAATTCGGAAGGTTACGTTGGGTCGGCAATGCGTTGTGTGCAAAGCGCAAACGGATCGAACGGAACAGATGATTCCTGTTGAGGCAGAGGACATTCCGCTGGTTAAGCAAATAGCTTCATAGGCGGTCGGGCCCCGGCCGCGGCGCCCGCGTTGCCCACGTTGCTCGCGTACCTTGGGCAGCTCGTCGGCCAGATGGTCGGGCACCCGCTTGGTTCTGTATGCCCACCGGAAGAATCCGCGGATGCCGGCGCGGTAGCTGCGGCGCGTTTCGATCGTCCATCCGGTCTGCCGCCCGAACCATTCGACGAACTTCTCCCCGGCAACATCGGCCGGACGGCCGCCGATGTCTCTGGCCATCCGAACCAATTGGATTCGGCGCAATTCCGTCGTGGTTGGCGGTTGCCCGGCCGCGGCGAGGGTCAGCATGTAGTCGTCGATGATCTGCGCCCAGGCGGCTGGCGCTTTGGTGCCATTGCCCCTCGCTTCTACAGGCAGGCACGTACAGCGACGAGCTTACCGCGCCTAGGGCGTGTCTCCCGAATGGGAAGGCGTTGACCAGCGACGATTGACCGGTGACGCGAATGGGTGTGATTTCTGATGAGTTCTGGGCGGCTGTCGAATCGGTGATGCCATCTGATGAGGGCAAGCGGGGCAACAGATTCGGTGACCATCGTCTGATACTGGAAGGCATCCCGTGGCGGTTCCGCACGGGTAGCCCATGGCGGGACCTGCCAGCCGATTTCGGACCGTGGCAGACGGTGTGGAAGCGGCATCATCGATGGTCCTTGGACGGCACCTACGAGGCGATGTTGGCCCAGGTCGCGGCGGTGTTCGGGTTCGATGCCGGGATGGCCGAGGACCTCGAGAAGCTGCTGTCGGTGGATTCGACGAACGTGCGGGCGCATCAACATTGCGCGGGCGCACGATCCGACACGCTCGCCACAGGGGGCTCTGTCGAATTGCAAGAAAGCTGCCGATGAGCCCGACGATCACGCGATCGGCCGCTCACGCGGCGGGCTCACCACGAAGATTCACGCCCTGACCGATCCGCGCGAAGCCCCGGTCGCGGTCCGATTGACCGCCGGACAAGCCGGCGACAACCCTCAGTTGGTGCCGTTGCTCGACGACTACGCCGCGGCCTGCAAGCAACAAGGCGCGTCCGGTCGTGACTTCCGACTGCTCGGCGACAAGGCGTATTCGCATCCGAGCACGCGTACCCAATTGCGTCCAGAAGAATCAAACACACAATTCCTCAACGCAGCGACCAGATCGCTCGACGCAAGGCCAAAGGATCAACCGGCGGCCGCCCGCCCGCTTTCGACGCCGCTCTCTACGGGCTACGCAACACCGTCGAGCGCGGCTTCAACCGGCTCAAGCAGTGGCGCGGCGTCGCGACCCGCTACGACAAATACGCCCTGACCTACCTCGGCGGCGTCCTGCTGGCCTGTGCAGTCATTCACGCCCGCGTGGGCGCGAATTGGGAGACACGCCCTAGCCCCTTGGTAGTCCCCGGCCTTCAGGGTGGCCCGCGCAGGACATCGGTTCTCCTGCGTCCGGCGTGGGCCGTTCTCCTACGCTGACGCTGTCGATCACACAGCGAAGGAGAAGAACTGTGAGCGAGCCCGTCTTCATGGCCCAAATCCGCGCCGCCGACATCCCCGAAAGCATGCCGGTTAGCCGCGCGATCAGAGACTTCATGGTCGCCCACCCACCAACGCCCGAGGGCCAACCTAAGGAGGAACTGTTGCAGCTCCTGATGCTTTCGGTCATGCGACTGGAGGGGCGAGTCGTAGTTCTCGAGCGCCGATCGGAAGCCGGCACCGAGTTTCTGGAAGCGCTGGCCGAGATCTTCCCAAAACAGAGCTAGTTCCTCTCGGACGATGGCGCCGACACGCTGCTCTGTGCGGGGGTCATGAGGCACCTATCATCGCGTGTTGAGCGCCGGAATGATTAAAGCCGCGTCCCCCTGGGGCGATGATTGATACATGCCCGCAGTCGGCGAGCTTGTCCGCTGCACAGACGGCTCGTGGATGGTTCGGCCACCGCAGCGTTGCCCGCGCGGTCACCGGCTCGGCGCCGGCCGCACGCTGGTCGGGCACCAGCCTTGCGATTGTGTTGGCGGGCATACGACTTGGACGTGCTTGGCGTGCGGTGGCGTGGTGTACGCGCCGCCGCTAACGGCCGCGTGCCGTGTCCTGGCTGGCCCGGCCGCGGTGCGGTAACCGCGGTTTGTCAGCCGGCGACCGCGGCCGTCATCGCGGCGCGGATCTCGTCATCATCAACGGTGTCGGTGATCGGTACGACGCGTTGCTTGCCGCCCTTGCCGTGGCGCAGGTTGGCGGCGGTGCGGTTGAAGACGGCTCCGGTCTCGCGGGGTGAGGCACCTAACGCCGGGTGAGTAGGTTTAGCCGTCTTCCTTGCCGCGCCGGGTGAGCAGCCCCAGCAGCTCGCGAATCCGTGGTAGTGCGGCACGTAGGTTGGATGCCAGCCCGGCAGCGGTCTCGGGGTCGATGCTGGCGGGCAGGGTGTCTCCAAGGGGTGTGTCGAAGTCGGGGGTACCCCCGTTCCAATCGGGGAATTTCGCGATGTCGGCCACGTGGTCGACGTAGTCCTTGATTGCGGATTCCGCCTGGGTTTCGTTGATCCGATGTTCCCGCCGGATGGCGAGCTTCTTCATTGAAGTCTCTTCTCGTGCGGAGCGACTTGCCAACCAAGCGGGTGCCTGGTCAGGCCGCTGAGCACAACATATGCCGTAGTTCTGGGAAGCTTCTACGTTGGTGCAATTCGTGCCGCGGTGGGCGGCCCCCGTACACCGTCTCATCGCAGAGGCGGCACGTCCATGTGGTGTGTCCGCCACCGTGCCCGAGGCAGGCTTGATGCCCGACTAGCACTTGCCCGGGTCCGAGGCTGTGGCCGTTGGGGCAGCGCGAAGGTGGGTGTGTGATCCACTTTCCGGCCGTGGTCTGTACCAGCTCGCCGAGCACATCTTGGAGCTCACGACCGCACGGGGCCGCAGAGGCGGATGCGGGACCGCGGAACAGCAACACGGGTAGTTCGGTACTCGTGTGTATCGGCCGCCATCGAATGATCAGCAGCGGAGCAGAGTTTGCTTATCGACGACCGGGCTACCCTCGGCGTCATGCCCGCAGTCGGCGATCTGGTCCGGTCAGGCCGCCCGAGCGTTGCCCGCCTGTTATCTAGCCCCGGCGCGACCTGACCTGTTGATCTCCGCGATAGCTGTGTCAGCTGTTGTCAGCGGTGGACGGGCTACCCATGATCGTCTCTCGTGCGACGGCGAAATCGGCCCGCACGCCCCAGATCGGACGACGGTACAAGTCACGCACGGACCGAGGTAGATTGCCTTCAGCGACATGCCCCGCGGTAAGGATCGCCAACCCCGAAACAGCCACGCGGCGCCACTCTTTCGTCGATCCAAACAGCATCAAATCGGGACCCACGACCGTCAGAGGGGCGGCGAAGGGCAGCGGGACTACTTCAGTCGATCTTTTAATGTACTGAGGTATGCCTGTGACGCGTTACGAATAAAGTCGGCTTGCGTTGACACAAGTTTTTCGACCCAGTCGGAACCGAGATCTTTGGCGGTGTCCTGCTCAAGCTGGAGCACCCCGTCCAACATCTTCTCGTACGCTTCCAGCCAGATGAGGCCATTCTGTTTGCTCAACGCGAGCACGCGCTCGCTCGTCTTTTTGATTCGCTCCGCGGCCGCCTCGACATCCGGGGTGAAGTTCGGCGTCTCAGGGGTGACGTTCGGCGTAGCTGGTGCCTTCGCCGCGGCCTTCTTGGCTGGTGTCTCAGTCATTTGCGTCCTCCTTGGCTAGTTTCCGTTGTCGGTACCACTCTTGACGGGACAGTGGCGGCGTCGCGAACTGCGCGAGTCGTCAGAGCCTGCGTGTGACAAGTGCTCGAGCGGAGTCTCGCATGCCACCATGAGGCGACGGTACGCGCGGCCACCATGAACTTCGACGCCGAGGCCTGACGCTCGCCGGTCGGCTAGATAACGTGCGGTCATCGGCTCGGGCCGGGGACGGGCGCTCGTCGGGCACCAGCCGTGCAATTGCGTTGGCGGGCATACGACTTGGGCGTGCCTCGAATGCGGCGGCGTGGTGTACGCGCCGCCGGCGACGGCAGGGTGCCGAGTCCTGGCAGGCCCGGCCGTGGCCGCGGCGTTCGCGGCCGCCACCCGCGCCGCGGTGGGCATCATCACCGAGCTCAACCGCCAGATCGGCGAGCTCGAGACCAACCTGGCCCAGCATTTTGAAACACACCCGGACGCCGACATCTACCTCTCCCTGCCAGGACTCGGTGTCGTGCTCGGCGCCCGGGTGCTCGGTGAGTTCGGGGACGACCCGAACAGATACACCGATGCCAAGTCTCGCAAAAACTACGCCGGAACCTCACCCCTCACGGTGGCATCCGGACGCAAACGCGCCATCCTGGCCCTCCACGTCCGCAACCGCCGCCTATACGATGCGATCGACCAATGGGCCTTCTGCGCAATGAACAGCAGCGCGGGCGCCAGGGCCTTCTACGATCAACACCGCGCCGCCGGCGACCTGCACCACCAAGCCCTGCGCGCCCTCGGCAACCGCCTCGTCGGTATCCTGCATGGCTGCCTACGCCACCACACCCGATATCACGAACACACAGCCTGGGCACACCGCACACCCGCCGCGGCTTGATGTGATGAAGGGGCGGGGCCTCCGCTCCTCGTGACGTTCCCGGCGGATGCTGGGGGTGCTCACTTTCACGAACACGACGTAGGAGGCCCCTATGGAGTGAGTATGACGGCAAACAGTTCGTCGGGATCGATCTGCATCGGCAGCGGTCGGTGATCGTGCGCCAGTCCGACATCCGGCGAGCAGCTCTCGGCGGTGCGGATCGTCAACGATCCGGTCGCGTTGGGTCTGCAGCTCGAGCAGGCCGGCGCCGGATCCGGAGGTGGTGCTCGAAGCCACCTACGGGCTGGTACTGGGCGGTCGATGTGCTGCAGGCGGCGGGCGCGACGGTGCATTTGGCGCATCCGTTGGGGGTCAAGGGATTCCGGTACCGGCGGGTGAAGAACGATGTGCGCGACGCCAGCGATCTGGCCGATCTGCTTCGGATGAAACGACTGCCCGAGGCATGGATCGCGCCACCGCAAGTCTCGCGAATTGCGGGAGTTGGTCCGCTACCGGGCCAAGCTCGTGGCGATCCGCTCCGGTCTCAAGGCCCAGTCCACGCCGTGCTGGCCAAGGCCGGGGTGTTGATCGCGGTGTCGGATGTGTTCGGAGTCACCGGTCGGCAACGGCTGGCGAAGGTGCCACTGGGCCCCGCCTACGCCCAACGAATCCGCTCGCTGCTGGAACTCATCGACATCCTCGACGGCCACGAGGCGCGCTTCGCCGCGATGATCGCCGAGCGGCTGGAGACCCACCGCGGCTATCAAGCGATCCAGCAAGAGAAACTGGCATTAAGTACGAAGGAAATTGATCCCCGGGACATGACCCCCTTCAAGCCAATGTCGAAGAACCGGGAGGCCACGGCCTCAAAGTGACAGCTAGGCAGAGCGTTTCACCGCGTGAGCCGGGATCAAGGCTCACAAAACCTATAGCGGAGTTACAACGAAGCGCTCAGATGAGCCCAGTCTTCCAGTCGGCGTTGCAACAGTTGGCTCGGAGGATCTAGTTTCGAGGCATCGCCGTCTGCCACCGTTGCTGAGCTTCCTTGCCCGCGCCACAGCGCATTTTCGCGTCCAGGAACTGCTCGCCGGGATGAGGGGCCTTCTTCGCGAGAATCAACGACTCGGCGGTGTCGCTGGCTCACTAATCAGTCACCTGCTCAGCAGCCTCTTGGGCCAGCCGCAGCGTCGGGAACGCGCCGACGGGCTGCTGTTCCCGGCACAGGCGGTGCTCACCCGATTTGACGATGAGGATCGTCCACTGGCCGTCTTCGCTGAAGTAGGTCGGCCCCGAGACCCCGGACACCCGGCGCCATTTCATGACCGAATCACTTTCGACTTCTCGATGTCACCCATTGGCCTGCTCCGCGTCGCTCGCTTTCCGGCAGATGACGAGGGCCTCGACGTAGTCCCAGCGATAGCGGTCGGGGGCCTCCGCGACGCGCTCCTCGAGCTCTCCGAGGAAGTCGGCGAGGAGACCGGCAGCGCGTGCCTCGCCCTCGCGCGCGAAGGCACGGAGGAGGAGCGGCCCTCCCCATGCGGTCACGCTCTGGACGTAGTCCCGCGCGAACACCGCGGGATTGTCGTGCAAGTAGGGGTTGTCGAGACGGAAAAGCTCGGTGCTCTCGAGCTCGAGGCCGGCGAAGCTCCCGCCGCCCGCCTCGAAGGGAGCCCGGAACTCGTCGAGTGTGCGCGACCAGACCGGAACGACGGCCGCGGCGACGGTGGCGCCGCCGATGCGCCCCGCGCGGCGCCAGTCGGCGAGCAGCAGGTTCATGTCCCCGACGATCTCGACGTAGAGCCCCGTCCTGTCCGGCCACGGAGCGGGGGAGGCCGGGATGGCGGCGATAAACCACCCCCCCGGCGCCAGCTCTACTGCGCGCATCTCGAGCATTCGCTCCCACTGCCGCTCCGCGGCGACGCGCCAGGCGCGTCGCTCGTCCTCGTCCACGTGGTCCGGGTGGCCGGGGAAGACCGAGCCGCTCGAGGCCAGGCCGGCGGCGTCGGCGACCCAGTGCATGGCCGTCCCGGTCACCGCGAGGTGCACTGTGCCTCGTGGAAGGGAGGGCGCCTGGTGGAGAGGGATTCCGGCCATGGAGACGACCGTGGCGGGAGGCGGGTCGCGATCGAGCGCTCGCCGACAGGCCTCGCCGTGGGCCTCCGGCAAGGCGTAATGGGCGCCCGTGCCCGTGTCGGCGACCCCGGGGCCGGACTCGGCCGGCGCAGGGATCACGACTATCACGCCCTGGTCCGCCGCCGGGCCGAAGGCGTCCCGCAGGTGGGCGGCGGCGACCCGCCACGCGTTCGTCGGGAGATCAACGAGCGCGTAGATCAGCGGCCGTCCGGCGCGCTGCGCCACGAGATCGCGGATGAGGCCGTGAGAGTTCACGCCGTCGGCGGCGCCCAGATCGGCCACGCAGAGCACGGGCTCGCTCGCCAGCCGCTCCGCGGCGGCCATCACGGCCGGGTGGATCGCCTCGAAGGAGGCGCGCTGCGAGAGCGCGTACCGCGCGTAGCCGTCCGCCATGCTCAAGAGCTCGGGGCGACGTGACGGCGTGGTGCTTCCCTCCCGCACAGCGCCGCCGCGGTCCGGACGGCGTGACGGGGCCTATCGTCCCACAGGGCCGCCGTGCCCGCCACGCGCGACAACAGAGGGTCCCAGGACAAGTCCAAGGGTGTGTTCCGCGTTGTGAGAGCCTGCGTCGGGCGGCTGCGTGTGCGGCGGAGGTCTGGCATCAGACCGCGTCTCGAAAAAGACACCTGTGACTCGCGGAAGTTCGTCTCAAAGCACGTGTATCCGGTGACTGGGTCGGATTCGCCGATGTGCGAGGTAGAGCGTGTCGC